>JAHJME010000003.1 GCA_018821435.1 Alphaproteobacteria bacterium
CCGGACCTCGACCCAGCGATCCGGCGTCCGGCCCAAGCCGACGCACAGGCTGTCGCCATCGCCCACGTAGACCACCGGACCCTCAAAGCGCCGGCCCTTCGCGAGGTCCGCCGGCAGAGGTCCGCGATCCGGGATCGCCTTGCATGGGTCGGCCTCAACTGGCGTCGCCAACAAGGCCATTGCCAGGGCCAGCAGGGCTGCTGCTAGGGTGCGGGGGCCGCCCGGAGCGCGGCTTAATGGAGGCAAGGACATGAGCCGCACCCTATCCCTGTTCGCCGCCCTGGCGCTGCTGGCTTCGGCCTCGACGGTCAGCGCCGCGCCGGCGCTCGATGCCGCTGGCAAGTGCCGTGACGCTGGCAAGTTCGTCGCCGCCGAAAAGTGCAAATCCGCTAAGCCCGCGCCGAAGGCGGTGTGCAAGGACGCCAAGGGCAAGTTCGCCAAGTGCGGCAGTGCGGGCGCAAAGCCGGTCAAGTAGCGGACACGTCGGCGACCCGGCCACGGGTGGGTTGCGCGGGCGAGGCCGCCAGGTCGCGCAGCGCGGCTACTGGCGCAGCGAACGATCCCCGCCGCGGGCCCGACGGTTCATCAGATCGGCGGTGTGCTGGGCGTCCGCTTCAGAGAGCCCCGTCTGGGTGACCATGGCGATCACCACCGGCTCGCCGGTCCAGACTTCGTAGACGGTCCAGCCGGTGCGGTCGCGGCGGAGCGCGAAGCGGTCTGTCTTTCGATCTTCTGGCATGAGCGCTTAAGTGCCTGAAGGCGGCTGCGGCTCCAAGCCCGGCTGCGCCAGTTGCGGACGTAGGTTGGCCAAGACAACGTCGTGGCCTTCGCGTCAGTAGGTTATGTACAGTCTATGACCCAGTCCGCACCGCAGCGTCCGCCCCGGGACGCCCTGAAAGTCAAGTTTGGCGACCGTTTCGAGGCTCAGGCTACAGGGTGGGGCGTCGCCGCCGTGCCCCTGGTGGTGCTGGTCGTCGCGGGGCTCACCCTGGCCAAGGCGCTGTTGTTCTGACAGCGCGGGGAGGGACCGGATCAGGTCCTAGGCGCCGCCGCGCAGATGCAGTGCTATCGGCAATTGCCGAGGGGAGGGGCGGTTGGCGACGTTGGGCGGGGCCCCGGGTGCTAAGGCTGGAAATCCACCTCGGTGTCGACGGTATGCACTGCGCGTTCGCAAACGCCTTGTCCTCGAAATAGGAGACGAAGCGCGTGGCGACGTCGCTGGAGGGCAGGTGAGGGGACAGTGCGAGGTCCGCCTCAATGGCGGCGGCCAACAGCCGTTGCGCTGGGCGGCGGAAGATCAACAGATTGGCCGACTCGTAGGGCGCGTGCTCGCCGAAGTCGTACCACTCGACCACCAGATCGGATCCGCGCGCATAACCTATGACAACGCCCGGCGGGTCCGCTGAAGCTTCACGTTGGGCCGGAAGTCGCGCATGCTGCCGCTCTCAAATGCAAATGAGGGTTAGAGTGCGTCGTAGCGCTGTTGCAGGCTCCGCCTGCGTCACAATTCTTGGGATCCTCGCCGCGGGGCCGGCGTTGGCGCAGGACGTGTCGCTCTCACTGTTCCTAACGTGCAGCGGCAATGACGTCTCTTACCAGAAGACTGGGACCACGCTCGAGGCCCCATCACAGGCCCAAGTCCAGCACAACCACAGTGCCGGACTGCCCCCTCCCGCAGTAAGGACCTCACCGAACTACGGCCTTGTGTCGTCGCCTGGACGGATGAGCATCGCCGTTCAAGGAGAGGTGGTTCGCGTACGGCCTTCCGCAGGCGCTACCCCCACTTTCCGTCGCTCATCAGACGGTTGGTACGAGCTCGCGGACGTTTCTGTCACCGACCATGAGATCCGCGGAAAGGCCACCTGGGGACTGATGGGCAAACTTAAGCTCGTAATCGACCGGCGGTCAGGCGACGTGACGTTCGGCGACTTCAAAGGCGCTTGTGAGAAGGCGGCGGATACGTCTGAAGCCCGGAAATTCTGACCGACCCTTCCCGCGGACGCGCCGACGGTGGATCGCTGTCTCGGGAGTGTCGCGGCGCCAGCAATCCCTCGAGAAAGCTGTCAGGTCGTCTACTTAATCCAGCAGGTGCGCCTAGGGGGGCTCTGACGGAAGTCAGCGCCCGTCACGCAAACGGCTAGCCTCTTGATGCGCCGACGACGCCTCGCCCAAGCGCGTGGTAGGCGTGGTGGCGGGGGATAGATGACCGACCAGATCAGCACCTTGCGGACGTTCATCCGCGTCGCCCGGACCGGAAGCTTTTCGCGGGTCGCTCAGGAATTGAACGTCTCTCAGCCGACGGTCTCGCGCACGATCGCCGAGCTGGAAAAGACACTTGGCGCGGTCCTGTTCTCGCGAACCACTCGGGCAGTGACCTTGACCGAGGCCGGCGGGGATTACCTGCTGAAAGTCCAGGCGGTGCTGGACGCGCTGGATGAGGCGAACCACGCCGTGCGCGGCGACGAGACTCTCCGGGGGGTGCTGCGCGTCGGGGCCTCGTCGATCTTCGCCTCACGGGTGCTGGTTCACCGCCTGGCGGGGTTCATGGCGGCGCACCCGGCGCTGCGGGTGGACCTGCTGATCGACGACAAGCGCCAGGACCTCATCACGGACGGCATCGACGTGGCGATCCGGTTTGGCAATCTGCCGGATTCCAGCGCGGTGGCGCGCAAGATCGGCCAATGGCCGCTGATGATCGCCGCGTCGCCGGCCTATCTCGACAAGCACGGAACGCCAAAGACGCCGGCGGATCTGGCCGAGCATGTCGCGGTCATCGCCGGTCCGGTCGCGGGCAAGGGCTGGACCTTCGAGGGGCCTGACGGGGAGGTGACGGTCAAGGTCGACGGCCGCCTGCTGATCACCGCCGGCGAGGTGGGCATCAACGCCGGGCTGGCGGGCCTGGGGATCGTGGCCGCCAGCTACACGTCGATCAAGCAGGAACTGGCGTCGGGCGCGCTGGTCCAGCTGTTGCCCGACTGGAGCCTGGGCAGGCTGGACTGCTACGCGGTCTTCCCGGGCGGCCAGGCCGCGAAACCCTCGGCGCGGGTGTTCGCGGACTATCTGCAGCGCGAGCTTCGCGACTTCTGATCGGCGGGTCCGTTCAGTGGAACGGGACCCACATCATGCGGACCTCGACACTCAGGAGGCCCAGCTTCACAGCCGGATCGTCGGTGCTGCCGATCCTGATCGCCTCCTCGAGGTCGGCGGCCTTGAAGACGGTCATGCCGCCGTCGGCCAGAACGCCCTTGAGGCCGCCGGCCTTCTCCATGAAGGGCCCGCTCAGGATGGTCAGGCCCTTGTCGTGCAGCTCGGTCATGTAGCCGACGTGGTCGAAGAACCCGACCTGCTCGTTGTACGGCACGCCCTTGACCCAGTTCGGGCCGGGATTCTGGAAGGCGACAAAATAGTGGGGACCGTCTTCGTCGATCATGATGGCGTACTCCGTTGCGGGCTCGGGCCGGTGACCTCGGTCCCGCGGCGCTGAGCTATGTCAGCCGGTTGTTCACGCGTGCGTAGGGGCAGGCCCCGCATAACAGAGATGCGCCGCGCGCATGAATGGATCGGCGGGCCGATCGCGCGACCCGCCGACTTGGTCAGACCTGGACCCAACCGCCGTCGACGGTGAGTTCGATCCCGGTCACGTAGCTGCTGTCGTCCGAGGCCAGGAACAGGGCGACCTTGGCGATTTCCGCCGCCTCGCCCATGCGGCCCAACGGGATCTGCGGCACGACCTGGGCGATGAACCCATCGACCTGATCCTGGGTCAGGCCGGCCGTCCGCATGATCTCGGTATCGATCTGGCCGGGCGCCAGGGCGTTGACCCGGATACGGCGCGCCTTGAGGTCCGTGGTCCAGGTGCGGGCGAAGGAGCGCAACGCCGCCTTGGTGGCGGAATAGACACTGAAGTCGGGCAGACCCTTCGATCCTGCGATCGAGGTATTGAGGATGATCGAACCCCCGTCTCGCATCAGCGGCAGCAGCTTCTGCACGGTGAAGAACGTGCCCTTGAGGTTGGTGTCCACCGTGCGGTCGAAGTCGGCCTCCGACACGTCCGCCACGGATCCGAACACGCCGCCGCCGGCGTTGGCGAAGATCACGTCCACATGGCCGTGCGCTTCCGCGACCCGGTCGCGCAGGCGGTCCAGGTCAGCCAGATTGGCGATATCGCCCTGCACGGCTTCGACCCCGTCGCCGAGGGCGGCGACCGCCGCATCGAGCGACGCCTTATTGCGGCCGGTGATGACTACCCGGGCGCCTTGCGCCACGAAAAGACGGGCCGTCGCCAAGCCCATACCCGTGCTGCCGCCGGTTATGACGGCGACCTTTCCAGTCAATTTCGACATTTCACATCTCACTTCAATGCCCGCGGTGCGCGGCTTGAAGCGTGAGGTATTGATGCGGGGCGCCGCGCTGTATGGGCCGGCCGCGGATAAGTCTTATGCGGCGTGGGTCAAGGACTGCCGCGACACCGCGCTTCGCTCTGACCTTCAGGCCACGCTTCGATCGAACATCTCGCCGCCCGAGCGCTGAGCGCTCGAAGGCGGTCTTGCAGCGCCACAGGTGGCCGCTTGAGCGCAAGCGTCCGCTTCCGGAGCGGATCTGAAGGTCTCCTCTTGGCGCACAGATGGCCGTGCGCTAGACGACTTCGGCCCCGTTTTTAGACGTTTAGGATTTCGCTGAGCGCCTTGACCTTGATCAGGACGGCTTGGTTTTCGCCGGGCATGGTTGGGTGGCTTCTGACCTCTTGGGGCGTCAGGCCGGTGGCGTTCTTCAAGAACCGCCGGAGGCTGCGAGCGTCCGAATAGCCAAGGTCCGCCGCAATCGCTTCAACGCTATCGCGGCCCGCACGGAGACGTTGCATCGCCGCTTCGGTCAGGGCGCGACGGCGGGCTTCCCGAAACCCGCCGTTCAGCGACTGGAGTTGCCGACGCAAGGTGTTGGAGCTGACGCCGGAGTGCTCGACAATATCGGCGAAGCGCACGAAACCCGCGCCGCCGACGAACTCCGCAGGCGATGCTTCCGGCCGCTCGGCCAGGTAGCTGAGCCACAGCTGGTGGCATTCCCATTGCACGTTGGCGCCAGCGCGCGAGGCGGCCGGTTCGGCCAGCAACGCACGAGGAAAGCGCAACGCGGTGATGGCGCCGTAGTCGACCGGGCCACCGATGCCCCAGTGCAGGACGCCTTGGTTGAAGTGGAGGGGATCGCGCACCGTGACACCGGAAATAGGCGGCGCGCGCCCTAGAAAATGCAGGCAGTGCATGAACATCCAGGTGAGGTAGTTCTCTTCAAGCTGCGCGGCGTCGCGATCGTCGGCCGCGTCCATACGGACGCTCAGGATGGCGTCATCCGCATCGGTCGTCAGGTCGATGCGGACCGCCGTGGAAGCGTGCGCGTAGAGACGGGCCAAGGCCTGGATTGCGCCTTCCAGGCTTGCGCAACCCAACGCCATCCGCAGCCCGATCGCGGGGTAGGCCTGACCAACGCCTGACCGCGCCAGGGCGTGTGTGGCGTCGCCCGCGCTTAGAACGGTGTTCATACAGAACAGCAGGTGCTGGGCGGGGCTGACGACGGCCTGGTCGTGGCCGTGATGGAGGTCGATCATGGACTCCGACAGGAGCCGATCGAACGACACACCGCGGCGCACGGCGCCCGCCGCATGGCGTTGAACGCGATCGAACGGCACGCCCCCAAACCTCATTGGCATCCTCAGAGAGGTCGGCGACGCAGGACCGCGCCGATGTCTCTCCTGCGATGATACACCGTTGGTGGGATGCCGGAACCGCGGTGTGATTGCACAAACGGTCCCCCCGCGCTGCGTTGTCGGTCATTTCGACGCGACCCCGGCGATGATCTGAGGGCATAGCGCCGGCAAAGACCGGCGGTGATGCGGACCTGACCCATGGGGTCGGGACCGCCAAATCTCGGGGAGAGATAATGCGACACTCACACCTGCTGGCCGGCGTGTCCTGCATCGCCATGGCCTGCAGTGGTCACGCGGCCGCCCAGGCTTCGGGCCATGCGCCGGAAGCGCCCGCCGCACGCGACGCCACCACGCAGATCGAAGAAGTTCTCGTTACGGCCTCGCGCCGCAGCGAGAGCATTCGCGAGGTGCCCACCGCAATCTCGGCCTACGGCCAGGAGCGTCTGAAGGACGCCCACATCGCCTCGCTGAACGACCTGACGCGCATCAGCCCGAACCTCGAGATCTCCACCTTCACAACGAACGTGAACATCGCGATCCGTGGGATCGGAACGGGGAACCTGACGAATGCCGGCGGCGACGCTGGGGTCGCGGTCCACGTCGACGGCGTCTACATCGCTCAGACCGGTCTCGCGGCCAGCACATTCCTGGACGTTGCCCGTGTCGAAGTGTTGCGCGGTCCGCAGGGGACGCTGTTCGGGCGGAACGCGACGGGCGGGGCGATCAACATCATCCCGGCAACTCCGACACGGGAGCTCGCCTATGGCTTCGACGTCACTGCGGGCGTCGATCCCACCCTGCTCCGGACCTCCGGTTATGTCAGCGGGCCGCTGTCGGCCTCGGGCGAGCTGACGGGGCGCATCGCAGCGCAACAGAGTTACAATCGGGGTTTCACCCGCAACCTCGTGCCCGACGGTCCGGGTCACTTGGACGGCGTGGACAACTATGCCGTCCGCGGGCAGCTGCAGTGGACGCCAAGCGAAACGTTCACGGCGCGACTGCTGGTGGAGCGTCAGCATCAGTCCGACAATGGCCCGGCCGCCTTCCTCATCGGGACGCCGGATCCGACCTTTCCACTCCCCGCGCAAATCGCCGGACTTCCCGGTGGCGATGTCGAGGATCGGCGCGCCTATGCCAACCTTGGCGTCAAGGCCCTGAAGGGAACGTTGGCGAACCTCTCGGTCGATTGGGAGATCGGCGGCGGACATCTGAAGGCGCTGGCGTCCTACAGCAAGAGCGACCAGCTCTTCCATCAGGACGGCGACGCCACCGCGTTCCCCTTAACCTCGACGCGCTTCACCAACGACGCACACCAGGACTTCAGCGAGCTGATCTACACGTCGGATCCAGACAAGGCCTTCAGCTATGTGGTCGGCGCCAATCTCTTCAACGAGCTCTTCAGTCAGGCGATCACGGTCGCCTCGGTGTTCCGTCCCGTGCCGGTGATGTTGGGCGGAAAGGTGAAGACGCACTCCTATGCGTTCTTCGCGCACGGTCAGTACAAGTTCACCGATGACTTGAAGGTGTTCGGTGGGGTCCGTTACTCGAACGATGCAAAGGACATCGCCGGGTACAACAACTTCATCGGGACCCGCGCGCAGAGCCAGTCCTGGGACAAGATTACCTACGAGGCCGGGGTAAGCTACGACATCGCCCCCGCCGTGACGGGCTACGCCAAATACGCCACGGGCTACAAGGGTGGCGGCTTTTCCGCCGGCTCGCTGGCCGCGCCGTTCAATCCGGAGACCAACACCAATATCGAACTTGGCGTGAAGGGCGCCTATTTCGACGGACGGCTGCAGGCCAACGTCGCCGCCTTCCATATGAAATATTCCGACCTGCAGGTGAACCAGGTCATCGCGTTCGCCTCCTCGGTCACTAATGCGGCCCAGGCCACCATCGATGGCGTGGAGATCGAGTCCGTCATCGCGCCGACCGATCGCGTCCGGATCGAAGCGTCCGGCTCCTGGCTAGACGCCCAGTTCGACGCGTTCTCGACGCAGGATTCCTCGCGACCCGCGCTGGGCGTGCTGCAGCTTGGAGGCAATCAGCTGCCTCGGGCGCCCCGGTTCAGCGGCAGCCTTGGTGGCTACTATATCCTGCCGGTCGCCGCCGGAACGATCACCTTCGGCGCCCGATACGACTACAAGTCGCGGCTCTATTTCAGCGAATTCAATATCCCCGTCTCAAGCCAGAAGGCCGTCGGCAAGCTCGACCTGTCCGTCAACTTCAAGAGCGAAGACCGGCGCTGGAACGCCAGCGCGTTCGTGACCAACGCGACGGACGAGCAGGCTCGGTCCAACGTGATCGTAGTCTCCAGAAGCCTGGGGTCTCTGGCGCTCGGCCAGTACCAGCCGGGCCGGCAGATCGGCGTGTCGCTCGGCTACCACTTCTGAGCCAGAGCCGTCGCGAGGGGCATCAAACCGCTTCGCGCCCATCCCGGCCGACAACCCTTACAGGAAGAAACGATGACGCAGCAGCTCCGCTACGTAACCGCCAATGGCGCACGCCTCGCCTATCAGATCCACGGGGAGGGGTCCGGCCGTCCGTCGGCGATCTTCGTGCATGGCTACTCCGGCCGCAGCACGGGTGACGCCTACGCCGACCTGCTGCCGGCGCTGGCGCAGGTGTTCACCGTCTACGCCCTCGATCTGCGGGGACACGGGGCTTCCGCCTCCGAGTTCGAAGGGTGGTCCCTGGCCGCCCTGGCCGACGACGTGGCGGCCGTGGCCCGCGAACTCGGTCTCGTGGGGGCTCTCTACATCGGCCATTCGATCGGCGGCTTCACGGGCCTGTTCTGCGAGGTCCGCCATCCCGGCACCTTCTCGGCGATGTGCCTGTTGACCACGGCGGGCGCCGGAGGGGCGGGACATGCCGATCCGAACGTCGGCAAGCTCCTGATCGAGCAGGGTCGCGACCCTGAGGCGATGCGCGGCAACTTTGCGCCGATGTACGTCCACGGGGGCGATGGCGCGGCGAATGTGGAGGCGATCCTTCTCGTCGACCGCAGCGTCCACGAGGCGTTCTTCGCCGACTATCCCACCCGGGTGATCAGCAACGAGATCCGCGACATCGATATCCCGGTTCTCGTCCTGAACGGCGCCAAGGACATCGTGGTGCCGCTCGCCGAACAACATGCGACGGCGCTGGCCCTGCCTCACTGTAAAGAGGTCACCTACATGACCGAAGGCCACATGCTCCCGCGCGAGTCGGGCAAGCTGGCGGCGCGCGAGATCATCAACTTTTGGACCTACGACGTCCCAGAAACGCTAGCGCGGGGCGCACGCACGCCCACCTCGGTGTTCTGATGGCCAGCTCGCTTCCCCCCTTTGGCCGCCCTTCCGGACACACGAGCCTCTGATGGACCTTCAACTCGCCGGCAAAGTCATCTTCGTCGCGGGCGGCAGCCGAGGCGTGGGCCTGGGCATCGTCGAAGCCTGCCTGAAGGAGGGCGCGACGGTCGCCTTCGCCGCCCGTGGCGCGGCGAGCCTGGAAGCGACGCGAGCAGAGCTCGCAGCCCGATGGGGCGCCGAGCGTGTCTGGGCCGGCGCGGGCGATCTGCGTGACGGTCCGACAATCGAGGGCCTGGTCGAGAGGGTCGAACGCGAGCTCGGGCCCCTCTGGGGCGCCGTCGCGAACGTCGGGTTGGACCGGTCTCCCTACGGGCTGGAGATCGACGACGCCACGTGGCAAGCTGGGATCTCGCAGAACCTGGATTCCGCCTACAAGCTGTCGCGAACGGTGCTCCGCGCCATGATCCCGCGTCGGGCCGGCGCGTTGATCCTCATCAGTTCGATCGCAAGCCTAAGGGCGCTCGGCGCGCCCCTGACTTATGGCGCCTCCAAGGCGGCCATGAACCATCTGGGCCGCGAACTCGCCGTCCTGGCAGGGCGTCACGATGTCCGCGTCAATGTGCTCGCGCCGGGCAACATTATGTTTCCCGGCAGCGTCTGGGACGAGCGCGTCAATGGCCCGAACGGCGACGCGGTCCGCAGCAAGATCGAGCGAGAGGTGCCCCTGCGACGTTTCGGAACGCCCGAGGATGTCGGCGCCGCGGCGGCCTTCCTCCTCAGCCCCGCGGCGAGCTTCATCACCGGCGCCGTGCTTCCGGTCGATGGCGCGCAGACAAGCTAGACACGCGACGCAACCATGACCGTGACCTTGGAGGTCGTTCGATCCCATGACATCGCGCACGGACGCCCTGGCCGCCGCCAAACTTTCGGATCAAGGGCATCCGTCCGCCGCCTACACGCCGCGCCGGCGTGCGGGCATGCTTTTCATCCTCTTTCTCGTGTCCACGTCGAGCTACCTCGATCGGAACATTATCGGCGTCGCCCTCGAGCCGATTAAGCAAGAGTTCGGCGTGTCGGATACGATGCTGGGGTTGCTCACGGGCGCATCGTTCGCCCTCTTCTACGTCACGATGGGCGTACCTGTGGCGCGCTGGGCGGATCGCGGCGACCGGCGCATCATTATCACAGCCGCGCTCGCGGTGTGGAGCCTGATGACGGCGCTATGCGGGGCGGCGACGACATTCTGGCAATTGGTTCTGGCGCGGGTCGGCGTGGGGGCGGGCGAGGCGGGCGCCATGGCGCCTGCGCAGGGCCTCCTGGCCGACTACTTTCCGCCAAGCCAGCGGGCGCGCGCCATTTCGCTCTTCATGCTGTCCGTGACGGCCGGGAACTTCCTCGGTTTGGCCGGCGGCGGCTGGCTCGTGCAGAATTTTGGATGGCGCACCATGTTCCTGGCCGTCGGCCTGCCGGGCCTGTTGCTGGTCCCGCTGGTCTATTTCACCCTGAACGAGCCTCGAAGCGCGGCGCCGTCTGAGGTATCGACGGAGACCTTGGCGGACGTCTTGAAGGCGCTGCGGCGTAAGTCGTCCTACGTGCTTGCCGTCGGCGCGATGGCGCTGTTCTTCGCGGTGGCCTACGGCCCGCTGTCCTTTGTCGTGCCGTTCATGATCCGCGCCCACGACCTGCCGATCGGCCAGGCGGCGGCGATCTACGGCGCCTGCACGGCGCTTGGAGGCCTGATCGGCAATCTAGCCGGAGGCGCCCTGACCGACCGTCTCGCCGCCTCCGAAGTCCGCTGGCTCTGCTGGATTCCAGCGGCGGGCATGGTCGGGGTCTGTCTCCTCTATCAGGCCGCCTTCCTCGCACCTTCGACGAGCGCGATGATTGTGCTGCTGTTCTGCGGCAGCCTGATCTCCGGGGCGGCCTACCCGCCGATGTATTCTCTCTTGCACGCGGTGTGTGGCTCGAAGCGACGCGTCATGGCTGTTGCGGTTGCGCTCTTCGTCGGCAATCTCGTCGGCATCGGGCTTGGTCCGCTCCTCGTTGGCGCCGTCAGCGACCTTCTCACGCCGAGCCTGGGCGCGGCCGAGGCCCTTCGGCTGGCGCTCGTGATCATCGCTTCGGCGCTGGCCCCGGCGGCCTTCCTGTTTCTCGGCGCGGCGAGGTGCGTTCGGGGCGACCTCGAGGCCTAGAAGAACCTTACTCGCGTAGATCGAGCCCCACGTCTGTCCGACAGTTCCGACTTCCACCGGCTCCCATCAACGTCCGCTTTCCGGACCTGAGCCAATGTCTGCCACTGGCGCGTTACTGACCTCGGCCATCAGCACGACGCTGAGCTCGCCTCAGTGAAGAGCACCGAACATCAATAACAACTCAAAGCTAAGCTTGTGAGGTAGCCCCGGCCGGCGTGTTCGGCATCGATGATGCGACGCGGGTTATGCCAAACTTCTGTCGAACGACGTGGCGCGCACGGGGCGACGACTGAGATTGTCAACAAAACAATCAGCTATGCACACGGATTAGGCATCGAATAACGTGTTCTGCGTTGGGGAACGCACCATGAATGAGGGACATCATGGCCCGTCACGGCGTCTATCCGCACGATATCGTTCCAGCCAAATCCAAGTACTTCGACTCCGGCCGGTTCGGCCGCATGTTCGGCAAGCTGCCGGCCTTCGCGGCTGACACGCCCGAGATCCGGGCGGCGTTGCTCGACATCGGCAAGGCCGGCGGCATCATGGATGCCAAGGACAAGCTGTCAGAGGGGCCGGTCAAGCTGATCACGGACCCGACGCTTGGCGTCAAGAATACCGACAATCCGAACCTGACGGCCGGCTTCACCTTCCTGGGCCAATTCCTCGATCACGACATGACGTTCGATCCCACGTCGAGCCTGGAGCGTCAGGCCGACCCGGAGCACATCTCCAACTTCCGCACACCCAGCCTGGGCCTGGACAACGTTTACGGTTCCGGCCCAGGTGGCAGCCCCCACCTCTACGACCAGTCGGCGGCTGGCCGCGGCATCAAGTTCCTGCTGGAAGAGACCGGCACGCCCGGTAAGTCGGACGTGCCCCGTAACAGCCAGCGCGTGGCCCTGATCGGCGATCCGCGCAACGACGAGAACCTGATCGTCAACCAGCTCCAGGTCGCTTTCCTGCGCTTTCACAACGCCGCCTGCGAGTACGCGAAGACCAAGATCAAGCTGACCGCGCCGGACCAGATCTTCGCCGAGGCTCAGCGCCTGGTGCGCTGGCACTACCAGTGGATCCTGGTCCACGAGTTCCTGAAGAAAACCTGCGGCGAGGCGGTCGTGGACGACATCCTCGAGAACGGCCGCAAGTTCTACAAGTGGAACAACGAGCCCTTCATACCGGTGGAGTTCTCCGTCGCCGCCTACCGGTTCGGCCACAGCCAGATCCGCCCGTCCTACCGGGCCAACTTCACCGGCGGGCCGGGCGGCACGCCGTTCTTCGCCATGATCTTCACCCCGACACCGTCCGACCCGGTGGATCCTGACGATCTGTCAGGCGGCTGCCGCGCGCCGCGCCGGTTCATCGACTGGCCGACCTTCTTCGACTTCAAGGACGGCAACGTGAAGCCGAACAAGAAGATCGACACGACGCTGTCGACGGCGCTGTTCAAACTTCCGGGTTCCGTGGTGGCCAACCCCAATGCGACATCGAATCCCCAGTCGCTGGCCCAGCGCAATCTGCTGCGCCACCTGACCTTTTCGCTGCCGTCGGGCCAGCGGGTGGCCAAGGCCATGAGCCTGCCCGTGTTGTCCAAGGGCGACCTCTCCGACCTCAAGGCCCACGGCCTCGACGACCGCACACCGCTCTGGTTCTACGTTCTGCGCGAGGCCCAGACGGTGGAGAACGGCGAGCGGTTGGGCCCGGTCGGCGCGCGGATCATCGCCGAGGTGTTCCTGGGCCTGCTGCAGGGCGACCAGTCGTCGTACCTGTCCCAGGACCCGGAGTGGCAGCCCAGCCTGCCGTGCATCGACAGCTCGCTGACCGGTGACGACTTCCGGATCGTGGACCTGCTGCGGTTCGCGGGCGTCGCCTGACGTCGATTTGCAGGTCCAGCCGTCGCTGTCCGGCGGCTGGCAGCATCGATCGTGCCCGACCCCGTTGCGTCGTCGATGACAGGCGAGGTCGGGCTGCGTCCGTTTGCGGCAGTCACGCGTTCTCGGCGTACATCGACGGCGCAGCCGTCCAGTGAGGACACCGCATGAACCTGTATCGGACCGCCGGCTTGGCGCTCGCGCTGCTTTGCATCTCCACCTCGGCCACCGCAGCGGCGTCGAAGTTCGCGCTCGAGTATCGGGTAGAGCGCGCGGCCACCGCGCGGTTGAGCGTTGCGACTTGCCTCGACACCGCGAAGCGGGCGTCCACTGCGATCGGCTATCAGCCCGCCGTGGAAAATCACTATCCGGGGCAGCTTGCCGTTTTCGCGTCGGGGCCGGCGGCCGGCGGGAGTTCACTCACCGTGTACTGCATCGCGGTCGATCAGAAGACCGCCTTCGTGGTGCAGGCCATCGACTACTCGCGGCCCAACAGTCCCGCGGCCGCGCGTGTGGCGGATCGCGTGCATAGCGCACTCATGGCCGCGGCGGGCGGTAGAGTCGCCGGCAAGTAAGCTGGAACGTTCGACCTCGACCTTAAGCGATCCGCGAACGCAGCCACGAAGGACCAGCAGGCCCGGTTGCTTCCGGCCTGCCGGGTCAGACGCGTGGTGATCATCCGCAAGCGGCGCGACGCCATGACCGCGCCAACGGCGCCGCCATTCCCCCTCCTGTGCATGCCTTATGGTGGGAAGACCGCGAACGTCCGCTTCGGCGCTGGCCCCGAAGTTCGCTAATGGCGCGCAGCCGACCCGCGAAACCCTCTGCGCCCTGGGGAAACCGCCGCCGATAGGTCTAACGAGCGCCGACCCCGTAGCGGTCGAAGAGGGATTGCAGGTCCTTACGGCTGCGGGGCGACTGGAGAGCGAGCATCAAGAGGATGCGGGCCTTGGCCGGGGTGAGCTCGCGTCCTGCGATCGTCCCAAGGGCGTCGTCACTCAGATCCCCCATCGCCGGCGGATTGATCCAGATGTCGCCGACGCCCTGCCGCGGCGTACGGACGACGGGGACACCTCGGGCGGTCAGATCCTTCACGGCCTGGCGCGCGCTGGCCGAGAAGGAGCCAGCACCGACGCCGGCGATCACCAAGGCCTGGGCGCCCGCCGCGGCAGCGCGGATGTCATCGCCCCGGATGCCGGCGTAGGCATAGGCGATCGCGACGCGGGGCAGGGCGGCCTCACCGCCGATTGGGAAGGCCGCTTCACGGCGGCTGGCGTCCGCGAAGAAGCGCGGCTGTTCGGTGAGCACCTCGCCGATCGGCCCGCGGCTGGGCGCGGTGAATGCGTTCACGCGCCGGACATCGAACTTCGTCACTGAGGTCGCGTCGAAGATGGTGTCGTTCATGACGACCATCGCTCCGCGGCTCCGCGCGTTGTCCGAAGCTGCGACGCGCACGGCATCCAGTAGATTCTGCGGACCGTCAGCCGAAACGGCGGTGCCCGGTCGCATCGACCCGACGATGACGACGGGCTTTGCCGGGGCCAATGCCAGGCTCAGAAAGTAGGCGGTCTCTTCCAGTGTGTCGGTCCCGTGGGTGATCACGACGCCTGAAATCTGCGAGTCCGAGAGGGCGACCTGGACGCGGCCGAGAAGCTTCAGCCAGATCGCCTCGTCGACGTCGTAGCTGCCGACGTTGGCGACTTGCTCGGCAGTGATATTCGCGACCTCGTCCAGGCCCGGGACAGCGCGAAGGATATCGCCGATCGGCACGACACCCGCACGGTAGCTTGCGCCCGATCCTTGGCCGGCGCCGGCGATCGTTCCACCGGTTGCGAGGAGGCGGACGTTCTTGGGCGCGGGGACAGGCATCGCCTGCGCCTGGGCGGCGCTCGCGGCCAGTGCCATGCACAACGCGGCAAGTGCAGAGACGTGCTTCGACATTTTGAGGCCCCCGACCACCGAGCCGCTGTAGGCGATCTCCGCGTGGATGTCTCTCAGTGTCGACCGTGTTGCCCCGGGGGATGGATGTCCGCTCTGGGCGAAGACACCAACGCCCGCACCTGGCGAAACGCTGTCGCTCGCTGAACGCCAGCTGCTCGAACTGCCGCCGCGCCTTGGCGAGCCGGCACGATTATGGTGCGCGGCAGGGCTTTTCAGCCGGTCGTACCAAGATCATCGGCAATCCATCGGCTTTCGGCCATGTCGCCCCACGACCGGCCAGGCGACATTCGGGTGGGCGTCGTGGTCGCCAGCGTTGTCGGAACCTGAAGATGAAACTCATGAGCTTGGCCCTTGCGGCCGCGATCGCCGGCGGCGGGCCCGCAACGGCCGCCGTCTACACGTTTCGGGTCGACCTGGTTGGCAAACGAGACTTCGACGGAAACGCGCTGCAGCTGGGCGCTGTGTCCCCGTTCAACGTGATCTTCGACACCACGCTAGGCGGGAACCTTCACGGCGAAGGCGCGGACGGGCCGGAAGGCTATTTCGTCAGTGACTATGCTGATGGCGACGGGATCTACAGCGGCTCGCCGCTGGACGCTGAACTGATGAGCGTCTCGGGGCTTGGTGCGAACGCTGCTGCTTTCGCGTTGTTTTCGACCAATACCCTGTGGTTCAACCAACCAGGGCCCATCGGACCCGCCGACCAGGGTTTCGTCAGCGCGGTGCTTGGCTCGCTGAGCGGAGCAGACACCCCTGGGCGACACCAAGAGATGAACGCCGTTCTCTCCTGGACCCCGTTCAGCGTGGAGTATCCAAAGGCGGCGCCCTCGGAGGCCACCTTCGCTGCGTTCCTCCAAGCCAACACGCTGAACGCGTCTTTCACCGCCTACGACTCAATGACCGACGTCGGTGTCGACTACTTCGGCACGGCGACCTTGGTCTCTGCGGTCGGCGTCCCCGAGCCGCAGACCTGGGCATTGTTGATCCTGGGGTTCGGCCTGGCGGGCGGGGCGATGCGTCGGCGTCGGGGCGCGGTGATCTGACTGGGTGGGCTCGGGCGTAGACGTCCCGCGACCAGAATCCCTCCTGCCGGCGCCGTGAAACTCCGGTTGCCGGACAAGAGCCATTGTCTGCAACTGGCGCCGAACCGACTCCTCGGGCTCCAGGCACCGGCATGCACTCGATAAACTCGACGCCGGAGCCCGGAAGACGACGAAGCGCGGATGGCTTTCGAAAAGGCGCGCCGCAGCCTTCAGGTTCTCGGCCTGCTGGGATCGGGGAACCAACCGCAAGAGATCGGGGTCTCCGTCTTAGGGAGGCAGACGTTGGCGCAGTATCAAGCGTGGTAAAGCCTGAAGCCTTGGCCGCAGAGCTGGTCCAGCTCTTTGGCCGGTACATCGAGCACGCCAAGCAAACGAGCGGAAAAGACGATCGCCGCGGCGTGGCCAAGCACCTCGTGATCATCACGACGCGCCTTCGGAACGTGAGCCGACTGGACACGCCCACCGCGCTCCGTCTGGCGGCTAGGGCGTATGGGGAGCAATTCGGGCCACCGGCGTCGACACTCAAGAAATGCGCCTCCGAGGCACGCGCGTTGCTGGCCGCGCGGAAGGAGCGAATGATCCCGGAGAAGCGCATCCGCAGGCATTTCGACGCCTTCGCCGAGATCGACGGCCAGATCGCACTCGAGAGCGCCCACGCCGCAGCCGCCCTCCGAGCGGCCAGGCTCTCGGGACGGAGAGGCGGGCGGCCGCCGGTGGGCCGGGCGACGCGGCGACCGGATCGTGAGCCGGCGCTTCCGCCCGAGCGGATCGCCAGGGCCATCGTGTCGTTGAAAGAAAGGGCCCGCGCCGGAGACGACTCCGCGCAGCTGACCCTCGAAAAACTTAGGCGGCTGATCGCGCCACAGGAGCCTTAGCCGCATTGCCGCCCGTCGCTGACCGCATGGCGCCCGCGCCGGAAAGCGGGAACGGGGCACCGCCGCCTCAAGGCTCGCCGCGGATCGGCGAACCAGGCTCCTAAGGCGGGGAGGTTTCCTCTCGCAGTACGGCGTCAGGCGGGAACCTTCAGATAGAACATGACCGTGCGATCGCGGTAATCCAGCTCGATGGCGTTGAACTGGCGCATCACGTCCACGCCGATCAGCAGCGCCGCACGATCCTGCAGGCCCCACAGCCCGAACACGTGCAGGTCGGCGAAAACCGTCGGTAGCTGGGTGATCGTGAGCCCGCCGATCTTCAGCAAAGGCGTCACGCCGAGTTCGCCCGTCGCGGTCTGCCCGGTCGCGCTGAGCACCGGCACGCTCAGCCGCATGGGACGCGGGGCGTTGAGATCGGCGGAGACCAGGGCTCCCATAGCGCTGCTGCCGACCGTGCTTTGAGACCCCGAATCCAGGAAAGCGGTCACCGGCCGGCGCCGGACGTCGGCCCCGACAATGATCAACTGGCCGAACCGGAACCTGGCCGGCACGGTCACCTTCGGACCAAGGTCGCGTCGCGGCCCACCCGTACCTTCCACCCGCAGGTCCAGGGGGCCTAAGTCTCGTAGCGAGTCGGCGCTGATCACGAGTTCGCCGCGGCGGAAGTCCATGAGGACCTTGCGGTTGCGCAGGACGTCGACGCCGATCAGACCGTCGGCGCCGAGCCGTTGTCGCGGCAGGCGGGGGGCCAGCAGGTCCCGGGAGACGACGCTTCCGACGCGAAGCTCGTCGACCACGGCGGTCTGGGTCGGTTCCACGCCCGCGACGCCGTGGACATTGGCGACGGGACCGGCGCGCAGCCCCAGGCTGCTTGCGAGCTCGTCGGACACCACCGTCCGGTTCGCGCCGGTGTCGACAACGAATGGAAACGGTCCTTCGCCATTGATCCGCACCGGCGCGGTCATCCGGCTGGAGAGGTCAAGTCCCGTCGCCAGGGCCGCCGAGTCCGGCGGCTGCGCGCCGGCCAGGTTGACCAGGGCGGTCCGAGGACCGGCGCACGCGCCGGCGGCCAGGCCGCCCAACGCCACCGATCGCCGATTCCAGGTCATGACCGCCCTCCGAACGCAAAAGGGCGGCGGGTCGCTCCGCCGCCCAGTCTCGTCGGACTTTGCGATCCTAGAAGTTCGCAGTGACGCCCACGAAGAGGCGCCGACCGAGCAGGTCGTAGAGCGGGTAGGTGTTGGGCAGGCCGCCACCCACGATCGCGCTCGGGACCAGCGGCGGGTTCACGTCGAACACGTTGTTGACCCCCGCCCGGAGCCGGAACTTGTCGTTCAGGTCCCAGATGCCCGCGACGTCGAAGTAGTTCACCGCGCGGATCTTGCTGATGAACGGATCCGGCGCGCCGGAGAGCTGATCGTCGCCCGACAGATTTTCGTACTTGGTCTTGCCCCAGTAGCGCCAGGCCACCGACAGGGTGGCGTCGACGCCAGGGACCGTCCAGTTCATCCGGGCCGTGTGACGCCACTTCGGGTAGATCGTGCCGCAGCTCGAACCAAAGTAGCCGGCACAGTCGTACGAGGGGTCTCCAGGCAGAGACGTGTTGGACTGCTTGGTCAGCAGCGAGCCCGCCAGATCGAACGAGATGCCGCCCCACTTGTCGACGCCCCAGTCTTCGAGCGGCAGCTTGTAATTGGCCTGGAAGTCGAAGCCTTCGTTGATGCTCTTCGCCACGTTGACGGTGCGGCCGTTGATGTAGCCGCCCGACGCAGCCGTCGTGCCGAAGAGCGTGCCGTTCACCGGGTTGCGGGTCACCTGCGAGCAGAAGAACTCGTCGCCGGTCTCCAGGCAGCGATCCAGGATGATCTCAAGCGGGATGGTGCCGATGATGTTGCCGATCTTGATCCGGTAGTAGTCCACGCTCGCCGTGAAGCCGGGCAGGAAGTTCGGCCGGGTGGTGAAGCCCACCGTGAAGGTCTTGGCGGCCTCGGGCGTGAGGTTGGTGTTGCCGCCCGTGAGCACGGCGCACTGGTTGGCCGGGCACTGCGGAATCGCGCCGTACTGGGCCGGCGTCACGCCGGTGTTCGCGCAGGCCGCGGCCGAGGCCGGGTTGTCCGCGCCCCGGGCGCAGGGGTCCTCCGGCACGTCGCTGGTGTTGGTCACCGATTGCGGCGTGTAGAGCTCGAGGATGTTCGGGGCGCGGATGGCCTTGTTGTAGGATCCACGGAACCGGATGCCGTCGACCGGCTGCCACTGCAGGCCGACCTTGTAGGTCTTGGCCTGGATGCCCGTCGAATAGTCCGAATAGCGATAGCCGCCTTCCAGCAGCACTTCCTGGGCGAAGGGCATGTCGTTGATCAGCGGGATGCGCGCTTCGGCATAGGCTTCCGCGGCGCGCAGGCTGTTGTCGATCCGCACCGAGGCGCCGCCAGACCCCGAGAGATCGCCGCTCTCGGAGGCCGCGTCGGGCGCGAACTCGAGATGGTCGCGGCGTTGCGTCAGACCGAAGGCGACGCCCACCCCGTTGGTGGCCCAGGGGGACTTGATGCCATACTCCCCGAGGTCGCCGGTGATCGTGGCTTCGATGATCCGCTGGGTCGTCACGCCGCTCTGGGTGCCCAGGATCGTCAGCGCGTCGGCCGCCTCCGGCGTGACCCCGCCGTCGGCGAAGATGTTGTAGGGCACGCAGCCGGCCGCGCCGGACAGACACACCGGGTTGGCGGCGGTGCCGCCCACCAGCAGCGCGTCCTGGATGCGTTGCAGGCTCAGGTAGTTCTCGACCCGGCTGGCCAGCTTCGTGCGGTAGTACGAGCCGTATAGGTCATAGGACCACGGGCCGGCCAGCTTGCCGCGCGAGCCGAACACGAACCGGTAGTTCGTGTGGTCGTAGAACGAGTTCCGCGCGCCGCCTTCGATGTTCCGGCGACCAAAGTAGAGGTCCCTGGTCTCGCCCGCGGCGATATTGGCCGGGGTGCAGCCCAGGCTGCTCTGCTGCTGGCCGCTGAGGAAAGGGTTGTTGCAGTTGACGAGGAAGCCGCCGGACGCCGTCACGCCGCTGCCCTGGAAGAGGGCGCTGGGCGCGATGTTGACGTTCGACTCGCTGCTCATGAAGTTGAAGCTCGAATAGAGCTCCGCGTGCTCGTTCACCTGATAGTTCGCGAAGAAGCCCGCCGTGTACCGGGTGTTGTCCTGGATGAGGTACATGTAGGGGTTCGAGTTGAAGATCGCCGGGGGCGTGGTGCCCGCCGTGCCGTACGGCACGAACTGGTTGCCCCGAACCGCGCCCGCTTCCGATTCCGGCACGCCGTCGCCGTCGAGGTCCATGAGGGCGCCGCTGGCGAAGTAGAGGATGTTCGAGTTGGACGAACCGCCGCAGAAGCCGCTGCCGTCGGGGTTCACGTTCAGCTGGCAGCCCGAATAGTCGCGCGCCCCCTGCCGGACGGGCTTCTGCTTCGAATAGGTGAAGAAGGCGGTCACGTTGCCGCGGCCGTCCGGCGCATTGGCCCCCATCAGGACGCTATAGTCCGCCGACTTGCCGTCCCAGCGCTTGCCGGGGATCAGCTGGCCGTCATTGGCCAGGATGTCCTGCATCCGGTCGCTGTGCTGGTTGTGCTGGTAGACGCCGTACTGGGCGTCGAGTTGCACGCCTTCGAAGTTGCGCTTCATGATGAAGTTGACGACGCCACCCACGGCGTCGGAGCCGTAAACGGCCGAGGCGCCGCCCGTTAGGACTTCCACCCGCTCGATCAGCTGCGACGGGATCTGGTTGATGTCCGGCGCCGGGTTGGGGTTGCCGGTGTTCGGGTCGCCCAGGCCCAGGCGACGCCCATCGATCAGCACCAGGGTGCGTTGCGGACCGAGCCCGCGCAGATTTACCGTCGACACGCCGCCGGGGCCGCTCAAGGGGTCGGACGTCGGGCCGAGGTCGACCCCGGGATTCTGGGTGACCTGCGGCAGCTGGTTCAGGATGTCGATCGTCTGCGGCCGGCCGCCCAACAGCACGTCCTGACTGCCCACGACCTGAATCGGGCTGACGCTCTCGAGGTTCGGTTGCGGGATCCGCGAACCCGTCACCACGACCTCCGCGACGTCACCGCCGGTGTCCGCCGCTTGCGCGGCCGCCTGGGTGGCGCTGAGGCCCAGAAGGGCCACGCCACAGATGAAGGTCGACGCCAGAAGGCGTTCCCGCTGCGAATTGATTTTCACGGCACAAATCCTCCAGCGGTCCTGCCTGGTGGCGGCCGCTCCGCACGAACTGATCGTTCCCGGGATCGGTGTCCCGGTTGATCCGGATTTGCGAGGCGGGACCTCGGAGGTCAACGAAGATTAGCCGTTTGCAAAGTATCCGTGGCCGCACTGTCGCATTCCGGTCACAGATTGACACCGTCATGTCGCAGATATGGAAGGTTTGACCCTGCAAACATTGATCGGCGAACGAAAAAATGAGGCGACGACATGGCGAGGCTTGTTGTTAAGCTTGGCTGTTGCTGGAGTTATGGTCACGCTTATCTATATCCGCCGCAGATTTGGATGAGGTTGCACGCATGCTCAGGAAGGTGACGGTGCTGGTGCTCGCCGCGCTGGCATTCCCCGCCGTCGCACAGCCCAAGTCGGAGGGCGGGGCCGCGATCGTCCGGAGGTTGGCGGAGTGCGGGGAGGCGCCGGACGATGCGGCGCAGCTGGCCTGCTACCGCCGGGCGGCCGAAGCCTTGGTCAAGGCCGAGGCTGGGGGGGCGATCGTGGTGGTCGACCGGGCGGATGCCCGAAAGGTGCGCCGCCAGGCGTTCGGCCTCTCGATGCCATCGCTGTCGCTGTTCGATATGGGCGAGCCCGAGGCGGAGCTCAGCACGCTCGTGGGACAGGTGCGCACCGCGCGGCAGGATGTCTCGGGTCGCTGGATCGTGCAGCTGGCGGACGGCGGGACGTGGACGCAGGTGGACACCGTTCCGCTTCGAAGGTCTCCGAGCGCGGGTATGCGGGTGACGATCATCCGGGCTGCCCTCGGCAGCTACAAGATGAGCGTGGGCGACCAGGTCGCCGTGAGGGCGAAGCGGGTCGAATGACGACGATCGCCAAGGCGCTTGAAGTTTGGCAATGGCGTCTTGGGACCTGATCGGTCGGCCATCCTGATGGCGGCGTCCAATGAGCGCCCTCTCGCGCGGCTGATCCCAATGTCTGCAACTGGTGCATTGCGGCCCCGCCAAGCATTGGGTTCGCTCCAGCGGCCGCATCGGCTTCCCGCTAGGCGACTTCCTCGCGGCGTAGCGCCGTCAGCACGGAGGCCCGCGCGCCGCCGGAGATGGGAACCTCGACGTCGCGCAGCTCGGTGATGCCGAGGCCTGTCGCGGCCCTTACAGCCCGGCGGAAGCTGCGCCCGTCGGAATAGCCTAGGGCCTCTGCGATATCGTCGACGCCTTGCCCTTCGCGAAGCAACGGTCGCGCCCGGGCGATGAGGGCCGCCCGACGGAGCTGGCGGAAACTTGAACCTTCCAACCATAGGTCCCGGCGCAGTTCAGGCGGCGTGAGGCTCAGCTCCCCCGCACAGACGTCGAACGCGCGATCTTCGACGAGGAGATAGCGATAAACGTCACCGGAGCGGCTCTCCGCATCATCGAGGTTTGCCAAACCGCTTCGCGCCTCGCCGTGTCTGGCGATCCACGCCAGCTCGGCCTCCAGCCGCGGAAGGCTCGCGGGCCGGCTGCGGGAGGGGAAGGCGAGGTAGGCGGCCGGGAAGCTGAAGCCGGTGACGTTGGCGCGGACCACCTGGCCCAGCATGTAGGGGTGCGGACGCCCGAGACCCGGGTGGCGGGGCGAGGTCGTGCCGACGCGCGTGACGGGGAGCAGGAAGCCCAGCAACTGCGAAATCTGGATGTGGAGGAAAGACATGAACATCTCCTCCACGATCGGCTGTATCTCCGGGTCGCCGCTGTCCGAGCGGATCGCCAGGCTTGCGATGTCTTCGTCGACGCGCAGCTCCAGGCGGCAGTAGGCGCCGGCGATCACGAAGAACCGCACCGCCGTCTCGATGGCCTCATGCAGCGTGCGCGACGAGGCCATCGCCCGGACGACCATGTTCGCGGTGCCCAGCAGCATGCGCGAGCGGGCGGCGCCGTGCATTTCGTCTTCGACCGCATTGATGATCAGGCGACACATCAGCAGGAACTCGGCCGGGCCGATCGGCGAGGCGTCGTCCACCAATCCGCCAGGGCCGCTCACCCCCGCGTCGGCCATCGCACCGCGCACGTCGGCGCCGGCTTCGGCCGTGAGCATCGCGGTGCGGCCGATCCAGCCGAACGGCAGGCCTTCCGCAATATTGGTCAGGCTGCCCTGCATGATGGCTGTCCGTCCCCGCCGATCTGACGCACGCGAAGAGGGTGGGATCTCTCCGGACCCTCGTCAAGCTGACGACCCTCCGGCGAAAACCTGTCCCATCCCGCGCATGACCTGTCCTCGACCATGCGTCGCTTCGATCCGAAAAGGCGCGGCGAGCTGCGGCCATGAGACCGCAGCCGGTCCAGAGGGGGAAACCAGATGTCGATATCGCTTCGTGTGGCCGTGTCCCGCGCCGTGCTGGCGGCCGCGATGTGGCCCGTGGCCGGCGCCGCGCTGGCCCAGGCGCCGGACAGCGCAGGCGCGCAGATCGAGGAGGTTGTGGTGACGGCCCTGCGCCGCGAAACGACGTTGCAGAACGTGTCGCAATCGGTCGCCGTGTTGAACGGCGAGACACAGCGCGAACGCGGCCAGCAGCGCCTGGAAGATCTGCAGACCAGCGTTCCGAACGTCAGCTTCACCAACACAAGCAACGCCTCGCAGCTCTACATCCGCGGCGTCGGCAACACCTTCATCAACGCCGGCGGCGATCCTGGCGTCGCCTTCTACCAGGACGGCGCGTACGTCTCCGACCAGCGCACGACCAACACCAGCATGTTCGACGTCCAGCGCGTGGAGATCCTGCGCGGTCCGCAGGGCGCGCTCTATGGGCGGAACGCGGTGGGCGGCGCGGTGAACGTGATCTCCGCCAGGCCAGCCGCCGACGCCGAGGGGCGCGTCGATGCGGTGGTCGGGAAGTACGGCCGCTTCGAGAGCGAGGGCTTCTTCACTGGCCCCGTGACGGACGGCGTCGCAGCCCGAATGTCGTACCAAGTCCGCAAGCTCGACGGCTATACGAAGAATCTGCTCGGCGGCCGCCTGGGCGGACCCGACCGCTTCGACGACCAGGACAGCTACGCGGTTCGCGGCCAGCTGGCCTTCGACCTGCCGTCGGAGGGGCGCCTGACCCTGCTGGCCTCGTGGTATCGCGAGGATCCCAATGGCCCGGCGCTGACGGTCGTCTCGGTCCCGGGCGTGATCTATCCCGCCGAGGCGCTGTTCGGCGAGCGCCCAACCAACCGGCCGCGCGACATCAAGGCGACCGTCGGCTCGACCGAGCTGGAGGTGGCGACGCTCAATGCCAACCTGGTGCAGCCCGTAGGCCGCAACACCCTGACGGCGACGGTCAATTACCGAGACGGCGTCCAGGACTTCCTCAACGACTGCGATGGCGTCCAAGCGGAGGCGTGCCGCTACGCCGCCCATACCAGCAGCCAGGACTACTATGCGGAGGCCTATCTCGCCTCGCCGGGCGAGGACCGCGTGCGCTGGATCGTCGGCGGCTCGTATGTGCGGTTCAACCAGTCACAGAATGTGCAGGTGCCCTGGCAGACGCTGGCCGCCTATCTCGCGCCGGCGGCCCCGGCGAACGTACCGTTCTTCATCCTCTACGATGCCGGCGGAAAGCTGGACGTTGAGTCGTTTGCCGCCTACGCCGACCTACGCATCCAGCTCAACGACGCCTGGGCGCTGCTGGGCCAGGCCCGCTACAGCGAGACCACCAAGCGCTCGGTCGACTATCAGTCGATCGCATCCTTCGGCGTGAACGTGACAGGCTTCCGCAATCGCCTGAAGAACACCCACAAGCCGTTCAAGGTGGGCCTCGAAGGCAAGCTGGCGCCGGATGTCCTCGTCTATGCGAGCTATGCGACGGCGAACAAGGACGGGGCGATCAACATCGGTTCGCTCCAGACCTCGCCGGTGCGATCCGAGGAGGTGCAGACCTGGGAGGTCGGCGAGAAGGCGTCCTTCTTCGGCCGTCGGTTGCAGGTGAACGGCGCGATCTTCTCCAGCCGGTACGAAGACCTTCAGATCACCCAGATCATCGGCCCGATCGCGGCGCTGGCCAACGTGCCCAAGTCGATCGTCAAGGGGGCGGAGCTGGAGGTCGTGGCGCAGCCGGCGCGTGGCCTGCGGCTGAGCGCGGGTGTCGGCTACATCGACGGGACGTTCGATGAGTTCATCAACAGCCGGACCATCCCGGGGCCGGCGCCCGCGGCGCCCTCCGACCTGTCGGGCAACCAGGTCCCGAACATCTCCAAGTGGTCGGTGACGCTGGACGGCCAGTACCGCTTCTCGCCGGCGGCGGGGTATCAGGCCACCGTAGGCGCGCAATACGCCTGGCGCTCGCGGGTCTACTTCAACGAGTTCAACGACCGGGACAACGGCCAGGGCGCCGGCGGCATCCTCAACCTCTCGGCGTCGCTGGCGCCTCAGGCGGGGCCGTGGCGCGTCTACGGCTACGTCACCAACGTCTTCGACAGGACCTATCAGGTCGGCTCGACCATCTACTCCGGCCTGCTGGGCGGCGAGAAGGCCGTCAACTATGCGCCGCCGCGCAACTTCGCAGTCGGCGTCAGCTATGCGTTCTGAGCCGGACACGACCGAGATCCAGGGTCACTGCGCGCCGGCCTTCCAGTCCGTGCGGGAGGCCTTCTCGCGGAACTTCGCCGAACATGGCGAGCGGGGCGCCGCGGTCACCGTTCGCCACCGCGGCGACCTTGTGGTCGACCTCTGGGCCGGGTCAGCCGACGGGGCAGGGCGACGGCCCTGGACCAGGGATACCCTCGCCGTGGTGTTCTCGACCACCAAGGGGCTTGCGGCGCTGTGCCTGCACATCCTGACCGATCGCGGGCAGATCGATTTCGAGGCGCCGGTGGCGCGCTACTGGCCGGAGTTCGGCGCCAACGGGAAGGGCGACGTCACCGTGGCCATGGTGCTCAGTCATCAGGCGGGCCTTCCGGTCTGGCAGTCCCCGCTGCCTGATGGGGCGCTCTACAACTGGGACCTGGCGGCGCGGCGCCTGGCCGACGAAGCGCCGCTGTGGGAGCCTGGAACCGCGCACGGCTATCACGGCTTGACGATCGGCTGGCTGGAGGGCGAACTGGTTCGTCGCGTGACCGGGCGCACGATCGGCGCCTTCTTCCACGAGGAGGTGGCCGGCCCCCTCGGCGCGGATGCCTGGATCGGGTTGCCCGAGACCGAACACCACCGGGTGGCCGAGATGGAGCTGCCAGCGCCCGATCCCGCCTCGGACTTCTTCCGCAAAATCACCGACGAGCCCGACTGGTACGGCGCCAAGCTGGTGACCAACGATGGCGGCGACCTGGCCGGCGTGAACAGGCCGCGGCGCTGGTCGATGGAGCATCCGTCCGCCGGTGGCGTGGCCAACGCCCGGGCGCTGGCCCAGGTCTATGCGCCCCTCTCTCTGGATGGCGCGCACGGGGGCGTCCGGCTCGTCGGCGCCGACCGCCTGGTCGGCATGCGGACGGTCCGCTCGGCCTCGTCGCGCGATCTAATCCTGCAACTGCCCACCACCTTCACCCTGGGGTTCTCCAAAACCTGGGGCGCGCGCAGCCTCGGGCCGGGCAACTACGTGATCCTCGGCGAGCAGGCGTTCGGCACGCCGGGGTTCGGCGGCAGCCTGGGCTTCGCCGACGGCGAGGCTGGCTTGGCCTTCGGCTATGTGATGAACCGCATGGGCGGCGGCGTCGGGCTCAATGCGCGGGGGCAGGGCCTGGTGGACGCCGCCTATCGCGCGGTGGGCTATCGGAGCTCCGAGCCGGGGTTCTGGGTGCGCTAGCCGCAGGACGGTGTGGGGCAGGTGCAGCTTGAAGTCCGGCCGCCGAATGTCTGTTTTCAGCGCGGATCCCAAAAGGCTGCAACTGGCGCATTGCGGTCCTGGGCAAGGCGACCGTTCCCGGCGCATGCGCCCATTGAAGCCGCGGGCCTCTACTAGAGCCGCGCCCCGTCAATCCCCGCGGGTCGTGGCCCAGACGGTCAGATATCGCCGTCTGAGGCCGACGAACGTCGCCCATGTTGACGACTGAGCGCCCGGCGCGAACGGCCAGCGCGCTGGCCGTCGGCTCTTGCACGCTCACGCGCAAGCTGGACAACGGAAGAGCCGCACCCGAAAGTCGTGCTCCGCCACCATCACGACGCAAGGGGACTCAGAGACGATGTCGCGCTTCAAAGGGTCGCCAAAGGCGATCCATGCGGCGCTTCTGGCGCTCTCGGTCTTTCTGTCCGGTGCCTTGCTGCTTTTCATTGAACCCTTCGATCTTGATCGCGCGGCCGGGGCCGCCGGCCGCAGCGCATTCTATAAGGTCGCCGCCTTTGCCTACCCGGGCCGCGAGCGACCTGGCCCAGTCCCGATCGAGATCGTACAGGCTGACGACCGCCTCCTGGCCGACGAAGAGCTGGCTTGGCCCATGCCCTATGGAACCCACGCCGCGGTCATCGACGCCATCAGCGAAGCCGGCCCCCGGGCGCTCTTCGTGGACTTCCTCTTCGTCGACACGCGACCGGATCCCGACTTCGACGAACTGGTCGCCGCCATCGAGCGCGCGGCCTCCCGCCACATGGTCTTCATCGCGGCGGCGCCGGAGGAAGTTCTCGGCCGTCCAGCGCGCCAGGAACTGGTCGCCCTGGCGCGGCGGAACCCTCGGGTCCAGCTCGTGTCTGTGCGTCTGGGCCGATCGATCGCGGACGGACGAGCCTATCCGTTGCGCCCCGACCCCGATGGCCGCGTCCCCGCAGCCGTCGCCTTGTGCCGTACGATCGCGGGTTGCCGTGTCGCTACCGGCGAGGATGTCGATGTCTGGTGGGGCGCGCAGGGCTATAAAGGGGTGGAGGCCACGGCCCCGGGACGCGCGCTCAACTTCGTGACGACCGCCGTGCTGGGCGACTTCACGCCCCGTCCGTTGCGCCTCACGGACCCCTTGCCCCAACCGTTCACGACGCTCACGGCGGCCCGTGACCTCCTTAAGGGCGACACCTATGACGCCGCGATCAAACGCTTGCACGGGGCGGTCGTGCTCTACGGTGGGAACTTCGCCTTCACCGGGGACGTCGCCCAAACGCCCGTCTACGGCCTCGTGCCAGGCTCGCATGTCCACGCGATGGTGCTCGACAACCTCGCCCGCAGCGCATTGGTGCGGATCGACCCGCCGTTTGGCCTCGGGCCGAAGGGCCACCAGCTCCTGTCGCTCGCGCTGATCTGCCTGGTGCTCGGCGCGTGGCGGCTGGCCTGGCCCACCCGTTCAAGCGCCGCAACGGAAGGCCGGAAGCTGGAACTTCGCTTCGGCGACATGGCCGTGCTGGCGCTCGCAGCGCTGGCGATCGCGCTCTTCGAATTCGCCGTCCTAAAGGTCGGCCCCATCGCGTGGTTTCCTGTTCTATTGGCGGCGCTGGGCGCCGATGCGCTCGTCGCGCCTCTTCTTGAGCGGATATTGCAACCCAAGCGCGCGGCGGGTGATTGACACCCCCACGGCGTTCCTAGCGTAGTTGAAGCTGATCGGTCTCAGGGGGAGGGGGCTTTGGTTCGGGTCATGCTCATGGGCGCGGTCTGCGCGCTGGCGCTGGGGTGCGATGCCAACGCGGCTGAGGACGCGGACGCCAAGTCTCCCGTCGTCGTTCGAGACCTGCGGGTGGAGACGGTTTCTTGCTGGGTGGCCGCCTCCCCGACCCCGCAGACCTGCGCCCGTAAGCTGTTCAGCCCGTTCCCACAAAAGACAAGAAGACGGTCGACCACCTTCAAGGCCACCCTACAGCTCTCCGACGGCTCGGAGGTTTGGGTTCGGGAACAAGATCTGATCGTCGACCGCGCCGGGAAGGGTCTCACCCCCGTCAATGGCCGCGCGGCGCCCCAGGTGGGCGCGGGCCGAAATCTAGATCGGTGAGCAAGGCCGTGGGGCCGAGGACGGGACGCCGACCGCTCAGGTGGCTGCTCTCAGCCTTGATTGTCGCGTCGCCCTGCGGCGGATCGACGGCGCAGGCCGCCGAGCGGAGCCGACCGGTCAACAGCGCTGGACAGGACGACCTCGCCCGCTTGTCGGCAAAACCCGCCGTCTGGGCGAACTGGTCGGCGAAGGCGCTGGCGTCGGCTCGCGCATTCCAGATCACCGAACAAGAGAAACTCGGAACGCCTAGCCGGACCGTCCCCGCGCTCGACGCGGAGGTGCAAAGAATCCTGACCCGCCTGGAGCCGCATGTGCCCGGGGGCCGTGTGCCCAATCCGGTCATTGTTGAAGACTGTCCGCAGTATAATGCGTCGGCTATGCGGTCGGGTTATGTCCGCATCTGCCGCGCGGTCTTCGCAAAGAGCGAGACCGAGGACGCCGTCGCATTCGTCATCGCGCACGAGCTGTCCCATTATATTCGCCGCGACTTCGACGCCGAGACCGCCGCCCGTTCCCTCGAGCGTCTCGCCGGCATGGGTGGCATCGCCGCGCAACGCATGATCGAGACGAACTCGGCCGACACCTTCCAAGCCAACCTGAAGACCGGCGCCACGAACCCGGTCGACGAAGTCGGGGGCATGGCGATCGAACGGCTGGTAAAGCGGCGAAACGGGACCAAGCATGAGCTCGAAACGCTAGCCGCCGTCATCGCCATCTCCGTGGTCGCCAACCAGCTCGCGACGTCGAGCCTTGCGCGGATGCTACCCGCCCAGGAGCGGGCCGCCGATCGGCTGGCGATCGATTTGATCGTGCGCGCGGGCTATAATCCTCAGGCCGCGACGGAAGCGCTGGAGAACTCGTCGGAAGATCGGCTCACATTGCCGGACGATCCGTTCGACGTCCGGGGCGTGATCCTGGCGCGTCGGACGCCAACCACGCATCCCGAGGTGGCCGAGCGGCTCGAAAGTCTGCGCGCCTACATCGCCAAGCACCACGGGCGGGCGGACATTCTGGACCGCCAGGGAACGCCGCTTCCCTGGCTTGATCCCGCCGAAGACGCCGGTAAGTTTGACGACCTCCTGAAGCTCTTCGACAACGATTACCGCGTCGAGACCGCGCTGTTGCTGGCCATCAACGGGCGGGCCCAACTCGAACGCGGGCCCACCGACCCGGTCTCGATGGAGCGCTTCTGGCGCATCTGCGGCGCGGCGATGGGGGTGGCTGAGACCCTCCGCCCCGCGCGGGTCGATCTCTCAGCGGGCGCGATCGACCGGTTGTCACAAGCGGGGCAGCTGTGCGGCCGGCGGGACCTGGAGAGGTTCTTCGACCGCCGGCCGGTCGTTCGCGGACTCAGCGACAAGACCCAGCGCGAGAAGGTCAATGTCACCCTCGTATTCGGGACAAAGTACGCGCTCTTTGAGCTGTCGAGTTATCGTGTCCTGCGGAGCCTCGAGATCGATCAAAGCCGCTCGTTCCAGCCGCCGCCTTGGGCGGGCCGCCGCAAGGCGAGCCTGGATGTCGGCGATCTGATCCTCTTGGAAGGTCAACCGGCGAAGGGGATCGCCTACGCCCCGCTGTTGTTGAAGCCCGGCGGGGAAGTCCGGCCGAACGCGCCATCGGGCGCGCCCGTCGTCTACCCCACCGGCGCAGTGGTCTACGCCATGGGGGTCGAGGAGGGGTGGATCCGGCTGAGCGGCGGTAGTTACGTCCGCGTCTCGGACATCAAGGCGGTCGCGCCCCCGCGCTTCAATTCCGAGATCGTCTACAAGGATGATTCCGGGTCCAGCCTCGGCGTGTCTTGGCAGCGCTAGCAGCCGATCGCCGCGCCGTGGCGGGAATGGGGACGGTGGCTTCGCCAAACCCCCATATCGTGTCGGTCAAAGCCCGTCTCATGCCGGCGCCTGGGCACTGTATTGGGCCGCGCGACCAAGCTGGGCTCCACCCTCAACGAGCCTACCCGCAGCGGCGCGGGTGGCCGCCGTACGCGAGCGTCGCGTATGCGGCTCAGTCCCAAGGACCGCTCCTGGCGCCGACCCGTAGTTGTCTCGTGATCATCATCCGACAGGTGCTGACCGATCCAGCTTGGCGTCAGCTCCTGAATTGAACAGCGACGAACGTCATCTGAGCGCCTCCAGTCAGGCTGATGATAACCGCTTCCCCTCCCATTAGGGTGTTGTGGGGCGCCTGCCACCGCCCTCGGCCCGCCGAGGGGAGGCTCCACCACAAGCTCGCGTTCGTCCTCATGGAGCTGAGCCTTGGCAGCTCGTTTCAAGTCCCGTAGGTAGTTTAGGAGTTTGTGGGGGAATATCATGAAGCGGGTCGCGCTCGTGCTGTGCGGTGCAGTCGCGTTGTTGTCTGGTTGCGATAAGGTGGCTGAGACAAGTTGCACGAGCGAGAGCTCACAGGCGGTTATCGCAAGCATTGTCTCCGACGAGCTCGTAAAATCCACTTTGGCTCAGCTGGGTAACGAGCCCTCGGCGGTGCAGGCTACCGAGTCCAAGGTGCGCGCCACCGTCAATCTCATCAAGGTCACCCTCCAAGATATTCGAACGACCAAAGAGGATCCAGACAGCACCAAGCGGTTCTGCGAGGGGACCGTAAAGATCATCGTGCCTCTCGGAATGATCAATGATGCTGATGCCGCAAGGCGAGCGATTCAAGTTTCGAATGTAGCGACGCTTATTCAGCAGGCCGGCTTTGAGCGATCTGCGGATAGTTTGACCCGGCAGCTAAATTTTACCGTCCAACCAACCGACGACAAAAAGAAGACGTTCGGAGAAGTCGAAGGGTTTGACGCGCAGCTGACGGCGTTGGGCGAGATCGTCGCATCCCATCTCTTGCGTATACATATCGACGCTAGACAGCAGACTGCGGCACTGGAAGCGCAGGCGGAACAGACGCAACTCGCGCAAGCAACCGCCGCTCAGAATCAAGCTGACTTGGAGATGGCCGCCGCCGAGAACAAGCTTGCCAACCAAGCGATCTCAGAAGTGTGGAAGGCGGTTCCGGAAGCAACTCGAGCTCAATATCTGGACATGCAGCGCGCTTGGATCAAAAAGAAGACTGCTGACTGCAACATCAAGGCGGCAGAGACCTCAATTGATCCAGCTATCAAGGAGGCGGCCCGGCTCCGCTGCGATACCGAGATGACAGCCGCTCGTTCGACTGAACTACGGCAGTTGATGGATGGCTAGTCACGGCTGTGGGCGGACGGTGGGGTCGGGATCTGCCACGTAAACAAGCTGACAAGCGGGTGCTGCTGCTAGCCCCGTCAGGGCCGGTTTCGGTGTGAAGCCAAAGTGAGCTGCCCACCACCTTTGCCAGTGACCTCACTGACGGAGTGGCGTGGGGTCAGGTGCCCCAGACGCTGCGCAGCGCCTCGGGAAGGCGACCCGCGGAGGCCGGTGCTTGCCACGCTTGGCCCCACGCTCGCAATCGGCGACGAATTCGATCGTGGGAGGCACCCTGGGGATGCTCGCTGGGTAGGTGGGGGTTGTGTGGCGCGAAGTTCGTACCTCGGGGGTTCCACAGTGGTTGGTGGTCTCCAGAAGCCTTCCGCCAAGCGGCAGCGGATCGTGAAGCGGTTCAAGGCTCTGGGTATTGGTGCTGCCCGCGGATCGTTGGCGGTGGAACGCGTTGCCTATGAGGCGCGTGTCGCCAACGAAGGTGGCCCGCCGCTCATCCCTATTGAGGAGCCTCAGAAGTCGCCTGGTAAGCGCAGGCGCTAAGCGAAGCGCCAAGGTCAGCTTTCCGCAGCGATCCCAATGTCTCCAACTGGCGCTTGCGAGACGCTGTGTTCGTCGTCTGTGACGTCGACGCCAAACAATACATGCGGGCGAACTTCTAGCCTTTTCGGCAAACATATCCACGTCGTCATCGGCGCAGTTATGCGGCGTCGCTTTCCAGAGAGCGGGCGCCATCTTGCTGGACGGCGTGTGGCAGCCGGACGAGATCCTTGCGGAGACTTGCGCCGACCGCCTGTGCGAGCAGCGGGGGAACCGCGTTGCCGATCTGGCGGAACGCCGCGTTCATGGCGCCCGCAAAGCGGAAGCCGTCGGGAAACGACTGAAGCCTGGCGGCCTCCCGGACCGTGACCGTCCGCTTCTGCGAGCCGTCCCAGTGGATGTGGGAGTAGGTGTCCTTGCCCATATGCGCCGTCAGCGTGCGCGAGGGCATGCCCGGATCGAGCTTCCACCACTTGTTGGGGAACTTCCCAGGATCGTACGGCGGGACCGTGCTGGCCTTGAGCGCGTCGTAGGCCGGTGTGCCGCGGACCGGCCGCGGCTTCTGCGCCGCCAGCTTCTCCTTGAAGATCTGCGCGGCGACTTCGCAGGCGTGCGGGTAGTCCCCGCCCTGGTCCATCCGCCGGAAGATCGGAAAGTCGCGTGGCGTCAGCCGGACCACATGGCCGTCGGTGCTGGCGTGAGATTTCTGGAATCCGGTCCAGTTGCGCATCAACTTGGCATAGTCGGTGAGGTCCGAGAACGACGCGTACGGCAGATGGTCCATAACCTTGCGTCGACGCATCACGACCGGATCCCGGAAGTGCTCTCTGACACGCGGCAGGTCGCTCAGCGCCGCCTTGACCGTAATCGCCCCGGGCAGTCCGGACGCCGGCGCGGGGATGGCCGCGAAATGTGATCCTTCGGCGGGCACGTGACGCAGCGCGACCATCCGCGCCGCGGCATAGCCGGAGGGCAGCTTCGCCGAGTGGGTCGGCTGCGGAAAGCTCGGCTCGACACCCAGCGAACGGTCGATAGCCACCAGGAACAGCCGTTCACGCATCTGGGGCACGCCGTAATAGGCGGCGTTGAGCAGCGTGTAGCGGGCGACGTACCCCATCTCCTCGAGCGTGCCACAGATCTCCTCGGGCACGTTGTGACCGCCGTGATTGAGGATGTCCGGGACGTTCTCGATCACGATGGCGACCGGCTGAACGGCTTCGGCGTACTGCAGGAAGCGACGGTAGAGCTGGGCCCTGGGGTCGTTCTTGAAGGCCTCCTCGTCGCCGCTGACAGAGCGCAGCTTGGAACGGCCGATGCGCGCGAAAGCCTGGCAAGGAAGGCCCGCCGCCAGAACGTCGAAGCGCTGGCAGATGTCGTCTCCCAGACCAATCTCGCGTGCCAGGCTCGCCGGATCGGAGAGAACCATGTCCCTCGGCGCCGCCCAGGCTGCGCGATGGTCTTCCGAAGGCGGCCGGAAGTTCAGCGCGTAGCTGGCAGCCGCGGTGGCATCGAACTCCACGTGGGCCAGCAGCTCGAATCCGGCAGCGGCCAGGCCCAGCGACATCCCCCCGCAGCCCGAACAGAGCTCGAGCACCCGGGGCGCGCCGCCGTCGCGCAGCCGTTCAAGCTTCGTGGCGCGCGCTGCTGCGTCGAGCTTCATCTGCAGTACCTTCACCCAGGTGAGCGCGCAGGCGCGCGGCCACGGTGCCCGCGTCGCGGGATTCGCATTCCCAGATTATCAGGGGCGACCAGCCCTGTCGCTCCAGCTGCGCGACGGCTTCGGCGTCCCGCTCCACGTTGCGCGCAAACTTGGCCTGCCAGAAGTCGATGTTCGACTTCGGCTGATACGCCAGCCTGCAGCCGGGGTGCCGATGCCAGTAGCAGCCGTGAACGAAGACGACTTTCCGCCGTCCGGGAAAGACGAGGTCAGGACTTCCCGGCAGATCACGTCTGTGCAGCCGGAACCGGAAGCCAAGCCTGTGAGCCAGCCGGCGCACGGCGAGTTCGGGCGCGGTGTTCTTGCCCCTGATCCGGCTCATCATGCGCGAGCGGCGCTCTGGATCGACGATGTCCATCAGCGAGGCGCCTGCCGGCGCCGGATGTCGCTGGCGGCATGGCCCGTGGCCGAGACGTGGAGGCGGACGACGGGCGGCATTCCCGAACCCGTACACTGTTCGTTCCAGGCGCGCCAACCGGTTCGCGCTCAACGTGCGGCGGATCGGCGGCGAGGCGAGAACCCTTCCCCATGGCGCAGCGCGCAAGCTAGGGTAGCGCTTGAGGGGGACGTTGCGTGCCGGACGAGTCGCCGAGCTATGAACTGGCGTGGCCGCCGGCCCACGCGATGATCGAGTCACTGCGCGGAGTGGGCTATTCGGTCGAGACCGCCGTGGCCGATCTCGTCGACAACAGCATCGCCGCCAGCGCCCGGACGATCCGCCTGGACTTCCACTTCGATGGTCCTGACTCGTGGATGACCCTCCTTGACGACGGTCGCGGCATGGGGCCCGAAGAGCTCCGGAGCGCCATGACCGTCGGAGGGCGCAGCCCGCTCGAGACACGGTCATCCGGTGACCTGGGCCGTTTCGGCATGGGCCTGAAGACCGCCTCGTTCTCACAGTGCCGCTGCCTGACGGTCGCCACCCTGCCGGAATCCGGCGCGTTGTCGGTGCGCCGCTGGGATCTGGACTACATTGCTCGGCCGGACGTCAACGAATGGCGGCTGCTGACCGGGCCCTCCGCAGGTTCTGAGGCCCGGCTGGCTGGCCTCGCCAGTTCAGTGTCGGGGACGCTCGTCCTCTGGGAGCGCCTCGACCGCATCACCGCCGGCCTCACCCACGACCGCCGCTCGCAGGATGCCTTCTTCGCCATGGTGGCGCGCGTGGAGCAGCATCTTGCCATGGTCTTCCATCGATATCTCGAGGGACCCGGCGCGCGCCTGCGGATCCACGTGGGCGGCGCGGCGCGGCTCCGTCCGTGGGATCCGTTCCTGTCGGCGCATCCCGCCACCGAGCCGACGCCCGTCGAGCGCATTCCGGCCCCGGGCGGGGCCATCCAGCTCCAGGGTTTCGTGCTGCCGCACCGCGATCAGCTGGATGATGAGACTTGGCGACGGGCCGCCGGGCGGGACGGCTGGGTTTCGCAGCAGGGGTTCTATGTCTACCGGAACGACCGCCTGCTCGTGGCCGGCGGCTGGCTCGGCCTGGGCGAGCCACGCGTCTGGACCCGTGAGGAGCCGTTCAAGCTCGCCCGCCTTGCGGTGAGCTTCAGCAACAGCGGCGACGCCGCATGGGAGGTGGACATCCGCAAGTCGGTGGCCCGCCCACCGCGCGCTGTCCGCCCCCGGCTTACGGCCCTTGCCGACAGCGTGCGCACGGTCGCTCGGCAGGTCTTCGCGCACCGCGGCGCATACGGAAAGCGCGCCCCGGTGAGCGATCTCGTCCCGGCCTGGCTTTCCGCCACCGGCCGGCGTGGCGTGACGTACCGGGTCAACCGCGATCATCCCGTGATGAGCCGCGTCCGAGAGAACCTTGGCCATCATCATGAGAGCCTGGAGGACCTGCTGCGCATCGTGGAATCGACGGTGCCGGTGCAGCGGATCTGGCTCGACGCGGTCGAGCAGGGGGAAGTGCAGTCCGGCGCGGAACCGCTGGATCCCGATCAGATTGACGCCATGGAGAGGACGGCCAAGGCGCTCATTGATCATCTCACCAGCCGGGTCGGCCTGGAGCCGACCCTGGTGCGCGCTCGCCTGCTGGCGACTGAGCCCTTCCAGAACCATCCTGAGGTGATCGACCGCCTCCTGCCGCCATCGACGGAGACACCATGAAGAAGAGCGACGAGCAGGCGGTTCTCGAACTCGCGCAGACGCTGCTGCAGAACGAGATCGGGGAGGAGCCGTTGACGACGGCGGGCATCGCCGCGGTCGTGGACCAGGTCATCGGCATGAATCCCCGCTGGCGTGCGGGTGTGGATCGGGATGGGGCCATCCGCGAACTCGAGACACGGTTCAGCGTCTGGATCGGCAAGACCCGGATCCTGGAGAACAACGAAGATCACGAAGCTTGGCTTACCGCAGACCGCAAGGCCGGGTGGCGGCTGTGGCCCCGCTACCGCCAGTATCTCGAACAGAACCTCTCGCCGGTCGCGGTCGAGGCCCTGGAGTCGGCGACGGACGATGTGCTCAGCCGGATGGAAGACCCCGCCCGCGACGGCGTCTGGGATCGGCGGGGTCTGGTCGTCGGCCACGTCCAGTCCGGCAAGACCTCGAACTATACCGGCCTGCTCTGCAAGGCTGCCGACGCCGGCTACAAGGTGGTCATCGTCCTGGCAGGCATCCACAAGAACCTCCGCAGCCAGACTCAGATGCGGCTCGACGAAGGCTTCCTCGGCTACGAAACCATGCCGGGCGGGGACTCGCAGGGGCTCCGGTCGATCGGCGTCGGCCTGATCGATTCCGACCACTCTATCCGGCCGGACTACGTCACCAACCGGTCCGACGATGGCGATTTCAATCTGCGGGTCGTCAGGAACCTCGGGATCAGCCCCGGGGGACGGCCGCTGCTCTTCGTCGTCAAGAAGAACAAGTCCGTCCTCACGAACATCATCAAGTGGGTCGACGGCCTGCTGAATGGTCGTGATGCGCTTGACGTGCCACTGCTGCTCGTGGACGACGAGGCCGACCACGCCAGTGTCGACACCAAGGATCAGGCCTACGACGCCGACGGACGGCTTGACCCCGAGCACAGCCCCGCCGTCATCAACGGCCTGATCCGGCGGCTGCTCAAGCGCTTCGACCGCAGCGTCTACGTCGGCTACACCGCCACCCCGTTCGCCAACATCTTCATTTCGGACAAGGGCGAGACGCGCGAAGAGGGCGAGGATCTCTTTCCGCGCAGCTTCATCATCAACCTGCCGGCGCCATCCAACTATGATGGCCCGGTTCGGATCTTCGGACTCGATCCGTCCGAGGACGATCCGGCGGGCCAGCCGCCGCTAGGGCTGTTCCGGGAGATCACCGACCATGCCGACAGCCTGGATCCTGGCGAGACATCCGGCTGGGTCCCGCCAATCCATCGGAACGGCCACCCAGCGCTCTGCGACGGCGCCGAGACGGTCCCGCCATCCCTGCGCCGGGCCATTCTGTCGTTCCTGCTGACCTGCGCGGCGCGGCGGGCGCGCGGTCAGCTCGGCGCGCACAATTCGATGCTGGTCCACGTCACCCGGTTCACCAGCGTGCAGAAGAAGGTGCGCGATGAGGTCGAGGCGGAGCTGATTGCGATCCGCAACCGGATCCGTCTCGGCGACCGGACTTCTGGCGGCGTGATGGAAGAGCTCAAGAATCTCTGGGACAGTGACTACGCACCCACCACCGCGACCGTGGCGGCCCGACTCCCGGACCGGACCTTCGCGCCGGTCGACTGGTCGTCCGTCGAGGCGGCGCTGCCGGTCGTGGCCGCCGACATCGTGGTCAAGGAGATCAACGGAACGGCCAAGGACGTCCTCGACTACGAAACCCACAAGGCCACCGGCTTCAGCGTGATCGCGATCGGCGGCGACAAGCTGGCACGCGGTCTCACGCTTGAGGGCCTCAGCGTCAGCTACTTCCTCCGCGCCACGCGGATGTACGACACACTGATGCAGATGGGGCGATGGTTCGGCTACCGGCCCGGCTATCTGGATCTGTGCCGGCTGTACTCGACCTCGGACCTCGAGGAATGGTTCTGCCACATCACGGAAGCCTCCGAAGAGCTCCGTCGTGAGTTCGACCACATGCATGCCGTAGGCGGCACGCCGCGCGACTATGGTCTGAAGGTCCGCGCGCACCCCGTGCTCATGGTGACGTCGCGGGTCAAGATGCGGAATTCCACCTCGCTCGACCTCGTGTTTTCCGGCGCGCTCCAGGAGACCGTCGTCTTCCATCGCGATGCTGCAGTGTTGCGGAAGAACCTGTCGCTGACGGACCAGTTCCTGGCCTCGCTTGGCGACAAGCCGCGCGGCGTGCGGCGGGAACGGCCCGACGGCAAAGCGCACGAATGGGAGGATGCCCGTCTCTGGCAGAAGGTTCCGGGCGACGCCGTCGCCGACTACCTCGAAGGCTACGAGACGCATCCAAGCGCGCTCAAGATGAATGGCCGCGTCCTTGCCGACTACACGCGCGCCCAGCTCGCCGCCGGCCGGTTGACCTCTTGGGATGTCGCGATGCTGGGGGGCAGCCAGGCGCCGGGTGTGATCGGAGGGTACGATACGCCGCTCTTCCTGCGAAGCCTGAGCGAACGCATCCGCCCGCAGCAGCAGGTGGACGAAGGCCGCGCGGTGATCCGTCGACTGCTGGCGCCTCGCGACGAGGCCATTGATCTTGATTGCCAGGGCTATGCGGACGCGTTGCAGAATACGGTCGATGAATGGGTCTCCGATCCAGGCCGTTTCCCGCTTCGCAAGTCCGCACCTGAGACACCGTCGGGCCCCGCGATCCGCCGCGTGAGGGGCCATACGACCCCCGAGCGAGGGCTGCTGCTGATCTATCCGCTCGATCCCTCTGAATGGAAGCTCGACGGACCGGCCGGCCCGATCATCGGCATCGGGGTCAGTTTCCCGGAAACGGCGGGCGCGCGCCCGGTGCGATACAGCGTCAACAACATCTACTGGCAGCAGGAATTCGGAGACGGGTCTTGAGCGGGCTCGAAGGCGCGTGGGCTCTCCTCGGGGCCGAGGCGCGGCCGGAGTCGGGATGGCACAGCCGCCGCATCTTCAATGGCAGTGCGTGTACGATCCGGGCCGGCATCCGGCAGCCGTCCGGCACGCGCGGCATTCTCTTCGAGGTCGCGGCATCGGCCGTCGCGCCCGGGGCGATCTATCCCGATTGCGCCGGATTCACACTGCGCCCTGAACCGCTGGTTGCCGGTCCCGGGGGCACGGTGCGGCTTGCGCTTGAGGAGCGCCATCCGGCATGGCGGGACATCTTCGGCATTCTGGGGAACGCCGTTGCGCGCCAGGTCGCTGCGCGCAGCGATGAACCCGCTGCCGTCTCACAGCTCTTTGCCCGTCTTGCGGCCTGGCAGCGATTTCTGGCGGCGCACGGCCCGGGGAGGATGTCCGAGAAAGCACAGGCCGGTCTTGTCGCCGAACTGCTGTTCCTGGAGCGGCATGTGCTGCCGGGCCGCGGCGGCGCTGCATCCGTCGCGGCTTGGCGCGGCCCGACCGGCGCCCCGCAGGATTTCTGCTTTCCGCGATGCCTGGTCGAGGTGAAGGGGACCAAATCCTTCAGTCCGGCCAGCTTCCGTGTCTCCAACCTCGAACAGCTCTCGGGCGAGACGGGCCTGCCGCTCTTTGTCTGCCACATGGGGCTCACGCTCGCAGCGACAGACGGCCGGACGCTGCCGGAAATCGTGGACCAGCTGCGTGTCGCAATTGGTTCGACCCTGGACGGGGGAGATGCACTGTTCGAAGAGATGATCTTCGAGGCGGGTTACCTTGATGCCCATGCCGCCGCCTATGCGGCGCCGGCCTACGCCATCGGCCCGACGCGCTGGTTCCGGGTCGACGAAGGCTTTCCTCGACTCGTTCCCGGCAGCGTTCCTCAGGGGGTTCAGTCCGCCGTCTATTCCGTCTCACTTGCAGCCTGCGCGCCCTTTGAGGTCGACGCCGAGGCCTGCCTTTCTCTGACCGGACCCGAACATGGCTGATCTTCAAAGCTTCATCGCCGACTTCAACGCGGAACTTCTCAACCGGTCGAGTGGCGCAGACGGGACCGCACCCGACTTCAAGGAGAACGTGTTCACGGAACTCATGCTCGAGGTGCTGTCCGACCAGGTTGGTATCGTCGAGAATGCCACCTCCACCTACTTCGAAGGGGTGGTGGAGCGCGGGCGGTCAAAGATCAACGGCTATGCGATCTCGGACGACGAGGACGCCCTCGACCTGTTCGTCAGCATCTTCCTGAATGCGGCCGAGCCCGAGAAGGTCGCGCCGGACGACGTCCGGAAAGCGATCGAGCAGGCGGTCCGCTACTTCAGGGGCGCCGTCGGCGGCCTTCACCGGAGCCTGGAGCCGGCCAGCGACAGATATGCGATGACGGCCCGGATCGCCGAGGTCGGGCGCCGGATCAGCCGGGTCAGAATCTTCGTCCTCACCGACGGGGTCACGGGCCTCGAGCGCACCCGGCTGCCGAGCCGGACGGTCGGGGACGTCGAGCTCCGGTTCGAGGTCTGGGACATGGAGCGCCTCTCCCGGGCGGTCGCATATGGTCGTCCACAGGCCGAGATCGTGGTCGACCTCGAGGACCTGGGCGGCGCCATTCCTTGTGTGACGCTGCCTGATCCTGACGCGGACTACTCGGCCTATCTGATGATCGTTCCCGGGCAGGTACTCTACCGGCTCTACGAGCTCTATGGATCCCAGCTCCTGGAGCGCAACGTCCGTTCATTCCTGCAGGCCAAGGGGAAGGTCAACCGGGGCATCCGCGACAGCCTGCGGAATGAGCCCCACCGCTTCATGGCGTACAACAACGGGATCTCCATGACGGCGGAAAGCGTGGAGACGACGGTCCTGCCTGGAGGGCAGCCTGCGGTCCAGCGGATCCGCGGCCTGCAGATCGTAAACGGCGGGCAGACCTCGTCGTCCATCCACCGCGCAGCAAAGCAGGACAAGGCCGACCTGTCGGGGGTCTACGTCCAGGCGAAGCTGACCGTCGTCGGTCCCGAGCTTCTGGACACCCTCGCGCCGCGGATCGCCGAGTTCGCCAACACCCAGAACCCGATCCAGATGGCCGACTTTTCGGCCAACGACCCCTATCACATCGAGATCGAGCGGCTGGCCAACCAGATCTGGATTCCCGGCGAACAGGGCCGATGGTTCTACGAACGCGCCCGCGGCCAGTATCTCGTCGCCCAGGCCAGCGAGGCGCGGACCGAGGCGCAGGCGAGGCAGTTCAAGGAACGGACGCCGCCGCACCGGAAGATCACCAAGATGGATCTTTCGAAGTTCATCAATGCCTGGGATCAGCTGCCGCATCAGGTCTGTCTGGGCGGACAGAAGAACTTCGTGCTGTTCATGCAGCGTCTGCGGGAAACCCGCGCGCGATCATGGAAGCCCGACGATGCCTACTTCCGGGATCTGGTCGCCAAGGCGGTGCTGTTCGGTGAGACCGCGCGCATCGTCCGGAAGGAGGGATTCGAGGGTTACCGCTCGCAGATCGTGGCCTACACCATTTCCGCCCTCGCGTTCCGGTCGGGCGACATGCTGGACCTCGGCATGATCTGGCAGGAACAGCGCATCTCGACGGCGCTTGAGGATCTGATCCGCACGTGGTCGCATGAGATTGGCGCGGCGCTGATCACATCCGCCGGCACACGGAACGTGGGCGAGTGGTGCAAGAAGGCGGACTGCTGGAAAGCCGTGCGGATGGCGGCGCTCGCGCTGCCGGCCGAACCGCCCCCGGAATTCGCAAGGACCGTCCGTTCGGGCGGCAGCTGGGGCGTCGCACCGACCGAAGATCGCGTCGCACTCACGCCGGACGAGCTTGATGCGATGCGCCAGTGCCAGACGCTGGAGGCCGGCGACTGGATCCGTATCGTCGAATGGGGCGCGCGCACCGGCCGTCTCGACGCACGCGAGCGAGAGATCGCCTCGGAAATGGGCGCGATGGCGGCCGGCGGCTGGGGCAGCGGCCGCCTGACGCCGAAGCGCGCGCTCCGGGCCCGCTCCGTCATCGTCGCCGCCCTCGAAGGCGGAGCCCTGGAGGCCGAGCCAGCCGCCTGATCTTCAGGTGTTGAAGAGGCTTTCCCACTCTTCGGAAGCGAAGAGATCGTCGATTTCCGCAAGAGCCGGGGCGTCCTCAGGCTCCTCTCTCACGACAGGACCACCCTCCAGCCTCGACAGGAAGGCTGCCAACTCCGCAGGTTCCGCCCAGCGGACCCGGTGGGCGTTCTCGGTCGCGTCAGCCAGGATGGCGGCAGGAACCGGACTGCTCCAGCTCAGGTCTCCATCTCGCGACACCGCCATCGCCAGCTCCTTCAGCAGTAATCCGGCGAGTCCGGTGGCGGGATGACGGTCCTGCCAGTGCTCCGGACATTCCGCCGCGCCGCAGGCCACGAGTACTGCGAGGAGGTCGGCAGACCCCTGAGACCCGAGGCGGGACTGGGTCACCCGTCCTGCGCCGATCCAGCCGATCGACCCGAGAAGCGCCAGATGCAGCAGGCCCGAGAGGAGGTGGGCGGGCGTGGGCGGGTCAGAGCCGAGCGCAGCATCACGCCCGGAGGAGAGCGCCCAGCGGGCGTGGGTTTCCTGCAGGCGGAGCCACTCGCTTTTCACCGTTTCGGGCGCCGGCCATTCCGACGGCGTCGCGACCGAAAGCAGCGAACGGAAGACGTCGTCTTCGGACGATCGCTTCGCCCACTCGCACAGGCGCCATTCGAAGGGGCCGGTCCAGGCGGCAAACTGGCTCCGCGTGACGCCCGACCGCAGCGCCCTGGAATACGTCCGCGCCTGACCCGTCGAGAGAAGCGCTGCGCTCACGCTGACGTACCGCTCTGACCGCAGCGCATAGACTCCGGGCGCTGCCCTGACGAACACCGGGTGAGACAGCAGGATCGGCCCGACGCTCGCGCCGGAAATGCCCGGCATGGCCTTCAGTGCGCGGTCTCGAAGATCGACATGGCGCTGAGGTCCCTCCCGTTCGAGCACATCATGGAGCCAGGCGGAGAGCGAACCCGGCTCGAAGCTGATGTTCAGCGCCGCATCGGCGAGCGGCGGCAGAGCGTCCGGATGCCCCGGCCAGCGGGTCGCTGCGGGCAGGACGGCCCAGACCTGATCAAACAGGCGATGGAACAGGTGCGGATTTTCGTCGAGCTGCATGGCGATCATCCGGGGGGAGCGCTCGTCGTCGTGCGCGGCAGCAGCGTCCAGTTCGGCAAGCCGCCAGACGTCGAAAACGGGTGCGCCTGTGCTGACGGCGAGGGCGTGCATGCGCGCGGCCCGACGCGCCTTGGGGCCGAGATATCCCGAATGGACATATCCTTCGTGCACCCGCACACCGGCAACCAGCGACATCGCAGGTCCAGCGATGGCCGGCTCGAGGCCGGCATCTCGACACACGACCGCGAACGTCTGCGGCAGCGGCCGGCCTTCGAGCGCGCGCCGCAGGCGGTCCGCCGCATCGCGCATATCGCTCGCAGACCCGCCAGGCGGCAGCCATCCCCCGGGCGCCGGCGTCGCAAAGGCGTCGAGCCAGGCGCCAGGCCCGCCATGCACGACGTCCACAGCAAGCTGGAGCAGTGGGAAGAGCTTGCGGATTCTCGGGCCGAGCTCGTCGGAAGGGACGAGCCCGTCACCCGCCGCCACAATGGTCCAGGCCTCCGTTCCACGTTCGGCCAGCAGACGTTCGAACGCCGTCCGCCACGGGCGATGCGACAGGATCCGCAGCGCCTTCTTCTCGACCTGGCGCACGCGTTCACGGGTGACGTGCACCCGGTCGGCGACGTCCTGCAGAGTGAGCGGTGGATCGCCGGCCAAGCCGTACCGCCATCCGAGCACCGACTGATGGCGCTCGTTCAGCGCGGCGATCGCTGCATTGACGGAGGCCTGGGGGTCGACAGCAGATGAACCTCCGTCGAGCGGGGCCTCTTCGGTCCCTTCCGTCCCGTCGAATGCCGGAGCGCGTGGCGTGGACGCCTCGAGGGCCAGTCTCGACACCAGGTCCGCAAGGGCTGCGACCGACGTGCGCCCGAGGCCATCGATCCCCGACAGCGTCCGGATCGCGGCGGCCGGATCGACAGCCAGCGCGGACAGCGGGTAGCTGCGCAGGGCCGGGACCAAGGCGACGCGATTGGCGATCCGGACCGGCAGGTCCGCGTGGTCCGCCAGGTCCGCGACAGTCATTCCGTCGAGGACGTGTCGCTCAAGGGCTTCAGGTTCGTCCGGCGTTCGGGCTGCCGGCTCCGCCATCGGGAGCCGTCCCGCCATCACATCGCGGGCGAAGCTTTCGACGAGGACACCCAGTTCCCGGAAGGTCGTCCTCCCCAGATCCTGCACGCGAAGAATTTCGGCTTCCGTCAGTCTGCCCGCGATCATGTCGGCGACCGAGTGCTCGTCGAAGAGACGCGTCCGGTGGATCATGTTGCTGAGGCGGGTTGATGCGCGGCTGGTGCGTATGAGAGTTGCCAGGGTTGTCGTGGACAGCAGCCCGTCCGAAGCATCGACTGCGTCGGTGGCGAGATCGTCCGGCGAACTCACCTCAAGGAAGTCTTCGCCGCCAGCCTTGAGGCGGCGTCGATACTGGCCAACCAGGCTGGCCAGCTCGTCGTAGGTGGTCTGTCCGAAGCCGGGGATCGAAAGAAAGGCGCGCCGATCGCGAACGTCATTACGGAATGCAGATATCGGCTGGGCAGCGAGGGGCATGGCCTTCATGCAGTTGCGCAGGCGTACCGAACCGCGTGCGTCGGCAAGGTCGGCCAGCGTAGGGCCTTCCGACATGGACGAGACATCAGATGCCCGGCCGGCCGCAGGCTCGATTGGGGGGGGCGTCTTATGAGCGGCGGCTTCCGCCGTCTCGAAGCTGCTTGGCCCCGTGTCTTCGGCCTCCACCTCCGCATCGAGTTCGTCCGGCGCGGTTGCGCCTTCGATGCCCTCGACTCCGCTTCCGATCCTGGCGGGGAGGGCCTTGTCTTCGAGGTAGGCCACACAGAGGCGGTGGAGCTCCTCGTACTTGGTGATCCCGAAGCCAAGCAGGCCGAGAAGCTTTGCACGTGACGGCGTGCCGTCGAGGAATTCCCTGACGGTTGTGATCTCAAACACTGGGTACATGCCGGCGCTCAGAGCGAGTCCATGGGACGTAGCGCTGCGATTCACGAGCTCGAGGAGAGAGATCGAGCCGGACACAGCGGGTGGCCGGTCTACAACCTCATCAGTCTCGCCCGTGCAGGCCTCCGGACGTTCCGCGTCAGCCCCGCGTTCAGGTGGCGTGGTCGTTTCCGGCCGATCTGCCGCGAAGCCGGTCGTTGCAGAGCCGACCTCCTGCAGAGCGGACGGGCTTGGCACTGCAGGGTTCGGAATTGCCGGCCGCATTGCCGCCGCTGCGGCCTCGAGCTCCAGCGCGATCAGCGCGCGCTTCGCCGCCGAGGCCGCGCGGAGGCCCGCTATCAGGTCTCTCCAGCCCATCTCACGTTACCCCACCCTGTAGACGAACATATCGTCGTACGAACGGCGTGATCCAGCCGATAAACTTGGCCCGTGAAGGAATCTGTCAACGCCGTGAGCCCTCAGTGCAGACGGCGCCGAATGTCTCACGCTCCCGCGACGTCATTCTACGCAAGGACGGCAACCGGGCCGTCGCGCATCACCGACGTCTTGATCGACCTGGCTGCCGATGGATGGATGACGCGCGATGCCCCAGCGATCAATCGCTGCATTTCTCGACTATCAGTTAGCCGCGACTGCTTCACGCCACGTTCGGGCTACCGCCCGAAGCTGTTCTGACTGGACCACGAGCAGCCGCCCCTTTTCGGCAGCACGGTCCGCACGCGCGAAATCGTCAGTCGGGGTGGGTTGGTGACGAGCGTTCGTCTTGCCCTCGTCGACAACGCCAGCGCCGCGACTGGTTTCCAACGGCGACGGCCTCGGCGACTTTCAGAGGTCCTCGCGGGCCACCTCGCGAACAGTTTCGCCGTCGGAGACCAGCTTGACCGTGATGGAGCGAGGCGGACACGACACCGTCACTTCATACGTATCGCCCTGCCCGAAACGATCACCGGCGATCCCCACCAGCCGCTCGCCTCGCGCCTTATGATGCTCGTAGATGCGCAGAACGTCCTTCAGATAGCGCCCAAAGACGAGTGCGCGACCGTCGGCCAGTATCTCGACGCCTCTCACCACGGCCTCCAACGACTGCCAAGGTCTTGGACGGTCACATCGCCAACGCGCCTGTCCAGGTCAAGCGGCGTCCTCGACGAAACCCTTCGGACGCACTTGGCGACCCAGGGTTCGTTGGCTAGAACCTCGCCGACGCGGGCGTGGTGAAACTGGTAGACGCGCTGGATTCAAAATCCGGTTCCGAAAGGAGTGTCGGTTCGACCCCGACCGCCCGCACCATCCTTTGGATCTCTGACCTTCGTAATCCGGCGCCTGGCCGCTAGCGTGGGTGCGCCATCAGGTGCTTGGCCAGCGCGTCGTAGGCAGGCAGGGAGGTCGGGTCCAGATTGCCGTTCGCCGCCAGCGGGAACGAGGCGAAGCGTACGATCGACATCTCGGCCTTGGGGTCGACGTAGCAGGCCTGGCCATGGACGCCGCGGGCCATGAACGCGCCGTTGTCGTTATGCGAGACCCACCACTGATTATGGTAGCTCCAGCCGGGCAGGGTGGCGTAGCCGGCTTTGGCGAAGTTGGCCTTGCTGGCGCCGCGCGCGATGTCGGCGACGACGGCCGCCGGCACGATCTGCCGGCCGTTGAAGCGGCCGCCCAGCCGCATCATCTCGCAGAAGCGCGCGAAGTCCCTTAGCTGCAGGTTCAGGCCGCCGGCGGCATAGGCCGCGCCGTTGCTGTCGACCTGCATGTAGCCGTCCTGCTCCATGCCCAGCGGCTGCCAGAGGCGTTCGCTCAGCACCTGTTCCAGATGCTGGCCGGTGACCCGGCTGACCAGCCAGCCCACGACCTCGGTGTTGACCGACTTGTAGGCGAAGGCCTGGCCGTGCTCGCCGGCCTTCTTCACCGTCTTGAGGTAATCGTAGCTGGTGGTGGGACCACTGTAGCCCGCCGGCCGGGGCAGCAGGCTGGCGGCGCGGACGAAGTTCCAGGCGTCCGAGTTCGGGTCGGCGTAGTTCTCCGTGTATTCCAGGCCGGTGGTCATATCGAGCACCTGGCCCACCGTCGCGTCGCCGAACGCGCTGTCCTTCAGTTCCGGCAGGTAGCGCGAGACCTTGGCGTCGCGGTCCAGCTTGCCCTCGGCGACCAGCGTCGCGGCGATCGTTCCGACAAAGGACTTCGTCGCCGAATGGGCGATGTGCATGCCCTCGGGCTTCAGCGCGCCGAAGTAGCGCTCATAGACGATGGCGCCCTTGTGCATCACGACGATGCCGTCGGTGTAGTTGGCCGCCACCGACTGGCCCCAGGTCATCGGCTGATTGGCGCCCAGCGTGGTGAAGGTGACGCCGTCGAGATCTGTGCGCTGGGCCACCGGCAACCGGCTGACCGGACCCGCGCCGCGCGAGACGCCGACCGTGGGAAACAGTTCGCGCCAATGCGAGAAGGTCCAGCGGATTTGCGGGAACTGCAGGAAGCTGCTGTCCTCGAACCGAATGGTCCGTTCGGGCGGCGGCGGCGAGCCGATCATCCAGCCCATGGCGATCGGATCGCTGGCCTTCGCGTCCAGGAAATTCGCAGGGGCTTGGGCCATGGCGGTGCTCCCGGTCAGCAGGGATAGGGCAAGGGCCAGCAGGGGATTTTTCAACGACGACTCCCAGGTGACCTCTCGTCGACCGTTAGCGCGGAACAAGACCGCGTCGGCCATTAGGTCTTATTTTGAAAGTAAAAGGATCGGCGCCGGGTGTCAAAGGCTTGAGCCGGCTTCCGCTGCGGGCCTTAGGCCTTCGCGCGCTCCTTGGGGCGGCGCTCGGTCACCGTGTCCAACAGCAGCGGGACCCGGCACTCGCTGCAGACGACCGCCGCCGAGACCGGCTTGCCGCAGGCGTTGTGGATCACCTCGACGGGCGGCCCCGAGGCGTCGGCCAGCCAACGGTCGGCCCACAGCAGCAGGGCCAGGGCGTGGGGATAAAGATCCTTGCCCTTCTTGGTCAGCCAGTACTCGTAACGCGGAGGCGACATCTCGTAGAGGCGGCGCTCGAACACCCCATTGGCGACCAGGGCCCGCAGGCGGTCGGTGAGGATGTTGGTGGCGATGTCGAGCATCGCCTGGATGTCGTCGAAGCGATGGATGCCGAAGTACTGGGTGGAGATGATCATCCCCGTCCAGCGGTCGCCGGTCATATCGATCACGTCGGAGACCGGCCGGGCGGACGCGTCGTCGCCGGCGGGTTGCCGCCGACGGTGAAGCCGGGTGACCTGCATTTCCTCGAAGCCCGCGCCCGGCCCCGGGCGATGGCTGCAGCTATGTAGCGAGATGTCGCCCCCGCAGTGGGTGCAGATCATCTGCGGCAACATCGAGCGGCCGCAGGTGGTGTGCGCCAGGCCGGCCGGTCCGTTCGGCGAGACCTCGTCCCAGCGGATGCCCCAGCACCAGGCGATGAGCACGGAGTCGAACAGGCCCAGACCCATCTCGGTCAGGTGATAGGCCTGGCGGGCGGCGCCCTCACGATGCGCGCGCTGCTCCAGGATGCCGTTGGCCACCAGGCCGCGCAGGCGGGTCGACAGCGTGTTGCGCGGGGCGCCGGTGCGGGCGCGGAAGTCCTCGAAGCGTGTGACGCCCCGGAACGCCTCTTCCAGGATCAACTGACTCCATCGGTCGCCGATGGCGTTCAGCGCTCGATGGACCGAGTTCTTGATGATCTTCCGGGTGCGCGCCATGGCTCTCCGATCCAGGCCTATAGACGCCTCTCCGAGGTGTCCAGCGTCTCGGCGTTCCGTGGAATCCGCGATCTCAAGTTGAAGGCTTCCCAGGCGCCGCCAAGCCGCCGGTCTCGGTGTGCAAGCCGGTCAGAAGCCGAGCTGCCGCCCGGCCAGATCGCGCAGGATCTCCTCCGAACCGCCACCGATCACGAAGATACGCGCCTCGCGGTAGATGCGTTCGACGCGGTTGTCGCCGGTGTAGGCGCGGCCGCCCAGCACCTGCAGGCTTTCGCGGGCGCAGTGCTCCAGGGTGGTCGTGGCCTGCACCTTCAGCATCGCCAGGTCCGCCACCGGCGTCTCGCCGCGATGGAAGCGCCAGACGACCATGTCCATGTAGGCGTAGGCCGCGTTCAGACGCTGGATCATCTGCACGATCTTCTGCCGGATCGCCTGGTGGTCGATGAGCCGCTGGCCGAACGTCTGCCGCTCGCGGGCCCAGGCGATCGCCTCGGCGATGGCGGTCCGCGCCATGGCCAGGGTGGCCGAGATGCCGCTGAACCGCTCGATGTTGAACTGGTTGGCCAGCCCCGCGAAGCCGCGGTTCTCCACGCCGATCAGGTTGGCGGTCGGCACCTCGACGTTCTCGAACGTAATCGAGCCGTTGTTGCGGTTGTACCACTCCAGGCCCTCGACCGGCTTGGTGGAGACGCCGGGACGATCGGCCTCGATCAGCAGCAGGGACAATCCGCCGACGCCCGGCCCGCCGGTGCGTACGGCCGTCAGCATGAAGTCGGCGCGCGTAGCGCCCGAGATCAGCGTCTTGCCGCCGTTGACCACATAGGTGTCGCCGCGCTTCTCGGCGGTCGTCTGGAACGCGCCGACGTCGGAGCCGCCCGACGGCTCGGTCACCGCGAAGGCCATCTTCTTCTCGCCAGCCAGGACGGGGCGCGCCACGCGCTCCAGCATCTCGGCGGGGCCGAACGCGATGACCGGGGGCAGGGCGATCCAGTGGGTGGCGAGGTCGGCGAAGACCACGCCCGAGCCCATGCGGAAGAACTCCTCCGCGAAGATGATGCGGTGATAGAGGTCGATGTCCTCGCCCGTGCCGCCCAGGGCCTTGTCGAAGCCCATGCCCAGGACGCCCGCGGCGGCCGCCTTCGTATAGACGTCGTCGGGGAAGGTGGAGGCCGCATCCCACGCCTTGAGGTTCGGCGCGATCTCCTGTTCCACGAAGGCGCGGAGCTGTTGGCGCCAGGCGTCGTGGACGGGTGTCAGGAAGGGGCTCGGCGGCCGCAGTCCGTCGAAGTCGAGCGCAGGTTTCTCGGCCGCCATCACCATTCTCCAAAATCCAGATGCCTATCGGTCGCGCGTCCGACCGGCGCCCTAGGCGGGACGGCCGACGACGAAGCTGACCACGGTCCCGAGGGAGCCGCCTATGTTCAACGTCCCGTAGGTGTGCGCGCCGTCGACCTGGTAGTCGCCGGCCGTGCCGGTCACCTGGCGGCCGGCGTCCAGCAGCATCCGCGCGCCGGTCGCGCCCACCGGGTGGCCGACGCCGATCAGGCCGCCGGAGGCGTTCACCGGGCAGCGGCCGCCCAGCTCGATCACCCCCTCCTCGACGGCCTTCCAGCTCTGGCCGGGCTCGGTCAGGCCGAAGTGGTCGATGGCCATGTATTCCGTCGACGTGAAGCAGTCGTGGGTCTCGATCCCGTCCAGGGCCTCCGGCCCGGAAACGCCCGCGCGGCGGAAGGCGTCGGTGACGGCCTTGCGCACATGGGGGAAGACATAGGTCTCGCCCCGGCTGCGCTCGATCTTGTCCAGGAAGCGGATGCCGGCGTTGGCATGACCCCAGCCCAGGATCTGCGGGAAGGCGGCCGCGTCCGCGCCGCGGCGGCGGGCATAGGCCTCCATGAAACGCTCCGAGCAGAGCACGATGGCGGTCGCGCCGTCGGTGATCTGCCCGCAGTCCTGGCGTCGCGTACCGGGCTCGATGATCGGGTTGGCGGTGTCGTCGTCGGTGAAGGCGTCGGGGCCGAACTGCCACTTGCGGGTCTGGGCGTTGGGGTTGCGCTTGGCGTTGCCAAGGTTGATCTCGGCGATCCGGTTCAGGTGGCGACGGTCCAGGCCATAGCGCTCGCCGTATTCCTGGGCCACGCGGCCGAAGACGGCCGGCCACATGAAGCGGCAGTCGATGTCTTCCCGGCCCTGCCAGGAGGCGGCGTTCTGGACCTTCGAGGCCTCGTCGCCGGGAAGGTTCTTCTCCTCCTCGACGCCGACGATCATCACGCAGTCGTAGCGGCCGGCCTCGATCTCCGCCGTCGCGGCGAGGACCGCGATGGACGAAGACGCGCAGGCCGCCTCATGGCGCATGGCGGGCTTGCCGTAGAACTCGGGCGTGACCTGCGCGACCATGGCCGCGAGGTGACCTTGGCCGCGGTAGAGCTCGCCGAAGGCGTTGCCCACGTGGATCGCGTCGATGTCCGCATGGTCGAGCTTGCAGGCCGCCAGCGCGCCGGCGATGGCCTCGCCCATCATGTCGGTGAGGTCGAGCCCCTCCCGGGACCAGGCGCGCGCGAAGTCCGTTTGATGGCCGCCCAGGAGAAAGATCGCCATGACTACATCCCTTTGTCGCTCGCGAGGTCGGAGCCAATCTAGACTTATAGTTCTCAAATGCAAGTCACTGGCCGGTTAGTCACAAGCCGGTCTCGGACCTTGCCCGTGCCACGCCGCCATGTAACTTGCGTATAGAGACTATGTTCTGCGCGCCGCAGGAGCCCGCCATGGACGTCGACCCGCCCGCTCCGCGATCCCTGACCCCGACGGGCGCGTCGATGAGTCCGCGCCCGATGGGCGGTCTGCTGGATCTTCAGGCGGCTCGCGACCCGGATCGCGCCGCCCTGACCTGCGATGGCGTCACCTTGAGCCGGGCCACGCTCGCCGCGCGCGCCAACCGGCGGGCCAGGGCGCTGGCGGCGGCGGGCGTGATCGAGGGCGATTTCGTCGCCATCGCCCTGCCCAACAGCCTGGCCTTCATGGAGATCGCCTTCGCCTGCTGGATCCTGGGCGCGACCCCAGCCCCCGTGTCGCACCGCCTGCCCGTGCTGGAATTGAAGGCGATCCTGGAGCTCATGCAGCCGCGCCTGGTGGTCGGCGGCGAGAGCTCGCGGGCGACGGGCCTGTCGATCGTCGACGAGGCGTCGCTCTACGACCCGGCGCTGTCCGGAGCGCCGCTGCCGGAACACACGGCGCGACACGTCAAGGCGATCCCCAGCGGCGGCAGCACCGGGCGGCCCAAGGTGATCGTCGACCACGCGCCGTCGATGCTGGATCCCGACGTCACCGCCCTGGGCATGCGCGCCGGCGACGTCGTGGTGATCCCGGGCCCGCTCTATCACGCCGCACCGTTCGGCCTGACCTACATGGCGCTGTCGTGGGGCTGCCACGTGGTGATCGCCCCGCGCTTCGATGCGGCGGGCACGCTGGAGCTGGTCCAGCGCTATCGCGGGCAATGGCTCTATCAGGTGCCGACCATGATGCACCGCATCTGGCGGCTGCCGGACAGCGAGCGCCTGGCGTTCGACCTGTCGTCGCTGGAGGTCGTCTGCCACATCGCCTCGGCCTGTCCCATCTGGCTGAAGGAGAAGTGGATCGACTGGCTGGGTCCGGACCGGGTCTGGGAGGTCTATTCCGGGACCGAGGCGCTGGCCTCGACCACCATCGGTGGACGGGAATGGCTGACCCACAAGGGCTCGGTCGGTCGCCTGTCGCCCGGCTCGGACATCCGCATCCTGGGCGAGGACGGCCAGCCCGTGGCTCCAGGCGAGATCGGCGAAATCTATTTCCTGCCCGCCGGCGGCAAGGGCGCAACCTACCACTACCTGGGCGCTGAGCCGCGGGAACGCGGGGACTGGGAGACCTTCGGCGACCTCGGCCGCATCGACGAGGACGGCTACCTCTATCTGGCGGACCGGCGGACCGACCTGGTGATCTCGGGCGGCGCCAACATCTATCCGGCCGAAATCGAGGCGGCGCTGGATGCGTTTCCCGGTGTGTTGGCCAGCGTCGCCATCGGCCTGCCGCACGAGGACCTGGGTCAGGCGGTGCACGCGATCGTCGAGGTGCCGGCCGGGCCGGAGCCCGATATCGCGACGCTGAAGACGTTCCTCGCCGAGCGTCTGGTCCCGTACAAGCTGCCGCGCAGTTTCGAGTTCACCACCGAGCGGCTGCGGGACGATGCGGGCAAGACCCGACGTGGCGCGCTGCGCGACGCCAGGATCGCCTGACGCGACGCGCTATTTCGTGGCGTTGGGGTCGGCCATCTGGAAGTAATCCCGCCAGCCGGTGATCAGGCCGTCGCGGAACTCGATGATACCCATGTAGGGGTGGCTGACGATCTGTCCGTCGGCGTTGGTGTATTCCTCGCGGCCTTCGGTGAACAGGCAGCCGTCGGCCTCGGCGTGACGGACGATCACCCAGGTCGATCCCGAGTTGTCGGCCCAGTATTTGGTGATGAACTTCTCGACCCAGTCGCGACCCATCAGGGGGCGGGTGCCGACGTGGTAGTGATACTCCACGTCCGGTGCGAAGAAGGCCAGGAACGCGGCCTTGTCCTTGGCCGCGATGGCCTGTTGCAGGCGGCGGATGACGTCGATCTTGGGTTCGGCGCGGGTTCCGGTTGTGGCGGTCACGCGGCATTCTCCTCGCTGGCGAAGGCTGGGGAGCCCCTGCAATCCCCGCAAGCGTAGGTCGATAAGTTCTCTTACGCAAGTTAGTTGGATCGCGGGTTGACGGTTCGGTCCCGGGAAAATAAGTTGCGGTTTGCAAGTTATGGATGAAGTGGGGACGCGCGGTGATTCAAGGCTCTGAGGCGATCCGGTCGCGGCTGCGCATTCCGGCGATCGCGGCGCCGATGTTCCTCGTGTCCGGCCCGGATCTGGTTCTCGCCGCCTGCCGCGCCGGAATCGTCGGCAGCTTCCCCGCCAACAACGCGCGGACCATCGACGAGCTGGACGCCTGGATGACCACGATCGCTGCCGGCGCGCGCGAGATGGATATGCCGTGGGCGATCAACATCATGGTCCACCGAACCTATGAGCGGACCGCCGAGGAGCTGGAGCTGGTGCTGAAGCACAAGCCCCCCGTGGTGATCACCGCCCTGGGCAGCCCCAAGCAGATCGTCGCCGCCATCCAGGGCTACGGCGGGATGGTCTTCGCCGACGTCAATTCGATCAGCTACGCCCGCAAGGCGGCCGAGATCGGCGTCGACGGCCTGGTGTTGGTCTCGGCCGGCGCTGGCGGCCACACCGGCCAGCTCTCGGCCTTTGCCTTCGTACCGGCGGTGCGCGAGTTCTTCGACGGGGTGATCGTCCTGGGCGGCGCCATCGGCTCGGGTCGGGCGGTCCGCGCGGCCGAGATCCTGGGCGCCGACTTCGCCTATCTCGGCACCCGGTTGATCGCCTCGGAAGAGAGCATCGCCCACGCCGACTACAAGCAGATGCTGATCGACGCCTCGGCCGACGACATCATCCTGTCCGCCTCGCTAACGGGCGTCCCGGCCAACTGGCTGCGGGCCAGCCTGCTCGCCGCCGGGTACGATCCGGCGAACATGGGCCCGAAGGCCGAGATCGGGCTTGGCCGGCCGGAGTCGGAAGCCGCCAAGCGCTGGCGCGACGTCTGGTCCGCGGGGCAAGGCGTGGGCGCCGTGCGGCTGGTCGAGAAGGTGTCGGGGATCATCGACGAACTGGCCGCCGAGTACGAGGCCGTGAAGGGCTGACGGCCCTCCCGATCAATGCGTTGAGAGCTTCTCCCGGCGGAGCCGCATGCCGGCGGCTTCGCGGTCCCAGGTGTCGGCGGTGACGCCTTCCTTCCGAAGTTCCACCTTCTGGATCTTGTTGGTCGGTGTCTTCGGCAACTCGGCCGCGACGCGCACGTAGCGGGGCACCATGAAGTGGGCCATCCGCGGGATCAGGAACTCGATCAGCGCTTTCGGGTCCACCGTGACGCCGGGCTTCGGCGCGATGCAGACCATCACTTCCTGTTCGCCGCCCGGCAGGTCGACGCCATAGGCCGCCACCTCCCGCACATCGTCATAGGCCGAGACCTCGATCTCGATTTCCTGGGACGAGATGTTCTCGCCCCGGCGGCGGATCGCGTCCTTCTGCCGGTCGACGAAATAGAACCGGCCCTCGTCGTCGCGCCACAGCAGGTCGCCGGTGTGGAACCAGCCGTTCCGCCACGCCTGAGCGGTGGCTTCGGGGTCGCCCAGGTAGCCCTTGAACAGCTGCCAGGGTTGTTCGGTGCGAATGGTCAGTTCGCCGACCTGGCCGTTCGGCACCTCGCGGTCGTGAGCGTCCACCAGCCGGCACTCCACGCCCGAACGGATTCGGCCGCAGCTGCGCATGGTGGTCTCGTTGGTCCCGGTGATCAGCGGCGCCGACACCTCGGTCATGTTGAAGCCTGAGACATAGTCGAAGCCGAACCGCTTCGAGAGCGCCACGGTCTCCTCCGAGATCGGCGACAGGGTGCAGATGCGCAACGGGTTGTCCCGGTCGTCGGGCTTGGCCGGTTCCTTGTGCAGGAAGGTGGTCAGCGCGCCGATGAAGCCCGAGCAGGTGGTTGATTGCGTCTCGCGGATCAGGTTCCAGAACTGGCGGGTGTCGAACGCCTCGACCAGGGCGACGGCCCCGCCGCTGGCCAGCGCCGACATGATCCCGCTGATGCCGCCCACGTGGAACATGGGCAGGTTCACCAGCATCCGATCCTCAGACGTCATGTAGCCGTAGGTGATCCGCGCCGTCGTCCACTCCTGAACGTAGGACGTGACGACCGCCTTCGACGGCCCGGTCGTGCCCGAGGTGAAGATGATCACCGGCGTGTCCCAGGGCTCAACCTCGACAGGCGTATAGGCGGCGGCGTCGCCGGACAGGGCGATGTGCGGCTCGAGGGTCGCGGCGATCTCCGGCGCCTTGTTGCTGGCGCCGGTGAGGATCACCCGGGTGATGGCGCCCAGGCTGAGGCCTTCCAGGCGGAGCGCGAGTTCGGGGTGGACGATCAGGATGTCGGCGTCGGTCTTGTTCAGCGCGTGCTCCAGCAGTCGGCCGCGGAAGCTGGTGTTGATCGGGGCCAGCGCGGCGCCGGCGTAGTTGCAGCCGAACCAGGCGCGAACCAGGGCCTGGGAGTTGGGCGCCCAGGCGGCCACGATGTCGCCCGGCTTCACGCCGCGCGCCTGCAGGGCGGCGGCGGTCTGCAACGCCTTTTCCCGGGTTTCGGCCCACGACCAGGTCTCGCCGTTCTCGAAGCGGATGAACTCCCGGTCCGGATGCGCGGCGGCGCGACGGTCGATGATCCGGGGGACGACGCAGGTGTCGCGGTCGGGCTGCGCGGGGTCGAACCAGGGCGGGTGGAATTGGGTCATGCTCGCTCCTCCGCCGATCCCGCCGCCGCCTGCGTCGCGTTCCGGTCTCAGCGGCGCCACCTTATCCACGAAAGTCTCCAAATGAAAGTCAGTTGGCTTGGCGGCGGGATGTAACTGGCAAAGTGGTACTAAAATGGCTCGCGCCTATCGATCGTCGGCGTTAGGATGGCTGCGAAGACAGGGAACGTTGCGATGCCGACCGAACTCATCAACCGCGTGCCGAACACCCTCCGGCCCAACGAACACCCCTACATGAACGGGGCCTGGACCCCGACGCACGCCGAGTTCAACGCCGCCGACCTCGAGGTGATCGGCGAGATCCCCAAGGACATCGACGGGGTCTACGTCCGCAATACCGAGAACCCGGTGCACGAGCCCATCGGGCGCTATCACCCGTTCGACGGCGACGGTCTGCTGCATGTGATGTCGTTCAAGGACGGCAAGGCCGAGTATCGGAACCGCTTCGTGCGCACCAAGGGCTTCCAGGCCGAACAGGAGGCGGGCCGGGCGCTATGGGCCGGGCTGGCCGAAAACCCCGCACGGTCGGAGCGGCCGGGTTGGGGCGCGCACGGCGGGCTCAAGGATTCGTCCTCCACCGACGTCGTCGTCCACGCCGGCCAGATCCTCTCTACGTTCTATCAGTGCGGCGAAGGCTACCGTCTGGATCCCTATACCCTCGAACAGCACGGGACCGAGGCGTGGACCCCCATCGACGGGATCAGCGCCCACCCCAAGGTCGACGAGACCACGGGCGAGCTGCTGTTCTTCAACTACTCGAAGCACGCGCCCTACATGCACTACGGCGTCGTCGGTCCGGACAACCGGCTGAAGCACTACATCCCTGTGCCGCTGCCGGGCCCGCGCCTGCCCCACGACATGGCCTTCACCGAGAACTACGCCATCCTCTGCGACTTCCCGCTCTACTGGGATCCGGAGCTGTTGAAGAAGAACATGCACGTGGTGCGCTACCACCGCGAGCAGCGGTCGCGCTTCGCCATCGTGCCCCGGTATGGCCAGCCGGAGGAGATCCGCTGGTTCGAGGCGGACCCCACCTTCGTGCTGCACTTCCTCAACGCCTACGAGGAGGGCGACGAGATCGTCCTGGACGGCTACTTCGAGGAAGATCCCGAGCCCAAGTCCAGCAACAGCGCGCCGCCCGGGTTCGAGCGGATGATGGCCTATCTGGACCAGGAGATGATCCGCCCGAAGCTGCATCGCTGGCGCTTCGACCTGAAGACCGGCGAGACGCGCGAGGAGCGGCTGTCGGACCGGATCCTGGAGTTCGGGGTGATCAACAACCAGGTCGGCGGCCGCAAGCACCGCTATGCCTACAGCGCCATCAACACGCCGGGCTGGTTCCTGTTCAACGGGCTGATGAAGCACGACCTGGAGACCCGCGAGAACTGGGCCGTTGCGTTCGGCGAGGAGCGCTATGGCAGCGAGCCGGGTTTCGCGCCGCGCGTCGGGGGCACGGCCGAGGACGACGGCTATCTGGTGACCTTCGTGACCGACATGAAGGCCGATCGGTCCGAGTGCGTGCTGTACGACGCGCGCGACCCGGCCTCCGGTCCGGTCTGCCGGATCATCCTGCCGCACCGGATCTCCTCCGGCACCCACGCGACGTGGGGGCAGGGCGAGGCGATCCGCGCCGCCCAGGCCCGCCGCTAAGCCGCACGCCTCAGGCGGCGGCCTCGACCTCGGCGGCCGCCTGGACGTAGCCGCGCCGGGCGGCGATCAGGCAGGCCAGGCCCAACGGGACCATGATCCCGGAGACGATCGCCACGGCGACGCCGATCTTGTCGGGGTCCTTCAGCACATGGTCGCTGATCAGCGCCACGCCCGTCGGGCCGATGGTGAAGGCGACGATGTTGCCGATCAGCAGATAGAGCGCCATCACCCGCGCCCGCAGCCGATTGGGCGCGATGGCCTGGAAGCTCACGGCCGGCAGGCCCTGTGTCAGGCCGAACGCCAGGAACATGGCCGCCAGTAGCGCCGCCGCCGTCGTACCGCTGGGCGCGAAGGGCGCGGCGACGGCGAACGGTACGGCCAGGCTGGCGCCAATGATCGCCACGCGCAGCACGGCGTCGCGCCGCCCGGCGAGCGCCATGGTGTCGGCCCACCAGCCGCCCAGCAGAATGCCGCCGGTGCTGAAGGTCAGCAGGATGCACCCCAGCACCGCGCCGACCTGGCCGACGGGCCAGTCATGGACGCGGATCAGGAACGCCGGCGTCCAGGTCAGGTAGGCGGCGACGGCGATGCCGATGAAGGAGTAGCCGGCCGCCAGCAGCGCGAAGACCCGTCCGCGGCGGCGCAGGAACGGCCCGAACGGCGCCTTGTCCTCGGCCGGCGCGGCGCCGGTCTGGCGATGCGGCTCGCGGGTCAGGGCCATGGCCAGCATCAGCAGCGGCCCGGGAAGGCTGACGACGAAGAACGCCAGCTGCCAGCTGTGCAGCGTGCCGATCAGCGGCAGCGAAGCGGGTGGCGCGGTCAAGGCCCACTGGACGACCGCACCGCCGATCAGCAGCGCCAGGCCGACGCCGGCGATGGAGCCCATGGCGTAGACCCCCAGCGCCCGGGCGCGGCGGTTGGCCGGGAAGCTGTCGGCGATCATGGAGTAGGCGGCGGGCGAAAGTCCGGCCTCGCCCACGCCCACGCCGATCCGCGCCAGGAACAGGGTGAGAAAGCTGCTGGCCAGGCCGCAGGCCGCCGTCATCAAGCTCCAGACCGCGATGGAGGCGATGATCAGCTTCCGGCGCGAGCCCCGATCGGCCACCCAGGCCAGCGGGATCCCCATGACCGTGTAGAACAGCGTGAAGGCCAGGCCGCTGAGCAGGCTGAATTCCGTGTCGGTGATGGCCAGGTCGCGGCGCACAGGTTCGACCAGCAGGGTCAGGATCTGGCGGTCGACAAACGCGGTGGCGTAGGCCGCCACCAGCACCATGACCGTGACCCAGGCCCGCATCGGGCTGGGCCAGGCGCCATCCGTCGCGTCCGCTATCGCTTTCGCGGCCGGACCCGCGTCGTCGCTCGTGATCGGTTGCTGCATCGGATCCACCCTGGGCGCGGCCTTGATCCTGCCGTCGACATGCGAACGTTCGCTGATAAGTCCCAAAAAGCAAGCTGCGAAAAATTCCATCGCCCCATGACTTGCAAAAAGAGACGAAACGAATAAAGTCTAGTGAAGCAAGTCAGTCGACGTCGGGGATTTGGCCCGCGCCGGCGGTAGAAAATGGCTGCGGCCGAACTGGGGAAACGAGATGACCAAACGGACCATGACCTGGCTGGCGACGTCGGCTGTCGGCGCGCTGTCGATGATCGCCGCGCCCGCCGTGGCGCAGACCGCCGCCCCCGCCGACCACGGCGCGGCGCTGGAAGAGGTGATCGTCACCGCGAACCGCCGCGAGAGCCGGCTTCAGGACGTGCCCGCCGCCATCAGCGCCGTCACCAGCAACCAGCTCGAACGCAGCCGGATCGTCGACCTGGGATCGCTGGCCTCCAGCGTGCCGTCCTTCAGCATGACCGAAGGCTCGGGCCTGGCGAAGGAACTCAGCATCCGCGGCGTCACCAGCGTGCGGATCGTCGACGCCTCGGCCGAGCCGTCGGTGGGTGTGTTCGTGGACGAAATCTACATCTCGCGGAATGGCTCGGCCTTCACCGACTTCTTCGACCTTGACCGGATCGAGGTGATCCGTGGGCCGCAGGGCGTGCTGCTGGGCAAGAACGTGGTGGGCGGCGCGATCAGCGTGATCACCGCCAAGCCGAAGTTCGACAACCAGGGCAGCGCGACGGTTTCGCTGGGCAACTACGACGCCATCAAGACCAGCGGCTTCGTCACCGGGCCGCTGACCGACACCCTGGCCGCGCGCGTGGCGTTCCAGACGCGCAGCCGCTCCGGCTATGGCCGCAACATCGTGCTGAAGAGCGACGTGGACGACCTGAAGTCCTATCAGGTGCGCGCCGAGCTGCTCTACCGCGCCGAAGGCGCGGATCTGCAGGCGCTGCTCACCGCCGACTACGGGTCCAGCGAGAACAACGGCGCCCCGGCCCGCGACCTCACGGACGACCCCTTCACCGCCGGGCTGGGCGTGCTCAGCGTCTATCGCGCCACGAACAACATCGGTCCGCGCGACAGCACCAGCCCGCAACACGAGTATGTGCGGTCCATCGGTCGCGGCGCGTCGCTGCGCATCGACTGGGGCGCGTTCGCCGGCGCCAAGCTGACGGCGATCACCGGCTATCGGAATTCAAAGGGCGACGTCGGCTACAACCAGCTGGGCATCGGCTCGCCGCCAGGGCTGGTGGACACCTACTACGCCTACGCCGAGCGGCCCAAGACCTGGAGCCAGGAAGTCCGGCTGGTGTCCGACCTGCCGGAGAGCCGTCTCGACTGGATCGTCGGCGCCTATCACCAGGAAGACCACGTCACCCGGTTCGACTCGAACAAGGCCACGACCAATACCGCTATCGCGGCGCTGGACGGCACGTTCCTCTACGCCAACAAGGCGCACCTCAAGACCTCGGCGATCTTCGGCCAGGTCGGCTTCAAGCTGACCGAGCAACTGAAGGTCACCGCCGGCGTCCGCTACACAAAGGACGACAAAGACGGCCGCCGCACCGCGACCTGTCTCGAGGATCGCGGCTCGGGCCTGCCGGACGGCGTGTGCGTCGCCGCCCTGGCGCTGGCCGGCGGCCAGTCCTTCACCGTCGACTACGGCCAGAAGTGGGACGCCGTGACGCCGCAGGCGATCGTGGAGTACCGCCCCAACGAGCAGATCATGCTGTATGCGAGCGCCGCCAAGGGCTTTAAGGGCGGCGGCTGGGATCACCTGCCGGCCACCGCGGCGGCCGCGCGGATCAGCTACGATCCTGAGAAGGTCACGAACTACGAGGTGGGCGTGAAGTCCGACTTCCTCGACCGCCGGCTCCGGCTGAACGTGTCCGCCTTCAACATGGACTACAAGGATCTGCAGGTTCAGCAGCTCGTCGTCGAGTGCCTCTGCACGGTGACCAGCAACGCCGGCACCGCCAAGATCAAGGGCGTCGAGGGCGAGACCATCTTCGCCGTCACCGACGGTCTGCAGCTGTTCGCCTCGGCCTCCCTGTTGGACGCCAAGTACGACAAGTTCATCGACAGCAGCGGCGCGAATTTCTCGGGCAACCGCATTCCGCGCTCGCCCAAGTACAAGTACGACATCGGCGCCTCCTACGAGTTCAGCCTGGGCGACTGGGACCGGGCCTTCAGCCTGCGGACCAACTACACCCGCGAGGGCAAGATCTTCTGGACGCCGCAGAACACCATTTCGCGGGACTCCTACGGCACCTGGGACGCGTCGCTGCGCGTCGCACCGCCCAAGGCGCCGTGGGTCGTGTCGGTGTGGGGCAAGAACCTGTCAAACACCCGCTACTCGGTCGCCTCCCAGACCTTCTTCGGCGACCTGATGAACTACTACGCGCCGCCGCGCACCTATGGGGTCGACCTGACCTACGCCTTCTGACCCCAAGGCCGGCGGGGCGACTGTGGCTTAGCCGGCCTTCCTCAGAAGAACAGCTTGCGGAAGCTGATACGCACCTGCCGGCCCAGCGGATCGAGATAGTCCGGCTGGAAGTTGATCGGCGTGTCGCCGGCGGCGGTGTGAACCTGCTGGCGGGCGTCGAACAGGTTGTCGACCGAGAGCGAGACCCGCGCGCCACGCAGCCACGGGTACTTCTGCCGCGCCCAGGGCTGGGCGCCGAGATCGGCGAACAGGCGGACGTTCACCGTGGTCAGGTCGTCGAACGTCAGCGCGCCGGTGGCGCTGCCGTCGACCCGCGAACTGCTCTGCCAGCGGGCGTTCATCGACAGGCCGTAGCCGTTGCGCGACGCATTGGCCTGCAAGTCGACCTGGTGGCGAGACGTGCCGCCGGAGTTGCCCAGGGCCGAGCCGTCCAGCAGGTCCAACTTGGCGACGCCCGGCCGGATCAGGATCTCATCCTCCAGGCGCAGCGTATGATAGAGGCCGATCTGCAGGTTGCCGCTGTTGCGTCCGCCGCCGGGGAAACGGCCGGGGCCGAACCCGCCGGGGCCGCCCGGTCCGCCGAAACCGGGACCGCCGCCACCGGGAGGGCCGAAGCCGCCGTCAGGCGGCCGGACGTCGGGCGCGCGCTCGCCGCCGCCCTGTGCC
>JAHJME010000015.1 GCA_018821435.1 Alphaproteobacteria bacterium
CGAGCCTTAGGCGAAGAGCGGGTGGTGGAGGGGGCGAGCCTCCTCAGCTGAACTCAGGACAGCCCGGTCGACCCACAACGCTTGAGGCTCGCCCCCTCCACCACCCGCTCTTCGCCTAAGGCTCGGCGGGCGGTCCCCCTCCCGCCGTTGCTGCCGCAACGGGGGAGGTAAAATGAGCTATTCAGCCTACCGCCGGTCGTCGCGGATCGCCATGCCGCCGATCCAGCTCGCGATGCCGGTGACGATGGCGGCCAGGACGCCCGGGATCAGGCCGTTCACGGTGAAGCCGCTCAGCAGCATCGCCACCAGGCCGATCATCGCGGCGTTCACCACCAGCAGGAACAGGCCCAGGGTAATCACCGTCAGCGGCAGGGTCAGGATGAACACCACCGGCCGCACAAAGGCGTTGACCACGCCCAGCAGCACCGCCGCCAGGATCAGGCTGCCGGTGTCGGACACATGCACGCCGGGCACGATCGCCGAGGCGACCCAGAGGCCCAGGGCGGCGAAAACCGCCCGGACGAGGAACTTGGCCAGCATCTGAAATCTCCTCCGCGACCTTGGCCTTGAGCCTAGCCCGCGCCGCCACGCGTCGGAAAGCGCACGATTGAGGTAACAAGCGTCGCCGAAACAAGGGTCCGTTCATGTTTGCCGGGCACATTGCTGCGACAGGCTGCCGCACCGTGGGGGATGCGGCGATCCTGGCCAGCTTGGGGATCGTTCCGACGTGCGCGCAAAGGCCTTGAGCCTGCTGGATGAGCGCCTGGACCTGGTGGCCGGATCGGCGCGCCGGGTGTTGGGCGTGCGCCTCGTCATGGGTCTCGGGGCGGCCGGTCTGGTCGCCTATATCTACGGCCTCCTGCCGGCTGCGGCCTGGTTCGCGGCCTATGCCGCCACCGAAGCGCTCTCCCGTTGGGCCACCGCCCCCGTGGGCCGCGGCCACCTGATGAGCCGGCGCCAGCGCGCCTGGCAGCTGCTCTCGATGGTCGGCTCCAGCATCGTCTGGTCGGGCCTCGCCATCGCGCTGTGGTCCGAGGGCCAGGAGGCGTTCCGGCTGGCGGCCATGACCGTCCTGGTCGGACTGCTGGTCCACGCCCAGGGCTTCTCGTTCCGCTCGCCCGTGGCCCTGGCCGCCATGGGGACGCCACCCGCGGCGCTCTGGATTGTGCTGCCCGTCGCGTACGGCGGTTACGCAGGACCACAGCTCGTCACCCTGTCGATCGCCCTGGCCATGCTGCTCTGCTACGTGGCGGCCAGCGCGCGGGCCAACATGCGCGCCGCCGCCGAACTGGCCCAGGCCCAGCGCGTGGCCGAGGCGGCCAACGACGCCAAGTCGGCGTTCCTCGCCACCATGAGCCATGAGCTGCGCACGCCGATGAACGGCGTCCTGGGGATGGCCCGCGCGCTGCAGCGCACCGACCTGGACAACCGCCAGCAGGGCTATGTCGAGACCATCCTGCGCTCCGGCGACGGGCTGATGGCGATCCTCAACGACGTGCTGGACATCTCGAAGATCGAGGCCGGCCGCATGGACCTGGAGGTCGAGGCGTTCGACCTGAAGGCCTTGGGCGACCAGGCCATCCAGCTCTGGTCCGAGATCGCCACGTCCAAGGGCCTGGAGCTGACCTGCGAGGCGACGCCCGACCTGCCCGATCTGGTGCTGGGCGACGAGACCCGGGTCCGCCAGATCGTGCTGAACCTGATCTCCAACGCCCTGAAGTTCACCGCGACCGGCGGCATCGCCCTGCGCATGCGCGCGGCGCCGGCCGCCGACGGCGACGGCGGGATCGAGATCACCGTCACCGACACCGGCATCGGGATGAGCCCCGACCAGATGGCCGCCCTGTTCCGGCCCTACGCCCAGGCCGAGGCGTCGACGGCGCGCAAGTTCGGCGGCACCGGTCTGGGCCTCTCCATCTGCCGCAAGCTCAGCTCGATGATGGGCGGCGAGATCGGCGTGGAGAGCGAACCCGGCCAGGGTTCGACCTTCCGCATCTGGCTGCCCCTGCCCGAGGCCGAGGTCGTCCAGGCCGGCGCCATCGAACCCGAGACCCTGCCGACACTTCGCATCCTGGTGGCCGACGACAACCCGATCAACCAGGCCGTGGCCCGCGCCGTGCTGGAAGCCGCCGGGGTGGACGTCCAGTGCGTTTCCGACGGCGCCGAGGCGCTGGAGCGCCTGCGCATCGAGGCCTTCGATCTGGTGCTGATGGACGTGAACATGCCGATCATGGACGGGGTCGAGGCGGTGAGCCGCATCCGCGCCGGCCAGGCCGGACCCGCCGATGTCCCGATCATGGCCCTGACCGCCGACGCCATGCCGGGCGAGGAGAGCCGCCTGAAGGCGCTGGGCTTCGACGCCCTGCAGCACAAGCCGGTCCAGCCCGCCGCCCTGATCAACGCCATCAGCCAGCTACTGGCCGAGCGACCGCCCGCCCAAGAGGCCGAAGAAGCCGCCGCCTGACCTCCGCGCCCCGAGGGGGAGAGGGCGCTAGGCCCCGACCGCCTCGACCACCGGCACCGACTGGCTCAGCCGGCCGCCCAGGCGGATCGGCTCGACCCGGCGGGCCAGGCCGGTCGCGGGATCGGTTTCCACGAACACGCCGCAGATCGTCGCCGGGCCTTCGGCGGGCTTGTAGCGGCCGCCCGAGATGCGGGTGGTGAACCGCCGCAGCGGCTCTTCCTTCTGGTTGCCGATGACGCTGTCGTAGTCGGCGCAGGCCCCGGCGTCGGTCTGATAGGCGGTGCCGCCGGGCAGGATCTGGCAATCGGCGGTCGGCACGTGGGTGTGGGTGCCGACAACCAGGCTGGCGCGGGCGTCGCAGAAGTGGCCCATGGCCATCTTCTCGGACGTCGCTTCGGCGTGCATGTCGACGACGATGGCGTCGGCCACCGCGCCCAGGGGACAGGCCTCCAGCTCCTTGTCGACCGCCGCGAACGGGTCGTCGAGGCTGTCCATGTGGACGCGGCCCAGCAGGTTGATCACCAGGATCTGCTTGCCGTTCTGGGTCTCGAACAGCTGGGCGCCCCGGCCCGGCGCGGCCGAAAAGGCGGAATAGTTGAGCGGGCGGATCAGCCGGGGCTCGCGGACGATGTAGGTCATCGCCTCCTTCTGGTCCCAGGAGTGGTTGCCCAGGGTCAGGCAGTCGGCGCCGGCCTCGAACAGTTCCTTGGCCGTGCTCTCGGTGATCCCGAAGCCGGCGGCGGCGTTCTCGGCGTTGACGATCACGAACTCCAGGCCCAGCGCGCGGCGCAGGCCGGGCAGGTGCTCGGCCAGGCCCTCACGGCCCGAACGACCGACCACGTCTCCGAAAAAGGCAAACCTCATCCGCCGTCTCTAGCCGAATTCCTGGTATCCCGTCTCGGTCAGGATGCCGTCCAGTTGCTGGTCGTGCGGCTCCATCGGGATTTCGGGCAGTTCCTGACCGGCGTAGGCCAGCCCGATCACCAGCACGGGTTTCATCCGCCGGAGGTTGGCCAGGGTGCGGTCGTAGTGCCCGCCGCCCTGTCCCAGCCGCCCGCCGCGCCGGTCGAACGCCAGCAGCGGGGTGAAGACCACGTCCGGCAGGACCGCGACGGCGCGATCGTCGGGCGCGGGGATGCCCAGGGCGTCGGGCGCCAGCGTGGCGCCTTCCTCATGCAGCCGGAACACCAGCGCGCCTTCGCGGGACTGGGCCACCGGCAGCGCCACGACGCCGGCGGGCAGCCGCGCGCGCAACGGCGTGGGATCCAGCTCCGAACCCGCGGGGTGATAGATCGCGAAAATCCGCTTGTCGGCGGGGTCCGCCGCCGGCCACAGGGCCGCCGCACGCTCCGCCGCATCCGGAACCTCGTCGGCGAGACGGCGGCGCAGGCTGCGCAGTTGGGCGCGCAGGGCGGGCTTGTCGGGGAGACCGGTCACGGGCCGAATAGCGCGAGATGCGCTTCCTTGGGGAGGATGGGTGGCGGCGCCGCGAGAACCGTGAAGGACTGTTTCATTCCCTCGACCTGTTAGTGACAGGTGGGCGCCGTGTGCCCGGGACCAGGATCCCGGCCAGGGACAGCTCCCTAGAGGTGAATTAAGGTCGCTGGAATATGTCGCCTTCGACGAGGGCCGCAGCAGACCCGCCAAGGACCAAGGTAGGCGCTCCCGCGCCCAGTCTCAAGGCCAGTCTCGGCGCGACGCATTGGCCGGCGCACGCATTCGCACTTGGGCCGACCGCGAAGCCGCCTTACATCGGGCGCTTGAGCACCGAAACCACCCTCACCGAGCAGAGCCTCGCCCGCCAGGCCAACGACCTGGCCCGCGATCTGACGCGCGCCGACCCCAAGGTCTACTGGCTGGATCTGTCGGTGACCGCGCTGGTCACCTGGCTCAGCCTGCTGATCGCCACAACCGCGGCCTCGACCGGCTGGGCGCTGGCCGCCGCGGTGGTCTGCGTGCTCAGCCTGTATCGCGGCATCAGCTTCATCCACGAGCTGACCCACCTGCGGCGCGACGACGTGCCGGGCTTCCACTTCGCCTGGAACCTGCTGATCGGCGTGCCCTTCCTCACCCCCTCGCTGCTGTACGAGGGCGTGCACATTTTGCACCACGCCAAGGACCGCTACGGCACCGCCCGCGACCCCGAGTACCACCCGCTGGCCCGACGCCCGCCGCATGAGCTGCTGGCTTTCGTCGGCATCGCGTTCCTCGCGCCCGTCGGCACGGTGCTGCGCTTCGCGGTGCTGGCGCCGCTCAGCTTCATCTTTCCGCCGCTGCGCCGGTTCGTGATCGCCAAGACCTCGGGGATGGTGATCAACCCCGGTTTCTCCCGCGAGGATTTCGAGCGCGCCCGCACCGCCCCCTGGCTGGCCCAGGAGATCGCCTCGTGGCTGTGGAGCTGGACCCTGATCGCCCTGGCCATCGCCGGCATCCTGCCCTGGCGCGCGCTGGCCATCGCCGCGGCGATCTTCGCGGTGATGACGTTCCTGAACCAGCTCCGCACCGCGGTGGCCCACTACTGGGAGAACGACGGCGAGCAGATGGCGGTGCTGGACCAGTTCCGCGACACGGTGAACGTGCCGCCGCCCGCCATGCTGCCGTTCCTGTGGGCGCCGGTGGGCCTGCGCTATCACGCGCTCCACCACCTGATGCCGCGCCTGCCGTACCATAATCTGGGCATCGCCCACCGCCGGCTGGTCGAGGCCCTGCCCGCCGACCACGTCTACCGCGAGGTCGAGCAGCGCGAGCTGTTCCCCGCGCTGGGGCGGTTGATCGGACGGATGCGGCGACACTAACCTACTCATCCCCGCGCATGCGGGGACCCAGACTTCTCTTCCGCACCGCGCTCAGCAGACCAAACAAGCCTGGGTCCCCGCATGCGCGGGGATGAGGGCTGAAAACTAAGCCGCGTCCTGCCCGGCCAGCTTCTCGATCTTCGCCGCGGCGGTCTCCAGCGCGCTGACCGCCCGGCTCTCGACCCGGCTCCGGTCCGCCTGCAACCGGCTCACCTCGACCTGCAGCGCGGCCAGCCGGTTCCGGGCGTCCAGCAGTTCGTCGGCCAGCAGCAGGCCGCCCATCAGGAACAGCCGCGTATCGCCCAGCTGGCCCATGTCCTGGCTGACCTGCCGGACCTGGTGGTCGAACAGTTTCACCAGTTCGTGGAGGTGGGCCTCCTGGCCGTCCTCGCAGCCCACCGCATAGGGGCGGCCGTTCACGTCGACGTTGATCTGGGCCATTCGCTTTAAGCCTCCGGGGCTTGTCCGTTCAGGGCGGCGCGGATTTCCTGGATAGCGCGGCCGAGGGCGACCGAGGCCTGGGCGCCGGCCTCCTCCAGCTCGCGCTCGCGGGCGCGGGACGCGTCGAGTTCTTCCGCCAGGTTCGAGCGGTCCTGGTCGAACAGGCCGCCCGCGTCGGCGCTGGCGTCCTTCAACCGCTGGGACAGACGCTGCTCCAGCACGTGCAGCGCGTTCTCCAGCCGCTTGGCCGCCAGGTCCAGGGCGCTCTCGCCACCGCTCATGCGATCCTCCGAAGCCGTTGGCTCTCTATACCCGTGTCGGTGAGTCTCGCGAAATGAAGGGCGATTTCTTGACCCTGCGCCCCTCGCATGCGAGGCCGCCGCCCAATTCCTTACCCGAAGAGACTCGACAGGACCCGATGCCCGCACCGACCAAGCTCATGGCCGACGCCATCCGCGTCCTCTCGATGGATGCGGTCGAACAGGCCAACTCCGGACACCCCGGCATGCCGATGGGCATGGCCGACGTGGCCACGGTGCTCTGGACGAAATTCCTGAAGTACGACGCGGGCGCCACCGACTGGGCCGACCGCGACCGGTTCGTGCTGTCGGCCGGCCACGGCTCAATGCTGCTCTACAGCCTGCTGCACCTGTCGGGCGTCAAGGGCGTGCCGATGCAGAGCCTGCGCGACTTCCGCAAGCTGGGCTCCAACACGCCCGGCCACCCCGAGTACGGCCACACCCCGGGCGTCGAGACCACCACCGGCCCCCTGGGCCAGGGCTTGGCCACCGCCGTCGGCATGGCCATGGCCGAGCGCAAGCTGGCCGCCCGCTTCGGCGCCGACCTGGTCGACCACCGCACCTGGGTGGTGGCCGGCGACGGCTGCCTGATGGAAGGCATCAGCCACGAGGCGATCAGTATCGCCGGCCGCCTGAAGCTGAACCGGCTCACCGTCCTGTGGGACGACAACGACATCACCATCGACGGCCACGTCGGCCTGTCCGACGCCACCGACCAGCTCGCCCGCTTCAAGGCCGCCGGCTGGGCGACCAAGCGGATCGACGGCCACGACGAGGGCCAGATCAAGAAGGCGCTGGCCTGGGCGCTGAAGCAGGACAAGCCGTCGCTGATCGCCTGCAAGACCATCATCGGCAAGGGCTCGCCCACCTTCCAGGGCACCCACGACGTGCACGGCAAGGCGCTGGGCAAGGACGAGATCGTCAAGACCCGCGCGGCCCTGGGCTGGACCCACGAACCCTTCACCGTGCCGGACGAGGCGTTGAAGCCCTGGCGCAAGGCCGGCAAGCGCGGCGCCAAGGACCGCAAGGCCTGGCAGGCCAAGCTGGACGCCTCGCCGCTGAAGGCCGAGTTCGAACGCGCCATGTCCGGCGCCCTGCCCGCCCACGCTTTCGAAGCCCTGGACGCCTTCATCGCCGAGGCCGCGGTCTCCAAGCCCGCCGCCGCCACCCGCCAGCACTCGGGCACGGTGCTGGAGAAGATCTTCGGCTCGATCCCCGAACTGGTCGGCGGCTCGGCCGATCTCACCGGTTCGAACAACACGTTCGTCAAGAACACCCAGATCTTCGACGCCCCCGACTACGCCGGCCGCTACGTGAACTACGGCGTGCGCGAGTTCGGCATGGGCGCGGCCATGAACGGCCTGGCGCTGCACGGTGGGGTGATCCCCTACGGCGGCACGTTCCTGGTGTTCACCGACTACGCCCGCCCGGCGATCCGCTTGGCCGCCCTGATGGGTATCCGGGTGATCCACGTGGGCACCCACGACAGCATCGGCCTGGGCGAAGACGGCCCGACCCACCAGCCGGTGGAGCACCTGGCGTCCCTGCGCGCCATGCCCAACCTGCACGTCTTCCGCCCGGCCGACGCCATCGAGACGGCCGAGTGCTGGAAGCTGGCGCTGGAATCCACCGGCGCGCCGTCGGTCATGGCGCTCAGCCGCCAGAAGACCGCCGCCGTGCGCGGCGAGCCGGCCGGCGAGAACCTCTCGGCCCGCGGCGCGTACCAGCTGGTCGGCGCCTCGTCCCCGGCCCAGGTGACGATCTTCGCCACCGGCACGGAAGTCCCCATCGCGCTCGCCGCCCGCGACCTGCTGGAAGCCGACGGAATCGGCACGCGGGTGGTCTCGGTCCCCTGCTTCGAGCATTTCGAGCACCAGCCCGCCGACTATCAGGCCCAGCTGATCGGCGAGACCGCCGTCCGCGTGGCCGTGGAAGCCGGCGTCCGCCAGGGCTGGGACCGCTTCATCGGCTCGGACGGCGCCTTCGTCGGCATGACCGGCTTCGGCGCCAGCGGGACGGACAAGGACCTCTACAAGCACTTCGGCATCACGGCCCAGGGCGTCGCGGCGGCTGCCAAGGCGAAGCTTTAGGCGCCCCGAGCTCCTCCCTTGTCGCGAAGACGACGGGGGAGGTGGATCGGCGCGGCACGCGACGAGACGGAGGGGGCGCAAGGCCACAGGCACTGAGCCTCCGGCCTTGCGCCCCCTCCACCACTTCGTGGTCCCCCTCCCCCGCACTCTTCGGTGCAGGGGAGGAGCAGCCGCGATGACGAGCCTATAGGGAAATGACGATGACCCGCCTCGGCACCCCACTCTCGCCCACCGCCGTCCGGGTCATGCTCCTGGGCTCGGGCGAGCTCGGCAAGGAGGTGGCCATCGAGCTGCAGCGGCTGGGCTGCGAGGTGATCGCCGTCGACCGCTACGCCCACGCGCCCGCGATGCAGGTGGCGCACCGCAGCCACGTCATCGCCATGACCGACGCCCCGTCGCTCCGCGCACTGGTCGAGCTGGAACGCCCGCACCTGATCGTGCCCGAGATCGAGGCCATCGCCACCGACGAGCTGGCCCGCATCGAGGCCGACGGCCTGGCCACGGTGATCCCCACCGCCCGCGCCGCCCAGCTGACCATGAACCGCGAAGGCATCCGCCGCCTGGCCGCCGAGGAGTTGGGCCTGCCCACCAGCGCCTACGCCTTCGCCTCCAGCGAAGCCGAACTGGCTGAAACCGCCGAAAAGACCACCGGCTTCCCCTGCTTCGTGAAGCCGGTGATGAGCTCGTCCGGCAAGGGCCAGTCTTACGTCGAGCGCCCCGACCAGATCCACGACGCCTGGCGCTACGCCCTGGAGGGCGGCCGGGTCGAGCAGACCCGTGTGATCGTCGAGGGCCGCGTGGCCTTCGACTTCGAGATCACCCTGCTCACGGTCCGCAGCCTGCGCGACGGCCAGGTCGAAACCAGCTTCTGCGCCCCCATCGGGCACCGGCAGGTGAAGGGCGACTATGTGGAAAGCTGGCAGCCCCAGGCCATGACGCCCAAGGCCCTGGACCGCGCGCGGGAGATCGCCGGCGCGGTCACCGACGCCCTGGGCGGCCTGGGCCTGTTCGGCGTCGAACTGTTCGTGCAGGGCGACGAAGTCTGGTTCTCGGAAGTCAGCCCCCGCCCCCACGACACCGGCCTGGTCACCCTGGCCACCCAGCATCAGAGCGAGTTCGCGCTGCACGCCCGCGCCATCCTGGGCTTGCCCACCGACGTCAGCCTGCGCGAGCCCGGCGCCAGCGCGGTGATCTATGGCGGCCTGGAAGCCAGCGGCATCGCCTTCGACGGCGTCGCCGAAGCCCTGGCCGTCCCCGGCGCCGACCTGCGCCTCTTCGGCAAGCCCGAAAGCTTCGACCGCCGCCGCATGGGCGTCGCCCTGGCCCGCGCCAGCGATGTGGACCAAGCCCGTGAACGCGCCCGCGAGGCGGCTGCAAAGGTGAAGCCGGTCGCGGGCTAGGCGCTCTCTCCCCCGACGTTCGAGCTAACTTTATCCCTTTGTCATCCCGGTTTTGGCGCAGCCAAAGACCGGGACCCCGAGCGTCGATGTCGCCGGAGCGGCCCCAACGGCGCCGCCGCGTTCCACGCCTCCCCCCATGGCGCTCGGGGTCCCGGTCTTCGCCTGGCGGCGAAACCGGGATGACACCCGTGGGGGCGGAAGCGCCCACGTCCGCTTCTGACGCACCGCCGTGTTCCACTCCCTCCCATGTCCGATGCGGCCCACACGTCCTCCCGCGACGAGGAGATGCTGGCGCGGCTGGCCGAGCTCGATCTCGCCGCCGCGGAGAAGGCGCATGCCAAACTCATGGCCGCCGAGGAGGCCACCGAGATCGCAGAGCTGGGCCGCACCTACCAGCGCATGTCCCGCTCGCTCCGCCAGACCCTGGCGCTGAAGGCCAAACTGGCGCGGGACGGCGAACTCCACCGGATACGAACCACGCCCCTCACGCCGCGCCAGGCCAGCACCCAGCACCTGACGCCCGCGGTCCGCGCCCGCATCGACCGCGCAGCCCCCGAGATCCTCGCCTTCATCGAGCGCGAGACCGAGGCGGACGACTTCAGCCATATCGGCGAGATCGAGATCTGCGAGGTCCTCATGGACCTGGCCAACCGCGAGGACTTCCTCGACATGCCCGTGATCGAGCTCTTCGACCGGGTGATGATGGTTCTGGATCCGGGACCTGACGAGCTGCACGACTTCGAAGACCCCGACGAGCCCGACGAGCCGGACGCGCCGGCGGACCCACCGCCCCCCGAACCGACCATCCACGACTCCGCCTGACCGCAGAGCCCGGCGCGAAGCGCCCTCCGCTGTCCACGAACCCCACGAACCGCACGAACGGATCGGGCCCATCCCGAGCCACGCCGCTGCACGTTCGTGCCGTTCGTGTGGTTCGTGGACGAATCCTGACAGCGCCCATGCCGCGCACCGCCGCCCCAATCCGGCACAGCCAAGCTCGGCGCCGGACTTGCAGACCCGCGACGTGAGGCCCGCTCCACGCTCTCTCCGAGAGGGCAAGGGGTTGACTTCGCGGGTTCTGACTAGAAGAAACCGCCCACACAAAAATTCGAAGGAGCCCGCCCCATGACGGTTCGCGTCGCCATCAACGGTTTCGGTCGCATCGGCCGCCTTGTCCTGCGTTCGATCGTCGAACACGGCCGCAAGGACATCGAAGTGGTGGCGATCAACGACCTGGGGCCGGTCGAGACCAACGCGCACCTGCTGCGCTACGACAGCGTCCACGGCCGGTTCCCCGGCACGGTGACGACGGGCGAAGACTGGATCGACGCGGGCTTCGGCAAGATCAAGGTCACGGCGATCCGCGACCCCAAGGACCTGCCGCACAAGGACCTGAACGTCGACATCGCCCTGGAATGCACGGGCCTGTTCACCGCGCGCGACAAGGCCGCCGCCCACCTGGACGCCGGCGCCAAGCGGGTGATCATCTCGGCGCCGGGCGACGGCGTCGACAAGACCATCGTGTTCGGCGTGAACCACCAGACGCTGACCAAGGATGACCTGATCATCTCCAACGCGTCGTGCACCACCAACTGCCTGGCCCCGGTGGCCCATGTGCTGCAGGAGCTGTGCGGGATCGAGCGTGGCTACATGACCACGATCCACTCCTACACCGGCGACCAGCCGACCCTGGATACGATGCACAAGGACCTGTACCGCGCCCGCGCCGCGGCCATGTCCATGATCCCCACCTCGACCGGCGCCGCAAAGGCCCTGGGCCTGGTGATCCCGGCCCTGGCCGGCAAGCTGGACGGCTCGTCCATCCGCGTGCCGACCCCCAACGTCTCGGTGGTCGACCTGAACTTCGTGCCGGGCCGCAAGGTGACCGCCGCCGAGATCAACGAAGCCATGGAAGCCGCCGCCGCCAGCGGCCCGCTGAAGGGCGTCCTGGCCGTGACCAAGGATCCGCTGGTCTCCATCGACTTCAACCACGCGCCGGCGTCGTCCACCGTGGCCCTGCCGCAGACCCAGGTCGTCGACGGCGGCCTCGGCCGCGTGCTGAGCTGGTACGACAACGAGTGGGGCTTCTCGACCCGCATGGCCGATACGGCCCTGGCCATGGCGAAGCTGATTTAAGGACCCGCGCCTTGGCTTTCCGCACCCTCGACGACGCCGAACTCCAGGGCCGGCGCGCCCTGGTGCGGGTGGACCTGAACGTTCCCATGGAGGACGGCCAGGTCACCGACGACACCCGCCTGCAGGCCGCCAAGCCCACGGTGGACAAGCTGCGCGCCGGCGGCGCCAAGGTGATCCTGCTGGCCCACTTCGACCGGCCCAAGGGCAAGGTCGTGCCGTCGATGAGCCTGCAGCCCATCGTCGAGCCGCTGGCCAAGGTGCTGGGCGTGCCCGTCGCCTTCGCCGAGGACTGCATCGGCCAGAAGGCGCGCGAGGCGGTGAACGCCATGCAGCCCGGCGACGTGCTGCTGCTCGAAAACGTCCGCTTCCATGCGGGCGAGGAAGCCAACGACCTCAAGTTCGCCGACGCCCTGGCCGCCAATGGCGATCTGTTCGTCAACGACGCGTTCTCGGCCGCCCACCGCGCCCACGCTTCGACGGTGGGCCTGGCGCGTCGCCTGCCGGCCTATGCGGGCGAGCAGATGCGGCTCGAGCTGGACGCCCTGGACGCCGCGCTGGGCCGACCCCAGCGCCCGGTGCTGGGCATCGTCGGCGGCTCCAAGGTCTCCACCAAGCTGGACCTGCTGCGCAACCTGGTGACCAAGCTGGACAAGCTGGCCATCGGCGGCGGCATGGCCAACACCTTCCTCTACGCGCAGGGCCACGACGTCGGTGCGTCCTACTGCGAGAAGGACCTGGCCGAGACCGCGCGCGACATCATCCGCCTGGCCGGCCAGAACAACTGCAAGCTCTTCCTGCCGCTGGACATCGTGGTCGCCGAGAAACTGGCGCCCGGCGCCCCGGCCCGGGTGCGCGACGTGGGCTCGATCGACGAGCACGAGCGCATCCTCGACGCCGGCCCCGAGACGGTCGAGCGCCTGTGCCGCGCCATGGACAATTCCAAGACGCTGATCTGGAACGGCCCCCTGGGCGTGTTCGAGATGCCGCCCTTCGACAAGGGCACCATGAAGGCCGCCCATCACGCCGCCGAACTGGCGAAGGCCGGCAAGCTGGTGGCCGTCGCGGGCGGTGGTGATACTGTGGCGGCCCTGAACGCCGCCGGCGTCTCGCAGGACTTCACGTTCGTATCCACTGCGGGCGGCGCGTTTCTTGAATGGATGGAGGGAAAGGAGCTGCCCGGCGTGGCGGCCCTCTCCCAATGAGACAGGTGGGGACCTGAAGTTATGGCTCGTATTACCCTTCGACAGCTGTTGGACCACGCGGCCGAGCACGGCTACGGCGTGCCCGCGTTCAACATCAACAACATGGAACAGGCGCTGGCGATCATGGAGGCCGCGGAGGCCACCGACTCGCCGGTGATCATGCAGGCGTCGCGCGGCGCCCGGTCCTATGCGAACGACATCGTGCTGAAGCACCTGATCGACGCCATGGCCGAGATCTATCCGCACATCCCGATCTGCATGCACCAGGACCACGGGAACAACGAGGCGACCTGCGCCACGGCGATCCAGTACGGCTTCACCTCGGTGATGATGGACGGCTCGCTGAAGGGCGACGGCAAGACGCCCGCCGACTACGACTACAACGTCAAGGTCACCAAGAACGTGGTCGACATGGCCCACTGGGTCGGCGCCTCGGTCGAGGGCGAGCTGGGCGTGCTGGGGTCGCTGGAAACCGGCATGGGCGAGAAGGAAGACGGCCACGGCTTCGAGGGTAAGCTGAGCCACGACCAGCTGCTGACCGATCCGGACGAAGCTGTGCGCTTCGTGGAAGCAACCCAGGTCGACGCCCTGGCCATCGCCATGGGCACGTCGCACGGCGCCTACAAGTTCACGCGCAAGCCGGACGGCGACGTCCTGGCCATGAACGTGATCGAGGAAATCCACCGCCGCCTGCCCAACACCCACCTGGTCATGCACGGCTCCAGCTCGGTGCCGCAGGATCTCCAGGACCTGATCAACAAGTACGGCGGCGAGATGCCCCAGACCTGGGGCGTGCCGGTCGAAGAGATCCAGCGCGGCATCAAGCACGGCGTGCGCAAGATCAACATCGACACTGACAACCGCATGGCCATCACCGCCGCGATCCGGAAGGTCTTCGCCGAGAAGCCGGGCGAGTTCGACCCGCGCGGCTATCTGAAGCCCGCCAAGGAAGCCATGCGCGCGGTCTGCATCCAGCGCTTCGAGGAATTCGGCACCGCCGGCCACGCCTCCAGCATCAAGGCGGTCCCGCTCTCGGCCATGGCCAAACGCTACGCCGCCGGCGAACTGGCCCCGAAGGTCGGCCTGACCAAGGTCGCCGCCGAGTAGAGGTCCACGCGCAGCGTGGGGAGGGGGTTCCAGGCACGGCCCGTGGGCTCCAGCCCCCTCTCGCTTCGCGAGCTCCCCCGGAGGGGGAGCATCCGATCGTCAGTCCTCGATGCGGTTCCCCTTCATCTCCTTGACGAAGAAGAACCCGACCACCGCGGTGAAGGCGGCGACCACGATCGGGTACCAGAGGCCGTAGTAGATGTTGCCCGTGGCGGCGACCATGGCGAATGCGGTCGTCGGCAGGAACCCGCCCAGCCAGCCGTTGCCCAGGTGATAGGGCAGCGACATCGAGGTGTAGCGAATCCGCGCCGGGAACATCTCGACCAGCGCCGCGGCGATCGGCCCGTAGACCATGGTCACGTAGATCACCAGCAGCCACAGCAGGAACACCACCATCGGCTTGTTCATCAGCGCCGCGTCGGCCTTGGCCGGATAGCCGGCGGTCTTGAGCACCGCGCCCAGGTCCTTGGTCCAGGCCGCCTTCCGCGCCGTGAACTCGGCCTTGGGCAGGGCCGCGCCCTCGAAGCTGGCCAGCTGCACCGTCCCGACCTGCACGACGGCGACCAAGCCCGCGGGCGCCGCGCGGTTCTCGTAGGAGACGCCGGCGCTGGCCAGCGCGCCCTTGGCCACGTCGCAGGCGGTCGTGAACGCCTGCGTGCCCACCGGGTCGAACTGGAAGTGGCAGGTGGCCGGATCGGCGATCACCAGCACCGGCGCAGCGGCCGTGGCGTGGGCCAGCTGGGGATTGGCGGCCGTGGTCAGCGCCTTGAACACCGGGAAGTAGGTCAGCGCCGCCAGGACGCAGCCCGCCAGGATGATCGGCTTGCGGCCGACCTTGTCCGACAGCCAGCCGAAGACCACGAAGAACGGGGTGCCCAGCACCAGGGCGATGGCGACCAGCGTATTGGTCAGCGCCCCGTCGACCTTCAGGATCTTCTCCAGGAAGAACAGGGCGTAGAACTGGCCGGTGTACCAGACCACCGCCTGGCCGGCGGTGAGGCCCGCCAGGGCCAGGACCACCAGCTTCAGGTTCGTCCAGTTGCCGAAGCTGTCGGCCAGCGGCTTCTTCGAGGTCTTGCCCTCGTCGACCATCTTCTGGAACACCGGGCTCTCGTTCAGCCGCAGCCGGATCCACAGCGAGACGCCCAGCAGCAGGATCGAGACCAGGAACGGGATGCGCCAGCCCCAGGCCTTGAAGGCCTCCTCGCCGATGTTGGTGCGCACCACCAGGATGACGATCAGGGACAGGAACAGGCCGAAGGTGGCCGTGGTCTGGATCCAGCTGGTGTAGAGGCCCCGCTTACCCTCCGGCGCGTGCTCGGCGACGTAGGTCGCCGCCCCGCCGTACTCGCCGCCCAGGGCCAGGCCCTGGATCAGACGCATGACGATCAACAGGATGGGCGCCAGCACGCCGATGCTGTCGTAGCTGGGCAGCAGGCCGACCACGAAGGTCGACAGCCCCATCAGCAGCATGGTGACCAGGAAGGTGTTCTTGCGGCCCCACAGGTCGCCCAGCCGCCCGAAGACGATGGCCCCGAACGGCCTGACCGCGAACCCGGCGGCGAACGCCAGCAGGGCGAAGATGTAGCCCGTGGTCTCGTTCACGCCGGAGAAGAAGTGCTGGGTGATGAACCCGGCCAGCGAGCCGTAGAGGTAGAAGTCGTACCACTCGAACACCGTGCCGACCGAGGCGCCCGCGACCACCGTCACGTTCGACCCCTTCCGCGCCGGCGTCTCCGCCCCAGCCGCAGCCATGCCCGTCTCCCCCGTCATGCGTGTTGGGCGCGACGGTAGGGTGAAACACCCCCGCTCGTCATCCGGGGGATGACGAGCTTTGGAGGCTTAAGCCGACGGCAGTTCGCCCATGGCGCTCTGCAGATAGTTCTGGTCGCCCAGGTTCTTCAGCAGGGTGAGCTGGGTCTCGAGGAAGTCGATGTGTTCCTCGGTGTCGGACAGGATCTCGCGCAGGAGTTGGCGCGACACGTAGTCGGCCGAGGTCTCGCACAGCTTGATACCGTCGATCAGCGTCTGGCGGCCGCCGACCTCGACGCCAAGGTCCGAGGCCAGGCATTCGCCGATCACCTCGCCGACCTTCAGCTTGTGCAGGTCCTGCAGGTTGGGCAGGCCGTCCAGGAACAGGATCCGCTTGATGAGCTTGTCGGCGTGCTTCATCTCGCCGATCGACTCTTCATAGGTAATCTTGCCGAGGCGGATCAGGCCCCAGTTTTCGTAGATCCGCGCATGCAGGAAATACTGGTTGACCGCGGTCAGCTCATTGGTGAGCACCGCGTTCAAGAGCCGGATGATTGCCTTGTCGCCTTGCACTTTCGAGCCTCCGTCCAATCAATGGCGCGGAGATGCCTGTCGTGGGCATGCGGTGTCAAAGGCTATGTCTGCGAGTGATTTGCGGTTGCTAAGAAAGTCGCGGGTTTCGCTGCGAATGATTGTCGCTTGCTGAAAACCTGCTGAATTCCGGCCTATTCGGCGGCGAACCGCATCGCCTGGCGTTCTTCGTCCAGCATCTTGCGCATGTCGCAGACGCAGCGGGCGCACTGGGCGGCCGAGTCGCAGGCTTTGAAGATCTGAGCGGGACGGCTGGCGCCGGCCGCGATGGCCGCGCGGACGTCGCGCTCCCGGATGCCATTGCAATTGCAGACGTACATGAGCGCGCGAGCGGTCCCTGACTGACGCCTAACAGTTAGCGATCTGCGATTAAGTTTGCAAGTCATTCTCAAAGCATGGTGAACGGCGTTCACCCTGCGACCGGATGTCGCGGCGACCTGGCTCAAGCTTAGGCGTTGTAAGGAGCTGGGAGCTGCTCAGGGCCGCGGGAGACGGCGCTGACGGACTCGCCCGGGGACGGCGATGGATTTCGACGCACTCATACTGTCTCGCCTGCAGTTCGCGTTCACCATCGCGTTCCACATCATCTTTCCCAGCTTCACCATCGGCCTGGCCAGTTTCCTGGCCGTGCTGGAAGGCCTGTGGCTGGTCACCAAGAACGAGGCGTTCAAGACGCTCTATCTGTTCTGGGTGAAGATCTTCGCGATCTCGTTCGGCATGGGCGTCGTCTCGGGCGTGGTGCTCAGCTACCAGCTCGGCACCAACTGGAGCGTCTTCTCCGCCGTCGCCGCGCCGGTGATCGGGCCGCTGCTGGCGTTCGAGGTCCTGACCGCCTTCTTCCTCGAGGCCTCGTTCCTGGGCGTGATGTTGTTCGGCTGGAAGAAGGTCGGCCCGGGCCTGCACTTCACCTCAACGGCGCTGGTCGCGGTGGGTACGCTGATCTCGGCGTTCTGGATCATCTCGGCCAACAGCTGGATGCAGCATCCGACCGGCTTCACCACCCTGCCCGACGGGACGCTCAGGGCCGTGGACTGGATGAAGGTGATCTTCTCGCCGACCTTCCCCGAGCGACTGGCCCACATGGTGCTGGCGGCCTACCTGACCACGGCCTTGGTGGTCGGCGCGGCCTCGGCGTGGCGGATCCTACGCCGCGGGCCCGACGAGGAGCCCTGCCTGGCGCTGCGCATGGCCATCGGCATGTTCGCCATCGTCGCCCCGCTGCAGCTCTTCGTCGGCGACCTGTCCGGCAAGGAAGTGATGCGCGTGCAGCCCGCCAAGCTGGCCGCCATCGAGGCGTTCTGGGAAACCCGGACCGAGCAGCCGTTCCACATCGCCGCCTGGCCCGACCGCGCCACCGAGGGCAATCGCTTCGAGATCTCGATCCCCAAGTTGGGCAGCCTTATCACCGCCGGCAGCACCAAGGCCGAGGTGAAGGGGCTGAAGGCCTTCGCGCCGCAGGACCGGCCGCCGGTCTTCATCGTCTTCTGGGCCTTCCGGGTGATGGTGGGCCTGGGCGTGCTGATGATCGGCCTGGGCGCCTGGGGCGCGTGGCTGCTCTGGCGAACCAAAGGTCCTGAGTACAATCGCGCATTCCTCTGGGCCGCCGTCGCCATGGGGCCGGCCGGCTTCGTCGCGGTGATCTCCGGATGGGTCGTCGCCGAGGTGGGCCGCCAGCCCTATGTGATCTACGGCGTGCTGCGGACCGCCGACGCGGTCTCGCCCGTGGGTGCGGGCCAGGTCTCGGCCTCGCTGCTGGGCTTCATGGCGGTCTATGCGGTGATCTTCAGCGTCGGCGTCCTCTACATCCTGCGCCTGATCGCGGCGGGACCTGACGCCGCGACCCCCGAGTTGGACGGACCGCCCGGCAATCCGCTGGCCGCCGGGACCAAGGGAGCCGCGTCATGACCCTGGACCTGCCGCTGGTCTGGGCCGGGATCATCGCCGTCGCCGTGCTGATGTACGTGCTGCTGGACGGCTTCGATCTCGGCATCGGCATCCTGTTCCCGTTCGCCGCCTCGCCGGCCGAGCGCGACGTGATGATGGATTCCATCGCCCCGGTCTGGGACGGCAACGAGACCTGGCTGGTCCTTGGCGGCGGCGGGCTGTTCGCGGCCTTCCCCTTCGCCTACGCGGCGCTGATGCCGGCCATGTACCTGCCGATCATCCTGATGCTGCTGGCGCTGATCCTGCGCGGCGTCGCCTTCGAGTTCCGCCACCACGGCCGCGCGCGGGGCAAGGCGTTCTGGACCGCGGCGTTCGCCGGCGGCTCGATCGCCGCGACCCTGGCCCAGGGTCTGGTCCTGGGCGGCTTCATCCAAGGGGTGAAGCTGGACGGCAAGGGCTTCGCCGGCGGGCCGTTCGACTGGCTGACGCCCTACAGCCTGCTGGTCGCGGTGGGCCTGTTGGCGGGCTACACGCTGCTGGGCTCCACCTATCTGATCTGGCGCACCGAGGGCGACCTGCAGGTGCGCGCCCGCCGCTGGGGTTGGATCGCGGCGGCCGCCACGGCGGCGCTGCTGGCGGTGGTCAGCCTGGCCACGCTGTTCGTCCATCCGCGCATCGCCATCCGCTGGGGCTTCGACGGCGACAGCTTCAACCTGGCCACACTGCTCCCCCTGCTGCCGATCCCGCTGCTGGGCCTGGCCGGCCTGGGTATCGTGGTCTGGGGATTGCGCCAGGCGCACCACGCCACCTCGCTGATCGGGTCTTACCTGGTGTTCCTGTCCGGCTATATCGGCTTGGCGATCGGCTTCTTCCCCAACATCGTGCCCTACGACCTCGACTTCCGGGCCGCCGCCAACGCGGACAATGCCCTGAGCCTGATGCTGGTGGGCGTCGGTATCCTGTTGCCGGCGATCCTGGGCTACACGGTGTGGGTCTACTGGCTGTTCCGCGGAAAGGTGGGGGGCGATGCGGGATATCATTGAACGACCGCCCGCCCCCGGCGAGGCGCTGCCCCCGCTCTGGAAGCGGCTGGTCTGGTTCGCCGGCCTGGCGATCACCGGCGCGCTGTCCTGCGCGGCCATCGCCTATGCGCTGAAGTTGCTGCTGCGCTAGCCGGGCCTGCGTGTATTTAGGGACATGTCCCTCCCGCTCTGCCGCCTCTACCTGATCACCCCGCCCCGCCTGGACGACCTGGCCACGTTCGGCCGCACCCTGGCGCACACGCTGGACGCCGGCGACGTGGCCGCCCTGCAGATCCGCCTGAAGGACGCACCCGACGAGGTGATCGCCGCCGCGGTCGACGCCCTCCTGCCCATCGCCCAGGCCCGCGACGTGGCGGTGATCCTCAACGACCGGCCCGACCTGGCCGCCCGCCAGGGCTGCGATGGCGTCCACGTCGGCCAGGACGACGCGCCGCTGGCCCAGGCGCGGAAGATCATGGGCCCGGACGCCATGATCGGCGTCACCTGCCACGACAGTCTGCACCTGGCCATGGAAGCCGCCGAGGGCGGCGCGGACTATGTCGCCTTCGGGGCCTTCTTCCCGACCACCACCAAGGACGCCACGACCCACGCCGAGCCGGCGCTGCTGACCGGCTGGCAGGCGGACATGATCATCCCCTGCGTCGCCATCGGCGGGATCACCGCGGCGACCGCGCGCGGCCTGGCCGCCGCCGGCGCGGACTTCCTGGCGGTCTCGGCCGGAGTGTGGAGCCACGCCGACGGACCAGAGGCGGCGGTGAAGGCGATCAACGCCGAGATTGCGGCGGGCGTGGCGGAGCGGGCCTGACACCTTCTCTCCCCCCGCGAAGCGGAGAGGGAGAGGACCTACTCCGGCGGCCCGTCTTCATATTCCGGCACCCCCTCCGGCACGCAGACGAACGGGTGCCGCGTGGCGGTGAAAACCATCCGTTTCGGGCTGGGCAGCGTCGGATCGGCGAACGCTCCGCCGGCCACGCCGAGCACGTCACCCCACTCGGGCGAGCTCCACCAGACGTTCGACCCACAGCGCGGGCAGAAGTTGAACGTGGTCACGCCGTCCGGCCGTTGGAAGTTGGCGGGCGTCCCTCGACGCGCGACCATCTGGTCCGGATGGAAATAGACCGTCACGCCGAAGAAGCTGCCCGTCCGCCGCTGGCACCGCGTGCAGCAGCAGCTCGAAACCAGCGTCGGCTCGCCGCGAAGCGTCACGGAGAGATCACCGCACCAGCAGGTCGCATCCCGATCCATTCGACTCTCCTTGCTTTCGTTCCCCCCCGACCCTAGGTTCCGCGGCCATAATTCCCCACCGAGATCTTTTGAAACCGTGAGCACCCAATCCGCCCTTCTGAAGGTGATGAGCGACGCTGCGCGCAAGGCGGCGCGTGGGCTCAACCGTGACTTCGGCGAACTGGCCGAACTGCAGGTGGCCAAGAAGGCGCCCGCCGATTTCGTGTCGGCGGCCGACCTGAAGTCGGAGCAGGTGATCTTCGAGGCGCTGTCCAAGGCGCGCCCCGGCTACGGCTTCCACGGCGAAGAGCGTGGCATGATCGAGGGCACGGACAAGTCCCACACCTGGATCGTCGATCCGCTGGACGGGACGACCAACTTCCTCCACGCCATCCCCCACTTCGCCATCAACATCGCGCTTGAGCGCGAGGGCGCGGGCGTGGTCGCGGCGGTGACCTACAACCCGATCACCAACGAGCTGTTCTGGGCCGAGAAGGGCAAGGGCTGCTTCGTCAACGACCACCGGCTGAGGGTGGCGGCGCGCCAACGGATGGATGAAGCGGTGTTCGCCACCGGCATCCCGTTCCTGGGCCACGGCCAGCACGCGACGTTTCTCAAGGAACTACACCAGATCAGCCAACGGGTCGCCGGCGTGCGCCGGTTCGGCGCCGCGTCGCTGGACCTGGCCTGGGTCGCCGCCGGCCGGTTCGACGGCTATTGGGAGCGGGATCTGAAGCCCTGGGACCTGGCGGCCGGCATGCTGCTGGTGACCGAGGCGGGCGGCAAGGTTACCGACGCCGACGGCGAGGACGCCGTCCTGGGCAAGGGCTCCGTGGTCGCCGCGAACCTGGAATTGCACCCGCAGCTCCTCAGTCGCCTGACTGCCGCAAAATAGCGGCTAAGGTGGGCGCATGATCACGCGCCGCACCCTCACCGCCACGGGCCTCGCCATGGCCGCCACGCCCACCTTCGCGCAGCCGAAGAAGCCCTTGGTCATCGCTCACCGCGGCGCCAGCGGGGAGCGGCCCGAGCACACGCTGATGGCCTATCGCCTGGCCATCGCCGAGGGCTGCGACTTCATCGAGCCGGACTGCGTGGTCACCAAGGACGGCCACCTCGTGGTGCGCCACGAGAACGAGATCGCCGGCACCACCGACGTCGCCGGCCGGCCCGAGTTCGCGGCCCGCAAGGCCGACAAGGTGATCGATGGCCAGAAGATTACCGGCTGGTTCACCGAGGACTTCACCCTGGCCGAGCTGAAGACCCTGCGCGCCCGCGAGCGCCTGCCGCAGGTCCGGCCCGGCAGCGCCAAGTTCGACGGCCAGGAGGAGATCCCGACCTACCAGGAGGTCGTCGACCTGGCGAAGGCCGAGAGCAAGCGGGTCGGCCGCACCATCGGCACGTACCCTGAGATGAAGCACCCGACCTATTTCGCCGGGATCGGCCTGCCGCTGGAGCAGCGCCTGGCTGACATTCTGAAGAAGAACGACCTGGATTCGAAGACCGCGCCGGTCTTCGTCCAGTGCTTCGAGGTCGAGCCGCTGAAGACGTTCGGCAAGCTCGGCAAGGCGCGCCGCGTCATGCTGGTGGGCCAGGGGCCGGCGCCGGTGGACGTGAAGTCCGCGGCCGCGATCAAGGCTATCGCCGCCTTCGCCGAGGGCCTGGGGCCGGAATGGCCGCTGGTTATCCCCACGGCGGGCGGGACGCTGGGCGCGCCGACGGAACTCGTCGGCTGGGCGCACGCCGCGGGCCTGGCCGTCCACCCCTGGACTGTCCGCGCCGAGAACATGTTCCTGCCCAAGAGCCTGCAGCGCGGGACCAGCCCCGCCGACCACGGCGACGTCGAGGCGGTGTTCAAGGCCATCTACGCCGCCGGCGTCGACGGCCTGTTCAGCGATTTCCCGGGGCTGGCGGTCAAGGCGCGGGGGTAGCACCACACCCCGCGCGGGCGAATTAAGCCGCTTCGAACTGCAGCGCGGCCAGGCGGGCGTAGAGCCCGTTCTTCGCCACCAGATCCGCGTGCGTGCCTTCTTCCACGACCCGGCCGTCGTCCATGACCACGATGCGGTCGGCCTTCAGCACCGTCGCCAGGCGGTGGGCGATGACCAGGGTGGTGTGGCCCTTCATGGCCTCGTCCAGGGCGCGCTGGACCAAGTGTTCGTTCTCGGCGTCCAGGGCGCTGGTGGCCTCGTCCAACAGCAGGATCGGCGCCTCGCGGATCAGGGCGCGGGCGATGGCCAGCCGCTGGCGCTGGCCGCCGGAGAGCGTGCGGGCGCGGTCGCCGACCAGCGTCTCCAGCCCCTCCGGCAAGGCGGTCAGGAACCCCTCGGCCTGCGCGGCGCGGACCACGCCCTGGACGTCGTCGTCGGTGGCGCCTTCGCGGCCGAAGCGGATGTTGTCGGCGGCCGAGCCTGAGAACAGCGGGCTCTCCTGGGCCACCAGCGCCATGCGGGCGCGCACCTCGGACGGCTCCGCATCGCGAAGATCGACGCCGTCCAGCAGGATGCGGCCCACCTGCGGATCGTAGAAGCGCAGCAGGACGCGGAACACGGTGCTCTTGCCCGCCCCCGACGGGCCGACCAGCGCCACCCGCTCGCCGGGCCGCACATGCAGGGTGAAGTCCTTCAGCGCCGGCAGGTCGGGGCGCCCCGGATAGGCGAAGGTGACGTCTTCGAACGCCACCTCGCCGCGCGGCGGCTTGGGCAGCGGCGTCGGGTTCGGCGGCGCGGCCACGCCGGGCCGGGCGTCCAGCAGTTCACCCACCCGCTCCATGGCGCCGGCGGCCTTCTGGACGTCGCCCCAGGTCTCGCCCAAGGCGCTGACCGAGCCCGCGGCCATAACCGACAGGAACGCGAACTGGAACAGCGCGCCCCACGAGATGTCGCCGCGCAGGCCGGCGTGCACGCCCAGCCAGAACACGCCGACGATGCCGCCGAACACCAGGACGATGACGGCCGCGGTCATGGCGGCGCGCACGGTGATCCGCCGCATCTGGGCGCGGAACGCCTGCTCCACCGCCCCGCCGAAGCGGTCGGCGGCGGCGCGCTCGCGGCCGAACGCCTGCACGGTCTCGAGCGCGTCCAGGCTCTCGCCGGCCGAGCCCACGGCGTCGGCGAACCGGTCCTGCGCCGAGGCGGTCAGCGAGCGCACCCGGCGGCCGAACAGGAACAGCGGCGCCAGCACGAACGGGAAGGTCAGCAGCACCAGGCTGGTCAGGTGCGCGCTGACGAACATCAGCAGGATCAGCGCCCCGATCAGGGTCAGCAGGTTGCGCAACGCCACCGAGACCGAGGTCGCCAGCAGGTTCTCGACGATGGCGATGTCGGTGGTCAGGCGCGACAGCACCTCGCCCGTGCGGGTCTGCAGGAAGAACGACGGGTCCAGGGTCAGGATGTGGCCGTAGGTGGTCTTGCGCAGGTCGGCGACCACGCGCTCGCCCAGGCTGGTGACGAAGTAGAAGCGCAGCGCCGTGGCGATGGCCAGGGTCAGGGCGACCGCGCCCACGACCAGGAACCGGCGGTCCACCGTGGCGGCGTCCAGCCCGGCCTTGGTCAGGTTGTCCACCACCAGCCGGATCGCGCCCGACATGCCCAGCGTGGCGCTGGTCGACAGCAGCAGGAACGCCAGCGAGGCCAGGGCGCGGCCCCAATGGGCGACCAGGAACGGTTGCAGGCGGCTGAGCGCGCGGACGTTGCGGCTCTTGCCCCGCTTGGCGGCGCCTTCGGCCAGGGTCTGGGCCATGGCCTGGCCGGCGCTGGGGCGGCCCTCGACAGGCGATCCGGCCGTGGAAGACTCTCGGCCGGACTCACTCATCTGTCTCGCACCTTGCATTTGCCCGCGCCTTTATTTATACGCGCGGCTTCCATTTCGACCGCCTTCACCGGCGGCCGGCCTAAGTTGGCCGCTCCATTACGTCAGGCGCCCGTTCGATGAAACAAGACACTCACCCCGACTACCACTTCATCACCGTCGTGATGACGGACGGCACGAGCTATCAGACGCGCTCCACCTACGGGAAGCCGGGCGACACGCTGAACCTGGACATCGATCCGAAGACCCACCCGGCGTGGACCGGCGGCGGTCACCAGATGCTCGACCGCGGCGGCCGCGTCTCGCGCTTCAACGCCAAGTTCGGCGCCTTCACCCGCAAATAGGCTGGGCCGTTCCCGCGCAGGCGGGGATCCAGGGCAAAGATTCAGAACGCCGCGAGGGTCACCCTTCGCGGCGTTTTTCGTCCTTCTCCCCCTGCGGGAGAAGGTGGCCTGCGCAGCAGGTCGGATGAGGGGCCGCGCCGGCCTGTCAGCCCGAAATGAAAAAGGGCCGCCACGGATGGCTCCGTGCGACCCCTCATCCGTCAGCCGACGGCTGACACCTTCTCCCGCAAGGGGAGAAGGAAATCAAACTAACCCCCGAAGGCGCTCTTCAGCCGGTCCATCTGGCCCAGAACGGGATTGGACGGTTCGGCGGTCTGGCTTTCCAGGTACATGCGCTTGTCCAGGTGGCGGACGCGCTCGTAGAGGCGCTCGGCGCGGTCGGCCAGGCCGGTGAGGCCACGCGGCAGTTCGCCGCGCACGGCCTCGGTGTCGCCGCGACGGGACGCGTCCTCGGCATTCAAACGGTAACGGTCCTCGCAGGCGGAGGCCGGGGCCATGTCGCCCTCGCGCACCGCACGCTGGACCAGCAGCCACGAGGCCACCTGCATCAGGCGCGTCGTCAGGCGCATGCTCTCGGCCGCATAGGCCAGGGCCGCGTTGCGGGAGAGCAGCTTCGACTCCTGGCGGCCTTCGCCGTCCAGGTAGCTGGCGGTCTCTTCCACCAGCTCCATGCCTTCCTGGAAGGTCCGCTCGAACAGCTCGGAGCGAGCGAAGTCCTGGATGACGTCATCGCGCCAGTCGGGGCTTTTGATATCCTGCATCAAGCGGACTCTACACCGGTTAGGGTTTCCACGCGCTGAACGAAACGTCGCAACACGACGTCGCCGTGCAACCGCCATGCCAGCCCCGTTACGTTGGGAAGGTCAGGCGGGGGCGCCCGGCGAAAACAGCGCGTCGGCGGCGGCGCGGCCGGATCGCTTCTTGTCGATCTGGGCCTTCACCCGGCTGGCCTCGGCTTCCAGCATCTCCAGGCGGTCTTCCAGCTCGGATACGCCGAAGAGATCCAGGTCTTCGCGGACGGCTTCCAGCAGGCGCTGACCTCGGCCGACGCGGACTTCAGCAGGTTCTTCCATGCTCAAACCCTCCCTTTCCGTCCCCCGACCGGACCGCTATCTGAACGCGAGAGCCCGCTTTGCGCAAGTTTCAGGACAATCCATGACCAGCCCCCTCGAAGCCGAGACCATGACCGTCATCGCCATCGAGGGCGGCAAGGGGCCGGCCTCGGCGCTGCATCCCGTGCGCGAGCCGATCCCGGAACCGGGTCCCGGCCAGATCCTGATCCAGGTGAAGGCCGCCGGCGTGAACCGGCCCGACATCGTCCAGCGCCTGGGCGGCTATCCCCCGCCCCCCGGCGCGCCCACGACCATGGGCCTGGAAGTGGCCGGCGTGGTGGCCAAGGCCGCCGGGCGCTGGAAGGTGGGCGACAAGGTCTGCGCCCTGCTGGGCGGCGGCGGCTATGCGGAATACGCCGTGGTCGACGCCCGCCACGCCCTGCCGATCCCGGACGGCCTGAGCTTCGAGGAGGCCGCCGGCCTGCCCGAGACGGTCTTCACCGTCTACGCCAACGTCTTCGAGCACGGCCGCCTGAAGGCCGGCGAGACCCTGATGATCCACGGCGCCACCTCCGGCATCGGGGTCACCGCCATCCAGATGGCCAAGGCGGCGGGCGCCAAGGTGATCGGCACAGGCCGCGGCGCCGACAAGGCCAAGACCGCCCTGGCGCTGGGCGCCGACGTGGCCGTCGACGTCACCGCGCAAGACTTCGCCGAGGTCGCCAAGCGCGAAGGCGGCGTCGACGTGGTGCTGGAAATGGTCGGCGGCGACTATGTGCCGAAGGACCTCGACGCCCTGAAGATGGACGGCCGCATCGTGTTCATCGCCGCCCTGGCCGGCGCCATGCTGAACGTGCCCATCTTCGCGATCATGATGAAGCGCGCGGTCCTCACCGGCTCCACGCTCCGCCCCCGCAACGCCGACGAAAAGGCCCGCCTCGCCGCCGAGATCGAGCGGGTCGTCTGGCCCTGGATCGCCGCCGGCAAGCTCAAGCCCCAGATCGACGCCACCTTCCCCCTGGAGAAGGCCGCCGACGCCCACGCCCACCTGGAAGCCGGCGCCCACGTCGGCAAGGTGATCCTGGTCACGCAGTAAGACCCGCGAAGCGAGAGGGGCGAGGGCAGGCTCGGAACGCGCGCTGGCGCCGCCGCGTTGGCGGCCCATGACCTCCACCATGCACCGCAGCTTGACGTCCATCGGCGTCGTCACCGCCCGCCCGATCGCCTTCGTGGCGGTCAGTCTCTACACCGTCGCCTGGCTGATCTTCGACCGGGGTAGCTTCGACATGCACGGCGGCGCGGCGCTGGGGGCCTGGTTCATGACCCTGTTCATCCAGCGCGCCGCCCACCGCGACACCCAGGCCATCCAGGCCAAGCTGGACGAACTGCTTCGCGCTCACGGCGACGCCCGCAGCGAGATGGCCGACCTGGACCAGCAGGAGCCGGAGGACATCGAGGACCGGCGGGCGGCGGAGAAGCGGCGGCTTTGAATTTTTTCGACATGGTGAACCGTCGTCGCCCCGAACGACGCCTCTGAGCATATCCGGCCGAATCTGCGGCCGGGGCACAGGGGTCTCATATGCGTACCGGGTTCTTCGCGGCGCTCTCGCTCAGCGCGGCCATGCTCACGACACCCGCTTTCGCCGCGACGACGGTTGTCGCCGTCGTCGGCAGCGATAACCCGTTCCTGGCCGGCGCCGCCGACGGCGCGGCCTGTTGCGGCGGCGACAGCGCGCCCACGCACAGTCCGGCGGTGTTCATCGGCTTCGCCAACGGGTCGACGTTCAGCTTTGCGCCCACGGGTTTCACCAACGGGGCGGGCTATGGCGACGTCGGCCCGGAAGGCACGCTCAATTTCGATATGTTCGACTTCAACACGGGGATCGCCAACGCCCTTGGCGTGGGGGTCAATTCCCTGCTGGGCGTCTTCCTGACCGACGCCGCGCCGACACCGGGCGCCGAGCCCGCCAGCCTGGACTTCAACGGCGCCCGGTCCTTCGCGTCCCTGACGCCCGGCATCGGCCAGATCTTCTTCATCGGAGACGGCCTGACCGGCACGGGTTCGGGCGCCACGCAGCTGTTCACGGCCCCGACCGGAGCCACCCGCCTGTTCCTGGGCGTCGCCGACGGAACCGGCTGGTACAACAATGGGGGGTCGCTCGCCGTGACCGTAACGTTCGAACCCGCAGGCGTTGGAGCCGTGCCTGAGCCGGCGACGTGGGCGATGATGATCCTTGGGTTCGGCCTGGTCGGCGCAAGCGTGCGCCGCCGCGTCCATGCGTTGCCCATCACCGCCTGACATCGGCCTTTGCGAGGCGCGGCGCCGCCGATGCGGCGACCGCCGTCCTACTTCTCGAAGATGCCCATCAGGAGTGGCCGCACGAACACCGAGGCCGCCGCTTTCGGCCGGACGTCCGGCACCAGGTAGCCCAGCTCGGCGCAGGCGTTGAGCGTGGCGTTCAGCATCTGCGAGGCGATGAAGGGGTCCACAGGGCGGATGGAGCCTTCGGCGATGCCGTCGGAGATCATCGAGGCGAAACGGTCCGAGACGCGGTTCGAGTGCTCCATCATCACGCCGCGCATCTGTTCCGGCAGGGCGGTCAGCGCGTTGGTGCGCAGCAGCGGGCCGTGATCGGAGAGCTGGAACTCGGCCAGGGCGGCGGCGCAGGCCGAGACCTTGGCCCACTGGTCGCCCCGCAGCTCCATCGCCAGCCGCTGGGCGCGGGTCATCACCTCGAAGCTGCGCTCGAAGCAGGTGACCACCAGGTCGTCCTTGGCCTCGTTGTGGTGATAGAAGCTGCCCTTGGTGACGTTCAGCTCGGCCGAGATCTTGTCCACCGAGGCGCCCCGATAGCCGCGCAGGTTGATCAGCCGGGTCGCCGCCAACAGGAACGTCTCGCGCGCCAGCTCCGGGCCGTCGCCGGCCAGATCGTCCATCGGGATCGTGGCCGGATCCCAGGCCGCGCCGTCGGCCGCGAGGCCCTGCAGGAAAATGTCGACCATCCGGTCCCGGATGCGCGGATAGTCCTCCGGGTCGTACTTCGCCAGCCAAGAGCCGCCCCAGAACACCTGTTCCAGCACAATGCGCGTGCGCGCCGTGCGCCGGCCGCGGGACATCCAGGCCAGATCCGGATGGTCGAAGATCTGGCGCGCCTTGCGGAACAGGCGGCCGTAGGCTGTGGCCACCTCCTCGCGGCGGGGCGAGGTCAGGGCGCGCAGTTCCGAGATGATCGGCAGCGGCGGCGCCGTGCCGGCGATGGTCTGCGCCACGGTGTCGAGATAACGGGTGAAGAAGGCGCGCAGCCGCTCGGGCGGCGTGGCCTCATGCACGGCCTGGTCGGCCAGGTCGTGCAGGGTCTCGATCCCACGGGTGATCGAGGCCGCCGCGAGATCGTCCTTGCGCTTGAAATAGTAGGTGACGCTGGTGGTCGACAGGTCCACGGCCGCGGCGGTGTCGCCCAGCGTCAGACCCTTGATTCCTTTGCGGTTCAGGATGCGTGTCGCCGCATCCAGGATGGCCTCACGCTTGCGTTCGAACCGGTCCGTGGATCTTGCCGCGGCGCTTCGTGGAGCCATTGACCCGCTATTCCCAGATTTGAAGCCCTTTTGACCCCGAAAGCGTGGCCGCGCCAAGGGGGTACATCACCCAGGTCCACGCCAAGCCGCTCGGGCCGTCTCAGCTGTCGGAGAACCCGAACGGAGCGCTGGTGCGGCGGATGTCGTCGGGCAGGATCTGGCGGCCGATCGGCGGGGCCGAGCGCGCCGTGCATTCGGTCCGGTGGCACAGACGGCAGGTGACCCCGATGGGCGTGGCCGCGTCGGCGCCGTTGGGCTGGTCCCCCGTATAGATCAGCCGCCCGGCGTGCTCGGCCGAACAGCCGAGCGCGATGGCCCGCTCGATCCGGGGTTTGCCGTAACCGCCCCCGCCGGCGGTGACCGTGCGGGCGATGGAGAAGAAGCGCTGGCCGTCCGGCAGTTCCAGCCACTGGGTGACCAGCTGGCGCGGCGTGCGGAACGCCTGGTGCACGTTCCACAACGGGCAGCCGCCGCCGTGCCGCGCGAACGGGAAGCCCGCGCCGTCCAGCCGTTTGGAGATGTTCCCCGCCTCGTCCACGCGGATGAAGAAGAACGGCACGCGTTCCTGGCCGGGCTTCTGCAGCGTGGTCAGGCGGTGGGCGATCTGCTCGAAGCTGGTCCCGAACTGGCGGCCCAGGGCCTCGACGTCGTAGCGGCGCGCCTCCACCGCCCGGGCGAAGGCGGTGTAGGGCATCAGCAGCGCCGCGGCGGCATAGCTTGCCAGCGCGCGCCGGGTCAGCCGCTCGCCGCTGTCGGTGGCGAAGGTCCCCAGGGACACCACCGCGTCCACGTCGACCGCCAGTTCCAGGTAGGCCAGCTGCAGGGCCAGTTGGAACGTCTGGCTGGCGTGATCCAGCTCGTCGCTCAGCAGGATCTCGCGGCGGTGGTGATCCAGGCGCCGCGTGGAGCCGACCATCACTTCGGGCGGGAGCCTGCGGACCTTGAGATTGTGGCGCGCCTTGAAGTAGCCGGCGAACCCGTCGTGCTGGGCGACCTGCTGGGCCAGCCGCTCGGCCGCGTCGTCCAGGCTGGGGAAGCTGTTGCGCCGCGCCTCCAGGAACCGCCGCGACTCGGCCACGGGATCGGAGGCGTCGGCCCCGGCGCTGGCCCCCGGCGCATCGGCGGCCACCCCTCGGTCGGCCAGGGCCAGCTGTTCCTCGCGATAGGCGGTGTAGAGGCGCAGCAGCGCCTCGGTGATGCCGGGGAAGTTGGTGGTGACGTCGGCGCTCTCCAGCGACGGCAGGTCGATGTCGGCGAACATCGGATCCTTCAGCACGGCTTGCAGCCGCGCCGCGTCGTCGTTCGCGCCGCTGCCGGCCAAGGACGCCATGTCCAGCTTGTAGGTCTGGGCAAGCCGCAGCAGCACCTCGGCGCTCAGCGGCCGGTGGTTGCGCTCCAGCAGCGCGATGTACGACGCCGACACATCCAGGTCGGCGGCCATGTCGGCCTGGGTCAGCCCCCGGTCGCGGCGCAGGCGACGCAGGCTGGGTCCCACATAAAGGCGGCGATCTGTAGCCATGCTCGGCCTCGGTTTGTCACTCCTTACAACATTACAGAGAAATCTTGTAAAGTTTGACAGCTAGACCGCTAAGCGACTCCACAACGCGCTCGCCGCCCCGTATCGCCACGATCAATCGAACACCGGCTGACCAGGGATTTCCGGCTATGGCGTACCAAGACCACATCATCGAGATGGGCCAGCTCATCAAGAGCAAGAACGGCACGTGGGACGGCATCGCCGCCGAGTCGGTGGCGCGCATGCGCCTGCAGAACCGCTTCAAGACCGGCCTGGAAATCGCCAAGTACACCGCGGGCATCATGCGCGAGGACATGGCGGCCTATGACGCCGATCCCGCCAACTACACCCAGTCGCTGGGCTGCTGGCACGGCTTCATCGCCCAGCAGAAGCTGATCTCGATCAAGAAGCACTTCGGCACCACCAAGCAGCGCTACATCTATCTGTCGGGCTGGATGGTCGCCGCGCTCCGCTCGGACTTCGGCCCGCTGCCGGACCAGTCGATGCACGAGAAGACCTCGGTGCCGGCGCTGATCGAAGAGATCTACACCTTCCTGAAGCAGGCCGACGCCCGTGAACTGGGCGGCCTGTTCCGTGACCTCGACGCGGCCCGCGCCGCCGGCGACAAGGCCAAGGAACAGAAGCTGATCGACACGATCGACAACTACGAGACCCACGTCGTTCCGATCATCGCCGACATCGACGCCGGCTTCGGCAACGCGGAAGCCACCTACCTGCTGGCCAAGAAGATGATCGAGGCGGGCGCCTGCGCCCTGCAGATCGAGAACCAGGTCTCCGACGAAAAGCAGTGCGGCCACCAGGACGGCAAGGTCACCGTGCCGCACGAGGACTTCCTCGCGAAGGTCCGCGCCTGCCGCTACGCCTTCCTCGAGATGGGCGTCGACAACGGCATCATCGTCACCCGCACCGACAGCCTGGGCGCGGGCTTGACCAAGCAGATCGCGGTCAGCCACACGCCGGGCGACATCGGCGACCAGTACAACAGCTTCCTCGACTGCGAAGAGATCGCGCCGTCCGACATGAAGAACGGCGATGTGGTCCTGAACCGCGACGGCAAGCTGCTGCGTCCCAAGCGCCTGCCGTCCAACCTGTTCCAGTTCCGCGCCGGCTCGGGCGAGGACCGCTGCGTCCTGGACAGCATCGTCTCGCTGCAGAACGGCGCCGACCTGCTGTGGATCGAGACCGAGAAGCCGCACATCGAACAGATCGCCGGCATGGTCGACCGCATCCGCGAAGTCATCCCGAACGCCAAGCTGGCCTACAACAACAGCCCGTCGTTCAACTGGACCTTGAACTTCCGTCAGCAGGTCTATGACGCGTGGCAATCGGCCGGCAAGGACGTCTCGTCCTACGACCGCGCCGGCCTGATGAGCGTGGACTACGACACCACCGAACTGGCGGCCGAGGCCGACGAACGCATCCGCACCTTCCAGGCGGACAGCGCCAAGCGCGCCGGCATCTTCCACCACCTGATCACGCTGCCGACCTACCACACGGCCGCGCTCAGCACGGACAACCTGGCCAAGGAATACTTCGGCCGCCAGGGCATGCTGGGCTACGTCGCCGGCGTGCAGCGCCAGGAGATCCGCCAAGGCATCGCCTGCGTCCGCCACCAGAACATGTCGGGCTCGGACGTGGGCGACGATCACAAGGAATACTTCGCCGGCGAGGCGGCCCTGAAGGCCGGCGGCGTGCACAACACGATGAACCAGTTCGCCTAAACCGCGCTCCGGTTCACGCGTTAGCGGGCGGCCTGGGATGTCTCGGGCCGCCCTTTTTTTCGTCTTCTCCCGCCTTCCATCCCGCGCGGCTTGCGCGATGCTGGCGGCCACGTCTTTCGAAGAGCCTGGTCAAGCGCATGGACACCTCTCCCAACCTGATCGTCGACGATCTGCTGCACGCCTTCGTGGAAACCGAACTGCTGCCCGGCACGGACGTGGCGCCGCAGGCGTTCTGGAGCGCCCTGGAGGCGATCCTCGCCGACTTCGTGCCGAAGAACCTGGAACTCCTGCGCCGGCGTGACGAGCTGCAGGACCTGATCGACGCCTGGTGGCGCGACCGGAAGGGCCAGCCGCTGGACGTGGCCGAGGAGACCGCCTTCCTGCGCGAGATCGGCTACCTGCTGCCCGAGCCGGACGCCTTTCAGATCGGCACCCGCAACGTCGATCCCGAGATCGCCCGGCTGGCCGGCCCGCAGCTGGTCGTGCCGGTGTCCAACGGCCGCTATGCGCTGAACGCCGCCAACGCCCGCTGGGGCAGCCTGTACGACGCCCTCTACGGCACCGACGCCATCGAGCCCCCCACAGGGACCAAGGGCTACGACCCGGCCCGCGGCGCCAAGGTGATCGCCTTCGCCCGCGCCTTGCTGGACCGCGTGGCGCCCCTGTCCAAGGGCTCGCACGCCGACGCCGCCGGCTATGGCGTGGTCGGCGACGACCTGGTGGTGACCCTCAAGGACGGCAGCGACTCGTTCCTCGCCGACCCCGACCAGTTCGCCGGCTATCGCGGCGCCAGCTCGCATCCCGACGCCGTGCTCCTCAGCCACAACGGCCTGCACCTGGAGATCCAGGTCGATCGGTCCAGCAACATCGGCAAGGACGACGCGGCCGGCGTCTCCGACGTGCTGGTCGAGGCGGCCCTGACCGCCATCCAGGACTGCGAGGACTCGGTCGCCGCCGTCGACGCCGAGGACAAGGTCGGCGTCTATCGCAACTGGCTGGGCCTGATGCGCGGCGACCTGTCGGCCAGCTTCGCCAAGGGCGGCAAGACCGAAACCCGGCGCCTGGACGAGGATCGCGCCTACACCGCCCCCGGCGGCGGCGCGCTGAGCCTGCGCGGCCGCTCGCTGCTGCTGGTCCGCAATGTCGGCCACCACATGACCACCGACATGGTCACCTTCGGCGGCGAGCCGGTGTTCGAGACCGCCGTCGACGCCCTGATCACCGTCACCGCCGCCCTGCACGACCTGAAGGGCGCCCGGAAGAACAGCCCGGCCGGCTCGGTCTACGTCGTGAAGCCCAAGATGCATGGACCGGACGAGGTCGCCCTGGCCGTCCGCCTGTTCGACCTGGTCGAGGATGCGCTGGGCCTGGCCCGCAACACCGTCAAGATCGGCATCATGGACGAGGAGCGCCGCACCAGCGCCAACCTCAGGGCCTGCATCGCCGCCGCCCGGGACCGGGTGGTGTTCATCAACACCGGCTTCCTCGACCGCACCGGCGACGAGATCCACACTGCCATGGAGGCCGGCCCCGTCGCCCGCAAGGACGCCATCAAGGCCGAGCCCTGGCTGCCGGCCTACGAGAAGCGCAACGTCGAGATCGGCCTGGCCACCGGGTTCCAGGGCCACGCCCAGATCGGCAAGGGCATGTGGGCCGCGCCCGACATGATGAAGGATATGCTGGCCACGAAGGTCGGCCATCCCAAGGCGGGCGCGAACACCGCCTGGGTGCCGTCGCCGACGGCGGCCGTGCTGCACGCCCTGCACTATCACGAGGTGGACGTGCCCGCGCTGCAGACCACGATGGCCGCGGCCGGCGAGACCACGGGTCTGACCGAACTGCTGACGCCGCCGCTGGCGAAGTCCAACTGGAGCCCGGCCGATGTGCAGCAGGAGCTGGACAACAACGCCCAGGGCATCCTGGGCTACGTGGTCCGCTGGATCGACCAGGGCGTCGGCTGTTCCAAGGTGCCCGACATCCACGACGTCGGCCTGATGGAAGACCGCGCGACCCTGCGCATCTCCAGCCAGCACATCGCCAACTGGCTGCACCACGGCGTCTGCACCGAGGCCCAGGTGCGCGAGACGATGGCGCGGATGGCGAAGGTGGTGGATGGCCAGAACGCCGGCGACGCGCTCTACACGCCGATGGCCGGCAATCCGGAGAGCGTGGCCTATCAGGCGGCGCTGGAACTGGTGTTCAAGGGCCGCGAGCAGCCCAACGGCTATACCGAGCACATCCTCACCCGCCGTCGGCGCGAACGTAAGGCGCAGGTCGCGCTGGTGGGGGCTTAGCCTTCTCCCCTTGCGGGAGAAGGTGGCCCGCGCAGCGGGTCGGATGAGGGGTCGCGCCAACCTCTCGAACTCAAAACGAACAAGGGGTCGCCGGCAAAACGCCGCGCGACCCCTCATCCGTCAGACGGCGTCTGACACCTTCTCCCGCAAGGGGAGAGGGATCACTTCTGCGTCCAGCTCCCGCCCGCCGGCTTGAAGAACTCGCCGGCCTTGATGCGGCTCTGCACCACGGTCGTGTAGGCCGAGGCGCCGGCGGCGGCGGCGGTCACGCCGTTCTTGGCGGCGGCTTCACGATAGAGGGCCGCGCGGCCGGCGTTGATGTCGTCGACGGCCGCCTTGATGGCCGGGTCGGACGAGGGCTTCACGAAGCCCAGGAACCCGTCGGCCTGTTCGCCCACGACGCCTTGCGCCTTGGCGGCGTCCACGGCGGCCTTGGAATCCATCGCCATCGCGGCGGCGGGGGTGACGGCCAGCGCCAGCATCACGGCGGCGCCGACGTTGAAGAAATCGGTTTTGTTCATGGCTCTCATCCCCTCCTAGAAGAGGTTCGGGTTTTTCTGGATCAAGGCCTTCACGTCCTCGTCCAGCTGCAGCCGGACGTTGGCGTCCAGCTTGGCGTAGATGGTGATCGGCGCGACCTCCACCCTCACGGTCGGGGTGCAGGCGCCCAGGGCCAGCAAGGCCCCGGCGCTGAACGCCGCCAGCGATAGTCTCCGATCGATCATTCGGTCGTCTCCGTCATGACGCCACCTTAGCAGCCCTACGGCTGAACCGGGGCTGAATGGTGCAGGCTCTGGTAGTTCGCGTAGTCGGCCAACAGGTCGTCCAGGTTCAAGGTCGTATCCAGGGTCAGGTTGACGCCCGTGCCGGACGGCAGCGGCAACGGCTTGCCCAGGAACTTCTGCTGGATCAGGTCCATCAGGCTGAGCTTGATCTGCTGCTTCGTGGGCGGATCGTGTTTGCCGATGATGTGGAACAGCACGCCCAGCCGGCCATCCTCCTGGCTCTTGATCGTGGCCTCCAGGGTGCTGAAGGCCAGGTTCTCCATGGCCTGGTAGGCAAAGTCGCTGAAGGTATCGCTGGGGTTGGGCGCGGCGGCCGGCGCCGGCGTGGCCAGCGGGCTGTCGGTCGCCACGCCGGTCAGCGCCGAACGGTCGATGGAGAGGCGGCCGGGCTGGACCGCCCTCAGGTCCCCGCCCGAGATCCGCACCTTGTTTCCGGTCACCTCGAAGGGGATCGTGCCGCTGACCTTGGCGTCCAGGTCGACCTTGTCGCCGAACGGCGAGGCCTCGACCAGGTCGTGCAGCTGCACCCCGTCCAGTCGCAGGATGCCCCGCGTCGGCGCGCCGGGAACCAGGGGGATCTCCAGGGTCTCGACGGTGACCTTGCCGCCGCCGACATCGGCCTCGCCGCCTTCGACCCGCAACAGATTGTCCGAGACCGCGAACTTCGCCCGCAGGTGCTCCAGCAGGACGAAACCCTGCACCCGGTCGATGGTCAGCTCCTGTCCCGGGGCGGCCACCAGCGGCGCCAGGCTGGAGAACGCCAGCTCGCCCTTCAGGCCGGTCACCGGGCCGGCGGGGCTGCGGAAATCGAGGCTGGGGATCGAGATCGTCCCGCTGCTGGTCGAGCCGGCCGGCGTCCAGTCGAAGCGGCCTTTGAACTTGGCCGACCCCACCACCGGCGAGCCGACCGCCGCCGCCATGGGCGAGAGCTGCGCCGGCTGCAGGCCGCCGTCCGCGAAGGTCAGCATCTCGGTCTCGATGACCACGACGCCCAGGCCCAGGCGGCCGTCCTGGGTGACCAGGGCGTTGCCCAGCGGGTCGCCGTTCGGACGCTTGAAGTCGAGGTCGGCGCGCCAGATGAATTCCGACAGGCTGGCGTCGCCGCTCATCAGGAAGGGGGTGAACCGCGTCTGGGCGCCGGTGTCTTCCTGCCGCGCGGTGTCGATGTGGGCCTTCGCCGTCACCTGGCCGCGCCGGCTTTGCGCTTCGATCCGGCCCGCGCCGCCGACGACGCGGCCCTCGATGAACGGCGCGCTCGCGGCCGCCGCTTCGACGCGGCCGGCGATCCGCCAGTCCGCGCCGGTCATCCGGAACAGCGGCCCGCCCGCCGGGCACAGGCGGCCGGACAGCCGCTCGATGTCGTTGGCGCCGAAGTCGAGACGGTCGGCCTTGATCGCCACGCACCGCTCCGCCGTGAAGGTCAGGCCCCCGCCAGCGATCTGCAGCCGCCCGGCAGCGTCGAGGTCGGCGTTCTGGACGAAGCCCACCGACGCGCGCGCCTGGACACGACCCGCGGCGACGGCGCCGCCGTCCGCCACGGTCAGCCTGGCGATATCGGCGTCAATCGCGGGCAGGCCGCCGCCCTTCACCGCCAGTTTGAACGCGCCGCCCGACGGTCCGAACACCGGCGCACCGGGGCGACCCGCGAGTTCGACGGTCCCGCCGCTGGCGGTCGCGACCCGCACCGGCTTCGGCAGGCTCACGGTCGCGGCGCCGCCCTTCAGCCGGACGGCGACGCCCGGCGCGGCGATGCGGAAGCTGCGGGCCGCGCGCTTGATCGCGGCGATGTCGGGCGTGTCCTGCGCCGTCACCGCACCCAGGCCAGACCAGCCCCCCTGGCCGACCGCCGCGCCGTCCAGCGCCGCCTCGAACGCCGTGGCGCTGGCGGCCACGGGACCGCCGGCGGTCACCGTGAAGGCGGCGAGCTTGAGGTCGCCGGCGGTCAGCCCCTCGACCCCGCCATTCAGCTTCAACGTCCCGGCGACGCGATCCCCGCGCTTGCGGGTCCAGCGCAGATCGTTCGAGACGGCGGCCAGGCGGATCGCCTTGGCCTCGGTGGCGCCGAAGCGGCCCGCCGTGGCCAGGACGCTAGCCGTCGCCTTGCCCGAGACAGCGAGGTCGGGGATCCAGCCGGTCGCCTGCCCGGTCAGACCGGCCTTGAGCTCCGCGCCGTCCAGGACCTGGCCCGCGACGGTGATGCGCTTGCCGGTGACGCCCAGGGCGGCCACCACCGCCCCGTCGCCGCGGCGCTTCTGGAAATCCGGATAGGGAAGCTGGGCGACCAGGCTGACCCGTCCTTCGGCCAGCTCGGCCGCACCGGCCTTGGCGGCGGTCACCGGCGCGGCCAGCGCGATATCGATCCGCCCCGCCCGCGTGGTCGCCTTCAGCACGCCCTCGCCCAGCGCCACGTCGAACGCCGGGCTACGTAGCCGCGCCGGCGCCGAGGTGGCCGCCAGGGACTGGAGCTTGCCATCCTCGACCACCGCGTCGGCGGCCAGCCGCACCGGACCGTAGTCGGTGGTCAGCATCAGCAGGCCGTCGTCGATGCGGATAAGCGGCTGCGCCGCGTTGGGCTGCGGCGGGCGGCGCAGGAACTCCTGCACCAACGGGTCCAGCGCGCCGACATGCAGGCCGTCCTGGCGAAGCTGGGCGCGCAGCACCGGCTTGCGCAGCGTCACCGACACCACGTCCAGCCCGGTGATCCGGGCGCGGTAGCGCACCTCGGCCCGCTCGGCGACGAAGTCGGGGTTCTTGGGGTCGCCGATCCGCAGACGGGCGGTGAACACGCTGGGGCCGAACGCTTCGACCTGGGCGTCTGCGGGGATGCCCTTGGCGCGCAGCCAGCCGGTCAGCGCCTCGCGCGCCAGCGCCTTGCGGTTCAGCCAGATCAGGCCGACCGCGATCAACAGCACGACGCCCAGCACCGCCAGGATGCGGAGCAGCGTGCGGCCGGGGCGCGGCTTGGGGCGCGTGGGTATGGCGTCGTCGGTCAAGGTCACCGGTTCTGGCGTTTCATCCCCTCATAGCGGGAATCGCACGGGAACCGTGACCGTTCCAGTTTTCGACGTCGGCAGGGCCCAATCCTGCGAAGCGCGGAGCGCGAAGCAGGATGGTGGAGGGGGTGAGATCAGGCTCGGAGCATAGACCCGTTGCGCTCCACCGACCGCCTCGCGGCGATCGATCCCCCTCCGCCGAGGATTACGCTCGGCCGGCCGAAATGGACGCAGTCAGACGCCCAGTTGGCCCAGCGCCACGCCGCCGTCGACGGCGATGGTCTCGCCCACCACATAGTCGCCGGCGCGGCTGGCCAGGTAGATCGCCACGCCCTGCATGTCCTCGTCCGTGCCGATGCGGCGCGACGGAATGCGCTTGGCGACCTCGACGCTCTGGTCGCGGGCCACGCGGTTCATCTCCGAGGCGAAGGCGCCCGGCGCGATGGCGCTCATCACGATGCTGTCTTCGATCAGCCGCGCCGCCATCCGGCGGGTCAGGTAGATCAGGCCGGCCTTGGAGGCGTGGTAGGAATAGGTCTCCTGCGGGTTCAGCCGGATGCCGTCGATCGAGGCGATGTTGATCACCTTGGCCGGGCGTTCGTGGGTGGCCGTCGCCGCCAGGGTCGCGTGCAGCGCCTGGGTCAGGAAGAAGGGCGACTTCAGGTTCAGGTCCATGACCTTGTCCCAGCCGCTCTCGGGGAAGTCATCGAACGGCGCGCCCCAGGCGGCGCCGGCGTTGTTGAGCAGGATGTCGAGCTTGTCTTCCTTGGCCAGGTAGGCCGCGGTCAGCGCCTTGCAGCCCTCGACCGTGGAGATGTCCATCGGCAGCGGGATGCACTGCGGGCCCAGTTCCTCGGCGGTCTCCATACAGGCCGGGGCCTTGCGGGAGGAGATGTAGACCTTGGCCGCGCCGGCTTCGAGGAAGCCCTTGGCGATCATCTTGCCGATGCCGCGCGAACCGCCGGTGACCAGCGCCACCTTGCCGTCCAGCGAAAACAGATTCGAGGCCATTCAGCCCGCTCCTTCCCTATCGTTGCGGCAGGACGCCAACGTGCCGAAATCCCACCCGGGAATTGACTTGGCCCTGCCCGGCGAGGCCTATAACACGCGTTTGAATTTCACGACCGCCACAGATTTGAACGAGCGGTTCGCAACACATTTTCGAGGACGCCATATGACCGAGATCAATGCGGTGACCACCCTGACCCGTGAGGGCGATGTCGATGTCATCACCCTGAATTCGCCCCCGGTGAACGCCCTGTCGGCCAAGGTTCGCGAAGGCCTGTTCGAAGGCTTCAAGGCCGCCGGCGCGTCGGACTCCAAGGCTATCGTGCTGATCTGTGACGGCCGCACGTTCATCGCCGGCGCCGACATCAGCGAGTTCGGCGCGCCCGGCGGCGCGCCCACGGCCTCGCTGTTCGACGTCCAGAACATGATGGAAAGCTCGCCCAAGCCGGTGATCGCCGCGATCCACGGCACGGCCCTGGGCGGCGGCCTGGAAGTGGCGCTGTGCGCGCACTACCGCGTGGCTGTTCCCTCCGCGAAGGTCGGCCTGCCGGAAGTGGCCCTGGGCCTGCTGCCGGGCGCCGGCGGCACCCAGCGCCTGCCCCGCATCGTCGGCGTCGAAGCCGCCCTCGACATGGTCACCTCGGGCCGCCACGTCCCGGCCAAGCAGGCCCTGGCCATGGGCCTGGTCGACGAGCTGGTCGAGGAAGGCAAGCTGCGCGAGGGCGCGATCGCCTTCGCCAACAAGGCCGTCGCCGAGAACAAGCCGCTGGTGAAGGTGCGCGACAACAACGCCAAGCTGGAAGCCGCCAAGGGCAAGCCCGAGATCTTCGCCGACTTCCGCAAGGCCAACGCCCGCAAGTTCCGCGGCTTCGCGGCCCCGGAAGCCAACATCAAGTGCATCGAGGCGGCGGTGAATTCGGCCAGCTTCGAAGACGGCCTGAACGCCGAGCGCAAGCTGTTCGGCGAGCTGATGAGCGGCGCCCAGTCCGCCGCCCAGCGCTACTACTTCTTCGCCGAGCGCCAGGCGAACAAGATCCCCGACGTGCCGGACGACACCCCGATCCGCCCGATCAAGAAGGTCGGCATCATCGGCGCCGGCACCATGGGCGGCGGCATCGCCATGAACTTCGCCAACGTCGGCATTGAGGTCGTCATCGTCGAGCAGCAGCAGGCGCCGCTGGACAAGGGCCTGGCCACCATCAAGTCGAACTACGAGCGCTCGCGCACCGCCAAGCCGGAAGAGACCGCCAAGCGGGTCGGCCTGATCACCGGCTCGCTGTCGATGGAAGAGGCGTTCAAGGACGTCGACCTGGTCATCGAGGCCGTGTTCGAGCGGATGGACGTGAAGAAGGACATCTTCACCAAGCTGGACGCCATCTGTAAGCCGGGCGCGATCCTGGCCACCAACACCTCGGCGCTGAACATCGACGAGATCGCCTCGGTGACGAAGCGGCCGGAAGACGTGATCGGCCTGCACTTCTTCTCGCCGGCCAACGTCATGAAGCTGCTGGAGATCGTCCGCGCCGACCACACGGCCAAGGACGTCATCGCCACCTCGATGAAGCTGGCAAAGCAGATCGGCAAGGTCGCGGTGCTGGTGGGCGTGACCCCCGGCTTCGTCGGCAACCGCATCCTGGGCCAGCGCCAGCGCGAAGCGCAGAAGCTGGTGCTGGAAGGCGCCATGCCCTGGGACGTGGACCGCGTGCTGTACGACTTCGGCTTCCCCATGGGCCCGTTCGCCATGAGCGATCTGGCCGGCCTGGACATCGGCTGGGTGAAGGAAAAGTCGAACGGCCAGACCATCCGCGACGTGCTGTGCGAGATGGATCGCCGCGGCCAGAAGACGGGCGCCGGCTACTACGACTACGACGAGAACCGCAACGCCAAGCCGTCGCCGGTGACCGAGAAGATCATCCACGACTTCATCGTCAAATCGGGCCGCAACCCGCGCAAGATCTCCGACGAGGAGATCCTGGAGCGCTGCATCTATCCGATGATCAACGAGGGCGCGAAGATCCTCGAAGAGGGCAAGGCCATCCGCGCCTCGGACATCGATGTGGTGTGGGTGAACGGCTACGGCTGGCCCGTCTATCGCGGCGGCCCGATGCACTACGGCGACCAGATCGGCGCCGACAAGGTGCTGGCCAAGATGAAGGAGTTCCAGGGCACGATGGGCGACGAATTCAAGCCCGCCGCCTCGCTGGAGAAGCTGGTGGCGGACGGCAAGAAGTTTTCCGACCTCAAGGGCGCCTGATCTCTCAAGACGGCGGGGCGGCTTGGGCCGCCCCGCTATTTTTTCAATCTCCACATACCGTTACGTAAACAGGAATTCGAACCTCATGCGTGAAGCCGTCATCGTCGCCGCCAAGCGGACCCCCATCGGCAAGGCCTATCGCGGCGCCTTCAACAACACCTACGGCGCCACGCTGGGCGCCGAGGCCATCCGCGCCGCCGTGGCCCAGGCCGGGGTGGATCCGGGCGAAATCGACGACATCGCCATGGGCTGCGCGCTGCAGCAGGGCACGACCGGCAACAACATCGCCCGCCAGGCCGCGCTGCGCGCCGGCCTCCCGGTCAGCGTCTCGGGGATGACCATCGACCGCCAGTGCTCGTCGGGCCTGATGGGCGTGGCCACGGCCGCGAAATACATCACCGCCGACGGCGCCACGGTCGCCATCGGCGCCGGCATCGAGTCGATCAGCCTGGTGCAGAACGACAAGGTGAACCGCTACATGGCCACCGACCCGTGGCTGAAGGAAAACTGCCCGGCGCTGGCCACCTCGATGATCGAGACGGCCGAGATCGTCGCCGAGCGCTACGGCATCAGCCGCGAAGCCCAGGACGAGTACGCCCTGCAATCCCAGCAGCGCACCGCCCAGGCCCAGTCGGAAGGCCGCTTCGCCCAGGAGATCGTCCCGGTCACCACCATCATGAAGGTGCTGGTGAACAAGGAAACGGGTGAGACCGCCGACAAGGAGATCACCATCTCCGGCGACGAGGGCAACCGCCCGCAGACCGTGCTGGCCGACCTGCAGAAGCTGAACCCGGTCTTCAAGGGCGGCCGCTATGTCCAGGAAGGCAAGTTCGTCACCGCCGGCAACGCCAGCCAGCTGTCGGACGGCGCGGCGGCCATCGTGTTGATGGAACGCAAAGAGGCTGAAAAGCGCGGCCTGGAAGCCCTGGGCGCCTATCGCGGCATGGCCGTGGCCGGCTGCGGCCCGGAAGAAATGGGCATCGGCCCGGTCTTCGCGATCCCCAAGCTGCTGGAGCGTAACGGCCTGACCGTCGACGACATCGACATCTGGGAGCTGAACGAGGCCTTCGCGAGCCAAGTCCTGTACTGCCGCGACAAGCTGGGCATCGACCCGGCGAAGTACAACGTCTCGGGCGGCTCGATCTCGATCGGCCACCCCTACGGCATGACCGGCGCCCGCTGCACGGCCCACCTGATGTACGAAGGCAAGCGCCGCAAGGCCAAGTACGGCGTCGTCACCATGTGCGTCGGCGGCGGCATGGGCGCCGCCGGTCTCTTCGAGATCTTCTAGGACCGCGCTTCCATTGCGAAGATTTAAGGGGCCGCCCTCCCGAGGGCGGCCCCCTTTTCTTGCCGCGATTTCACGTGAACGCGGCAAGCGTGGCCGCTAGCCGGAGTCCGCCACTCGAGGGAGAGCTCCGTGCATCTGCGTTTTCTGGCGAGCGCCGCGCTCGCCGCCTGCATCTCCGTCGTCACGCCCGCCGGGGCTTTCGCCCAGGTCACGCCTGCCGCGCAGAGCCCCGCCGACCAGGCCCTGGTCGACAGCTTCATGGCCGCCGTGAACGGGACCAAGGCCCAGCGCGACGCCTGGCTGGCCGCGAACGTCTCGGCCAAGCCACGCATGCCGCTGGGCGAGTTCCCCGAGGTGTTCGACAGCCTGGCCGGCGCGCGTGACGGCCTGAAGGTGCTGTCGTGGACCCGACGGCCTGACAACCTGCGCATCCTGGTCAAGGCCGGCGATCGCTGGGGCCGGATCGATCTCCGGTTCGGTCCGGAAGACCCGACCCACCTGGACGCCCTGTTCGCTGTCGCCACGCCCGCCGCCTATGCGCAACCGCTGATCGCCACGCCGGTGGACCGCGCCACGCTGAAGCAGGCCATCGACCAGCGCGTCCGCTTCGCCGCTGACGCCGACCAGTTCTCGGGCGCGGTGCTGGTGTTGAGGGATGGCGAACTGATCTATTCTGGTGCGTTCGGCGAGGCCGACAAGGACCGGCACATCCGCAACATCCTCGAGACCCGCTTCAACCTGGGCTCCATGGACAAGCAGTTCACCGCCGTCGCCATCGGCCAGTTGATCGAGCAGGGGAAGCTGACGCTCGACAGCCGGCTCATCGACGTCCTGCCCGACTATCCGAACCAGAAGGCCGCGCGGAAGATCACCATCCGCCAGCTGCTGTCGCACCAGGCCGGCCTGGGCATGTTGTTCGAGCGTAAGGGCTGGGACTGGCGCCGCGAGTGGGGGAGCCACGCCGAGATGCTCCAGCTGTTCGCCGACGCGCCGTCCGAGTTCGAGCCCGGCCAGCGCACGGCCTATTCCAACGAGGGCTTCACGGTGCTGGGCGCGGTGATCGAGAAGGTCAGCGGCCGGAGCTGGTACGACTATGTCGCCGCCAACATCTTCGGGCCGGCTGGCATGACCCACACCTTCTATCCGCGCGTCGACGAGCGCCCCGCCGACCGCGCCGTGGGCTATGCCTTCCCCTGGAGCGATCCGCTGGGCCTCCGCGGCCGCGAGGCCAACTGGGCCATGGCGACGCGCGGCAACAGCTGTGGCGGCGGCTTCTCCACCGCCGGCGACATGATCCGTTTCCTGCAAGCGCTGAAGGCGGGAAAACTGCTGAAGCCCGCGACGTTGACACTGTTTACCACCCACCCCGACGGCGGGCTCGCGAACTACGGCCTGGGGTTCAAGCTGGTTTCCGCCACGGCCGGGCGCGGCATCGTCGGACACGACGGCGGCGGTCCGCATTCGGGCGTCAACTCCGACGCCAAGATGGTCTGGGAGACGGGCTACGCCTACGCCGTGCTCGGCAACTACGACAGCCCGTTCGCCCAGACCCTCGGCCGCGATATCGGCGAGATGCTGGCGGCGCAGAACTAAGGGCCGCCCCGCAGGGCGGCCCGTCAGCGCCTATTTGGCGGCCTTGAACTCGGCGGCGAGCTGCAGCGTGACCTCGTCGCTGACGGCGGGGACATAGCCGGTGACGCCGAACTCGGAGCGCTTGATGACGGCCTTGCCGTCGAAGCCCAGCGAGTACTGCTTGTCGACGAAGTTGACGCCGGACTGGTTGAAGGTGGCGTGCACCACCACCGGCTTGGTGACCCCGTGCAGCGTCAGGTTTCCGGCCACATCGGCCGTGCGGTCGCCCGTGCGGGTGACCTTGGTCGACTTGAACGTCGCGGTCGGGAACTTGGCGGTGTCCAGGAAATCCGCGGACTTCAGATGCGTGTCCAGGGCCGGCGTGAGCGTGCCCACCAGGTTCGTGTCGATGGTCACCTGCAGGTCGGTGGCCGCCAGGTTGGCCGGATCGATCTTCAGCGTGCCCGTGACCCCCTGGAACTGGCCGGTGTAGGTGGAGAAGCCCAGGTGGTTCACCGACCAGGTGACCTTGCTGTGGTCGGAGTTGAGCGTGTAGGCGCCGGCCTTGGCCTGGGCCGGGACCGTGCTGGTCTGGGCCTGAGCGGCCGGGGAAAGCATCAGCGCGACGGCGAGGCCGTAGGCGGCGATCTGGAACGTGTGGCGCACGGGGCGGCCTCCGAAGACGAATGGCGAGGCGCCGCCCGAGGCAGCGCTGCCGGAAAGTAGCCATTCCAAAGCAGCGGATAATCACCGCTGTCGGCGGGACACTGCTGCCGATCAGGAAATAACCCAGCCCTCGCACAGCAGCGCCGGGTCTGCGACACTTGGCAAAAGTTCGGGGGAACGTGCGTGCAGGGTTTGTGGCGTCGGGCGGCCGTGATCGGCCTCGCCCTGGGGTTGGCGGCGTGTGGCCGGGGCGGTGTGGACGCCAAGCGGATCGAGGCGGCGGACGGGTCGGAGTGGCTGACCTACGGCCGGACCTATGACGAGCAGCGGTTCAGCCCGCTCAGCCAGGTCAACACGGACACCGTCAGCAAGCTGGGCGTCGCCTGGTGGGCCGAGGTCGACACCGACCGGGGCCAGGAAGCGACCCCCCTGATCGCCGACGGCGTGCTCTACACCACCACCGCGTGGTCCAAGGTCTATGCGTTCGACGCCAAGACCGGAAAGCCGCTCTGGAACTACGACCCCAAGGTCCCGGGCGAGGCCGGCTTCAACGCCTGCTGCGACGTGGTCAACCGCGGCGCCGCCATCTGGAAGGGCCGGATCTATGTCGGGACCCTCGACGGCCGGCTGATCGCGCTGGACGCCAAGACCGGCGCCGTCGCCTGGGACGTCCAGACCACCGACAAGACCAGGCCCTACACCATCACCGGTGCGCCGCGCGTGGTGAAGGGCAAGGTGCTGATCGGCAACGGCGGCGCCGAGTACGGCGTGCGCGGCTACGTCAGCGCCTATGACGCGGACTCAGGCAAGCTGGCCTGGCGCTTCTACACCACCCCCAATCCCAAGGGCTCGCCGGACAACGCCGCCTCCGACAAGGTCTTCCGGGACAAGGCCTCCGCCACCTGGAGCGACGGGGTCTGGAAGGAGAGCGGCGGTGGCGGCACCGTCTGGGACGCCATCACCTACGACCCGAAGCTGGACCTGCTCTTCGTCGGCGTCGGCAACGGCAATCCCTGGAACCACAAGCTCCGCTCGGGCGGCAAGGGCGACAACCTGTTCCTGTCGTCCATCGTGGCCCTGCGACCGGAGACCGGCGAATACGTCTGGCACTACCAGACCACGCCCGGCGAGAGCTGGGACTACACCGCCACCCAGCACATCATGCTGGCCGACCTGAAGATCGCCGGCGTGGATCGCCGCGTGGTCATGCAGGCGCCGAAGAACGGCTTCTTCTACGTGCTGGACGCCAGGACCGGCGCCCTGATCTCGGCCGAGAAGTTCGTGCCGGTGGACTGGGCCGAGAAGGTCGACCTGAAGACCGGCCGGCCCGTCGAGGCGGCCTTCGCCCGCTACAACGGCGGCCAGGTCTCGACCCAGATGTCCGGCGCGCTGGGCGGCCACAACTGGCAGCCGATGGCGTTCAGCCCGAAGACCGGCCTGGTCTACATCCCGGCCCAGCACGGCCACGGCTTCTATGCCGACCCCGCCGAGTTCAAGTTCATCCCCGGCGCCTGGAACACCGGCATGCTGCGCGTCGCGGGCGGACCGTCGGCGAAGGCGCCCGCGGCCCGGCCCGGCATGTTCCCGGCCAAGGGCGAACTGATCGCCTGGGACCCGGTGACCCAGACCAAACGCTGGAGCGTCGCCTTCCCGCAGATGTGGACCAGCGGCGTGCTGGCCACCGACGGCGGTCTGGTGTTCCACGCCGTCAACAACGCCTTCACCGCCTACGACGCCGCCAAGGGCGCGCCCCTCTGGAGCTACGACACCGGCGCCCGCGCCATCGCGCCTGCCGCCACCTACGCCATCGACGGCGAGCAGTACGTGGCCCTGATGGTCGGCAACGGCGGCGCCGGCGGCAAGGACCAGCCGCGCCAGCGCGGCCGGCTGCTGGTGTTCAAGCTGGGCGGGGCGGTGACGCCGCCGGCCTATCCCGCGCCGGTGACGCCCGCCAAGCTGGACCTCAGCCTGGCCACGCCGTCCAAGGGCGACGCCGACAAGGGCTCGGCGACCTACAACCTGTTCTGCGGGACCTGTCACGGCGCCGGTCCCTACCTGCCCAACCTGGCGACCTCGCCCGCGATCCTGGACCCCGACGGGTTCAAGGCCATCGTCCTGGATGGCGCGCTGAAGGCCAACGGCATGGCCCCCTTCCGTCGCTACTTCGGCGACGCCGAGGCCGAGGACCTCCGGGCGTTCCTGCTGTGGCAGGCGGCCCAGACGCCCGCGCCGACGCCGGCGGCCCCGACCCACGCGCAGTAGAGAAACCAGCGCCCCTCGAAGAACCTCCCCCGTTTACGGGGGAGGGGACCCGACGGGTGGAGGGGGCGCTGGGGCCGCGCTCGACCTACGCGAAGTCCTTCGCCAGCTCCGCCCGGGACGCCGGCGACAGCCCGGCCTGGTGGCTGTAGCGGTCGTGGGCGCAGCCGATGGCGATGTCGACGCCGGGGGTGCGGAACACCGCGATATGCTCGGACTTCAGCGGGAAGCGCAGGAAGTGGACGGACGAGGTCTTGCCATCCTCGCGCGTGCGTTCCACGTCGCCCTCGGCCACGGCCATCACCCGCTCGCCGCCCACCGCCACATAGAAGCAGTCCTCGACGCCGCCCAGCCGCGACAGCACCGCCTCGCGCCGCACGGGATCGTCGATCTCGAACATCACCGTGGCCACCAGCTCCGACCCGTTGGGGATCAGCGGATTGTAGGCGGCCAGTTCGTCGGGGACCTGGGCCGCGCCGCCCTTCTCGATCAGCAGCATCTCCTGCACCTGGAAGAGCATGGTCTCGTAGCTCTCGAAGTAGAAGGTGCAGTAGGGACCCAGATCGATCCGGCGCAGCCGCTTGAGCGGCAGCAACTCCAGCCGGCGATCCTTGCGCACCTTGGCGAACGCGTCGTCCGGCATCAGGTCGGCGGGCGTGATTTGGCGCTGGTCCAGCGGCATCAGAACACTCCGTAGGCGCGGGCGAAGATCTCGATCGGATGGGCTTCGGCCGGACGCGGCGGCGCGGTCTGGGCCGTGTCGTCGCCGACCATCTGGGCCAGATGCTTGCAGGCCAGCGGGCAGTCCGAGCACAGCGTCGCGTTGCCCTTGGCCGCGACCTGCCGGGCGGCGGGACGGCCCACCTTGTTGGCCACGTGGTGCGTGTCCTTCATCACCCCGAACGTGCCGCCGTGGCCCGAGCAGCGCTCGACCAGGTCGACCTTGGTGTCGGGGATCAGCTTCAGCATCTCCAGCGACTTGGCGCCCATGTTCTGCGCGCGGGCGTGGCAGGCGTGGTGGAAGGTGACGCCGCCTTCGACGGGCGTCAGGCCCGGGACCAGGCCATAGGTCTTGGACAGCTCGACGATGTACTGGGCCACGTCCTTGGTCGCCGCCGACAGCCGACCGACGGAATGGTCGTCGGGCAGCATCAGCGGCCATTCGAACTTCATCATCAGGCCGCAGGAGGCGGTCAGCGACACCACCTCGTAGCCGTCGTCGATATAGGGGGCGAACGCCGCGGCCACCCGGCGGGCCTTGCCGGCCACATCCTTGAGGTCGCCGGCCTCGAGCTGCGGCATGCCGCAGCATTCGGGATAGACCAGCTTCACCTCGACACCCTGCAGCGCCAGCACCTTGGCGGCGGCCACGGCCGTGTCTGGCGTGTTGTAGTCGACGAAGCAGGTCGCATAGAGCGCGACCTTGCGCTGGCCGAACGCCGGCCCGGCGGGGTTGGCCGCCAGCGGGGTCTTCAGCCGGTCGGTCGCGGTCTTCGAATGGTACTTGGGAAGCTCCACCTCGGCGTCGATCTCGGCGATGGCTTCCAGCAGCTTGCGCAGCGGCGTGTTCGAGCGCGCGGTCACCCAGTTGGCCAGGCCCGCGACCGGCTTGGCCAGCTTGCCGTTGCGATCGGTCAGGCCCAGCTGCTCGCGGACGAAATCCTTCTCCCCGGCCCGCCGCTTGGCGGCGCGGTAGCGCAGGATCAGGTGGGGAATGTCGATATCGAAGGGGTGCGGCGGCACATAGGGGCACTTGGTCAGGAAGCACATGTCGCAGAGCGTGCAGGCCTCGGCGACGTGGGCATGTTCCTTGGGGCCGATGCCGTCGACCTCGCCGGTCGCGCTCTCGTCGATCGCGTCGAACATGCGCGGGAAGCTGTCGCACAGGTTGAAGCAGCGCCGGCACGTATGACAGACGTCGAACTGCCGCTGCAGCTCCGCCTCGACCTTGGTCAGGTCATAGTAGTCCTCGTCCTGCCACAGGATCGGACGGCGGAACGGCGCGTCGAGGCTGCCCTCGCGCGGGGGAGCTTTGGCGGCCGGGGCCTGGGTGTCATCGCTCATGGATCAACTCCAATGCGTGTCATCCCGGTTTCGCAGCGCGAAGACCGGGACCCCGATGTGTTGAGCTTGCCGGTTATCCGCGACGGCGCCGCTGCACGAGATCTGGCCCGCCGGTGATCGGGGTTCCGGTCTTCCGCCTCACGGCGGAAGACCGGGATGACACGGGTATTGGTGGCTAGTCGAGCGTGTCGAGGGCGCGCTGGAAGCGGCCGGCGTGGGACTTCTCGGCCTTGGCCAGGGTCTCGAACCAGTCGGCGATCTCGTCGTAGCCTTCCTCGCGGGCCGTGCGCGCCATGCCCGGGTACATGTCGGTGTACTCGTGCGTCTCGCCGGCGATGGCGGCCTTCAGGTTGTCGGACGTGCCACCGATGGGCAGGCCGGTGGCGGGATCGCCCACTTCTTCCATGAATTCCAGGTGGCCGTGCGCGTGGCCGGTCTCGCCTTCCGCCGTGGAGCGGAACACCGAGGCCACGTCGTTGTAGCCTTCGACGTCGGCCTTCTGCGCGAAGTAGAGGTAGCGGCGGTTCGCCTGGCTCTCGCCGGCGAAGGCGGCCTTGAGGTTCTCGATAGTCTTGCTGCTCGCAAGCGACATGTGGATCTCCCTAGACGGCGGCGAGCCCCCCGGCCCGACACGCCATGCGGGTGGGACTATGGACCGGCGTCCCGATCGATCAACATGATATGCTCTATGCATAGGATCGAGCGGCTCTATGGAGCTTCGCCGCGACCTGGCGGGTTCTGCCTTCGAACGAAGGAGACGGTCATGGCCGACAACGACAAGATTCAGGGCGAAGGCAATTACGACGCCGCCCGCAAGTTCGATCAGGACGAGCGCGACTTCATCGCCAAGGGCGGCGTGGAGAAAAAGGCCCGCGAGGCCGAACAGGCGCTGGACGGCCCGGAGGGCGCCGAGCTCGAAAAGGCGCGAAAGGACACGGGCGCGGGCAAGACCCACTAGCCCCGCAGGTTGCGGAACGTGATGGAGTAGCGGTGCGCCTTGGCTTCCGGGAGCGAGTGCTCCCAGTCGGTGCGCGCCGCGCCATCCAGCAGATAGGCCGAGCGCGGTTCGACGGGCACGTTGATCCGCTGGAAGCGTGCGCCCTCGCGGCGCCGGAAGCGCATGAGCGTCGGCGCCAGCAACGACACCCCCACCACCTTCTCGAAGACCGGCCGGTCGCGATGCCAGCCGATCGGCGCGCCTTCGCGATATTCGTTGATCAGGACGTGCGCGAACGCCTCGCCCGGCAGGCCGGCGAACGCCGCGGCCTTGTCGCGAACCGGCAGCAGCCAGTCGGGAATCGGATCGACGCTGACCAGTCCCGGGCCATTGAAGTCGTACTTCAGTCCGAACGAGATCACGCGGCGCCGGCCCTCGTAACCCCGGAACAGGAACGGTTCGAACGGCTGCGTCTCCAGCCGCGCGACCAGGGCCCGCTCTTCGTCGGGCGTGATCAGATCGGCCTGGTAGCGGAAGCCGTCGGGCGCGACGGGCGGGAGATCGAACAGGGCGCTCACAGGCGTTGAGATGGGCGCAAACGAAGGCGGCGGGAAGGTCGCCCTTCCCGCCGCCGGTCATTCGCGTCCGTTATCCGCGCCTAGTAGCGCGGATAGTCGTTGCGACCGTAGCGACGGTCGCCGTCGCGGCGATCCCAGCGGATCTGCGCGGCCAGGGCGTCGAAGCGGCGATCCAGGTCGGCGCGCTCCCACTGCGACAGGCCGTCGCGACGGTAGCGGTTCTCCAGGCGGGCGATGGTCTGGAACGTGGCGCGGGCGTTGTAGGCCTCGCGGCGGGTCAGGTCACCGCGCTCGACACCGCGCTCGATCCGGCGGTCCAGCACGGCCTGACGTTCGTTGATCGTCATCCAGCGCTCGGCGCGGGGCGCGTCCGGACGGCCATAGCCATAGCCCGGTTGGGCGACGGCGGCCGTGGCGGACAGGGCGGTGGCGGCGGCCAGGGCGATAATCATGGTCTTCATGTCGTTCTCTCCTCAGAACGTGGGGGTGTTGTCCCTCGTCTTGGGTGGTCAGAACGACGAGCCGCCCGATTGGTTCACCGGGTGTGGCGCCGCGATCACGGTTCCCGGCGCAGATTCCGCCTATCCCAGCTTGGCGATGGCCGCGGCCACCAAGCCCGGCTTCTCCAGGGTGATCATGTGGCCGGCCTCGGGTATCGAGACCAGCTCGGCGCCGGCGATGCCCTTCTTGAAACCGTGCGCATAGACCGGCGGGATCAGCCGGTCGCTGTCGCCCCAGACGATCACCGTCTTCGCCTTGATACGGTACAGGCGCTGGCTCAGGCCCCGCTCGGGGATGGGAAACAGGATGCGGCCGGCCATGCCCAGCTGGCGCGCGTTGTTGACCAGATAGGTCTGCAGGAAATTCGGATCGGTCAGGTCCCGACCCGCGGTCAGCATCGCCGTGCCCACCTCGGCGTCGTGGAACAGCAACTCCGGCATCTCGTAGGGCAGGGTCGCGAACAGGTCGGCGATGGGATGGTCGTCGTCCCATAGGCCGGCAGGTGCGATCAGCGCCAGGCGCGACACGTCGTTGGGGGCGATGGCCGCCATCTCGGCCGCGATCATCCCGCCCATCGAGTGGCCGACCAGGATCGGATCCGTCAGGCCAAGCGCCGCCACCGCGTCCCAGCCGTGGAGGGTGAAATCCAGCATGTCGCGGATCTCAGGCGCCTCCTCGCTGTCACCGTAGCCGGGGATCAGGGGAGCGTAGACCGTGTGGGTCTTCGCCAGCTCCGCCAGCAGCGGATCGTCGGCGGTCACCCCGCCGGCGCCATGCAGGAACACCAGCGCCGGGCCGGAGCCGCCTTGCAGGTACTGGACAGGGACGTGGCGGGTCTGGACGGTCTTGAGCTGCATCTCAGGCCTCCACCGCATAGGTCTTCATCAGCTCTTCGCGGGTCGGCGCCTGTTTCGGCAGGGCGCCGGCGGTGACCCGGTCCTTCAGCGGCTGGGTCCAGAACCGGTTGTCGTGGTCCCAGTCGGGGAACATGTTCCGAAGCTTGGGCATCACCTTCTCGGCGAACAGCTTGGTGGAATACATGCACTTGTCGGCCGGCATGTCGCCTACGTGCATCAGGCAGAAGATGTTGCCGACGTTCAGGCCCTTGATCAGCTCCTCCATCCGCTGGCGGACGGTCTCGGGCGAGCCCGCGATCACGTGGCCCTGCTCGGTCAGCTCCTTCCAAGACAGGGTGGAATAGCCGCCGGTGGGCGGGGCGTACTGCGAGAGCGCGCCCGACTGGATGGTCTTGATCGTCCGGTAGCCCGGCGCGTCGGCGAACCCCGGATAGACGTGCAGGCAGCGATTGTAGAAATAGCTGACGTGCTCGGAATAGAGCCGCTCCGCCTCCTCGTCCGTGTCGGCCACCAGGATCGTCTGTGCGAAGCCGGCGCGGTAGGGGCTTTTGTCGACGCCCCGCTCCTCCACCCGCTTCCAGTAGCCGTTCATCAGCGCCTGCGCCCGCAGGTAGCCGGAGAAGCTGAGGTACGAGTAGCTGTACGTATTATCGATGCAGAAATCGTAGGTCTCCACCGACCCGCCGCCCGGGATGTGCACCGGCGGATGCGGCTGCTGGATCGGCCTGGGCCAGATGTTGACGTGCCGCAGCTTGTTGTAGCGGCCGTTGAAGGCGAACGGCTCGCGGGTGGTCCAAGCCTTGATGATCAGCTCGTGGGCCTCGTTGTACTTCTCCCGCGTCAGGCTGGGGATTTGGCCGTAGCAATAGTTGGTGTCCATCGAGGTCCCCACCGGGAAACCCGCCACCAGCCGCCCGCCCGAGATGCAGTCCAGCATCGCGAACTCCTCGGCCACCCGCACCGGCGGGTTGTACAGCGCGATGGAATTGCCCAGCACGACCACGGCCGCGTTCTTGGTCCGGCGCGCCAGGCCGGCGGCGATGATGTTGGGGCTGGGCATTATGCCGTAGCCGTTCTGGTGGTGCTCGTTCACCCCCACGCCGTCGAAGCCGAGGGTGTCGGCGTACTCCAGCAGGTCCATGTAGGTGTTGTAGACCTCGTGGCTCTTGGCCGGGTCGAACAGCTTCTGGTCGATGTCCACCCAGACCGAGCGGTGCGTCTCCCGGAAATCATCCGGCAGATACGGCCACGGCATCAGGTTGAACCAGGTGAACTTCATGGTCCGCGTCCTCCGTCGCGCCATCTCTGCTGGACGGTCGCTGAACGACGATAACCCACGCAGGCCCGCCGTCACCCCCTTACGTTCGGCAAATATAATACCTTTGGATCATTGAACTTCGATTGGCCGCGTCTATGTTGAGAACAGTTCGCAACAGGAGGCCGCGATGCGCTTCGCCGCCAAGACCGCCAGCTGGTCGCTGGTTCACATGATCGTCGCCATCGCGGTGGCGTATGCTCTCACCCAGAACTGGCGCGCGGCGCTTGCCGTGGGCCTGATCGAGCCGATCTTCCAGACCATCGCCTTCGCGCTGCACGAACGCGCCTGGGCTTAGCGGGCCATCCCGGTTCGCGCCCACGCCAACCACCGATCCTAAGGGGACCACCATGGCCGACAAATCCCAGAAGAAGGTCGCCGCCGGGCTCTCGAAGCTCCTGGCCGACACCTACGCGGTCTATCTGAAGACCCACGGCTACCACTGGAACGTCCGCGGCCCGACCTTCGGCTCGCTGCACAACCTGTTCATGACCCAGTACACCGAGATGTGGGCCTCGATCGACCTGATCGCCGAGCGCATCCGGGCCCTGGGCGAGTACGCCCCGCAGGGCTACGGCGCCTTCGCCGAGCTGTCGGACATCAAGGACGGCAACCCCAAGAACGACGCCGACGCCATGCTCAAGGAACTGGTCGCCGACCACGCCACCTTGGTCGCCACGGCCAAGGCCGCCCGCGACGGCGCCGACGACGTCACCGCCTCCCTGATCGACGCCCGCGTCGAGGCGCACGAGAAGCACGCCTGGATGCTCCGCGTCTCGATCAGCTAGCTGAAGGGCCAGGTCCCGTCGTCGCCGGTCAGCGGCGCGACGGGGGTGGTTTCGTCGAACCAGACCCAGGCGTCGAACTGTTCGGCGAGGCGGCACTCGGCGTAGTGGCTCCAACGCTCGGTGTCGGGGCGATAGGTGACGCCGATGAACCGCTCCAGCCGGGGATCCGACAGGGCGCGGCGCACGCCGTTGCGCTGGCCCGAGCGCAGGTCCAGCAGGTACCGGTCGATCCCGGCGTTGTGCGACTGCCGCTCCTGGCTTTCGGCGAGGGAGGGGCGGACCGCCTTCACCTCCATCGGCCCATCCCAGTCCGAGGCGCAGGCGACCGTGCCGCCGTGCGTGCCGAAGCCGATCAGCCGGGCCTGCTCGCCCCAGGCCTGGCGGCAGAGCTGGCCCAGGTTCCGCTCGTCGCGCACCAGGCCCATCTCGGTCGCCCGCGCGTCGCCGACGTGGGAATTGTGCGCCCAGACAACCGCCTTGCCGTAGCGGCCCTTGGCCTCCAGCAGCGCCTGCAGCGTCTCGAACAGATGGGCGGCGCGCAGATTCCAGGCCTCGCCGCCGCCGTAGTACATGGCGCGGTAGTAGGCGTCGGCCTCGCGCAGCAGCCGCATGCCCCGCACGGCGTCCAGCGACGGGTCGCCGCCGTCCAGGCGGGGGGCCTCGCGCACCTGCCGCGCCAGCATGTCGGTCAGCATCGGGGTCACCGCGCCCTCGCACCCGGCGTAGCGGCCCGACACCGCCATCCGGCCATAGGTCACCGGTTCCTGCGCCCACGGATTCAGGCATCCGTACCGCTCGCGCGCCACCTTGGCCGCCTCGGGCTCGACCCGGTCCAGGTGATCCACCACCGCGCGCATGGACGCGGAGAGATTGTAGAGGTCCAGGCCGTGGATCCCGACCTGGTCGCTGCGCGAACGCTTGCGGTTGTGCTCGGCCAGCCAGCCCAGCAGGGCGTCGAACTCGCGGTTCTTCCAGAGCCAGCCGGGAAACCGCGCGAAGGCCTTGCCCGAGACGGCGGGGCGGCCACGGACCCTGGCGTCCAGCACCTTGGCGTCCGGCCAGTCGGCCTCCAGGGCCACGATGTTGAAGCCGCGCTTCTCTACCAGCCAGCGGGTGATCGCCGCCCGCGCCTGATAGAATTCCGAGGTTCCGTGGCTGGACTCGCCCAGCATGACGATGCGCGCATCGCCGAACCGGTCGAACAGGCGACCGAAGGCGGGGTCGTCGAAATCGGGCAGTCGCTCCGCTGCGGCGGCGATCTGGCTGGAGGGGCCCCGGGGATGAACGAGCGGCTCCTCGACGTACGAACGAATGTCGGGCATGGCCAAGCTCCGGGTACGCTACGCAACGATTGACCGTCACCCCGGTTCCAGGCGGAAGGCGGTCAGGAGAATGGCGAAATGGCGACCGTTGAACTTCGCAAGGTCGAGACCGTCTACCAGGGCTATGTGACCCTTCTGATGGCCACCTTCGCGGGGCCCGGCGGCGAGACCTTCAATCGCGAGATCGAGCACCACGGACGCGCCGCCTGCGTGCTGCCCTACGACCCCGAACGGAAGACCGCGTTGCTGGTCAACCTGCCCCGCGCCCCGGTGATCTGGGCCGGCGGACCGCCCGAACTGCTGGAGGCGCCGGCGGGCATGGTCGAGAACGAGGATCCCGAGGACACCGCGATCCGCGAGGCCCTGGAGGAATGCGGCGTGACCCTGCATCGGCTGGAGGCGGTGGGCTCGCCGTTCTCCAGCCCCGGCGTGTCCAGCGAGCGCATCGACCTGTTCCTGGCCGCCTATTCCAGCGCCGACCGTACCGCCGCGGGCGGCGGCCTCGTCAGCGAGCACGAGCACATCACCGTCGAGGAAATACCGCTGGCCCAACTGTGGACCTGGGTCGAACAGCGCAAGATCGAGGACCTGAAATCCCTGGCGCTGATCCTGTCGCTGAAGGTGCGGCGGCCGGAGCTGTTCGCCTAGACGCGCAAGCTTGGCAGCAGACCCAGCGGGCGAGTGCTAACCTTCTGATTTTCGCTAACAATTTATCGAATCAGGCTTAGCCTGACCTCAGCGCTACAGCGAGGTCGCCATGCAAGCTTCACCCGCCTTCCGCAAGCAGCTCGAGGGCTACGGCCTGACCACCGCCGAGATCCTCTACCGGATGCCGGACCACCCCAGCCTGCTGCAAAGCTATCTCTGGCAGGACTACGACCTGTTCCCCGAGTTTCCGACGCTGAGGTCGTTCCTGGACTTCTGGACGCGCACCCTGGACGGGCCGTTGTTCAAGGTGACCGTCGGCCATTGTCGCCTGATCAAGCCGGCCGAGTTGAAGGCGATCGGCGCGGAATTTCGCCTCCAGTAGCGCGCCGTCTCGACACGGGCCGAATCCGCGTGGACTGATGGCGGCGTGCTGAAGTTTCCCACCACGTCCCTCGCCGCCCTCACGCTCGCGCTCACGGGCTGCAACAGCGCCCCGCAGCGCGCCGACTGTCCCGCCGGCCAAGTCTGCCTGGAATACGGCAACAACTCCGAGCCGCAGACGCTGGACCCCGGCAAGGCCAACCTGGTCGACGAGGCCTCGATCATCGGCGACCTGATGACCGGCCTGACCACCGATGGACCCGACGCGGTTCCCGTGCCGGGCGCCGCCACCCACTGGGAAACCAGCCCCGATGGCCTGGTCTGGACGTTCCACCTGCGCGAGGCCAAGTGGTCGGACGGCGTGCCGGTGACGGCGGACGATTTCGTCTATGGCCTGCGCCGCACGCTCGATCCCAAGATCGCGTCGATCTACGCCTACCTGCTGTACGTGATCAAAGGCGGCCAGGCGGTGAACGAGGGCAAGGCGCCGCTGGACAGCCTGGGCGTCCGCGCGCTGGACCCGCGCACGGTCCAGATCACCCTGGAGCACCCGGCGCCCTATCTGCCCGAACTGCTCAAGCACCAGAGCTTCTTCCCCGTCCCCAAGCACGTGGTGGAGAAGTACGGCGATGGCTGGGTGAAGCCCGGCCGCTACGTCTCGAACGGCGCCTTCAAACTGGCGGCCTGGCGGCTGGGCGACCGGATCACGGTGGTGAAGGACCCGCTGTTCTACGACGCCAGGAACGTCTGCATCGACCGGGTGAACTACTACCCCACCCCCGACGTGGTCAGCGCCGAGCGGCGCGTGGCCCGGGGCGAGCTGGACATCAACACCCGCTTCCAGTCCAACCGCTACGAGCGGCTGAAGCAGACCATGCCCGGCGTGCCGCACACCGACGTCTCGCTGGCGATCTCGTACCTGTCGTTCAACACCCGCGACGTGGCGGCCTTCCGCGACATCCGCGTGCGCCGCGCCCTGTCGATGACCGTCGACCGCGAGTTCATCACCGCCAAGCTGATGCGGGCGGGCCAGATCCCGGCCTATTCGTTCGTGCCGGCGATCACCGCCAACTACGTCAAGGACGGCCCGCGCCTGAGCTGGGCCGGCATGCCGTTCGCCCAGCGCCAGACCACGGCGAAGGCGCTGCTGGCCCAGGCCGGCTTCACCGCAAAACGGCCGCTGAAACTGACCATCACCACGCCGAACAACACCGACACCCTGTTGCTGATGGAGGCGATCCAGGCCGACTGGCGCGCGATCGGCGTCGAGGTGAAGATCGAACAGAACGAGTCCGGGGTCGCGTTCAACGCCTATCGCAACCGCGACTTCGAAATCGGCTCGATGAGCTGGTACGGCGACTTCAACGACCCGGTCACGTTCCTGGGCCTCTTCAAATCGGACACCGGCGCGCAGAACTACGGCGACTACAAGAACCCCGCCTACGACGCCCTGCTGGCCGCGGCCGACCAGGAGGCCGACGCCCAGACGCGCGCCGGCATCCTGGCCCGGGCCGAGAAGCTGATCATCGACGACGAGGCGACGATCCCGATCTTCTTCGTCGTGAACCGCAACCTGGTCAGCAACCGGGTCACCGGCTGGACCGACAACGCGCCCAACTTCCACCGCACACGCTGGATGTGCCTGAGGAAGTAGAAGCCTGCACCCACCCTCTGATCGTCATGGCCGGGCTTGTCCCGGCCATCCAGATCCGCCGGCGCTCACCGAAGTCGCCCGGCGTGTCAGCTCCCGATAAGCCTTGACCATCGTTGCGTCTGGATCCCCGGGACAAGCCCGGGGATGACGATCTTTTGGCGTGCGTAAGGCCTTAGCGGTACTCGTAGTGGCACTGCTTCTTCTTGGCCTTGTTCTTGGCGATCTGGTGGCCCGCCACCGCGCCGACGCCGGCGCCGATCAGGGTGCCTTCCGTCTTGTTGCCGCCACCGGCGACCACATTGCCCAGCACGCCGCCGCCGATGGCGCCGATGACAGTGCCGTTGGTGGCCTTCTTCTTCACGTTCTTGCAGACCAGGACTCGCTTGGCCTCGGCCGCCGTGGGGGCGGCGACGAGCGCGGTGCTGGCGGTGGCGAACACGATCGCAGCGATCAGCCTGTTGCGCATGGCTTTCTCCTTGTTGGGTTCGACACGCATTGCGGAATTGGAAGCAGACGTCCCTTCCACCCATAACCCCCAAGGCAGCGCTAGGTTTCACGCGGGCGTGTGGCATGTTGCCGGGCGTTGCGGATTCGATGGGGGCCAGGGTGCAGGGAAAGTCGCTGGGAGCGGCCGGTGCGGGCCTCGTCGTCTTCGTCTGTTTCCTGATCGCGGCCGTCGAGGGCTACGACATCCAGGCGTTCGGCGTGGCCGCGCCCCAGATGATCCCGGAGCTTGGCCTGAACCCGGCGCAGCAGGGCTGGGCGGGCAGCGCGGCGATGATCGGCCTGGTCATCGGCGCCTTCGCCGGCGGCTGGCTGGCCGACCGCTACGGCCGCAAACCCGTCCTGCTGGGCTCGGTGGCCGCGTTCGGCCTGTTCTCGCTGCTCACCGCCACGGCGCACAGCTACGACGCCCTGCTCTGGGCGCGGCTGGCGACGGGCCTGGGCTTCGGCGGCGCCATGCCCAACCTGATCGCGGTGGCGGTCGAGATCAGCAAGCCCGAGCGGCGGGCGGCCACGGTCTCGGCGATGTTCTGCGGCATGCCGGCCGGGGGCGCGACCTCGGCCCTGATCGCGCGACTGGCCGGCGACAGCCTGGAATGGCGGACGATCTTCGTCGCCGGCGGGATCGTGCCCCTGCTCCTGCTGCCGGTGATCTTCCTGCTGCTGCCGGAAACCAAGCCGCCGCACGACCCGGCGGCGGACCGCAGCCTGGGCCGCGCCCTGTTCGCCGAGCAGCGCGCCGCGCCGACGATCCTGATCTGGGCGGCGTTCATGATGACGCTGGTGGTGCTGTACCTGGCGCTCAACTGGCTGCCGACCCTGGTGGTCGACAAGGGCCATCCCCCATCCGAGGGCTTCACGGCGGCCATGGTGTTCAACATCGCCGGCGCCGTGGGCTCGATCCTGGTGGGGGCCGTCGCCGACAAGCTGGGCTGGCGCTGGCCCCTGGCCGTCGTCTACCTGGCGCTGGCCGCCGCCATGGCCGGACTGGCCGCCTCGGACGCGCCGATGGCCATCTTCGTCCTGTCCGGCGCGGCGGGCTTCCTGGTGATGGGCGCGCAGTTCTCGCTCTACGCCGTGGCCCCCATGCTCTATCCGGCGCACCTGCGCGCGGCCGGCGCCGGAGCCGCCATCGCCGTGGGCCGGCTGGGCTCCATCGGCGGACCGCTGATCGCCGGCGAGCTGCGCAACGCGGGCGCGACGCCGGGAGAGGTCTTCCTGTCCATGGCGCCGGTGGCGTTGACCGCGGCGATCCTGCTCGTCGCCCTGGGACGCGTGGCAAAGCCGCATCGAGATTGAAAATGCGAATGACTCGCAAGATCGACTGACGTATAGGCAGCCCCTCAAACGCCGAGGGGACCTATGCGGACTGCGACTTCCATCTCCATCATCCTTGGCGCGGCGCTGGCCGCGTCGCCCGCCGCCGCTCAGGACGGGGGCCAGGGCAAGGAGGTCGGCGAGGTCGTCGTCACCGCCGCGCGCACCATCCTCCCGGCCAACGCCCTGCCCCTGACCGTGGACGTGATCGGCAAGAGCGCCCTGGACCAGCAGGTCGCCATCGGCGGCTCGATCGTGGACGCCGTCGCGGCGCTGACGCCGTCGTTCTCGCCCACCCGCCAGAAGCTGTCCGGCGCCGGTGAGACCCTGCGCGGCCGCTCGCCGCTGTACGCCATCAACGGCATCCCGCAGTCGACGCCGCTGCGCGACGGATCGCGCGACGGCTTCACCATCGACCCGTTCTTCATCGACCGGGTCGAGGTGATCTTCGGCTCCAACGCCCTGCAGGGCATCGGCGGCACAGGCGGCATCGTCAACCAGGTGACCGTGGGCGCGCCCAAGGACGAGGGCTTCAGCGGTCGCACCCTGCTGCAGACCCTGGCCGACAACGGCTTCCACGGCGACGGCGCGGGCTACAAGGCCGCCGGCCTGGGCAGCTGGAAGACCGGCGCCTTCGACGCCACCCTCGGCGCGGCCTACGAGACCCGCGGCGCCTACTACGACGGTCACGGCAAGCGCGTCGGCTTCGACGCCGCCCAGGGCGAGACCCAGGACTCGAAGAGCTGGTCGCTGTTCGGCCGCTTCGGCTACGCGGTCACCGAGACCGCCCGCGTCGACCTGATCCTCAGCCGCTTCGAACTTGAGGGCGACGGCGACTATCTCAATGTCATCGGCAACCGGACGACCGGCGTGCCGTCCACCTCCATCCGCGGCAAACAGCCCGGCACGCCGGCGCGGGGCCGCACCGAGAGCGTGTCGGTCTCCTACACCGACACCGACCTGGCCGGCGGCAACCTGGTCACCCAGGCCTTCTTCAATCGCTCCAAGGATCTGTTCGGCGGCGACAGCTCGGCGACCTTCCAGGACATCCGCATCGCGCCGCTGGGCACGCTGCTGGACCAGTCCGAGAACCGCTCGCGCAAGCTGGGCGCCAAGTTCAGCTACGAGCGCGCCGTTCCGGGCCTGGAGAACCTGACCGCCACCGTCGGCCTGGACCTGCTGAAGGACCGCACGGTCCAGGCCCTGGTCCGCACCGACCGCGTCTGGGTGCCGCCCACCGACTATCGCTCGATCGCGCCCTTCGCCCAGGCCAACCTGGCCCTGTTCGACAAGAAGCTGCGGATCGCCGGCGGCCTGCGCAACGAGAACGTCCAGATCAAGGTGGACGACTTCACCACCCTGGCCTTCTACGGCTCGCGCGCCGTCGGTGGCGGTTCGCCCGAGTTCCACGACACCCTGTTCAACGGCGGGGTCATCTTCGAGCCGACGCCCGGTATCCGCGGCTACGTCAGCTACGCCCAGGGCTACACCGTGCCCGACGTGGGCCGGATCACGCGGTCCATCAACATCAATGGCGTCGACCTCGACGACTACCTCGACATCAGCCCGATCGTCTCCAACAACCGCGAGGTGGGCCTGGAGTTCAAGCGCGGCTGGATCGACGCCAGCGCCAGCTACTTCTGGTCGACCAGCACCAGGGGCCAGCTCCTGGTGCTGGTGGGCACGGTCTTCGAGGTCCAGCGCCAGCGGGTCGAGATCGAAGGCCTGGAGCTGAACGCCACCGTTCGCACGCCGGTCGAAGGCCTGACCTTCCAGGGCGGCTACGCCCACCTGAAGGGCCGCGCCGACTCGAACGCCGACGGTCGCGTCGACATCGACCTGGACGGCGCCAACATCTCGCCCGACCGCATCGTGCTGGCCGCCAACTACAACCGGGGGCCCTGGTCGTCGCGCCTGCAGGTCGGCAAGTACATCGCCCGCGACTTCGACGGCGCCGATCCGCGCAACAGCTTCGAAGGCTATACCCTGGTGGACGGCTCGATCCGCTATCAGACCGAAAACTGGGGCGGCCTCAACCTGGCGGTCCAGAACCTGCTGGACGAATACTACGTCGACTACAACACCGACACGCAGCAGCCGACCAACAACGCCCGGTTCTTCTCGGGCCGCGGCCGCACGTTCACGCTGGGCTGGGACTACCGTTTCTGATGGGCCTCATCGATCTGGCGCACCGCTGGCTGGGCGGCCTGATCGGCCTCCTGCTGGTGGTGCTGGGCCTGTCCGGCGCGATCCTCGCCCACAAGGACACGTGGGTGATGCTGCCCCACGCCGGCGACGCCCAGGCCCAGGACACCGCCACCCTGGTCGCGGCGGCCGAGCGGATCATGGCTGCGCCCGAGCGGCCGCGCAGCATCGTCTTCGCCAACAAGACCTTCGGCCTGAACCAGCTCAGCTATCCCGAGGCCGGCCAGGGCGCCTACACGAGCCAGGCCGGCGAGGTCGTCGCCCGCTGGTCCAGCAAGTGGGAGCGGCCCGAGGTCTGGCTGTTCGATCTGCACCACCACCTGTTCACCGGCGACACCGGCGAGATCGTCTCGGGCGTCGCCGGCCTCTGCGGCCTGGGCTTCGTGATCACCGGCGCGATCCTGTGGTGGCGGATGCGGCGGGCCTACGAATTTCGCCTGTGGCCGCGCAAGTTCGAGCGGTTCGCCATCCTGCGGCACCACCGGGACTTAGGCGTCGTCATGGCTCCGATCCTGGCGCTGTCGCTGATCACCGGCGCCATCATGATCTTCCGGCCGGTGGCCGACCTGATCCTGGGTCCGGGCACATCGGCCGACGTGACCCAGGCGCTCAAGCCGCCCCCGCCGCGCAAGGCCAAGCTGGCCGACAACCCCGACTGGCGCGGCATGATCGAGACCGCGCGGCGGATCTATCCCGACGCCGAGGTGCGCATCCTGTCCCTGCCGCGCGGCAAGACCGGCCTCGTCAGCCTGCGGATGCGCCAGCAGCAGGAGTGGCTGCCCAACGGCCGCACCACCCTCTACTTCGCCGCCGACACCGGCGAACTGGTCCGCGCCGGGAACGCCCTGACGCTGCCCCGAAACGTGCAGGCCTACAACGCCCTCTACCCCCTGCACGCGGGCAAGGTGGGCGGCCTGCCCTACCGCCTGCTGATCACACTCTCCGGGCTCACGCTCACCGTGCTGGGCAGCCTCACCGTCTGGACCTTCTGGTTCCGCCGCAAGCCGAAGCGTCGCCGGCGCGACCCCATCCCGGCGACCTGATGCAGGTGATGGCGCGCAGCGCCGAAAGATCGACCGCCAAGACGCCAAGGCCACCAAGGCGCTGAAGCTTCAACGACCTCTTGGCGTCCTTTGCGTCTTGGCGGTGAAAGCCTGCGCCTGCGGCGCGCTGCGACTTAGGCCCGCCCCGGGATCGTCAGCCCACGCTGCACGGCGGGGCGGGCCAAGCCGCGCTCCAGCCAGGCCGGGACGGTCTTCAGCTTGTCGAACGCCACCAGCGGCCCGGCCTCATAGAAGCCGACCAGGTTGCGCACCCAGCCCAGCAGCGAGACGTCGGCGATCGTGTAGTCGTCGCCCATGATCCATTGGCGACCTTCCAGCCGCGTCTCCAGCACGCCCAGCAGGCGCCGGCTCTCGGCGACGTAGCGCTCCAGCGGGCGCTTGTCCTCGTACTCGCGCCCGGCGAACTTGTTGAAGAAGCCGAGCTGCCCGAACATCGGCCCCGGCCCGCCCATCTGCCACATGACCCACGCGAGGGTCTCGTAGCGCGTCGCCGGATCGGCCGAGAGCAGCTTGCCGGTCTTCTCGGCCAGGTAGACCAGGATCGCGCCGGACTCGAACAGCGCCAGCGGCTTAGCCCCCGGGCCGTCGGGATCGAGGATCGCGGGAATCTTGCCGTTGGGATTCAACGACAGGAATTCCGGCGTCTTCTGGTCGTCGGCCCCGAAGTCGATCAGGTGCGGCTCGTACGCCAGCCCGATCTCCTCCAGCATGATCGACACCTTCACCCCGTTGGGCGTCGGCAGCGAATAGAGCTGCAGCCGCTCAGGATGCCGCGCCGGCCAGCGCCGGGTGATCGGGAATGTCGAGAGGTCGGTCATGCCTCCCAGATAGGGCGCGAGGCTCTAGACCGCCAGACGCCGGCGACGGTTGCGGAGAGCAGCGCCGGCGCCACCGAAGCCGATCAGCATCAGCGCCCAGGTCGAGGGCTCGGGAACGGCGCCGTCCTGCGGGATGGCGAGGAAGGCATGCGAGTCACCGCCGTCGCCGAGCGCGGAGGTGCCGACCACGTAGCCGGCGTCGTTGATGCCGAAGGCCATGCTCGTGCCGCCGAGGCCGCCGATGTTGTACATCGTCCCCTCGCCGTACAGGAACGCGCGCAGATCGCCGCCGGCTGTCGACGAAACCCCCACGATTTGTCCGAGGTTGTTGATATCCGCAGCAAAGCTGTAGGCGCCCCCTAGGGTGCCGAGGTCGGTCATCACGCCGTCGCTGTAGAGAAAAGCGTGCTGGGAGCCGTCGGCGGTCTCGGAGGCGCCGACCACCTGACCTAACGCGTTGATCCCGTAGGCGTAGCTGTACGCGCCGCCCAGGGTCCCGAGGTCGCTCATCACGCCGCCGTCGTAGACGAAGGCGTGCACCGTGCCGTCCGCACGCGCGGACCGGCCGACCACCTGCCCTGCACCGTTGATGTCGTACGCCTCGCTGAACGCGCCCCCCAGCGTGCCCAGATCGGCCATCGACCCGCCACTGTAGAGGAAGGCATGGAAGGCTCCGCCCGGTGCGATACTGGAGTGTCCCACAGCCTGGCCGGCGTCATTGATGCCGTATCCGAAACTCTGCCCGCCGCCGAGGGTGCCGAGGGAGGTCATGACGCCTGCGTCATAGATGAACGCCCGGTCGCCAGTCTCCGAGGTTGAATAGCCGACGACGGCGCCGGATGCGCTGATGGCCGTCCCCCAGCTGTGGGTGCCGCCCGGCAGCACGCCGAGGTCGGTAACGGATCCTCCGCCGAACAGAACGGCGCGCCTGTAATTCTCATCGGGCCGCGCGTCGCCCACCACCTGCCCGGCCGAATTGATGCCGAAGGCGTTGCTGCCGCCGAAATCCCACAGATCGGTGTAGCTGTAGACGGGCGCCGCCGCCGCATGACCCGCGACCGCGGACAGCGCACAGACCATCGCGCCAAGCGCCAGAATTCCCCGAACCCGCATATGCACCCCCCGATACTCTGGTGAAGCCAACACTGTCCGAGTGTTTGTCGTCAACCAGACACGCCCGGAGGGCGAGCAACGACGCCACCGCAGGAACGCGGCGGCGCCATCGCGTCTTAAGCCGCCAGAGCCTTGCGACGGCCGCGCAGCGCGACGCCGGCGCCGCCGAAGCCGATCAGCATCAGCGCCCAGGTGGCGGGCTCGGGGATCGCGGCGATCTGCTGCTCGCCGCTGCGGGGCACGATCTGGAAGTTGGTCACGAACTGGCCGGCGACGGCGATTTCCTCGGGGCCGTTGGAGTCGAAGCAGCCGTTCGACTGGACGCAGTAGCTCTCGCGGAAGGCGCTCACGAAGGCGGCGTAGTTGTTACCCGGCGCGCTGAAGTTGAAGTAGAGGCCGCCCGTGGTGGCGGTGAAGGCCGACCCGGAGATGAAGAGCCGGGCGCCATCCGAATTGGCGTCGAAGGCGGCCGTCTGGCCGTTGTTGGTCACCGCGATCTTCCAGTCGGTGATGTTGTCGGCGGTGAGCACGCCCAGGGTGTCGTCGGTGTCGATCGTGAACACGACGTTGGCCGTGCCGACCGTGCGGTTGCCGAAGTAGGTCGTGGCGTTGGCCGAGGCGGCCAGGGCGAGGGCGGCGGTGAGGCCGAGAGCGAGCGCGCGCATGGGTTAATCTCCTGAACAGATGCAGGAGACCGGTAGGTCACGGACCGCGACGGTCCGGTGACGGTACGGCGTCGGTTCGGCGAAACAGCGCCGCGGACGCAACATTCAACCAGGAGGAGCGCGAGTTAACTCACGCCGCCTGCAGGTGTCCGCGACGAGTCCGAAGCATGGCGCCGACCCCGCCGAATCCGAGGATCAGCAGAGCCCAGGTGGCCGGCTCGGGCACGACCATCGTCGTGCTCCAACGGGTGGGCGCGAGGTTCGCGCCGAGGAGGAGGACGGACTGGGCGTTGTAAATTGATACCGACGCAACGCCGGTGACGGGCCCGCTGTCGGTCTCATCGAGCCCAAAGGTCGGGTCTTGGAAACCCACATCAAAGATGACGCTGCCGTACAGACCACCACCGACGCCATTCGCGTAACCGGTGACGCCGCCGTCGGTCCGAAACAGAGGGCCACGGCCATCGACCCATTTCTCGAAGGTATGGGAACCGATCGTGAAGACCACCGTGGTCGGCCCGATCGACCGATACTCCAACCCGTACGGGCCAAGGACGATAAGCTCGGGTTCAAAGGTCTGAACAACATCGAAGGTCGTCCCAGTGAGGTCCACGCCGGGTGCGCCAAGAAACCCGGCGTAGTCCGTGCCGCTCGAGACGACGCCGCTCAGCGTCATCGTAATCGTCGCCGCCTCGCTGGGCGAAGACATGACGAGCGCCGCGGCCAGACCCGCCGCCGCAAAGCTGAAAACCTGACGCATGACGCTACCCCGAACAGCACCACGCCCGCACTGGGCGCTCCCGGCGTTAACCATGATTAACAGGGTGACTGAGCGCAAGCTCAAGCTGCGTCGCCCGCCCCGCCGGTAACGGCCGGGGCCTGGCTCAAAGGCTTAGAAACGGATGGCGGAGAGGGTGGGATTCGAACCCACGATACCCTTTCAGGTACGCCGCATTTCGAGTGCGGTACTTTCAACCACTCAGCCACCTCTCCAGAGCCGGCGCGAACCTCTCCGAAGAGGGCCCGCTGAGCGAGCGCGCGTTCTACTCATCTCGCCGTTGTCACGCAACTGCGATCTGACGCCGCGATTTCAGCGGGGATACGGAACAGCCAGGCCCCGCGACCGAACCCTCCGCTTGCCTGCCGTCGCGCGAGCCCCGACAGTCTGGGCAAGGCCGGCGGGCGATGCACCCGCGGGCCAGCACGCGGAGGGTCGGATGTCGGACGAAATGATCTCTTTCGGAGCCAAGCTGGCCCAGAACGCGGCGCTGAAGGGCGACCAGCCGGCGGTGAGCTGCGGCGACCAGTCCCTGACCTATGCCCAGTTGCACCGCCGCTCGAACCGCATCGCGCGCGGCCTGGCCGCGCGGGGCGTCAAGGCCGGCGACCTGGTCACCCTGGGCCTGCCCAACAGCGTGGACTTCGTGGTCGCCGCCCACGCCATCTGGAAGCTGGGCGCCACGCCCCAGCCGATCTCGTTCCGCCTGCCCAAGGCCGAACTGCAGGCCATCGTGGAGCTGGCCAATTCGCCGGTGGTGATCGCCGCGTTCGAGCATCGGATCGACCGGCCCGTGGTCGGCGTCGCCGACCTGGCCGCCCTGTCCGACGACGAGAGCGACCTGCCCGACGCCATCCCGGCGATCTCGAAGGCGCCCACCAGCGGCGGCTCCACCGGCCGGCCCAAGCTGATCCTGGCCGGCCAGCCCGGCGTGACGCCCAGGCAGACGCCCGAGGCCGGCGGCTTCCAGCTCCGCCCCCGCGACACCTGCGTGATGCCCGCGCCGCTCTATCACAACGCCCCCTTCGGCGTGATGATGCAGGCCACGGCGCTGGGCGCGCACCTCGTGCTGACCGCCCGCTTCGACCCCGAGGCCACCCTGGCCGAGATCCAGGCGCGCAAGGCGACCTGGGTCTACCTGGTCCCCACCATGATGACCCGGATATGGCGCCTGCCGGAGGACGTGCGCGCGAAGTACGACCTCTCGACCGTCGAGATCCTCTGGCACATGGCCGCCCCCTGCCCGGCCTGGCTGAAGGAGGCGTTCATCCACTGGATTGCGCCCGGCGAGGTGATGGAGCTGTACGCCGGCACCGAGGCCCAGGCGGTGACCATCATCACGGGTACGGAATGGCTGACCCATCGCGGCTCGGTGGGCCAGGTGGCCATCGGCGAGATGAAGGTGTTCGGCGACGATGGCGTCGAGCTGCCCCCCGGCGAGGTCGGCGAGATCTATATGCGCCGGGCCGCCGGCACGCCCGAGACCTACAAATACGTCGGCGCGGCGGCCAAGGTCCTGACCGACGGCTGGGAGAGCCTGGGCGACCTGGGACGGTTCGACGACGAGGGCTACCTCTACCTGGCCGACCGGCGCAGCGACATGATCCTGGTCGGCGGCTCCAACGTCTATCCCGCCGAGATCGAGGCGGCGCTGGAGGAGCACCCGGCCGTCCAGTCCTGCGCCGTCATCGGCCTGCCCGACGACGACCTGGGCAGCCGCATCCACGCCATCGTCAAGGCGCAGGGCGACGTCTCGGCCGAGGACCTGAAGGCGCACCTGAAAGATCGCTTGGTCAGCTACAAGCAGCCCCGCAGCTTCGAGTTCGTGGACGAACCGGTCCGCGACGACGCCGGCAAGGTGCGCCGCACCGCCCTGCGCGAAGCCCGGATCGCGGCGGCCACGCAACCGGCGTGACACTCACCCTACGGATGATTGCTGCGGCGCCGTCGGGCCGCTAAGGCCGTACCCATTCTTCAGCGCCCCCTTTTCTTGGCGTCTATCGGGAGACTGCATGAGCATCAAAGGCCAGGCCTACCTGATGGGGGCCTACGAGCATCCGACCCGCGATGCCCCCGACAAGACCACCGCCCAGCTTCACGCCGAGAGCGCCAAGGGCGCCCTGGACGACGCGGGCCTCTCGTTCGACGACGTGGACGGCTACTTCTGCGCCGGCGACGCGCCCGGCTTCGGCGCCATGTCGATGATCGACTACATGGGGCTGAAGAACGTCCGCCACATGGACACCACCGAGACCGGCGGCTCGTCCTACATCCTGCACGTCGCCCATGCCGCCCAGGCGATCGCCGCCGGAAAGTGCAAGGTCGCCCTGATCACTCTGGCCGGTCGCCCGCGCAACGGCGGCAACCGCCCGGGCGCCAGCATGGCCGGCGGCGGCAAGGCCACGGGCCTCAGCGACGGCGCCCCGGAAGCCGGCTTCGAGAGTATATACGGCGGCTCCACCCACAACACCTACGGCATGTGCGCCATGCGCCACATGCATGAGTACGGCACCACCTCGGAACAGCTGGCCTGGATCAAGGTCGCCGCCAGCCACCACGCCCAGTGGAACGAGCACGCCTTCCTCAAGAACGTGGTCACGGTCGAGGACGTGGTGAACAGCCGGATGATCTCCGACCCGCTGCACCTGCTGGACTGCTGCGTGGTCACCGACGGCGGCGGCGCCCTGGTCGTCGTCTCGCCTGAGATCGCCAAGTCCCTGAACCGGCCCAAGGTGAAGCTGCTGGGCGCCGGCGAGGCGCCCAAGGTGCAGCAGGGCGGCAAGCTGGACCTCACCTATTCCGGCGCCGTCTGGTCCGGCCCCCGCGCGTTCGCGGAGGCGGGCGTCACCCCGGCCGACATCAAGTACGCCTCGATCTACGACAGCTTCACCATCACCGTGCTGATGCAGATCGAGGACCTGGGCTTCTGCAAGAAGGGCGAGGGCGGCAAGTTCGTCGCCGACGGCAACCTGATCTCGGGCGTCGGCAAGCTGCCGTTCAACACCGACGGCGGCGGCCTCTGCAACAACCACCCCACCAACCGCGGCGGCATCACCAAGGTGATCGAGGCCGTCCGCCAACTGCGCGGCGAGGCCCACCCCAAGGTCCAGGTGCCGAACTGCGACCTCGCCATCGCGCACGGCACCGGCGGCTCGCTGGGCGTCCGCCACGGCGCCGCGACCCTCATCCTGGAACGGGAAGCTTGAGCATGTCCGACCTCCAACCTTCCTCTGAAAAAATGACCCGGCCGGTCCCGGCCCCCGCCGTCACCATCGAGAGCAAGCCGTTCTTCGACGCGGCCGCCGAGGGCAAGTTCCTGATCAAGCGCTGCACCGCCTGCGGCGAGGCCCACTGGTACCCCCGCTCCATGTGCCCCCACTGCCACTCCGACCAGACGGTCTGGGAGGAGAGCAAAGGCGAGGGCGTGGTCTACAGCTTCTCGATCCTGCGCAAGTCGCCCACCGGCCCCTTCGCCCTGGCCTACGTCACCCTGGCGGAGGGCCCCAACGTCCTCACCAACATCGTCGACATCGCGCCTAACGACCTGAAGATCGGCCTGGCCGTGAAGGTGAAACTCCAACCCACCGACGGCGGCCCGCCCGTTCCAGTGTTCGTGCCGGTTTAGCGGCAGCCATTGCTCCCCCGTTGGGGGAGCTGTCGGCGAATGCCGACTGAGGGGGTCCACTCAAAAGGTCGTTCCGGTCGCGGCGCCGTGCGCAGGTGCGGTTCCGCGTTCTGAGCGGACCCCCTCCGGCGCTTCGCGCCACCTCCCCCGAAGGGGAGGAACTTTAAGCCCCCGCCTCCGCCGCCAACCGCGCGATCAACGCCTCGGCCTCCCACGGCCGCGTCACCCGCCACGTCCGCACCGGCCCGTCCGCCAGCATCCCGAACAGCGCCTCGTACTGCCGCTTGCGCCGGTCATAGGTGTCCCACGCCCAGCGGATCGGGTGCTCCCTGCCGAACCAGTCGGCAAACGCCTCCCGGTTGCCCGTCCCCGGCCACAGCTCCTCTTGGCCCGCCGCGCGGACGAACGAGCGCCGGATCACCCGCGCCATCACCAGCGGCCGCGGATAGTCCAGCCAGACCAGATCCGTCGCCCGCGCCAGCAGCGTCGGCCGCGAGGTGATGTAGTTGCCGCAAGCGACCCAGTCCTCCCCGGCCAGCGCCTCGCCGGCGCGCCGGACGAACTCGGCGGGATCGGTCTCATGCAGCGCCACCCACCCCGCCTGCCAGGTCACCGCGTCCAGCTCGACATGCCGCACGCCCATCGCCGCCGCCAGCCGCCCCGCGAACGTCGTCTTCCCCGACCCCGATGTCCCAACCGCCGCGACCCGCATGCCTGACCTTCTTCCGCAACCCGAACGCTTGGACGTGATGACCTTGGCCTTCGCGTCGCGACCAAGGGTTTGACTCCGCGCCGGCGTTAACCTTTAGATTTATGCGGCAGGGGGACAGTCTCCCTCAAGGGACAGGGGACTTCCAGGATGAGCGCGAAGATCATGATCGCCGCCGCGATGGGCGCGGTCCTGCTGACGCCGGTTGCCAGCCAGGCGGCGGAGTTGATCGGCAACGGCGGATTCGAGACCGGCGATTTCACCGACTGGACGCTGTTCGGAGATCCCGTCGAACTCGGCCAGTATGTGGCCGTGGACACCGTCGCCCCGAACTCCGGGACCTACGGCGCCTACTTCGGAACCCAGACCCCCGGCGGGATCAGCCAGACGGTGTCGACGGTCGCGGGCCACACCTACAACATCAGTTTCGCCCTGCAGGTCGAGAACGTGGGCGGCGGCGTGACGCCGAACAGCTTCCTCGCGACGTTCGGCGGCGCCACGCTCTACACGGTCACCAATGCGCCGGAGGCCGGCTACCAGCTGTTCAGCTTCACCTCCACGGCCACGTCGGCCGCGACGGAGCTGAAGTTCACGATGACCAACCCGCCGTCGTTCTTCGACCTGGACGACATCTCGGTCACCGAATCGGCCGTGCCCGAGCCCGGCGTCTGGGCCCTGATGCTGGTCGGCTTCGGCCTGACGGGCGCAACCCTGCGCCGTCGCCAGGCCTGCGCCGCGCGCGCCTGACGGGGCAAGGCGAAAGCCGCGCGTTTCAGGCGCCAAGCCTGCAACCCATGCGACGGCGCGGATAGAGCGCCTAACAGGCGAGTCCTGTTGACTGCCCCTGCTTGGTCGCTACGGCTCTGGATGACAAATCCGGGGGATCGGAATGCATGTTCTTATAAAGCTGCTTGCCGTGGGTGCGGCGACAGCGATGCTGTCCGGCCCGGCCTGGTCTGCGACTCTCGTCAACTTCAGCACCAGCGCCACCGCGATCGCCAACCTAAACGGCGTCACCAGCCAGAACAGCGCGTCGGACCAAGTGTCCGCAATCGGCGACCAAGCCAATGCATACGCGACGATATATCAGATCGACCCCGACACGGGGGCGCTGGTGTCCGGCAACGCCCGCTCCCAGGCCGTCTATAATGGGGATAGCGGAACAGCTTCCCTCTACGCGGAAGGCCTGATTGCTCCCAGCGGCGGGCCCGCAGGTTTGGCATTCAGCGGCTCCGCCTGGAATTTTACGTTTAAGGCTGACGAGGCGGGACTGTTCACGCTCAACTACGACTTCGGCGGCGCCTTCAACTTCACGTCGTTCGACATCGGCTGGGCGGGGGATACGTCCGAGAGTTTCGCGATCGGCGTCAACTCGCCCCCCTCGGGCGTCGCCTTCTCAAGGTCGCTCACCGCCGGACAGCAGTACGCCCTTGAGGTCCGCAACGTTTCTTTTCTGTTCAGCCCTGCGGACTTCAACTCCGCCGGTGGGGGTGCGAACTTCCGCTACGCGATCACCGCCATCCCGGAACCGGCGAGCTGGGCCCTGATGATCACGGGCTTCTTCGGTATGGGGTCGGCGCTGCGCCGCAGCCGCCGTCAAGCCGTGCTCGCCGCGATCTGAAAAGGGTCTCTCAAGGGCGAGTGCAGCGCGGATCCGGGTACGCGTTACCTATCGCGCGCCCAATGGCTGAGATCTGCGCCCCGCCCTGACGACGTTTCCCCGCTCTAAGCCATTCAATCCATGGACGGAGTTTATCCCCGGTGGGGATGCCCGCTCTGACGGCCAACGGCCCGCCTCACGACAAAACCGGACGCACCCCCGCCCACCAAACCTTGCCTTCCGCCGCGCCATATGTTCCCTTTTCGTTCATGTCCACCCCGCCCGACATGGCCGAACGGCATGCGCGCGTCCTGGCTCGGTTGACCGAGCTGGGCCTGGCGCTGGCTGAGCAGCAGTTCGCCGACGCGCAGGCCGCCGAGACGCCGGCGGAGCGCATCGAGGCGGTGAAGGCGTTCCATACGGTCTCGCGCTCGGTGCGCCAGTGCGTGGCGCTGGAGGCGCGGCTGGCGCGCCAGCAGGCGCAGGACGCGCGCGAGGCCGAACGGGCGCAGGCGGCGGTCCCGCCGAAAAAGCCCAGCGTCCTGGAGATCTCCAGGCGGATCACCGCCGTGCGCGACGCGGTCACCCGGGTGATCTGGCACGAGGCCGAGGACGACGACACCGCCGCCTGGCTGGAGGAGATGCTGGAGGCCGGCCTGGACAGGGCCGTCTCGCGCGACGACGTCTGCGCCGAGCCGCTGGACGACCACATCGCCCGCCTCTGCCTGCAGATGGGCCTGCCCGAAGACGCCGCCCACAATTGGCGCGACCTGCCGGAGCCGCCGGAGCCGGACGAGCCCGACGACTGTGGCGACGACGACGACGATCCACCGGATGCGGCGCCCTCGCCGCCCGACGCCCTGGCGCGGGAGCCCGAGCCGCAAAGCTCAGCCTGACCGCTGCGTGCCTGGCGCGTCAGCGCCGCCCTGTTTCAACACCAGGATCACAAAGGACACGAAGACCACCAAGCGGTCGTTCGGTCACGGCGCCTTCGTGGCCTTGGTGGTCGTCGTGTCGAAACCCGACCGCGCGCCCGTTCGTGTGGTTCGTGTGGTTCGTGGACAAAATGGACGCGCCTGCGGCGCGCAGGGCGTTCGGCCGCCTACCCCTCGTCGCCCAGCTCCGCCAACACCTCGTCCGTGTGCTCGCCCAGCTTGGGCGGGTGGCGGCGGATGTTGGAGGGGGTTCTGGCGAACTTCACCGGCGGCTTCATCAGCCGATAGGCGCCCATGTCCGGATGATCGTAATTCTCGAAGAAGCCCACCGCGCTCAGGTGCGGATCGTCGGGCAGGTCGTCCAGCCGGTTGGTCTTCACCACCGGGATCGACAGGGGCTTCAGGATATCCAGCCACTCCTGGGTGGTCTTGGTCGCCGCCGCCTGCTCGATCATCCCGTAAAGGTCCTGGATGTGCTTGGCCCGGGTGGCGTAGTCGGCGAAGCGCGGGTCGGACTTGATCAGGTCGCCATAGCCCGCCGCCTGGAAGAACTGGTCCCACTGCTTGTCGGTGTAGGGCAGCAGGCCGATGTAGCCGTCCTTGGTCTTGTACGGCTTGCGGTTGGGGTTGATCACCCGCTGGTAGCCCCACTGGCCGGTGGGCGGCTGGAACGTGTGGTCGTACAGGTGCTCCACCATCAGGAAGCTGGTGACGCACTCGAACATCGGCACCTCGACGAACTGGCCCTCGCCCGTCCGCGCCTTGTGCAGCAGGGCCGCGGTCACCGCCTGCGACAGGAACAGGCCCGAGACCTTGTCGGCCATCAGGGTCGGCAGGATGCGCGGGGTCGGATCGCCGTCGGTGCGGCCCAGGATGTCCGACGCGCCCGACGCCGACTGGATCAGGTCGTCATAGGCGGGCTCCCCCGCATAGGGGCCGTCCGAGCCATAGCCGGCCGCATGGACGAAGATGATGTCCGGCTTGATCGCGGCCACGTCCTCGTAACTCAGCCCCAGCCGCTTCATCCCCTCGTAGCGGACCGAGGAGGCCAGGACGTCGCTGGACCTGATCAGCTTGTGCAGCGCGCGTTTGCCGGCCGGCGACTTCATGTCCAGCAGGATCGAGCGCTTGTTGCGGTTGATGGTCAGGAAGATCGGCCCCATGCCGCGCGGCGTGCCCTCGGGCTGGTGGCCGGCCCAGCGCATGATGTCGCCGCCGTCGCCCCGGCCCGAGCCCGGGTCCTCCAGCTTGATCACGTCGGCGCCCTGGTCGGCCAGGATCTGGGTGCCATAGGCGCCGTTGACCACGCTGGTCAGGTCCAGGATGCGGATGCCGGTCAGCGGGCCGGTCGGCGCCTTGCCCATGGTCTTTGCGGTCATGCGGTCCCTCTACGGATGTTCGAGCCGTTCGATCATGGCCTGGAGATCGGCCACGATCGCGTCCTTCTTGTCGTCCAGGCGCTCCACCCGGCCGGCCACGCCCACGGCGAAGACCCGGCCGAACGGCCCCTTGGGCAGGGCCGCGCCGATGATGCCCAGGCCCGGCGAGATGCTGTTGCGCGAAAAGGCGTAGCCCCGCGCGCGCACCTCGACCACCCGGGCCATCAGCTCCTCGCGGGTCTGGGGCAGGCCGTCCTCGCCGGACGCGTTGATCCGCCGGCGCAGGCGCTCGACCTCGGCGTCGCTCTTGGCCGACAGCAGCGCCAGGCCCATGCCCGAGCGCGCCAGCGGCCGACGCGTGCCCGGCGGGACGCGGAACTGTAGCGGCTCGGCGGAATGGATCACGTGGACATACTGGGCGTGCAGGTCGCTCTGCACCGCCAGCACCACCGTCTCGCCGATCGCCTGGTGCAGCGCCTCAAGCGCCGGCAGCAGCGCCCCGTCGCCGAACAGGACGCCCGGCACCCAGTTTCCCAGGACGGTGATCCGCATGGTCGGGAAGTAGGTGCGCCGCTCGCGGTCGTAATCCAGGTAGCCCAGCGCCACGAGCGACTTCATCAGGGCCGAGCCGGAGGAGGTGGGATAGCCCAGCTCGTCCAGCACCTCCTTCAGCGCCAGCGGACGGCGCTGGCGCGCGAAGACCTCGAGGATCTCCAGGGCGCGTTTCGCCGACTTCACCGCGCTTTCGGTCACCAGACCCTCGATCGTGGATCAATATTCCATGTATGTGGAAATACGATCCACATATGGGCGTTTTGTCCTGGAGCTAGTATCGGTTCGCCCGGCCCTGTTCAATGGCCGACAACAAGACGCCTTGAGGAAACGCCATGCACTTCGAGCTCGCCGAAGAGCACCGCATGCTGAAGGACCTGGTGGCCAAGTTCGTCCGCGACGAACTGATGCCGCTGGAGGCCGACGTCATGGCCCGCGAGGCCGAGGGCAAGGGCCTGTACCTGCCCGACGCCGACCACGCGCGGCTGGACAAGAAATCCCACGAGCTGGGCCTGTTCGGCCTGGACGCGCCCGAGGACGTGGGCGGCTCCGACCTGCCGATGATGGCCATGGTCGGCGTCGAGGAGGAGATCGGGCGGTCCGTCACCCCCTACACCCTGCCGCCGGACAGCCCGAACCTGCGCATGCTGATGGCGACGGTGAACGAGCGCCAGCGCGAGGCCTATCTGGTCCCCTACGTCGCCGGCAAGACCGTCTCGGCCATCGGCATCTCCGAGCCGGGCGCGGGCTCCGACCCCTCCGCCATGACCACCTTCGCCGCCCGCGACGGCGACGACTGGGTGATAAATGGCCGAAAAATCTGGATCACGCGGGCCCAGGACGCCGACTTCACCATCCTGATGGCGGTGACCGACAAGGAGAAGGGCGCGCGCGGCGGTATGACCGCCTTCCTGGTGGACAAGGGCACGCCCGGCTTCAACGTCCTGCGCCGCATCCCGATGGTGGGCGGGCAATACACCTACGAGATCGCCCTGGAGGATTGCCGGGTCGAGGGTTGGAAGCTGCTCGGCAAGGAGGGCCAGGGCTTCGCGCCGATGCAGGTGCGGCTGGGCACCCGCCGCATCCAGATGGCCGCCTGGTCCATTGGCATGGCCCAGCGGGCGCTGGACATGGTCATCGAGTACGCGCCGCAGCGGAAGACGTTCGGCATGCCGCTGAGCGAACGCCAGGCGATCCAGTTCTGGGTGGCCGAGGCGGCGACCAAGATCCACGCCACACGCCTGATGACCTACGACTGCGCCTGGAAGCTGGACCAGAAACGCGACGTGCGATCCGAGATCAGCATGATCAAGTGGTTCGCCACCGAGATGGCCTATGAGACCGTCGACCGCGCCATGCAGGCCTTCGGCGCCATGGGTATGACCAAGGAACTACCGCTGCAGCTCATGCAGGCGAAGCTGCGGACCATGCGAATCTATGACGGCCCCACGGAAGTGCATAAGTGGGTGGTGGCCAGGAACCTGTTGGGGACGAGACGATGAAGCAAGCTTACGGCGACCACGTGAAGGTCGCGATGGACGGGCATGTGGCCGTGGTCACCCTGGACCGGCCGCCGCACAACTTCGTCTCGGTCGAGTTCATGGGCGAGCTGGCCGACGCCATGGAGGCCGCCGACGCGTCGAACGACGTGCGCGCCATTGTTCTGCAGGCCGAGGGGCGCACGTTCTCCGGCGGCGCCGATTTCGCCTCGCCCACCGACAAGGTCGCCTCCGGTATGGCCGGGGTAAACGCATTGTATGACCAGGCCGTGCGGCTGTTTTCGATCGAGACCCCGATCGTCGCGGCGATCCAGGGCTCGGCCGTGGGCGCGGGCCTTGGCCTGGCCATGGTAGCCGACTTCCGCGTGGCCTCGCCCGAGGCGCGGTTCGGCGGCAACTTCGTCAAGCTGGGCTTCCACCCGGGCTTCGGCCTGACCCACACCCTGCCCCGCGTCGTCGGCCAGCAGCGGGCCAACCTGATGTTCCTCACCGGCCGCCGGATCAAGGCCGAGGAAGGCCTGGCCTGGGGCCTGGTCGACGAGGTGGTCCCGGCCGAGGAGCTGCGCTGCGCGGCGCTGAAGCTGGCCCAGGAGATCGCCGAGAACGCGCCCCTGGCCGTGATCTCCACCCGCAAGACCCTGCGCGCGCAACTGGCCGCCGACGTCCGCGCCCAGACCGACATCGAGCACCGCGAACAGACCATCCTGCGCGCCACCGAGGACTTCGCCGAGGGCGTGCGCTCGGTCGCCGAGCGGCGGGCCGGCAACTTCGCGGGCCGGTGATCCGGCGCGCCGCCCTCCTGGCTTTGGCCATCGCGAGCTGCGTCGTCGCCCCGGCGGCGGCGCAGGCGGTGGTCGACACGCGCGGCCGCGAGGTGGTGCAGGTGCGGACCCGGCCAGACGCGGTCGGCGATATCTACCGCTATCGCAGCGAGACCCGCTTCATCCAGAAGGACGACCAGGGCGGCCAGACCCAGTCCAATACCTTGCTCTTCGACCTGGAGGTGCTGGGCGTCGAGACCGACGGCCTGCGGCTCCGCTACACCCTGCGCGAGGGCAAGCTGACCGACAGCGGCGGCGCCTCGATGAGCGCGGCCATCGACGCGGCGGTCGGCGGCAGCCTGGATTTCCGGGTCGGGCGACACGGCGAACTGGTCGCCGTCGAGACCTGGCCCGACTACAAGACCCGCCTGTTGGCGCGCATCGACGCCGCCCTGCCGGCCGACGACCCGATCCGGGCGATAGTGCACGAGCGGATGGAGACTGCCCCGCTCGATGCGGCCCGGGAGATGGCGCTGGGCGACGTGATGCTGATGTCGGTGATGGAGCCGCTCGGGAGGGTCCCGCTCGGCGTGACCGACCTCGGCGGCCAGGACCCGACCGCCAGCAAGGCGACGCTGGAATTCTCCCTCGTGAAGTCGGGCTGCGTCCTCGCCCACAGCCGCGAGACCAGCCGCGGCGCGTCCGGCGCGGGCTCGGCCGTGGTCAGCAAGGCCGAGCTGTCGGTGATCGACGGCCGGATCCTCAGCCTCGAACAACACAAGGTGGTTCGCGGCCCCGGCGGCTCGCAGGACGAGACGGTGACGATCAAGCGCCTGAGCGCCGCCCCGGCCTGCGGCTAGAGCCGCTCCATCTGCTCCAGCTGGCGCGCGGCGCCGACGATGGCGGGATAGGGGTGCAGGACCAGGTAGGTCGGGATCGCCGCGACATAGTCGGACAGCCGGCCCTTGTCCTCGAACCGCGCGCGGAAGCTGCCCGCGGCCAGCCGCTCGGCGATCCTCGGTGCGATGCCGCCGGAGACATAGACGCCGCCCCGCGCGCCGAAGGTCAGCGCCAGGTCGCCCGCCACGGCGCCCAGGATGCCGCCGAACCGGTCCAGCGCCAGGGCCGCCATCGGGTCGCCGACCAGCCCCTCCTTGGTCACCGACATCTCGTCGGGCAGCGCCGGAGCCTGGCCCTCGAGCTCGCACAGCACGGTGTAGAGGTCGTAGAGCCCCTGACCCGACAGCAGCCGCTCCCGGGAGACGCGGCCGTACTTCGCGGTCAGCTTCCGCAGCACCTCGATCTCCACCTCGTCGGTGGGCGCGAAGGCCGCGTGGCCCCCCTCGGTCGGAATGGCGACATCGCCGCGCTCGCTGCGGGCCAGGCCCGCCACGCCGAACCCGGTGCCGGCGCCCAGCGCCACGATCGGGCAGTCGTGCGGGCCCTTGGGCAGGGCCTTGCCCAGGGGCCGCAGGTCGGCGCCTTCCAGCAACGGACAGGCCAAGGCCTGGGCGGCGAAGTCGTTGATCAGCTCGACCGCCTCGAACTCGAAGTGGGCCAGCAGGTCGCCCTCCGACACCCGCCAGTCCAGGTTGGTAAACTCGATCTCGCCGTCCATCACCGGCCCGGCCACGGCGATCACCGCCTTGGGCGGACGCTTCTTGCCCACGGTGGTCTCGATGTACTCGGCGACGATGGCGTCCAGGCTCGCGTAGTCCTTGCAGGGGAAGCTGCGCGGATTGCGGATGTGGCCCTGCGCATCCACCAGGGCGAAGCGGGCGTTCGTGCCGCCCACATCGCCCACCAGCCCGACCCAATGCACCTTCATCAGGCGGCCTCGAACAGGGCGCAGGCGCCGGTGTCGGCGGGGCCGGCGGCGCGGCGCATCCAGCCGAACATCTCGCGGCCGTAGCCGTGGCCGGAGGGTGGGCATACCGCAGGCTCGCGCCGCATCAGCTCGGCCTGATCCACCTTGATCTCCAGCGTGCCGGCCTCGGCGTCCAGGCGGATGATGTCGCCGTTGCGGACGTAGGCCAGGGGACCGCCCACGGCCGCTTCCGGCGTCACGTGGATCGCCGCCGGCACCTTGCCGCTGGCGCCCGACATGCGGCCGTCGGTGACCAGCGCCACCTGGAACCCCTTGTCCAGCTGCACGCCCAGCGGCGGGGTCAGGGAATGAAGCTCGGGCATGCCGTTGGCCCGGGGTCCTTGAAAGCGCACCACGGCGATGAAGTCCTTGTTCAGCTCGCCGCGCTTGTGGGCGGCCAACAGGTCGTCCTGGTCGTCGAACACCAGGGCCGGCGCCTCGATGATCCGATGCTGCGGCTTGACGGCGGAGGTCTTGATCACGCCCCGGCCCAGGCCGCCTTTCAGCACGCGCATGCCCCCCTCGGCCTCGAAGGGATCGTCGGCGGGCCGCAGGATGTCGCGGTTGAGGCTGACGGCCGGACCGTCGCGCCAGACCAGCTTGCCGCCGTCCAGGAACGGCTCCTGGGTGTAGCGGCGCAGGCCGGTGCCGGCGACCGTGCGGACGTCGTCGTGCACCAGGCCGCTGTCCAGCAGGGTGCGGGTGACGAAGCTCATCCCCCCGGCCGCGTGGAACGCGTTCACGTCTTCGGACCCGTTCGGATAGACCCGGGCGATCAGCGGGGTCACGTGGCTGAGATCATGGAAGTCCTCCCAGGTGATGTTCACGCCCACCGCGCGCGCCATCGCCAGGATATGCAGCGTGTGGTTGGTGGAGCCGCCGGTGGCCAGCAGGCCGGCGATGGCGTTCACCAGGCTCTTCTCGTCCACCACCGCGGAGAACGGTGTGTAGTCGTTGCCGCCGTCGCGGATTTCCACGGCCCGCTTGGGCGCGGCCGAGGTCAGCGCGTCACGCAGCGGCGTGTTCGGACTGACGAAGGCGGCGCCGGGCAGGTGGAGACCGGTCATCTCCATCATCATCTGGTTCGAGTTGGCGGTGCCGTAGAAGGTGCAGGTGCCGGGGCCGTGGTAGCTTTTCATCTCGCTGTCGAGCAGCTCGTCGCGCGTCGCCTTGCCCTCGGCGTAGAGGGCGCGGACGCGGGCCTTCTCGGAATTGGAGATGCCCGAGGTCATCGGGCCGCTGGGCACGAAGATGGTCGGCAGGTGACCGAAGGCGGCGGCGCCGATGAACAGGCCCGGCACGATCTTGTCGCAGATGCCCAGCATCAAGGCCGCGTCGAAGGCGTCGTGAGTCAGGGCGATGGACGTGGCCATGGCGATCACGTCGCGGCTGAACAGCGACAGCTCCATGCCCGGCCGGCCCTGGGTCACGCCATCGCACATGGCCGGCACGCCGCCCGCGTACTGGGCCGTGGCGCCGACCTCGTGGGCCGCCTGGCGCAGGATATCGGGGAACCGCTCATACGGCTGATGGGCCGAGAGCATGTCGTTATAGGCCGAGACGATGGCGACGTTGGGCGCGGTCGGATTGCGCATCCGCTGCTTGTCGCCATCGGGCGAGGCGGCGAAGGCGTGGGCCCAGTTGGCGCACGACAGCTTGCCGCGTCCGGGGCCGGCCTGGCGGGCCGCCTCCATGTGTTTCAGGTAGTCGGCGCGGGTCTCGCGGCTGCGGGCGACGATGCGCTGGGTGACCTCGGCGGTGACAGGATGCATGGGATTAACCTCCGTCCGGGGTCCACAAGATGCGGATTGGCGCCTTGGATTGCGAGATCAGCCGGCCCACCGGCAGGTCTTCACCCGCCAAAGCGCGCTGGATCACCCCGCGCTTAGCCTCCCCGGCGATCAAGAGGAAGATGGCCCGCGCATTCAGCAAGGCCGACAGGGTGAGCGTTATCCGGGCGACGGGCGGCTTGCCCAGGCCCGCCGGGACCGGACGCGTCAGGTCCGCGGTGGTCATGGCGGCCTCCAGGCCGGGGTCGCCAGGGATCAGAGAGGCGATGTGGCCGTCCTCGCCCATGCCGAGCATTACAGCATCGAACGGCGCCAGCGCCGCCAACGCCCCCGCCTCGGGCTCCGGCCACAGCGGCAGCAGGTGGGCCTTGGCCGCCGCGCCGGTCAGCAACCGGTCGCGCACCAGCCGGGCGTTGGACGACGGATCGTCCGCCGCAACGCAGCGCTCGTCCGACAGGGTCACGACCACGCGGGTCCAGTCGAACGCCGTCACCGCCGACAACCGGTCGTAGATGGGCGCGGGGGACCGGCCGCCCGTGGCGACCAATGAGGCCCGCCCCTGCGAACGCAGCGCCTCTGCCAGCCGATCTGCGATGGCGTGGGCCGCAGCGTCGGCCAGGGCATCGCCATTTGGGAAGGTCTCGATCATGCCTGCCTCAATAACGCGCTCGCCCGCATCGCGGCGCCGGGATCGGCGCGAATTTGCGAACGGCGCGGAACCGCATGGGTCCGCCCCGCGTCCTACCCCCGGATGTCAGGCGCCGCCTAGGGACGTGTGCGGCGCGGAGGTAAAGTCACGATGCGTATCGCCCAGGTCTCTCCCCTCTACGAAGCCGTGCCCCCGCGCCTGTACGGCGGGACGGAACGTGTCGTCGCCCATCTGACCGACGCGCTGGTGACCCTGGGCCACGACGTCACGCTGTTCTCCAGCGCTGAGGCCCAGACGCTGGGCAAGCTGGCCGTCGTGCGCGACCAGGCCATCCGCCTGGACCCCGCGCCGCTGAAGTCCGACCTGGCGGCCCACCTGAACGCGCTGTCCGAGGTCCGCCGACGCGCCGACGAGTTCGATGTGATCCACTTCCACACCGATATGATCCAGTTCCCGATGTTCGAGGCGATGCCGGAAAAGACCATCACCACCCTGCACGGCCGCCTGGACCTGAAGGACCTGGCCGAGGTCTACCGCCGCTGGCCGCAATTTCCGCTGGTGTCGATCAGCGACGACCAGCGCCGGCCCCTGCCGTTCGCCAACTGGGCGGCGACGGTGCATCACGGCATGTCCACCGACCTTTATCAGTTCAATCCGCGTGGCGAGGGCTACCTGGCGTTCCTGGGCCGCATCTCGCCCGAGAAGCGGCCCGACCGGGCGATCTCCATCGCCACCGCCACGGGCAAGCGATTGAAGATCGCCGCCAAGGTCGACAACGCCGACCGCGCCTATTTCGAAGAGAGCATCCAGCCGCTGCTGGCCAACCCGCTGGTCGATTTCATCGGCGAGATCGGGGATGGGGCGAAGTCGGCGTTCCTGGGTGGGGCCGACGCCCTGCTGTTCCCCATCGATTGGCCCGAGCCTTTCGGCCTGGTGATGATCGAGGCCATGGCCTGCGGCACGCCGGTGATCGCCTGGGAGAACGGCTCGGTGCCCGAGGTGATCGAACACGGCCTGACGGGCTTCATCGTCCGGTCCGAGGCCGAGGCTCGCGAGGCGGTGGCCCGCCTCCCGGAACTGGACCGCTATGCGATCCGCGCGCGCTTCGAGGAACGGTTCTCGGCCATCGCCATGGCCCGTCGCTACCTGGAGATCTACGATCGCCTCCCCCAGTCGCACGTGCTGACGGAGGCCGCGTAGTCCCGGAATAGCTGTCATGAACGATCTGGCGCCGTCGCACACGACCCCCGTCGAATGGGGAGACATCGAGGAACCCCGTGTTCCCCAGCGCCTCTATGCGTTGAAGGACCGCGACACGTTCATCGTGGCCGACAGCCATGGCGACATCGCCGGCGCCGCCGATGGGCTGTTCCACGACGACACCCGCATCCTCTCGCGCTGGGAGCTGACCCTGGGCGACAAGGCGCCGACGCTGCTGTCGGGCGCCATCAGCCAGGACAACGTCTATTTCACCTCGCACGGCCTGAACCGGGCGATCCCGGTGCCGTCCGGCCCGGCGGCCCCGCCGGGGGTCGTCCACCTGGAGCGCAAGCGGTTCCTGTGGGACGAGCGGCTGTACGAACGGATCCGGCTGACCAACTACAGCACCGAGGCCGTCGACCTGCCGGTGGTGTTCCGGTTCGCCGCCGACTTCCACGACATGTTCGAGGTGCGCGGCGCGCGGCGCCGGGCACGTGGCCGCACCTTCCCGCCCGAGATCACCGCGCGGTCGGTGCGCTTCGGCTACGAGGGCCTGGACCGGGTGGCCCGCGCCAGCGTCGTGTCGTTCTCGGACGCGCCGGTCTCGCTGAACGACGGGCAGGCGTCGTTCCAGTTCGCGCTGCAGACCGACGAATGCCGGGAGATCTATGTGGAGGTCGGCGCGGCCTATGCCGACGCCCCAAGCCGCGAACGATTCCGCAACGCCGCCGCCCGCGCCCGCTACGCCATGCGCGAGCGCCGCCGCCAGGGCGCGCGGATCAGCAGCAATGGGCGCCTGTTCAACGCCTGGATCGACAAGTCGCGCTCGGATCTGGCGCTGCTGACCACGCCGATGAAGACCGGCCCCTATCCCTATGCCGGCATCCCCTGGTTCTCGACCTGCTTCGGCCGCGACGGGATCATCACCGCCTGGCAGATCCTGTGGTTCGATCCGGCGCTGGCCAAGGGCGTGCTGTCGTACCTGGCCGAGTGGCAGGCGCACGAAACCTCGGCGTTCCGGGACAGCGAGCCCGGCAAGATCATGCACGAGACCCGCCGGGGCGAGATGTCGGCCTTGGGCGAGATTCCGTTCGGCCGCTACTACGGCGGCGTCGACACAACCCCGCTGTTCGTGGCCCTGGCCGGCGCCTATGCCGAGCGCACCGGCGACTACGACCAGCTCGACCGCTGGTGGCCGGCGCTGGAGCGTGCGGCGGGCTGGATCGTCGCCAAGGCCGAACAGCACCCGCTGGGCCTGATCGCCTACGCGCGCGGCATGGACGGCGGCCTGACGAACCAGGGCTGGAAGGATTCCGGCGATTCCATCTTCCACGCCGACGGGCGGTTCCCGGAAGGCCCGGTGGCGCTGGTCGAGGTGCAGGGCTACGCCTATGCCGCCTACCGGACCATGGCCGCGATGACCGCCCGCCGCGGCGACTCTGAGGGCGCCGAGCGCTGGAGCCGTCGGGCCACGGCGCTGCGGGCGGTGGTCGAGGAGCGGTTCTGGATGCCGGAGCACGGCTTCTACGGCATCGCGCTGGATGGGCAGAACGAGCTTTGCCGGGTGCTGGGCTCGAACCCCGGGCACCTGTTGTTCACCGGCCTACCCCGCGCCGACCGGGGCGCCCAGGTGGCCCGGCGCCTGTTCTCCAGCGACTTCTTCTCGGGCTGGGGCTTGCGGACATTGGCGACCGGCCAGCCCCGCTTCAATCCGATGTCGTATCATAACGGCTCCGTCTGGCCGCACGACACGGCATTGACCGCGTTGGGCCTGTCCTACTACGGCGAGCGCGCCGGGGTGGTGAAGCTGACGGCCGCGTTGTTCGAGACCGCGACCCAGTCGGACATGCGGCTGCCGGAGCTGTTCTGCGGCTTCCCCCGCGCGGCCGGCGAGCCACCCGTGGCCTATCCCGTCGCCTGCCTGCCGCAAGCCTGGGCGGCCGGCGCTGTCTTCATGCTGCTGCAGGCCTGCCTCGGCCTCTCGATCAACGGCCAGGGCGCGGAGGTGGATATCCGCAATCCGACCCTGCCGATCGGTATCGACCGGCTCAGCCTGGACGGCCTGCAGATCGGCGACGGCGCCATCGACCTGACCTTCGAGCGCCAGGGCTCCCGGGTCGCCGTCCACTCGAACAGCCGCGGCCCGCGCCTGCGCGTTCGATACGGTTGAGCTTCGCGCGGAGCAAAACCGCCCCTCGCCGCGTTTCTGTCGAGAAGCAGACAAAGGGGCCCGGCTTGCGGATCATCGTTGCGCGGAGACATCGGTCTTGAGCCAAACCCTGGACCTGTTCCCCATCGGCAACTGCGCGGCCAGCGCCCTGATCGACCGGGCGGGTCGCTACATCTGGGCCTGCGCGCCACGGGTGGATGGCGATCCCTTCTTCTGCGCCCTGCTGGGCGGCAAGGATCCGGCCGAGACCGATGAGGCCCAGGGGCTGTGGTCCATCGAGGTCGAGGGCGCGGTCACAACCACCCAGGCCTATCTGCGCAACACCCCGATCCTGCGCACCGAAATCCGCAACGCCGAGGGCGCGGGCGTCGAGATCATCGATTTCTCGCCGCGCTACCGCCACCTGGGCCGCCAGTACCGGCCGCTGGCGTTCGTGCGCATCGTGCGGCCGATCGGCGGCACGCCCCGCATCCGCATCCGCCTGCGCCCGATGATGAACTACGGCGAGCGGGCCTGCGACACGACCTCCGGATCCAACCACATCCGCTATGTAGGCAAGGTGGTGACGATGCGGCTGACCACCGACGCGCCCGTCAGCCATATCGTCGAGGAACGCGCCTTCCGCCTGGAAGACCCCATCGGCATGTTCCTGGGCCCCGACGAGGGCATGGACGCCGAGGTCTCCACCACCGCCGCCCGCATGCTGCGCGAAACCACCGACTACTGGCGCGGTTGGGTGCGGACGCTTTCGGTGCCGTTGGAGTGGCAGGAAGCGGTGATCCGCGCCGCCATCACCCTCAAGCTCTGCGCCTACGAGGAGACCGGCGCCATCGTGGCGGCGCTGACCACGTCCCTGCCCGAGCATCCCGCCGCCGCCGGGGCCGGGCGGAACTGGGACTATCGCTATTGCTGGCTGCGCGACGCCTACTATGTGGTTCAGGCGCTGAACCGGCTGGGCGCGGCGGACATGCTGGAGAACTACCTCGTCTACCTGCGCAACTTGGTCGACCTGGCCAGTCGCGGTCCGATGAACGGCGCCGACGCGACGGCGGGACAGCCCGACCTGCCGGGCCTGGCGCATGGCCATCCGCCCAACGGCAAGGCCGGCCACGTGCAGCCGGTCTATGGCGTCGGACTGGAGCCGGTGCTGACGGAATGGATCGCGCCCCATTTGCCGGGCTATCGCGGCATCGGACCCGTGCGGGTCGGCAACCAGGCGCACGAGCATCTGCAGCACGACGTCTACGGCCAGATCGTGCTGTCGACGGTCCAGGCGTTCTTCGACGATCGCCTGCTGCGGCCGGCCAACGCCGACGACTTCCGCGCGCTGGAGCCGATCGGCGAGCGGGCGTTCGAACTGCACGACAAGCCGGACGCCAGCCTGTGGGAGTTCCGCGGCCGGGAGGCGGTGCACACCTATTCCTCGGTCATGTGCTGGGCGGCCTGCGACCGGCTGGGCAACGCGGCGGGCAAGCTGGGCCTGACCGAACGCGCCGACTACTGGAACAGCCGCGCCGCCAAGGTGCGCGACACCATCGAGACCCGGTCCTTCAACGCGACCGAAGGCCGGTTCGCGGCCACCTTCGAGGGCGACGGGCTGGACGCCAGCCTCCTGCAGCTGGTGGACGTGCGGTTCCTTCCCGCCGACGACCCGCGCATGGCGGCGACCATGGCGGCGGTGGAGACGGGGCTGCGGCGCGGTCCCTACATGCTGCGCTACGCGGTCCCGGATGACTTCGGCCTGCCGGAGACGGCGTTCAACTTCTGCACCTTCTGGCTGATCGAGGCGCTGCACCTGTCGGGCCGAACGGACGAGGCGCGCCAGCTGTTCGAGGAGATGCTCGGCCGCCGCACCGCCGCGGGGCTGCTGTCCGAGGACATCACGCTGGACGGCAAGGAGCTGTGGGGGAACTACCCGCAGACCTATTCGCTGGTCGGCCTGATCAACTGCGCCAACCTTCTGTCCAAGAGCTGGCAGAGCATCCGCTAGAGCACGGCCTGCGGTTCGGTCGTCGGCGTCCGGCGCAGCAGGCGGGCCACGAAGGCGGAGACGCGGATCCACACCGCCCAGGCCGCGACCCCGCCCAGCAGCGCCACGCCGACGTCCAGCAACGGCAGCTCGGGCGCGCCCAACGCCCGCAGCACGCCGCGGAACTGGAAGTGGGTCAGGTAGATGAACAGGGAGGCGCCGGACAAGGTCAGCACCAGGGCGGTCAGCGGGCGCGGCAGCGGCAGGCGCTTCACGGCCAGGATCAGCACGCCGGCGCCCAGCACCACCAGCGCTCCGGCCGGGCTGTAGAGCGGCGCGGTGAGGGCCGCGTATGCGATCAGCAGCGCCAGCACGCCCAGCCGTGCGCGTCGCGTCTGCGCCATCGCGATCAGCGCCCCCAGCATGACGGTGGAGAGATGGGTGGTAGGCAGGTAGTTCACCGCCGTGAACTCCGGTGCGCCCTTGCTGAAGAAGTCGGGGATGAAGAAGGCCGGGGCCACGAACCGGGTGACGCAGCCCACGGCGAACATCCCCAACGCGAACCGCGCGGCCGTCATCCGCGCCGCGCCGAACCGCAGGGCGGCCAGCGCCGCCAGCCAGATCAGCGTCATCATCTGGATCGAGCTGTAGATGAACCAGAGATAGAACTCGTGCCCGCCCCAGTGCGGCCCCGACAGCTTCGAGTAGTCGACGAAGTTGCCGTAAAGCAGCAGGACCGAGAGGTCGGGCGACTTGCCCATGACGCTCTTCACCGTGAACAGCATCACCGAGAACAGCATCACCGGCAGCAGCAGCCGGCGAAGGCCCTTCAGGATCGGCTCGGCGGTTCGCCCGGCGAAGGTCTCGGACAGCTGGAACGCGCCGAACATGAAGCCGAAGACGATCATCAGCCCGACCGTTGCGCCGCCTCCGTAGGTCAGGGCGCCCAGGTGGCCCATGACCACCACGACGATGGAGATCGCGCGCACCAGCATAGGCGTGTCGACCACGCTCCAGAATCGATTGGCCGTGCGCCGGGCCGCGCACAGCTCGGCGATGGTCATGGCCTGCCAGCCCGATGGGACGACCCCGATCACCTCCTCGGTGGCCAGGTAGGCCTGGACGTAGGAGAGGCTGTCGCCGCCCAAGCCGGCGAAGGTGGTGGCGCGCGAGATGCCGGCGTCGCCCAGGACGCCCGTCCAACGGTCGATCAGCGCCCGCTCGACCGTGTTCGCGCCGGAGAGATCGGCGACGACCGGCCCCTTGTCGCGCCGGGCGCCCAGGGCCTCCAGCGCCTTTCGGTCGACCTTGCCGCTCGGCAGCAGGGGCAGGGCGGCCAGCACGTGCACGGCGACGGGCGACATGGGTCCGGGCAGGCGCTCGCCCACCTCCCGCAGGAGGGCGGCCTCATGCGGCGAAGCGCCCGCGCGCGGCGCGACGAACCCGATGATGGCCGGCCCAGCCTCCGCATCGACGAGCAGCGCGATGGCCGCCTCGACACCGGCGCAGGCCGTCAGCGCGGCCGTCACCTCGGCCAGTTCGACCCGATAACCCCGGACCTTCACCTGATCGTCGGCCCGGCCGAGGAAGTAGACCGACCCGTCCGGCAGGTAGAACCCGCGATCGCCGGTGCGATAGACGCCCGGCTCGCCGCCCTCGGCCGGCGTGTCGCCCAGCGGCGCGATACGGCCGGCCTGGACGTAGCCGAGGCTCAGATAGTGGGAGCGTACGGCGATCTCGCCGGCCTCGCCGACGCCCACGGGATCCCCCTGCGCGTTCAGCACCAGAAGCTGGAAGCCCTCGATGCCCTTGCCGATCGGGACGGCGCCCCACGGCAGGTCGTCGTCGCAGCGCCACCACGCCGCGGCCTGCGGCGTCTCGGTCGATCCGTAGACGTTGATCTGCTCGGCCCGGGGTGCGACCGCCGCGACCTCGGCGACCAGCGCCGGCGGCAGCCGGTCCCCGCCCCAGAACACCCGGCGCAGATCGGGGAAGCCGCCGGCCCCCGCCGCGCCCGCCAGCAGCACCTTGCCCATTGCCGGCGTCAGGTGCGCGACCGTCGCGCCGCGCTCGCGCATCCAGTTGGCCAGGGCGCCCGGCTCGGCGATGACGGCGGCCTCGGGAATCAGAACGGCGGCGCCGTTCGACAGGGCGGCGAACACATCGCGCAACATGGGATCGTGGCCGACACCGGCCAGCTGGGTGAACCGGTCGTCCGCGCTCAGGCCGAACGTGTCCGCCTGCCAGCGGAGGAAATGGGTCAGCGGCAGGTGATTGCAGGCGATCGCCTTCGGCTGGCCGGTGCTGCCCGAGGTGAACAGGATGTAGGCGAGATCGCCGCTGGCGGCCTGATCCAGGTCCGCGACCGTGGGGTCCGCCGCGGCGTCGTCCGCCGTCAGGAGCGGCAAGCCGTGGGCCTCGGCCAGCCGCGCCGCGAGATCGCGCACGCCGTCGGCCCCCGCGGCCAGCACGACGCGAGGCGCGCAGATCTCCAGCAACTGCATCAGTCGCGGTTCGGGATGAGTGGCGTCGAGCAGGGCGAATGCCCCGCCCGCCCGCGCGACCGCCAGCATGGCGCACACCAGATCGGCCGAACGCTCGGCGAGGATGGCCACCCGCTCGCCGGACGAGACCCCCGCCGCCCGCAGGCGGCCGGCCAGGGCGCGCGAACGCCCCTCCAGTTCGGCGTAGGTCCAGGTGTCGGCCGCGATCACCGCCGGCGCGTCCGGTGTCTCGCGGGCCTTGCGCAGGAAGGCCGCGAAGGTCGGCTCGCCCGCGTCCCGCGACAGGGCGGCCATGGGATCCGGCAGCAGGCCCGCGGGGGCCAGCGCGGCGGATCGCACCGCGCGGATCGGCGCCTCTTCGTCCGCAGCGAACGCCTCCAGCAGCCGCGCGAACTGCTGCGCCACGGCCAGGATCCGCTCGGGGCCCAGCGTGGACTCGCGGGAGAAGATGATCAGGTCGATCGCGCCCGCATCGTCGTGCACGAAGCGGAGGTTGGCGTCGTAGTCGTAGCGGGCCGAGGTCATGTCCGGCCGGGAGATGACCACCCCCTTGGCCTGGGGCGTCTCCTGCTCGGGGAACCAGTTGACGCCGAACCGGGGCGAGACGCCGGTCAGGCGGATCACGTGGTGATAGGGGACCAGCTCGTTCGCCAGCGCCTCGCGGATCTCGGTCCGGAGGCGGCCTGCCAGGGTCTTGACGGACTCGTCCTCGTCGACCGCGGTCGCCAGGATCAGGCCGTTGGAGAAGCAGCCGTGGACGCCCTGGGCGCCCGGCACGCCGCGCCGGCCGCCGCTCTGGAAGGTGGTCGCCACGCGGGTGTCCCCGACCAGACGGGTCAGCAGCACCAGGCAGACCGCGTAGTAGAAGGTGAACTCCGAGACCCCGGCGCGGACCGCCGCCGCCTTCGCGTTCGCCACCAGATCGGGCGGCAGGCGCACGCTCACCGGCTCGGGGATATCCGCGCGCTTCTCCATCGCCCGGTCAGCCGGGAGGCCGCCGATCGAGCCGGTGTCCCGCAGCTTCTCGGCCCAGAACGCCTCCGCCGCGCGATAGCCGTCGGACCCGGCCCAGTCCCAGTTCCAGATCTCGCTGAACGGGACGGCCGGCGGGAACTCCGTTTCCCCCGAATAGCGGCCCAGGATCTCCGCCATGAAGGCGTCCTTGGCCTCCCCGTCGGCGGTACCGTGGTGAAACGAGTAGCCGAGGATCGTCTCCTCCGGTCCCAGGTGGATCACCAGGAACCGGGTGAGCGTCAGCGGCGTGAGATCGAGCCGTTGGAAGTACCAGTCGTTGACCACCACGCGGATGGCGTCCGCCGAGGCGTTCGGCATGTCGTGCTCGACGAAGCCGAAGCGCGCGCGAGGCTCGACGATCCGGGTGAAGACGCCATCCGGCCCCGCCTCGTAGCGGGCCCTGCGCATCTCGTGCCGCTGACAGGACTGGCGGATCGCATCCTTGAACCGTCCCACGTCCAGCCGGCCGGTGATCCGCACCGTCCAGGGATTGCCGAACACGTCCGGCGCCAGGGCGTCGAGGACATAGCGCTCCTCGTTCGGAGCCAACGCGCCACCGGGGGCGCGCGCCGAAGCCTCTTTGAGCCATCTCCCGACAGGGAAGGACATTTGGCCCCCAGGGCCGCGACGGCGAAGAGCCGCCAAATGGTATTATGACAGGTCTATTTGCGGCTTCCCGCAACCATCAGTCGGACCAGTCGCGTCCAAATCGCTCGATGAGCGCAAAAGCGCCAGACGGACCCCAACTTCCGGCCGCATAGGGCTTGGGTCGCAGGCCGGCCTCGGCCCAGGCGTCGGCGACGCCGTCGACCCAGCGCCAGGCCTCATCGACCTCATCGCGGCGGACGAACAGGGTGGCGTCACCGTGGATCACGTCCAGCAGCAGACGCTCATAGGCGATCCGCCGTCGGCCACCGGCGCCCTCATAGGTCCGCAGCAGCGACAGCGACAGCGGCAGAGATTGCAGCCGCATCCCGCCCTGGCTGAGACCCGGCGCCTTGTTCATCAGGCTGAGCTTGATGTCCTCGTCCGGCTGCAGGTCGATGACCAGCCTGTTCGGCGCAAGGTCGCCCGTGGACGCGCTGCCGAAGATCGAGTGCGGCACCGGCTTGAACTGGATGGCGACCTGGGTGCGCTTCTCGGGCATCCGCTTGCCGGTGCGCAGGAAGAACGGCACGCCCGCCCAGCGCCAGTTGTCGATGTCGGCCCGCAGCGCCACGAAGGTCTCGGTGCCGGTCTTCTCGCCGCGCTCGGCCTCATAGCCCTCGACCGATTTCCCGCCGACGACGCCGGATGTGTACTGGCCGCGCACCGAGGCGGCCTGGACATCGACGCGGGTGAAGCGGCGCAGCGAACGCAGCACCTTCACCTTCTCGTTGCGCACCGAGTCCGGCTCCATGTCGGCCGGGGGCTCCATGGCCACCAGGCACAGGAGCTGCAGCATGTGGTTCTGCAGCATGTCCCTGAGCGCGCCGTACTCGTCGTAGTAGGGCCAGCGCGCGCCGACGCCCTCGGTCTCGGCCACGGTGATCTGCACGTGGTCGATGGTCAGGTTGTTCCAGAGCGGCTCGAACAGGGTGTTGGCGAAGCGCAGCGCCAGCAGGTTCTGCACCGTCTCCTTGCCCAGGTAATGGTCGATCCGGAAGATCTGGTTCTCGTCGAACACCGCGCCAAGCGAGGTGTTGATGTGGCGCGAGGTCTCCAGGTCGCGGCCGATCGGCTTTTCCAGGACGATACGGGTGTCGTCCGTGGCGAGGCCGGCGGCGGCCAGCGAGATGCAGACCTTCTCGTAGAGGCTGGGCGAGATCGCCAGGTAGAAGAAGGGCGCCTTGCAGCCCTCCAGCGCGGGCTTCAGCTTCTGCGCGCCCTCGGCCGTGGTGGCGTCGGCGCCGACGTAGTTCAGCCGGGCGGCGAACCGCGTCCACACCGCCGCGTCGACGCCTTCGGGCCGCTCGGCCAGCGTCGTATGGGTCTGCTCCAGGAAGGCGTCGCGGGTCAGATCGGCCCGCGCGGTCGCCACGATCCGGAAGTCTTTCGGCAGGAAGCCGTCGGCATCCAGGAAATAGAGCGACGCCAGCAGCATCCGGCGCGCCAGGTCGCCGGTGGCGCCGAACAACACGATCGCGTCAGCCTGCGGCGTTGCGGGCATGGGGCCTCCCTTGTCGAGCGCCGGAGACCAGCGCGCGCCGCGCCCGCGGTCAAGGGCGGAAGCGGATCGAAATGCTGCGTTGCGGCGTTAATCCGTCCGAGCGGGTGGGAGTGAGATGCCAGTTGAGTCCCTGATGGTCGGTCTGCCAGCGCCCAAGCCCCTGCGGTTTGGCGATGCGGCGCTGTTCCTGGACGTCGACGGCACCCTGGCCCCCATCGCCGCGCGGCCCCAGGACGTGGGCCCCGACGCCCGCCTCACCCGCGTGCTGGATCGCCTGAAAGAGGGCCTGGACGGCCGGCTGGCCGTGGTCAGCGGGCGAACCTTGGAAGACATCGACCGGATCCTGGAAGGCCGCATCGTCTGCGTCTCCGCCGTTCACGGCCTGGTGCGCCGCGACTGCGACGGGACGCTGCACCTGCCCGCGGCGCACCCCGGCATGGCCCGGGCGACCGCAGCCTTTCGCAAGTTCGCCGCCGAGGATCCCGGCCTGCTGGTCGAGGAGAAGGGACCCAGCGTCGCCCTGCACTTCCGCCAGGCCCGCGCCCGCGCGCTGGACGCCCGCGCCCTGGCCCGCCGCATCGCCGAGGAAACCGGCCTGGCGCTGCAGGAAGGCGACATGGTCGAGGAGCTGCGCACGCCCGGCCCGTCCAAGGGCGACTCCATTCGCGACATCATGGCCACCGAGGCCTTCCAAGGCGCGGTTCCGGTGTTCGCCGGCGACGACGCCACCGACGAGCACGGATTCGCCGAGGTGGAGCGCCTGGGCGGCTTCGGCGTCCTGGTGGGGCGTCCGCGCGAAACCCACGCCCGCTTCGGCCTGCGGAACGTGGAGGATGTGCTGGCCTGGCTGGAGGCCGCGCGATGAGCCGCCTCATCGTCGTCTCCAACCGAGTGAACCCGCCCACCGGCGGCGGCGAGGAGAGCGTCGGCGGTTTGGCCATGGCCCTTGCGGCGTCGCTGCGCGAGTACTCCGGGATCTGGTTCGGCTGGAGCGGCAAGACGATCGAGAAGTTCACCGGCCATCTCAACATCGAGAAGACCGGCGGGGTCACCGCGGCGACCGTGGACCTCGAGGAGATCGACCTCGACGAATATTACAATGGCTACGCCAACAAGACGCTTTGGCCGCTGTTCCACTACCGCAACGACCTGGCCGCCTTCGACCGCGCGTTCGACCAGGGCTACAGCCGGGTGAACCGCCGGTTCGCCGAGACCCTGGCGCCGCTGCTTCAGCCCGACGACATCATCTGGGTGCACGACTACCACCTGATCCCGCTGGCCCGGGAGCTGCGCGCGCTGGGCGTCAAGAACCGTATCGGCTTCTTCCTGCACATCCCCTGGCCGGCGCACCAGGTGATGATCAACCTGCCCCGTCACCGCCAGCTGGTGGAGTCGATGTTCGACTACGATCTGGTGGGGTTCCAGACCGCCGAGTACCAGCACGCGTTCGAGGAATATGTGCTGTCAGAGGCCGAGGGCACGATGGTGCGGCCGGGCTGCGTCAAGGGCTTCGGCCGGATGCTGGAGGTGGGCGCGTTCCCCATCGGCATCGACGCGGCCGACTTCGCCCGGATGGTGAAGAGCTCACGGGCGCGGCGGATGCGCGACCTGATGAAGGCCCACACCGTCTTCCGCCACCTGATCGTCGGCGTGGACCGGCTGGACTACTCCAAGGGGCTGGAGGAGCGCTTCCTCGGCTTCGAGCACTTCCTGACCAGCAATCCGGACCTGCGCCGCGAAGTGCTGATGCTGCAGATCGCCCCGGTCAGCCGCGAGGCGGTGGAGGCCTATCAGGAAATCCGTGCCCGGTTGGACTCGCTGTCGGGCCGCATCAACGGCGAGTTCGCCGACGTCGACTGGGCGCCATTGCGCTGGGTGAACCGCAACTATCGCCGCGACGAGCTGGCCGGCATCTACGGCGCGGCGCGCGTCGGGCTGGTGACGCCCCTGCGCGACGGGATGAACTTGGTCGCCAAGGAGTATGTCGCGGCCCAGAACCCCGACGATCCCGGCGTGCTGATCCTGTCCCGCTTCGCCGGCGCCGCCCGGCAGATGGGCGAGGCGCTGCTGGTCAATCCGAACAGTCCGGAAGAGGTGGCCGACGCGCTGCGCCGGGCGCTGGGCATGGACAGGCCCGAACGGATCCGACGGTGGTCGGCGCTGTTCGACACGGTCGAGCGCGAGGACGTGGTCGGCTGGCGCGACGCCTTCGTCAGCGCGCTGTCGGGCATGAACACCAAGATGCGGCCGGCCCTGGTGGTGTGATGGCCGACAAGCTGGCGCGCTATCGGTCCATGCGGGATTTCGGCAAGACCGCCGAGCCCGACAGCGCGGCGAAGACCAAGGCGTCCAAACGCCTGCGCTTCGTGATCCAGAAGCACGCCGCCACCCGCCTGCACTACGACTTTCGCCTGGAGCTGGACGGGGTGTTCCTGTCGTGGGCCGTGACGCGCGGGCCCTCGCTGGACCCCGCCGACAAGCGCCTGGCCGTCCAGACCGAAGACCACCCGCTGGACTACGGCGACTTCGAAGGCACGATCCCCAAGGGCGAATACGGCGGCGGCACGGTGTTGCTGTGGGACCGCGGCTACTGGGAGCCCGAAGGCGATCCCAAGGCCATGCTGAAGACCGGCGACCTGAAGTTCACCCTCGACGGCGAGCGGTTGAAGGGCTCGTACGTCCTGGTGCGCATGAAGCGGCGCGGGAACGAGAAACGCGACAACTGGCTGCTGATCAAACACCGCGACGGCTGGGCCGTGGAGGCGGACGGCGGCAAGCTGGTCGAGGTGGAGACGACCTCGGTGGCGTCCGGGCGCGGCCTGGACGATATCGCCGCCGGCAAGGGCAAGGGCCCCTCCAAATTCATGACCGGCAAGGGCCGGGCCACGGCCAAGGATGTCTGGCGTTCCGACCACCCCGAGCCCGAGGCCAAGCCCGCCGCGCCGCTGAAGGCCGCCCCGGCGCCGAAGCTCAAGGCGACCGCCCTGCCCGGCTTCGTGTCGCCGCAACTGGCCAAGCCGGTGGATCGGCCGCCGCCCGGCGCGGGCTGGGGCCACGAGATCAAGTTCGACGGCTATCGCCTGCAGCTCCGCGTGGAGAAGGGTCAGGCGACGCTGAGGACCCGCAAGGGCCTGGACTGGACGCCCAAGTTCAAGGCGATCGCCAAGGACGCCACCGCTCTGCCGGACGGGATCTACGACGGCGAGGCCTGCGCGTTGGACGCAGGCGGATCGCCGGACTTCCCGGCGCTGCAGGCGGCGCTGTCGGACGGCCGGACCGACGACCTGATCTTCTTTGCCTTCGACGCCCTGTTCCTGGCCGGCGAGGACCTGCGCGAGTTGGCGTTGCGCGAACGCAAGGTGCGGCTGGCGGCGGTGATCAAGGCAGCGGGCAAGGCGCTGGAACGGCGCATCCGCTACGTCGACCACTTCGAAGCGGCGGGCGACGCGGTGCTGCAGTCGGCGTGCCGCATGTCGCTGGAGGGCATCGTCTCCAAGCGGCTGGACGCGCCCTACCGCTCGGATCGCGGCGACGCCTGGGTGAAGTCCAAATGCCGGGCCGGCCATGAGGTGGTGATCGGCGGCTGGACCGGCGAGGCGGGCCAACTGCGCTCGCTGCTGGTGGGCGTGCACCGCGATGGCAAGCTGATCTATGTCGGCCGAGTCGGCACGGGCTTCGGCCGCGATAAGGTCGCCCGCGTCCTGCCGAAGCTGGAGAAGGTCGCGAGCGCCAAGAGCCCGTTCTCCGGTCCCGGCGCACCGCACAAGGAGGCCAATGTCCACTGGGCCAAGCCGGAGCTGGTGGCGGAAATCGAGTTCGCGGGCTTCACCGGATCGGGCATGGTGCGGCAAGGCGCGTTCAAGGGCCTGCGTGACGACAAGCCCGCGCGCGAGGTGGAGGCCGAGACGCCCCAGCCCGTGGACAAGGCCGAACTGGCCAAGCCGAAACCCGCCGCCAAGGCCGGGCCGCCGGTGGTGATGGGCGTGACCCTGTCCAGCCCCGACAAGGCGCTATGGCCCGACGACGGCGCGGGACAGCCGGTCACCAAGCTGGAGCTGGCTCAATACCTGGAGGCCGTCGGCCCCTGGATGATGCAGCACATCAAGGGCCGCCCCTGTTCGATCATCCGAACGCCGGACGGCCTGGGCGGCGAGCGGTTCTTCCAGCGCCACGCGGGCAAGGGCTCGTCCGCCCTGCTGACCGAGGTGGAGGTGGCGGGCGACCATGCCGCCTACCTGCAGATCGACCGCGTCGAGGCCCTGGCCGCTCTAGCCCAGATCTCCGCCGTCGAGTTCCACCCGTGGAACTGCCAGCCCGGCCAGCCCGAGGTTCCCGGCCGCTTGGTCTTCGACCTGGACCCCGACGAGGACATCCCCTTCGACCGGGTGATCGAAGCCGCCAAGGAGGTGAAGTCGCGCCTGGAGGCCCTGGGCCTCGTCGCCTTCTGCAAGACCACCGGCGGCAAGGGCCTGCACGTCGTCACGCCCCTCAAGGACGGCAAGGGCAAGATGGACTGGAAGACCGCCAAGCAGTTCGCCCAGGACGTCTGCCTGGCCATCGCCGCCGACCAGCCCGACCGCTATGTGGTCAACATGTCCAAGGCCAAGCGGGTGGGCCGGATCTTCCTGGACTACCTGCGCAACGACCGGCTCTCCACCGCCGTGGCCCCGCTCTCACCCCGCGCCCGGCCGCTGGCGCCGGTGAGCTTCCCGCTGACCTGGGGCCAGGTGAAGCCGGGCCTCGACCCAAAGGCCTGGACCATCCGCACCGCGCCGGCCCTGCTGAAGAAGACCAAGGCCTGGGCCGAATACTGCGACGCGGAGCGACCGTTGGCGGACGCGATCAAGCGGCTCAAGACGATCTGACGCTAAGCCTCATACCCGTCGACGATATAGACCCGGCTGGTCGAGGTGGCCTCGCGGATCGGCAGGATAGCCAGATACTCGGGCGAATTGCGCCAGGCCCGCGCCGCCTCACGGCTCGCGAACCGCAGCACCACCAGCTTGTCCGGCGGTCCTGGGCCGTCCACGCGTTCGGGCGCGCCGCCGCGGATCACGTATTCGCCGCCGTACTGCTTCAGGATCGCCGGCACCCGGTCGGCATAGGTCTGGAACCGCGTGGGTTCGGTGACGACGATCTCGTTGATCACATAGGCGGGCATGAGGCCTCCGGTTGCCGGCCGCAGCCTACTGCACGCCGCCCGCTTGGACACAATCGCGCAACAGCCGGCGACTAATCAGACCGGAAATTCGAAAAAACATCCTGGGGGAAGTCATGATCGTCCGTCGTTCATTCGCCGCCGGCGCGTTGGCGCTGAGCCTGTTCGCCCTGCCCGCCGCGGCCCAGGCCCCGGCCGACGCGTTCGCCTCGGACGTGACCCAGGTGGTGAAGATCAAGCAGGGCGCGCTCAAGAGCCCCGTGAAGGACGGCGTCGCCTACAGCCTGGGCATCCCCTATGCCGCCCCGCCCGTCGGCGACCTGCGCTGGAAGCCGCCGATGGCGGCCGCGTCGTGGACCGGCGAACGCGACGCCGCGAAGGCCGGCCCGCGCTGCCAGGACGTCGAGGACTGCCTGACCCTCAACGTGGTCCGCCCTGCCGGCGCGAAGCCTGGCGCCAAACTGCCGGTAATGGTCTGGATCCACGGCGGCGCCTACGTCATCGGGACCAGCATGGGCGCATTCGGCGGTGACACGGACGGTACCAACTTCGCCAAGGACGGCATCGTCCACGTCAGCCTGAACTACCGCCTGGGTCGCGCCGGCTGGTTCGCGCACCCGGCGCTGACCAAGGAAGGTCCGACCGGCAACTACGGGATGATGGACCAGATCGCCGCGCTGAAGTGGGTGCAGGCCAACATCGCCAGCTTCGGCGGCGACCCGAAGAAAGTCACCATCTACGGCGAGAGCGCCGGCGGCGTCTCGGTGCTGTACCTGATGCTGTCCCCTGACGCGCAGGGGCTGTTCGCCAAGGTGATCGGCGAGTCCAGCTTCTCGCGCCACATTCCCACGCCACTGAAGACCGCCGAGGCCGCGGGCCTGAAGGCCGCCAATGACGCGGGGGTGCAGGGTGAGGACGCGGCGGCGGCGGCGGCGCTGCGCAAGGTTCCGCTGACCGCCATGCCCTACTCCGGCGGGTTGGTGGGCCGCGCCGGCCCGATCCTGGACGGCAAGTACGTCACCGCCGGGATCGCCCAGGGCTTCGCCGCCGGCAGACAGTCCAAGGTTCCGCTGATGATCGGCGGCAACTCCAACGAGGCCAGCCTGGTTCGGCCGCAGGCGGCCCAGCTCGACGCCATCCCGGAGCCCCAGAAGGCCACTCTGCTGAAGGCGTTCGACCCCAGCGGCGCCGGCGACAAGGCCCGGATCATCAATGACGTCGTGACCGTGCAGATGATCACCGAGCCCGACCGCAACACCGCCCGCCTGCACAGCAAGGCCGGCCAGCCGGTCTATCTGTACTACTTCAGCCACGTGGCCGCGGCCGGCAAGGACCGGAAGCCCCATGGCGCGGGCCACACCGACGAGATCCGCTACGTCTTCGGCGCTCCGACGGCCCCCGCGAAGTTCGACGCCGCTGATAAGGCGCTGTCCGACGCGATGCACGGGTATTGGGCGAGCTTCGCCAAGACGGGCAATCCTCGTGCAGGCTGGCCGAAGTTCGACCCGGCCAATGAGCGCCAGGTCGAGTTCGGCGATGAGGGCGTGAGGGTGCGCGAGCACTTCCTGAAGGACCAGCGCGACACCGTGGAAGCGGGCGCGAAGTAGGCTTAGAGCACGGCCCCAGCGCCGAGCTCTAAGCCCGCTTCTTCGCCGGAGCCTTCCGGGCCGTGGACGCCTTGGCCGTTGCCGTCGCCGGCGCCGCCTTCCGCGCCGGCGCCTTGCGCCGATCGCCGCCAAGGCTGCGCTTCAGCGCCTCCATCAGGTCGATGACCTCGGCCTCCTGGGGTTCCTCGACCTTCTGCACGCCGTGGCCCTTCTGCTTTTCCTTGATCAGGGCCCGGAGCGCGTCCTCGTAGCGGTCGTTGAACTTGGACGGGTCGAAGGCGCCGGCTTGCTGGCTGATGATCTTCTCGGCGATCTCGACCATGGCGGCGGGCGGCTTGTGCGTGGGGATCTTGTCGAAGATCTCGTCGGCGTCCCGCACCTCGCGGTTCGAGCGCAGCGAGTAGGCCAGGATGCCCTTGCCCCGCGACTCCAGCGCCATCAGCCGCTCGCGCTGGTGCATGACCAGGCGGCCCAGCGCGATCTTGCCGGCCTTCTCCATCGCCTGGCGGATCACGGTGAAGGCCTCCACCGCCATGTCGCCGTCGGGGGCCAGGAAATAGGGGTCGTTCCAGTACAGGCGGTCGATGTCCGCCTCGTCGACGAACCGCTCGATATCCAAGGTCCGGGTTGTCTCCAGCCGGACGTTCTTGATCTCGTCGTCGGTGACCACGACGTAGTGGCCCTTCTCGACCTCGTAGCCCTTGACGATGTCGGCCCGGTCCACCGGCCCGGTCTCCGGGTCGGTGGGGATCATCTTGATCCGGTTGTTGGTCTGCTTGTGCAGCATGTTGAAGCTGACGTCGCTGGTCCGCTGGGTGGCGGTGTACAGCGCGACGGGACAGCTCACGAGGCTGAGGCGCAGGTAGCCCTGCCAGGTCGGACGGGTGGCCATGGGTGACTCCGGATTCGGCGGAGTCAACGCGGCTAAGGCAGAGTCAGTTCTCCGATCGTCAAAGTCGCTATTTCGTCAGCCCCAACGTCGGCACGGCCACCGACTGCTGCAGGTCCAGCTGGGGCTTGCGGAAGTTGGTGCGCACGCCGCTGATGGTCCCGAATTCCATCAGCTTGTCCGACTTGGCGTCATAGGCCGGCCAGGCCTCGGCGCCGCACTTTGGCGCGCCGGTCTTGGCGAAACTGACCCAGCAGGCGTGCATCAGCGCGGCCATCGCCTTGTCGTCCTCGGCCACCATGCTCATCGGCGTGCGGCGGCCCCAGTAGTCGAACACGTACTGAATCTCGGCGGCGTGCGCGGCGGTCTTCAGCGCGGGCCGGAAGCGCGAGCCGACGTAGGAGAAGTGATAGAGCCACGCCGGCTGGCCGCCCGACGCCTCGTCGGCGACCCAGCGCGCCGCGCCGCCCATAATCCGGTCGGTGAACACGGCGCGGGCCAGCACCTCGTCGCCCTGCGCCGCCTCGTCCTTGTAGATCGGGCGGATGATGGCGGGGACCATGGCGATCTGGGCGGGCGTCAGCGGCCCCGGAGCCATCAGCGAATCCTCGCCGGAGTTGGAGCCGACGATCAGCGGCACGTCGGCGAAGGTCCCGTGCGCCAGCGCCTGGGACGCGGTCTGGGTCATCAGCTTGCCGTCGATGAACGGGCCGTAGTTGGCGGCGATCGGAACCAGGGTCGCCACCGGGAGCGCCCGCAGCTCGTCCGCCGTGGCGGTCGCCGCGACGCCGGCCTTGGCGAGCGCGGCGGCGCCCTCCTGCTCCTTGGCGGCCAGGGTGACCGGTGGGAACCAGCCGCCGCCGGACTGCACCGCCGCCTTCTGGTAGAGCCCCTCGGCCTTGGGGGTCGCCAGCAGCGCCAGGGTGCTCATGCCGCCGGCGGACTCGCCGAAGACGGTGACGTTCTTCGGGTCGCCGCCGAACGCCGCGACGTTGCGCTTCACCCACTCCAGGGCGGCGATCTGGTCCATCAGGCCGAAGTTGCCCGTCGGGTTCGCGCCCGCGTCCTTGGTCAGCGCGGGGTGGGCGAAGTAGCCCAGCGCGCCCAGGCGGTAGTTGATCGAGACCAGCACCACGCCGTCGCGGGCGAAGTTCGAGCCGTCATAGACCCAGCCCGCCCCCGTCCGGTGACTGCCGCCGTGGATCCAGACCATCACGGGAGCCGCCTTGGCGCCCTTGGGCGCGAAGACGTTCAGCTGCAGGCAGTCTTCCGAGATCGGGCCGTTGGCGCCGCCGGAGTTCGGCGTGTCGTTGGCGTTCATGGGCTGCGGGCACGACGGGCCGTTCTTGGTGGCGTCGCGCGCGCCGGTCCATTTGGCGGCGGGCTGCGGCGGCGCCCAGCGCAGCTTGCCCACCGGCGCGGCGGCGAAGGGGATGTCGCGGAAGATGTTGGCCTTGTCGGTCGCCTCGCCCACCAGGACGCCGCCCTCGACCTTGGCCTTCACGGGCGTCTGGGCCTGGGCCAGCCCGGCCGCCAGCCACGCCGTCGCAACGATCAACGCCAACCGCATTCCCGCCTCCCGAAGTGTTGGCGCGGATTTAGGCCCGGTTTCCTGGCCTGCCGCAACCAACCTCGACCCAGATAACGGTGGGCGGTCACAAAGTCGCCGCACAACCCAGAATACTCAAGCTTGGGAGACGTTGTCGGGGCGACGTGTCGGGGGACATCTTGCTTCAGCGCACCTTTTGGCTCGCCACCGCGGCGGGCCTGGCCGTGACCACACAGGCCCTGGCCCAGGCGACCGCCAAGCCGGGCGAGAAGCCTGCCGGCACGGTGGGCGAGATCGTCGTTCAAGGCACCGCCCCGGCTGTCCGGGTGGACGCCGAGAAGAAGAGCTACAGCCTCGCGAACGACCTGCAGGCCACCACCGGCTCGGTCAGCGACGCCCTGCGCAACGTGCCCTCCGTCGAGGTCGATGTGCAGGGGAACATCAGCCTGCGGGGCGACCCCAACGTCACCATCATGATCGACGGCAAGCCGTCCGGCATGTTCAAGGGCGAGGGCCGCGCCCAGGCGCTGCAGGGCCTGCCCGCCGACCAGATCGAGCGGGTCGAGGTGATCACCAACCCGTCCGCCGCCTACAATCCCGAGGGCACGGGCGGCATCATCAACCTGATCACCAAGAAGACCGCCAAGCCGGGCGTGTCCGGCAGCGTGCGCGCCAGCCTGGGGTCGGAGGGCCGCAAGACCGGCGGGATCAACGCCAGCTACCGCAGCGGCCGGTTCACCTACACCGGCGATGCGTCGGTCCGGCGCGACACCTTCAAGCAGCGCTTCACCGTCGACCGCGATTTCGCCGATCCGTCGGGGGCGGGGCGGGTTCGCGAGTTCCGCGCGGCGGGCGGCGCGGGTCGCCCGACGATCAAGTCCGGCCGCGCCAGCGTGGACTTCGACCTCGACGACAAGACCCGGATCACCGGCGGCGTCCGCTACCAGGGCATCGACTTCAGGTCCCACAACGTCGACGCGGTGGATCAAACGACGCTGGGGCTCACGCGCCTGGGGTTCAACACCAACAACGACCAGCGCCAGGGCCGGGCCAGCGTGGAGACCAGCCTCAACGCCTCGCACAAGTTCGGCGAGGGCCACGACCTCACCTTCGCCTTCACGCGCGAGATGATCGACGAGGACCGTAGCCGCGTCCTGCTGCGCCAGTTCCGCACGCCCGTGGCGCCGTCCACCTTCGAGGACGCGGAGGCGCGGAACCGGCTGTGGCGGACCCAGGTGAAGCTCGACTACACGCGGCCGCTGGGCGAGGGCCGCAAGCTCAAACTGGGCTACGAGCTCAACGGCGACGACAACGACTATGTCTTCGTCTTCGGCGGGGCGACGCTGCCGGGTCCCGCCGCGGTCGACCCGACGCGGTCCAACCTGTTCCGCCTCGACCAGCAGACGCACGGCGCCTACGTCACCTACGAGCAACCGGTGGGCAAGGTCACCGTGCTGGCCGGCTTGCGGGCCGAGGCGACGCTGATCGACCTGAACCAGGTCACCCAGGGCCGGACGGACGAGAACGACTACGTCCGGCTCTATCCCAGCCTGCACCTGGGCTATCCGCTGGCCGAGGGCCAGCAGCTTACCGCCAGCTACAGCCGCCGCGTCCAGCGGCCCCAGGCGGCCGACTACAACGCCTTCCAGGTCTACATCGACCCGCAGAACCTCTCCGGCGGCAATCCGAAGCTGAAGCCGCAGATCACCGATGCGTTCGAGCTGGGCTACCAGTACCGCAAGAGCGGCACGATCTTCCTGGCGACCGCCTACTACCGCGACGGCCGCGACGCGGTGAACGACATCCTCCGCGACCTGGGCGACGGCCAGATTCTCCAGACCAAGGAGAACATCGGGTCCTTCCGCTCAGCCGGCCTCGAACTGGTGGCCAACGGCCGCCTGCCCGGCAAGCTGCGGTACAATGTCAGCGGCAACCTGCTGTGGTCCGAGATCGACGCCACCGACCTGGGCTTCGGCGCGGCGCGGCGGTCGGCCTATACCGCCTCGGGCCGCGCCTCGCTGGACTGGCAGCCGACCGACAAGGACTTCGTCCAGCTCCAGGGCTACATGTACGGCAAGCGGCTGCTGTCCCAGGGCTATAGCGAACCCCAGGGCATCTTGAACCTGGGCTACCGGCACAAGTTCGCCGACAACCTGTCCGGCGTAGTGACGGTGCAGGACATCTTCGCGCTCTCGCGCTTCGACATGCTGGTCGACACGCCCGCCTTCCGCGAGCGGACCGTCGGAAAGCCCAAGAACCGCGCCGTCTTCGTGGGCGTCACCTACGCCTTCGGCGGCGGCAAGCCGCGCGACACGGGCTTCGACTTCGGCGCCGGCGGGCAGTGACCACACCTGTTGCAAGGCAGGATTACTTATGTAATCTCCGATTTGATTTACGCGCGTAATCGGGGGTGACGAGCATGCGTTTCCTGTGGCTGACCGCGCCCTTTGTCCTGGCCGCCTCGTCCGCGCTGGCGGCGTCCGAGACGCCAAAGCCCAAGCCCGAGGCGGGGAAACAGGTCGAGGAAGTGACCGTCACCGGCCAGTCCCGGCAGGGCCTGCGCACCGAGGTCGACCGGCGCAGCTACGGCATCAGCGGCGACCTGCAGACGACCACCGGCTCGATCGGCGACGCTCTGCGCAACGTGCCCTCGCTCAGCGTCGACGTGCAGGGCAACGTCGCGCTCCGGGGCGACAGCAACGTCACCATCATGGTCGATGGCCAACCGTCCGGACAGTTCCGCGGCGAAGGCCGGGCGGCGGCGTTGCAGAACCTGCCCGCCGACCAGTTCGAGCGCGTCGAGGTGATCACCACGCCGTCGGCCGAGTTCCGGCCCGACGGCGCCGGGATCATCAACCTGATCAGCAAGAAGGCCCGCAAGCCCGGCTACTCGGGCTCGCTGCGCGCCACCTACGGCAGCGAGGGCCGCGACACCGCTGGGGTCAGCGGCAGCTACAATTCCGGCAAGCTCACGCTCTCGGGCGACGCCAGCCTCCGCCGCGACCCGCAGAAGTTCCAGACGGTGGAAACCCGGTCGGGCCTGAACCCGGCCGCTGGCGTGACCGACAGCCGAAACCTCGCCCAGTTTCGCGGTCACGGCCGGATCGTGACCGGCCGGCTGGCGGCGGACTACGACCTGGATCCCAAAACGCGCGTCAGCGCCGAGGTGCGCGGCAACCGGATGGCGATCCGCAACGGCCAGTTCGAGCAGGAGGTCGGGCGCGACGGCTCCGGCGCGGTGACCCGGCTCTACGACCGCGTAGGCCGTCTGAACTTCGCCCGGTCCAACGAAGCGGCGACGGCCAGCTATCGCCGCAAGTTCGCCAGCGACAACGACCTGACGGTGAGCCTGCGCCTGGAGCGGACCGAGGTGGAAAACCGCAACAGCGCCGGCCTGATCACCCGCCTGCCGACGGCGGGCGTCTCCCACGAGTTCCTGCCGCTGGACGCCCGCGAGGACGAACTGGCGCTGAAGGCCGACTACGTCCGGCCGTTCGCCGACGGCGGCAAGCTGAAGGCCGGGGTGGAACTGGGCCTGCTGGACTACGACTTCGATTTCAGTGCCCTGCGCGGCGCGGACCCCCGGGCGCTGGCCGTCGTGCCCGCCCTCGACAACAGCTTCCGATACGACCTCGTCAGCCCGAGCGGCTATGTCACGGTGGAGCGGCCGTTCGGCAAGCTGACAGCCCTGGCCGGCCTTCGGTTGCAGTCGGTGGACATCGACCTGGTCCAGCGGACGACAGGCGAGACCGGCGGCCAGAACCGCCTCAACGCCTATCCCAGCCTGCACCTGGGCTATCGGCTCAGCGACGAACAGCAGCTGACCCTGGCCTACAGCCGGCGCATCACCCGGTCGAACCCGGACGAGCTCAACCCGCTGCGGATCTACATCGACGCGTCGAACATCCGGGTGGGCAATCCCGACCTGAAGCCGGTGAGGATCGATGCGTTCGAGGCGGCCTGGCAGCTGCGGAAGGGGTCGACCTACTACCTCGCCACCGTCTTCTACCGCGCCAGCCAGGATGTCCCCAGCGACGTGTTCACCGACCTGGGCGGCGGCGTCCTGCTGCGCAGCCGCGAGAACCTGGGAGAGCGGAAGGCCGGCGGACTGGAGCTGGTGGCCAACGGCAAGATCACCCCCAAGCTCACCTACAACGTCAGCGGCAATGTCGCCTGGAACCAGATCGACGCCGGCAACCTCGGGTTCGCGGGCAAGCGCTCGGACGTCGCCCTGAGCGGGCGCGGGACATTGAACTGGCAGGTGACGCCGAAGGATTTCCTGCAGGCCAGCGGCAACGTCGTGGGAGACCAGCTGACGCCCCAGGGGCGTGTCGAGGCGTTCGGCTTCCTCAACCTGGGCTACCGGCACAAGTTCACCGACGATCTCTCGCTGGTGGTGACCGCCCAGGACGTGCTGAAGACGTCGCCCTTCGTGATCGTGGTCGACACGCCGGATCTGCGCGTTCGGCGGCGCAGCGAGGCGAACATCCAGGCGGTCTTCATCGGCTTCACCTGGGCGTTCGGGGGCCAGGGAAAACGGCCGAAGGACCCCGGCTTCGACTTCGGCGGCGGCCCGCCGGGCAGCTGAAATCGGACTCGGTCGGCTTGACTCGGGGGTTTCGCGGTTCCAGAACAAAGATGGAACAAAAGGAGTCCCAATGCCATGTCCGGTTTCCGCGCCACGCGGCTAGCCGCCCTGGCCGCGCAGATCGACGCCATCCAGACCGGCGGACGGGCCGACGTGGGCGTGCTGCCCTTCGGCGATGCACGCATCGACGCGTGCCTGCCTGGCGAAGGCCTGCCGCTGGGGCGATGGCACGAGATCACCGGAGCGGGGCTGGAGGCCGAGACGTCTGCCGCGCCGGCCGCCTTCGCGGCCCTGACGGCGTCGCCGCTGGCCCGCAAGGGCGAGGCGGTCTGGGTGATGCGCCGCGACGACCTCTGGGCGCCCGGACTGGCCGGGCTGGGCTTCCCGCCCGAGCGCCTGATCCAGGTCTGCGCCCGGGATGAGGCCGAGACCCTGGCGGTGATGGAGGACGCCCTGGCCACCGTCGGCGTCACCGCCGTCTTCGGCGAGGTCGAGGCCGTGGACCTGACCGCCGGCCGGCGCCTGCAACTGGCCTGCGAGAAGCGCGGCGCCACCGGCTTCGTCATCAAGCGCCGGCCCTTCGGCGGGACGGCCAAGGCCGAGGCGGCGGGCTCGGTGTCCGCCACCCGCTGGCGGATCGCCTCGGCCCCCTCCGAGCCGCCGCTCGGCGAATTCGGCCTGGGGAGCCCACGCTTCCGCGTGACGCTCGAACGCTGCCGGGGCGGACGCCTCGGCGAATGGATCCTCGAGGCCGATCGGGCCTATTCCTGGGAAGCCGCAGATGTCGCGCATCCTCTGCGCCTGGTCGCCGACCTGGGCGATCGCGAACTGGCGCCGGCGAGCGAACGACGCGCCGCCTGACGCGGCGCCGCTCGCGCTCATCGAGACCGTCCGCCAGGTGCGCCGCCTCTCCGCCGTCAGCGCCGAGGCCGCGAAGCTGGGCCTCTACGTCGGGCAGAAGGCCACCGACGCCATGGCGCTGGTCCCCGAACTGACCACCGCCGAGGCCGAACCCGAGGCCGACGCCGTGGCGCTGACCGCGCTGGTGGACTGGTGCGTGCGCTTCTCGCCGGCCGTGGCGGCCGACCGTCCGGACGGCCTGTTCCTCGACATCTCCGGCGTGGCCCATCTGTTCGGCGGCGAGGCCGAACTGATGGCCGATTTCCGGGATCGGCTGGCGGCCAACGGCCTGACGTTCCGCCTGGCGCTGGCCGACACGCCGGGCGCCGCCTGGGCCCTGGCCCACTTCGGCCGCGACGGGACCATCGCCCCACCGAACGGCCAGGCCGAGCTGATGGCGCCCCTGCCCCCCGCCGCCTTGCGGCTGGAGCCCGAGGCCGCCGCCCAGATCGAGCGGCTGGGGCTGCGCCGCCTGGGCCAGCTGATGGACATTCCCCGCGCGCCGCTGGGCCGCCGGTTCGGGGCGCATACCCTGGACCGACTGGACCAGGCCCTGGGCCGCTCGGCCGAGGCGCTGACCTTCCGCCGCCCGCCGACGCCGTGGATGGCGCGACTGGCCTTCTTCGAACCGATCAGCGCGCCCGAGGACATGGCGCGCGTCACCGAGGACGTCACCGCCAAGCTCTGCGCCCGGCTGGAGGCCGAGGGTCACGGCGGCCGGCGCTTCGAGATCGCCTTCCACCGGGTGGACGGCAAGGCCCTGTCCCTGGCCGTGGGCCTGTCGCTGGCCGGCCGCGACGCCCGCCGGATCGCCCGGCTGTTTCAGCCCAAGCTGGAGACCGTCGACCCCGGCTTCGGCGTCGAGAGCGTCACGATCGCCGCCTATGCGGTCGAGCCGGTGGGCGGCCGCCAAATCCGCATCGACGCCAGGCTGAACGCCGCGGTGGAGGACGGTCTGGCCCCCCTGGTCGACCGCCTGGCCAACCGCCTGGGACCGACCGCGATCTGGCGCGCCGCGCCCGCCGAGAGCCACGTCCCCGAATTGGCCGTCAGCCGCGACCCGGCCCTGGGCGCGCCGGAGACCGAGGCCCGCCCCTGGGACCGCGAGGCGCCCCGCCCCGTCCGCCTGTTCCAACGGCCCGAGCCCCTGGAACAGGTGGTGGCGCTCATGCCCGACGACCCGCCGGTCCAGTTCCGCTGGCGCGGCCGCCTGCACCGCGTGCGGCGCGCCGAGGGCCCCGAACGCATCGGCGAGGAGTGGTGGAAGGCGGACATCGGCGACGTCTCCGTCGTCCACGTGCGCGACTACTACCGGGTGGAAGACGCCGAGGGCGGCCGCTTCTGGCTGTTCCGCGCCGGCCTCTACAATGGCGGCGAGCCGGCCCGCTGGTGGCTGCACGGCCTCTTCGCATGACCCGCTACGCCGAACTCCAGACCACGACGAACTTCTCGTTCCTGCGCGGCGCGTCGCATCCGGAGGACCTGGTCACCAGCGCGATGGCCCTAGGCATCGAAGCCATCGGTATCTGCGACCGCAACAGCTTGGCCGGCGTGGTGCGGGCGTGGCGGCAGGTGAAAAGCCTGAAGGATCAGGGTGTCGCCACGCGCGCGCTCACCGGCTGCCGTCTCGATTTCGCCGATGGAACGCCGAGCCTGCTCGTCTATCCGACCGACCGCGAGGCCTACGGACGCCTCACCCGCTTGCTCACCGTCGGGCAACGGCGAGTCGAAAAGGGTGAGTGTGACCTTCACTGGCGCGATTTCCTTGATCATGCCGAAGGCCAGCTGGCGCTGGTCGTGCCCCCCGATCGCTTGGACGAGGCTTTTGAGCGCGACCTGAAACGTATCGCCGGCGAACTTCCCGACGTCTGGTTGGCGTCAGCCCGGCGCTATGCCGCGCGGGACTTGAAGCGGCTGGCCCAACTTGCGGCCCTGGCTCAGTCGAGCGGCGCGCCGATGGTGGCGACCAATGACGTCCTCTATCACCTCCCGCATCAGCGCCCGTTGCAGGATGTCCTCACCTGCATTCGGGAAACCTGCACGATTCACGAGGCGGGTTTGCGCCTGGAAGGCAACGCCGAACGTCACCTGAAGCCCCCGGAGGAGATGGCGCGGTTGTTCGCCAGGTTCCCGGGCGCCGTGGAGCGCAGCGCCGAGATCGCCGAGCGGGTCAGCTTCGATCTCGGCCAGCTACGTTACGAATATCCCGACGAACCGGTGCCACCGGGGAAAACGGCGATCCAGCACCTTCGCGATCTCTCGTGGGCAGGCGCCAAGTGGCGCTATCCGGACGGCGTACCCGACAAGGTCACCAAGCTGGTCGCCCACGAACTGGACCTGATCGAGAAGCTCGATTTCCCGAACTATTTTCTTACGGTCCACGACATCGTCCACCACGCCCGTGAAAACCTGAAAATCCTCTGCCAGGGTCGTGGGTCTGCGGCCAATTCCTGTGTCTGCTTCTGCCTGGGCGTGACCTCGGTCGACCCGACCAAGAAGGGGCAGGATCTCCTGTTCTCCCGGTTCATTTCGGAGAACCGCGGAGAGCCGCCGGACATCGACGTCGACTTCGAGCACGCCCGTCGCGAGGAGGTGATGCAGTACGTCTACGACCGGTATGGCCGTCACCGCGCGGCCATCGTGGCGACCGTCATCCACTATCGCCCCCGCATGGCGATCCGTCAGGTCGGCAAGGCGCTGGGCTTGACTGAGGACGTGACAGCCGCGCTCGCAAACACTGTTTGGGGGAGCTACGGCGACAATGTTCCCGACGAGCACATTCGCCAGACCGGCATCGACCCCGATGCTCCCGAGATTCGTCGCGCCACGGCTCTGGCCCAGCAACTGCTCACCTTCCCGCGCCACCTCTCGCAGCACGTCGGCGGCTATGTGCTGACCAAACGCCGGTTGGACGAGACGGTCCCTATCGGCAACGCGGCCATGAAGGATCGCACCTTCATCGAATGGGACAAGGACGACATCGACGCCCTCGGATTGATGAAGGTGGACGTCCTGGCGCTGGGGATGCTGACGGCGCTCAAGAAGAGCTTCGACCTCCTGCCCCCGTTGCCGAGCGGCCAATTCATCACCGACGTAGCTCACATCCCGCAGGAGGACGCAGACGTCTACGAGATGCTCTGTCACGCCGACTCCATCGGCGTTTTTCAAGTCGAGAGCCGCGCGCAGATGTCGATGTTGCCGCGCCTGCAGCCGCGTGAATTCTACGACCTGGTGATCGAGGTCGCGATCGTCCGGCCGGGTCCGATCCAGGGCGACATGGTGCACCCCTATCTCCGCCGGCGAGAGGGCAAGGAGCCGATCGTCTTGCCCGCACCATCCATCGAGCATGGTCCCGCGGATGAGCTGGCGAAGATCCTGGGCAAGACCAAGGGCGTGCCACTGTTCCAGGAACAGGCCATGCGCATCGCCATCGACGCGGCCAAGTTCACGCCGGACGAGGCGGACGGCTTGCGGCGGTCGATGGCGACCTTCCGCCACTACGGCAATGTCGGGGATTATGGGACGAAGTTCACCGAGGGGATGATCCGGCGCGGCTACGACCCGGACTTCGCCCAGCGCTGCTTCCACCAGATCGAGGGGTTCGGCTCTTATGGCTTCCCCGAGAGCCATGCGATCAGCTTCGCGATCCTCGTCTACGCCTCGGCCTGGGTGAAGCACCATCACCCCGACGCCTTCCTGGTCTCGCTGCTGAACAGTCAGCCGATGGGGTTCTACCAGCCGGCCCAGCTGGTCCGGGACGCCCAGGAGCACGGGGTGGAGGTGCGGCCGCCGGACGTGATGTTCAGCGACTGGGACTGCACGGTGGAGGAGAAGGACGATCCTCGCGCCGACAAATACCGCCCGGTCCGCCTGGGGCTGCGGCAGATCAAGGGGTTCAAGGAGAAGGACGCCGAGGCGCTGATGGACGCCCGCAAGGCCGGCGCGAACAGCATCGAGTCCTTCGCCCGTCAGGCGCACCTGTCCCGCCGCGCGCTGGAGCTGCTGGCCGAGGCCGACGCCTTCCGCAGCCTGGGCTTCCCGCGCCGCGAGGCGCTATGGGCCGTGAAAGGGCTGTCCCCGGAGTGGGGGGCGGAGAAGCATGCGCCGCTGTTGCTGCGCCAGAGCCTGAAGGAGGCCCAGGTCCAGTTGCCGTTCATGAGCCAGCCGCAGCACGTGGCCGAGGACTACCGGACCACCAGCCTGTCGCTGAAGGACCATCCGGTACGTTTCTTCCGCGAGGAGCTGATCCGCCAGACGGTCATGCCCTGCTCGGTGCTGAAGACCATCCGCGATCGGCGGCGCATCTCGGTCGGCGGCCTGGTGCTGGTGCGTCAGCGGCCGGGCACCGCCAAGGGGGTGGTGTTCATGACCATCGAGGACGAGACTGGCATCGCCAACATCGTCATCTGGCGCGACGCCTTCGAGGCGCACCGACGGCTGGTGATGACCTCGGCCTTTCTGATCGTCCACGGCCAGGTCCAGAAGGAGGGCGAGGTGGTCCACGTGGTCGCCGAGCGCTTCACCGACCTCTCCGGCCGCCTGTCGGAACTGCGGGAGGATCAGGGCGAGATCGCCGTCCACTCCCGCGTCACCGGCCGCCTGATCCGCAGCCGCGACTTCCACTGAGCCCGAACGACAAACGCCGCCGTCACGAAGACGGCGGCGCTGCGCGGTAGCCTAGGGGTGCTGTCGGGCGTCTAGGCGACCGCGGGGACGAGACGGCGGCGGCGCAGCATCGCGCCGGCCGTGCCGAAGCCCATGATCATCAACGCCCAGGTCGCCGGTTCCGGCACCGCGGCGCCGTTGAAGCTGACGTCGTCCAGAGTGAAGTCGTTGCCCTGCCAAGCGAGGTTGCGGTTGATCAGCTCGACATTCGCGCTGGTCGCCGAACCGGAATTCCAGGTGTAGCTGTACTGGGTCCACTGGCCGGTCGTGCTGGTGGCTTCGGCCACCGGCGACAGCCACGAGCCGTTGATGCGGCCCGCCAGTTGCGCCGGAGAGTCGGCGTGGGCCGAGGCCATCCAGAACGAGAAGGTGTAGTCGGAATTCTGGACCACGTTGAACGCGTTCTGACCCCAGACGACCGCGTTTTCCGTGCCCGAGCCGTTCACGACCATCATCAGGCCCTGGCCCGTGGTGTGGTCGCCGTACGAGCTGAACAGCGAATGGCCGTCGTGCGGGTTGTCATCGACGCCGTAGGTGCCTTCGCCCCAGAAGTTGCCGACCATGTAGGTGTAGTCGGAATAGAAGCTGGTGTTGCCGGCCTCGAAATCCCCGTTGGTCACGAGTTCGGCGGCGCCGGCGGCGGGGGCCACGGCCAGCGCGGCGGCGGTGGCGGCGAGGATCAGGCGAAGCTTGGTCATGGCGTCTCTACGTGTCCCATCCCGGGCCGGATCAGCCCCTCTTCGACGAGACCGCGGCAAGTCGCGTGCCAAGCCGCTAGGACCCCGGGGTCGAGGGGGCCTGGGTGGGGCGGGGGATCCGCGGCGCGAGCGCCGCGATTACCATCTCGGGGTCCAGCGCGGTGATGATCGGAAAATTTCCGTCGGCGGGATCGCGGTAGACGACCCAGAGCGCGGCGTCGCCGTCGCTATGGCCCGCCGGACCGAGCGCGAACGCCGTGGCGCCGCGCGCCCTGGCCCGCAGCGCGGCATGCAGCAGAAGGGCCTGCCGGCCGAGGTCGCTTCGGAAGTCCGGGAGCTGGAAGACGTCCCCCTTCAGCATCTTGCCTCGGGAGTAGGAGATGTCGCGGCTCGTCACGATAAAGGGCGAGCTCTCGCCCAGGGTCCAGACGCGGGCGGCGACGGGCCCGTACGCCGTGGGGGCCTCATAGACCAGCATCTGGAACAGCCGCTCGACGGTCGCACGGTTCGTCACCCAGTCGCGCCGGATCTTGAGATCCTGGGCGCGCACCGCCTTCGCGTCGACCGCCAGCAGGCCCTTCAGTTCGGCGGGCGTCGCCGTCGGCCGCAGGGCCTCGATGATCCAGAGCACGGAGGGCGTGACTTCGACCTTCCAGCGTTTTCGGGCCAGCACCCGCGCCCGCGCTTCCGCAAGTCGCCCGTCCGCGATCAGCAAGGCGACCTGACGATGATCCAGCAGTTCCTCGGCGATCTGCCGCCGTCCGCTGTCAAGGCTCACACCGACCACAGGATCCAGGGCCGCCAGCGCCTCGCCCGCCGCCACCTCCGACCGCACTGCATCGCCGGCCAGGGCATAAGCCAGCGCCCGCCCGGCGGCGCTCTCCGGTCCCGCGGCCGAGATGGCGTCGAATTGCTGCGCGTAGGCGTGGTAATCAGCCCTGAATGCGGCGGCCTGGGGGAAGTCCCCGACCAGCTCCGCACGCTGCGCCCACATCAGGACGACCTTCGGATCGAGCTTCGCCGCCGTTTCGAAATAGGCGCGCTTCGCCGGCGTGAGCGGGTCGGTCAAATCCGAGAAGGGGTAGGCCCAGGCGATGGCGCGCACGTCGAGCGGCGACGTCTCGGCAATCTGCAGGCCCACCGACTGCGCCTCTTCGTACCGGCCGAGGCCGGCCAGGGCGACCCCCTGCACGGCCAGCGCGGCGCGACCCAGACTGCGCTTGAAGCCCGGTTCGTCGGCGTAGCGCCCGGCCAGGGCCGGGGCGGCTTTCGCCTCATCCAGCGCGCCGGCGTAGTCCTTCAGCTCGATACGGTGGATCGACCGCGCAAGCGTGAGCTGGGCGCGGCGAATATCGTGGGTGGCCTGGGCGATCGCGATCGTACAGGCGTCCAGGCCGGCCTGGCCGTATGCCGGTTTCGGATTGTCGCCGGGAAACGGGATCAGCAGGCCCAGCACGCCCGCCGTGGCGGCGCCGATCAGCGCCTCGGTAAACACCTGGGTCTGGGAGGGCGGCGCGATGCGGCCGTCGCAGAGGTAGTTGGGATCCTTGAACCGGTCGGTCGCGGGGGCCGCCACGGCGCCCTCGCCCACCCCGGCCAACGCCACGGCGAACAGAAACAATCCAACAGCACGCATGCCCGATCCCCCACCGCAATCTGCCGGGAAATCAAGCTGTGCCGCAAGCCACGGCTAAGCGGCTTGTAGCCGGATCTGGTCGGTCAACGCCGCGACGACCTCGCGGGGATCGAACGGCTTGGCCACGAACACCGAACCGGCGACGCCCTCGGCCGCGTGCCGCGACCCGCTCGCCGCGGACATGAACACCACGGGCAGCCCCGGATACGCGTCCCGAGCCCGGCGCGCCACGGACAGTCCGTCGGCCCCCGGCCCAAGGTCGATGTCGCTCACCAGGGCCAGAAGGGGGCGTCCACGATCGATGGCTTCGTAGGCGGCGGCGCCACAGTAGACCGACTCCACACTGAAGCCTGAGTCCTGCAGATGCTCGCGAAGGTTCAGGTTGAGGATGAAGTCGTCCTCAACCAGGAGAACCCGAATGCCTTGCATGTCATTTGCCTCTTGAGGCTAAATAACTCCCAAGGTTGTCATTGTATCCACAGCAACCGAATATAGTTTTCGTTAACTTGTTAGAACTTGAAACTACTCAACGTAAACAGCGAAGTTCAAGAGAATAGGCCGCCCCCGCAACCGAGGGCAGCGCCATCTCAGAACTTCAGCGCGCGCGCTTCCTTCACATGCGGCAGGGCCTGGATCTTGGCCAGCAGCGTGGCGGACGGCTCCTGATCCACCCCTACCAGGGCGATGGCGTCGTCGCCGGCGTCGATGCGGCCCAGGTTGAACGTGGCGATGTTGACGCCCGCCTCGCCCAGCAGGCCGCCCAGCGCGCCGATGAAGCCCGGCTTGTCCAGGTTGTTGACGTAAAGCATGCGCGCGGCGAACGGGGCGTCCAGGTCCATGCCCTTCACCTCGACCACGCGCGGGGCGCCGGCCTGCACCGTGCCCGCGAACGAGCGTTTGCCCTTCTCGGTGGTCACCGTGATGCGCACCAGGCTCTCATAGATCGGCGACGCTTCCTGGCGGCTCTCCGAGAAGGTGATGCCGCGCTCCTTCGCCACCGCCGGCGCCGAGACCATGTTGATCTCCGCCAGCATCGGCCGCAGCACACCGGCCAGCGCCGCGGCGCTCAGCGGCTTGGTGTTCAGCTTGGAGACCTCGCCCTCAAAGGCGATGTCCACGGCCAGCACGCCGAAGTCCAGCATCTGGCCGGCCAGGGCGCCCAGCTTCTCGGCCAGGGCCACGAAGGGCTTCAGGCGCGGGGCTTCCTCGGCCGTGACCGAGGGGCTGTTCAGCGCGTTGGTGACGGCGCCCGTCAGCAGGTAGTCGCTGATCTGCTCGGCGACCTGCAGCGCCACGTTCTCCTGCGCCTCGTTGGTGGACGCGCCCAGGTGCGGCGTGGCCACCAGGTTGGGGGCGCCGAACAGCACGTTTTCCTTGGCCGGCTCGGCGGTGAACACGTCGAAGCCCGCCCCGCCGATGTGGCCGCTTTCCAGGCCCGCGCGCAGGGCCGCCTCGTCGACCAGGCCGCCACGGGCGCAGTTGATGATCAGCACGCCCTTCTTGGTCTTGGCCAGGTTCTCTTCCGACAGGATGTTGCGGGTCTTGTCGGTCAGCGGGGTGTGCAGGGTGATGATGTCGGCGCGGGCCAGCAGTTCTTCCAGCTCGACCTTCTCGACACCGATCTCGACGGCGCGTTCCGGCGACAGGAAGGGGTCGTAGGCAACGACCTTCATCTTCAGGCCCAGCGCCCGGTCGGCGACGATGCCGCCGATGTTGCCGGCGCCGATCAGGCCCAGGGTCTTGGCGTACAGCTCCACGCCCATGAAGCGGTTCTTCTCCCACTTGCCGGCCTGGGTGGAGACGTCGGCAGCGGGGAGCTGGCGGGCCAGGGCGAACATCAGGGCGATGGCATGCTCGGCGGTGGTGATCGAGTTGCCGAAGGGGGTGTTCATGACCACCACGCCGGCGGCGGTGGCGGCGGGGATGTCGATGTTGTCGACGCCGATCCCGGCGCGGCCGATGACCTTGAGGTTCTTGGCGGCGGCGATGACGTCCTTGTTGGGCTTGGTGTCCGAACGGACGACCAGGCCGTCATAGTCGCCGATGACGGCGATCAGGTCGTCCTTGCTGAGGCCGGTCTTGATGTCCACGTCGACGCCGCGCTGGCGGAAGATGTCGACGGCGGCGGGGCTGAGGCTGTCAGCGATGAGCACGCGAGGCATGGTGAATCTCCTTGAGGAGCGCCCTCCCGGCGCGGCCGGGAAGGTCGTTGTGTCGGGATATGTGACGTGGGCCGCTTAAGCGGCTTGAAGCGCGTCGAGGGTCGAGGCGAAGGCCCAGTCGAGCCAGGGCGTCAGCGCGTCGACATCGGAAGTCTCGACCGTCGCGCCGCACCAGATTCTTAAGCCCGGAGGAGCGTCGCGATAGCCGCCGACGTCGAGGGCCACGCCCTCCTTTTCCAGCACCACGGCCAGCTTCTTGGCAAAGTCGGCCTGGGCGTCGGCCGAGAGGCCGGTGACGCGCGGATCGACCACCTTCAGGCACACCGAGGTGTTGGAGCGCGTGGCGGCGTCCTCGGCCAGGAAGGCCACCCAGCCGGTCTTGGCGACCCAGGCCTCCAGCACGGCGAGGTTGGCGTCGGCCCGGCGCTTCATCTCCGGGAAGCCGCCAATGGCGGCGGCCCACTTCAGCGCATCCACCGCGTCCTCGACGGCCAGCATCGAGGGCGTGTTGATCGTCGCGCCCTCAAACAGGTCGAGGGTGACCTTGCCGCCTTTCGTCATGCGGAACAGTTTCGGCATGGGCCAGGCGGGGGTGTGGCTCTCGAGCCGGGCGACGGCGCGGGGCGACAGGATCAGCACGCCGTGCGCGGCCTCGCCGCCCAGCGCCTTCTGCCAGGAGAAGGTCACCACATCGAGCTTGGCCCAATCCAGGTCCTGGGCGAAGGCGGCCGAGGTGGCGTCGCAGATCGTGACGCCGGTGCGGTCGGCGGAAATGAAGTCGGCGTTCGGCACGCGGACGCCCGAGGTGGTGCCGTTCCAGGTGAACACCAGGTCGGCGTCCGGGCTGACCTTGGTCAGGTCGGGAAGCTTGCCATAGGGCGCGTCCAGCACTTCGGCGTTCAGCTTCAGTTGCTTGGTGACGTCGGTCACCCAGTCCTTGCCGAAGCTTTCGAAGGCCAGCAGCTGGACCGGCTTCGGCCCCAGCATCGACCACAGGGCCATCTCGACGGCGCCGGTGTCGGAACCGGGCACGATGCCGACGAGATAGTCGTCGGGCACGCCCAGCACCTCGCGGGTGCGGTCGATCGCCTCTTTCAGGCGCGCCTTGCCGATCTTGGATCGGTGCGAACGGCCCAGGACGGCGTTGCTCAGATTTTCGGGATTCCATCCGGGGCGCTTGGCGCACGGGCCGGAGGAGAATTCGGGGCGCGCCGGGCGCATGGCCGGCTTCGCGCCCGCGAGATCAGCGGGGGTAGTCATAGCGATGTCTCCCATCCTTACAGATGAGCAGCGCCCCGTTGGGGGGGCGTGGCCCGCGGGCCAAAGGCCCTCGTTTGAGCCGGCGCGCAAGGGAAACATTTCTAACGAGGTGTGAAGAGAAGCTCCGGCGCAGGGGCGCTGGGCCCGACCTGCGGCATGTGATCCAAGCGCCGCGAGAGGCCCGCGGTGGGTGCGCGCGCCTACTCGGAGGGCGCCGGCGCCGAGGCGACCGCGCGCGCAGCGAGCGGGCGGTTGGTCCGGATCCGCTTGCGCCAGGCGACGATCGTGCCGATGACCAGGCACCAGATGATGCCGCTGAAATTGATGTTGTTGATCAAGGCGTTCAGGTAATCGCCCGTCGGCCGCTCGGTGACCATGTAATAGGAATGCATCGCGAACTGCGCGGCGAAGAACAGCATCACGCCGCCCATCCAGGGCGCGACATAGCGCACGGTCACCACGAGCAGACCCATGGCCGTCAGGCCATCGTTCACCAGGCGGATGATGTCGTCGCTGTTGGGGGCCAGCCAGTGGCTGCCTTCGCCGATCAGGGCGTTGACCAGCACGATAATCGCCGCCGCACGCTCCGCCTTCCCGCCCTTCCAGAGCGCGAACAGCGCGCCGAGGACCGAGAAGGTGTTGATCAGGAGTCGGACGGATATGTCTGGCATGATTAAGCGCCCCTAATGCGAATTAGAGGCGCCCAACCAGTTAATCTATTGCAATGATCCGCCGGGAAACCGACAGGAAGTCGCGTTAGATCGCTTCCCGCATGATCGTTTGCTCGCGGGACGCGCCTTCTTGAGGCTTGTCCATGCCGCTCATCTTCGTGCGGATGCCGAGACGGAGCTTGGCATCGTTCAGCTCGGTGTGGACACCGACCATGGCGGTACGAGCTTCGCTCAGCGCCTTGATGGCTTCCATCATCTTCACTTGCACGTCGTCGGCGAACACCAGCGAGGTATTCACGTCCGAGCGGGCCTTGAGCATTTCGCTCATCAGTTCCGCCGCCTCGACCAGCGCACCGTCAACGGCCGCTTCGGTTTCGAACAGCTTTTTGGCCACGCGTTTGGCCACGAAAATCTTATCCATGTGGATACACCCCTAAAGTTACCCGACACCCGTTAAGGTAAAGGAAAGATTACCCTGCACGCAATCCATTCAGTGGTTGTTAACCATGTTTTCTTCTGCGGCTAGTTGTAGCGTGGCGCCAAAGGCACAGTTTGAATGGAGTGACGTCGCCCCGCAGGTCATCACGGAAGCGAAGCGTTAGGACTCGTGGGCTATCAACCCGGATATGAGTTCGCATGCGGACAAGCCGGAAGAAGGGGCGCCTAAAGGCTCTGCGCCCACGGCGACGTTCCATGCCCGCGTTGCTGGCGTCGGACTGATCACGACCGTCGTCGTGCTTCTGGCGGCCTGTCTGACCTTCATGCTTCAACAATGGGCGGTGGCGCGCACGCAGTCGCACCACTTCCACGACGGGCTCGCCGCCATCGGCGCCCAGATGGCCGGCCCCTCCCTTGTCGCGGCGGACCGCACGCGCCTCAGCCAGGCCATCGGCGCCGTCCAGGCCAGCAAGGACGTCGTCGCCGGCCGGGTCACGGACGCCACCGGGCGCGTGGTCGCCAGCTTCAGTATTCCGCAACCGGCCGAAACCGCGACCGAAACCATCACCAAGCCCATCCTTGTGGACGGACGGCCCGCCGGCCAGTTCACGATGACGGTCACGCAGCCGTCGCTCACGCCGATGCTGCCGCAATTCATCGCGCTGACCTTCGTTCTACTGTTCGGCGGCGTTGGCGTGGCGCTGTTCCTGGCCCGCAGCCTGGCGCACCGGGTGATCCAGCCCGTCCAGGTCCTGTCGCAGGCCATGCACGAGGTCGCCGCCGGCGGCAGCTTCAGCCCCGTCGTAGTCGACGCCTCCGACGAGCTGTTCCAGAGCCTGACCGAGAGCTTCAACCACCTGCTGGGCAAGCTGGCCGAGCGCGAGGACGACCTGAAGGGCGCGATGCGCGAGCTGGAGCTGGCGCGCGACGCCGCCAACGCCGCCAACGTGCTGAAGACCCAGTTCCTGGCCAACATGAGCCACGAGATCCGCACCCCGCTGAACGGCGTGCTGGCCATGGCCGAGGTGATGGCCCTGGGCGAGCTGGGGCCCGTGCAGCGCGACCGCCTCGACGTGATCCGCCGTTCGGGTGGCCTGCTGCTGGCGGTGCTGAACGACGTGCTGGACCTCTCCAAGATCGAGGCCGGCAAGCTGACCCTCTTCGAAGAGGACTTCGACGTCGAGGCCGCCATCGGCCAGGCGCGCGACAACTTCGAAGTGATGGCCAAGGCCAAGGGCCTGGGCTTCGACGTCACCGTGTCCGACGAGGCCAAGGGCTGGTGGCGCGGCGACGCCGACCGCCTGCGCCAGATCATCGGCAACCTGCTGTCCAACGCGGTCAAGTTCACGCCCCAGGGCACGGTCGGCGCCGCCGTCGACATCAGCCCGGCCGGCGGCCTGCGCATCGTGGTCCGCGACAGCGGCGTCGGCATCTCGCCCGAGAAGCTGCCCAGCCTGTTCGAGAAGTTCACCCAGGCCGACAACTCGGCCACCCGACGCTTCGGCGGCACGGGCCTGGGCCTCGCCATCTGCCGCGAGCTGACCCAGATGATGGGCGGCTCCATCGACGTCGAGAGCCGCGAGGGCCACGGCTCGACCTTCACCGTCGAACTGCCGCTGACCCGCGGCCGTCCGGCCTCGCTGCCGGCCACCGAGACCTCGCACGCCGCGGAGGACGGCGATCTGCGCCTGCTGGCCGCCGAGGACAACCCGACCAACCAGCAGGTGCTGGCCGCCGTGCTGGGCTCACTGGGCATCGAGGTGCACATCGTGCCCGACGGCAAGGAAGCCGTCGAAGCCTGGCGCACCGGCAGCTACGACCTGATCCTCATGGATATCCAGATGCCGGTCATGGACGGCATCACCGCCGCCTCCACGATCCGCGAGGCCGAGGCGAAGAGCGGGCGCAAGCGCACGCCGATCGTGGCGCTGACCGCCAACGCCCTGACCCACCAGGTCGAGGAATATCTGGCGGTCGGCATGGACGCCCACGTGGCCAAGCCCATCGAGATCGCCAAGCTGTACGACGCGATCTCCTCGGTCCTGAACGCCGCCGCCACCGGCAGCAGCGCCAACGCCCAGGCCAGCTCGGCCGCCTAAAACGCTTCCTGAACGCGATGCAATGTAGGTGAACCTCGCCCAACGGCGGGCTCAGATCGCGGTCATGCGCGACGTGGTTTCTTAGCGTCATTGAAGGCCGATCCCCGGCCGACACGGACTTGGAGACCAGACCATGAAGACCCTGATCGCCGCTCTGGCCGCCGTCACGACCGTGACGGCCATCGCCGCCCCCGCCGCCGCCCAATCCTACGATCGCAACGACCACGGTCGTTACGAGCAGGGCCGCTACGAACGCGGCCCCGGCGCCGACATCAACCAGCGCCAGCGCGAGCTGGAGCGTCGCATCGACCGCGGCATCCGCAGCAACGACCTGAACCGCCGCGAAGTGGCCAGCCTGCAGGCCGGCCTGCGCGACGTGAACCGCCTCCAGGCCACCTACCGCTCGCACGGCTTCGATCGCGCCGAGCTGCGTGAGCTGGATCGCCGGATGGACGTGCTGGAACGCCAGCTCGCCGGCAGCCTCGACCGTCGCTACGGCGAGGGCTACGGCCACCGCCGCTAAACGCGGCCCCTGACATCCCGCCGGGCTGATCCCCGGCGGAGAGAGGGACGCCCTCGGAGTTTCGCGCTTCGGGGGCGTCTCTATGTCTGGACCTAAACGCGCAGGCGGCTGTCCATCATGGTCACGGCCCGGCCGCGCAGCAGCACCCGGTCGCCGAGGTGCTCGCATTCCAGATCGCCGCCCCGGCCCGGATAGGCCTGGTGGAACCGCACCACCGGCCGGCCCAGCTTCTCCGCATAGAGCGGCGCCAGGATGCAATGCAGCGAGCCCGTGGTGGGGTCCTCGGGGATCCCCGAGCCCGGCGCGAAGAAGCGGTCGATCACGTCGTAAGGGCCGGTCTTCGCCAGCGCCGCGATGCCGATGTTACCCCGCCCGCCGGTGGCCTCGCCCGCGATCTTGTTCAGCGCGGAGATGTCCGGCCGCAGGTCGCGCACCGTTTGCTCATCGTCGAACAGCGCGACGAGATAGGACGAGGCCCACACTTCCGACGGCTCAGCGCCAAGCGCCTCTGCGAGGCCGGTTGGAACCCCGGTCCGCACCGGCGGCTGGGCGGGGAAATCCATCTCATAGCCCACGTCCAGGCGCGTCACCGCCAAAGGCCCGGACAGCGTGTCGAAGGCAAGGCGCTCGGCCTGCACGCCCAGTTCCGCGAGCAGCGTATGAGCGGCGGCCAGGGTCGCATGCCCGCACAGCGGCGCCTCCAGCAACGGCGTGAACCAGCGCAGGCCGAAGCTCGCCGGGTCGGCCGTCTTCAGCAGGAAGGCCGTCTCGGCCTGGTTGTTCTCGGCGGCCAGCGCCTGCATCCAGGCGGCGTCCGGCCACGCCTCGAACGGCTCGACCACACAGGCGGGATTGCCCCGGAAGGGTTGGGCGGCGAACGCATCCACGGTCCACTGGCGCAAGACTGGCCTCCTCGAAATCGGCCCCAGGACTTGCGTCGCGCCAGCCCGGGCGGCAAGGGCCAGTTCCCGCGAGATGGACCGCCGGAGGACTGCGATGACCTATGAGGTGAGCGACGACCGCGACCGGTTCGATCTGGCCCGCGCGCACCGCTGGATCGCGACCCAGAGCTATTGGGCCGAGCGCATCCCGTTCGAGACCTTCACCAAGGCCTGCGCCAACAGTCTGGTCGTGGGCGCCTACGCCGGCGACGGATCCATGGCCGCCATGGCCCGCGTCGTGACCGACCGCGCCACGTTCGGCTGGGTCTGCGACGTGTTCGTGGACAACGCCCACCGCGGCGCCGGCCTGGGCAAGCTGATCATGGCCTATCTCAAGGCGCACCCGGACCTGCAGGGCTTGCGCCGCCTGCACCTGGCCACCCGCGACGCCCACGACCTCTACCGGCAGTTCGGCTTCACGGACCTGACGGCGCCGGAGAGCTGGATGGAGATCCGAGACCCGGACGTCTATCGCCGCTGACATGACCGACCAGATAGCTTGCGCGCCGCCGCGCGTGGCGCGAAGGATCGGCTCTCGGATACCCGGAGCCCCGGCATGCGCGACCCTGCCTCCCGTCGACGCCTCTCCGTCCAGCGTACGGCCGCCAGCGCGGTGGGCGCCCAGGCCGCCGGCGCGACAGCGCTGTTCGCCGTCAGCCTAGGCGCCGTTGCGGTCGGTGCGGTGGCGCTAGGCGCGCTGGCCATCGGGCGGCTGGTGTTGGGCCGCGTCTCGGCCAGAACGGTGCATATCCGCCGTCTCGAGATCGACGAACTGACCGTGGGCCGGCTGACCATCCGCAAGCCGGACGACCGCCGCCGCTAATCGGCGATCACCTGGAGCTCGGGCCAGCGGGCCTGCGCCCGCGCGGCGATCCGGTCGAAGTTCGGGCTGCGGCGGTTCGGATTGTAGCGCATCCGCATGGCGAACAGGTCGTCCAGGCCGAAGGGCGCCTGGATCGTCAGGGCGTCGCCGGCGTCCAGCCGCACGGCCACCGCGAACACCGGGCTGACGAAACGGGTCAGCGCCTCCGCGCAGCTCGTCAGCGGTGCGTACGGCTCACCGAAGTGACCTTCGAACCAGACGTGGACCCGGGCCTGGTTGCGGACTTCGACCATCTCGCGCAGCGGCGGCTCGAACGCCGCCGCCACCCGCTGGATCACCGCGTCCTCGGCTTCGTAGGAGATGTCCGAGGCGTCGAAGTAGCCGACGTCATAGTCCTTGATCCCATAGTCCAGTGGCCGGCCGGTCAGGTCGTTGAACACCCGCTGATAAACCGCGCCCGAGAACACCAACCAGTCCGGCGGATCGATCTCGCGCAGGGCGTTCAGCACCTGCATCAGCGGTTCCGAGCGGCGAAGGATCGCCTCCAGGCGGGCTTCCGGGGTCAAATCCGGCCTCGCAGCGTCCAGCCGTGATCCAGCGGCCCGTGACCGGCGCCCAGACCCGGCGCGCGCAGCATCGCCTCGTGCACATAGTCCCACGCCCCCGCCACCGCGGCGGTCAGCGGCAGGCCTTGCGCCAGGCCCGTGGCGCAGGCCGAGGCCAGGGTGCAGCCGGTGCCGTGCGTATGGCGGCTGTCGATCCGCTCGCCCTCGAAGGCGGTCTCGCCGTCCGGCGTCATCAGCAGGTCGACCACGCGCTCGCCCGCCACATGCCCGCCCTTCATCAGCACGGCCTTGGCCCCCATCGCCAGCAGGGCCTGGCCCGCCCGGCGCAGGTCGTCCGTGGTCTCGACGTCGAGCCCGGTCAGGGCCGCGGCCTCCGGCGCGTTGGGGGTCAGCAGCGCCGCGCGCGGGATCAGCCGCTCCCGCACCGCCGCCACGGCCTCCGCCGCCAGCAGCGACGCGCCGCCCTTGGCCACCATGACCGGGTCGACCACCGCCGGGATGGGCCATTCGTCCAGTAACCGCGCCACCAGCTCGACCGTCGCCGCGTCGCCCAGCATGCCGGTCTTGATCACGTCGGCGCCAATGTCGGACAGCACGGCGCGCGCCTGGGCCTCGATCACCTCCAGCGGGATGGGATGAACGCCGGTGACGCCAAGCGTGTTCTGCACGGTCACCGCCGTGATCGCCGTGGCCGCATAGCCGCCCAGCGCCGTCACCGTTTTGATGTCGGCCTGGACGCCCGCCCCGCCCCCACTGTCGGATCCGGCGATGATCAGGACTCGGCCCAAGGTCTGCATCAGACCAGTTACTGGGTTAGCCCAGGCAATTCATCGAGATTTGTGAACGATCCCCAGGTGACCGGCCTGAGCGATCGCGGCCTGGACTGTGAGCGCCTGCACCGTCTCGCGTACATCGTGGACGCGCACGGCCGCCACGCCTGCTGACGCGCCGGCCAGGGCCGCGGCGATCGAGCCGCCCAGCCGCTGGTCGGCCCCGGCCCCGCCGTCCAGGGCGCCGATAAACGCCTTGCGACTGGCGCCCAGCAGCACCGGAAAGCCCAGCGCGACGATCCGGTCCAGGCCGGCCAGCAGGGGCAGGTTGTGGCGGGTCATGTGCTTGCCGAAGCCGACGCCCGGATCCAGCCAGATCCGGTCGCGGGCCACGCCCGCCGCCATCGCCGCCTCCGCGCGGTCGGCCAGGAACGCCGCCACCTCGCCGCCCACGTCGTCGTAATGCGGCTCGGCCTGCATAGTGCGGGGCTCGCCCTTCATGTGCATCAGCACGACGTCGCAGCCCAACTCGGCGGCCACCGCCAGGCTGTCCGGGGCATGGCGCAGCGCCGTCACGTCGTTCCAGATCGTGGCCCCCGCCGCCATCGCCGCCCGCGCGACCTCCGGCTTCATGGTGTCGACCGAAACCGGGACCGCGCTCTCGGCCCGGATCGCGGCGATCAGCGGGACGAGGCGTTCGATCTCCACCCCGGCCGACACCGGGTCGGCGCCCGGCCGGGTGGATTCCGCACCCAGGTCCAGGATGTCCGCCCCCTCGGCGATCAGCCGTCGGGCATGATCCAGCGCCGCCTCGGGCGCCAGGAACCGGCCGCCGTCGGAGAAGCTGTCGGGCGTCGCGTTGACGATGCCCATGACGCTTGGACGCGCGATGTTCGGTGCTCGGGAATTCATGGGGCCGCGCCAGTCATACTGCGGGGCCTGCCGCGACAGGAAGCCGCCAGACGCCGACGGCAAAGAAAAGGGCGGCTGCCTCGCGACAACCGCCCTTGGTCTTTGCTCTGGCCTTGAGCCTTACGCCGGTTCGGCGCTGGGCTTGGGCGAGATCGGCACGGCGACCGAGGGGCCGGCCGGGCGCTTGGACTCGCTCTCGTCGCGGTTCGGGGCCACGCCCTTCAGGGCGTTGATGATCTCGTCGCCGCTCAGGGTTTCGTACTCGAGCAGCGTCTTGGCCAGGGTATGCAGGTCGTCCAGCTTCTCGGTCAGGATGCGACGCGCCTCGTCCTCGCCCATCTTCACCAGGCGCTTGACCTCCTGGTCGATGAGCTTGGCGGTGTCTTCCGAGACGTTCTGGTTGCGGGCGACCGAGTGGCCCAGGAACACTTCTTCCTGGTTCTCGCCGTACTCGACGGCGCCCAGCAGGTCCGAGAAGCCCCATTTGGTGACCATGGCGCGGGCCAGCTTGGTGGCCTGTCCGATGTCCGAGGACGCGCCCGAGGTCACCTTGTCCTTGCCGAAGATCATCTCCTCGGCGACGCGGCCGCCGAACAGGATGGCCAGGCGAGAGGTCATCTGCTCGTAGCTCATCGAGAACTTGTCGCGCTCCGGCAGCTGCATGACCATGCCCAGGGCGCGGCCGCGCGGAATGATCGTTGCCTTGTGCACCGGGTCCGTGGCCGGGACGTTCAGCGCGACCAGGGCGTGGCCGCCCTCGTGGTAGGCGGTCAGCTTCTTCTCGTCCTCGGTCATCACCATCGACCGGCGCTCGGCGCCCATCATGACCTTGTCCTTGGCGTCCTCGAAGTCGCGCATGGTGACCATGCGGCGGTCCTTGCGGGCGGCCGTCAGCGCGGCTTCGTTGACCAAGTTGGCCAGGTCGGCGCCCGAGAAGCCCGGGGTGCCGCGCGCGATGACCTTCACGTCGACGTCGGCGGCCAGCGGCACGTTCTTCATGTGCACGCGCAGGATCCGCTCGCGGCCGTTGATGTCCGGATTCGGGACGACCACCTGGCGGTCGAACCGGCCCGGACGCAGCAGCGCGGGGTCCAGCACGTCGGGGCGGTTGGTGGCGGCGATCAGGATGATGCCTTCGTTGGATTCGAAGCCGTCCATCTCGACCAGCAGCTGGTTCAGCGTCTGTTCGCGCTCGTCGTTGCCGCCGCCCAGGCCGGCGCCGCGGTGGCGGCCGACGGCGTCGATTTCATCGATGAAGATGATGCAGGGGGCGTTCTTCTTCGCCTGTTCGAACATGTCGCGCACGCGGCTGGCGCCGACGCCCACGAACATCTCGACGAAGTCGGAACCCGAGATCGTGAAGAACGGCACGCCCGCCTCACCCGCGACGGCGCGGGCGATCAGGGTCTTACCCGTGCCGGGAGGGCCGATGAGCAGGGCGCCCTTCGGAATCTTGCCGCCCAGGCGCTGGAACTTCTGCGGGTCCTTCAGGAAATCGACGATTTCCGTCAGCTCGTCCTTGGCCTCGTCCACGCCCGCCACGTCCTCGAACGTGACGCGGTTCTTGTTTTCCGTCAGCAGCTTGGCCTTGGACTTGCCGAAGCCCATTGCCCCACGCGTCCCGCCCTGCATCTGGCGCATGAAGAAGATCCAGACGCCGATCAGCAGCAGGATGGGCAGGGAGTTCAGCAGCAGGCTGCCGAGGCTGAAGCCACCGTTGACCTTGACCGAGATATTCGCGCCCTGCGCCTCGAGGCGCTTCACCAGGTCGTCCTGGTTGTTCGGCGTCGCCGCCGTGAACTCGCGATTGCTCTGGTCGATGATCTGAACCACGGGGCCCCGGATCTCGGCCGTCTTCACCTCGCCGGCGTTCACCTTGGCGAGAAGCTGCGAATAGGTGACCTCATGGGTCCCGGCCGCGCCACGGCCGCCACCCGTCATCATGCTGTAGAGCCCGATCAGGACGACAACGATGACGCCCCAGATGACGAAATTGCGGAGGTTCATATGATGACCGTTCCCAGGAAAGCGGCGTACCAGATCAATAGATAGGACGCCGACCGGTGAGAGACCATTTAACGGCGATCCCTTGCGACGGAAAACCGCGCCTAGATCGTATACGCAAAAAGGGCCGCGCCGGTGGCGCAGCCCTTCAAATAAGCATCATTCGTGCCAGGTTTTAGGCCTGACCGAATTTAGCGCGTCGGCTTCTTCGGGGCCGCGATCAGGCCTTCGCGCTGGGCGCGCTTGCGGGCCAGCTTGCGGGCGCGTCGGACGGCTTCAGCCTTCTGGCGAGCGCGCTTTTCCGACGGCTTTTCATAGTGGACGTGGCGCTTCATCTCGCGGAACGAGCCTTCGCGCTGCATCTTCTTCTTCAGCGCCTTGAGGGCCTGGTCGACGTTGTTGTCGCGGACGAAAATCTGAACCAGAGCGAACTCTCCTGCGTAACGCTAGCCGCCCGCCTCGACCGGCAAAAGGCGGCGAGCGTGCAAAAATGGATCGCCCGAAGGCGTGACCCTTCGGGTTTGAGCGCGGGCAATTAGCAGAACGAACGTGCGATGTCCACGCGTTCGCCCTAGAAAGCAACCATGACCACCGCCGCGCAGATTTGGGCCGAAACCACCGAGCAGGCGCTGCTGGACGAGGCCCTCAAACTGGCCCCCGTCCACGGCTGGACCGGCCGCACGGCCGCGCTGGCGGGCAAGGCGCTGGGCCTGTCGGCGGGCGAGACCGAGCTGCTGATCCCACACGGTCCGACCGATCTGGCCGCCCTGCTGTCGCGCCGCCATGACGCGCGGGCCCTGGGGGCTCTGGCCGACGTCCATGCCTCGAACCTGAAGATCCGCGAGCGCATCCGCCGCGCGGTTGAGGCGCGCCTGGACGCCTCGGCCTCGGACGAACCGGCGTTGCGCCGCTGGGTCGGCTTCCTGGCGCTGCCCCAAAACCTGGCGCTGGCCGGACGCCTGACCTGGGAGAGCGCCGACCATCTGTGGCGCTGGGCGGGCGACACCGCCACCGACGAGAACCACTACACCAAGCGCACCCTGCTGGCGGGCATCCTCTCGGGCGCCATGGCCGTGCGGATGACCTCCGGCCGCAAGGAGGCGCTCGACTTCGTCGACCGGCGCATCGAGAACGTCATGGCCTTCGAGAAATGGAAGGCCACCACGACCTTCCGGCCCAGCCAGTGGCTGAACGACGTCGCCACGCGTCTGGGCAAGGCGCGATACGGGGCTTCCGCCGACTGAACTCCCCCCTTCATTAGGTGGGAAGAATCCTCAGAGCGCCTTCAGCTTGTTCACGTGGCCCATCTTGCGACCGGGCTTGGCGTCGCGCTTGCCGTAGAGGTGGAGGCGGCTCTCCGGCTCCTGGGCCAGCTTGCTCCACGCGTCGGCCTCGTCGCCCAGCAGGTTCAGCATCTCGACCCGCGCATGCGGCGTGGTGGGACCCAGGGGCCAGCCGGCGACGGCGCGGATGTGCTGCTCGAACTGGTCCACGGCACAGCCGTCCTCAGTCCAGTGGCCGGTGTTGTGGACGCGGGGCGCGATCTCGTTGACCAGCAGGGTCCCGTCCTTCAGCTCGAACAGCTCGATGCCGACGACGCCCACATAGTTCAGGCCTTTCAGCACGCGCGCGGCGATCTTCTCGGCCTGGAAGGCGAGGTCCGGGCTCACGTGGGCGGGCGCCAGACTGCGGCGAAGGATGCCGCCCTCGTGGTGGTTCTCGGACAGGGGGTAGATGGCGGTCGCGCCGTCGCGACCCCGCGCGGCGATGATCGACAGTTCGCGCACGAAATCGGCCGGCGCCTCCAGGATCACCGGGACTCCGCCCAGCTCGGCGAAGATCGTGGCCGCGTCGGGAGCATGCTCCACCCAGCGCTGGCCCTTGCCGTCGTAACCGTCGCGGCGGGTCTTCATCAGGACGGGCGCACCCATCGCGATGACGCCGGCCACCGCCTCCTCCGGCGTGTCGGCCGAGGCGAAGGCCACGGTGGGCGCGCCGCTGGCGTTCAGGAACTGCTTCTCGGCGATCCGATCCTGGGCGACGGCCAGGGCCTCGGGGCCAGGCGCGACCTCGACGCCGAGCGACTGCAGCTTCAGCACCGAGGCGGCGGGCACATTCTCGAATTCGAAGGTCACCACCTGGGCGACGGCGGCCAGCGCCTCCAGCGCGGCGGGATCGTCATAGGCGCCGACGATGGTGTGGGCGGCCACCCGGCCGGCGGGACTGTCGGCGTCGCGCTCCAACACGGCCACGTCGAAGCCCAGCCGCGCGGCGGCCAGCGCCAGCATGCGGCCGAGTTGCCCACCCCCCAGGATGCCGAGGGTGGAGCCGGGCGGGAGCGGAAGCTCGGGCATTTGTCTCGATCTCTACTCGACCGCCTCGGACACGCTGGCGGTCTGGTTCGCAGCGAAGTCGGCGATGCGCTGCGCCACGCCGTCGTCCGACAGCGCCAGGATGCGCGCCGCCATCAGGCCCGCGTTCTTCGCGCCCGCTTCCCCGATGGCGAGGGTGCCCACGGGGATGCCGCCGGGCATCTGGACGATGGAGAGCAGGCTGTCCATGCCCTTCAGCGCCTTGGATTCGATCGGCACGCCCAGCACCGGCAGGTCGGTGAGCGAGGCGGTCATGCCGGGCAGGTGCGCGGCGCCCCCGGCCCCGGCGATGATCACCTTGAAGCCCGCAGCCTTGGCGCCCTTGGCGAAGGCGTACATCCGCTCGGGCGTGCGGTGGGCCGAGACCACCTTGGCCTCATAGGCGACACCCAGCCCGTCCAGCATGTCGGCGGCGTGACGCAGCACGGGCCAGTCGGACCGGCTGCCCATGATGATGGCGACGGGCGCACTCATAATGTGTGGAAGTCCTACTGCAGTCCCCGAAAGGCGGCGGAGTATAGGCGCCGCCTTTGCGCATACAACCGAGCGCGGTTAGATTCCCTTAACCGTGGTGAAGTCGAATGACGTTAACCATTCGGGGATGGCGATGAAGATCGGCGGCGCACGTAGCGAACCCATTGCGGCGGACCGCCGCCGCGTCGTCGCGCCTGGCGTGGCGGCGACCTCCACCGCCGCCCAGCCCGTCGACAGCGCCACCTTCCTGGGCATCTCCCGGAGCGAGATGACGCCGGCCGTCCAGGCCGCGATCCGCACGCTGCTGGGCGAACTGGACGAGCTGAAGTCCGAGGTGAATCTCCTGAAGGCCCGCCTGGACGAGGCCGAGGGCCTGGCCGACCGCGACGCCCTGACCCCGCTGCTGAACCGCCGCGCCTTCGTGCGCGAGCTGAGCCGCGCCCGCACCGCCGCTCAGCGGTACGGCTTCCCGCTGAGCCTGGTCTATTTCGACCTCGACGGCTTCAAGGGCCTGAACGATCGCCTGGGCCACGCGGCCGGCGACGCGGCGCTGCAGGCCGTGGCGGAGCGACTGTCCGCCAATGTCCGCGACAGCGACGTGGTGGGCCGGATGGGCGGGGACGAGTTCGCCGTGGTGCTGGTCCAGGCCGACCAGGCGACCGCCGAGGCCAAGGCCGCGACCCTGGCCCAGGCCATCGAGCACGACATCGGCGGCGACGAGGGCGCGCGCCTGAGGGTCAGCTATGGCGTGCGCGAGATCAATTCGGACGTCGAGCCCGAGGCGCTGATCGCCGAGGCCGACGCGGCGATGTTCGAAGCCAAGCGGCTCCGCAAGGCCGGATAGTTCAGGCGATGATGTCGGGGTTGAGCAGATCCTCGACCCGCGCCACTTCGTCCTTCAGCGCCAGCTTCTTGCGCTTCAGGCGACCGATGATGATCAGGTCGGGCACGGTGGTGTTGCTGAGCGCCTGGATGGCGGCGTCCAGATCGGCGTGATCCTGGCGCAGGTCGGTCAGCCGGGCCTCCAGGGCGTCGTCCGAGAAATTGCTGTAGTCGATCATCCGCCCCCGGCGCCCCTACCCTAACGCGGCGGCCAGTTCAGCCAGGGCGCCTGCGGGCGCGGGCTTTTCCCACGCCTTCGCCGCGGCTTCCAGAGCCTCCAGCGCATGCGCGCCGCCCCGACCCTGCGACATGCCGTCCAAGGTCTCCAGCAGCAGGCGCTCGGCGGCCAGTTCCAGCCCCTTCACGTCCTCGCGCAGCGCCAGCCGCGCCACGTCGTCCACCGGTGGCTGCGGCGCCTTGAGCGCGCGCCGCACCTCGCGAATCGGGACCAGGGCCGTACGCTCCCAGGCCCGCGTCGCCTCGGCCGCCCGCGCCAGCAGTTCAGCGTCCTTGACCTCGGCGCGGACCGCCCAGAGCAGCAGCGAGGTGTTCTGGCCGTGGACATCCTGCAGCGTCAGGCACGCTTCCGGCACGCCCGGCCGGCCGTACGCCTCCAGCACCCAATCCCAGATCGCCATGCTCAGCCCTCACCCCTGATCGGCGAGATGTCCTCGCCCCATCGCTTCACCGGCTTCCAGTCCAGGCCGAAGAGGTCCAGCGCCCGGCCCACGGACTGATCGACCATCTCCTCAAGGCTGTTCGGCTTGGCGTAGAACGCCGGCAGCGGCGGGGCGATCACCGCACCCATCTCGGCCAGCCGGACCATGGTCCGCAGATGGCCCAGGTGCAGCGGCGTCTCGCGCACCATCAGCACCAGCGGCCGACGCTCCTTCAGGGTGACGTCGGCGGCGCGGGTCAGCAGCGACGAGGTCACGCCCGTGGCGATCTCGCTCATGCTGCGTACGGAACAGGGGGCGACGATCATGCCCAGCGTCTGGAACGAGCCCGACGAGATGGCGGCGCCCACGTCGCCCGCCTTATGGACCACATCGGCCCGGGCGTGGACGTCGGCGGGGGACAGATCGGTCTCCTGCGCCAGGGTCAGGGCCGAGGAGCGACTCATCACCAGGTGGCTTTCGACGCCCAGGTCGCGGCACGCGTCCAACGCGCGCAGGCCGTAGGCGACGCCGGAAGCGCCCGAAATGCCGACGATCAGCCGTGGCTTGTCGGTCTTGGCCATGCGCGCCCCCCCAAACACGATCCGGTTCCAGCGGGACCGTTCGCAAACATATGTGATCTGACAGCGGGCGGAAGCGGGTGTTCACTCCCAGGCTGTCCAACAGCTCAGGAGGTCCTCCGCCATGGCGCTAGATGCCCGGATCCGTGAACTCGGGTCCCGTCACCAGTCCCTGGAACAAGCAATTCAGGACGAAATGCGCAGGCCATCGGCCGACGACATCCGGCTCAAGGAGCTGAAGCGACAGAAGCTCCGGCTGAAGGAAGAGATCGAAACCCTTCGCGGACGGCTCCACTAACCTCGTCTTTTCCCTCCCCTTTTATGGGGAGGGAAAACCAAGCCTAGTCCTCGTCGTCTTCGTCGATCTCGGGCTCGAGATCCGGCTCGTCGGCGAACACGGCGCTAAGATCCGTTTCCGGCTCGCGCTCGTCCTCGACCACGTCGACATCCGACGCCGGGCGCAGGGTGGCGCCTTCCGGCTCGACGATGCCGCGACGGGCGTCGTCCTTGGCCTTCTTTTCGGCCGCCTTCTTCACCACCGCGTCCAGCTCCAGCTGGGTGGACAGGCCCAGGGTCACCGGGTCTACCGGCTTGATCTGGGCCGAGTTCCAGTGCTGGCGGTTGCGCACCTGGTCGATGGTCGCCTTGGTGGTGCCCAGCAGGCGGGCGACCTGGCTGTCGGCCACTTCGGGGTGGTTGCGGATGAACCAGGCGATGGCGTCCGGACGGTCCTGGCGGCGCGACACGGGCGTGTAGCGGGGCGCCTTCTTGACCGGCTTCAGCAGCTCGGCGTGCCGGCTCTTTTGAGCCTTCATCCGGTACTTGTCGTTCTTCTCGGCCGCGTCCAGCTCGTCGCGGCTGAGCTGGCCGTTGGCGATGGGGTCGGCGCCGCGGATGTCGCGCGCGACCTCGCCGTCGGCGATGCCCTTCACTTCCAGCGGGTGCAGCTCGCAGAAGTCCGCGATCTGGTCGAAGGTGAGCGAGGTATTGTCCACGAGCCACACGGCGGTCGCCTTGGGCATGAGGATCTGGTTCATGGGCGTAGTCCCGAAAACGAAGGCGCCCGGCCTTTCGGCCGGGCGGTGAGGGTTTTCATATAGGCCGGTTACGTCGCCCTGAAAACGAGATTTCTCGTCCGGGCGTCCGCTAGGCCCCGAAGATCCAACCTGGAGTCAGCGAGTTCATCTGCACGCCGACCAGGATCATCTGGTCGCTGGACGACGCCAGGGTGATCACCGTGTCCGCGCCGACCTGGGCGACGGTGTAGATCGCGCCAGGGTCCAGATGTACCCGGTCGCCCTCGGCGAGGTTGAAATCCACCACCCGATCGGTCCCGGCGTCGGACGAGATGTGGAAGATGTCCGCGCCCAAACCGCCGCTGACCGTGTCCGCGCCCTTGTCGCCCGACATGAAGTCGTCGCCCGCGCCGCCGGAGATGGAATCGTTGTCCTGGCCGCCGCGTACGATGTCGTTGCCGGCGCCCCCCTCACAGGTGTCGGAGCCGATGTTGCCGTAGACGAGGTCCGCGCCGTTGTCGCCGTAGAGGACGTCGTTGTCCTTGCCGCCCACCACGAAGTCGTCGCCGTCGCCGCCGCGCTCGGTGTCGTTGCCGGTGTTGCCCTGCAGATCGTCGAAGGCCGAGCCGCCGACGATGCTGTCGTTGCCGTCCTCGCCGCGGAGGTAGCTGGTCCCCGAGCCGCCATTGATCGTGTCGTTGCCGGCCCCGGCGAAGATGCTGTCGAAGCCCGCGCCGCCGTCGATGCTGTTGTCCAGCGCGTTGCCGTTGATGGTGTCGTTGCCGAAGCCGCCGATGGCGTTCTCGATCCGAGCGCCCTGGGCGATGGCGACGTTGCCCACCATCCCGCCGACGTTGGAGAAAAAGCCTTCGCGCAGGTCGATCGTCTGGTTCTGCGAGTAGCCCGAGAAGTCCAGGGTGTCGTTGCCGCCGGCGTCCCACACCGCAAAGATCACGCGGCTGGAGCTGTTGGCGGCGGCGAACCAGTCGCGCCCGGCGGTCGAGTTGAAGCCGTAGACCGTGTCGCCGGTCCGCGTGCTCATGTTCGCGCCATACTCGATCTGGGCGGCGCGGATGTCATCCAGCTGCGGCGCGGCGGCGTAGCGGCCGCCGTAGCTGGCCCCGGTGTTGCTCTCCGAGAAGTAGCTCATCACCGTATATTGCCGGCTGTCCTCGTAGTACTCGGCCGAGCCCGCGTAGGTGATCGGCGCGTCGCCGTCGCCGGCGTTGTAGTCGCCGGGGTGCGCCATGCCGATGGCGTGGCCGATCTCGTGGATCAGCACCTGGGCGCCGTAGTTGCCCATGGTGGGCAGGCTGTTCGTGCCGGCCGTGATATTGATCCAGACGTCGCCCGCCTGGCTGGCCGAGTTGGTGCTGCCGGGGAAGTTGGCGAAGGCGGCCGAGCCGCTTTCGCCCGAGGTGTAGTTGCCGAAGAGGATCGCGGCGTCGTTCGAGAAAGCGCCCTCGCCCTCGTTGCCGATGCCCACCCGCACGAACTTGATGTTCGCCACATCGGCCCAGGCCTGCATTGCCTGTTCCGCCTGGTAGATCTGCTGGGTGTTGAAGCGCTGGAAGCCCGCGGTGTCGCTGGGCATCTTCGTCGGTTCGGTGGACCGGAAGGCGTAGGTGACCGTGAAGGCGCGACCCGCGACGCCGCCCCAGCCGGGCGCCGGCGCCATGGTCTGGGGGTCGAAGCCGGTGAGTTGCAGGCCCGCCCGGTCGATCGTGAAGCTTTCCTTGCCGTTGACCGTGGTCCCGGCGCGGGCGTCCGCGTTCAGGTAGGACTGGCCCGTCTGATCGACCGCCTCGTCGCCGACGAAGGTGGCCACGGTGACGCTCGGCACGGCGTCGACCTCGGAAACGGAACTGAGGACGTCTTGCATAGATCCACTCTGCAACAGCCCGTCCCCTTATTAAGTCTCTAATAAGCAGGGTAAATCCGCACAAGGCGGGGGCCACGCGACGATTACGCGCATGCCGGATGTACGCGAGGTGAACGCCGACGGCTTCCGTCAACCTGCCGCGGTTTTCGCAGAACCGCTAGGCGCCGACGCCCATCAACCCAGCGGCTGGCGCCCGACGATCCGCAGGCCATAGCCCGCCGAGCCCGGCAGCACCGTCTCCGACGACGTCAGCAGCGTCATGTCGCGGACCCCCAGGTCCAGCAGGATCTGCGCGCCGATACCGTAGTCGCGCAGGATATTGCCCGCGTGGTCGGCTTGCGGCTGGCCGTAACGTTCGCTGAGCCAGTGCGGGTTGGAGTCGCGGATGAACACCGCCACGGCCGCGCCGTCGTAGGCTTCCAGCGCCTTCAGCGCCTTGGGCACATAGTCCTGGCGCGCCTCGACCGCGCCCAGCATGTCGGTGGCCAGATCGACGCGGTGCATGCGCACCAGGGTCGGCTTGTCAGGCTCGATCCGGCCCTTGGTCAGGACCACATGCTCGGTCTGGTCGATGGAGTTGCGATAGATGACCATGCGGAACTTGCCGCCGAAGGTCGAGTTGAACGGCGTCTCCAGCACCCGCTCCACCTGCCGCTCGGTGCGGCGGCGATAGGCGATCAGGTCGGCGATGGTTCCGATCTTCAGGCCATGCAGTTGCGCGAACGCGACAAGGTCGGGAAGACGAGCCATCGACCCGTCGTCCTTCATGATCTCGCAGATCACGCCGGCGGGGTTCAGGCCCGCCATGCGGCTGATGTCGACGGCGGCCTCGGTGTGGCCGGCGCGGACCAGCACGCCGCCGTCCCTGGCGACAAGCGGGAACACGTGGCCGGGCGAGACGATGTCGTCCACGCCCTTCGACGGGTCGACCGCGACGGCGATGGTGTGGGCCCGGTCGTGGGCCGAGATGCCGGTGGTCACCCCTTCGCGCGCCTCGACCGAGACGGTGAAGGCGGTGCCGTGGCCCGACTGGTTGTCGGTGGCCATGGGCGGCAGGCGAAGCTGGCGCGCCCGGTCGGCGGTGATGGACAGGCAGATCAGGCCGCGCGCGTGCTTGGCCATGAAGTTGATCTGGTCCGGCGTCGCGAACTGCGCCGGGATGATCACGTCGCCTTCGTTCTCGCGGTCCTCGGCGTCGACCAGGATGTAGGGCCGCCCGTTGCGGGCGTCCTCGATGATGTCCTCGATGGGGCTGATCGCCCCCGACACGGAATCCGGATCGGGCGTCGTGCCGGGCGGAACGAGGTAGGGGCGCTTCATCGGCGTGCTTTCATCTGGGCGAACTCCACGACCTGTTCGGCGACCGTGTCGAGCTGCCAGGCGTCCTTGTCGTCTTTGCAGGCGCCGATCTCGTCGAAGAGATCGCCGCCGGCGTTCAGGGCCGCGCCGAACGGCGTCGGCCAGCCCCTCAGCGCATGTATGATCGCGCGCAGCGCCATCAAGGTGGTGCCGCCGGCCTGGGCGCCCGCCGCGGTGATGATCGTGCCCACCGGCTTGGCCGTCAGATAGGGCTGCGGGTCCTTCGACGTCAGCTCCAGGGTGTCGAGCGCGTTCTTGATCACGCCGGAAATGGAGCCGTGATAGCCGGGGCTGGCCACGATCACCCCGTCAGCCGCGCGGATCGCCTCGGCCAGGGTGAGCTGCGCCTCGGACGGCGCGGACGGCCGGGGATCGAAGATCGGCAGCGAGCCCAGGAACTCGCCGCCCAGCAGGCGGGTCTCGGCCCCCAGCGCCTCGGCCCGGCGCAACGCGCACATCAGGGCTTTCTCGGTGGAGGATCCCGCGCGGATGGTTCCGCCCAGGCCAAGGATCAGAGGTCTGCGGCCGCTCATGTCTCGACCTCTAGGACGGCCAAGCCACGCGCGCCACCCCGAAGGACGACGGACATCACCCCGGGGAACCGGCGATCAGGCCTGCTCGGCGTCCTTGGCGAACACCTTCTTCAGCTCGCTCTTCATGATCTTGCCGTTGGCGTTGCGCGGCAGGGTCTCGGGCCAGAAGGCGATCTTCACCGGGACCTTGAAGTTCGCCAGCCGCTCGCGGACGAACTGGCGCAGCTCGGCCTCGGTGGCCGTGCCGCCCGGTTTCAGGTGCACCACCGCGCCGGGCTCCTCGCCCAGGGTCTTGTGCGGGATGCCGACCAAGGCCGCGTCCATCACGTCGGGGTGGTCGTAGAGGATGTTCTCGACCTCGACGCAGTAGATGTTCTCGCCGCCCCGGATCAGCATGTCCTTGGCCCGGTCGATGATGAAGAGGAAGCCCTCCTCGTCGATCCGCGCCAGGTCGCCGGTGCGCAGCCAGCCGTCCTGGAACGTCTCGGCCGTGGCCTCGGGCTTGTTCCAGTACAGCTTCACCACCTGTGGGCCCTTGCACCACAGCTCGCCCACCGATCCCGCGGGCAGGATGGTCTTGCCGTCGGCCGGATCGCGCACGTGCATCTCGCCTACCGGCGCGGCCGGGCCGGCGCTGTCGGGGCGGTTCTCGTAGTCCTTGCCCAGGTGGCTGGTGAAGGTGGCCGTCGTCTCTGTCATGCCCCAGCCGTTGCCAGGCTGCGACCCCGGGAAGATCTCGGCGATCTTGCGCACCAGCTCGGGCGCCGAGGGGGCGCCGCCGTAGGTGACCGCCACCAGGGACGACAGGTCGTACTTGGCCCGCGCCGGATGCTCGATCAGCTGCCAGGCGATGGTCGGCACGCCGCCGGTCGCGGTGACCTTCTCGCGCTCGATCAGCCGCATGGCCGGCTCGGCGTCCCAGCGGCGCATCAGCACGATCTTGCCACCCGCGTTCAGCGTCGGCGACAGCGTCGCCGACAGGCCCGTGGCGTGGAACATCGGCACCACCAGCAGGGTGCAGCGTTGCGGCGTCTTGGTGGGGTCCAGTTCGGGCAGCGGCTCGCCCGCGCGCAGGAAGTTCCGCGCTCCGGAGATGCCGCCCGCCCCGATGTTGGACGTCATGTTGCGATGGGTGCCCAGCGCACCCTTGGGCCTGCCCGTGGTCCCGGAGGTGTAGAGGATGGTGGCGTCGTCCTCCGGCTCCAGCGGCACGTCCGGCATGGCCAGGTCGGGCAGGGACGGCCAGCTGTTCACCACGCCGATCACGTCTTCCAGGCGCTCGGTCTTGGCCGGCAGCCCCTCGGCGGCGTGGCGGGTGACGTAGACTTTCTCCAGGTCCGGCAGCTTGGCCAGGAATTCCTCGACCCGCGCCAGGCGCTCGTCGTCGACGAAGGCCACCTTGGTCCCGGAATCGGCCAGGCCGTATTCCAGCTCGCCGCCGGTCCACCAGGCGTTCAGCGGCGTGACGATCGCTCCGCACAACACCCCGGCCCAGAAGCACACCGCCCACTCCGGCAGGTTGCGCATGATCACCGCGACCCGGTCGCCCTTCCTCACCCCGTCGGCCTGCAGCCGATGGGCCAGGTTCACGGTCGCCCGCGCGAAGCTGTCGAAGGTGGCCCGCTCGTCCTCGTAAATCAGGAACTCGCGCTCGGGGAAGCGGCGGCCGTTGACGAACACGTCGCGCAGGGTCGGCGGGGCGTTCTTCCAGGTCCGCGTCGCCACGCCCCGGATCAGCTTCTCCTCCATCTCGAACGGCGAGCCCGGCCCCGTCAGTTTGGCGTGGGCTTCGGCGATCGACATCACGGGCCAGGATTTCGGAGAGTTACTCACAGTCATCACCTTCGAACGCGAACTGACGTCTTACGGGCGCGGCAAGGGGCTTCCAAGCTCACCTCGCGGCAGCCTTCCCATTTCCGCGTGATCGTCCGGGGAGCAGAGCTACGCCGTCTCCGACGCCTTGCGATCGGCATAGGCCGCGCGAAGCTCACCCAGCTCGGTCTTGAACCGCTTGCGCGCTTCCTCCTGGAGCTTGGGGATGTGGTAGCTGGGAAACAGATCGTTGTCGGGCGTGTAGTCCTTCAGGATCTGCTTCGCCAACGTGACCTTGTGGACCTCGGTCGGACCGTCCGCGATGCCCATGACCAGGCTGGACGTCACCATCCGCATGAACGGCATCTCGTTGGAGACCCCCAGGGCGCCGTGCAGGTGCGCCGCTTTGGTCGCCACGTCGTGATAAACCTTGGGCATCGCCACCTTGATGGCGGCGATGTCCTTGCGGACCTTCTGATAGTCCTTGTGCTTGTCGATCAGCCAGGCGGTGCGCAGCACCAGCAGGCGGAAGCTCTCCACCGCGATCCAGCTGTCGGCGATCTGCTCCTGGACCATCTGCAGGTCCGAGAGGCGGCCGTCGCGCGTGGTCCGCGACACCGCCCGCTGGCACATCAGCTCCAGGGCATGGCGACAGGCGCCGACCGTGCGCATGGCGTGGTGGACGCGGCCGCCGCCCAGCCGCACCTGGGCGATGACGAACGCCGCGCCGCGCTCGCCCAGCAACGCGTCGTAGGGCAGCCGCACATCGGTGTAGCGGATATAACCCTCCGTCCCGCCGCCGATCTCGCCGCCCGCGCCGACGCCGACGTTGCGGATGATCTCCACCCCGGGCGTATCGGTGGGCACCAGGAAGATCGAGGTGCGCCGGTAGGGGTCCTTGGCGTCCGGGTCGGTGACCGCATAGAGCACCAGCACCTTGGAATAGCGCGCGTTGGTGGAGAACCACTTCTCGCCGTTGATCACCCACTCGTCGCCATCCAGCACCGCGCGGGTGGTGAACGTCAGCGGGTCCGAGCCGCCCGTGGGCTCGCTCATGGAGAAGGCCGAGCGGATCTCGCCGTTCAGCAGCGGCCAGAGGTACTGCGCCTTCTGCTTATCGGTGCCGTAGTGGGCGATGATCTCGGCATTGCCGCTATCCGGCGCCTGGCAGCCGAAGACCGACGGGGCCAGGCTGTTGCGGCCCAGCTTCTCGTTCATCAGCGCCAGCTTCAGTTGCCCGAAGCCCTGGCCGCCCAGTTCGGGGCCTAGATGACAGGCCCAGAGGCCCTGGTCGCGGACCTTCTGCTGCAGCGGCTTGATGAACGTCTCGCGGCCCAGGGTGGAATAGACCGCCATGCCCAGGTGCGAGACCGGCTCGACCTCGTCGCGCATGAAGTCCTCGATCCAGTCCAGCTTCTTCTGGAACTCCGGATCGGTCTCGAAATCCCACGCCATGCGCGTCTCTCCCAGCATCGCCTGCAAGCGGCGATTTTTCGTATTCCGGGTACGCTAGACCCGTGGCGGGGTAAGATCAAACGCTGCTTTACGGCGTATCTCGGGCAGTCAGAACGCGCCGCCGCGTCCCTGGCCGGAGGCGAAGCGCGTGGCGCCCTCGACGGCCGAGCCGGTGCGCAGGGTCTCCATCCCGACCTTGACTTCGAAGGCCTGAGCCTCGTCCCAGTCCAGCGACCATTGCTTCAACGCCGAGAGGCGGTCGTTGCGCATGCAGAGTTGAGGGAAGGCGCTGATCTGGCGCGCCAGATCCAGGGCCGCGCTCAGCGCCTGGCCTTCCGGCGCGACCCGGTTTGCCAGGCCCATCGCCAGCGCCTCGTGCGCGTCCACCGGCCGGCCGGTGAGGATCAGGTCCATGGCCCGCGAATGGCCGATCAGGCGCGGCAGGCGCACGGTGCCGAGGTCGATCAGCGGCACGCCGAACCGGCGGCAGAACACGCCGAACGTCGAGCCCTCGGCTGCCACGCGCAGGTCGGCCCAGCAGGCCACCTCCAGCCCGCCCGCCACCGCCGGTCCCTCGACCGCCGCGATCACCGGCTTGCCCAGCGCCAGCCGGGTGCAGCCCATCGGCCCGAAGTCGCCGGTCGCCTTGACCGGATTTCCCGCGCCCGTGCTGATCGCCTTCAGGTCCGCGCCGGCGCAGAAGAATCCGCCGCGGCCGGTCAGCACCGCAACGTCCAGCCCCTCGTCGGCGTCAAAGGCCTTGAAGGCGTCGTAGAGCGCCCGCGCTGTCTCGCCATCCACGGCGTTGCGCCGCTCGGGCCGCTCGATAGTGACGACGCCGACGCGGCCGTCGCGCTCGAAGCTCACGGTGGACATGGGAAGCCTCCTTCGAAAGTCCGCCATCGTCGCGCTTGCGACAGCGCGGAAGGCAAGGGCAAATGCCGCGCCGCCACTCAAGAGCAAGCGTCGGGGAGAACACGATGAGCAAGGCCAAGTCGCTGGGGTTCAGCCCGGATCGCCTGCAGCGGATCGACCGCTTCCTGGCGGACAAATACGTCGGCCCCGGCCGGATGCCGCACGCCCAGTTCCTGCTCGCCCGAGGCGGCGAGATCGTCCACCAGAGCGTGCTGGGGATGCAGGATCCCGAGCGGGGCGTGCCCCTCGCCGAGGACAGCGTCTACCGCATCTATTCCATGACCAAGCCGGTCACCTCGGTCGCCCTGATGAGCCTGGTCGAGGAGGGCCTGATCGCTCTGGACGATCCGGTGTCGCGGCACATTCCGGAGTGGAAGGACCTCGCCGTCTTCTCGGCCGGGACCGGCCCCTATCTCACCACGCCGCCATCGCGGCCGATGCAGGTGGTGGACCTGCTGCGTCACACCTCGGGCCTGACGTACGGCTTCCAGAACCGCACAAACGTCGACGCGGCCTACCGCAAGCTGAAGCTGGAGGGCCAGCACGGCGAGCACGACCTGGAGGCCATGATCCACATGATGGCCAAGATCCCGCTGGAGTTCTCGCCGGGCGAGGCCTGGAACTACTCGGTCTCCACCGACGTCTGCGGCTACCTGGTGCAGAAGATCGCCGGCAAGCCGCTGGACCAGGTGTTCCAGGAGCGCATCTTCGGTCCGCTGAAGATGGTCGACACCGGGTTCCACGTCCGCGACGACCAGCGCGCCCGCTTCGCCGCCTGCTACGAGGCCACGCCGACGGGCGGCTTGAAGCTGCAGGACGACCCGACCACCAGCCCCTACCTGGCGCCCCCGGCCCTGCTCTCGGGCGGCGGCGGCCTGGTCAGCACGGCGGCCGACTACATGCGCTTCTCCAACATGCTGATGAACCGGGGCGAGTGGGACGACGCGCGGATCCTGGCGCCCAAGACCGTCGACCTGATGGTGTCGAACCACCTGCCCGGCGGCGCCGACCTGACCGAGATGTCGCGCTCGCTGTTCTCGGAGAGCACCAACGCCGGCGTCGGCTTCGGCCTGGGCTTCGCCGTGGTGTTCGACCCGCCGCAGACCCTGGTCCCCTGCAGCCTGGGCGAGTTCTACTGGGGCGGCGCCGCCTCGACCGCGTTCTGGGTCGATCCCATGGAGGACATCACCGCGGTCTTCATGACCCAGCTCCTGCCCTCGTCCGCCTACCCGATCCGGCGCGAACTCAGGACGTTGGTCTATTCGGCGCTGACGGAGCCGAACGGCTAGCTTCGGCCGCGTCGGCCATCGCCTCGGCGCCCTCGATCATCGGCTGGCCGAAGCCGGTGTCGGGTTCGTCGGTGGCGGGGCTGGTCGTGGGCAGCATCCGCGATTTCCGCCAGCCGCCCCACATGTAGTAGGCGAAGGCCAGGATCAGCGTCGCGCCGCTGCCGATCGGGAAGCTGATCCAGATCGCGTCGGCGCCCATGCGCGGCTCGAGGAAATTGGCCAGCGGCACCCGGATGCCCCACAGCGAGACGATCATCGCCAGCAGCGGCGGCCAGACCGCCCCCGTCGCCCGCACCACGCCCGAGAAGATGAAGGCCATCCCGAAGAAGATGAAGCCCCACAGCACGATCGAATTGATGTGCACGGCGATGGGCAGCGACGGGCTGTCCCCCGGCAGGAACGCGCGCAGCACCCAGGGATCCGCCAGGTAGATCAGCACCACCGGCGTGGCGGTGAACAGCAGGGCGTACCAGGCGCCGGAGCGGGCGATCCGCTCCACCCGGTCCATCCGGCCCGCGCCCACGTTCTGCGCCGCCATGGACGATACCGCCGCCCCCAGCGCCATGGCTGGCATCTGCACATAGGTCCACAGCTGGGCCGCCGCGCCGTAGGCCGCGGAGGTGTGGACGCCGTGCTTGTTGACCAGGCTCATCATCGTCACGGCCGCCAGGCTGGTGACGATCATCTGGAAGCCCATGGGCAGGCCCTTGAGCACCAGCGCGCGGATCATGCCGAAGTCGGGGATCAGCAGGTGGAACTCGCCGGGCCTGAGCACCAGGATCGACTTCTTGCGGTAGAGGTGGATGATCATCGCCAGCAGGGTGATCGTCTGGGACACCAGGGTCGCCGTCGCCGAGCCGGCGATCCCCATTCGGGGAAACGGCCCGAAGCCGGTGATCAGCATCGGGTTCAGGATCACGTCCATCCCCACCGCCACCAGCGAGAAGTAGAACGGCGTGCGGCTGTCGCCCGTGCCCCGCTGGGCCATCATCACGTACGAGAAGAAGTACATGAACGGCATGGCCGAGAAGATCACCCGCAGATAGGCGATCGCATCCGCCTTCGCTTCGGCCGGCGTGCCCATCCACGTCAGGATGTGCGGCGTCAGCGTCACGCCCAGCGCGCCGACGCTCAGCGACACGACGATGAAGAACGCGGTCGAGGTGCCGATCACCTTCTTGGCGGTGGCGAGGTCCTTTCCCCCCATCGCCTGGCCGATCATGATGTTCGAGGCCATCGACAGGCCGAACACGGCGCCCAGCATCAGGAACATGATCTGGTTGGCGTTGGACGTGGCGGTCAGCGCCGCCTCGCCCAGCACGTGGCTGACCCAGATGGCGTTGGCCGAGCCGTTCAGCGATTGCAGGATGTTGGTGGCCAGCACCGGCAGGGCGAACAGGATCAGCGTCTTGCCGATCGGGCCCTGCGTCAGGTCCGGCATCTTCCGGCCCGGCGGTCCGCCAGGCGCCCGCGCCGTCATCGTCCCCCCAGCCAAAACCGCCCCCTGACTCACCCGCTACATACTGCTTCTACGAGCGGGCCGCCGTCGGGTTCAAGCGCGACGGACGGTCATAGTGTCGCTTGAGGGTCGCGGATTTCGGGTTATGGAAGCGCCATGACCTTGAAGATCCTGCAGTTCGGAACCACCGGCCAGCTCGCGACCGAGCTGCTGCGCCAGGCCCCCGCCCATGACGTGGACCTCACGGCCCTGAGCCGCGCCGACGCCGACCTGGCCGATCCCGCCGCCTGCGCGCGCAAGGTGATGGAGGCGCGGCCGGACCTGGTGGTGATCGCGGCCGCCTACACCGCCGTCGACCTGGCCGAGACCGAGCAGGACCTGGCGCGGGCGGTGAACGCCGGCTCGCCGGGCGCCATCGCCCAGGCGGCCGACGCGGTCGGCGCGGCGGTGATCAATATCTCGACCGACTACGTCTTCGACGGCGCCGGCGGCGCGCCCTACGCCGAGGACGCGGCGACGAACCCGCTGAACACCTATGGCGCGACCAAGCTGGAGGGCGAGACGGCGGTCGCCGCGGCCTGCAGCCGGTCGCTGAACATCCGCACGTCCTGGGTGGTCTCGCCCCACGGCAAGAACTTCGTGAAGACTATGCTGCGCGTGGCCGCCGCCGGAAATCCGCTGAAGGTGGTGGACGACCAGTCGGGCCGCCCGACCTCCGCTGCCGACCTCGCCGGCTTCATCCTGACCCAGGCGCCCCGCCTCGCCGAAGCCAAGGCCGGCGATCCGGCGTTCGGCACGGCGCACTTCGCCAACGCCGGCGAAGTCACCTGGCGCGACTTCGCCGTCGAGATCTTCGTCCAAGCCCTGGGTGACCAGGCCCCCGAGGTCGGCGGCCAGAAGACCGCCGACTACAAGACCCCGGCCACGCGCCCGCTGCGCGCGACCATGGACCTGGGCAAGCTGGAGCGCGTCTACGGCGTCACGCCCCGGCCGTGGCAGGACGCCCTGCGCGAGATCGTGACGGAGCTCAAAACGGCGCCGTAGCCCCCTCTCGCTTCGCGAGCTCCCCCAGAGGGGAAGCATCTCCCAGGTCCTCCCCCGCTGGGGGAGGTCCCCGAAGGGGGGAGGGGGTCACACCCCTAGGCCAGCCGGCTCTTCATCCGTCCATAGGCCAGATAGGCCACCACGCCGATGGCGTTCCAGACGAAGAAGAAGATGATCGTCTTCGCCGACAGGCTGGTGAACAGATAGAGGCAGCCCAGCACCGCCGCCGGGCCGATCAGCCAGACCAGCGGGGTCTTGAACGGCCGCGCCAGCTCGGGCGAACGGCGGCGCAGCACCATCACCGCACAGGCCGTGGCGATGAAGGCCGCGAGCGTGCCGGCATTGGCCAGCGAGGCGATCTCCGACAGCGGCATGAAGCCCGAGATGGCGGCGGCGATCACCCCGGTCAGGATAGTGACGAAGGTGGGTACGCCCCGCGCGCCCACCGCCGCGAGCTGGCGCGGCAGCAGGCCATCGCGGGCCATGGCGAAGAACACCCGGCTCTGGCCGAACATGAAGACCATGATCACCGTCGGCATGGCCACGACGGCGGCGCCGGCGATCAGGGCGGCGGCGGTCGGGCGGCCCAGTTCCTTCAGCACGAAGGCCAGGGGCTCGGGGCTCTTGGAGAAGACGTCGTAGGGCACCGCACCCAGGGCGACGGCGGCGACGCCCATGTAGATCACCGTGCACAGGATCATCGAGCCGACGATGCCGATGGTCAGGTCGCGCTTGGGGTTCTTGGCCTCCTCGGCCGCCGTCGAGATGGCGTCGAAGCCGTAGAAGGCGAAGAAGATGATCGCTGCGGCGCCCATCACCCCCATCTTGGTCCCGTCAACCTCGTGCGCCCCGAAGCCGAAGGGCGCGAAGGGCTGGAAGTGGGCGGCGTCGAACGACGGCAGGGTGAAGGCGACGAAGGCGGCCAGCGCCACCAGCTTCACGCAGACCAGCACGAAGTTGACGTTGGCGCTCTCGCGCGTGCCCAGCAGCAGCACGCCGGTGACTACCAAGGCGATGAAGATCGCGGGCAGGTCGACGATGCCGCCGGCCAGCAGCGCATCCGGTACGCCCAGGTGCGCGGTCCGGATCAGCCCGGACGCATAGCCCGACCAGCCTACCGACACCGCGCTGCACACCAGGGTGTACTCGAGGATCAGGCTCCAGCCGATGATCCAGGCCAGGCCTTCGCCAAGCGTCACGTAGGAGTAGGTGTAGGCGCTGCCGGCCTGGGGCGTCAGGCTGGCCATCTCGGCGTAGCAGAGGGCCGCGCAGGCGCAGACCGCGCCGGCCACCGCGAATGACAGGATCACCGCCGGCCCGGCCAGGCCCGCCGCCACGCCCGTCAGGGTGTAGATGCCGGTGCCGATGATGGCGCCGACGCCCAGGGCCATCAGGTGCGGCCAGCCCAGGGTGGGCTTCAGGTGACGGCCGCCATCGGTCGGCGCGCCGAACTCGATCGGCTTCCTGCGGGTGATGAAACTCATGGACGCCCCCAATTGCTGGTGGAACATTTGCCCTGAGCCGCCCGGACCTGCCAAGCCTTGCCCTGAAACGGCCGATGCGGGGGACGAGGCCCACAGGTCCAGCCGTCGCTGGGCGCGAGAATTTCACAGGCGGCATGCGACCGCACGCCTCGGTGAAACCTCATCTAAACATTGATTAGAAATAATGGTGCAACGCCGGTCGGGTTGAGTATGATTTGGCGTAACACGCATTTCTTGGGGCTGGGCCCGGACGGAGAGATCAACCTCCGCCGCCGTCCATGGGAGGAGTATTTCAGATGACGAAGGCGCGCATTCTCGCCTTGGCGACCACCGCGGCCCTGAGCAGCCTCCTGCTCGGCTGCGCCGCTGACGGTCAGGCCCCGAACGCCCTGTCGGCGGGTTCGCCCGTCGCGGCGGTCGAGACGGCCGCGGTCGCCACGCCGGCCACCATCGACAACTTCATGCTCGCCGACACCGATTACATGGGTCACGAGCTGTACCGCAGCGGCGCCAAGGCGATCGTGATCATCACCCAGTCGAACGGCTGTCCGATCGTGCGCAACCTGTCGCCGGCTCTGAAGGCGCTGAAGGCCAAATACGAGGGCCAGGGCGTCGAGTTCCTGATGCTGAACTCGGCCATCCAGGACAGCCGCGACGCGGTCGCCAAGGAAAAGGCCGACTACGGCTTCGACATTCCGATCCTGATGGACCCGAACCAGCTGGTCGGCGAGCAGCTGGGCGTGACCCGCACGGCCGAGTTCTTCGTGATCGATCCCAAGACCTGGAAGATCACCTACCGCGGCCCCCTGGACGACCGGCTGGACTACGGCAGCCAGAAGGCCACCGCCGAGCACACCTGGGCCGCCGACGCCATCGAGGCCACCCTGGCCGGCCGCCAGGCCATGGCCGCCAACAAGATGAGCCCCGGCTGCCTGGTCGATTTCCCGAACCGCAAGGTCGCGAAGATCTCCTATTCCAAGGAGGTCGCCCCGATCCTCGAGAAGAAGTGCGCCGCCTGCCACACCGAGGGCGGCATCGGTCCCTTCGCCATGTCCAGCTACGAGATGGTCAAGGGCTTCTCGCCGATGATCCGCGAGGTGCTGCGCACCGATCGGATGCCGCCGTGGAACGTCGACCCGCACGTGGGCAAGTTCGCTGACGACAAGAGCCTGACGCCGACCGAGATCAAGACGGTGGTCCACTGGATCGAGCAGGGCGCGCCGCGCGACGGAACGACCGATCCCATGGCCGTCGCCGCCAAGAAGCGCGTCGTCCAGGAATTTCCGCTGGGCAAGCCGGACCTGATCCTGGCGCTGCCGACCTATAAGGTCCCAGCCTCGGGCGTGGTCGACTACCAGCGTCCGATCGTCGTGAACCCGCTGACCGAGGGCAAGTGGGTCAAGGCCTCGACGTACGTCGTCAATCAGCGCCAGGCGGTCCACCACTTCCTGTCCGGCTACCTCAAGGACATCCCCGCCGACGGCAAGGGCAACGAAAGCCGTTGGGGCGCCTCGATGGGCGGCTATGCGGTGGGCGCGGAATCGACCCTGTGGCCGAAGAACGTGGGCACCTACCTGCCCCCGGGCGGCGCCATCGGCTTCCAGGCCCACTACACGCCCTTCGGCAAGGACGTCGTCGACGCCTCCAAGATCGGCCTCTACTTCTACAAGGACGGCGAGAAGCCGGGCCTGGTGATGCGCAACTCGGTGGTGGTGGACAACACCATCGTCATCCCGCCGGGCGAGGCGCGCCACAAGGAGACCGCCTATCTGAACGTGCCCAAGGACATGCTGCTGTATTCGGCGTTCCCGCACGCCCACTACCGCGGGTACGCCTCGGACTTCTGGGTGGAGTACCCGGACGGCACGAAGAAGCTGCTGCTGACCATGCCCCGCTACGACTTCAACTGGCAGCGCGAGTACAGCTTCGCCGAGCCGCTGAAGATTCCGGCGGGCTCGAAGCTGATCGCCCACTACTGGTACGACAACTCCAAACAGAACCCGGCCAACCCGGACGCTTCCAAGACCATCGTCTGGGGCGACCAGTCCTGGGAGGAGATGTTCTACACGGCGATCCGCTACCGCTGGACAGAGGAGACCTCGGCCAAGCTGACCAACTACGATCAGCTGATGGACGAGACCCGCCTGCTCGCCATGTTCGACGACAACCTGGACGGCAAGATCCAGAAGGCGGAGCTCAAGGGCGAGCTGGGCGACAAGCTCTCGCCCTACTTCGCCCAGATGGACCAGGACAAGTCCGGAACCATCGAGAACGCGGAGCTGATGGCGGCGCTCAAGGTGATGGGCGGTCGCCGTCGCGATCAGGCCCAGCAAGCCCCCGCGCCCGCGCCGGCGGCCCCGGCCCCCAAGGCCGGCGGCGGACGCTAACGAGTAGCGCTGACGGTCTCTCCCCGGCTAAGACCAACGCCAGGGAGAGACCGATGCGCCTGCTGATCCACGAACGTGCCTACCGCCGCAACGAGGCGGCGATCGCGGCTCACGGCCCTGCCGTCGAGCCGCTTTTGCTGACCGACGCCGGCGAGGTGACCCTGAACGGTGCGGCCCTCAGCCTGGAGGACGCGCGGCCCGAGGCGGCCTGGGCCAACAGCGACGTCTTCTTCGGCGGCGGCATGCGCGCCTTCGCGTCGGCGACGCTGAAATCGCCCGACCTGAAATGGGTGCAGAGCGGCGCGGCCGGCTATGACAACGCCATCTTCGGCCAGTTCGTCCAGAAGGGCGCGGCCCTCACCACCAGCCATGGCCAGGCGGTGGGCATCGCCGACTACGTCCTGTGGGGCGTGCTGGACGTCTACCAGGACGGTCCGGCCCGCCGGGCGGACCAGACCACCCACACCTGGAAGCGCCTGCCCTACCGCGAGCTTGAGGGCTCCCGCTGGGTGGTCCTGGGCTTCGGCGCCATCGGCCACGGCGTGGCGGTGCGCGCCAAGGCCTTCGGCGCCCATGTCACCGGCGTCCGCCGCAGCGGCGGCTCGGATCCCGCCGCCGACCGGATGGTGACCCCTGCTCAGTTCCTGGACGTCATCGCCGACGCCGACGTCGTGGCCCTTTGCGCCCCGGCCACGCCGGAGACCCGCCACATCGCCAATGCCGAGGCCTTCGGCCGGATGAAGCCCGGGTCGGTGCTGGTCAACGTCGGCCGCGGCGCCCTGGTGGACGAGCCCGCCCTGCTGGCCGCCCTGGCCGCCGGCGCCCCGTCCCATGCGGTGCTGGACGTCTTCGAGGTCGAGCCGCAGCCGGCCGATAGCCCCTTCTGGGACCATCCGCAGGTCACCATGACCCCGCACGCCGCCGGCATGAGCTCGGGCAACGCCCCGCGCAACGACGCCTTGTTCCTGGAGAACCTGGGCCGCTACCTGGCCGGCCAGCCGCTGGAGAACGTGGCTGATCCGAAGGACGTGCTGGGCGGGTAATCAACGTACCTCCCCCATTTATGGGGGAGGGGGACCACGAAGTGGTGGAGGGGGCGCTGGGGCCGTGCGCCGACCGCCCTGCCGCCACTGGGGACATCCGACAGGCTTCGGCGGCGTCACCGCCGCCTCCATCCTTCGGGTCCTCCTCCCCCGCGTCGCGGGGGAGGTCCGTTCGTCTCTCAATCCGTCCAGAGGTCCTGGAAGTCGCCCTTGCGGTTCAGCATGCGGACCGCGCGCTTGATCACCGCCATCAGCCGTTCGCGCCGCGCCGCGTCGTCATAGGTCATCGAGCCCTTGGCCATGCCTTCCAGGAGGAAGCGGCCCAGGTCGCGGCTGGTCTGGAAGCGCGGATCGTCGCCGGCCTGGACCATGGCCCCGAACCGGTCGCCGCCCACCTGAGCGTGGTCGAAGGCGCTGCGGGCCGCGGCCAGCCGCTCGCCCAGCATGGCATCGGTGCGCGCGGCGGCCTCCAGTTCGGCGAAGGCCACGAACGGAACCTCGTGCAACAGGGCCCAGTAAACGTCGATGGCGTGCTCGGAGGCATCCACCCCCGGCGCCGAGGGCGTGGAGGCCGCCTGTTCGAACAGGCGGGCCCGGTGCAGTTCGATATGGGCCACGGCGGCCTCGACCAGCTCTTCGCGGCTGGCGAAGTGATACAGCATCGCCCCACGGGTCAGCGCGGCCGCGTCGGCGATCACCGCGTTGCTGGCCGCGTGATAACCGATCTCGGCGAACAGGCGCATGGCCGCGTCCAGGATGCGCGCACGCGTCCTTTGCGACTTGGGCGTCGCCTTGGCGGGATAGATCGTGGCGTCCATCGGACCCAATTCGCGACGACCCGGTAAGGCCCTGCTCTCGTTTCCCCCTAGCAACATGGGGACCCGCCATGCCAGACCATAGATGGCCCCAGCGCGGATTGGCCGCGCGATGTTCGCCGATTGGGCGCCCGGCCCCCGACATTGCCGCATTGTCGGATAACGGCGGCATGCGTTGACTTCGCGATCGAACTCATGACAGTGCGGCTGTCATGAAAACCCCCCTGCCGAACCTTCGGGACCGCCAGCGTGAGGAAACCCGCGAGCAGATCCTGCGCGCCGTGGGCGACCAGCTCGAAAAGCGCTCGCTGGAAGACCTGAGCTTCGCCGAGATCGCCCGCGACGCCGGCGTGGGCGAACGCACCGTCTACCGCCACTTCCCCACCAAGGAGGCCCTGCTGGGCGCCTTCTGGGCCTGGCTGCAGACCGAGGCGTTCCGCCAGCAGCCCGACCGCCCCAAGGCCCAGCGCACCGATCGCCGCATCCGCGAGGGCATCACCGCGCCCCGCGACGCCATGCGCCCCATGCGCATCCTGGTCGCCACCGACGCCTGGGAGCCGCAGGTCAACGGCGTGGTCCGCACCCTGACCCGCGTGGTCCAGGAGCTGCAGGCCATGGGCCATGTAGTCGAGGTGATCCACCCCGGCCAGTTCAAGACCTTCCCCCTGCCCACCTACGCCGAGATCAAGGTGGCGATCGGCGTCTACGAGCCGGTGCAGGAGCTGTTCAAGGACTTCGAACCCGAGGCAATCCACATCGCCACCGAGGGCCCGATCGGCCTGGCCGCGCGGCGCATCTGCGTGGAATGGAAGCTGCCGTTCACCACCAGCTATCACACCCGCTTCCCCGAATACGTCTCGGCGCGCCTGCCTTTGCCGCTGGCCGCCGGCTACGCCTACATGAAGTGGTTCCACAAGCCGTCTGGCCGGCTGATGGTCGCGACCCCCACCATGCGCGAAGAGCTGTCGCGCCACGGGTTCCGCAACATCTCGGCCTGGTCGCGCGGCGTCGACACCGAGAATTTCCATCCCCGGCGCGAGGGCGAGCCCGACCTGTTCGCCGACCTGCCAAAGCCGATCTTCCTCTATGTCGGCCGCGTGGCCGTGGAGAAGAACATCGAAGCGTTCTGCGCGCTCGACCTTCCCGGGACCAAGGTGGTGGTCGGGCCGGGACCGCAGCTGGACGAGCTGAAGGAAAAGTACCCCAACGTCGTCTTCAAGGGGCCAAAGTCCGGCGACGAACTGGCCGCGCACTACGCCTGCGCCGACGTCTTCGTCTTCCCCTCGCTCACCGACACCTTCGGCCTGGTGATCCTGGAGGCCATGGGCGCCGGCACGCCGGTGGCCGCCTATCCCGCGCCGGGCCCCATCGACATCATCCCGGGCTCGGGCGCCGGCGTCCTGGCGCTGACCGCCACCGAGGGCCTGCGCGAAGCCTGCTTGCAGTGCCTGGACCTGGACCGCAAGAAGGTCCGCGCCTTCGCCGAGACGTTCTCGTGGCGGGCCTGCGCCGAGGATTTCGTGAAGAACCTCCAGCCCTATCCCGAGCCGGAGAAGACCCGCTTCTGGCGGCGCCTGCGCCGGCTGGCGCGGGTGCGGCGGCGGCGGCCCGAGGCGGCCTGACCCCGCCGGGGCCGGACGCATGACACTTTTATGACAATGCGTGTTGGCGCGAACCGCAAGCACGCGTAAATCCCCCGGCTCTAAAGGTTGGCGATGGCCAGCCTGGTGGGGAGCTTCGAAACACGCCCGATGGGGAAGAAGAGCGACAGACTGCGCCCGGAGCCCGACCGGGAGCCGCGCACCCAGTACGCCGCCCTGCCCTGGCGTAAGCGCGCCGACGGCGTTGTCGAGATGCTGCTGATCACGTCGCGCGAGACCCGGCGCTGGGTGATCCCCAAGGGCTGGCCGATGAAGGACAAGACGCCTGAGGACGCGGCCGCGACCGAGGCCTACGAAGAGGCCGGCGTGGTCGGCAAGCCGGGCCACAAGTCGCTGGGCGTCTACCATTACGACAAGCGCCTGCGTTCGGGCCGCCTGCAGCACGTGCGGGTGATGGTCTATCCGCTGGAGGTCCGCGAGGCGCGCGACATCTGGCCCGAAATGACCGAGCGCGACCGCCTGTGGTCGTCCCCCGCCGAAGCCGCCAGCCTGGTCGACGAGCCGGAGCTCAGGACCCTGCTGGCGAAGTTCAAGTCCTGACCCTCTAGAGCAGGCGGCTGCGGATCGCCTGGCTGAGCATGTCGATCAGGCTGACGGCGGCGATGATGATCACCACGATGGCGGCGGTGCGCGAGTAGGCGAAGCCGTTCAGGCTGTCGAACAGCAGCTGGCCAATGCCGCCGGCGCCGATCAGGCCCAGCACCGTGGCGCTGCGGCTGTTCGATTCGAAGCGGTAGAGCGCATAGGAGGTCCACAGCGGGGCCACCTGGGGGATCACCCCCCAGACGATCTCGTGCAGCTTGTGGGCGCCCGTGGCGCGCACGCCCTCGACCGGCCCGCGGTCGATGGATTCCACCGCCTCCGAGAACAGCTTGGCCAGCACGCCCGAGGTGTTGATCGCCAGCGCCATGACGCCCGCGAACGGCCCCGGCCCCACGGCGACGATGAAGATGGTGCCGATCACCAGGTCCGGCGCGGAGCGGACGATGTCCAGGAACCGGCGAACCGGGATCTGGATGAAGCTGGGCGACATGTTGCGCGAGGCCAGCAGGCCCAGCGGCACGGCCGCCAGGATCGCCAGGCCGGTGCCCCACAGCGCGATCTGGATCGTCAGCCACATCTGGCCGACGTAGAGCTTCCAGTCGGTGAAGTCGGGCTTCAGGAACTCGGAGCCGAACTGCTGCATGTTCTCCGACTTGGAGAACAGCAGCGGCAGCTTGTTGATCTCGGCCGGGCCGAACGCGACCATCAGCAGCACGATCAGGCCGCCCCAGAGCGCCAGGTCGGGCAGACGCTGGAGCAGCGTGCGGGACGGCGGCGGCGGAATCGCCCCGGACTGGACGGTCATTGGGCGGGCGCCGGCTCGATGGCGCGCGCCTGGGCGGCCTGGGCCTGGATCTTGGCGAAATCGGCCTGGGCGGCGGCGATCTTGGCCTTGTCGCCCCCGCGACGGGCGGCGGCCAGGTCCTCGGCGGCTTCCATCTCGCGCACCGGATCCAGGTACGAGTTGTCGGCCGGCTTGAAGCCGCCGTACGCCAGACCCTTCAGGACCTCACGCTGCTTGGCGGCCTTCTCGTCGGTGCCGGTGCCGTAGGTGAGGAAGAACTGGCGGATCTTTTCCTTCAGCGCCGGGTCGAGATCCTTGCGCACCACGATCGAGCTTTCCGGCAGCGGCGGCGAGGTCCAGATGACCTCGATCTTGTCGGCCATGTCCGGGCTCTGGCGCTTGAAGAAGACGATGCCGACCGTGTTGTTGGTGGCCACGTCCAGCACGCCGTTGGCGACCGAGAAGGCGTTGGCTTGGTGGCTGGCCGAGCGGACCGACTTGAAGCACTTGCTGGGCTCGATGCCCTTCGGCGTGAACAGGTAGGCCATCGGCGCCAGGGTCCCAGACGTCGACTGGGTGTCGCCCAGGCCGAAGTTCAGGGTCTTGTCGCACTTGAGCAGCTTGTCGAGCGTGATGCCGCTGCCCTTCTTGACGATGATCACCGACTTGTAGGTGGCGTCGCCCCCGGCATCGACCACGCGGCCCAGCACCTCGGCGTCGGCGCGGTTGACCGCCTGCAGGGCGGGCGAGGCCGAGAACCAGCCCATCTGCACCTGCTTGAAGCGCATCGCCTCGACCAGCGAGGTGTAGTTGGTGGCGAAATAGGGCTTCACCCGCACGCCGATCTGCTCGGACATGTCGGTCAGCAGCGGCGCCCACAGGGGCTCCATCGAGGTCTGGTTCTCGGCCGACAGGATCGAGAACGTCAGCTCCGTGGGCGCGGCGCCCGCGTCGGCCTTCTCGGCGGGCTTGCCGCAGGCGCTGAGCGCGAGGGCGGCGGCGCTGAGCGCCAGCAAGAGGTCGCGGCGGATCATGTCGGCGCTCCTTCCCAGAACACGTCTTCGAATTCGGGGCCGTAGATGTCGATGAGTTGTTCGCGCTTCAGGCCGTCGGAGGGACCGTCATAGACGACCTTGCCGGCCTTCAGCGCCACCACGCGGTCGCAATAGCGCAGGGCGTAGTCCACCTGGTGGAGGGTGACGAGGACCGTGAGGCCATCCGTCTTGTTCAGCTCGCGCAGGATTTCCATCACGCGCCGCGCCGACACGGGGTCCAGCGAGGCGACCGGTTCGTCGGCGAGGATGATCTTGGCCTTCTGGACCAGCGCGCGGGCGATGGCGCCCCGCTGCTGCTGGCCGCCGGACAGGGTGTTCGCCCTCTGGGTCGCGTAGTCCGAGACGCCGAACCGGTGCAGCGCCGCCATGACCGCCAGCTTGGTCTCGGCCGGCCACAGGCCCAGCGCCGCCTGCCAGAAGCTGATCCGGCCCAGCGAGCCCAGCGCCACATTGGTGAACAGGCTGAGGCGGCCGACCAGGTTGAACTGCTGGAAGATCATCCCGATCCGGGTGCGCGTCTTGCGCACATTGGAATCGATCTTGCCGTCCTTCTGGACCGGGCCGTCGAAGGCCACGATCTCGCCGGGACCGGCGTCGATGGTCTGCAGCGCGCTGATCGAGCGCAGAAGGGTGGATTTCCCCGAACCGGACGGCCCGATCAGGGCGATCATCTCGCCCTTCGTGACGTTCAGCGAAACGCCGTCGAGGGCGCGTCGCTGGCCGAAGGTCTTGGAGACGTTCCGTATCGACAGAACGGCGGCGTCAGGCATGAGGGTTGTCGGAGCTTTCCCGTAGTAGGCAGGCTTCATGGCACGGCCGGCCCCTGCGGGTCTAGCGCGCGGACCCGTCGCACACACCAACACTTTACATCCAGGATCATTGCCCCTATTTCGCACGGCTCCGGCGGACCCGATGTCCTGAAAAGCGCTGCTAACGCCGGACTTGGTTCAACTATCTGTTGGGGGTTACGTGAATTGCGCACGTATCATAAGCCCCTGGACCTGGTCCGCGAGCGGTCACCCGAACGTCCTGTCGCCTTTGCGCGGCCGGATGCGGTGGCGGTAGCGGCGCGCTGGTTCCAGGACAAGTTTGAAGGCGATGTTTTCTACGCTGTGAAGGCGAACCCTTCGCCGTGGGTTATCGAAGCCCTCGTCAAGAGCGGTGTGAACTCGTTCGATGTGGCGTCGGTCCCCGAGATCGACCTCGTGGCCACGCACGCTCCCGGCGCGCGCATGGCGTTCATGCATCCCGTGAAGAGCCGCAAGGCCATCGCCGAGGCGTACAACCGCTACGGCGTGAAGACCTTCGCGCTCGACACACATGAAGAGCTGCAGAAGATCCTCGAGGCGACCGGTGGCGCGACGGATCTGACCCTGATCGTCCGACTGGCGGTCTCGGCGGAGGGCGCGTCCTACTCGCTGTCCGGAAAGTTCGGCGTCGAGTTGCATGAGGCCCCGGCCCTGCTGCTGGCCACGCGCCGCGCCACCCAGGGCAAGATGGGTGTCTCGTTCCACGTCGGCAGCCAGTGCATGCGCCCGACCGCCTACCAGGCCGCCATGGCGCAGGCGAACCGCGCCATCGTGCGCGCCGGCGTCATGGTCGACATCGTGGACGTGGGCGGCGGTTTCCCGTCGATCTACCCCGGCATGGCGCCACCCGACATGACGGAGTACGTCGACAGCGTCCATCGCGGCTTCGCCGAGATGAGCGTCCACGAGGACACCGAGCTGTGGTGCGAACCCGGCCGGGCCCTGGTGGCGGAAGCCTCCTCGATCCTGACCAAGGTGGAGCTCAAGAAGGGCGACGCGCTGTACCTCAACGACGGCAGCTACGGCTCGCTGTTCGACGCGGCGCACGTGAAGTGGCCCTTCCCGGTGAAGCTGTACCGCGGCGAAGGCGACACCGCCCACGAGGTCGAAGCGCCCCTGAAGCCCTTCCGCTTCTATGGCCCCACCTGCGACAGCCTCGACCACATGCCGGGCCCGTTCTGGCTGCCGGAGGACATCCGCGAGGGTGACTACGTCGAGATCGGGATGCTGGGCGCCTATGGCGTGGCGATGAACACCCGCTTCAACGGCTTCGGCGACGCCGAGACCGTGGTGGTGGGCGACGCGCCCATGGCCTCGATGTTCGGTCTGGCCGGCCGCTCCATCCGCCTGCCGCGCGAGCAGCAGGACGAAGAGCGTAAGGTCGTCCGTTTCTCGCGTCCCAAGGGCCGGGCCGGCAAGAGTCGCCGTAAGCGGTAACAACTGACGCTTTTGATTTGTTATGAGGCGCGGCCGGTCGCTCCGTCCCGGTCGCGCCTTTCCTATGGACGGGCGATCACCCTCTGAAGGGAACTTCCGAAGATGAACGCTGACGTTCAGAAGACCAACCGCAAGGCCGAACTGCTGGCCAACACCGTCGAGCACGTGGCGATCGACCAGTACGACGCCCGCCCGATCATCGACGCCATGCGCAAGATGAGCTTCACCAGCCGCGACACCGCGCGCGCCGCCGACATCTGGTCGATGTCGCTGGCCGACCCCGATTGCTCGACCTGGCTGACCCTGGCCGGCTCGACCTCGGCGGCGGGCTGCATGCACATCTATCGCGACATGGTCAGCCACGGGATGATCGATGTGATCGTCGCCACCGGCGCCTCGATCGTCGACATGGATTTCTTCGAGGCCTTGGGCTTCAAGCACTACCAGGCCGATTCCACCGTCGACGACCGCGAGCTGCGCGAGATGTACATCGACCGGATCTACGACACCTACATCGACGAGGAAGAGCTCCAGAACTGCGACGGCACGATCTACGAGATCTGCGAGCAGCTTGAGCCCCGCCCCTATTCGAGCCGCGAGTTCATCTACGAGATGGGCAAGTGGCTGGCCGCCGGCAACGCCAAGAAGCCCGACAGCCTGATCGAGGTCGCCTATCGCGAGGGCGTGCCGATCTTCTGCCCCGCGTTCGTGGACAGCTCCGCCGGCTTCGGCCTGGTCAAGCACCAGGTCGAGCGGATGAAGGCCGGCAAGCCCTACCTCACCATCGACGCCGTGGCCGACTTCCGCGAGCTGACCGACATCAAGATCGCGGCCGGCGCCACGGGCCTGTTCATGGTCGGCGGCGGCGTGCCGAAGAACTTCGCCCAGGACACCGTCGTCTGCGCCGAGATCCTCGGCCACGAGGACGTGCAGATGCACAAGTACGCGGTCCAGATCACCGTGGCCGACGTGCGCGACGGCGCCTGCTCGTCCTCGACGCTCAAGGAAGCCTGCTCGTGGGGCAAGGTCGATGTGACCTGGGAACAGATGGTGTTCGCGGAAGCCACCACCGTGGTCCCCCTGATCGCCTCGGACGCCTGGCATCGCGGGTCGCACAAGAACCGCACCAAGCGCCGCTGGGCCGACCTGTTCAAGAAATAGGACACGAAGGGCCGGGGAGCGATCTCCGGCCCTTTCTCTTTGACCGTTGAATCCCCCGCGTGGCTTTGCGACACCCGATCAAACGGATTGGGAGCGTGGCATGCGGGCGATGGTTTTGGTGACGGCGGTGTCCGCCCTCGGTCTCGTGGGCGCGGCGGCCGCGCCGGCGAAGGCCCCCGCGCCGCCGGCGCCGATCACTCCCTACCTGGCGCCCGACGCCATCGACACCTACAAGATCCTGCCCCCCGCGCCCGTCGCCGGCACGACCCGATACGAGGCCGACCGGACGATCTTCCTGCAGACCCGGAAGCTCGAGGGCACGCCCCGCTGGGACATGGCCAAGGGCGACGACAACTCGTTCGGGATCATCAAGGGCATGAGCTGCGCCATCGGCGCCGAGCTGACGCCCGAGAACGCGCCCAAGACCTATCGGATGTTCATGCGCGTCGGCCGTGACGCCAGCATCACCACCAATCACCCCAAGGACATCTACAAGCGCCAGCGGCCCTATCTGATCGATGAGGGCAATATCTGCATCAACAAGTCCGACGCCCTGGCCAAGAGCCCGGACTATCCCTCGGGTCACAACACCTGGGGCTGGAGCGTCGGGCTGATCCTGGCTGAGATCGCCCCCGACCGCGCCACCCCGATCATGGCCCGCGCCCGGGCCTTCGGCGAAAGCCGGCTGGTCTGCGGCGTCCATAACATGAGCGCCGTCCACATCGGCTGGGCCAACGGCTCGATCATGGTCGCCGCTCTGCACGGCAACCCGGAGTTCCAGAAGGACCTTGAGGCCGTGAAGAAGGAAGTGGCCGCCGTCCGCAAGACCGCCCCGGCTCCCGACGCCGCCAGGTGCGCCGCCGAGGCCGAACTGGTGGCGCAGAGCCCCTACTGAGGCCGGCTCTCCTCGGCCAGGTGGAAGATCGCCGCCTGGCCGCCCAGCGCCCCGCCCAACAGGATCTCGCCCGGCCGGCCTGTCGCCGACGCCGTGACGTAGATGTTCGACCCCGAGTCCAGCAGCTTAGGCGCTGACGCCGCGCCATCGCGGCCCAGGGTCAGCAGCAGGCCCGAATAGGTGTGGGCGAACGGCATGACGGCGAAGGGGTTCGCCTTGGCGGCCACGGCGGGCGCGGCCGGCCGATAGGTCACCACGTTCTCCTTGCTGGCCGCCACGAACGTCCGCCCGCCCGGCAACACGGCCAGGGTGCGCACGTCGGACGCGCCCAGGGTGGCGTCCGCATAGACCGTCCGTGTCTCCAGCCCCCCATCGACCGCGACCACGGTCGCCCGGCCGTCCTCGCCACAGGCCCCGCGCGTTGCGCCGCCCAGCAGGACCCGGCCGTCGTCGCGCGCCAAGGCGGCGACCACGCTCAGGCCCCGGATCTCCCGCGCCGCACGCCGCACGCCGGTGCGCGCATCGCGCAGCTCCAGCCAGGTGACCCACTCGGTTAGGCAGTCTGCCGTGTCGTAGTCGTCGAGCGTCTGGGCTGCCGAGACAGTCAGCCCCGCCGTCCGCGTCGTGTAGGTGATCAACAGGTCCGATCCGCGCGGGGTGATCGTCGCCGAGGACAGCGCGAAGCCTGTTGGCGCGGTCACCTCGAACAGCGGGCGCGGTTCCAGGGAAGCGCCGAACTCCAGGACATGCAGCCGTCCGCCGCCGGCCGCCGGCGGGTCGCGCAAGTTCACCTCGCCGACGACGATCACCGCCCGGTCCGCCCCGGTCGGCGCGCCGCCCAGCAGGAAGGCGTCGACGCGCGCCAGGCCCTCGCCCTGCCAGACCTTCACTCGCGCGCCGTCCTCGTAGGCCTCCAGGGTGGGAACGTTGCGGCCCGCGCCGCCCAGCCGATAGCCGCCCGCCACCAGGCGATCCCCAAGCTGGGCCACAACCTGCGCCGCGCCGACCGTGCGATCCTCTTGCCGCCAGGCCTCGCCGCCCGCATCGTCGGCCATGCGCACGGCCGACCCCTGCCGACCGCGTGCGTCCGCGTCCGAGATGAACCGCGCGGCGGTCCCCGTCGCCGTCCGCTTCAGGCCCAGCACCTCGCCGCCCGCCGTGGTCAGCACCTCCACCGACCGCAGCGCAGGCGGGCTCACGGCGCCCGCTCGGACCGGCCCGCCATCGCCCAGGATGACGAACGGCGCCCAGAAGCGTGGGTGCAGATAGGCCCGGGAGGGCGGCGCGGCCAGGAAGCGGCGCTGAGCCTCGGCCAGGGCCGCCGCCGGCCCCTGTCCCGGCCTGTCGCGCAGGTCCGCGAACACCCCGGCCACCACCTGTTTGCTGGCCTCGGAATTCACCGGCCACAGGGTCGCCAGGGTCGACGGCACGCCCGCCACGGCGAAAGCGGACGCCAGCGCCGGCAGGTCCTGGGCCAGTTGGGTCAGGTCGAAATTGGCGGTGTTGCAGGCCGACAGCGCCACGAATGCGGCCCGCAGGTTCATGTCGGCGATCTCGGAGGCGGTCAGCAGTCCATCGTCGAACGGATCGGCCGCCGTCACCGGCGTCAGCACCAGGGCGGGTTCCGAGAGCCCCTGCAGGTCCTCGCGCAGCAGGCCGTGGGTGGCGAAGGACAGATAGCGATAGGCGCCGACCATCTGCCCGCGCAGCCCGCGCTCGGTCGCGGCGTCCTGCACCAGCACCCGCGCCGACCGGAAGCCGCGCGCCGAGGCCTCCAGCTCGTCCTTGGTCTCCGGCAAGGGCGCCAACGCGTCCAGCCGGGTTCCGCGCAGGCGGACCTTGGCGGGGTCTTCGTCCGCGCCCGCCCGCAGGACCGGATCGCCGATACCCAGGAAGTCGAGGTCGGCGGCCGGCGCCCGCGCGGTCCGGGCGGCCACGATCGCCCCGGCCGAGCCCGCGTAGCTGACGGCGTGGCGGCGGACCAGCCAGTCGGCGGCGGCCAGGTCGTAGCCCCCCGCGATCTTCGGCGGCGCTGCCGGCAAAAGCGCCGACAGCGGCAGCGCCGCGCCCGCGATCCCCGACAGCCAGACGATCCGGTCCTCCGGCTTCAGGCAGCTCTCGAACGGGCGGATCAGGGTGTCGTGGAGCCGCACCGACGCCTCCACCGGAAACTGGATGTCGAGGCGGTCGTTCGGCGCATGGGTCGCCGTCAGCGCGGCCTGCACCAGCCGGGTGTCCAGCCGCAGTCGCAGGGGGTCCGCCGCCACGAGGCTCTGGGTCGTCCCGTCCCGCCGCACGCACATGTAAGCATAGCCCCCGGCGGTCGGCGCCATCGCCAGCACCGCCTCGTCGGCCGCCAGCGCGCCCTGCAGCGTGGCCAGCGGCGTCAGATCGGGCGCGCCGACACGGACGCCGTCCTTGGCCAGCGCCGCCTCGGCCTTGGCGATCCGCACGTCGAAGTCGCGGATCAGCCAGCGGGTCTCCACGTCGTGCCGCAGCGGCCCTGGCGACGCCGGTCCGGCGGCCGCGCGGGTCATCACCGCCTGGACCTGCTCGCGGACCAGACGGTCGCGGCGCGCCCGCAATCGCAGCGCCTGATGTGTCGTGCGCCGCGCGGTCTCGGTCTTCGCCAGACCCAGCGCCGTCAGCGCGTCGGCGTCGAAACTGGGCCCGGCGCGCCCCGCTAGCTGGAACAGGCCAAAGACCACGTCCGCCGTTTTGGGGTCGCGCAAGGCGCCGGCCTGGGTCAGGGCCAGCGAGATCAGCACCTGATCGACGGCGCCCGGCCGCCGCCAAGCCGGGTCAGAGCCGGCCGCCCGGAGCCGCGGGCCCAAATCGGCCAGTCCGGCCTGCCGCGCCGCGCCCGGCGGCAGGGCGAGCGCCGCGCCCGCCGCGCGGTAGACCGCCACCGAGCTTGCCGCCCCTGCCGTCGGCTTGAACGCCAGCGGCGCGGCGAGCGCCCGCGCGGCCACGGGATCGCTCCCGCCCCCCAGCGCGGCGACCAGGGCGCGAACCGCGAGGTACGACACCTCGCCCGCGCTGGCCGGCGCGCGGGTCCCGGCGGCATAGAGCGCCGCATAGGGATGCTCTGCCAGCGCCGCCCGCGCCCCGTCCAGCTCACTTAGCGCCGCGTACACGGCCGCCCGCCGGCCGAGCGCCTCGGCCAACAGCGACGGGTCGCCGTCCAGCCGCCGCAATGTCCCCAGCGCCACGTCCAGCGCCTCGGCCGCGCCCTTCAGGTCGCCCACCTGTTCCAGGATGCGCGCCTCCGTCAGCCGGTAGGCCATGGCGTCCAGGCTGAGCGGCGGCAAGGCGCGCCCGAGCGCCTCCCCACTGGCCCGATAGAGACCCCACGCCCGCTCCGCCTGGCCGCTTTCGACCAGCAGCGCCAAGACCTCGGACAACGCCCCCGCCACCGGGACGGGCGCGGCCTCGGGATTCTCGATCGCGCCGATCATCGACAGGACGCGATCAATCGCGCCGTCCCGCTCGGCGATCTGCCCGCGCCCGGCGAAGTCCCGCGCCATCGCCACCTGCCGGCGCAGGTAGGTCTCGCCATCGTCGGAGCTGACCGCCGCCCGTGGCTTCAGCGCCTCATCGGCTACCGAAGGCTGCGGCGTTGCCAAGAACACGCTTGTGACGAAAAGCCAGCCCGCTAGGCTCCACCGTACGAAGCAGTTGCGGGGGGTTTCCGTCATGAATTGGCTCCGTCTGGGCCTGGGCCTCGCGGCCATGTCGCTGGCATCATACGCATGGGCCGACGCGCCGGAAGGACGCTTGGGCTCAACGGTCCAGCCGGCGAGCGGCCGCGCGCCGGCCGCCGCCCTGCCGCCCGGCGCGCCCAAGAGCCCCGGCAAGGGCGGCCTGTCCTATGGCAAGGCCCTGGGCGGGCTGAAGGCCGAGGGCCAGGCGGCCACACGCGGCGCGACCGAAACCCGCGTCTATAAGGACGCCTCGCCCGCCGTGGTCATGGTGTTGGCCGGCGAGGGCTTCGGCTCGGGCGTGCTGATCAGCGCCGACGGCAAGATCATCACCAACCTGCATGTGGTCGAGGACGCCACCGAGGTCGGCGTGGTGTTCAAGCCGGCGGTCGAGGGCGCGGCGCTGGGCAAGGCCGACGTGCGCCGCGCCAAGGTGCTGCGCCGCGACGAGGTCGCCGACCTGGCGCTGATCCAGGTCGAAGAGGTCCCGGCCGGCGTGAAGCCGCTGGCGATCGGCAATTCCACCACCGTGCAGGTGGGCGCCGACGTCCATGCCATCGGCCATCCCACGGGGGAGGCCTGGACCTACACCCGCGGCATCGTCAGCCAGATCCGCCGCGCCTACGCCTGGTCGACCGAGGACAAGATCCCGCACGAGGCGACGGTCATCCAGACCCAGACGCCGATCAATCCCGGCAACTCGGGCGGTCCGCTGCTGGACGACAACCTGAACGTCGTGGGGATCAACAGCTTCGTCGGCGAGGGCGAGGGTCTGAACTTCGCGATCTCGGCCGAGGACGTGAAGTCCTTCCTGGCCCGCACGCAGGATCGCGTCGTGCAGGCGGCCACCAAGGCGGCGGCGCAGAAGTGCGAGCGGCGGGCGCTCGACAAGATCGAGAACAAGAATCCGAAGGGCGTCGCGCTGTCGGTCGACGACGACTGCGACGGCAAGGTCGACTTCCTGCTGGTGATCCCCGACAGCAAGCGCCATCCGATCCAGGCCATCTTCGACGAAGATGGCGACGGCATCTACGACACCGTCTTCTACGACGATGGCCACGACGGGCAGTATGACACCGCGCTCTACGACACCGACGGCAACGGAAAGCCGGACATGCGCGGCGACATCCGCAAGGGCGAAGACGAGCCGTACCGCTGGGAAAAGATCAAGGAATAGGGGTCAGATTCCCGCGTACCACTGATAGCCGCGGTCGGGCCAGAAGCCGCCCTTGCCGCGGCCCAGGCCGTCCAGCGACGCTACCGCCTCGATGCGCATGACGTACTTGGCGTGCTTGTAGCCCAGCTGGCGTTCGACCCGCAGGCGTAGCGGCGCGCCGTGGCGCACCGGCAGGGTCGCGTCGTTCATCTGGTAGGCCAGGATCGTCTGCGGGTGATAGGCGTCGATCAGGTCGATGCTCTCGTAATAGACCCCCGCCCCGTCCGTCGCCGAGCGGTCCAGGGTGTCGGCGCAGTGGAAGACGATATAGCGGGCCTCGGGCTTCAGCTTCGCCCGGTCCAGCAGGGCCGACAGCCGCGCACCCTTCCACTTGCCGATCGACGACCAGCCCTCGACGCAGTCGTGCCGGGTGATCTGGGTGCGCGACGGCGCGGCCCGGAGGTCGGCCAGGCTCAGCGCCAGGGGCTGTTCGACCAGGCCGCCGATCGCCAGGCGGTAGCTCGCGAAGTTCTCGGCCAGCAGGGCCAGATAGGCCGCATCGCCGGGCCGCATCGTGCCATTGGCCTTGAAGTCCTTGGACATCTCGGCGGGGGTGAACTCGCGGGCCAGCGCGTTGCGGTCGGTGACCGCCCGCTGCGCGTGCCGGGTCCACTTCTCGGCGACCTTCAGCACCCCGGTGAAGGTGGAATTCATCGCCAGCTTGTCGCAGCCGGTAAGCCACAGCGAACCCAGCGTGGCTCCAGCGGCCGTCAGCCAGCGGCGGCGATCGAGGGTCACGCCTTATCTCCTTCAGCGTCGATCGCGTAGCGGCCGGTGATCATCGATCGCAGGTTGTTCCAGAGGCCCGAGACCACCACCAGCACCAGGTGGACGACGATGAACAGCACGATGCCGCTGGCCGACAGGAAGTGGATCGTCCGCGCCGACTGCCGTCCGCCGAACAGGTCGATCAGCTGCGGGACCGTGGCGTTGAAGGTGGGCGACATGCAGAGCCCGGTCAGCACCATCAGCGGCAGCAGAACGGCGATGACCGCCAGGTAGGTCAGCTTCTGGATGACATTGTAGCGCCGCGCCGCCTCGCCCTTGGGAAACTGCAGCCGGGCATGGGTGACGATCTCATGCAGGATATGGCGCGGCTTCATCTGGTCGCGGGTGGGCAGCAGGTCGCGGCGGACATGCCCGCCAGCCAGGCCCCACAGCCAGTAGACCAAGCCGTTGATCACGAAGATCCAGGCGAAGAAGAAGTGCCAGGACCGCCCGGACCCCAGGTCCCGCCAGCTGGGTACGGTGGCCCAGGCCGGGAAACCCCGCTGTTCGCGCCGGCCCTCCGGCCCCGACCAGCCGAACAGGCCGGTGGTGTCGAACTTGAGGTCGCCCACGGTGGTGATCCCGCGCGGCTGGCCCGCCACCTCCACCTTCTTCATCGAGACCCAGGGCTCGGCGAAGGTGGATTTGGCGCCCCAGTAGAGCGCGGGATGGGCGTTGAAGATCTGCAGGCCGCTCATCAGCAGCAGGCTGACCGCCAGCACATTCAGCCAGTGGGTGATCCGCGTGACGCCCGAGTGACGCCGGATCAGCACCTTGGCGGGCTTATCGGCCATGCGTTCCTCCAGCCCGCAGTGTGGCGCCGCTCGCCGCCCAACGCGAGCCCGCCGACGGTATCGGAACGATATCGCGTCGCCCCGCGCTTCTATCGGCAGCACAAGGAGCTTCGCCGTGAGCGCCAGAAAACCCGCGAACGATGACGAGATTCAGGCGGAGGGCCGCAAGGACGCCCCCGCCCAGCCGAACCCCGCCGCCGAGCCCTATCCCGCCTGCGGCAAGGACGACGGCGTCGAAGTCCCGGCGCGCGGCGGCGCCCCCGCCGACCCGGTCGAGGGCAAGCGCTAGCCCCCGGGGCCGGGCGTCTCTAGTGTCCCCGCCTCGAAGCGGGGAGTGCAGGCGTGGCGGAAGTGGAAGTCTGGCGTGGCGGCGTGGCCAACTGGGAATGCGACCAGATGGGCCACCTCAACGTGGGCTTCTATGTCGCCAAGTCGATGGAGGCGCTGGCGGGTCTCGCCGCCCAACTTGGCATGCCGGGCGCCTTCGCCGCTTCGGCCGAGGCCACCCTGGTGGTCCGCGAACAGCACATCCGCTTCATCAAGGAAGCCCGCCCGGGCGCGCCGCTCACCGTCAGCGGCGGCGTGATCGCGATGGGCGAGAGCGATGCGCGGCTGATGCTGCTGATGCGCCACCACACCGGCGACCTGGCGGCCAGCTTCCAGATGCTGGTCAGCCACGCCACCGCCCGTGACGGACGAGCCTTCCCCTGGCCCGACCGCATTCGCGCCCGCGCCGAGGCGCTGACGGCCGAGGTGCCGGACAACGCCGCGCCCCGGTCCATCGGTCTGGCGCCCATCGAAACCCAGGCCAGCCTGGCTCGCGCCGACGCGCTGGGCCTGAGCCGCACCGGCCTGCGGGTCATGGACGCCCAGGACTGCGATGCTTTCGGCCGCATGCGCACCGAGATGTTCATGCACCGGCTGTCGGATGGCATCCCCCACTTCTTCGTCGGCCGTCGGCCCGGCGCGATCGACACCAGCCGCAAGGTCGGCGGCGCGGCGCTGGAATACCGGCTGATCCACCACGCCTGGCCTCGCCCCGGCGATCGGCTGGAGCTGCGGTCCGGCTCGGCGGGCGGCGACCCTCGGTTCCGCCGCCTCGTCCACTGGCTGCTGGACCCCGACACGGGCCGCCCCTGGGGCAGCGCCGAAGCCATCGCCGTCTCCTTCGACCTGGAGACCCGCAAGCTGATCACCCTCTCGGACGAAGAGTTCGCGCGGGTGGAAGCGGATGCGGTTCCGGGGTTGGGGCTGTAGGCGCGCCGAACGGCGCTAACGCGCCATCTCGCTCAGCACATCTCGCACCAGGTCCGGCCGTTCCATCGGCAGGAAGTGGCTCGTGCCGGGGATCACGTCGATCCGCACGCGGCCCGTGGCCTCGAGTTCGGCCTGTCCGTCGTCCAGCCGCGCGGTCGAGCCGATCTCGGCGCGCAGGATGCGGATCGGGCAGCGCGCGGCGCGAAACGCACTCCAGGGGTCGTAATGGTGGGTGCGGAAGTTCGACGCCTCCCAGGCCGGCGTGCAGGTCAGGGTGACCTCGCCGTTCTCGGTCTCGCGGAACCCCGCCTCGACGTAGTCGGCCAGTTGCGCCGGGGTCCAGGTGCGGAAGGCGCCCCGGCCCGTATAGGCCTCGACCGCCGCCACCTTGCTGGGAAACACCGCGCGCCGGCGGGTGGCGCCGTCGGCCAGCGGATTGTCGGTCATCTCGGTCGCCTGCTGGGTGGGCGCGAAGATCACCGGATCGAACAGGGCCAGGGCCTTCACCCGCGCCGGCTGGGCGGCGGCGGCCAGCAGGCTGGAGGTGCCGCCCATGGAATGGCCGGCCAGCACCACGGGGCCGTCGGTTTCCGCCGCCACCAGGGCCAGCAGATCGTCGCGGAACTCGTGCCAGCCCTCGCGGCCCTCGGCCACCGCCGGCAGGCTGGACGCGCCATGGCCGCGCATGTCCACGGCCAGGATCCGCAGGCTCCCGCCCAGGGGCGCCAGGATGGTCCGGTAGGTGCGGGCGTTGAAGCCGTTGGCGTGGGAGAACACCACGTCCACGGGCCGGTCGGCGGGACCGAAGTCCAGCACCGCCATCTCGCCGCCCCGCGTCGGCAGCGCCACCCGCCGCGCCCGCGGCTCGAATTCGACCATCGCGTTCATGCAAGCTTCCTATCGCGGTGACGTCGCGAGAGGAAACCTCATCAGGCGGGAACGGGCGTCGCGGCGGGACCGTCGCCGGGCCGGCGGATCATCAGCGCCGCGCAGGCCGCGACGATCCCCAAACAGCCCGCGATGATGAATGCGCCCATGTAGTTGCCCTGGATGTCGCGCAGCACGCCCGCGCCGAACGCCGCCGTCGCCGCGCCCACCTGGTGACCGAAGGCGATCCAGCCGAACACGATGGGCCCCTCGCGCTCGCCGAAGCTCTCCGTCGCCAGCTTGACGGTGGGCGGGACCGTGGCCAGCCAGTCCAGGCCGTAGAACACCGCGAAGATCGACAGGCTGACCACATCGAAGCTGAGGAAGGGCAGAGCCATCAGCGAGAGGCCGCGCAGGGCGTAGTAGACGAACAGCAGCTTGCGCGGGTCGTAGCGGTCGGTCAGCCAGCCGGACGCCGTGGTGCCGACGATGTCGAACGCCCCCATGGCCGCCAGCAGCGCCCCGGCCTGGACCAGCGCCAGGCCGTTGTCGCCGCAATATGAGATCAGGTGGGTGCCCACCAGGCCGTTGGTGGTGAAGCCGCAGACGAAGAAGGTGGCGAACAGCAGCCAGAAGGCGGGGTTGCGCGAGGCCTTCACCAGGACGGACAGCGCCAGCTTCACCGCGTCGCCGGCCCGCCCGCGTGGCGGCGCCGCCTCGACCTCGGTCCCGCCGTACGCGGGCTGGCCGATGTCGGATGGCCGCTCGGGCATCAGGAAGAACACCAGCGGGACCAGCAGGGCGGCCACCAGCGACACCGCGATCACCACCGGCTGCCAGCCGCCGGTCTGGGCCAGCGCCGCCATGCCGGGCAGGAAGATCAGCGAACCCGTCGCCGTCGAGGCGCTGAGCAGGCCCATGACCAGCCCGCGCTGCTTGACGAACCAGCGGTTCACCACCGTCGCGCCCATGGCCAGCGCCACCGCGCCACTGCCGAAGCCGGACAGCACGCCCCAGGTCAGCAGGTATTGCCAGGGCTCGGTCATGGACAGGCTGAGCGCGGTCGAGCCGCTCATCAGCACCAGGCCGGCCAGCAGGGTGCGCTTGAGGCCCAGCGTCTGCATCAGCGCCGCGGCGAACGGGCCAACCAGGCCGTACAGGAAGATGCCGATGGCGGCGGCGGCCGAGAGCTGGCCCCGCTCCCAGCCGAACGTCTGGTGCAGCGGCGTCAGCAGCACGCCCGGCGCCGAACGCAGGCCGGCGGCCGCCAACAGGCTCAGGAACGTGATCCCGGCGACCACCCAGGCGTAGTTCTGGCCGAAGGGGCGGCGTTGTGCTATTGTCATGTGACTGACCGGTACGGTAATTGGAAGCTCATTTTCCTTACGTACTGGTCTGTAACATTGTCAAGGTTCGCCATGACCAAAGCCGCGCAAGTCGCCCCCAAGGGGCCCAAGGCCGCCGATCGCATCCTGACCACGGCCAACGAACTGTTCTATCGCGAAGGCACCCGCGCCGTCGGCGTGGACGAGATCGTCTCGCGGGCCGGCGCCACCAAGCCGACGTTGTACCGCGCCTTCCCCTCCAAGGATCACCTGATCGCGGCCTATCTGGCGGCGCAGGGCGAAGGGTTCTGGGAATACTTCGAGGCGGCGGTCCAGAAGCATCCGGACGACCCGAAGGCGCAGTTGCTGGGCTTCTTCGACGCCCTGTCCGAACGCGCGACGCGGCCCGGCTATCGCGGCTGCGCCCTGACCAACGCGGCGGTGGAGTATCCGGCCGCCGCACACCCCGGCCGCCTGGTCTCGGTGGAGCACAAGCAAGGCCTGCGCGAACGCCTGCGCGAGATGACCAAGGCGATGGACGCCCGCAAGCCCAAGAAGCTGGCCGACTCCCTGCTGCTGCTGATCGAGGGCGTCTACGTCTCCAGCCAGTTGTTCGGCAAGGACGGCCCCGCCGGCGCGGCGCGCGGCGCGGCCGAGGCGCTGATCGACGCCCATACGCGCGGCGACCCCAAGCCGGCGTGAGAGCCCTCTAGCCTTCCCCGGCGTCCGGGCGCGATGATCCCTCCAAAGCCAGGGAGGACGCCATGAACGCGCCGGCCGCCATCGACATCACCACCACCGACTGGACGTGTTTCGACGTCACGATCCAGGACCACGTCGCCCACATCCAGCTGAAGCGTCCCGAGGCCATGAACACCATGGTCCGTGACTTCTGGAACGAGCTGCCCGCCATCGTCCGCGACATCGACGACAACGCGCGCGCCCGCTGCATCGTCATCTCGTCCACCGGCAAGCACTTCTGCGCCGGCATGGATTTGGCCGTGTTCCAGGGCGGCGGCTCGACGTCGGCGGCGGCCTCGCAGGACCGGCACATCAACGCCGAGGCCATGCGCTACCACGTGAAGGAGCTGCAGAACGCCTTCTCCTGCCTGGACGAGGCGCGGATGCCGGTGATCGCGGCGATCCAGGGGGGCTGCGTCGGCGGGGCGGTCGACATGACCAGCGCCTGCGACATCCGCTACTGCACCAGCGACGCCTTCTTCGTGATCCAGGAGATCAACATCGGCATGACCGCCGACGTCGGCACCTTCCCGCGTCTGTGCAAGCTGATCCCAGAGGGCTGGGTGCGCGAACTGGCCTACACCGGCCGCCGCCTGATGGCCCACCGCGCCCGCGAGATCGGCCTGGTCAACGAGGTGTTCGACAGCCACGAAGAGGTCGTCGCCCACGCCCTGGCCACCGCCCGCGAGATCGCCGGCAAGGCGCCGCTGGCCGTCACCGGCTCGAAGGTGATGATCAACTACGCCCGCGACCACACCATCAAGGACGGCCTGGACTATATCGCCGTCTGGCAGACCGCGATGTTCTCCGGCCCCCACATGGCCGAAGCCTTCAAGGCCAAGGCCGAAAGGCGCGACGGCGATTTCGTCGACCTCGCGCCGCTCCGTAAGGGGATGTGAGGCTCACGCTCCTCCCTCGTCCCGAAGAGGACGGGGGAGGTGGCAGCGAAGCTGACGGAGGGGGCGCTAGGCCTCAGGCTCGGAGTTGGCCGCCTAGCGCCCCCTCCGTCTCGCCGCGTGCCGCGCCGATCCACCTCCCCCGCTTCGCAAGGGAGGAGCTGTTTCGCTAGATTTCCATCTCGGCGCCGGTGAGGTCGCAGCCGGCGATGCGGGCGCCGTCCATCTGGGCTTCCAGGAAGCGCGCGCGCGGCGCGTGGGCCCCGCGCAGGTCGGCCCCGCGCAGCGAGGCGCGGCTGAAGTCGGTGCGCACGAAGCGCGCGTCGCCGATGGCCAGAGGACCCATCTTGGCCCCGCGCATGTCGGCCCGGGCCAGCTGGGCGTCGGTGAAGCGGGCGCCCCGCAGGTCGGCCTCGCGCAGGTTGGCGCCTCGGAAATCGCAGCCCGAGAGGTCAGCGCCCTGGAACTGCGCGCCCTCCAGGTCCATGCCGAAGAAGATCGACTTGGGCGCCGAAAGCCCCGACAGCCGCCGCTTCTTCAGCGACTTCAGCGGCCGGAAGTCCACCTCGGTCATCTTCAGCACCTGGCCCTGGCGGCCGGCGCTGTCGCAGAACTGCTCGTGCTCGGCCATCACCTCGCTCAGCGACTTGTCGTCGATGTAGAAGATCGGCGGCGGCGCGCGCAGCACGTCGGTCAGGTCGGCGTCGTCCAGCCGCGCCTGGCTCAAATTCACATTGGTCAGCACGGCGCGCCGCATCGAGGCGCCCGTCAGGTCGGCTCCGCCCAGGTCCGCGCCCGACAGGTCGGCGCCGTCCAGCACCGCGCGCATCAGCTTGGCGCCCGTCAGGATCGCGCCCGACAGGTTGGCGTCGGTGAAGTCGCTGCTCATCGCCACGGCGCCGCTCATCTGGGCGCCGGCCAGGTTGGCTCCGGCCAGGACGGCGTAGTTCAGTTCGCCCGGCCGGTGCTCGTGGCGCAGGATCCGGAAGCCGTCCAGCTTGTCCTGCAGCGCGATCCGGCCCTCGCGCAGGTCGCAGCCGGCCAGTTCGGCGCCCGCCAGATTCGCCCCTCGCATGCAGGCGCCGCGCAGGTCGGCCCGCTTCAGGTTCACGTGCCGCATATCGGCTTCGCGCAGGTCCGCGCCGAACAGGATCGCCCGCGAAAGGTTGGCCCGCGCCAGGGTCGCCCCCGACAGCCGCGCGCCCGTCAGGTCGGCGTCGCGCAGGTCGATGCCTTCCAGCGAACAGTTGGCGAGATCGGCATAGGTGAGGTTCAGCCGCCGTCCGCCCGCGCGGCCCGACAGATAGCGCTGGTGCGCGTCGAGCGCCTCGCGGAGCGCCTGGGCGTCGAGCGCCGTGTGGTGTTGTTGCGGTTGGGTCGACATGGGGCCTGTGCGTTCACCATGCGGCGCCGGCTTTAAGGATGAGTTGCGCGACAGCCTTAAGCGAACCTTGAACGCGGGTTTTTCTAGTGAAGCTTCAAAGCCATCCGCGTTTTTTGAACCACAGCACCGGCAGGGCCGCGGCGACCAGCATGGCCAGCAGCGCCATGGGATAGCCCGCCTTCCAGTGCAGCTCGGGCAGGACGTCGAAATTCATTCCGTAGATCGACGCGATCAGCGTCGGCGGCATGAACACCACCGCCACCACCGAGAAGAACTTGATGATCCCGTTCTGCTCGATGTTGATCAGGCCCAGAGCCGCATCCAGCAGGAAGGCGATGTGCGACGACTGATGACTGGCGTGCTCGGTTAGCGACTGCACGTCGCGCTGTAGCGTCTTGAGATGGGCCCGGCACTCAGGATCGTCGGTGATCTCCGTCGCCAGGCTGGCATAGCCGAGGGTGCGCGCCAGGCTGACGAGGCTGCCACGCGTCAGCGCCGTCACCGACTGGGCTTGGGCCAGGTCGGTGAGCAGTGGCCGAAAATTGCCGCCCTGGGGTCGCTTGAAGATGGCGCCGGACGCCTGCTCCACCTTGTCGCCCGTATCGTCCAGGATCTTCGCCAACCGCTCGATGATCGCGTCCATCAGGCCCAATAGGGCGGCGGTGCCGCTCTGGTGGTCATTGTCAGGCGCGCGCTCGGCGAAGACCGAGAAGGCGCGCAGCTCTTCGTAGCGCAGGGTGACCAGCATCCCCTTGGCCAGCACGAAGGTCACCGGCGTTGCGAACGGCTGGTCCTCCTGGCTGCGCGCCAGCAGGGTGGCGGTCATGAACGTGCCGCCGCACTCCTGGTAGAGGCGGCTGGACGGCTCCAGCGCCTGCATCTCCTCCACCGTGGGCAGTTGCAGGCCCAGAGCCGCCTCGACCGCGAGCTCTTCCTCGCGGGTAGGCTTCAGCAGGTCGAGCCAGAGGACGTCGGGGTCCGGCAACCAGCCGTCGGCGACCTGTTCCACCTGGGCGGCGCGATGTCCGCGCCGAAGCACCTTGAGCATGGCCGCGCCTCCGCCCGCACCTTGTGGGCGTGCGTCGCAAGCGGCGTCAACCGCGCGGGGCTACTTGTTGTTGTTGGCGTCCCCGCCGCCGCCGCCCGTCGCCGCGGCGATCAGGGCCGCGATGCGGTCGGTGGAGTCGGCGGCCTGGCTCAGCACGCTGAGCGCGCCCTGGCCGGGGCGCACCGCGCCGGCCATCTGCGACGCGGCCGACTGGGCCACGGCGATGGCGCCGTTCTGAACCTTGGACATGCCGGAGGCCGCGATCATCCGCGCCGAGGCGTCCGGATAGATGAAGCCGTGCGTGGAATAGGTCGAACCGCCGAGGTCGCGGTTGGGGTCGTACCAGACCTTGACCTGGCTCCAGTCGCCCGAGGGGGAGACGTCGATGACGGTGACGTCCTTCTCCACCTTGCCACGCGAACCCTCGATCGGGCTCCAGTTGGCGTGGGTGATCTGCACGACGCGGTCGGTCAGCACCTGGCTGACCACGGCCACGTGGCCAAGGCGCATGCGTTGGGTGGGCTTGAAGCACAGCACCGCGCCGGCGCGGGGCTGGAATCCGGTCTCATATTTGCCCGAGGCTTGCTGCCACCAGGTCCAGGCGTCGCCGAAAATCTGCACGCCCGAAATCAAGCGGGCGAAGGGCACGCACTGCCAATAGGTGTCGGCCACCGCCCCTGCGGGCGTGAAGGCGACGAAGGCCGCGGCGGCCAGGGAACCCAGAAGGGCCCGCGTCCGTTTCAGCATCTTCGGTGAACTCCCCGACACTACGAGTGAAGGGGTAACCGTATCTGCCTTGAGTGAAAAGAGGGTTTACGCCGCGTGGCGGGATGTCGCGCACGGTTTATCCACAGCCACGCTCAGGCATGACCCCGAACATGCGTTCGAATGAGCCAGTTGACCTTAGCAACGCGCCAGTCAAAAGACGAAACCCAAGAAAACTATTGCGGCACGCTTGCGGAACATCTCGTAATTGAGCTCCGATTAACTTGCATTCGACCCTGCCCTTAACACCTTGTAATTTTTTCTAGTCTTTCCCTCACGTGAACGTAACAAGCCGAAACAAGAGCTCGGCGTCGGGCCGCGAGGGTTCGCCAAGACTCGCCTAAGAGGAGAAATCCCGCTTCACGAGCCCGTGAGCGGGATCAACCGTGCACAAAAAAGCGGCGCTGTAGAAAGTCACGCCACGCCCTAGTCATACGCGTATGGGTCGATTAGATACGTGTACGAATATCGCCGGAGGAACTGATGGATATCGCCGCGCTCGTCGCCGACCCGGCCGCCTGGGCCGCGCTCATCACCCTCGTGGTGATGGAGGTCGTGCTGGGCATCGACAATCTGATCTTCATCTCGATCCTCTCGAACAAGCTGCCCGAACATCAGCGCGCGCGCACCCGCCGGATCGGCATCGCCCTGGCGCTGATCATGCGCCTGGGCCTGCTCTCGACCCTGGCCTTCATCGTCGGCCTGACCCAGCCGGTGTTCGCCCTGCCTTGGCAGGGTCCGCTGAACGCGCAGGGCGTCCCGTCCTTCGAACTGGCATTCTCCTGGCGCGACCTGATCCTGATCGCCGGCGGCCTGTTCCTGGTGTGGAAGGCGACGATCGAGATCCACGAAAAGGTCGATCCCGCGGAGACCCACGGCGTCGTGGACGCCAAGGGCAAGATGATCACCAACGTCGGCACGGCGATCTTCCAGATCATCCTGCTGGACCTGGTGTTCTCGATCGACTCGATCCTGACGGCGGTCGGCATGACCGACCACCTGCCGATCATGATCGTGGCCGTGGTCATCGCCGTCGGCGTGATGCTGGTGGCCGCCGATCCGCTGGCCGACTTCATCAACAAGAACCCGACCGTGGTGATGCTGGCCTTGGGCTTCCTGCTGATGATCGGCGCGGTGCTGATCGCCGACGGCTTCGGCGTCCACGTGCCCAAGGGCTACATCTACGCCGCCATGGCCTTCTCCGCCGGCGTCGAGGCGCTGAACATGCTGTCCCGCCGCAAGACACCGAAGGTCGACGACAAGACGCTGCACTGACTTCGGCCAAAATTGCTCCCCATCGGGGGAGCTGTCGGCGAATTCCGACTGAGGGGGTCCGCTCAAAAGGCGGGGATGACCCCCTCCACCGCTTCGCGGTCCCCCTCCCCCGAAAGGGGAGGAATTGGAGTGCCTACAGAAAACTATACGGGTCGATGTCGATCGCCACGCGGATCTGCCCGGGCGGTCGGACGCGGGCGCGCCAGGCGGCCATATAGGCCGAGAGGTCCACACCCCGGTCCGCCCGGACCAGGAAGCGCTTGCGCCGCCGGCCGCGGATCAGCCCCAGCGGCGCGTCGGCGGGGCCATATACCTCCACCCCCGGCGTATTGGGCGCCGCCTGGGCCATGCCCTGCACGAACGCCTCCAGCTGGGTCATGTCGGGCCCGGACGCGATCACCGCCGCCAGCCGGCCGAACGGCGGCAGGCTGGCCAGTTCCCGTTCGGCCATCTCGGCCGCCACGAACGCGTCGCGGTCCTGGGCCTGCAGCGCCTGCATCACCGCATGCTCCGGGGCATAGGTCTGCAACAGCGCCCGGCCCGGCCGGTCCCGCCGCCCCGCCCGCCCCGTCGCCTGGGCCAGCAGCTGATAGGTCCGCTCGGCCGCCCGCAGGTCGCCGCCGCGAAGCCCGAGGTCGGCGTCCACCACCCCCACCAGGGTCAGGTTCGGGAAATTGTGCCCCTTGGCCGCCGCCTGGGTGGCCACCAGGATGTCGATCTCGCCGGCGGCCATGGTCTCGACCATCCGCCGCGCCTCGCGCGCATCGAACACCGTGTCGGACGAGAAGACGCTGATCCGCGCGTCGGGGAACAACGCCCGCGCCTCCTCCTCCACCCGCTCCACCCCCGGCCCGATGGAGACCAGGCTGTCCTTGGCCCCGCAGTGCGGGCAGGCGGTCGGCTTGGGCATCGAGAAGCCGGTCAGGTGGCAGACCAGGCGGCCGGTATAGCGATGCTCTACCAGCCAGCTGTCGGTGTCGGGCGCGGTCATCCGCTCGCCGCACGCCTTGCACAACACCAGAGGCGCATAGCCCCGGCGGTTGAGGAACAGCAGGCTCTGCTCGCCCCGTTCCCAGGTCTCGGCCATGGCCGCCACCAGAGGCGGCGACAGCCAGCGCCCGGTCTCGGGCGGGCTCTCGCGCAGGTCGATAAGGGTGATGTCGGGCAGCCGCGCCGCGCCGTGCCGCGCCGTGAGCTTCAGCCAGCCGTAGCGGCCGGTTTCGGCGTTGCGCAGGCTCTCCAGCGACGGCGTGGCCGAGGCCAGCACCACCGCCGCGTCCTCGATCCGCCCCCGCACCACCGCCAGGTCGCGGGCGTGATAGATGAAGCCTTCTTCCTGCTTGAACGAGCCGTCGTGCTCCTCGTCGACGACGATCAGCTTCAGCCGGCGGAACGGCAGGAACAGCGCCGAGCGCGCGCCCACCACGATCCGGCAGGCCCCGGCGGCCACGGCTTCCCACACCCTGCGCCGCGCCGGCGGGGCGACGTCGGAGTGCCATTCGCCGGGCTGGGCGCCGAAACGGCTGGCGACGCGGGCGATCACCGCCTGGGTCAGAGCGATCTCCGGCAGCAGGATCAGCACCTGCGCCTCCGGATCGTGGGCCAGGGCGGCGGCGGCGGCCTCCAGATAGACTTCGGTCTTGCCCGAGCCCGTGACCCCGTCCAGCAGGGTGACGCCGAACCCGGCCACCGCGGCGGCCTTCAGCACATCGGCGGCCGCCCCCTGGCTTTCGCTCAGCGTCGCGCCGTGCAGGCTCAGGTCCGGCGGATCGAACCGCGCCTCGGCGACGATGTAGTCCAGCGCCAGGGCGCCCTCGTCCACCAACCCCTTCACCACGCTCGACGAGACGCCGGCGGCGCGCGCCAGGTCGGCGGGCGGCAGGGGCGTCGTGGCCGCGTCCAACACCTTGGTCCGCGCCGCCGTGGGCCGGGCGGGCTGGAGGCCGGTGGCGCGCACGACCCGCAGCGGGCGAGGCTTTGGCGCGCGGGCGCCGCGGAGCGCGATGGCCAGCGGCTGCCCAGGCGCATCGACGGAATAGCGGGCGGCCCACTGCACGAACTCCACCGTGCCCGGCGGCAGGGGCGGATCGTCCAGCCGCTCGGCCACCGGCTTCAGCGGGCGATTTCCGCCAAGCGCGTCGCGAACCTGTACCACCACGCCCCGGATCAGCCGGGGTCCCAGGGGCACCGCGACCTGATCGCCGGGCGCCAGGTCCATACCCTCCGGCTCGGCGTAATCGAACGCCTCTGGCAGCGGCATGGGAAGGAGGACGGAGGCGATGCGGCTCATGTCTGCAGGAGGTGGGTTTTGCGCTTGGGGCCTTCGCAGCTACAAGCGCCCCGAACAAGATCAAAGATCGCCAAGCTCCAAGGTCAGATAATGCAGCTTTTCCTCGACACCACCGACACCGCCGTCCTGAAGGACCTGGCCGCCACCGGCCTGGTCGACGGCGTGACCACCAATCCGTCGCTGATCGCCAAGTCCGGCCGCAACATGCTGGAGGTGATCGCCGAGATCTGCGGCGTGATCGACGGCCCGGTTTCCGCGGAAGTCGCCGCCATGGACCTGCCCGGCATGCTGGCCGAGGGCCGCAAGCTGGCCGGCGTGGCCCCGAACGTCGTGGTGAAGGTGCCGCTGACCCGCGAGGGCCTGATGGCCACCCGCGAATTCTCGGCCGAGGGCATCCAGACCAACGTCACCCTCTGCTTCTCGGCCGCCCAGGCCCTGCTGGCCGCCAAGTCGGGCGCCACCTACATCAGCCCCTTCATCGGCCGGCTGGACGATCACGGCGCCACGGGCATGGACCTGATCACCGAGATCCGGGCGATCTACGACAACTACGACTTCGACACCGAAATCCTGGCCGCCTCGATCCGCTCGCCGGCCCACGTGGCCGAGGCCGCGCTCTCGGGCGCCGACTGCGCGACCATCCCGCCGTCGGTCTTCCAGGCGCTTTTCAAGCATCCGTTAACCGAACAGGGGCTCCAACAGTTCATGGCGGACTGGGCCAAGACGGGCCAGTCCATCCTGTAAGGGTTCGAGACGCATGGACGGGTCGCAGGGTGAGTTCTCTTTCGGCGAGGCCCCTGCGGCTGCGCCAGCGAAGTCCAGGCCGTCCCAGCGCGCGAGCGCGCTGGTCCCCTTCCCTGACGCCGCGCCCGATCCCTCCGCGATCCGCCGCTTCCTGGCGGACAATCCCGACTTCCTGAAAGCCGACGCGGGCCTGCTGGCCGAACTGGGCCTGACCGTCGCCGGCGGCAACGTGGTCGAGTTCGCCCCCATGGCCCGCGTCCACGCCGCCCACCAGCGCGAGGCCGAGCAGCGCGCCATGCTGGAAGAGACGGCCCGCGCCAATTTCGCCGCCCAGGCCCAGACCCACGGCGCCGTCGTCGACTTGCTGGACGCCCGCAACCTGTCGGACCTCGCCCGCCGGGTGGACGACATGGCCCGCACCCGGTTCGGCCTGGCCGCCGGGATCGTCGCCCTGGAGAGCGAGGGCCTGCCCCCCGCCGGCTGGAAGCACCTGGTCGAGGGTCAGGTCGACCTGATCCTGGACGGCCCGCGCCGTATGGCCCGCATGGGCTTCGCGCCCACCGCGCTCGGCCTCTTCGATCCCGAGGTCGGCGAGATCCAGTCGACGGCCATGGTCCGCATGGCGATCTGGGAGCCGTCGCGCCAGGGCCTGTTGGCCTTCGGGTCGGTCAATCCCGACGATTTCACCCCGGACATGGGCGCCGAACTGGTCGCGTTCCTGGCCCGCGTGGTCGAACGCACGGCGGAGCGATGGCCGCTCCTCTGACCGCCGCCCAGGCCCGGACGGCCTGGCTGGAACACCTGGAGCACGAACGCCGGTCCTCCCCGCGTACGCTGGAGGCCTATGGCTTCGCGGCGGCCCGCTACATCTTCTTCCTGGAACAGCACCGGGGCGAGAGCCTGACGGTCCCTGGCCTGACCACCGTCACGGCGGGCGAGCTGCGCGCGTGGCTGGCGCACCTGCGGTCCGGCGACCATCCGCTGTCGCCCCGCTCGCTCAGCCAGTCGCTGTCGGCGATCCGCACCTTCCACCGCTTCCTGGACCGCCGGCTGGACGCCCCCAATTCGGCGGTCACCCTGGTGCGCGGCCCGCGCGTGAAGCCCGGCGTCCCGCGCCCGATCACCGAGGACCAGGCCGCAGGCCTGCTGGAAGAGCCGTCGCTCGACCCCGACCGCGAGTCCTGGGAGGCCGCCCGCGACCAAGCGGTGCTGACCCTGCTGTACGGCTGCGGCCTGCGGATCTCGGAGGGGCTGTCGCTGAAACGCTCGGACGCGCCGCTAAGCGACGTGCTGCGGATCACCGGCAAGGGGTCGAAGACCCGGATGGTGCCCGTCCTGCCCGCCGTGCGCGAGGCCGTGGACGCCTACCTGGCCGAGGTTCCGTTCGTGCTGGCGCCCGACGGCCCGCTATTCCTGGCCAAGCGCGGCGGACGCTTGAGCCCTCGCCACGTCCAGCAGACCGTGCAGAACCTGCGCGGCCGCCTGGGCCTGCCCGCCAGCGCCACGCCGCACGCGCTGCGCCATTCGTTCGCCACCCACCTGCTGGGGGCCGGCGCGGATCTTCGCTCGATCCAGGAATTGTTGGGCCACGCCTCCCTGTCGACCACCCAGCGCTATACTGAGGTCGACGCGGCCGCGCTGCTGGGCGCCTACAACCAGGCCCACCCCCACGCCTGACGGCGGATCAGTCGGCGTTGCGGAAGGTGGTGCGGCCCTCGTTCGGGGTGCGCGTCAGGTGGCAGGGGCGGCCACGCTTGTCGATGACCGCGATATCGCGGCCCTTGGGGCTGTCCAGCACGATCATCGGCAGGCGCTTGCCCGTACGCTCGGCGATGTAATAGGGCGCCGGCCGGCAGCGGATCGGCGTGGCGCGGTCCTGCATGTTCGCGGCGCTGGGCTGCGCCGAGGCCAGCATCACGGCGATGGCGATGGAGGCCGGATCCACTAGCGCCCCACCTCATAGCCGACCACGACCGGCGCGGCGCACCCATCGACCGTCCGCAGCACGGCCTTCTCGTGATTGGCCTTGGGCAGCTTGCCCAGGTTCGCCATCTTCGCCTTGCCGTCCTGGCGGTAGAGCAGCGCCGGGTCGGCGATCTCGTAGCGGCCATTGGACTTGCAGACGGGCCGCGCGGCGGAATCGATCATCGCCATGTGCGGCCGCGCATCGGCGGCCGACACCGGGGCCGTCGGCGTGGCGGCGACGGTCATGACGGCGAGCAGCACGAGCATTGCAGCGTCCCCCTCTGCGCAACAGGATTGCAGCAGGCTGCCACCACAATTGCAGGCCGCCTAATTAAGATTCAGCCACGTTGTACAGTTTTTACTGTTCGCTGTCTCGAGGCCGCGAAAGCGGGCTCATCCGCGCACGAACCGGAGCCAGGCGACGCCGCCGTCCTCGCCGGCCTCGGCGCACCGGAAGCCCTCACGCCGGTAGAAAGCCTGGGCGCCGTTGTTGGCCGCCTGGCATTTGAGCGACAGCCGGCCGCCGGCGGCCGCTAGCACGTGGTCCAGCAGGGCCTTGCCGATGCCTCGGCCGCGCTCGGTCACATAAAGCGAGTGCAGGAACAATTGCGGCCGGTACAGCGCGGCCATGCCGACGATCCGGCCGGCCTCGATGGCGACGAAGATCTCCTCGTCGCGGGCGGCGGCCAGGAAGTCCTCGGCCCGGTGCCGCTCGGGCGGGACCCAGGTGAAGGTGTCGCTGAGCACGCGCACGTAGAGGCCGGCGCAGACCGCCAGCTCGTCCGCGCGCGCGCGGCGGAGCGTCAGACCGTCGGTCAGGCCTGCATCGTCCACCCTTCGACTCCCATGGCCGCCTGACGCAGCGCCTCGGAGCGCGTCGGGTGGGGGTGGCAGGTGCGGGCGACGTCCTCGGACGCGGCGCGGAATTCCATGGCGACGGCGTACTCTCCGACCATCTCACTGACCTGCGGACCGATCAGGTGCGCGCCCAGGATCTCGTCAGTGGTCGCATCGGCCAGCACCTTCACGAAGCCCTCGGTCTCGTGGTTGATCTTGGCGCGGCTGTTGGCGGTGAAGGGGAACTTGCCGGCCTTGTAAGCCCGGCCCTCGGCCTTCAGCTCTTCCTCGGTCTTGCCCACCCAGGCGACCTCGGGGGACGTGTAGACCACGCTCGGGATGATGCCGTAGTTCACGTGGCCGGCCTTGCCCGCGATGGTCTCGATGCAGGCCACCGACTCTTCCTCGGCCTTGTGCGCCAACATCGGGCCGTGGGTGACGTCGCCGATCGCCCAGACGCCGGGCGCCGAGGTTTTCCAGTGGTCGGTCTCGATGAAGCCGCGCTTGTCGGGCGTGATCCCCACGCTCTCCAGCCCCAGGCCGTCGGTGAACGGCTTGCGGCCGATGGCCAGCAGCACATAGTCGGCCTGCAGCGTCTCGGCCGCGCCGCCCGCGACGGGCTCATAGGTCAGGGTCACGCCGGTCTTCGACGTCTTCGCCCCGGTCACCTTGGACCCGAGCTTGAACTCCATGCCCTGCTTGGTCAGCGCGCGCTGGAACGTCTTGGCCATCTCGGCGTCCATGCCGGGGGTGATCCGGTCCAGGAACTCGACCACGGTGACCTTGGCGCCCAGGCGCCGCCAGACCGAGCCCAGCTCCAGGCCGATGATCCCCGCGCCGATGACCACCAGGTGGCCCGGCACTTCCGGCAGCGTCAGGGCGCCGGTGGAATCCACGATCCGCTTCTGATCAACCTCGACGCCCGGCAGGCCCGACGGCAGCGAGCCGGTGGCGATGACGATGTCCTTGGCGTCCAGCGTCGTGACCGCGCCGTCCGGGCCGGTGACCTCGACCTTGCCGGGGCCCACGATCTTGCCGGCGCCGCGCACCCGGTCGACCTTGTTCTTCTTGAACAGGAACTCGATGCCCTTGGTCAGGGCGCCGACCGAGTCCGCCTTCTGCTTCATCATCTGCGGCAGGTTCAGCTTGGGCGTCACCTCGATGCCCAGGGTCGCGAACTCGGTGTTCGCCGCGGCGAACATCTCGGACGCGTGCAGCAGCGCCTTCGACGGCATGCAGCCCACGTTCAGACAGGTGCCGCCCAGCGTGTCGCCGCCGTCGATGCCCTTGTCCACGCAGACGACCTTCAGGCCCAGCTGCCCCGCGCGGATCGCCGCGTTGTAGCCGCCGGGACCGCCGCCGATGATGATGACGTCGTACTGAGCCATTTTAGTCTTCCAGGTCGTTTGGGGGTTCGGACGCGGCGGGAGATATCACCAGCCTGCCGCCGTCCTTTTCCAGCTGAACTTCATCGCCCGGCATCTCGAAGCCGGGCGGGAAGACGAGAATCTGGCCGCCGTCCTCCGCCTCGATCAGCTGGGTACGCACGGCTCAGATGTCCAGCAGCAGCCGGCGCGGATCTTCGAGCGCTTCCTTCACGTGGACCAGGAAGGTAACCGCGCCCTTGCCGTCGACGATCCGGTGATCGTAGCTGACCGCCAGGTACATCATCGGCCGGATCACGATCTGGCCCTTCTCGACCACCGGCCGGTCCTGGATCTTGTGCATGCCCAGGATGCCCGACTGCGGCGCGTTCAGGATCGGCGTCGACATCAGCGAGCCATAGATGCCGCCGTTCGAGATGGTGAAGGTCCCGCCCTGCAGGTCCTCCAGCGTCAGGGCGCCGTCGCGGGCCTTCTTGCCCAGGGCCGCGATCTCCTTCTCGATGTCGGAGAGGCTCATGGCGTCGGCGTCGCGCACCACCGGCGTGACCAGGCCCTTCTCGGTGCCGACCGCGACCGAGATGTCGTAGTGGTTCTTGTAGATCAGGTCCGTGCCGTCGATCTCGGCGTTGACCTCGGGCACCTGCTTCAGGCCGTGGATCACCGCCTTCACGAAGAAGGACATGAAGCCCAGCTTCACGCCGTGCTTCTTCTCGAACGCGTCCTTGTACTCGTTGCGCAGCCCCATCACGGCCGTCATGTCCACCTCGTTGAAGGTGGTCAGCATGGCGGCGGCGTTCTGGGCCTCCTTCAGCCGGCGCGCGATGGTCTGGCGCAGGCGGGTCATCTTCACGCGTTCTTCGCGCTCGTGGATCGCGCGCGGGGCGACCGGCGCGGCCGGGGCGGTGGGCGCCGAGGCGCGGGCTTCGAGGGCGGCCAGGGCGTCGCCCTTGGTGACGCGGCCGTCCTTGCCGGTGCCGGCGATCGCGCCCGCGTCCAGCTTGTTTTCGGCGACGACCCGCTGGGCCGAGGGGGCCAGCACGGGTTCGGCCGCGGCCTTGGCCGGCGCGGCGACCGGCGCGGGGGCCGGTTCAGGCTTCGGCGCGGGGGCGGGCGCCGGGGCGGCTTCGGCCTTGGGCGCCGCGGCCTTGGGGGCCGGGGCGGCCGCGCCGTCGCTGATCTTGCCCAGCAGGGCGCCCGGCTCGACCGTGGCGCCTTCCTCGGCGGTGATCTCGGCCAGCACGCCGTCCGACGGCGAGGCCACTTCCAGGCTCACCTTGTCGGTTTCCAGCTCGACCAGGATCTCGTCCTTGCGGACCGCATCGCCGGCCTTCTTCGCCCAGCGCGCCACCGTAGCTTCGGTGACGGACTCACCGAGGGCGGGGGTCATGATGTCGGCCATTGGGGGGTAGGCTCCTTAGGTCTCTCGTGGTCGTACGGGACAGGGTTTAGGCGAAGGCTTCCGTGAGGAAGGTCTCGAGCTCTTTCAGGTGGCGGCTCATCAGGCCGGCGGCGGTGGACGCCGAGGCCGGACGGCCCACGTAGCGGGCGCGCTTGGCCTTGATGCTCATACGCTCCAGCGTCAGTTCCAACCAGGGATCGACGAACTGCCAGCCGCCCATGTTCTTGGGCTCTTCCTGGCACCAGACCAGCTCGGCGTTCTTGAAGCGCTTCAGCTCGTTCGTCAGCGACTTCAGCGGCCACGGATAGAACTGTTCCAGGCGCAGGATGTAGACGTCCTCGCGCCCGCTCTTGGCCCGCTGTTCGACCAGGTCGAAGTAGACCTTGCCCGAGCAGACGATGACGCGGTTGATCTTGTCGTCGGCCTGGAGCGTCACGCCGCCGACGTCGCAGCCGGCCTCGGCCCCGTCGATCATCACCCGGTGGAAGCCGGTGCCCTCGGCGAAGTCCTCGATGGTCGAGACCGCCCGCTTGTGGCGCAGCAGGCTCTTGGGCGTCATCACGATCAGCGGCTTGCGGAATTCCCGCAGCAGCTGGCGGCGGAGCGCGTGGAAGTAGTTGGCCGGGGTCGTGCAGTTGACCACCTGCATGTTGTCTTCCGCGCACAGCTGCAGGAAGCGCTCGAGGCGGGCGGACGAGTGCTCCGGACCCTGGCCCTCGTAGCCGTGCGGCAGCAGCATCACCAGGCCGCTCATCCGCAGCCACTTCCGCTCGCCCGAGCAGATGAACTGGTCGATGACCACCTGGGCGCCGTTCACGAAGTCGCCGAACTGGGCTTCCCACATGGTCAGCGTATCGGGGTCGGTCAGCGAGAAGCCGTACTCGAAGCCCAGCACCGCCTCTTCCGACAGCGCCGAATCCAGCACCTCGAAGTGGGCCTGGTTGGGACCCAGGTTGCGCAGTGGGAAATAGGTCTCCTCGGTCGTCTGGTCGACGATGCCCGAGTGGCGCTGGCTGAACGTGCCGCGCACGCTGTCCTGGCCGGACAGGCGCACGGGATAGCCCTGGTCCAGCAGGGTGGCGAAGGCGAGGGACTCGCCCGTCGACCAGTCGATGCCGCGGCCGGTGTCGATGGCTTCGCGACGGCCGGCGATCACGCGCTCCACGGTCTTGTGCGGAGTCACCCGCTCCGGGATCGTCGTCATCTTGCGGCCGAGGTCGATCAGCTTCTGCTTCGACACGCCGGTGGCGAAGCGCTCGTCGCCGGAGGGCAGCTTCAGGCCCGACCACTTGCCGTCCAGCCAGTCGGCCTTGTTGGCCTTGTACGCCTTGCCGCCGTCGAACTCCTCGTCGAGGAACTTGTCGAACTCGCCGACCCAGCCGTCCACGTCGGCCTGGCTGGCGACGCCCTCGGCGATCAGCCGCTGGGCGTAGAGATCGCGAACCGTCGGGTGGTTCTTGATCTTCGCGTACATCAGCGGCTGGGTCATCGTGGGGTCGTCCCCCTCGTTGTGACCGAAGCGCCGGTAGCAGAACATGTCGAGGACGACGTCCTTGCCGAACAGCTGGCGGTATTCGGTGCCGACCTTGGCCGCGAACACCACGGCTTCCGGGTCGTCGCCGTTCACGTGGAAGATCGGGGTTTCCACCATCAGCGCCACGTCGGTCGGATAGGGCGACGAGCGGCTGTTCTTCGGGCTGGTGGTGAAGCCGATCTGGTTATTGACCACGAAGTGCATGGTCCCGCCGACGCCGTAGCCGCGCAGGCCCGACAGCGCGAAGCACTCGGCCACAACGCCTTGGCCGGCGAACGCCGCGTCGCCGTGCAGCAGCAGCGGCAGCACGTGGCCGCGGCCCGCGTTCGGCTGGTCGCGCAGGGTGAACGCCTGCTTGGCGCGCACCTTGCCCACCACGACCGGGTTGACGATCTCCAGGTGCGAGGGGTTGGCGGTCAGCGACAGGTGGACGCTGTTGCCGTCGAACTCACGGTCCGACGAGGCGCCCAGGTGGTACTTCACGTCGCCCGAGCCCTGCACGTCGCTTGGCAGGGACGAGCCGCCTTGGAATTCGTGGAAGATCACGTGGTACGGCTTGCCCATCACGGCGGCCAGCACGTTCAGCCGGCCGCGGTGCGGCATGCCGATGACGATGTCTTTCATCCCCAGCGCGCCGCCGCGCTTGATGATCTGTTCCAGCGCCGGGACCATCGCCTCGCCGCCGTCCAGGCCGAAGCGCTTGGTGCCGGGGAAGCGGCGGTGGAGGAACTGTTCGAAGCCCTGCGTCTCGATCAGCTTCTTCAGGATGGCGACCTTGCCCTCCTTGGAGAAGACGATCTCCTTGTCGCGGCCCTCGATCCGCTCCTGCAGCCAGGCCTTCTCCTTCGGATCGGAGATGTGCATGTACTGCACGCCGACGCTGCCGCAGTAGGTGCGGCGCAGGATCTCCAGGATCTCGCGGATGCTGGCCGTCTCCAGGCCCAGCACGAAGTCCAGGAAGATCGGGCGCTCGAAGTCGGGCTCGGCGAAGCCGTAGGTCGACGGGTCCAGCTCGGAGGCGTCGCCCGGCGTGGCGGCCAGGCCCAGCGGGTCCAGGTTGGCCTTCAGGTGCCCGCGCATCCGGTACGCGCGGATCATCATGATGGCGCGCAGGCTGTCCAGGGTGGCGGCGCGGACCTCGTCCACCGAGGCGGTGGGCTTCTTGTCGGCGATCGCCTTGCCCAGCTTGGCTTCCACCGCCGGCCACAGGCCGTCGATGGCGCTCATCCAGTCGGGGCGCGGACCGATGGTCTCGGGCTTGGTCCAGGCCGGCTTTGCGGCGGCGCGGACCACGTCGGACTTGCCGTCCAGCAGCGAGGCGAAGAACGCCTGCCACGAGGGCTCGACCGACGTCGGGTCGGCCGCCCATTTCGCATAGAGATCCTCCACGAAGGCCGCATTGCCGCCGTACAGGAAAGAGGTTTCGGCCATCACGTCGTTGATGAGGCCCGCGTCGTCCGCCATGTCCTTCGCCTTCCGGGGCGGGCCCACGGACTTCGGAAGAAGGAGCCGAGCGCGGACCGCCCTAAACCGTCATGTATGGCGCCCTAAGCGCCCTTGAGAACGTCCAGCAGCGTGGTGCCGAGGGCCGCCGGGGACGGCGACACGCGGATGCCCGCTGCTTCCATGGCTGCGATCTTGTCCTCGGCGCCGCCCTTGCCGCCGGAGATGATCGCGCCCGCGTGACCCATGCGCCGCCCAGGCGGCGCGGTGCGTCCCGCGATGAAGCCGACCATTGGCTTCTTGTTTGGTGAATTCTTGATGAATTCAGCCGCGTCTTCCTCGGCCGAACCGCCGATTTCGCCGATCATGATGATCGACTCGGTCTCCGGGTCCTTCAGGAACATGTCGAGCATGTCGATGAACTCGGTGCCCTTCACGGGGTCGCCGCCGATGCCCACGGCCGTCGTCTGGCCGAGGCCCACCTGCGTGGTCTGGAACACGGCTTCATAGGTAAGCGTGCCCGAGCGGGAAACAACGCCTACCGAGCCCTTCCGGAAGATGTTCCCGGGCATGATGCCGATTTTGCACTCATCCGGGGTCAGGACGCCGGGGCAATTGGGCCCGATCAGCCTGGATTTTGAGCCGCTGAGCGAACGCTTCACCCGGACCATGTCGGCCACGGGGATGCCTTCGGTGATGCAGATGATCAGCGGGACCTCGGCGTCGATGGCTTCCAGGATCGAGTCCGCGGCGAAGGGCGGCGGGACATAGATCACCGAGGCGTCGGCGCCGGTTTGCTTCACCGCGTCGGCCACGGTGTCGTAGACGGGCAGACCGATGTGGGTCGTGCCGCCTTTGCCGGGGGTCACGCCGCCGACCATCTTGGTGCCGTAGGCGATCGCCTGTTCCGAGTGGAACGTGCCCTGGGCGCCGGTGATGCCCTGGCAGATGACGCGGGTGTTCTTGTTGATCAGGATCGACATAACTTACTGAGCGCCCCGCACGGCTTTGACGATCTTTTCCGCGCCGTCCGAGAGGTCGTTGGCCGCGATCACGTTCAGGCCGCTCTCGTTGATGATCTTCTTGCCGAGCTCGGCGTTGGTGCCTTCCAGGCGAACCACCAGCGGCACCTTCAGGCCCACCTGCTTCACCGCGGCGACGACGCCCTGGGCCAGGATATCGCAGCGGGCGATGCCGCCGAAGATGTTGACCAGGATGCCCTTCACGTTCGGGTCGGCGATGATGATCTTGAACGCGGCCGTCACCTTGGCCTCGTCGGCGCCGCCGCCCACGTCCAGGAAGTTGGCCGGCTCTGCGCCGTACAGCTTGATGATGTCCATCGTCGCCATGGCCAGGCCCGCGCCGTTGACCATGCAGCCGATCTCGCCATCCAGGGCGATGTAGCTGAGGTCGAACTTGGAGGCCTCGATCTCCTTGGGGTCCTCCTCGGTCTCGTCGCGCAGGGCGACGACGTCCGGGTGGCGGTACAGCGCGTTCGAGTCGAACGACACCTTGGCGTCCAGGACCCGCAGCTGGTCGTCGGCGGTGACGATCAGCGGGTTGACCTCCAGCATCGCCATGTCCTTGGCGACGAAGGCTTCGTACAGCTGGCCCAGCAGCTTGGTTCCCTGCTTGGCGAGATCGCCTTTCAGGCCCAGGGCGGCGGCCAGCGCGCGGCCGTGATGCGGCCACACGCCGGTGGCCGGGTCGATGGAGAACGTGACGATCTTCTCGGGGGTCGAGTGGGCGACCTCCTCGATGTCCATGCCGCCTTCGGTGGACGCCACGACCGAGACCCGGCTCGTTTCGCGGTCGACCAGCAGCGACAGGTAGAATTCCTTGGCGATGGCGGCGCCTTCCTCGATGTAGAGGCGGTTCACCTGCTTGCCCTTGGGACCCGTCTGATGGGTCACCAGCACCCGGCCCAGCATCTCGGCGGCGTTGGTCTTGACGTCCTCGGCGGACTTGACCACCCGGACGCCGCCCTTGGCGTCGGGGCCCAGGCCCTCGAACTTGCCCTTGCCGCGCCCGCCGGCGTGGATCTGGGACTTCACCACGAAGACCGGTCCGCCCAGCTTCTTGGCCGCGTCGACGGCCTCATCGACGGTGAAAGCGGGATAGCCGCGCGGGACCGCCACGCCGAACTCCGCGAGGACGGCTTTGGCTTGGTGTTCGTGGATGTTCATGAGGCCTTGGGGGCGGCTACGGGGAAGGCTCGCCCCTGCGGCGAGTGAGGCGGCTTATAGGCGCCGGGCCCTGCGATGACAACCGCGTGAGGCGGTCAAAACGACCAATGGCGCCTCTAGGTTACCCCGTCTTTCCGACGGTGGCCGTCGCCCGGCGCTCGAGCTTGCCCCAGCCGACCAGCGCGCCGTGCATCGCCGCGTCGATCGACTTCAGCACCACATAGTACATCAGCTGGCGGTAGCCGAAGCGCTGGACGGGCAGCCAGATCAGGTCGGACCAGGGCGCGCGCCGCTCCAGCGCCATCCCGATCGCCCCCGCCGACAGGTCCAGCATCACGAATGCCGCCCAGTAGGACAGCGAGCGGGTCAGGTCGTCGGGCGACCATTCCACGGGGTGAAACGCGAAGGCGTAGACCGCCGAGACCATCCCCCAGATCACCGCTAGGTCCACCAGCGGCGCGATCGCGGTCAGCAGGATCTGGAACAGCCAGATCTGCGGCAGGGCGATGAAGCCCAGCACCGGCCGCTTCAGGCTGAACAGGGCCGAGCGGTGCTTCCAGATGCATTGCAGGGTGCCGAACGACCAGCGGAAGCGCTGCTTCAGCAGGCCGCCGACGGTGTCGGGCGCCTCTGTGTAGGCCCGCGCCTCGGGGTCGAACTGCACCTTCCAGCCCGCGCGCTGGATGGCCAGGGTCAGGTCCTGGTCCTCGGCCAGGGTGTCGGCCGGATAGCCGCCCAGCTCGGTCAGCGCGCTTCGCCGCCACGCGCCCACCGCGCCTGGCACCACGGTCACCGCGCCCAGGGCCGCCAGCGCCCGGCGCTCCAGGTTCTGGGCGGTGACATATTCCAGGGCCTGCCAGCGAGTGATCAGGTTGCTGCGGTTGCCGACGATGGCGTTGCCCGCCACCGCGCCCACGGCCGGGTCCCCGAACCAGCGGACCAGCTGGGCCAGGGTGTCCGGCGGGAACAGGGTGTCGGCGTCCAGCGCCACGACGATGTCGCCCCTGGCCTGGACCAGGCCGCGGTTCAGCGCCCGCGCCTTGCCGCCGTTCTCGAAGGTCATCAGCGTGACCCGCGGCTCGCCCGCGAAGGCGGCGCCGACGATCTGGGACGTGGCGTCGCGCGAGCCGTCGTCCAGGACCAGCACCTCGATGTTGGTCCAGTGCGAGGCCAGGATCCGGCGCACCGACGCCTCGATCACCTTCTCCTCGTTGAAACAGGGGATCAGCACGCTGACCAGTGGCCCGGTCGTCGGGTCGGGCATCGGCGGCGGCTTCAGGCGCACGCTGTGGACCACCGCCAGCACCGCAAGGAAGCCCAGCCGGGCCACCCCCAGCACGATGGCGGTGATGAACAGGATCCTCAGCGCGTCGTCGGCGAAGCGCAGGAAGCCGAAGCCGATCCGGTCCAGCGTCAGCTCCAGCGAGCTCCGGTCGGCGGCCGGCATGGCCTGGGCCGGCGTCATTCCCGCCAGCTCGCCCACCGTCACCAGCCGGTACCCGTGGGCGCGGATGGCGTCGATCAGGGCCGGCAGCGCCTGGACCGTGCGGCTGCGGTCGCCGCCGCTGTCGTGCAGCAGCACGATCTGGCCCGGCCGCACCGTGTCGGCCAGGCGCGAGATCGTGGTGTCGATGATGTGCTGCGGCTCGGGCTTCTTCCAGTCGTCCGGGTCGATGCGCAGGCCGACGGTGACATACCCCTGGGCCTGGCCGTCCAGCAGCGGCGCCACCTCCTGCGGGGTCGAAGGCTCGGCGTCGCCGAAATAGGGTGGCCGGAACAGGCGCATGGAGCGGCCGGTGATGGTCTCGAACAGCCGCTGGGTGGCCGACAGCTCGACCGACGTCTCGGCCACCGGCACCTCGCCGATGTTCGGGTGCGTCCACGTGTGGTTGCCGACGTTGTGGCCCTCGTCCACCTCGCGGGCCACCAGATCGGGGTTCTCCGACATGTTCTTGCCGATGACGAAGAATGTCGCCGGCGCGTGCTTGGCCTTGAGGATGTCCAGGATCTTGGGCGTCCAGCGCCGGTCCGGCCCGTCGTCGAACGTCAGCGCCACCAGCCCCGGCCGCGCGCCGTAGCGCTGGATCACGTAGGAGGTCGGCATGACGTCGTAGGTCTCGGCCGTCACCAGGCCCGAGGCCGCGTCGATCTGCAGGGTTCGGTGGCCGGCGCGCGGCTCGTTGGTGACCGCCAGCACCTCGCCGGTGCCGTCGAAGTCCACGTCCTGACCGGGCGCCAGCGCCGACAGGCCGTCGGGCCGCAGCGCGCCGTACTGATGCCGCATCAGGGTCCAGCTCAGCGGGTCCTCGCCGCCCATCCGCCACAGGGCATAGCCCATCGGCCGGAAGCCGTCGGCGACATGCAGCTGGTTGTGCAGGGTCACCGCGTCCAGGAACCAGACCTCGTGCCGCCGCCCGGTATCGTCCTCGTAGGCGAACATCGGGTTCAGCGAGGCGGCGTCCATGGCCGGCGTCGCGCCGCTGTCGTGGGCGATCTGGGTGGCTTCGGTATAGGTCACCGCGTTGGCCGAACCCTTCTGGCCCTTCGCCGGCAGCGTCCAGTCGTAGCCGTAGGCGCCCAGGGCCACGATGGTGCGCGACGGATCCAGCAGGCCCATGCGGTCGGTAAGCTGGCGCTGGAACCAGTCCTGGCCGGCCGGCGGCCCGGCGTCGCCCGTGCCCCAGTGCTGGTCGTAGGCCATCAGCACCAGCGCGTCGGCGGCCGCCTGCAGCTTCTTCAGCGGCCAGGAATCGTCGGCGAACGGCGCGGTCACCCAGACCTCGCGGCCGATCGGCTTCAGCGCCGCCCGCGCCTGGGCGATGAACCCCGGATAGGCGGCCACCCCGGCGGGCGATAGGTTCTCGAAATCGAAGACGTAGCCCGAGAAACCCTCGGACTTGGCCAGGGCGACGAGCTGGTCCAGCATCGCCTTGCGCGCGGCGGGGTTGGTCAGCACCTTGTCGGCCGCCGGGCCGTTCCACACCCCGTCCTTGGCGTTGTAGACCCCCGGCATCAGCGAGGGCCGGGTCTTGGAGGCGGCGATGATCGCCCGCGCCTCGGGGTCCTTGGTGACGTCCAGCCTCCCCGCGGCCGTCAGCCCCACCCACTGCGGCGAGACCACGTCCAGTTGGTCGACGTGCGACTTCAGCGACGAACGCGAGGTCTCGTCCCACGAGACATAGAAGCCGATCGCCAGCGGCCGCGCCGGTCCGCCCTTGTCCAGGTTCTTGGGGTGCGGGATCGCCGTCCAGGCGTGGTGACCCTTCAGCTTGTGCGCCGTCTCCACGTGCAGGGCGCGCAGGACGTGCGGGTCCTTGAGCGTCACCCCCGGCAGCCGGGGCGCGAACGCCAGGGTCGCGAAGAAGCCGGCGCCGACCAGCAGCAGCAGCGCGATCAGCAGTCCGGAGGCCAGTCGCACCCAGCGCGAACGCCGTCCGCTGGGGTCGTGGAAGATCAGGTCGTCGGCCATGGCCCTCAAGGCTCAGCTTAGATTGGCGGGGCGTCTGAGCCCCGACTGAGGCCGTTTCCGGGCGAACAGCGTCAGCCGAAGAACATCTGCCACATCGTCCGCCCCGGAATGAAGGCGATCAAGAGGTTGATGGCGAAGCCACCGTAGAACAGGCCCATCATCGTCCGTCGATGGCGTGCGACGTCGTGCCGCTTCGCCCAGATCACCGCCAGCGGCAGGATCAGCAGCACCCAGCCGGTGAACAGGTGCAGGATCGACCACCGCCCGTGGTTCAGGCTGGTGATGAAGGGGGTGGCGCCCGCCGTCGTCAGCGCCAGGACCACCCAGACCCAGCCGGCGATGCGGTGGAACGTCCGCCCCTTGCGGCCGAACATCAGCACCGCGCCCAGGCCCAGCGCGAGCAACGCCGCGACCAGGTGGACCTTGATGGCCGGCGTCAGCTGCATGAACAGCGACAGGTTCGGGGCATGCGGCCGGGCCGACAGCGCGAGGGCCATCACCGCCCGCCAGGCGCCGCCCAGCGACAGGCCGACGATCACCACCACCACGCCCATGATCAGACCAAACCGCAGGCCGAAGCTCAGGGGCTTCCGGGCAGGCGTTTGCGAAACCGACGACATCCTTTATCTCCGAGACGAGTGGGCCTTGGGCCCGGTCGATCCAGGACATGACGGCGGTCGGAATGCGGTGCGAGCGGGGATGCGTCGGGTGACGGCAAGGCTTCGCGAAACGCCGCCGGTCGCCGTTCACGCTTCGCGAGCGGACGCGTCGTGAAGCCGTTCTTCGCCCGTATCAGCCCCTATGACGGCGCGCGGGGATGGGTGCGCGGCCTGGCCGTGGCCCTGGCCGCCGGCCTGTTCCTCACCTTCTCCGGCGCGTTCGGCACGGACGATGCGCCCCTCCCCGCGCGGCTGATCTACTGGATGACCCTGATGGTCGTCGGCTACCTGTGGGGCGCGCTCGTGGTGCGCTTCTTCCTCCGCGATCGGCGGCGGACGGGGAAGATCTGGATCGACGCGGGGATCTCCGCGCTGGTCATGTCCGTGCCGCTCACGCTGCTGGTCTGGGCGGCCACCCGGTTCATGTTCAACTCCAACGTCCCGTTCTCGGGGATCTGGGTGCTGTTCGGGCCGGTCCTGCTCGTCTCGCTGGCCCTGACCTCGATCAACATGCTGATCGAGACCCGCCGCGACGCCTTGACCGCCGCCGGGCCCAACCCGCCCAAGTTCCTGGAGCGGCTGCCGCTGAAACTGCGCGGCGCCGAGGTCTGGGCGGTGGAGGCCGAGGATCATTACCTGCGCCTGCACACCTCCAAGGGGCAGGACCTGATCCTGCTGCGCCTGGCCGACGCCGTGGCCGAGCTGGAGGGCATCGAGGGCGCCCAGGTCCACCGCTCCTGGTGGGTCGCCCGCGACGCCATCGCCGACGCAAAACGCGGCGACGGCCGCGCGACGCTGACGCTGAAGGACGGCGCAGAGGTTCCCGTCAGCCGCACCTACGCCGGCCTGCTGCGCGAGCGCGGCTGGATCTAGCGCCGCCGCGCCAGCCAGTCCGCCCGCGTCTGGCCCCAACAATCCACCGCCACGTTCATCGGCGGCGGCAGCACTGCCTGGCGCAGGATCCTGGACCCCAGCCGCTGGGCCACCTTCTGCGAGTTCACGTTCGCCGCCTCGATCGTATGGATCACCTCGGTCCAGTCCTGGGTGGCGAACGCCCAGTCGATGGCGGCCGCGGCGGCCTCGGTCGCATAGCCCTTGCCCCAGTGCGCGCGAGCGACGCCCCAGCCCACCTCCGGGCCCGGCCAGCCCTCGGGCCGCCAGGGTCCCACGCGACCCACCCACAGGCCGCTGGCCTTCTCGATCACCGAGAACATCGAATAGCCCCGGCTAAACCAGCCGCCGGCCATCACCGACATGATCCGCCACGCGCCGATCCGGTCCTGCGCCCCGCCGATGAACCGCGCCGCCTCAGCGTCCGCGCAGAACGCCGCCCAGGCCTCGAAGTCGTCCGGCTGGGGCGCCCGCAGAATGAGGCGTTCTGTCTCAAGCGTGGGGATTTCCAACGGCATGGTTTTGCCTCAATCTGGAGTTGGGAGAGAGTTCGGGGTTGGGGTGAGCTAGGACGGCGCAAGCGCCGTAGCCGACCTTAGCCATGCGCGTCGAGGGAACCCGTGTTTCAAGGGGCGCACGATGCTGGATTATTCCGAAGACCTGCCGCCGGACCCGCCGGTCCAGAAGCCACCCCGTCCCGGCCGTCTCGTGCTGTTCGGCGTCGTCAGCGCCATGGCCCTGGGTGTCGGCATGGGACTGTGGGCGCGGCCCGATCCGCCGGCCCCGCCCCACCCCGCCACCATGGCCCCCGAGGACGCGCCGCGCCCGGCGTTGCAGATCGTGGTCGATGATACCCCCGCGCCGCTCGGACCCCTGCTCGAGGTCCTGCCCGGCGAGGCCGCGCCGTATCGCGAGACCGCCGCGCCCCCGCCCGAGATCGCCGCCCCGCGACGCACCGCCGCCGGCCTGATGAAGGTCGACGCCATCATCGCCCCCGAGCCGCCCCTGCTGGTCCCCACGGTGCGGGTCGAACCCAAGCCCCGGCCCGCGCCGCGCATCGAGGCGCCGCCAGAGAAGCCCAAGGTCCAGAAGGCCAAGGCCGAGCCCAAGCCGAAGCCCGAAAAGCTCAGGGTCGCGGACGCCAAGCCGAAGACGGTCGACAAGGCCAAGGTCGAAAAGGCCAAGGCGGCGAAGCTGATCGAGACCGCGAAAGCCCAGAAGCTCGCCAAGGCGGAGAAGGTGCAGAAGGCCGAAAAGGCCAAGGCCGTGAAGCTGGCCCAGGCCGAGGCGCGGCGCGAAAAGACCGCCAAGGCCAAGGCCGCCGAGACCAAGCGCCTGGCCGCCCTGGTCAAGGCCGTGAAAGCCACCCCGAAGACGCTCAAGGCCGAGGTCGCCAAGACGAAGACCCAGCTCGCCCAGGCCAAGGCCGCGAGAAAGCCGAAGGTCGAGAAGGCCTCCACCAAGCCGGTGATCGCCAAGCCGCCGCCGAAGAAACCCGTGGCGAAGAAGCCCGTCCCCATCGGCCAGGGTCCCATGCGCGTCGCCCGCAACGACGCCTGCGCCTCGCCGGATCCCGGCCAGGCCGTGGTCTGCGCCGATCGCCGCCTGGGCGCCCGCGACCGCCAGCTCCAGCAGGCCTACCGCAACGCCGAGGCCGCCGGCGTCCCCGCCTCGTCGCTCCAGCGCCAGCAGGCCCGCTGGCTCCAGGCCCGCGCCGCCGCCGCCCGCGAGGCGCCCTGGGCCGTCGAGGACGTCTACGAAGCCCGCATCTCCGAACTCAACGACCTCACCCGCGACGCGCGGGAGAATTGAACCGTACCCCCTCCTTTCCCGCGCAGTGGGAGAGGAAGGGGCGCCACAGGTTGACCCGGCCCCCGGCGCGCGAGACTTAGTCAGCGCAACAATCCGGAGAGACCGCCCTGTCCGCCGCCCCGATCAAGATCGCCATCGCCGGCGCGTTGGGCCGCATGGGCCAAGCCGTGGCCGCCGCCGTCCAGGCCGACCCCGCCCTGATCCTGGTCGCTCGCTTCGACCGGCCGGACGCCCAGGGCGAGGGCCTGGTCTCCGCCGCCCAGGCCCTGGCCGCGTGCGACGTGATCATCGACTTCACCACCCCTGCCGCCTCCGCCGCGCTGGCGGAGCAGGCCGCCGGCAAGGGCGTGGCCCTGGTGCTGGGCTCCACCGGCTTCGACGCCGCCCAGATCGCCGCCGTGGCCCAAGCCGCGAAGACCACCGCCATCGTCCGCGCCGGCAACTTCTCACTGGGTCTCAACATGCTCATGGGCCTGGTCGCACAGGCCGCCCGCGCCCTGCCGGCCGACGGCTACGACATCGAGATCTTCGAGGCCCACCACCGCCGCAAGGTCGACGCCCCGTCCGGCACCGCCCTGATGCTGGGCGAGGCCGCCGCCAAGGGGCGCGGCGTCAGCCTGTCCCAGGTGGCCCGGCACGCCCGCGACGGCATCACCGGCGAGCGGCCGGTGGAGGAGATCGGCTTCTCCGTCCTGCGCGGCGGCGGGATCATCGGCGAGCACAGCGTCACCTTCGCCGCCGACGACGAGATCCTGACGCTGAGCCACTCGGCCCGCGACCGCGGCCTGTTCGCCCGGGGCGCCGCCGCCGCCGCCCGCTGGGTCGCCGGCCGCCCCGCCGGGGAATACGACATGCAGGACGTGCTGGGCTTTTCGAAGGAGCGCTGAAGTGTCGGAGTTCCTCGACCAGGACGCCTCGAGCCAGCTGGTCGCCCTGGCCAGCAAGCGGATCTCCGCCGTCGAGCTGCTGAAGCTCTCCCTGGCCCGTCACGCCGAGACCCACGCCGACCTCAACGCTGTCGTCGCCGCCGACCCGGAGCGCGCGCTGGAACGGGCCCGCGCGCTGGACGACGCCCGGCTGCGGGGCGAGCCCATGGGCCCGCTGGCCGGCCTGCCGATGACCATCAAGGACACGTTCGACGTCGCCGGCATGGCCGCCTCGTCGGGCCTGGCCGACCTGCGCCGCCGGATGACCGAAGACGCCGCCGCCGTCAGCCACGCGCGGCGCGCCGGCGCGGTGATCTGGGGCAAGACCAATGTGCCGGTCATGGCCGCCGACTGGCAGAGCGCCAACCCCCTCTATGGCGTCACCAAGAACCCGTGGGACCCGGCCCGCACGCCGGGCGGATCGTCCGGCGGGGCTGCCGCCGCCCTAGCCGCCCGCGTCACCCCGCTCGAGATCGGCTCCGACATCGGCGGATCGCTGCGGGTGCCGGCCGGCTTCTGCGGCGTGTTCAGCCACAAGCCTACCTGGGGCATGGTCAGCCAGCGCGGCCACGTGCCTCCCAGCCCCGGCTCGTTCGCCGAGCGCGACCTGAACGTCATCGGCCCCATGGCCCGCTCGGCCCGCGACCTGCGCCTGCTGCTGTCGATCATCGAGAACGGTCCCCTGGCCCCCAAGGCGCCGGCCGCCGACCTCAAGGAAACCCGGATCGGCCTGTGGCTGGACGACCCGATGTGTCCGCTGGATCCCGAGGTGCGCGCCGTCATCCAGACGTTCGCCGACGAACTGCGCGCCGCCGGCGCCGAGGTCGAGACGATCCCCAGCCCGGTCGACATGCGCGCCCTGCTCCACGCCTACCAGACCCTGCTGGGCGCCGTGCTGGGCGAGGATCTGCCACCCGCCATGCTGCGGGGCATGGAGCGGGTGCGGTTCTTCGCCAAGGGCGCCCTGGCGCGCGGCGCAGGACCCTTCTCCAGCGCCGCCATGGCCATGGCCTACACCGCTCGCCACACCGAATGGCTGGCCGCCGACGCCGTGCGGGCGCGCCTGCGCCACGAGATCGACGCGGCCTTCGGGCGCTGGAACGTGATCCTGGCGCCCATCTCGCCGGTCGCCGCCTTCCCGCACGACAAGCGACCGTTCCAGAAGCGCAAGCTGACCATGTCGAACGGCCAGGAGATCCCATACCCGTCCATGCTGACTTGGATCTCGGTGGCCACGGCGCTGCGCCTGCCCGCCACCGCCGTCCCCGCCGGCCTCACCACGGCCGGCCTGCCGGTCGGCGTCCAACTCATCGGCCCCCTCGGCGGCGACGCCCGCACCCTGGCCGTCGCCCAAGCCATCGACGAAAACGTCCGCGGCTTCGTCGCCCCGGAGCTGTAGTCCAGCACGCCATCCTATCGCCCGTAGCGTGACGAACGAGGGGCCGCGCTCCGCTGTTCGAGTCCCCCGCGCCGCAGGCGCTGTCTTGTTTTCCACGAACCACACGAACCACACGAACGGGCCCGGCCTGGATCGCGCGCCGCAGCCCTGCGGCCTGTTCGTGTGGTTCGTGTGGTTCGTGGACGAATCTTATCGGCGTTGACGCACCACGGCGGGCGACAGCCTCAGCGCCGCAGGACGATCGTGCCTTCCAGCATCAGCAGCCGCTTCACCGGCGGGCGAAGCGCCCGGTCGAAGCCGTCCAGGATATCCATGGCCCACACCGGCAGCACCGCGTCGGCGCGGCCCGTCAGCGTGCGCACCTGCAGGACCGCCGCGTCCCGGTAGAGCGTCTCATGGTCGTTGTGCGAGGCGAAATCGACCTCCCGGAAGCCGAAGCTCCGCGCCGCGGCCTCCAGGGATTCCCGCGCGAACAGCCACTTCTGCTCCATCTGCGCGAACGCCGGGTCGCGGCGGTCCGGCAGGGTGCGCTTGGTGATGTCGTCGACGACGGCCCGGAGCGCCACCGCGATGTCCGGGCTCAACGGGTCGTCGGGCCAGAGCGCCGCCTCGGTCCAGATCCGCTCGTACGCCAGCCGCAGCAGGCCGTGACCGTCGAACGGCGCCAGGAAGATCGCCACGCCGCCGGGCCGCAACGCCCGGGCGGCCGCCGCCAGCACCAGGTCGGGGTCGTCCAGCTCGTGCAGGCACGCGACGCCGCTGACCAGGTCCACCGACCCCGGCGCGACCGGAACCCCGTCCGGCTCGGCCAGCACGCCCATCACCCGATCCTCGGCCTCCAGCGATCGTGCGCGGCCGACCGCCGCCGCCAGCAGCAGGCTGGAGGGATCGCTGGCCACGATGTGCACGCGCGGCAGCAGGCTCAGCCAGGGAACCAGCGACCGGACGCCGTCGCCGCTGCGCAGATCCAGCAGCACCCCGTCCGTCGCGGTGTCGATCCCGGCCTGCGCCAGCGCCGCGCGCAGCAGCACTTCGAAATGCAGGCTGACATCGGCCCCACCGCCCGACCGGTTCGAGGCGGCCTGGTTGATGCGCGCCTCGGCGCCCATATCCCAGCTGTAGTCGTACGGCGCCCAGACACTGCCGCCTTCGTGGGCCAGACCGTGCGGGAAGGCGGCCGCGGCCCAACCGGGCATATCGTGCGCCACGTCGCGGACATTGTTCGCGGCTAGAGATAGGGCTGACATGCAGGCTCCCGGGGGAAGCGCGGAGACATTCATCGCGCGAATGAAGCTCCCCGTCGCAAAGAGCCACATCCCGCCGAACTGCGCAATCTAAAACACTAGTAAAAACGCAACATCATGTGGCTGTAGGCGAGCCCTTGGTTCGCCTCGCCTTCTTGTCGGTCAGCTCGATCCACACCGCCGCGTGGTCGCTGGCGCCCTCGCGGGCCCGGAACGCCCGGTCGACGCCGGCGTCCGTCAGCCGGGGCGCCAGGTCGGGACTCAGCAGCAGGTGGTCGATGCGCAGGCCGGCGTCGCGGGCCAGGGCGTCGCGCCAGTACTTCCAGAAGGTATAGACCGTCTGGCTCGGAAACCGCGTCCGAAGCGCGTCGGTCCAGCCCTGGTCCAGCAGCCGCCCATAGGCCTCGCGGACCTTGGCGTGGAACAGGGCGTCGTCCACCCAGCGTTCGGGCGCATAGACGTCGCGCGGCTCGGGAATGATGTTGAAGTCGCCGGCCAGCACCACAGGATGGCCGCTGGCCAGCAGGCCGGCGGCGTGGGCGTGCAGGCGATCCAGCCAGCGCAGCTTGAACTCGAATTTCGGACCGGGCCGGGGATTGCCGTTCGGCGCGTACAGCGAGGCCACGATCACCCCGTTCACCGCCGCCTCGATATAGCGGCTCTGGGTGTCGGCCGGGTCGCCGGGCAGGCCGCGTCGGGTCTGGATCGGCTCGGCGTCCCGCGCCAGGATCGCCACGCCGTTCCACCGGCTCTCGCCCTGCCAGATCGCGCCATAGCCGGCCCGCGCCAGCGCGGCGGCCGGAAACCGCGCGTCCGGCGCCTTCAGCTCCTGCAGGCACGCGACGTCCGGCTGCTTCTCGGCCAGCCAGGCCAGCAGCCCTTCGAGCCGCCCGTTGATGCCGTTCACATTGTAGGTGGCGATCCGCACCCGGAGCGAACTCGCCCCGGCCCCGCCTGTTCCACCGTCAGCCCTTGCCGGTGGATCCGAAGCCGCCGGCGCCGCGCACGGTCTCGTCCAGGCTGTCGACCTCGGCCCAGGCCGCCTGGACCACCGGGGCGATGACCAGCTGGGCGATACGCTCGCCGCGCCGGATCGTGAAGGCCTCGGCCCCATGGTTGATCAGGATCACCTTCACCTCGCCGCGATAGTCCGCATCGACGGTGCCGGGCGAGTTCAGGCAGGTGACGCCGTTCTTGAACGCCAGCCCCGAACGCGGCCGCACCTGGCCCTCGAAGCCGGGCGGCAGGGCGAACGCCAGGCCCGTCGGCACGGCGAACCGGTCGCCGGGCTGCAGCACCAGCGGCTCGTCCTCGGGCACCGCGGCCCGGAGGTCCATCCCCGCCGCCAGGGCCGTTTCATAGGCCGGAAGCGGAATGTCCTTGGCGTGGGGCAGGCGGGTGATCGGGACGGTCGGGGACACTCAGAATTCCTCAGCGATGCGGACGGCTAGCCGGCGGGCGACTTCGCTCTTGGCCATGCGGTCCCATCGCTCGATTCCCCCCTTGGAGACTATGGCGACGGCGTTCTGGTCGCCGCCCATGGTGCCGTCGATGCTGACGTCGTTGGCGACGATCCAGTCGCAGCCCTTGCGGGCCAGCTTGGCCTGGGCGTGGGCCTCCACGTCATCGGTCTCGGCCGCGAAGCCGACCACCAGCCGGGGCCGCGCCTTGGCCTTCGACAGGGTCGCCAGGATGTCGGGGTTCTCGACCAGGGCGATGGACGGCGGACCGCCGTCGCCCTTCTTGATCTTGCTGGTCCCCTGGAATTCGGGCCGCCAGTCGGCCACCGCCGCTACGCAGACGGCGATGTCGGCCGGCAGCGCCGCCTCGCAGGCCGCCAGCATGTCGCGCGCCGTCTCCACGTCCACGCGGTTGACGCCCGCAGGCGCGGTCAGGGCGGTGGGGCCGCTCACCAGCGTCACCTCGGCGCCGAGGGCCGCCAGGGCGCTGGCGATCGCATAGCCCTGCTTGCCGGACGAGCGGTTGGTGATCAGCCGCACCGGGTCCAGCGGCTCGGCCGTCGGCCCCGCCGTGACGATGGCCCGCTTGCCGGTCAGCGGCTGGGCGGCCGGGCCGATCAACGCCCCGCGGATCGCCTCGAAGATCGCCGCCGGCTCGGCCATCCGTCCCGCGCCGAACTCCCCACAGGCCATGGCGCCCTCGTCGGGTCCCACGAACAGCACGCCGTCGGCCCTCAGCCGCTCGACATTCCGCCGCGTGGCCGCGTGGTCCCACATCCGCACGTTCATCGCCGGCGCCATCAGCACCGGTTTGTCGGTGGCCAGCAGGGTCGTGGACGCCAGGTCGCCCGCCAGCCCGTTCGCCGCCTTGGCCATCAGGTCCGCCGTCGCCGGAGCCACGACCACCAGGTCGGCCGAGCGGCTGAGCTCGATATGGCCCATCTCGGATTCGTCGGTCAGGCTGAAGAGTTCGGAATAGACCTTGTCCTCGGACAGGGCCGACAGGCTGAGCGGCGTGACGAATTCTGCGCCCGCCCGCGTCAGGACCGGACGCACCCCGATGCCCGCCTTGCGGAGCAGCCGCGTCAGCTCCAGCGCCTTGTAGGCCGCGATGCCGCCGCCGACGATCAGGAGAACTCGCTGTTCGGCCAAGGCCAGACACCCTTCGAATGAGGGCTCCGATGTAGGTCATCCAAACGGACTCGACAAACACTGGCGCTTGTGTTCATTCTTTGTTCCAGCTCGACCATGGGACGGAAAACGAGATGGCTAACTCCAAGATTGTTCTGCTCTTCGCCGGCGCGGCCCTGGCGCTGGCCGGTTGCGACAACGGCCCCTCTGCCGTGGCCCAGAAGCAGGCCGCCGGAACCCAGATGGCGGCCAGCGCCGGCGAGGCGTCGTCCGATAGCAACTACCGGTCTGAGACCACGTCGACCGAGCACCACCGGCGGGATCCGGTCCCCGAGGTGGACGGCAAGCCGATGTGGTCGGCCAGCCGCAAGTTCTCGGCCCAGCAGAACGCCCAGCGCGCCTTCGATCGCAACGGCCGCACGTTCGGCGCCGACAATGTCGACGAGTTCGTCCAGAAGGCCCACGGCTTCGTCTCGAACCCGCCCAAGGGCACCCTGACCATGAGCCGCAACAACGGCGACAAGCTGTTCTACGACCCCAAGGGCAACGTCTTCGCCGTCGCCAGCCGGGCCGGCGCGCCGCGCACCATGTTCAAGCCCGACGAGGGCATGGCCTACTGGGACGAACAGAAGGCCCGCGAGGCCAAGCGTCAGGCCTCCCGCCGCAACCGCGACGACGACGCCTAGCCGAACAGCACCCCCGCCAGGAACGCCACGCCCGCGGCCAGCGCCCCCAGCGCGAACCACAACAGGGCGCTGCTGCGCGGGGGTTCGACCACGACCGCCTCGGCGGGCTGCGCCAGGCGGGCGATGTTGCGGATGGCGCTCTCGGCCTCGCCGGCCAGCTGCTTCACCCGGCTGACGGGCGACAGCTCGCGGGCGATCCAGCGCCGGACCACGGGCTCGGAGGCGCCCCAGATGTCGTGCAGGGGATCGATCCGCCGGGCCACGCCCTCGACGGTCATCATGGTCTTCTGCAGCAGCACCAGCTCGGGCCGCAGATGCATGTCGTAGAGGGCGGTGATCTCGAACAGCTGGGTCAGCACCCGGCTCATGGCCACCGCATTGGCGCGCTGCCCGAACACCGGCTCGCCCACCGCCCTCAGCGCCTGGGCGAACGCGGCCACGCTGTGCCTGCGCGGCACATAGCCGGCGTCGAAGTGGACCTGGGCCACCCGCGGATAGTCCCGCTGCAGGAAGCCCCACAAGATCTCGGCCAGGTATCGCCGCTCCACAGCCCCCAGCCGGCCGATGATCCCGAAGTCCACGGCCTGGAGCTTGGCCGGCGCGGCGGCGAACAGGTTCCCCTCGTGCAGGTCGGCGTGGAAGACGCCGTGGTCCAGCGCCTGGGCCAGGAACGCCCGGGTCAGGTTGTCGGCCAGCGCCTTGCGGTCCAGGCCGGGCTGGCTCAGCGCCGCCTCGTCGGACAGCGCCATGCCGTCCGCCCAGGCCATGGTCAGCACCCGCTTGCCGACGCCCTCCCAGAGGACCTTCGGCGCGGACATGTAGCCGTCCTTGGCCATCACCTCGGCCAGTTCGTCGGCCCCTGCCGCCTCCAGCCGCAGGTCCAGTTCCAGCTCGGTGGCGCGGATCACGGTGTCGGCGAGCTTCACCGGCTCCAGCCGCCGGATCGGCGTCGCCCAGCGCTCGACCAGCTTCGCCGCCAGGGCCAGCACCGCGGAGTCCGCCGCCACCCGCCGTTCGATCCCCGGCCGCAGCACCTTCACCGCCACGGCCCGGCCATCCATCAACGTGGCCGGATGGGCCTGGGCCAGCGACGCGGCGGCCACCGGCTCGCCCAGGCTGGCGAAGATTGCCTCGACCGGCTGGCCCAGCTCCTGGGCGATGACCGCCCGCGCCTGGACCATGGGAAACGGCGCCAGCTTGTCCTTAAGCCGTCCCATGTCCTCGGCGAACTGGCGGCCGAAGATATCGCCCCGCGTGGAAAGCAGCTGGCCCAGCTTGATCGCCACCGGCCCCAGGCCTTCCAGCGACCGCGCCAGGCGCTCGCCCGGTCGCCCGGTCCGCCGGCTGGCGAAGATCCGCAGGGTGTTGGCGCCCACGCGCACGGCCGGCGAATAGAAGGCGTCTAGTTCGCGCGGCAGCAGGGCGTCGTTGCGGACCAGCGTCCACCCGGCCCCGAACAGCCGCAGATAGGCGCCAAGCGAAGCCATCAGGCCTAGATCGCCCGCCCGGTATGCATGGCCGCGACGCCGCCCGAGAAATTCGTCCAGCCCACCTGCCCGAAGCCCGCCTCGCCGATCATGCCGCCGAAGGTCTTCTGGTCCGGGAAGCGGCGGATGCTCTCCACCAGGTACTGGTAGCTCTCGCGGTCGTTGGCGACGCGGGCGCCGATCTCCGGGATCACCTTGAACGAATAGGCGTCATAGGCGGCGCGCAGCGCCTCGGTCACCGGCCGGGAGAACTCAAGGCACAGGAACCGGCCGCCCGGCTTCAGCACCCGCCGCGCCTCGCGCAGGGCGGCCGACACGTCGGTCACGTTGCGGATGCCGAAGCTGATCACATAGGCGTCGGCCGCGCCGTCCGGCAGCGGCAGCCGCTGCGCGTCGCCCACGGCCCAGGCCATCTCGGGCAGCGAGCCCTTTTCGCGGCCCGCCATGATCATCTCGGCGTTGTAGTCGACCACGAAGATCTTCGCGTCGTCGCCGCCGCGCCGCTCCTGCGCGCGCCGCGCCATCCTGGCGAACCGCCGGGCCATGTCGCCGGTGCCGCCCGCGCAGTCGACGATGGTCTCGCCGGGCTGCGGGTTGAGGCGCGAGGCGACCGCGTCCTTCCAGAGCCGGTGCACGCCCACGCTCATCAGGTCGTTCATCAGGTCGTAGCGCTTGGCCACGCGATCGAAGACGCCGCGGACGAGGCCCGCCTTCTCCGAGGCGTCGACATCGCGGAAGCCGAAGGTGGCGGAAGGTCCGGTCATGGCGCTGCTCATATCCCCCCGGAACGCGCCAGAAAAGGCGCGCTCCGGTTCTTCGCACAAAAGATGCCCGCGTCGGGCCCGGACGCGCGCAGGACTTGGCGCGCCCGCGCGGGCGTGCCAAGCGGAACCCATGCCTGAATTGCCCGAAGTCGAGACGGTGCGAGGCGGTCTGGCCCCCGTACTGGAGGGACGCCGGCTGTCCCGGGTCGAGGCGCGCCGCCCGGACCTGCGGTTTCCGCTGCCCGAGAACTTCGTCCAGTTCTTGACCGGCGCCACGATCGTGAAGCTGGAACGGCGCGCGAAATACCTGCTGGCCCGCCTCGACCGCGAGGACACCCTGGTCATGCACCTGGGTATGAGCGGCCGGTTCGAGATTTCGCGGGCGGAGGGCCAGGCGCGGCCCGGCCAGTTCCACTACGCCGTCGATCCCGACCCCAAACACGCCCACATCGTCTTCGAGACCGAGGACGGGACGCGGGTCACCTACTACGACCCCCGCCGCTTCGGTTACATGGCCCTGGTGAACACCGCGACCCTGACGCTGCACCCGTGGTTCGCCGGCCTGGGCCCGGAGCCCCTGTCCGACGCCTTCGACGTGGCCCACCTCAAGGCCGCCTTCGCCAACCGTAAACAGGGCCCCAAGACCCTGCTGCTGGACCAGCGCACGGTGGCGGGCCTGGGCAACATCTATGTCTGCGAGGCGCTGAACCGCGCGCGGATCTCGCCCTTCAAGCCGGCGGGCGCTATTTCCGCGGCGCGGCTGGGCAAGCTGGTCCCCGAGATCAAGGCGGTGCTGCAGGAGGCGATCGCCGCCGGCGGCTCCACCCTGCGCGACTTCGCCCAGGCCGATGGCGCCCTGGGCTATTTCCAACACCGCTTCCGCACCTACGACCGCGAGGGACAACCCTGCTGCAACACCGGTTGCCCGGGGATCATCGATCGCGAGGTCCAGTCGGGCCGCTCCACCTTCTTCTGCCCCGTTTGTCAGACATAGGATTGCGCGAGACGTGATGCGTTTCCTTGCCGGCCTCGCCGCCGCTGTCCTCCTCACCGCCCCGGCCCACGCCGCGCCGCCCGTCTGGGTGGTCAAGGACGCGGACTCCGAGATGCTGCTGTTCGGCTCCATCCACGTGCTGCCGCCCGGCCTGGCCTGGCGACCGGCGGCCCTGGACGCGGGGCTGAAGCGCGCCGACGACCTGTGGTTCGAACTGCCGGCCGGTCCGGCCGCCGAGCAGGAGATCGCCCGCCTGGCCGCCGCGACCGGTCTCCTGCCGCCCGGCCAGTCGCTGTTCACCCTGCTGACGCCCCGCGACGCCGAGCTGCTGATCCGCGCCGCCGACGGCCTGGGGCTGGACAAGACGACCCTGGACCGGCTGGAGCCCTGGCTGGCCGAAGTGGCCCTGGCCGGCGCCGCCTACCGCGCCGCGGGCGCCGACACCGAGCACGGGGTGGAAAAGGCCGTCGAGACCACCACGCCCCCCAAGGTGCAGCGCCGCGCCCTGGAGACCCCGGCCGAACAGCTCAGCCTGTTCGACCAGTCGCCCCGCGACGAACAGATCGCCTCGCTGAACGAGACGGTTCGCGAGCTGCAGAAAGACCCCGAGGGCTACAACAAACTGATCCGCGCCTGGATGGCCGGCGACGCCGACGCCTTGGACCGCGAGGCGCTGGAGCCGCTGCGCAAGGCCTCGCCCGGGGTGTTCCGCCGCCTGGTCACCGAGCGCAACGCCCGCTGGATCGTCGACCTGGACGCCCGCCTGAAGGGCAAGGGCCGCACGGTCGTGGTCGTCGGCGTTGGCCACCTGGTGGGCCCCGACGGCCTGCCGGCCAAGCTGCGCGCGCTTGGCTATTCGGTCACCGGGCCGTAAGTCGCCCCTTGAGAACGCGGAGCGCCCCATGAGCTATGAGACCCTGATCGTCGAGACCCCCAGCGCGGGCGTCACCCTGATCCGCCTGAACCGGCCCGAGGCGCTGAACGCGCTGAACAGCCAGCTCTTGAGCGAGCTGTCTGTCGCGTTGGACCAAGCCGAAGCCGACGAGGCCGTGAAGTGCGTCGTCCTGACCGGCTCAGAGCGCGCCTTCGCCGCAGGCGCCGACATCAAGGAGATGTCGGACAAGTCCTATGCCCAGATGTTCGCCACCGACTTCTTCGGCGCGGCGGGCCGGCGGCTGGAACAGTTCCGCAAGCCGATCATCGCCGCCGTCGCCGGCTACGCCCTGGGCGGCGGCTGCGAACTGGCCATGCTGTGCGACTTCATCATCGCCGCCGAGACCGCCAAGTTCGGTCAGCCCGAGATCAACCTGGGGGTCATGCCCGGCATCGGCGGCACCCAGCGCCTGCCGCGCGCCGTGGGCAAGGCCAAGGCCATGGACATGGTCCTGACCGCCCGGATGATGGACGCGGCGGAAGCCGAGCGCGCGGGCCTGGTGTCGCGCGTGGTGCCGGCCGACAAACTCTTGGACGAGGCCTTGGCCGCCGCGGCCAAGATCGCCGCCCAGTCGCCGCTGGCCGTGATGATGAACAAGGAGCTGGTGAACGCCGCGTTCGAGACCACGCTGGCTACCGGCGTGGCGGTGGAACGGCGCCTGTTCCACTCGCTGTTCGCCTTCGAGGACCAGAAGGAAGGCATGGCCGCCTTCGTCGACAAGCGGAAGCCGGACTTCAAGGGCAAGTAGGCCGCGGCGAGATGGCGCCGAAGCGGCATTGACCCGCCGGGCCTGTTTCAGTATATCCGCGCCTCCAATTTCGCCCGCCGGCCAACCGGCGGGTGCTACCTGTTTCGAGAGCAGTCCCGAATGGCCAATACGCCCGGTTCCAAGAAGGCGGTCCGCAAGATCGCCCGCCGCACCGAAGTCAACACCGCCCGTCGTTCGCGCGTGCGCACCTTCCTGCGCAAGTTCGAAGAGGCCGTGACCTCGGGCGACGCCACCGTCGCGAAGGACGCCTTCGTGAAGGCCCAGTCCGAACTGATGCGCGCGGTCACCAAGGGTGTCGTGCACAAGAACACCGGCTCGCGGAAGGTCTCGCGCCTGGCTGCCCAGCTGAAGAAGATGTCGGCGGCCTGAGGCCCCGCGCGGCCGGTTCGTCCGGCCGCTCTTCAAGCTGGAGTTTAGGGGGACACATTCCCCCTCTTCGCCTCTAGGAATTCTGAATGGCGGCGCCCTTCGGGGCGCTGTTTTTTTGTGCCTGGAATTTGGCTTTCCGGTGCGGCCCTGCGACCGATTTGCTCAGCCTCCGCACTCGGTTTTTGGGCTTTCCCTTGGACCGAAAAGGGTCCCCGCCGAGTCAACAGAAATAAGTCTCGACGGAAAAAAGAATCACCGTTGACCCCCTAGGTCCCCCCATTAGTGTCGGTCCTCTTACAGGCGTCTTTGACTTGATCCCGGCCGAAACCGGGACAGCGGCGGACCATATGTGTTCGCTGAATAAGGGTCTGTTTGTGTTGAATAAATTGGGTAGTCAGGGGGTCCGGGGCCCTGGCTTTTCTGCGGCAGTTCGATGGGGTTACAAGGAATGACGAGCGGGGGGGCTGCGGGAGCTATGGCAAGCACGCCGGCAATGGCCGTGTGGAGCAAGACGTGCCTGGTTCTCAAGCGTGAGCTGGGCGACGCGACGTTCGGCTCATGGCTGGGCCAGGCCGCTTTGCGCGAGTCCGGCGATGAGGTCTGCGTGGTCGCCGCGACCGGCGTCGCGCGGGACTGGATCCGTAACAACGCCTGGCGCCGGATCGGCGAACTCTGGGCCCAGAACGATCCCCTGGGTCGGCGCCTGGACCTGAAGTCGCGGATGGACGTCGAGGCCGCTTCGACGACCCCGCGCGCACCGATCGCCGCCAATACCCCCATGGCCGCCACCCCGATGGTCAGTTCGTCGTCCGGCGCGGCTGCCGCCGCCGCCCGCGCCCCCGATGTGTTCGAGATCGAAGCCGAGGCCGTGGCGCCCATCGCCGCCCGCCAGGGACGGCTCCAGGGCCTTCAGGAACGCTATTCGTTCGACACCTTCGTCGCCGGCCCCGCCAACGAGTTCGCCTTCGCCGTCGCCCGCCGCGTGGCCTCCTGGGCCGATGGCCACTTCAACCCCGTCGTGTTCCACGGCCCCTACGGCTTCGGAAAGACCCACCTGCTGAACGCCCTGGCCTGGGAAGCGCTTCGCACCAGCCCCGGCAAGCGGGTGGTCTATCTCTCCGCCGAACGCTTCACCTCGACCTTCGTGAAGGCCCTGCAGGACAAGCAGACCGCCGCCTTCAAGGACGAGCTGCGCAACGCAGACCTGCTGCTGATCGACGACGTCCACTTCGTCGCCGGCAAGACCCAGACCCAGGAAGAGCTGTTCCACACCCTGATCGCCCTGGTCGAGGACGGCCGCCGCGTGGTGCTGACCGCCGACCGTTCGCCCAACGAGCTTTCCGAGATGGAACCGCGCCTGCGGTCCCACCTGCAGGCCGGCCTGGTCTGCGGCATCGAGCCCGCCGACCGCGCCCTGCGCCTCGGCATCCTCGAGCGCAAGCTGCACACCCTGGCGCACCAAGGCGGCTTCCACCCGGCCGCGCGGCCGGAAGTGCTGCAGTTCCTGGCCGACCGCTTCACCGACAGCGTCCGCGAGCTGGAGGGGGCCCTGAACACCCTGGTGGCCCGTGTGGGCGGCGAGATCGCTCGCCTGACCCTGGACGAGGCCCAGGCCATCCTGCGGCCCCACCTGTCCGTAAACGAGCGCAAGGTCACGGTGGACATGATCCAGAAGACCGTGGCCGAGCACTATGCGCTGAAGCAGGCCGACCTGATCTCGGAACGCCGCGCCCGCGCCGTGGCTCGCCCCCGCCAGGTCGCCATGTGGCTGGCCAAGCAGATCACCACCCGCTCGCTGCCGGACATCGGCCGCCGGTTCGGTGGGCGCGACCACACCACCGTCCTGCACGCCGTGCGCCGCATCGAGGCCCTGAAGGCCGAGGATCCGGTCATCGCCCGCGACGTCGACGTGCTGCTGCGCAAGCTGCGCGGCTAAGACCTCCAGGACAGCGCTGAACCGCAAGGGCTCGCCGCAAGGCGGGCCCTTTGTCGTCGGCTCGGGCCTTTATGCGAGAAAGGGCGTAGGCTAGGCGCACCCGCGCAACCGCGGCCCCACCCGAAAAGCTACCCATGAGAGATCTGAAGGGCTCCGGCCTGACCGACCGGCTATCCGCCGCGGCGGATTCCAAGGCCGCCTTGCTGGCCAAGCTGAAGCCGAAGCCGACCGTGACCGACCCCCTCTTCGCCGAACGTGCGGCCATGAAGGAGGCCGAGCTGCAGGACGTGCGCGCGGCCCGCGCCGTGGAGAAGGCCGAGGCCAAGCAGGCGACGGCCGACAAGGCCGCCGCCGCCGAGGCGGCGATCCTGGCGGACGAGGAAGCCCAGCTGGCCGACAAGCGCGGCGCCCGCAAGGAGCGCAAGCAACTCAGCAAGGCGGAAGCCAAGGCCAAGCGCGACGCCCGCTACGCCGCCCGGAAAGCCCGCTAGACACAGGCGCGAGGCGGGCCATCGCAAAGCCAACTCAGCTTTCCTGAGCCCGCCTCCGCTTTTTATGATGGCCATCATACAAAAGGATGGCCTGCCGCACCTTGTGGGCGTGACCCCCGCGTTTCCATCTTCTCTTCACAGCGGCCGGCGATCCCGCCCGACCGGTCAGGAGATGTGAGATGACCAACATTACCCCGAAGGGCGCGGCCCTGATCACCGGCGCGTCCAGCGGCATCGGCGCGGTTTATGCGGACCGTCTGGCGCGACGCGGCTACGACCTGGTCCTGGCGGCGCGCGACGAGGGCCGGCTGCAGGCCCTGTCCACCCGGCTGCGCGCCGAAGCCGGCGTGAAGGTCGATGTGCTGAAGACCGACCTCACCGTCCGCGACGACATCCGCAAGCTGGAAGCCCGGCTGCGCGACGACGCGAACCTGACCCTGCTGATCAACAACGCCGGCGCGGCGCTGTTCGAGCCGTTCGCGGTGGCGGACGCCGACAGCCTGGACAACCTGATCCAGCTCAACGTCACCGCCGTCACCCGGCTGGCCAACGCGGCGGCCGCGGGGTTCTCCCAGCGCGGGCGAGGCACGATCGTCAACATCGGCTCGATCGTCGGCCTGATGCCCCAGTTCAAGAGCACCGTGTACGGCGCGACCAAGGCCTACGTCCTGTACCTGTCGGAGTCGCTGAACGATGAGCTGGCGGGGTCGGGCGTGACAGTCCAGGCCGTGCTGCCAGGCGCCACGCGCACCGAGATCTGGGACCGGTCCGGCCGCGGCATCGAGAATGTGCCCAGCGAGATCCTGATGCACGTCGACGAACTGGTGGACGCAGCGCTGGCGGGCCTGGACCAGGGCGAGCTGGTGACCATCCCGTCCCTGCCCGAGGCGGCCGACTGGGCCGCGGTGACCACCGCGCGGGCCAATCTGCAGCCCAACCTGTCCCGGCCCCATCCCGCGGCCCGCTATGGCCTGAAGATCCCCGAACCGGCATGAGCCGAGGCGCATCCCAAACGACAAAACGCCCGGCGCGAGCCGGGCGTTTTGCTTACGCTTACTAAGACTGGATCGGGTTAGGCGGTGGCGGCCATCGCGCGGCGACGACGGAGCGTCGCGCCGGCCATGCCGAAGCCGCCGATCATCAGGGCCCAGGTCGCCGGTTCCGGCACCGCGCCGCTCACCGACACGTTGTCGAAGAACACGCCGCCGTTGCCGGGGGTCGTCGCGGCCAGGGTGATGGTTTCCTGGTTGCCCGTGCCCACGAACGTGAAGCTGCCGGTCTTCCAGAGGAAGTTGTTCGCCGAGCCGAACGAACCGTCGTTGGCGGCGATCACGTTCAGCATCGAACCCCCGGCCGACACCGTGGCCATGGCCGGGTTGGGGGCGCTGGCGGCGTTCCGCGAATAGGCGAACGAGACGGTGTAGGTCTCGCCCAGGATGGTGGCGAAGGATTGCGAGATCGAGCCCGCGTCCCAGCCGTTGATGTCGAGGCCGTTCTGGCCTTCGTAGGCCGGCGACCAGGCCGAGGCGTTGGTGGTGACGTCGACGCTGCCCGTGCCGACGGTCCAGCCCGGCAGGCCGACGGAGCCGCCCGCGTAGTAGGTGAAGCCGCCCCAGCCCTCGGGGACGGCCGTGCCCAGGTCCTCGAAGCCGCCATTCGTGAGCAGTTCGGTCGCGCTGGCGGCCGGCGCCGCGGCGAGGGCGAAAGCGGCCAGCGCCGAAGCGGCGGCGGTGCGGATGAGAGCGGAGCGCATCAGGTCAAACCTCGATCGAAAAATCTCGTTGCCCGAACCAAGCAAGGACCGGGCCAGCCGAAATGGGATTCACCACGGGCGCCAGAACGCCCCCCTGAGGGAGATACGGTGAAGCTAAAGAAAAAGACGGCCGCATCGCTGCGGCCGTCCCAATCCTGCGATGAAATCAGAGACGCTTAGGCGTCTTCGGATTCCGTCTGCTTGCTCGACAGGTCCTCGCCGGTCTCCTGGTCGACGACCTTCATGGAGAGGCGGGTCTTGCCGCGGTCGTCGAAGCCCAGGAGCTTCACCTTGACCGACTGGCCTTCGGTCAGCACGTCCGAGACCTTGTTCACGCGCTCGTTGGCGATCTGGCTCACGTGAACCAGGCCGTCCTTGGCGCCGAAGAAGTTCACGAAGGCGCCGAAGTCGACGACCTTGACCACCTTGCCGGTGTAGATCGCGCCGACTTCCGCTTCCTGCGTGATCGACTTGATCCAGGTCTTGGCCGCGTCGATCTTGGCCTGGTCGGCGGCCGCGATCTTGATCGTGCCGTCTTCGCCGATGTCGATCTTCGCGCCGGTTTCGGCGGTGATCTCGCGGATCACCTTGCCGCCCGTGCCGATCACTTCGCGGATCTTCTCGACCGGGATCTTGATGGACTCGATCTTCGGCGCGAACTCGCCCAGTTCGGCGCGGGGCGCCTCCATGGCCTTGTTCATTTCGCCCAGGATGTGGTCACGGCCGCCCTTCGCCTGAGCGAGAGCCTGCTTCATGATCTCCTCGGTGATCCCGGCGATCTTGATGTCCATCTGCAGCGACGTGATGCCGTCGGCGGTGCCGGCGACCTTGAAGTCCATGTCGCCGAGGTGGTCTTCGTCACCCAGGATGTCGGACAGAACGGCGAAGCCGTCCTTTTCCAGGATCAGGCCCATGGCGATGCCGGAGACCGGCTTCTTCAGGGGCACGCCCGCGTCCATCAGGGCCAGCGAGGAGCCGCAGACCGAGGCCATCGACGAGGAGCCGTTGGACTCGAAGATCTCGGACACCAGGCGGATGGTGTAGGGGAACTCTTCGTAAGGCGGCAGCATCGGACGGATCGCCCGCCACGCCAGCTTGCCGTGGCCGACTTCGCGGCGGCCCGGCGCGCCCATGCGGCCCGTTTCCCCGACCGAGAAGGGGGGGAAATTGTAGTGCAGCATGAACTTCTCATAGTACTTGCCCTCGAGGGCATCGATGAGTTGTTCGTCGTCGCCGGTGCCCAGGGTCGCAACGACCAGGGCCTGGGTCTCGCCGCGGGTGAACAGGGCCGAGCCGTGGGCGCGGGGCAGGACGCCCACTTCACCGACGATCTGACGGACCTGGTCGACCTTGCGGCCGTCGATGCGGATGCCGGTGTCCAGGATCGAGCGGCGGACGACGTCGGCCTCCAGTTCCTTGAACACGCCACCCAGCTTGTCGGCGGCGTAGCCGGCCGGATTGGTGTCCGACTTGGCGAACTTGGCGACGGCCTTTTCCTTCGCCGCGGTCAGAGCGGCGTGGCGCTCGGTCTTCGCGGTGATCTTGTAGGCGGCGGCCAGGTCCTTGCCGATGGCCTTCTTCACTTCGGCCTTGATGGCGTCGGTGTCGTCAGACTTGAAGTCGAAGGGCTCCTTAGCGGAGTGCTCGGCCAGCTCGATGATCGCGTCGATCACGGCCTGCATGCCCTTGTGGGCGAAGGTGACGCCGGCCAGGACTTGCTCTTCCGTGAGCTCCTGGATCTCGGATTCCACCATCATCACGGCGTCCTGGGTGCCGGCGACCACCAGGTCCATCCGGCTTTCCTTCATCTCGTCGAGAGTCGGGTTCAGGATGTACTCGCCGTCGACGAAGCCCACGCGGGCGGCGCCGATGGGGCCCATGAAGGGGGCGCCGGAAATCACCAGGGCGGCCGAGGCGGCGACCAGGGCGACGATGTCGGGATCGTTCTCGAGGTCATGGGCGAGAACCGTGCAGACGACCTGCACTTCGTTCTTGAAGCCCTTGACGAACAGCGGGCGGATCGGACGGTCGATCAGGCGGCTGGTGAGAGTTTCCTTCTGCGAGGGGGCGCCCTCGCGACGGGGGAAGCTGCCGGGGATCTTGCCCGCGGCATAGAACTTCTCCTGGTAGTTCACGGTCAGGGGGAAGAAGTCCTGGCCCGGCTTGGCGTTCTTCGCGAACACCGCGGTGGCCAGCACCATCGTCTCGCCGTACGTGGCAAGCACCGCGCCGTCGGCCTGACGGGCCATGCGGCCGGTTTCGAGCGTGAGGGTCTTGCCGCCCCACTCGATGGTCTTGCGTTTGATATCGAACATTTTGCTTCTTTCTGGTCCCGCGGGCGTATTCCCGGCGGGCGTGGACAGGGATCGGTCTGCCGAAATCCTCTCCAATGGCACAGGCGGTGAAGACCCCTTGGGTCCTCGGCGTGTTGGGACTGACCCGGTACAAAAAAGGGTATGGCCCCGGTCGCCGCATCCATCCCCCTGCCTGTGACGGGGGAGCGGCCTCAAATGCGAAACGGACCCGGTCCCCTGGCGGGAAACGGGTCCGTCTTGGAAACCTAGCGGCGCAGGCCGAGCTTCTCGATCAGGGTCTGATAGCGAGCCACGTCGGACTTCTTCAGGTGGTCGAGGAGCGAACGACGGGCGGAGACAAGCTTCAGCAGGCCCCGGCGCGAGTGGTTGTCCTTCTTGTGCGTCTTGAAGTGGTCGGTGAGGTTCGAGATCCGTTCGGACATGATCGCCACCTGGACTTCAGCGCTGCCCGTATCCGCGTCGCCGCGGGCATGGGACTTGATGACTTCGGCTTTACGTTCGGCCGTGATCGACATCGGGTTTCTCCGCTCTAGAGATTGAAGACACGCGAGGGTTCGAGCCGTCCCGCACGCATCTCGCAGAGCGCCACCATCGACCCGCCCGCCATGGCCGAAACGGTTCTTGAGCCCGGCTTGAGCCTGGCTTTGACCGCTTCCACCTGTCGGGGAACGAGAACGACCGATCGTCCCTGCTTCAATCGGAAGGCGTCTTCATCGGTCACGGCCAGCACCGGGATGTCGTCCAGTGCGGTCTCGACCGGAAGCAATGCCTCCGACAGGCGGGCCTCATAGCTCAAATTTTCAAGCATTTCCAGTGCGACCGCAGATTGCTCGGTGAACTGGCCGACCCGCGTGCGGCGAAGCGCGCTGACGTGGCCGCAGGCCCCCAGCGCCTCGGCGATGTCTCGGACGATGGCGCGGACATAGGTGCCCTTGCCGCATTCGATCTCGAGGGTGATGTGATCGGCGTCCGGAGCCTCGACCACCCGGGCGGCGAAGACGTTCACCTTGCGCGACGCCAGCTCCACGGTTTCGCCGGCGCGGGCCAGGTCATAGGCCCGCTCGCCGTCCACCTTGATCGCCGAATAGGCCGGCGGGATCTGGTCGATCTCGCCGACGAAGCGGGGCAGCACGGCCTCGACCTCGGCGACGCCGGGGCGGACGTCGGACTCGGCGACGGTCTCGCCCTCGCGGTCCAAGGTCGTCGTGGTGCGGCCCCAGGCGATGGTGAAGCGATAGGCCTTGTCCGCGTCCACCAGGAACGGGACGGTCTTGGTCGCCTCGCCCAGCGCGATGGGCAGGATGCCGGTGGCCAGCGGATCGAGCGTGCCGGCGTGCCCGGCCTTCTGGGCGTCGAACAGCCGCCGGATGCGGCCGACCGCATGGGTCGAGGTCAGGTCGTAGGGCTTGTCGAGATTGATCCAGCCGGAGATCGCCTGGCCCTTCTTGCGACGAGCCATCAGTCCTCGTCCTTCCACGAGTCCGAAGGCTCGTCGGGCGTGAGGTCCTGGCGCACGCGCGGGTCATCGAACAGCCGCGTCATCCGCGCCGCCTCGGTGAAGCTCTCGTCGTGGCGGAAGTGGATATCCGGCGTGAACCGCATATCGATCAGCCGGCCTAGGTGGCCGCGAACGAACTTCGAGTGCTTGTTCAGCGCCTTGACCACATCCTCGGCGTTCTCGCCGCCCAGCGGCTCGACGAAGACCATGGCGTGGCGCAGGTCGGGGTTCATCCGCACCTCGGTCACCGTGACCGACACCCCGATCAGGATGGGATCGTTGATCTCTTCCTCGCGGAAGATATCGACCAGGGCGTGGCGCACCAGTTCGCCGGCGCGCAGCTGGCGCTGGGTCGGGCCGGCGGGCACGCGGGGCTTTGCGGGTTTGCGGGGGGGCATGGATCTGACCTCGGTCACCTGACGGGCGGATCGGACGCCCGTGCAGGAAAGCGGCGGCTTCTAGGGCATCCCCCTCTCCGTGTCATCCCGGTTTTGGCGCAGCCAAAGACCGGGATGACACGGGTGGAGGGCTCTACGCCCCCGTCCGCGCCTTGAAGAACTGGATCACCCGTTGTTCGGCCGCCTTGGTCGGCCCCTCCTCCTTCAGGTGCAGCGTCAGCACCGAGTGGGGCGGGATGAACGCCGGCCTGGCGTCCTCGTCGCTCAGCTCGATGGCCTCGAAGCGGTCGCCGAGTTCGCGGCGATAGGTGTCGAACCGGGCGTCCGGGACCAATTCGTCGCTGGTGAACCGCAGGCCCATCACCGTCAGGTCCTCGTCAACCAGCCGCGCCTTCACGCAGGCCAGTTCCTTGGGCGAGACACCGATGGCGGCGGCGCGCTTCGGATTGCCCCGCGCCAGCGGCAGCGAGGGCTGCGAGAGGGCCGGCGCCACCACCGAGGGATCGGTCATCATCGCCAGCGCGAAGCCGCCGGTGAAGCACATGCCCACCGCACCCACGCCCTTACCCCCGCATTCGGCGTGGGCCTGACGTGACAGCGCCTTCAGCCAGTCGACCACCGGGCTCGAGCGGTCGCCGCGCCAGACGTAGAACTCCCGGCGGATACAGATCACGCCCAGCGCCGTGGTCAGGGCGTAGCCCTTGCTCACCGGCTTGCCCGGCGTGCCGAACAGGCTGGGGCAGAAGACCGTCATCCCGGCCGCCACCACCCGGTCGGCGAAGCGGATCACCAGCGGGTGCAGCCCCGGCATCTCGTGCATGATGATCACCGCTGGCCCGGAGCCGCGCCGGTAGACGGGATAGGTCCGCCCATCGTGCGTGAAGTCGAACGTCGTGTAGTCCGCCAGCGCGGCCTCGTAACCCATGCCCACCCCCTGTTGTCTCGGGGCCGAGCTTAGGCCGATCAGCGCTTGAGACGCAGCATCTTAAGATCGCCTTCGAAGCCCGAGAGCTTCCAGCGGCCGTCGGGCGCCTCGGCGAACACCAGCAGGCAGGGGCCGTCTTTCTTGGTGACGGCGCAGACGCGGCCGTCCGGCATCTGCCGCAGCATGGTCGAAATCCCGATCGGGCCGGGGATCTTCATGTCCTGCCGATAACCGTAGTATTCGGCCACCGAGCGGAAGACCTGCGGCTGGACCAGGGTCTCGCCGGCCAGCTCTGCCAGGCCGGGCGCCAGGATGGCGGCCAGGCCGGCCGGCACGCGGCTGTCCCGACTGGCTTCGGTCACCAGCCGCGCCTGGATCTCGCGCTTGAGGGCGCGGCGGTCGACCAGGCTGTCGAAGGTGGCGCTGTCCCCGTCGCGGATCGAGATCAGCAACGCGTGGACATCGCCCGCCGCCTCCAGCTTCTGCACCGTGGCGCAGGCGGATAGGGTCAGGGCCAGCAAGGCGATCACGATCGCGCGCATATGATCCTCCGAGGCGCAAGCTGCGCTACAATACACCCCATCCCATGGCGAGGCCGAACCGCAGATGAACGGATGGGGGATCGATTTGGACCCACCGGTCCTGCAAACGATGCGGCTGGTCTTTTCGGCGCTTCACCGCCGGCGACTTCGACCTGCTGGCCGAACTGCACCGCGATCCCGACCAGACCGCTGGCGATCGTGGCCGGGACCACGCCTCCCGCACCGCGAAGACGAAAAAGCCTCCCGCGTTTCCGAGGGAGGCTTTCACGATTTCAGGGGCTTAGCAACGCAACGCTAGAGCGTCCGCTTGACCTCTTCGAGGGTGAAGCACTCGATGGTGTCGCCGGCCTTGATGTCTTGGAAGCCCTGGAATGCCATGCCGCACTCCTGGCCGGACTGGACTTCGTTGACCTCGTCCTTGAAGCGCTTGAGCGTCTGCAGCGTGCCCAGTTCCAGCACGACGATGTCGTTGCGGATGATCCGGACGCGCGCACCCTTGCGGACCACGCCTTCGGTGACCTTACAGCCAGCCACCCGGCCGACCTTCGAGATGTCGAAGGCCTGCAGGACCTCGGCGTTGCCGAGGAAGGTTTCGCGCTGGATCGGCGCCAGCATGCCCGAGAGCACGCCTTTGATGTCGTCGATCAGGTCGTAGATGATCGAGTAGTAGCGGATCTCGACGCCTTCACGCTCGGCCAGCGCCTGCGCCTGTTTCGAGGCGCGGACGTTGAAGCCGAGGATCGGCGAGTTGGCGCCCTTGGCCAGCATGACGTCGCTCTCGCTGATCGCGCCGGCGCCCGACAGGATGATCCGCGCGCGGACCTCCTCGTGCGCCAGCTTGTCCAGCGAACCGACGATGGCTTCGGCGGAACCCTGCACGTCGGCCTTGATGATGACCGGCAGCTCCGAGACCTTCTTGTCGGCGAGCTTGGCCATCATGTCGGCCAGGCTGGCGCCCTGCATCGGGGAGCCGGCCTTCTCGCGCTTCATGCGGACACGGTAGTCGGTCAGCTCGCGGGCGCGGGCGTCGTTTTCCACCACGGCGAAGGGCTCGCCCGGCGCGGGTGTGCCGTCCAGGCCCAGGATTTCCACCGGCACCGAGGGGCCGGCTTCGTCCAGTTGCTCGCCGCGCTCGTTGAGCAGGGCGCGAACCCGGCCGAACGTGTCGCCGGCCACGACGATGTCGCCGCGCTTCAGCGTGCCGCGCTTCACCAGCACGGTCGAGACCGCGCCGCGGCCGCGATCCAGCTTGGCTTCGATCACCACGCCATCGGCGGTGCGGTCGGGGTTGGCCTTCAGGTCGAGCACTTCGGCCTGCAGCAGGATGGCCTCGATCAGGTCGTCCAAACCCAGCTTCTCCTTGGCGGAGACCTGGATCGCCTGGGTGTCGCCACCAAGGCTTTCGACCACGATCTCGTGCTGGAGCAGCTCGGTGACCACCCGCGTCGGGTCGGCGCCCGGCTTGTCGATCTTGTTGATCGCCACGATGATCGGCGCGCCGGCGGCCTTGGCGTGATTGATCGCCTCGATCGTCTGCGGCATCACGCCGTCGTCGGCCGCCACCACCAGGATCACGATGTCGGTCGCCGAGGCGCCGCGCATCCGCATGGCGGAGAAGGCGGCGTGACCGGGGGTGTCGAGGAAGGTGACCTTCTCGCCGCTCTCCAGCCGCACCTGATAGGCGCCGATGTGCTGCGTGATCCCGCCGTGCTCGCCCGACACCACGTCGGTGGCGCGCAGCGCATCAAGCAGCGAGGTCTTGCCGTGGTCGACGTGGCCCATGATGGTCACGACCGGCGGACGCGGCAGCAGGTGATCGTCGACATCCTCGCCGCCGATGAAGCCTTCTTCGACGTCGGCTTCCGAGACGCGCTTCACGGTGTGGCCGAATTCGGTGGCCACCAGCTCGGCGGTGTCGTTGTCGATGACGTCATTGATCTTCAGCATCACGCCCTGACGCATCAGGAACTTGATGATCTCGACGCCGCGCGTGGCCATCCGGTTGGCGAGCTCGCCCACGGTGATCACGTCGGGAATGACGACTTCGCGGGCCACGCGGGCCTGCTCCTGGACGCCGCCCTTGCGCTTTTCACGTTCGCGTTCGCGAGCGCGGCGCACGGAGGCGAGCGAACGCATACGCTCGGCGCCCTCGGCGTCGCCGGCGACGGTCTGGATGGTCAGGCGGCCTTCACGGCGCATCGGCGCGCCCTTGGCGCGGCTGATGGCCTTGCCGGGGCCGGCGTCGCGACGACGGTCGTCCTCGTCGGGACGGCGATCCATGACGGCGCCGCCGGGCCGCGGGGCCTGGCGCGCGGCGCGCTGGACTTCAGGCGTGGCGGGCGGCGCGGCCGGGCCGGC
>JAHJME010000016.1 GCA_018821435.1 Alphaproteobacteria bacterium
CGGGGGCGGGGGAGCCGCGAAGAGGTACCGCAGGCCCAGCGTCACCGACTGGTCCTTGTATTCGCCCGAGAACACGCCCGGCTGCAGGCCCGTCGCCAGGCTGCCCGTCGAGGTGAAGTCGAGGTCCGAACCGGCCAGATAGCGGTAGGTCAGGTCCACGCTGAGCTGGTCGGTGGCCTTCCAGGCCAGACCGGCGATCAGTTGGTAGGCGAAAGCCGTGTCGCTGTCGTCGACCGTCAGGTTCTGGATGGCGTTCGCCGCCGTGACCGGCGCCGGAACGTTCGAGAACTGGCCGGTCACGTCCATCTTGACGTGGTTCGCACCGATACCGGCCCCGATGTACGGGTTCAGCACCGAGCCGGGCAGGATGTCATAGATGACGTTGCCCATGACGGTCCAAGCGGACACGTCACCGTCGGGGGCGCCGCAGACCGGCGCGCCGGTCGTCCGGGTCACGCCCGGGGTGCAGAGGCCGACGACGGCTTGGTTGGAACCGCCGCGCACCGAGTCGATGTCACCGCTGCGGTAACCGACTTCCAGTTCGACCCGCCAGTGGTCGTTCAGTTGGTAGCCGAGACGGGCGAAGCCGGCCCAGTCGTCCTTCTGATTGAAGTCCCAGTTGTAGGGAATGCCGTTCGCGGCGTTGTTCGAGGACGTGGCGTCGATGCCGTCGGGCCAGTGATAGCCAAGGTCGACAGCGCCGTACCATCCTTCTTGCGCGGAAGCGCCGGACGCGGCGAACGCCGCCGCCATGGCGACCCCAGCCAGGAGTTTCAACTTCATAATCAGAGCCCTCTCGTTGCCCTCAGGTGGTGCGGCCGTTTGACCCGGCCGCAGTTATATCAAGGACCAACCATTGCGAAAGTGTCGCCAGGGCCACACTCGCCACGCAATTTGGTCAGCCTTTCCCAAGCTCTACCAGGACGTCAGGTCTAACGCTCCCCGCAAATGCTAAGATTTGCAGGGGTTCGCCAGCACAATCGCCCCAATCCGGTCACGCGGCGAGCCGCGTGGGTCGGAATGTGGTCTCCAGAACCTCCGAGTCTGCGTCGGACGCCGGAAAGCGTCCGTCGATTTCTGACGGAGGTCCTAGGCGTTGTTTGTAAAGGCGCCGAGATGACGCGACGTGGGCCCAGGACTTGCGGTCCCCAGCATCGTCGTTTCGCTCCCGGCTTCCAGAACTCATAACGCCCTATCCCCGACCAAGGTCTCCCTTGTCAGAGCGCCCAACGGATCAAGGTCACGCTTAGTTCCCTACCGATGAACCTAGGATGACGATTTTTCCGCGCCGTAATATTGGCGCCGTTCACAAACCCCGCTCCCGCTGGAAGCGCCGGGCCCTTCCACCGAGGGATTCCGGTCGATTCAGCGCCTTGCGGAATTCGTCCCGGCGCTCGTGGATCGAGGCGATAACAAGGCCCATCGGGACGCCGATTTCCACCAGAACGGCCTCGGAAAGCTGCAAACTGGCCTCTACGGTCTCGGGCACGGCGTCGGTGGCGCCCAGGTCGTAGAGCCGCTGGGCGTGGCGCGCATCGCGGGCCCGGGCGACGATCGTCAGGTCGGGGCGAAGACCCCGGGCCACGGCCACGATCCCCTCGACGCCCTCGGGATCGTCCATCGTGACGACCAAGGCCGGAGCGTCGGCCAGGCCGCACCGCATCAGGAATTCCTCGCGCGCGGCGTCGCCGAAGAAGATCGACTCGCCCGCACGCCGGCCCTGTTCCACCAGCTTGGCGTCCAGTTCCGCCCCGACCCAGCCGATCTCGTGACGGCGAAGCATGTCGCCGACCAGCCGACCGACCCGGCCATAGCCCACCACCAGCACGCGAGGCTCGACGTCGGTCTCGCCCTCGGGTTCCGGCGGCAGCTCGGTGGGCGCGATCTTGCGGCCGCCTAGCCGCAGGCCCAGCTGGGCCAGGAACGGGATGCAGAACATCGAGAGCGTCGCCGCGACCAGGGCCGTCTGCCCGACGGTCCGGTCGACCAGCCGCTGGTCCATCGCCTGGCCCAGGATGACGAACGCGAACTCGCCGGCGCCGGCGAGCAGCAGCGCCGCCTCGACCGCCGCGCGGGTCTTCAGGCGGAACGCCTTGGCGAGGCCGAAGATGATCACGCAGTTCACCGTCACCAGCGCCAGCGCCGAGCCCACGATAACCAGCGGCCGGTCCAATAGCAGCGGCACGTTCAACCCGATGCCCACCGAGATGAAGAACATCCCCAGCAGCAGACCCTTGAACGGCTCGACCCGAACCTCGACCTCGTGGCGGAACTCGGTCTCGGCCAACAGCAGGCCGGCGACGAACGCGCCCAGCGCCATGGACAAGCCCGCCAGCGCGCTGACCAGCCCTGCGCCCACCACCACCAGCAGGGACGCGGCCAGGAACAGCTCCTCGCTCTTGGCCTTGGCCACCGAGCGCAGCATCGGCCGCAGCAGCAGCCGGCCGAACAGGAACAGCGCGCCCATGCCGACGATCGCCGGAAGCGCCGACAGCAGCATCGCGGGCGAGAACGGCTCGTCCGAGCGGCGGCCCATCAGGGTCAGGGTGATCAGGATCGGCGCGACGGCCAGATCCTGGAACAGCAGCACGGAGAACGTCGCCCGGCCGGCCATGGCGTGCTGGCGCTTCTGCTCCGCCAGGATCGGCATGACGATGGCGGTGGACGAGAGCGCCAGCGCCGCCCCGATGGCGATGGACGCCGCCGGCGGCTGACCCATCATCATCGCAGCGATCGCGGTGGCCGTCAGGCAGAGCCCGACCTGCAGCGCGCCCATGCCGAACACGTAGCGGCGGAGCGACCGCAGGCGCTCCCACGACAGCTCCAACCCGATAGTGAACAGCAGGAAGACCACGCCGAGCTCGGCCAGCTGGGCCAGCTCTCCGGGATTGTCGATGGTGAAGGCGTTCAGCCAGGTCACCTCATGGGCGAGGCTGCCCAGGCCGTAGGGACCCAGGACGACGCCGGCGCCCAGGAAACCTAGGATCGGGCTGATGCGCCATTGACGGAAGAGCGGAACCACGACCCCGGCCGTCGCCAGAAACAGGACGACATCCTTGTACGCACCAGGCTGAACGTGGCCTTCCATCAGGTCTCCGATTTGTAGATGCGCCTAATATGGCGCAGCTGGACCGCTTGCGTAATCCCGTGATCGGTTTAGGACGCCGCTTTGTGGGATTGCCGACCAATCAAGCCAAGGTAGAGCGCGCCGAGCGCCGGGCGATGATCGCCCTGCTCGCGGTATTCGCCCTGCTGGTTCAGGCGCTGATCCCGGCGCTGGCGATGCCGGCGCCGGGCGCGGCCGGCGAGATGCTGATCTGCACCCCCATCGGCCTGCAAACCGGGCCTAGCGACCCCGGCGCCCCGGCGTCCGCCGAGCATTCCTGCAAGCATTGCCTCTGCCCCGCGCCCATGGCCGACCCGCCGCCGCAGGTTAGCGTCCAGCGCGTCGCCTATGTCGTGATCTCGGCCGAACCCGCGCCGAAGCCGCGACGCGTCACCCCACCGGCCCGCGCCCCGCCGCGGCCGCCCGGCCAGGGTCCACCAACCTCCGAAGCCTGATCGTCGCCGTCGGCGCGCGAACCCTCGCGCGCCCGTCCCGTCATGTTCGGAATGAAAATCCATGTCTCTCAACACCCGCGCCCTCGGGCGCACCCTCCTGCTTGCCGCCTGCGCGTGGCCGGCCCTCGCCTGCGCCGAGGAACAGCCCGCGACCACGGTCGATTCGGTCATCGTCACCGGCGCCCGCAACCCTGAAGATCCCCTGGTGGTTGGCGACGCTCGCAAGCGCCTCTCGGAAACACCCGGCGCCGTGTCGGTGATCTCGGCGGAGTCCTATCAAAGGCGGTTCGCCATCGCCCTGGACGACATGCTGCGCGACGCCCCCGGGGTCTACGCCCAGCGCAAGTGGGGCGGCGACATCCGCATCTCGATCCGGGGCTCGGGCATCGGCAACGCCAACCACAATCGCGGCCTGCTGATCGCCCAGGACGGCCTGCCGCTGAACGAGGCCGACGGCTTCGGCGACAGCCAGTCCATCGACCCGCTGATCGCGCGCTACACCGAGGTCTATCGCGGCGGCAACGCGCTGCGCTTCGGCGGCGCCCTGCTGGGCGGGGCGATCAATGTGGTCACGCCCACCGGCAGGAACGCCGGCTACGAGAACCTGGTCCGGGTCGACGGCGGCAGCTACGGCATGCTGCGCGAGCACGTCGCCGTCGCGCGCCAGGCCGGCGACTGGGACGTCTTCGCCGCGGCCACCAACCAGACCGGCCAGGGCTATCGTCCGCAAAGCCAGCAGAACCTCCAGTTCGGCGCCTTGAACATCGGCCGCAGCTTCGGTGAGGACCGCGAGGTTCGGCTGATCGTCAACGGCTGGAACATCAACCAGGAGATTCCGGGCGCTCTCACCCGCGCCCAGTTCGACGCCGACCCGCGCCAGCCCGCGGCGGGGAACTACGCCAACGACCAGGGCCGCAACCAGCGGGGCGTGCGCACCTCGCTCCGGACCACCTGGCGTCTCAGCGACTCCACCGTGCTGGAGGCCGGCGGCTATGCGGTGTGGAAGGATTTGGACCACCCGATCTTCCAGGTCATCGACCAGCAGAGCCGGAACTACGCCGCGTTCGCCCGCCTGAACTGGGACGGCGAGATCGGCGGCCTGCGCGCCGACGCCTACGCCGGCGCCTGGATCCGAACGGGCGATCTGGACTCCAACTTCTACGTCAATGTGAAGGGCGCAAGGGGCGCACCCACATCGCGCACGCTGCAGAACGCCGACGCCACCGACGTCTTCGCCGAGGGCCGGCTGTTCGTGACGCCCCGACTGGCGATCGTCGCGGGGGGGACCTGGGGCCAGGCCAAGCGCGACTACCAAAGCTTCGCCATCCCCGGCGTGGCCGGGACCTTCAACCTGAAGGCCGCCAAGGACTACGACTGGATCGCGCCCCGCCTCGGGTTGCTCTGGGAATCGGAAGACGGCGTGCAGGTGTTCGCCAACGTCACCAAATCGGTGGAGCCGCCGAACCTGGGGTCGATGTCGCCCACCAACACCGGCTTCGCGCCGGTGCAGGCCCAGGAGGCGTGGACCGCCGAGGCGGGCTTCCGCGGCCGCAAGGGGCCGCTGCTGCTGGACGTCACAGTCTATCGCGCCTGGCTGGACAAGGAGCTGCTGCAGTTCACGGTCGCGCCCAACATCCCGGCCTCGACCTTCAACGCCGACAAGACGATCCACCAGGGCATCGAGGCGGCGCTGGACTGGACACTCGCCAAGGGCTTGCGGCTGCGTCAGACCTACACTTTCTCGGACTTCAGGTTCGATGGCGACAGCCAGTACGGCGACAACCGCCTGCCGATCGTGCCCAAGCATTTCTACCGCGCCGAGCTGCGCTACGATCACCCGGCGGGCTGGTTCATCGCGCCGTCGGTGGAATGGTCGGCCTCGAAGATTCAGGTCGACTACGTCAACGCCACCCAGGCGCCGGCCTACGCCGTGCTCAACCTCAACGCGGGCTATGCGGTGAACGACCGGATGTCGCTGTTCCTCGACATCCGAAACCTGACGGACAAGGACTACATCTCCAACGTCCAGGCGCAGATCCGGGCGGCCGCCGCCACCGCCGCCTACTGGCCCGGCGACGGGCGTTCCGTGTTCGGAGGCGTGCAATGGTCGTTCTGAGAACCCTGGCCCTGGCGGCGGGCCTCGCCGTCGCAAGCGCAGCCCACGCGCACGTCACCATCCAACCGGCCACGGCGCCGGTCGGGGCCTATCAGGTCCTGCGCTTCGGGGTCGGCCACGGCTGCGGCGACATCTCGGCGACGACCGCGCTGCGGGTGGAGATCCCGGCGGGCGTCACCGTGGCCCGGCCGCAGCCGAAGCCCGGCTGGACGCTGGAGATCGAGCGCGCGGGGGCGGCGGTCACCGCCGTCGTGTGGCGGGGCGTCCTGCCGGCGGACCAGTTCGACGAGTTCGTCGTGCTGACCAAACTTCCGGACGCCGCAGGGCCGTTGGCCTTCCCGGCGATCCAAACCTGTGGCGCGGCGCAGAACCTGTGGACCGAGACGTCGCCGCCAGGCGGCCCACGGTCCCAGCGCCCGGCCCCCACGCTGACCCTCGCGCCGGCCGCGCCTGACGCCGGCCATGTTCATCATTAGGATCGCCGCATGAAACGCGCTCTCGCCGCCCTCGCGGCCCTCTCGTTCGCCACCGCCGCCCAGGCCGCGCCCAGGGTGGAGGGCGCCTGGACAAGGCCCGCCGCCTTGGGCGGGACCGGCGCCGGCTTCATGTCGCTGAAGAACCCCGACGCCAAGGCCGACGCCCTGGTCGCCGTCGAAACCCCCCTGGCCCGGACCGTCCAGATCCACCAGTCCAGCATGACCGGCGGCATGGC
>JAHJME010000017.1 GCA_018821435.1 Alphaproteobacteria bacterium
CCCTCCACCGCGTTCCGCGGTCCCCCTCCCCCAAAGGGGGAGGAACTGTTCACCGTTACGCCTTCGCGGCCAGCGACTGCGGCGGCCTGCGCCTGGGCGTGCGAGGGACCGAGGTGGTCATGCGGTGCTCCGGCGCGCTGTGGCTGGCGGCCGAGCGGATGCTGATCGTGGCCGACCTGCACCTGGAGAAGGGATCGTCCTACGCCGCGCGCGGCCAGATGCTGCCGCCCTACGACACCCGCGAGACGCTACGGCGTCTGGAGGCGGAGATCGCGGCGTTGGCCCCTGACTCCGTCGTGCTGCTGGGCGACACCTTCCACGACCGCAGGAGCGAGGGGCGGCTGGCGGCGGACGACGCGGACCGGCTCCGGGCGCTGGCGGTGGGGCGGCGGCTGATCTGGGTGGTGGGCAACCACGACGCCGACGGGCCACAGGCGCTGCCGGGCGAGACGGCGGACGAGATTTCCGTCGCGGGCCTGGTCCTGCGCCACGAGCCGCAGACCGGCGCGCAACCCGGCGAGGTCGCGGGCCACCTGCACCCGGCGGCGAAGGTGAAGGCGCCGCGCGGGACCGTCCGGCGGCGCTGCTTCGTCACAGACGGCGAGCGGGTGATCCTGCCGGCGTTCGGCGCCTATGCCGGCGGGCTGAACGTGCGCGACGTGGCGTTCGCCGGCATGTTCGTCCGGCCGCCGCTGATGGGCGCGCTGGGCGCGGAACGCGTGCGCGCGATCGGCTGGCGGCAGGTGGCGGGGGATTGAGGCGACAGAAGCGCCTTCACAAAACTGTCACGCAAATTTCGTAAACTGCCGCCTAGATGATGATGTGGGTCCTTGGCCTTCTGGCCGCTCTCGGACTAGCGCGCGCCGCCCAGGTGCTGGCCGCCCGCTACAGGCTCAATCGGCTTCAGATCTATGGCTTTCCCGACCATCTGCAGAAGCGGGTGGCGAAGACCTACCCACACCTCACGCCGGATGAGCGTAGCGTGGTCATCGAGGGGCTGCGGCAGTTCTTCGCCGTGTCGATCCAGGCGCGCGGCCGCCGGGTGGCGATGCCCAGCCAGGCCGTGGACGAGGCCTGGCACGAGTTCATCCTTTCGACCCGCGCCTACCGCCGGTTTTGCCTGCGGATCGTCGGGCGTTTCCTGCACCACACGCCCGCCGAGGCCATGCGCTCGCCCAGAGACGCCCAGGACGGCATCCGCCGCGCTTGGGCGATCGCTTGCCGGCAGGAGGGGATCGACCCGCGCAAACCGAACCGGTTGCCCCTGCTATTCGCCTTGGATAGCCGGCTGAAGATCCCAGGCGGTTTCGTCTACAGCCTTAACTGCGGGCTGGGCGCGGCGATGGCGGGCACGTTCTGCGCCGGCCACATCGGCTGCTCGAGCGGAGGCGGATGCGCCGGCGACAGCGGCGGCGACGGCGATGGAAGCGGAGACGGCGGCGGCGGCTGCGGCGGGGATTAGGGTCGGTGCGGCCTAGCCGACGCCGCGTCCTCCGCTCGGACTTCTGTCTCCAATTGCTGAGCGTGCTTTACCAGCGCCGCCGGCATCCCCTGCTCTTCCGCGAGCGGCTTTGCCCAAGGGTTCAGGCCGATACAGTGGCCGCTGAGATTGCCGCACTGACGGAGTTCGCCGGTGGCGCTGTCCAGGACGACGATGACCTGTTCGTCGTCGTCAAAGGTCGCAGCGGCCGGATCGGCGGCGGGTGTCGCCGGGCGGACAAGCTGGCTCCACATTTGACCCGGCGCGTAGATGCCGACGCCGACGTAGCGGCCGCGCGGGCCGCTGGCGGCGACAGACGCACCTTCATTCGCCTTCTGGCAGCCGCCGAGGCAGAGCGCGGCGGACACCGCCGCGCTTAGGAGAAAGGCCTTCATGCGCACCCTTTCGATCACGGACCCGTGATCTCACGCGCACTTTATGGCCAAGCTTTGGCGATGGCCTTCATTGGCGACCACGGCGTCTATTGGCGGCGGGACACGTAAGTACGCCACTCCCCCGCCCCGGGTGGAGACGTCCGGAGTCCCCCCATGACCCAATCCCGCAATCGCCTGTTCGCCGCATCGCTGATCGCGCTGTCGCTGAGCGGCGCCCCCGCCGCCTTCGCCCAGATGCCGATGAAGACCCCGATGGTCGGGGGCGCGGCGATGTACCCGACCAAGACCATCGTCGAGAACGCGGTGAACTCGAAGGATCACACCACCCTGGTCGCCGCGGTGAAGGCCGCCGGCCTGGTGGAGACCCTGTCCAGCCCCGGCCCCTTCACGGTCTTCGCCCCGACCAATGAAGCGTTCGGCAAGCTGCCGGCCGGCACGGTCGACACCCTGGTGAAGCCCGAGAACAAGGCGATGCTGACCAAGATCCTCACCTACCATGTGGTGGCGGGCAAGCATTCCGGCGCGGAGCTGATGGCCATGGCCAAGAGCGGCAAGACGCTGACCACCGTGCAGGGCGAAACGCTGGCGGTGTCGGTGAAGGACAAGCACGTCGTCCTGACGGACGCCAAGGGCGGGATGTCGATGGTGACCATCGCCGACGTCAATCAGTCCAATGGCGTGATCCACGTCGTCGACACCGTGCTGATGCCGTAGCGCAACCGACCCCGGGCGCGCTGTCGCCCGGGGACCTCGGCCGTCAGCGACGCGGCGGGTGGGCGCACTCGCGGGCGTCGAGGGCGTCCAGGGTGGCGACCATCTCGTCGGCCAGCGGCTTGGCGCGGGGCTCGGTGGCGATGGGCTGGGACTTGGCGAGCGCGCCCTTCACCTGGCGAAGCTGCTTGCACTCCTGCATCCAGCCGCGAAGCGTGATCTCGCGCTTCTGGTTCTCGGTCTGGAACCGACCGCAGAACTGCGGGAGCATCTGGCCCCAGTACGGGAACTGGAAGCCCTGGGAGATGATGGTCCTGGTCGTGCCGATGCAGGCCGCATCGACCGCGGCATTGTCGTTGGTCTTCACCGCGGCCACGACCCGCTCGGCGTGATCGGCCCAGGCCTTCCAGCCGCTGACCTGATCGGCCTGCGCCGCCGTCGAACCGCAGAGCATCGAGGCCGCCGCGGCCACCGCCAGAACCTTACGCATCGTCGTCATCCCCATGTCGCGAGCGCCGTGCGCCGCGGGGTCGGCGTAGCAGGCCCCATTCGCCGCGCGGCTCACCCGAATGGGGGTGTCAGATCAGCGGGAAGTGCGGGGCGCTGTCCTTGGGCGACTTGCCCAGGTGGCGGGGGTCGTCGGTGATCTCGACCTTGCGACGGAAGGGGACGAAGCCGGAGCGCATGTAGAAGCTGACGGCGCCCTGGGCGTCGAGGGTGCAGGTGTGGACCCAGAAGCGGTCGATCGGGCGGGACCACGCCAGGTCCTGCGCCTGGTTCATCAGCCAGCGTCCGGCGCCCGTTCCGACCAGGCCGGGCGACAGGCCGAAGAAGGCCAGTTCGCAGTCGCCGGGCTCGCGGAAATCCAGCTCCAGTATGCCGACACCGTCCGGCGCCTCCAGCCGATAGACCTCGACCAGCGGGTCGCGGACGATGGCCAGCAGGTCGGCCTCGCTCAGCGCCAGGCGCATGAACCACAGCCAGTCGCGGCCGACCGCGCGGTAGAGGTCGAGGTACTCCTCCGCGCTCACGTTTTCGAGACGGACAAGCCGCGCGCCGGCGGGAGCCTCGACGGCACGGATCGGCGGCCGGGCGAACATCTGCAGCGAGGTTTCGACGGTGACGATCTTGTGCGGATCGACGTCGTGATAGCCATCGGACAGCATGGTTTCGGCCCCTCTCCTGAAGCGCGGGAGGTGGAGCGGAGCGGCCGGCGTTGTCAACGGGGTCAGGCGGCCAGGTACATGGTCGGCTGGGCCAGGCCGGTCTCGAAGTCCTGCAGCAGGTCGAGCACATCGTCGGACTTGGCGCGGAACGAGGCGCCGGGCGGGAAGCGGTAGCGCCAGAAGCTGGCGATGTGGGAGATCATGCCCACCCGCTCGCCCAGTTCCAGGAACATGGCCGGCGCGCTCAGCAGGAAGTCGCGGAAGGCCACGGCGTCGCCGGCCTGGGTGAGCTTGGCGAACGCCTCGTCGTACACCTGCAGCGTCTGGGCCACGTCGCGGCAGCGCCGCTGGATGGTGACCTGCAGCCGGCTGCGCGAGGAGTGCACGAAGGCGTTGAGTTCGTGGCTGGTGCTGTCGGCGAGTTCCAGCTTGCCGATTTCGGTAATCACCTGGCGGAGCGAGATCATCAGGTCGCTGAGCGCCCACTTGTAATAGAGGAAGCCCTTCCAGCTGAAGATGCCCTCGCGGTACGCCTCGCCTTCCAGCCGCAGCGTCAGGCGCAGGGGCTCGAGGCGGTCGTCCATGTCCGAGGCCAGCAGCATCTCGACCAGCTTGACGGTGCTGCCCTCGGAGACCGCCTGGCCAGCGTAGGCCAGCTGGATCAGCTTGCCGATCTCGACCTGGACGAAGCGGCGCATCTGTTCGCGGTCGCTGGCCGAGATGGTGAAGTAGCAGTCGGCGGGGCGGAAGTTCTTCCGCCGCAGGTGCTCGCGCAGCAGGAACGGGTCGAAGGACGGCAGTTCCGACAGGCATTCCAGCATCGAGCGGTCGCGGTGGAAGTTCTCCTCGGTGTCGGAGATCTCCTCGACCAGATCGAGCCAGCCCTTCTCGCCCACCAGGAACGAGGCGCCGCCGGCGCCCAGGTTCCGCGGATCGAAGGGGATGATCACCTTGGTCGCCGTGCCCCGCTGGCCGCCCAGCAGTTCGGGATCGTCGGCGCGGAGGCGGTGCTTCAGCACCAAGCCACGGTTCAGCAGCGGCGATTTGAAGAAGGGCGAGGCGGCGTGCTCGGGCGTGGCGCCGTGACTGTGCATCACGGACGCCAGGTTCAGGACGCGCGTGGTCGACGCGGTCTTGTTGAGCGCCGTCAGGCTTCGGTACGGCTTGTGGACGTGCTTCTGCTTCACGGGTCAGCCCAGGCGCTCGGACCTTCTGATCCGGGGGCAGTTTGCGGCATGTTGGTTGAAGTTCCGTGAAAGATCCGGAGCCTTAAGTCTGAGAAGTCGTGAGAATTCCCACTTTTAATGACCCTTAGTTGCTGCACTTCGCGAATACGTTGAGCGGGCGGCGGCCACGCTCAATATGAGTGGGCTAGCTCTGCCGTGAGGCGAGTCCGCGGGCCGAATGCAACCGCCGAGGCGTAGCCCTTGCAACCGCCCGCCGGTAATCGACGGCTAACCTTGAGCTTGGGCCCCGTGTGTGTGCCCGGAGATCCGACGTATGCGTAATGTCCTGCTTGCCGCCGCCGCCGTTTTCGCGATGGCCGTGCCCGCCGTCGCCAGCGCTGACACCGCGGCCGACTACAACCTGTTCGTCCTGAAGGACATGACGTACCGCGGCAGCGACACCGAGGGCCGCGTGGCCGTCGGCGGCAACGCCAACCTGACCGGCTACTCGGTGGGCGACAAGGCCAACGCGAGCGACGTCAACCTGGTGGTGGGCGGCAACCTCACGACCAACGGCGGCTCGGTGAAGGGCAAGGCGATCGTCGGCGGCACGGTCTCGACCACGTCTTATGACGCCAGCGGCATCCAGCCCTCCGGCACGCCGGTTCCGGTGAACTTCGTGTCGGAAGGCGCCCGCCTGACGGCGCTGTCGGCGTTCCTGGACACCTACGCCAACACCGGCACGGTGGATTCGGTCTGCTACGGCGCGCCGGGTACGAACGGCTGCCAGGTGACGTTCAACGCCACGAAGGCCGGCCTGAACGTCTTCGACATCGACACGCTGCTGCTGTCGGACACCAACACCATCAACATCAACCTGGGCGCAGGCTCGACTGTGCTGATCAACGTCAGCGGGACGAATGTGCGGCTGGACGGCGGCATGGCGCTGAACGGCGGCAATACCGGCCAGGTGCTGTTCAACTTCCACGACGCCACCAGCTTCGTGGTCGGCAACATGGATCTGCGCGGCTCGGCCCTGGCGCCGACGGCGGTCTATTCCGGCGGCGGCGGCGTGATCAACGGCCAGCTCATCGTCGACAGCTTCACGGGCGACACCTGGGGCGGCATCGGCGGCACTCAGATCAACAAGACCAAGTTCGTCGGCGACCTGCTGACCATCAGCCCGCCGCCGGTGCCGGAACCGGCCACCTGGGCGCTGATGATCACCGGCTTCGGCATGGCCGGCGCGATGCTGCGCCGCCGCCGGAGCGCGCTGGCGACCGCCTAAACCCCGCGTCTCTTCCTCGCCATTCGTCGGGCGCGCACGCAACCTCGCGGGCGCCTCGACGATTGAGCATGCGAGGGACCTGAGACGCGAGCGGTGGCGATGCCGACTGACGATCCGAAGCGCGGCGAGCCGCCGAGTCCCCTTGCGGGCTTCCAGACCTATGCCGACGACACGCCTCGGGATTACGAGGCGGACCACAGCGAACCCTGGCGGCAACCGGGCCGACGCTCGTGGGAGGTTGCGCCGGCCATGGACCCGGTCGCGCCGGACGAGGCCTATGCCGAACCCCCGCGTCGTGCGCTCTGGCCGAAGCTGGCGGTCGGCGTGGCGGTGCTGGCCGCTTTCGGCGGCGGCGTCCTCCTGGCGCGGAACGACGGGCCTGCGCCGGGCCCGCGACCGGCTTCGGAGGCGGCGGCCATGGCGGCCGCCGCGCCAATGAACGTCGAGCTGGCCGCCGTGACGCCCACGCCGCCCGCCCTGGCCGCCGACACTGGCAAGATGGAGGTGCTGCCGCCGGTTGGTGGGCGGGAGACCTCGTTGGTCCCGCGCGTGCCGGCGCTTCGCACAGCGCCGTCCGCCGCGCCCGAGATGCGCACGCTTCCCATAGGGCCGGCTCCCGCGCCAATGGCCGCAAGCCCACCCGAGGCGGCCGAGGCGCCGATCCCCCGCGACGCCGTGGCCCTGGTCCCGCCGCCGGCGCGGGCGTCGTTCGACTGTCGTGACGCGCCGACCCGCGCCCGGGAGATGGTCTGCCGCGACGCGGGCCTGGCGGCCATGGATCGACGGATGAAGCAGGCCTACGCCATCGCGATGGCGTCGGGCGCGCCGCGCGAAGACCTGGAGGCCGACCAGGCGGACTGGCTCGATGTCCGCGAGGACGCGGCGAACCTGTCGCGACGCGCGGTCGCCGACATCTACCGCCAGCGGATCGACGAATTGGACGCGATGGCCGGACGGCGCTAGGCGCGCGCCACCGACCCGAACAGGTCGGCGACGCTGGGCTGGGGTGACCCGGCCAGTTCCAGGAATCCGACCTCAACGAACCGCGCGGCGAGAGCGACACGCACCTCGTCGCCGATGTCGCCCGGCAGATCGCGCACGCGGAAGCTCTCGGTGTGCGCGATGAAGACCACGGCCTCCTGGGCGCCGCGGTGGATGTAGAGGTGGCCGCCCGGATAGGCGAAATCGATGGTCTCGGCGTTGGCGCCCAGGTGGCTGAACGCGTGGCCGGCATGGCGCAGCAGCGTGTCCAGGCCCAGCGCCGGCGGCTGGCTCGGCCGCGGCAGGGCGTCGAAGTCGCCGATGGCCCGAGACGAGCGCCGCTCCAGCGCGGCCTGCAGGAAGCCCGGCGCGCCGGCGGCGTTCAGCAGCTGGCCCACCGCGCCCACCACCGCCGGGACGAGCGGCTCGGCCGACAGGCCCTCCAGTTGGCCCGCGACCGTGGCGCGCAGCGGCCGGTTCATGTCGGACAGGTGATCCAGGGCGGCGATGATCGCGTCGCGCAGGGTCAGCGGCGTGAAGCCGATGGCCAGGTGCACGGACTCCGTGTCGGAATCCACCGTGTGGAAGGTTCCACGCGGCAGATACATCAGATCGCCGGGCGCGAGGTCGACCACGTCGTGCGGGCCCAGGTCCGGCGGATTGCCGGAGACGCCCTTCCACGTGTTGAACAGCTGGGACGGCCGGTTGGCCACATACCAGCGCTTGGTCCCCTGAAGCTGGACGACGATGAGGTCGTGGTCGTCGTAGTGGACCGGCGCGCGCATGCCGCCACGGCTCCAGAACGCCGAGACCGTCACCGGCTGGTGGATCAGCATCTCCAGCGCGCGGGCCAGGGCGTCGACGTCCGGCGACAGCGGGCGCAGGTCGGGGAAGCGGACCGAGTAGTTGCGGGCATGGAAGGTGGCGATCCGCGCGCGGAAGTCGGCGGCGTCGGCGACGTCCTTCAGACTGGGCGGCGGGCCGGACGCGTTGGCGGAGTGATAGGTCAGGTCGGGCGCGAGGCGCACCGCGTCGGCCAGCAGGCCTTGCGGATCGGCGCCCAGCAGACCGGCGCGCGAGGCGCCGCCCTCGTGGCGCACCAGCCGAAAGCCGCCCGAAAGGGCCTCGCCCAGGAAGGTATCGACGGTGAGCGGCGCCAGGAATGCCCCGACCCGCCTCTGGGCGTCCTCCAGCACCATGGCCGCTAGCCGTTCATCGCCTTTTCCAGCGCCAGGGCCAGGGAGACGCCGGCGGCGCCGGTGACGGCGGTGGAGAGGACGGGATAACGCGAGGGGGTGTCCGGGGTCTGGTGGTCGAACAGCCATTGGATGAGGAAGGCCGCCAGGAAGCCGCCCAGGATCCAGGTCTCGGGCACGCGGCCGTGCGCCAGCAGGATCACCACGGCGGCGACGGCGCAGAGGAACGAGAAGCCCTGGCGCATGAGGCGCGGACGGGGCTCACGGGTTTCCAGGCCCCATCGGACGCCGCCCAGGAAGGCCAGCGTCACCGCCGACCAGGCCAGCAGCGTGGTCATCGACGACGCGGTCCAGCTCGACGGGCCGTAGCAATAGGCCAGGGCTGAAAGCGGGAACGGCGAAAGCCCGATCAGGGCGATCGTCCAAAGGCCTACGGGAATGGACTCCGCCGCGGGGGCGGGCCGCACGTCATCCATGAGCAATCAGTCTCTCCGGAATGCCGCCGAGGCCGCCCAACCGGCCGCCAGCGCGAACGCCATCGCTGCCAACCCGTAGGACCATGGCCTCGAATGCGCCCACACGTAAAGAGCCCGCTCGAGTCCGACCTTCTCGACCGTCAGGGTCCGGGTGCGGCTGGAGACGGGTTTGCCGTTCTGGAACAGCAGGATTTCGGCCTGATAGACCCCCGTGGGCGCGCCGGTGGGCAACGCGATCTCGGCGCGGAACAGGCCCCGGTCGACGAAGCGGACCCCCTGGCCGTCCTCGTGATAGAGGCCGGCCTTCTCCTTCAGGCGGACCACCGCGCGGCGCCAGTCGTAGTAGTCTGGCCCCAGGCTGGAGACCACCACGTCGCGGACGCCGTAGCGGGTCTCGATGTGCTGTTCGGCGGGCGCGTTGATCGGCAGGTGGTCCACGCCCGCGCCCAGGCGGCGCAGCGTGCCGAAGGTGGCGATGTCGTCCAGCGGACGGTTTGAGGCGGCGCGGTAGAAGCCGGGCGCGCCCCGGAACACCACCGGGCGGCTGTTGAGCCAGAGGCCGGCCACCTTCTGCTTACGGGTCAGGCGCACCGGCTGTTCGGGGCCGCGCACCAGGACCACCACGTCGCTGGGCCGGGCGGCCGAGTCGAAGACCGCGCCGTAGAGCACGATGCGGGCGCCGCGGAAGTCGGACTTCACCTGCACGGTCGTGTCGGTGAGCGCCGCCGAGATCACCGGCGCGGCGGCGACCGGCGAGGGCGGCAGCGGCGGGCCGGGCATGGTGGCCGTGGCGAGGGCGAGGATCGGGCCGATCATCAGCCCATCCCCGACAGCAGGACGAACGGCTCGTCCGGGGTGAGGAACAGGCCCAGGCCCATGCGCAGGCCGACCAGCAGGACGATCAGGGCCAGGATGGCGCGCAGTTCCTCCGCGCGGAAACGCGACGAGGCCCGGGCGCCGAACTGGGCGCCGACGATGCCGCCGACCAGCAGCAGCGTGGCCAGCACGATGTCGACGGTCTGGTTGCGGCCGGCCTGGAGCACGCCGGTCAGCGCCGTCGTGATGATGATCTGCAGCAGGCTGGTGCCCACGACCATGCCGGCGGGCATGCGCAGGATGTAGACCATGGCCGGGACCAGGATGAAGCCGCCGCCCACCCCCATGATCGCCGACAGCACGCCCACAAACGCGCCCAGGACCAGGGGCGGGATCACGCTGATGTAGAGGCGCGACCGGGGGAAGCGCATCTTCAGCGGCAGGCCGTACAGCCAGACCGGCCGGCGGTCGCGGTGCGGCGGCGCGGTCTCGCCGCGACGGCGGCGCAGGATGGCGCCCAGGCTCTCCATCAGCATCAGCCCGCCGATGACACTGAGGAACAGCAGGTAGGAGACCGAGACCACCAGGTCGGCCTGGCCCAGCAGGCGCAGCCAGCGGAACAGCTCGACGCCGGCGAACGCGCCCACCACCCCGCCGGCGGCCAGCACCGCGCCCATCCGCAGGTCCACCGCCTTGCGACGGCCGTAGGCGATGACGCTGGACATGGACGAGGCGGCCACGTGGTTGGCCATGGAGGCCACCGCGACGGGTGCGGGGATGCCGAGGAACACCAGCATCGGCGTCATCAGGAAGCCGCCGCCAATGCCGAACATGCCCGAGATGAAGCCCACCACCGCGCCCAGGAGCACGATGAGCGGGGCGTTCACGGCCACCTCGGCGATGGGCAGGTAGATGTCCACGTCCGGGCCTACGACCTACCCGGTGCAGTGGTCAACGCTGGTAGACGTGCAGCGGCGGCCCGCCGGACTGATCGCGGCGATATTCGGCCAGCGCGCGGTCGTAGGCGACGCTGGCGCGGCCATCCAGCGGACCGTCGTAGTAGCCGAGGCGCGTCAGCACGAGCTGGGTCTGGCGCACGTTCATATTGTGCGCCGGGGCGACGGCGGCGGTCGTGGCAGGCTTGGGCGCGGGCCGGGGGCCCATCTCGGCCAGAGCCTTGCGGGCCTGTTCGTCGCCCTTGGCGGCGGCGCGTTCGAACCAGGCGCGGGCGCGGATCAGATCCTTCGGCAGGCCGCTGCCCGACTGATACAGAAGGCCCAGGTTGTACTGGCTCTCGACGACGCCGTTGGTGGCGGCCTTGCCGAACCACTGGGCGGCGCTGGTCAGGTCCTGCGGACCGCCCTCGCCCCGGAACAGATAGACACCCAGGTTGTGCATGGCCTTCACGTCGCCGTTCTCGGCGGCCAGCGTGGTCAGGCGGCGGGCTTCCATCGGGTTCTGCGGCAGGCCGGCTTCGCCGCTGTCGTAGAGCTGGGCTAGGTAGAGCTGGGCCTGGGCGTGGTTGGCCTCGGCCAGGGATTTCAGCGTGGCCAGGGCGCCGGGCACGCCCGCCTCGACGTCGGCGCGGACCTGGGCGAAGACCGGCTGGGGCTTCGCGTCGGCCGGGGCGCTGGCGAAGCTGGCCGGGCCGAGCGCCATGGAGGCGCGGGCCGGCGAGCCGTCGGGCGTGAGCGCGATGGGCTGGGGCGCGGGCGCCGCGGCCGGGTGCTTCTGCGCCTGCATCAGGGTGAGGCCGGCGGCGCCCACGCTCATGAACGCCGCGCCGCCGGCCACCAGCAGGGCGGTCTGCAGCGCCGAGTGGCGGGGCGTGGCCTTGGCCTTGTCGGTCGCGAAGCCGGCGAACAGGCGGCCCGAGGCGGCGGCCTTCATCTTGGCGCGGACCTTGGCCGGGCCTGCGTCGCTCTTGGCGGCGCGGGCGGTGGCGCGGGCCTGCTCGATGACCTGGCGGGTCGAGAGTTCGCGGACCGGGTCTTCGGGCTCGGAGGCTTCGAAGAGGTCGTCGTCGACGTCCGCGAGCACCTCGAAGGTGTCCGGGACCCGGGGCTCGGGAATGTCGAGGTCGAGGCGGCGCCACGGCGGATTGACCGTCTCGGCCTCGGCCTGCGCCGTCTCGCTTTCGGAGCGGGAATAGAGCTCCTCGCCGAAGGCGGCGACGGCGGGTTCGGCCTCGGGCTCGGCCTCAAGCTCCGGCTCCGGCTCGGGTTCCGGCGGCGGGCCGAGCAGGCGGATGGCCTCGGCCATCGGGTCTAGCGGGTCCTGAACGACGGCGGCCTGATCGACCGTCAGCTCGGCCTCAGGTTCCGGCTCCGACTCCGGCGCGAACAGAACCTCGGGATCGAAGGTGAGCTCGGGCTCGGCTTCAGGCTCGGGCGCGAAGCTGCGCGTCGCGACCGGAGCCTCGGCAGGCGCCGGGCCGGCGGCGATCCGCGCGCTGATGCCGGCCAGCTCGGCCCCGAAGCGTTCGAAGGCCTCGGCCTGGGCATGCTCGCCGCGGGCCAGGCGCTGTTCGACGGCGCCGGCGATGCGGGCGATCTCGGTACCGACCTGGTCGATCGCCTCGGCGCCGCGCTGGTCGACCTCGATCAGCTTCTTGCCCACGGCCTCGGCCATGGACAGCACCTGGCGGCCGATCTCCTCCACCGCCTCGGCGGAGCGGCGCTCGGCCGCGCGGACCTGTTCGGTCAGTTCGGCGAAGCGGCTCTCGCCGCCGGCCGCGGCGATCTTTTCGGCGACCTCGGCGCGGACCGCTTCGACCCGATGGGTCAGGACCTCGGCCAGGGCCTCGAACCTGGTCTCGGCGTGGTCGCCGCCGCCGTGCTCGGCCGAACTCAGCCGGCGATCGAAGCTGGCCAGCGAACCGCGCAGGGCCTCCAGCGCCGAGGCGGTGCGCCCCTCGGCCGTGGCCAGGCGGTCGCCCAGGCGCTCCAGCACGGTCTCGACGATCAGCTCGGGCTCGATTCGGCTCAGCCGGCTCTCGATCAGCCGCAGCGCCTCGATCGAGCGCGGACCGGCCGAGGCGCCGGTCTCGAGGCGGCGCAGGCGTTCGCCGAAATAGCTCTGCTCGGCCGACGATTCGGCCAACAGCCCTTCCAGGCGGTTGGCGGCGGCGTGCTGTTCGCGCTCGGCGGTCTCGATGCGGGCCAGGGCCTGGCGGACCGAGTGCTCGACGCCGTTGATGGCCAGGCCCGTGCGGGTCTCGGACGCCTCGATGCGGTCGGTCAGCCGGTCCAGCGCATGGGCGACGCGGCTCAGGTCGGGCGAGGCGCCGACGGACGACGTAAAGGCCGGCGGCGCGGGCGGCGAGATGGCCCGCAGGCGCGGCGCCTGGGCGCGGAAGGCGCGGTCGCCGAACTGGGCCTCGGCGGTGATCTCGTCGGGAACGTCGTCTTCGAGGATGACGCGGTTCAGCCACTCGCCCAGCGTCATGCCGGAACGACGGGCAAGGTCCTTCGCGACCTCGCGGGCCTTGGGGTCGATCCCCTTGACGCTCCATGGCGCCGCCCCGCCCATGCGAATCGCATCTCCCGTGTCATACCGACGCTATCCACCGATCCGTGGGGTGTAAACGAAGGCTTAACGCTACATCTGGTGTGCGACACCCATTCCTGTGGATGGGTTGGCGGGCATCCGCTAGGGCTTGGCCATGGATCTGCGCACGACCCTCGCCCTGGGCGCCGGCTTCGCCGCCCTGGCCGCCTTCGCCGGCTGGCGCGGGGCGCGGCCGCCCAACCTGATGAAGGGCCCCCGACTGATCCCCTGGCGGCCGATCATGGTCTTCGCGGCCGCCACGGCGGTGATCCTGCTGGTCCAGGCCGAACGCAGCGTGGGGTTTGGGCCGGGCTAGTCCTCGGACTTTTTCGGGCGCTTGGCCAATCCCGCCATGCCGCCGGAGGAGAGCAGGCCCGCGTCGGCCATGAGGCGGGGGATGGCCCATTTCTGCGGGGCGGCGACGTAGCGGGGCTGCCAGGTGGGGTCGTACTTGGACTTGTAGTGGCGCACGCCCTGGAAGTTGTAGATCTCCTCGCCCCGGTCGTAGATCAGCCGGCCGACGCGCGAGAGCGCCGGGGCCAGCGGGCGGTCGTCCAGGCCCGACAGCGGGGCCATGCCGAAGTCGAAGGCGCCGTACCCCTGGGCCCGGCCCCAGTTGATGAGCTCCACGAACAGGAAATCCATGATCCGCGGCGGTCCCTCGGGCACGAAGCGCATCAGGTCGATGGAGAACGAGGTCCGCGACGCGGTTGGCCAGAGGGTGGCGAAGGCGATGATGCGGCCTTCCCACTTCACCAGGGCGATGGGGAATTCCTGGACGTAGCGGGGCACGAAGCCGCCTAGTGAGAAGCCCTTTTCGCCACCGGCGTGGGTGTCCAGCCAAGCGTCGGAGATCCGCTTGAGCTCCGGCATCAGCGGCGGGATGTCGGCGGGATCGACCATTTCGAACAGCGCGCCGTCCTTGGCCGCCCGCTGCCAGGCGCGGCGCAGGTTGCCCCGCTTGGTGCCCTCGATGGTGAAGCTCTCCAGCGGCGAGATGCTGGCCTCGCCCATCTTCTGGATGGCGAAGCCCAGCTCGACGACATCGGGCAGGTCGTCGGGCTCGAGGTTGTAGAAGCCCGGCCGGGCGGCGTGGGCGTCGGCCAGCTCGCGGAAGCGCCAGAGCAGCTCCATCCGCTCGTCCCGGCGGCCGACCGTGGAGCCCAGCGATATCCAGGTCCGGCTGCGGACCCCGAACATCAGGAAGCTGTCGCCCGAGGCGGAGAACAGGAAGCGCTTGTCACCCAGGAGCGCCAGGTTCGACGGGGGGCGCGAGACCTCGGCCTTGGCCAGGATGGCGCGGACGCGGTCGAACTCGGGGTCGGTGTCGCCGACGATCGGCGGGGTCGCCGCCGAGCCCAGCAGCCGCCAGATCCCGAAAGCCAGCAACGCCACCGCCGCGCCGGTCCAGGCGCGCAGGGAGCGGGCCGCGTCCTCGTCGGCCATCACCCGCCACCAGGGCAGGTCTCCGTAGTCGGCGTTCTCGAACGACCAGATGCCGACCATCCCGGCGCCCACCAGCAGGCAGGCGGCGGAGACCAGCCAGCCGGGCGTCACCTCCATCCGGCTCAGCCGCGCCTTGCGCGGGAAGGCGTGATGAAACGGCGCCAGCGCGATGGCGACCAGCAGGAGCAGCGCCGTCTCTTCCCAGACGAAGCCCTTCACCAGGCTGAGCGGCGCGGCGACCAGCAGCGCCGCCATGGTGGCCGCCCAGGCCGCATCGAGGCGCGAGCGCAGGCCGAACGCCAGCATCACGAACACGAGCCCCAGTACGCTGGAGATGAAGTGGCTGATTTCGATCAGGATGACCGGCTCGATCTCCATGACCCGCACGAAGCGGGTCGGGAAGGACGGCCGGGCGCCGGACAGCAGCAGCAGAACGCCCAGGCTGAGCGTAAGCAGGGCGGCCGTCCACGGAACGGCGGCGGTGACGGCTGGATGTCGGAGGACGCGCATCGACTCCCCTGTAGAGGCGCAGTGAGTCGTCTGTATAGGCGACACAACGCCAGGTCCGCTCAAACAGGTGTTTAATCGCGCTTGCCCCCGTTCCCCCGGACGCTAATCTTGGGGCCTGATTGAAAGTTTGGGAGACCGGTATGGCCGACTTCGGCGCCACGGAACTGGACGCGTTCGCGGCCGAGGTGCGCAAGGAGCTCGCGGCGATGTACCCGCCCGAGTTGCGCGATCCGCAAGCCAAGACCGACCCCGAGGCCGTGTGGGCCGGCCGGGCGTTTGAGGGATCGGACGATCCGCAGATCACCTGGATGCACCGGATGGCGGCCAAGGGGTGGACCACGCCCACCTGGCCCAAGGCCTACGGCGGCGCCGGCCTGACCGCCGAGCAGGCGCGGGTGATCGACCGCGAGCTGGCGGCCGGCAAGTACCGCCCGCCCGTGCTGGCGTTCGGCATCTGGATGCTGGGCCCGGTGCTGCTGGAATATGCCGACGAGGCGCAGAAGAAGACCCACCTGCCCCGGATCGTGAACGGCGAGATCCGCTGGTGCCAGGGCTACTCCGAGCCGGGCGCCGGCTCGGACCTGGCCGCGCTGGCGACCAAGTGCGAGGACAAGGGCGACCACTGGCTGATCAACGGCAGCAAGGTGTGGACGAGCTACGCGGACAAGGCGGACTGGTGCTTCTGCCTGGTGCGGACCGACGCTTCGAAGAAGCACGAGGGCATTTCGTTCGTGCTGATCGACATGGCCAGCGCCGGGGTCGAGACGCGGCCGATCCAGCTGATCAGCGGCGAGAGCCCCTTCTGCGAGACATTCTTCACCGACGTGAAGATCCCCAAGGAGAACCTGATCGGCCGGGTGAACGGCGGGTGGGAGATCGCCAAACGGCTGCTGCAGTACGAGCGCCAGAACATCTCGGCCGGGTTCGGCGAGGGCGGCGGCACGGCGGGCGGGTCCGCGGGCGACCTGGCGACGATCGCCAAGACCTACAACGGCGACGACGGCGAGCTGACCGACATCGAGCTGCGCAGCCGGATCACGCGCAACAAGATGGACTTCCAGAGCCTGCGCCAGACCATCGCGCGCTCGGCGGCGGAGAGCCGGGCCGGCAACGGGCCGTCGGCGGCGACGTCGATCATCAAGTTCGCGGCGGCCGAACTGGCCAAGGAGCGCGGCGAGCTGATGATCGAGGCCATGGGCCACCAAGGCCTGGGTTGGGAGGGCGAGGCGTTCAACACGCCGGAGATCGTCGCGGTGCGCGGCTGGCTGCGGGCCAAGGCCAACTCCATCGAGGGCGGCACCTCGGAGGTGAACCTGAACGTGATCGCCAAGCGGGTCCTGGGCCTGCCGGATCCGAAGTAGGAGCGCGACCCATGGCGGACTTCGGCGGCGAGACCGAGACGTTCCGGGCGGAGGCGCGGGACTGGCTCGAGGCGAACTTCCCCAAGGCGTTGGCGGACAAGCCGATGGCCCAGATCGCCAACATGCAGGCCCAGCCCGAAAGCGCCGAGGCGCTGGCCTGGCGCCGGGCCGTGGGCGCCAAGGGCTGGGGCACGCCGCTCTGGCCGAAGGAATACGGCGGCGGCGGCCTGAGCCGGGCGGAGGCCCGGGTGCTGGCCGAGGAGATGGCCAAGGTCGGGGCTCGCAACCCGATCGGCGGCATGGGCGTGATGATGTTCGGTCCGACGCTGATCGAATACGGGACCGAGGCGCTGAAGCGCGAGCACCTGCCCGGGATCGTCTCGGGCGACGTGCGTTGGTGCCAGGGCTATTCCGAACCGGGGGCGGGGTCGGACCTGGCCGGCCTGCAGACGCGGGCTGAGGACAAGGGCGACCACTACCTCGTAAACGGTTCAAAAATATGGACTTCTGGCGCGGACAAGGCTGACCGCTGCTTCTGTCTGGTGCGGACGGACACGTCGAAGAAGCACGAGGGCATCAGCTTCCTGCTGATCGACATGACCGATCCGGGCGTCGAGGTGCGGCCGATCCTGCTGATCAACGGGACGTCGCCGTTCTGCGAGACGTTTTTCACCGACGTGAAGGTGGCCAAGGACCAGCTGTTCGGGCCGCTGAATGGCGGTTGGACGGTGGCCAAGCGGCTGCTGCAGTTCGAGCGGGACAACATCTCGGCCGGGCTGGGCGGCGGCAACATCGGCCAGGCGGTGGCGCTGCCCACCGTGGTCGAGGCGGCCAAGCAGTATGTGGGCCTGGAGGCCGGCGGGAGGTTGGCAGACGCCGAGTTCCGGCGGCGGATCACGGACCACATGATGGAGAACCGCGCCTTCCAGCTGACCGTGCGCCGGGCGCAGGACGAGGCGAAGAGCAACGGCCCGTCGAACGCGGCGGCGATCATGAAGTACGCCGGCGCCAAGATCGCCCAGGAGCGCAACGAACTGCTGGTCGAGGCCCTGGGCCTGAACGGCGTGGGCTGGTCCGGCGACGGCTACTCCGAACAGGAGTTGCAGGCGGTGCGCACCTGGCTGCGGTCGAAGGGCAATTCCATCGAGGGCGGCACCTCGGAGATCAACCTGAACGTGGTCTCCAAGCGGGTGCTGGGCCTGCCCGATCCGAAGTAGGGATATTTCCCGACTGCCTCGAACGATACCGGCGCGCAATGCGCGGTCCGAATTTCGCCCCCGCGACGTGGGAGCGAGAGGATGGGACGCGCCAGAACGAGGCTCGGTTGGTTCAGGATTTCTCCAGATCGCGGCGCACGCCGGCGGCGATGACGCTGCTGGTCGCGCTGCTGGCCAGCGCGGCGCTCCCCGTTCATGCCCAGGCGCCGGCGAAACCGGCGGCCCACCCGTCGCAGGATGAGGAGGAGGCCGAGGACACCGTCTCGGAGGTGGTGGTCACCGCCACCCGCGACCGCCCGCTACCGGGCGCCGTGGTGGGCGACATCAAGCCGGACATCCAGCTCAGCCCGGCCGAGATCCAATCGTATGGCGTGAGCTCGGTCGCCGACCTGCTGAACGAACTGTCGCCGCAGATCACCAGCAATCGCGGCCGCGGCGGCGAGGCGCCCGTCGTGCTGCTGAACGGCCGGCGCATCTCCGGCTTCGGCGAAATCCGCGACATCCCGACCGAGGCGATCGTCAGGGTCGACATCCTGCCGGAGGAAGCGGGGCTGGCCTATGGCTACACGGCCGACCAGCGGGTGGTGAACATCGTGCTGCGGCGGCGCTTCCGGGCGGTGACGACCGACGTGAGCGGCGGCGGCGCGACCCAGGGCGGCCAGGCCGCCGGCTCGGCCGAATTGAACCAGATCCAGATCCGCGGCGACAACCGCCTCAACCTGGTGCTGAAGGCCCAGGCCTCCTCGTCGATCACCGAGGACGAGCGCGACGTTGGCGGCGTCAGCGGCGGCCAGCCGTTCGACCTGACGGGCAACCTCACCGGCGCCGTGCGCGGCGGCGATATCGATCCGGCGTTGAGCGCGCTGGTGGGTCGGCCGGTGACGGTGGCGGGCCTGCCGGTCACGGCGCTGAACGGCCAGCCGCTGGCGCTGGGCGACCTGGCCGCCACGGCGGGCGTGGCGAACCTCAGCGACGTGGGACAGTTCCGGACGCTGACGCCGGAGACCCGGCAGGTGACCGGCAACGCGGTGCTGGCCCGCACCCTGCCCGCCGGGTTCCGTGGCACGGTGACCGCCAACTTCAGCGCCAGCAGCAGCGAGGCGCTGCGCGGCCTGCCGGGCGCCAGCCTGACCGTGCCGGCCGACAATCCGTTCTCGCCGCTGGGGTCGGACGCCGTCCTCAACCGCTACGTCACCGGCTTCGGCCCGTTGCGCCAGACCACCGAGGGCTGGACCGGCGGGCTGGGCGGCTCGTTGAACAAGGACCTGGACAAGTGGCGGCTGTCGCTGACCGGGACCTATGATCATTCGACCTCGCTGACGCGCAGCGACGTCGGCGTCGACATCTCGGCGCTCCAGCAGGCGGTGAATGGCGGCGCTTCGCCGTTCGCGCCGTGGCCGGGCACGCTGCTGGCCGAGCGCGGGCGCAACAAGGCCCAGTCGGTGAGCGATGGGTTCACCGTCCAGGGCGTGGCCAGCGGCCCGGCGTTCGACGCGCCCGCCGGCCCGGTCCGCACCTCGTTCAAGGTCGGCGAGGCGGCCAGCTGGCTGGCGTCCGACACCCTGCGCTCCGGCATCGAGCGCGACGCCGACCTGTCGCGCAACACGCTGAGCGCCCAGGGCAGCATCGATATCCCCCTGGCCAGCCGGAAGCGCGACGTGCTGCCGTTCCTGGGCGAGCTGTCGGTCAATGCGAACGCGGCGGTGAACGACCTGTCGGACTATGGCACGCTGACCACCGTGGGCTTCGGCGCCAACTGGCGGCCGGTCACCGGGGTCAGCCTGATCGTGTCGCACACCCGCGACGAGGGCGCGCCGACCATGGCCCAGCTGGGCGGGCCGCTGGTCACCACCGAGGCGGCGCGGGTGTTCGACTACGCCACCGGTCGGACGGTGGAGGTGCTGCGGCTGGACGGCGGCAACGCGGCGCTGACCGGCGACACCCGCAACGTGACCAAGGTCGGGCTGACCTGGAAACCGTTCACGGCGCGGGACCTGACGCTGAGCGCCAACTACGTCAGCAGTCGGATCGACAACCCGATCTCCACCTTCCCGGCGGCCACGACCGAGATCGAGGCCGCCTTCCCCGACCGGTTCCTGCGGAACGCGGCGGGGGACCTGATCCAGATCGACTATCGGCCGGTGAATTTCGCGCGCTCGAAGGTCGAGGACCTGCGCTGGGGGATCAACTATTCGCGCCCGTTCGGACCGCAGCCCCCGCCCCGGCGGCCCGGTGGCGGCCCAAGGCCCGGCGGCGCGGGCCCGCCGGCGGGTGATCGTCCCGAAGGCGCGGCCCCCGACACGACGGCGCCCAGCGCGACGCCGGGCAGCGATCGTGCGGCCGACGACCGGACGCCGGGCCAGGGCGGCTTTGGCGATGGTCCTCGGTTTGGCGGCGGAGGCGGTCCCGGCGGTGGCGGTGGGCGCGGTGGCGGCGGCTTTGGCGGCGGGGCCGGCGCGGGCGGGCGGCTGCAGTTCGCGCTCTATCACACGATCCACTTCCAGGATGAGATCCTGGTCCGCGACGGCGGGCCGCTGCTGGACCTGCTGCACGGCTCGGCGGCGGGGAACAACGGCGGCCAGCCGCGCAACGAGATCGAGGCCCAGGCCGGCGTCACCCGCAACGGCATGGGCGCGCGGATCAGCGCCCGGTGGCAGAGCGCCACGACGGTGGACGCGCCGGCCTCCTCGCCTACCGGCGACCTGCGTTTCGGCAGCCTGGCGACCATGGACCTGCGCCTGTTCGCCAACCTGGGCGCCAACCGCGAGTTGGTGGCCAAGCAGCCCTGGCTGCGCGGGTCGCGAGTGACGCTGTCGGTGACCAACCTGTTCGACCAGCGCCAGGACGTGCGCGACATGACCGGGGCCACGCCGGCCGGCTATCTGCGCGACGAGCTGGACCCCACGGGCCGGGTGGTGCGGCTGGGCTTTCGCAAGCTGTTCTTCTGAGGCGTTTCGACAGACTCCAAGCCGCCCAAGACCGGTGCTACAGTCGAAAAAACGGTATCGTAGGGAGGATATGATGGCGGACTTCGGTGGCTCCGATCTCGACGCCTTTCGGACCGAGGCGCGGACCTGGCTGGAGGCCAACTACCCCCCGTCTCTGCGCGACGACCCGGAGGCCGGGCAGCGTATGATGATGGGCGGGGTGACGCCCAAGGGCGATCATCTGGTCTGGAAGCAGCGGATGGCCGAGAAGGGCTGGGGCACGCCCACCTGGCCGAAGCAGTACGGCGCGGGCGGGCTGACGGCCGCCGAGGCGCGGGTGCTGACCCAGGAGATGGACCGGATCGGGGCCTATAACCCGATGGTCGGCATGGGCCTGTCGATGTTCGGCCCCACCCTGCTGGAATACGGCACCGAAGAGCAGAAGCAGCGGCACATCCCGCCGATCGTGCGCGGCGAGCTGCGCTGGTGCCAAGGGTATTCGGAGCCCGGCGCGGGGTCTGACCTGGCCAGCCTGACAACAAAGTGCGAGGACGCCGGAGATCACTGGAAGATCAACGGCAGTAAGATCTGGACCAGCGGCGCGCAATACGCGGACTGGTGCTTCTGTCTTGTCAGAACAGATACCACGCGGAAGCACGAAGGCATAAGTTTTGTTCTGATCGACATGCATCAGCCGGGGGTCGAGACGCGGCCGATCAAGCTGATCGCCGGCTCGTCGCCGTTCTGCGAGACCTTCTTCACCGACGCGCGGGCGGAGAAAGACGACATGCTGGGTCCGCTGAACGGCGGCTGGACGGTGGGCAAGCGGCTGCTGCAGCACGAGCGCTCGGGCCAGGGCGGCGGGCGGATGACCGGCGGCGCCAGCGTGGCCGAGATCGCCAAGACCTACGTCGGCGTCGACGACCAGGGCCGGATCGCCGACAGCGACCTGCGCACCCGGGTCACGCAAAACATGATGGACGCCCGCGCCCACGCCTTGACGCTGGAGCGGGCGCGGCTGGAATCGAAGGGGAATGTGAACCCCTCGGCCGCCACCTCGATCATGAAGAACTCGGGCACCTGGATCGGCCAGACGCGGGCCGAGCTGTTGCTGGAGATCATGGGCCACCAGGGCCTGGGCTGGTCGGGCGACGACTTCGCCAGGGACGAGATCGAGGCCGTGCGCACCTGGCTGAGCGGGAAGGCCTGGACGATCTTCGGCGGCAGCCAGGAGGTTCAGTCGAACATCGTCAGCAAGCGGATTCTGGGACTGCCGGACACGACGCAGGCGAGCTAAGCTATCCCTCTCGGGCGTCATCCCCCGACTTGATCGGGGGACCCAAGCCGAACGGCAATTTCGGCCACGCCGCTTGGGTCCCCCGGATCGACCTTCGGTCGACCGTGGGATGACGACTTAGGTATTGAATTAAAAGGATCATTGAGAATGGCTGATTTTGGCGGGACGGATCTGGACACGTTCCGGAAGGAAGTCCGCGAGTGGGTCGAGGCGAATTTCCCCGCTTCGCTCAAGGGCAAGCCCAACCCGATGGCGCGGGAGGAGCGCGGCTCCGAGCCCAGCGCCGACCAGGAGGCCTGGCGCAAGGCGGTGGGCGCCAAGGGATGGGGCACGCCCACCTGGCCCAAGGAATATGGCGGCGGCGGGCTGTCGGGCGCCGAGGCGCGGATCGTCCAGGGCGAGATCGCCCGGGCCGGCGCCTACAACCCGATCGGCGGCATGGGCGTGATGATGTTCGGCCCGACGCTGCTGGAATACGGCACCGACGCGCAGAAGCAGGAGCACATCCCGCCGATCTGCCGCGGCGAGATCGCCTGGTGCCAGGGCTTCAGCGAGCCCGGCGCGGGGTCGGACCTGGCGGCTCTTTCGACTAAAGCCGAAGATAAAGGCGACCATTTCGAAATAAACGGCTCGAAGATCTGGACGAGCGGCGCGCAATGGGCCGACTGGTGTTTCTGTCTCGTTCGGACGGATACTTCGAAGAAGCACGAAGGTATTTCCTTTGTACTCTTCACGATGCACCAGCCGGGCGTGGAAGTTCGGCCGATCCCGCTGATCGCCGGCAGCTCGCCCTTCTGCGAGACCTTCTTCACCAATGCCCGCGCCGAGAAGAAGGACCTGGTGGGTCCGCTGAACGGCGGCTGGACCATCGCCAAGCGGCTGCTTCAGCATGAGCGTTCGGGCCTGACGGGCGCCGGCGGCGGCCTGGGCTCGGGCGGCAAGCCGATCGAGGTGCTGGCCAAGGAATATGTGGGCCTGGACGACGCCGGCCGGCTGGCCGACAGCGACCTGCGCACCCGCCTGGTGACCAACGCCATGAACATGCGCGCCTTCCAGCAGACGGCCGTGCGCGCCATGGTCGAGGCCAAGGGCAACGCCAGCCCCTCCTCCGCCACCTCGATCATGAAGAACGCCGGCACCCAGCTGATCCAGGAGCGTCACGAGATGGCGCTGGAGATCATGGGCCACCAGGGCCTGGGCTGGGACGGCGACGACTTCAGCGCCGACGAACTGGCGGCCGTGCGCGGCTGGCTGTTCGGCAAGGCGTTCACGATCTTCGGCGGCAGCCAGGAAGTTCAGTCGAACATCGTGTCGAAGCGGATCCTGGGGTTGCCTGACCTTACGCAAGCGAAGTGAGAGTGCGGGCCACACGCGCCCGCGCCCAACCGATCATTTGAACTCGAACGAATTTTACGAAGGAACACAACAACATGGCCGTTCTTACCGAAGAACAGAGCATGCTGCGCGACGCGGCGAAGAGCTGGGTGCAGGAAAAGTCCCCCGTCACCGCCTTCCGCAAGATGCGCGATAGCGGCGCGGAGCTGGGCTACGACGTGGCCGCCTGGAACGAGATGGCCGAGATGGGCTGGGCCGGCGTGATCGTGCCGGAAGAATATGGCGGTTCGGACTTCGGCTACCTCTCGCTGGGTCTGGTCCTGGAAGAGCTGGGCCGCACCCTGACCGCCTCGCCGCTGCTGGCGTCGGGTCTGGCCGGCGCCTCGGCGCTGATCCTGGGCGGCTCGGACGAGCAGAAGCAGGCGTGGCTGCCCAAGATCGCGGACGGCTCCGCGGTCGTGGCCCTGGCCGTCGACGAGGGCCCGCACCACCGGCCGGAAAAGGTCGAGGCCACGGTCTCGGGCGGCAAGCTCTCGGGCAAGAAGGTGTTCGTGCTGGAAGGCATGGCCGCCGACGTGTTCGTCGTCTCCGCCACCGAGGGCGGCAAGGTCGAGCTCTATCTGGTGAAGGCGGACGACGCCGGCGTGACCCGCACCAAGCTGTCGCTGGCCGACAGCCGCGGCGCGGCCAATGTCGTGTTCAACGGCGCGGCGGCCGAGAAGCTGACCGGCGGCGCGGCCCTGTTGGACAAGGTGCTGGATCGCGCCCGCGCCGGCCTCTCGGCGGAAATGCTGGGCGCCGCGCTACAGGCCTTCGAGATCACGCTGGACTACCTGAAGACCCGCGTGCAGTTCGGCCAGGTCATCGGCAGCTTCCAGGCCCTGCAGCACCGCGCGGCCAAGATGTTCACCGAGCTGGAGCTGTCGCGCTCGGCGGTGGAAGCCGCGCTCAGCGCCATCGACAACGACGCGCCGGACACGGCGGAGCTGGTGTCGCTGGCCAAGGCGAAGATGGGCGACACGTTCCACCTGGTGTCCAACGAGATGGTCCAGATGCATGGCGGGATCGGCATGACCGATGCGCACGATGCGGGCTTCTACCTGAAGCGCGCGCGGGCGGCGGAAGCGGCGTTCGGGAACCAGGCGTTCCACCGCGATCGCTACGCGAAGATCCAGGGGTACTAGGCTGGGCTGATCGGCCTAGGTTGAGATTGGGGAGCCCCGCTGGCGCGAGCCGGCGGGGTTTTTCTTTGAGGCTTCGACATGGACGCCAGGCGCGCTGGGCCACTGGACGAATAGCGATCACGACCTCAAAGCTAGGCCGTGACGATCTTTCTTCGCTTCGTTGTAGACATGCTCGATCCGGACTCCGGCCGCCGGCAGGGGCTTTTTCAAGCGGCGGCGATGCTCGCAAGCGCGCACGCGTTCTCAGCGCACGAGCGAACAGAATATGAGGAGGTAAGGCGCTGGTTCGCCGAAAACCTAGAAAAGCCTGAGCGGCTCGCCGTGTCATCACGCCCCCACGCGAAGGCTCAGGCCATCGGCTGGTTCAAGGACACGAGCGCCACCCACATCGCCAATATGCGGCGCTTCCAGCATTTGCTTGAGGCGCATGACATCGCCGTGTCCGTACTGCGCACCAACCGGCCCGGCTATGTGGTCTATGAGGACGAATTCCAGGTGGCCGCCCATCCGTTCGCGAACACTCCTAGTTAGGTGGAAGTTCGTGAGCCCCACCGCTCGTGTCCTTAAGTCCATGGCCAGAGTTTGCCTGCCGGACCAGGCGTCTCAAGGACGGCCCGTAGGGCCGCCGCGGGGCGGCGCGCCGGAGGCGCGTCCTTGACACGCCTGGTCCGGCAGGCTCGCAATCCACCATGGATTTAAGGGTGGGAGGCATCCTGAAGGATTCTCCCGGGGAGAACCTGCATGCTGTTCACGGAAGCCTTTCGCGCGCTCGGCTATGAACTCTTGGCGCCTCGCACGGACTGGAGCGCCGACAGTGCCAGCGGCGTCTGTCTTTCGCTTTGGGCGAAGGAAATCAAATACAGCGGGGGCGTCTGCACGTTCGATACCCGTCGTGATGCCCAGCCGATCGGCACTTGGAACAGGAAGCCAGGCTTCAAGCGTCGCTTCGAACATCTCGTGCGAGCCGTCGAGGAGTTCGACAGTGCAGTCGATGCGATTGTCGTTAGCGGAACTCCAGGGGGCAGCTACGAAGATGCCACGCCGTGGCGTCCCGAGGAGCGCAAAGGCATGAAGTGGTTCGTGACGGCTCTTGACCGAGAGAGCGGTCAGTTCGCAGCGGAAACTCGACAGGTTGGCGTGTAGCGTCACATCCGATCCTGACGCACCTAGCGTCCACACTCCCGCCATGCCATCCGCTCCCCTCCGCGCCCGCGACCTGCCGATCCCGCCGATGGACAAGTCTTCCGGCGACAAGCTCACCGCCTTCACCTGGGCGATGGGGGACCTGATCCTGGCGCGGATCGCCGAGGGGGAGACGATGAAGGCGATCACGGCGGATGCGCGGATGCCGGCCTATCGCACCGTGTTCCGGTGGATGCAGGTCGTGCCGGACTTCGGGACGCAGGTGGCGACGGTGCGGGCGATGCTGGCGCAGACGCGGCTGTCGGAGGTGGACGCTTGGCGGCGGCTGCGCAAGGACCAGCGGCGTGAACGGCGCGTCGGTGATCGACGCCGTGGCGCCGCCGGGCGCGCCGTCGGTCAGGACGCTATATGGGCGGGTGCGGAACTGTCCGGGGTTTCGGGCGGCGTTCGTCGACGCTTGCGACTGGCGAAACGCCTGGCTGGCGTTCCAGGCCGAGCTGGTGGTCGACGCCGTGGGGGAGTGGCGGCTGAGCATCCCCGCGGCGAATGCGAAGATCGCGGCGCTGAAGGCGCGTCGAGGCCGGCTGACGCCGAAGATCTACCGAACGCCGCCGAGCCGCTCTGGGCTCTAGCAAGGCTCCCGCCCTCGCCTCTCCGATCAAGCTTGGCTATCGTCGGAGGGCTTTCCACGACCAGCCCAGAGCCCCCCATGAACCCCTTCCCCGACGATATCTTCACCGAGCCGGAGGACGTCGATCCCGACACGCTGGCGAACCTGGGGCCGTTGGCGCCGCTGGCCGGGGTATGGGAGGGGCGCAAGGGGATCGACCTGAACCCCAAGGCCGAGGGGCCGGAGCGGCGGGCGTATCTGGAGCGGATCGAGATGCAGCCCATCGACCCGCAACCGAACGGGCCGCAGCTGCTGTACGGCCTGCGCTACCACGTCCACATCGCCACCCCGGAGGAGGACACCACCTTCCACGACCAGGTCGGCTATTGGCTGTGGGAGCCGAAGACCGGGCTGGTGATGCAGACGCTGGCGATCCCGCGCGGGCAGGTGGCGCTGGCGAAGGGTCAGGGCCAGGCGGGGGATGCGACGCTGGTGGTGCGGGCCGAGCGCGGGGGGCCGGGCTATGGCATCTGCTCGACCGACTTCCTGGAGTGGGCGTTCCGGACGGACAGCTACGAGCTGGAGATCACGTTCCACGCCGACGGGAGCTGGAGCTATGTGTCCGACACCATGCTGGCGGTGCGCGGCCAGGCCGCGCCGTTCCGCCACCGCGACGTCAACAGGCTGACCAAGGTGGGCGAACCGACGCTGAACCCCCTGGCGCGGATCGCCCGGGGCGAGACGCCGCACCTGAAGGTCCACGGGCTGGGCTGAGGCGGTCCGACTCAGTGCGCGCCGCAGGCGCTGTCTTGTTGTCCACAAACCACACGAACGGCACGAACAGGCCGAGCCCGGATCGAGCGCCGTGGCCTCTCCTGATTGTTCGTGTGGTTCGTGTTCGTGGACGAATCTTATCGGCGCTGACGCGCCATCGCGGTCGACGGGTTCTAAGCCTTCACCCCGAACCGCTCGGCGTTGCGGGCGCGGGCCTTGGCGGCTTCGACGTCGCGGTCTTTGGGCGGAGCCTGGGTTTCCAGGTCGTGCAGCAGGCGGGCGCCGGCTTCGAAGACCTGCTGGACGGCGGCGTCGAAGGCGGGCTGGTTCGCCTTGGACGGGGTGTTGAAGCCCGAGAGCTTGCGGACGAACTGGAGCGCGGCGGCGCGGACCTCGTCGTCGGTCGCTGCGGGCTCGAAATTGAACAGCGTCTTGATGTTGCGGCACATGGCGGGGCCTCCGTTCTCGCGCATTAGATAGCGACAGGGGACTGGGTTGGAAGCCCAATGGCCATCGAGGGCCCCCTCCACCGCTTCGCGGTCCCCCTCCCCCATTGGGGGAGGAATGGTAAGCTCCGCAAAACACGCAAGGGAGAGCGCCGTCATGGCCGTCGTCACCACCGCCGATGTCGGGCACGTCCGGACGATCACGCTGAACCGGCCGGAGAAGAAGAACGCGCTGAGCCTGGAGCTGGCGTGGGGCGTGATCGCGGCGGTCGAGGCGGCGGCGCTGGACGACAACGTCTGGGTGGTGGCGATCACCGGCAGCGGCGACGCGTTCTGCGCCGGCCTGGACCTGACGCCGGACACCGAGCCCTATTCCCCCTATTCGCCGCAGACGACGCAGCTGGACGACATCGGCTGGGTCGGCCAGTTCCTGCTGGCGGTGCGCAAGCGCTGCGACAAGCCGGTGGTGGGCGGGATCAACGGCGTGGCGGTGGGCGCGGGCCTGGGGCTGGCCATGGCCTGCGACGTGCGGCTGATCGCCCGGCGTGCGCGGCTGATGGCCGGCTACACGCGGATCGGCGGGTCGCCCGACGCGGGGCTGACGATCACCCTGCCCCAGGCCATGGGCTATGAGCGGGCCATGCGCTTCATGATGGAGAACCGCACCGCCACCGGCGACGAGGCGGTGGCGTGGGGCCTGGCGGGCGAGGCGGTGGACGACGCCGATTTCGCCGGGCGGCTGGCGGCCTATTGCCAGGAGCTGTGCGCCTGGTCGCCGATCACGCTTCGCCTGCTGAAGCGCGGGATGGTCAGCGCGAGCTCTGGCACGGACATGGAGAGCCAGCTGCGCCTGGAGGTCTCGAACATCCGCCGCGCGTTCGGCAGCGAGGATGGGCAGGAGGCGCGGCAGGCGTTCCTTGAGAAGCGCAAGCCGGTGTTCCAGGGGCGGTGATGACGGCGTTTCGAAAGCTGATGGTCGGGGCGGCGATGCTGGCGCTGGCGGCGTGCGAGCCGGCGAAGACCACGCGCCAGCCGCAGCCCGCGGCCGAGCCTCCACCAACCGAACGCACGTACCCTCCCGGCGGGACGGCGCCGGGTGCGAGCGCCAAGGACGACGCGACGTTGCGGGTGGTGTTCCAGTGGCGGCTCAAGCTGGCGCGGACCGGGCAGCCGGCGCGGGAGAGCGCCGTGGGCTATGTGCGCGCCGACGGCAGCTCGGGCGGGGTCATCCTGATCAACGGCGAGGGGGCGGTGATCCAGCCGATCCCCGGCACCCTGGGGCCGGACGCGGCGGCGGTGGCGCGGCGTTGGCTGGAATCGCGGGGCTGGGCGCTGGCCAACCCCTGAAGATCCGCCGGCGACCTGGCGGCTAGCGCGGCGGGGTGGTGGGGGCCGGACCGGTGAGCGGGGTCGAGCCCATGTGGTCGTCGGACGCGCCGGACTTGGCATCGGTCATGGCGCCCGCGCCGGTGGGGTTCGGGTCGGCGGAGCCGGTCACGGCGCCGGCCGCGCCGGTGGAGGCGTTCGGCTGGTCCGGCGTCGGGGTGTCGCCGACCGGCGTGGTCGCGTCCGGAGGCGCGGCGGCGTTGCGCTGGCACGCGCTCAGGCCGGACGCCGCCACGGCGGTGGCGGCCAGGACGATCAAGACGAGGTGGCGCATGTCCGGTCCCTTTGGTGTCAGGGACGGAATGGCCGGCGACCGCCAAGGTTCACGGGGACGGGCTCATTTCGGCGGGCCGGCCCGGCGGGCGCGGCGGACGGCGGCGCTGAGGGCGCGGTCGTCGAGGCCGCCCTGGATCAGATAGGGGCCGACCAGATAGGCGGGCGTGCCCTGCAGTCCCAGGGAGAAGGCCTGGAGGCGGTGGCGGCCGAGCTGGGCGTCGATGGCGCGGGCCTCGGTGCGCAGGTCGGCCGCCAGTCGAACCGGGTCGGCGCCGGCCTGGCGCGCGATATCGGCGATGCGGGCCGGGGTGAGCTGGCCCCGCGCGGCCATCAGGGCGTCGTGGACCTCGGCGTAGCGGCCCTGGGCATGGGCGGCCAGCGCCGTGCGGGCGGCCAGGTCCGAGCCCGGCCCGCGGATCGGCCAGTCCTTCCAGACCACGCGGACGTTCGGGTCGATGGCGATCAGGCGGCTCAGCGCCGGATCGGCGCGCTTGCAGATCGGGCACTGGTAGTCGGTGAAGATCACCACGGTGACGTCGGGCGTCGCCGCCCCGACCGCGGGCGACCCGGCGTCGTTCAGCACCTCGGCGACGGCGGGGGTCAGCTCCAGCTTGCGACCGGGCGGCGGCGACCACTGGAGGACCGCATAGGCGACGAGGCCAATGGCCACCGCGAGCGCGAGGGAGAGACGGGCCGGCTTCACGCCGCTGGCTATACCTTAGCGTTGCCCGCCGGTCTTGGGCGCGCCGGCCGAGGCGGCTTCCTTGGCGCGGGCGCCGCCCAGGATGCCGGTCATGGCGTAGTTCCCCTCGTGGCAGGCGTATTCGTAGATCTGGCCGGCCAGGGCGTAGAGGCTCATCTCGGCGCGCCAGGTCTGGGTGTAGTGGACCGGATCCTCGACCTGGAACTCGTAGGCGATCTGGCCGGGCGAGGCGCGGGTGAAGCGCTCGGTGACGCGGGCCTGGGGCGACAGGAAGATCGGGCCGAACTGGCCCTGTTCCGGATTGACGTTGATCGTCTCGACCACCAGGGCGTCGCCGTCCCACCAGGCGACGCTGTCCCCCATCCAGAGCTGGAGGGCGGCGGGGCGATGCGACCCCTGCGCCACGGCCTTGCTGGGGAAGATCGGGATGGCGCGGGTTCCGAAGCCCATCTCGACCACCACCACCAGGGCGTCGGGCGACTGCACGATCTGGTAGTTCGAGTTGTAGACGTTGTTGAGCATGCCCGGGCCGCCCGAGCCGCGCGAGCCGATCAGGCAGCGGTCGTTGGGCGCCAGCTCCTCCGGCCCGACCGGATCCATGCGCTGGCTCCTGGCGGCGGCTTCGCGGGTGCGCTTGCGGCCGAGGTCGGTGAGCGGCAGGCGGCCGTCGGGCGTGTCGACGATCCAGGAGGTGCGGTACTGGCCCTTCACCTTGGCGTAGGCCGAGCCGCCGTCCATGAACACCATGCTGTGCGCGGGACCCACCGCGCCCTCGGGCGGCGGGCCGGCGTTGGGATCGATCGGCTTGGCGTCGGCCTCGGCGGCCTTCTTGTTCGGGTTGGCGTCGGCCAGGGCCTTGGCCTGGGCGTCGGTGAGGGTGAGGCCCTTGAGGCTGGCCGGTCGCTCCAGCCAGGTCAGCGAGGCGTTGGACCAGGTCCCGGTCAGGTCGGGGTGGCCGTCGGCCGTGCGCGGCGCGGGCTGCGCCATGGCGGCGCTTCCGGCCAGGGCGAGGCCCAAGGCCCCCAACAGCATCGATTTCATGATCCCGCCTCGTCCATGACCGCCAGGCGAGGCTAGCAAAGTCCGTTCGCTCCCGCGCCCCGGATTCCACCACGGGCGGCTCGCCACGCGCCGGCATCCGCGATACGCCGTGGAAATGACCAGCAAGCCGACCCTACGCCGCCTGATCGACCTGCCCGGGATCGCCGACCTGGAGCTGAAGGCGGTGATGAAGCGCGAGTTCGCCGAACCGGAGGCGCGCGCCGAGCACCCGGAGATCGACGCCTGTTCGACGGCGCTGTTCGGCCTGACCGCCGACGAGGCCGAGGCGGTGGAACGGCCTGCCGGCTGGGACAATATCGACGCCAAGGCGCCGGCCGCGCAGGTGTTCGCGTTCGAGGACGCCGGCTGGGACGTGCTGGACGACAAGCGCCGGCCGCTGCGGGTGCTGGGCCATTTCAGCGCCCAGATGTGGCTGGCCATCCGCGGCGTGGCGGGCGAGCTGCCGTTCCAGGGCGAGAGCACCGAGCCCGAGGCCTGGGTGAGCAAGCTGGAAGCCGAGGCCAAGCGCTTCCGCAAGCGCTAGGCGCCCTACAGCACCGCGCGCCGCAGGCGCTGTCTCGTTTGACCACGAACAACACGAACCACACGGACGGACCCAGCCCGGCGCAGGCGTTGCGCGCGCCTCCGCTTGTTCGTGTGGCTCGTGTGGTTCGTGGTTGAATCCTTCGGCGCTTACGCGCCCCAGATGTCCTTGGCGTAGCGGACGAAGTTGGCGCCCAGGATCTTCTCGATGCGGGCGGGCTTGTGGCCGCGCGCGGCCAGCAGGCCGTAGAGTTTGCGGAACTGGTCCGGGCCGCGCAGGTCGTCGACGAAGGGGTGGGTGTCGGACCGCTCGCCCGGGGCGGCGATGCCCTTGGCCTTGCGGTCCTCGTGCTCCTTGCGCAGCACCTCCTTGTAGGCCTCCAGGTCGTCGATGGGGGTGGTCCCGCCGTCGGTGCCGATGCCCACGTGGTCCTCGCCGCAGATGTTCAGCGCGTGCTCGATGTGGGCCACCACGTCGACCGCGCGGGCGTGGCCCGACAGGTTGAGGAACGGCATGAAGTAGATGCCGACGAAGCCGCCCTTTTCCGCGACCAGGCGCAGCTCCTCGTCGGTCTTGTTGCGCGGCAGGTCGGTGAGGGCGCGACAGCCCGTGTGGTTGATCGAGATCGGCTGCTTCGAGGCGCGCGCGGCGTCCAGGCAGATCTGGCGGCCGGAGTGGCTGAGGTCGACCATCACCCGGTTGGCGTTGAGGCGCTCGACCACCTCGCGGCCGAACGGGGTCAGCCCCCGGCCCTCGGGGACGATGGAGCCGTCGCCCAGCTGGTTCCGGAGGTTGTAGGTGAGCTGGATGATGCGGACCCCGAGGTCGGCGAAGATGTCCACGCGGGCGGCGTCGTCGCCCATCATCGCGGCGTTCTGGAAGCCGTAGATCACACCGATCTTCTTCTCGGCCTTGGCGCGGACGAGGTCGGCGGCGGTGAGGACCTTGATCAGGTCCTTGGGGTTGGCGCGGACCATGGCGTCGTACTGGCCGACGTCGGCCACCGACTGCTGGAACGGCTCCTGCGGGCCGGCCACGTAGCCGATGGTGCAGTTCACCGCGGTCGTGCCCGAGGCGTGGGCGTCCTTGAGGATGCGCGCGGTCACCGCGGCGCGCTTCGGCTCGTCGTGGTTGGGGTCGATGAGGCCGCCGAGCGCATTGATGACGATCATCCTGGCGATCGGGTCCGGCGCGGCGGCGGCCACGGCGGGCGAGGCCAGGGCGGCGGCGGAGAGGGCGAGGATCTGGCGGCGGTCGAGCGTCATGGGATGTCCGGTGTCGGCGGGCGAAGAAGCGGGGCTATGGCGTAGTACGCATCAGGCGGGCGAACCCGCCGGCGCGGCTACTCGTCGTCCATCTCGGCCTTGGTGAGCGGCTTGAAATCGGCGCGGCGGTATTCGCGGCCGCGCTTCACGGTGAATTCCAGGGTCTTGAGGTTGGCGATATCGGCGGTGGGGTCCTTGGCGACCACGATCAGGTTGGCCAGCTTGCCGACCTGGATCGAGCCCAGGTCGTCGGCCTGGCCGGCGGCGCGGGCGCCGTTCAGGGTGGCGGCGCGGATCACCTGAGCCGGCGGCATCCCCAGCTTCACCAGGGCGGCCAGTTCGTGGTGCAGGGTCGGCCAGGGGTCGGTGTAGGGCGCGACCCAGTCGGTGCCGGTGCTGACCTCGACGCCGGCCTTCCAGGCCTGGAGCGTGAGCGCGTCGGACATGGCGCCGGTGCAGAGCGGCTTGCGCGCTTTGGGGTTCTTGGCCGCCTCGGCCTCGATGTGGGCGTAGATGCTGGTGGTGGCGTCCAGCATCGTCCCCTGGTCCTTCATCTGGGTCAGCAGCAGGGCGACCACCGGATTGTCGGCCTTGAGGAACGGCGCCGGATCCATGGGCGTGCGCGACTGGTAGGTCTGGGGCGTGCCCAGCACCTGATGGCCCAGGGAGCAGGCGTGGGACATGACGTCGGGCCGGGCGGCGATCACCTCGGCGGGGGTGGCCGGATAGACGGCGGTATGGGCCCAGACCCGCAGGCCCTGGCGGTGGGCCTCGGCGGCGATCTTCTTCACCAGGTCGGCAGGCAGGTTCGCGTAGATCTTGATCGCCGTGGCCGAGGTTCCGCGGGCCAGGGTGACGGCCTCGCGCAGGTCGGTGGTTTCGTCGATGGACTGCATCCAGGGCGTCTTTCCCGGGGTGAAGCCGTAGCTGACGGCGATGGTGCGCGGGTCGGCGAAGAACGAGGGGCCGGCCATCAGGGCGGCGTAATAGACGTCCGGCGCGGCGATCTCGCCCTTGCGGCTGGCGCGGGTCAGTTCGGCCACCGAGCGCAGGTCGTCGGCCATGTCGCGGATCGCGGTGACGCCGCCATAGAGGTCGCGGCGCAGGCTGGCCTCGGCCTGGACGCGGTTGGGCGGGGTGGCCAGGTGCTCGTGGCTGTCGATCAGACCGGGCAGCAGGTACTTGCCGGTGAGGTCCACGACACGGGCGCCGGCGGGCGCGGGCAGGCGGTCGTTCGGCTGGACGTCCTTGATCCGCTCGCCGTCCACCAGCACGGACATGCCGGGCCGGCCGGGCGACCCCGTGCCGTCGATCAGCGTGGCGTTGCGATAGAGCACGGTCTGGGCCGCGGCCGGACCGGCCAGCGACAGGATGGCGGCGAACCCCGCCAGCACGGATCGGATCATACGCCCCTCGCCCCAACTGCGTGGTCAGGGTTAGGGCGCGGGCGGTTGCGTCGCAATGGGCAAAGGATGGGGCAAAGGGCGGCGGACAATGGTCGGCGGGTCAGCCCTTGCACTGGTCCTCGGGCTGGTACTGGAACTCGGCGGCGGTGCGCCAGCAGGCGGCGGTCGCGCGTTCGTTGGTCCAGGCGTAGGCGAGATAGGCGCACATCACCGCGAGGGCGACGCTGACCATCGTCATGACGCGGACCGCGACGACCGTGCGATCAGGCTTGGGGCGGCCGCTCGACATGCCCAGGCTTTGGCCGATGCGGCGGCCCAGGGCAAGGGCGGGCATGCGTCAGGCGGCGTCGGTGACGCGGCTGAGGGCGCCCACCTGACGGTCGCCCTGCCAGATGACCACCTCGACGGCGCTCTGATGATCGGCGAGCACCCGGCGGGCGCGGACGAGGGCTTCGTCGTCGCCGGGACACTCGAAGGTCTCGAACGCCGAGGACGAGCCGTCTGGCCGGCAGGGGTAGAAGGTGAAGAGCGGCACGCTGGAACCTCCCGCAAGAGCGTCACAATACACTCTTCGCTGGAAAGTTGAGTCCGGTAGCCGACGGTTCGCTCAGGACGCGACTCCGCCCTTGCGGTCGAGGGCGGCGGAGAGCCGGGCCATGGCGCGAGTCAGCTGGACCCGCAGCTCGTTGGCGGTGACGAGGACGGGGGCCGAGACCCCCCAGAAGATCATCAGCGCCACCACCGAGCCCGGCGGTGCGACGCCGTCGGGCGCCAGGAACAGGCTGAAGCCCAGGATTCCGCCGGCCAGCATCACCAGCGCGCCGCAGAGCGGGCCACGGACCAGGCCGGCGACCAGGACCGCGGCGACGTACAGCATGAACGGCGAAAGACCGCCCAGCCTCGGCCCCAGGGCCGCCCGCGCCAAGGTGGCGAGACCCGCGAGCAACGCGGCGACGACGATGGTGATCAGCACCTGGAGCGCGATCTGTCCCGGGCGTTTGCGGGTGTCCATGACAGGAGCTTTGGCGAACGAAGGCGGGCAAGGCAACCGCCTTCCCCGTTGACGCGAGAGCCGCGTCGGATCGGCGGCGCCCTGCCGCCGAGACCGGGGCCGGGCCGGGTCCGACCACCCACGAAGGCCGCCAGCGGGAGGTCGCATGGGGGCGATACCCCCACTCGCGCGGCCTACACGGAGCCGTGGATGGCCGGGCCGAGCCCGGCCCCGGACACGCTTTTCTAGAAGCCGGTCGGCGCGACGGGCTGGGTCGGAGCGGCGGGCGCGGCCGGGACCGCGTCGCAGCTCTTACCCGAGTAGAGGCCGGCCAACAGCGCCTTGCGGGTGGTCGCGGTCTGGATGGTCTGCTGCGCCTGGACCTGCGCCTGGTCGGCGCGCTGCTTGGCCATGCTGACCATGTTGTTGGCGAACATGCCCGCGCCGGGGACGCGGCCCAGCACGCCGGTGCGCATCAGACCCTGCATCGCGACGCTGGAGGCGACGCTGGCGCCTTGCGCCGAGCCGTTGGCCTTGGAGGCCTGGGCGTTGGCGTCGGCCATCAGCTGGTCCATCCGCGCGCCCTCGGTGGCGATGGCGGCGCAGTCCATCGAGGCGTCGCCCGGATAGCTGATCTGAAGCGCCTGAGCGGACGCCTGGCCCGCGAAGAGCGCGGCCGCGGCCACACCGATGATGAAGATCTTTTGCATGATTGCCCCCATGGAAACGCTTTATGTTTCCAAGGGTAAGGCGTGGATTGCGGCGCGGCCTCCCCCGATTGGGGGTGTAGGATCAGCGTTCGGCGACCAGCTTGGCCAGCGCGTCGGGATGGGTGAATTGCGGCAGCACCCCGGCCCCGTCCAGCCGCACCGAACGTAGGCTGGAGAGGTTCAGCCAGGCCAGGTCCGCATGGCCGGCAAGGCCGGACGAGAACGCCGCCGTCCACGTCGCGGCGCCCTCCACCTTCGGCGGCCGCCAGCCGTTGGCGTAGGCCGCGTGCTCGGCGGCGAACCCCCAGACCGAACGGGCGCACAGCGCCTGGATGTCGCGGATCAGGAAGGCGCGAACTGCCGGGTCCGTCAGGGTCTCGGCGTCCAGCGGCAGGTCGCTGAACACCTTGTCGAGGATCTGTTCCAGCGTCGAGGTGGTGGCCTGCCGGCGCAGGAACTCGGCGAAGGCCACCACCAGGTCCGGGTTGCGCAGGAGATGGCGCTGGACGCCAGCCACCAGGGTGGGCCGGTCGTCGGCGAGGTGGATCGGCTGGTGCGGATTCAGCAGGACCCCATGGCTGAGCAGCGCCGGATAGTCGCTGGCGAACCGCATCGCCACCGGAATGCCGGTGTCGCGGGCCAGGATCCGCACCTGGCGCAGGCGTAGGCGGTCGATCACCGCGGCGATGTCGGCGGCGCCTGTCTGTACGTAGTCGCCGACGGCGGGGTCGGAGAGGCCGAAGCCCGGGCGCTGGATCACGATGGGGCGCAGGCCCGCGTCGATCAGGCTGCGGCGGAATCCGTCGGGGATGCGCCGGCCGGCGGCCGCGCCGTGGAACACGATCACCGGCTCGCCGTCGTAGGGGCCGTAGTCGATCAGCGCGACGCGCCGGGCGCCGTCCATCGCGGCGACGATCCGCAGGCGCCCGCCGCCATCCTCCTCGCCCATCAGCGGCTCCGCCGCCGAGGTCACGGCCACCAGTTCGCGGGCCTCGACCAGCAGCCGGGCCAGATCCTTGGCGCCCTTGGCTCCGGTCTTCTGGAGCGCGGACTTCATGTGCGTCTTGACGGTCTCGGCGCTGAGGCCCAGCGCCTGGGCGGCCTCCGGCGCCGTGGCGCCATGGGCGATCAGGGTGGCGGCGCGGGCCTCGGCGGGGGTCAGGCCGAAGGCGCTTTCGGCCAGGGCTTCATCGCCGTCGGCCTGGTCGCCGGCCACGCACATGATGGCGATCAGGCGGGCGATCAGTTCGGGTGTCCGGCGCACGCCGGCCTTGGCGTTGATGCGGCGGAGCGCATCGCGGGCGGTCTCGCGGCCGACACCGGCGTCGGCGGCGGCCACGTCGAGATTTGGGGCGAACAGCAGCGCTTCGGCCAGGCGGGCTTCCAGCGCCGTGAGATCCAGGGCGCGGGCCGCGCGGCGGGCCAGTTCGGACGAACGGGACGGCGCGCTGACCACCACCACCAGCCGCTCCGGCCCGTCATGCAGCGCGCGGGCGGCCTCCGGCCCCAGTGGCCAGCGCGCGGCGGCGGCGGCGTCGCCGACCCAGGCGGTGAAGGCGGCCCCGCCGGCGCCTTCGACCAGCCCCACAACGGGACCTTCGCGCAGGGCGCGTTTCAGAAGGGGACGCAGGTCGCCCGACTCGGGGAACAGCGCCAGGTAGCCGTCGTCGGCGAAACAGACTTGGCCACGCGCGCCCATGACCGCCACGGCCAGGGCGCGGCGATCGGCGATGGCCCCGCCGATCTGCGGCAGGGCGTTGGCGGCGGCGGCGAAGTCCTCACGCGCGTGGCCGCTGTCGGCCAGGACCGCGTCCTCCACGGCTTCCCAGGAGTCCAGCAACAGCTCCACCGGCGCCCCGGCGGGGGCGCGGGCGCGAAGCAGATCGGACAATCTGGCGATCTTGGTCGGCATGAGGCTCCGAGGGATACGCACCGGTCGCGCACCCAGTTGCAAGGTTCGTTGAACGCGCCCGTTGCAATCGTCGCGCCAGGACGGCGCCGGGGTCAGGAGCTCGACATTCAATGAATCCTGTTACGCGAGTTAATGCATGCGGCGGTTGCATATTCGCTTTGACTTCGACGCCTTCCGGATAACTGTCTGAGGCGGTCTGAGTCGGGGGCCAATGCCGCAACATCACCATCCGATCTTTACCGCTCTATCCCGGCTGGCCGCCGTCTTCGGGGCCGGGTCGGGGCCGACCGCGCTGGCGGCGTCGCGCTGGCGCGGCGAGTGGATCCGGCCGTCATGCCTGGCCGGGCTCGAGGCCGGCGGCGTCGGCTATTGGGAGCTCGACCTGCCGGGGATGACCCTGGAGGTGTCGGGCCAGGGCAAGCGCCTGCTGGGCCGCAACGCCGACGCTCCGTTCGGCCTGGCCGATCTGGCAGCCCTGCTGCCGGCCGGAGACGACCGTCTGACCCTGGCCGTCGCCGACGGCGGCGCCTACGCCGAGGATTTCCGCCTGCCGGCGCTGAACGATGACGGCCGCTGGGTCTGCATCCGCGGGCGGCTGGTCGGCGGCGAGGGGGGCGAACGCCAGCGAATGGCCGGGGTCATCCTGGACATCACGGAACGGCAGGAAGCCGTCGCCCACGTGGTCGACAGCGACCGGCGCCAGCGGCTGCTGATCGACGAGTTGAACCACCGGGTGAAGAACACCCTGGCCGCCGTACAGTCGATCTCGCGCCAGTCGGCCAAGCGGGCGGGGTCGCTGGACGACTTCCGCGAGCTGTTCGAGGCCCGGCTGATCGCCCTTTCGCAGACCCACAATGCCCTGACCCGCCAGTCGTGGGAGCGGGCGCACCTGGACGAACTGCTGGGCCAGCAGCTAGGCCCCTATCCGTCGGAACAGGTGCGGCTGGACGGCCCGGCCGTGGACCTGGCGCCGCGCGAGGCGCTGGCGCTTGGGATGGTGTTCCACGAACTGGCCACCAACGCGGCCAAGTACGGCGCGCTGTCGACGCCGGACGGGCGCGTGCGGGTCAGCTGGGACGTGATCCCCGGCGGCGTGGGCGCGGAGCTGCTGATGGACTGGGCCGAGAGCGGCGGCCCGCCGGTGACGGCCCCGGCCCGGCGCGGGTTCGGCATCCGCATGATCCAGGGCTCGGTGATGGGCGAACTGGGCGGAAGCGCGGACCTCGGGTTCGAGCCGGACGGCTTCCGGGCCAAGCTTTCCATCCCCCTCGATTTCGGCCGCGACGGCGTCGGCGATGAACCGAACATGAAGCCAGGGGTTCAGCACGGGTTCAGCGCCGCTCGCGCCAAATGAGCGCGATGGAACACGCCAAACGAGGAACTGTGATGAAACACCTTCTCTACGCCGCCGTCGCCATCGCGACCGTCGCGGCGCCGATGGCCGCTTCGGCCCAGCCCGGCTACCAGCAAGACCGCCGCGAGGATCGCCGCGAGCTGAAGCAAGACCGACGCGAACTGCGGGAAGACCGCCGTGACGCCCGCCGCGACGGCGTGGTCACCGGCCGCGAACAGCGCGAGCTGGGCCGCGACCGGGCCGAGGTCCGCCAGAGCCAGCGCGAGGTCCGCTACAACCGCGCCCGGGCCGAGACCTGGCGCAACCGGACCGAATGGCGCGACTATCGTGGCGCGCGCGCCGGTTACTGGTACGCCCCCGGCTATGGCTATCGCCCGGTGGTGCGCGGCCACAACTGGCGTCGCGGCGCTTACGTGCCGGCCGCCTACCGCAGCTATTACGTCCAGGACCCCTACTACTACGGCCTGAACGCCCCGCCGCGCGGTTACCGCTGGGTCTATGCCGACGGCAACTTCGTGATGATGGCGCTGGCTACCGGCCTGATCGCCAGCGTGGTCGCCAACGCCTACTAGGGCGCAGCACACCTGAGATATGCGAGAGCGGGGGGCGGGACACCGTCCCCCGTTTTTCGTGCGCGTTTAATGAAGCGTGGAGGCGGCGGCGGCCCTGGGTCCGCCGTTGGCGCGGGGCATAGACAGGACCAGGGCCGAGCCCGCTCCATCGGCGCGAAGCGCCACGGCGGCGCCCAGCTGTTCGGTCATGGCGCGAAGCAGGTAGCCGTTCGTCACCGAGACCAGGGCGCCGTCCGTCTGGTCGTCCGCCTCGGAGATCGCCACCTCGGCCTGGCGGCCGCGGGCGTCGAAGCGGATGCGGAGCTGGCCGTTCACCCCGGCGTCGAACAGCGCGCCCAGGCATTCGGCCAAGGCCACGCCAAGGGACGTCGCCTCCTCCAGTTCCAGCGTCAGGCCCGACGATTCCACCAGGACCCGGTCGGGCGACCGGTCGCGGGCGACGCAGACGGCGCGCGCCAGGGCGGCGGCGAAGGCGTCGAAGTCCACCGTCTCGTCCCCGCGCCCGCCCAGCTCGCGGTGGACGCGGGAAATCAGCAGGGTGCGCTCCATGGCGCGCTTCAGGCTGTCGGCGACCTGGGGCTCGGGCTCGCCCTTGGCCTGCAGGGCCAGGACGCCGGCGACCAGGCGCATGTGATGGCTCATCCGCTCGTTCAGCTCGCGGAACAGCCCGGCGTGGCTGTCGGCCACCGCCTGGGCGCGGCCCAGTTCGCGCGAGACGGTCTTCAGCGCGCCGGTCAGGCCGGTGATGACCACAATGGCCACGGCGCAGACGATGGTGAAGAAGCCCAGGGCGGCCAGGGTGGTGGGTGTGGCCTTGAACGCATAGACCGGCTCGACGAAGCACCAGAACGCCAGCGGCGCCGAGACCAGGGCCGCCGCCACGGCGGGCCCCCGGCCGAACGCGTAGGCGGCCAGGATCACCACCGGGTAGAAGGCCGAATAGGCCAGGCCGCCGCCCAGGACGGACTGAAACGGGAGACGGATCAGGAACGAGGTGGCCACCATGGCGGCAGTCCACACCCAGCGCATGACCACGGGGTCGCGGAGGGCCGGTGGCAAGCGCTCGGTAAGCCTCAACATGCGCCTGGCTCTAGCACATGGCGGCCCGGCGTGCTTGACCATCGAGACACATAAGGTGGGCCATGAACGACCGTGACGTCTATCTGAAGCTGGCCGCGATGGCCGAGGAGCTGATGGCGCTGTCCGAGCAGGCCGAGACGCTGGTCGGCCAGACCGGACTGCGCACGGCCGCCGGCACCGTCGCGGGCACCGCCAAGGCGATCTACGACCACGCATTGGGCGGGTCCGAGCATTAGGCGCTGACGCCGGCGCGCGCGGGCTGGCTCTGGCGGAAATCGGCCGCTAGCTTCGCCGGATGAAGCTTGCCCTCCTCGCCGGCGCCGCCGCGCTACTCGCCACGCCCGCCCTGGCGCAGAACCTGTGGATCTCCGGCGGGCCGATCTACACCGGCGTCGCCGCGCATCCGACCGCCGAGGTGGTCATCGTGCAGGGCGGCAAGATCACCTTCGTCGGCGATCCAAAGACCATCCGCTTCAAGCTGGATCCCACCACCGAGACCATCGACCTGAAAGGCGCGGCCCTGTTCCCGGGCTTCACCGACGGCCACGCGCACCTGCGCGGCATCGGCGAGCGGGAGCTGTCGCTGAACCTGGAGGGCTCGACGTCCGCCTCCGAGGCGATGACGCGGGTGAAGGCCTATCTGGTGGGGCGCAAGGCCACGGGGCCGGTGTGGGGCCGGGGCTGGATCGAGACCGGCTGGCCCGAGGGCCGGTTCCTGAACCGGGGCGACCTGGACCCCATCGCGCCGGACCGGCCAGTGCTGCTGGTGCGGGCCGACGGCCACGCCCTGGTCGCCAATTCGGCGGCGCTGAAGGCGGCGGGCATCGACGAGGCCACGCCGGTTCCGGCCGGCGGCGATATCCTGAAGGGACCCGACGGCAAGCTGACCGGCATCCTGGTGGATAACGCCATGGCCCTGGTCCGCAAGCTGCAGCTGCCGCCGACCGAGGCCGACCGGCGCGCGGCGTTCGAGGCGGCGTTCCGGGTCGAGGCCGCCTACGGCTGGACCGGCGTCCATTCGATGAGCGTGTCGTGGCACGACGTCGGCCTGCTGGAGACGCTGAACGCCGAAGGCAAGACGCCCCTGCGGGTCTACAACGCCGTGGACGCCGATCAGGCCGGGCCGCTGTTCGCCGGCGGGCCGCGCGCCACCAAGGACGGCCGGATCGTCACGCGGGCGATCAAGCTCTACGAAGACGGCGCCCTGGGCTCGCGCGGGGCGGCGTTGTTCGAACCCTATGCCGACGCGCCCGGCACGATGGGCCTGGTCCGCACGCCGCCGGAGAAGATGGCCGAGGCGATGACTAAGGCCAAGGCGGCGGGCATCCAGGTGGCCAGCCATGCGATCGGGGATCGCGGCAACGCCAACGTCCTGGACCTGTACGCGGCGCAGGGCGTGGAGACCCTGCGCTGGCGGATCGAGCACGCGCAGATCGTGCGGCCGGCCGACATCCCGCGCTTCGCCAAGCTGAAGGTTATCGCCTCCATGCAGCCCAGCCACGCCATCGGCGACCTGCACTTCGCCCCCGCTCGCCTGGGCGAGGCGCGGCTGAACGGCGCCTACGCCTGGGAGGACATGCTGAAGGCGGGGGTGCTGGTGGTCGGCGGATCGGACGCGCCGGTCGAGCGCGGCGCGCCGCTGGTCGAGTTCTACGCCGCGGTGGCGCGCAAGGACCTGAAGGGCTTCTCCGCCCCCGACTGGCATCCGGACCAGGCGCTGTCGCGGGCCGAAGCGCTGAAGCTGTTCACCTCCAGCGCGGCCTATGCCCGGTTCGCGGAGAGCGAACTGGGCACGATCGAGGCCGGCAAGCGCGCCGACCTCACCGCCTTTTCCGTGGACCTGATGACGGCGCCCGAAGCGGACATTCCCAAGGGCCACGCGGTGCTGACCGTCGTGGACGGCAAGGTCGTCTACCGCGCGCCGTGAACCGCCCTCAGCGTGTCCACTGGGCGAACCAGTCGGCCAGGTCCTGGGGATGCATGTGGCGGGCGTCGGCCAGGGCCGAGACCTGGGCCTTGCCCACCAGTTGCTTGCCGGTCTTCGGATCGACCACCAGCAGGGCCGGGACGCCCTCCAGCCGCGTCGTGATGCCGTAGCGGGCGGGTACCTGCAGGTTCTTGTCCATGCGGCCGACGTCGATGCTCACGATCTCGAAGTGGCGGTCCAGGAACGCCTTCATCTCGGGCAGCTCCATGGTCGCGGCCAGGATCCGGCAGTCGCCGCACCAGTTGCCGCCCATGTCGATGATCACCCGCTTGCCACTCTTACGCGCCCGCGCCAGCGCCCGGTCGACCGCCGCGCTGGCGTCGGCGGCCTCGTCGTATGGATAGGGCAGCGGCGTGTGGAGCTGGACGTAGTCGGTGATGCTGACGCGCGGCGGTGGGGCGGCGGCGGCCGAGCCGGCGGCGAGGGCGAAACAGGCAGCCGCGGCGGCGAGACGGTTCATGGTCAACTCCTAGTACGTAAATAGGATTTCATGGCCGCGCCCCCGTCAAGCGGCCAACGTCGGGAAGCGGACGGAACAGGGTCGGGGCCAGCGGGTTTGGGGTGCGCCCCATTGCAAACCCCGGAGAGCGCCATGACCGACACCCTTACCAACGCCGAAGTCCAGGATCGCCTGTGGAAGGCGGTCGAGGACCACCACACCGGCATGCTGGGCCTGACCCACGACAGCCACCACTTCCAGCCGATGACCGCCTTTGTCGAGAAGGACACCGGCGTCCTTTGGTTCTTCACCCGCAAGGACACCGACCTGGCCCAAGCGGTCGAGGGCGGGACCACGGACGCCGCCTTCATCTTCGTCGATAAGAAGCTGCAGGCCTGCATCGACGGCCGCATCAGCCTGTCGCACGATCAAGCGCGGATCGACCGCTACTGGAACGCCCACGTCGCCGCCTGGTATCCGGACGGCAAGGACGATCCGATGCTGACCCTGCTGCGCCTGGACGTGACCGAAGCGGCGGTGTGGATCTCGGAGGGCGGGCTGCTGAAGTACGCCTTCGAAGTGGCCAAGGCCAACCTGGGCAAGTCCACGCCGGACGTGGGCGAGCGCCGCGACCTGAACTTCCAGTAGGTCGCTGGCCTCCGAACGGAAACGCGGCGCCCAACAGTCCAGGGCGCCGCGAACCGTTCTCAAAGTTGATTCGAACCGATTCGCCCGTGAGTTCGGCGATAAGCTTAAGTTGGGTCGACCAAACGACACACGCGAACGCTGATAAGACCCGTTCGGGTCAAAAGGCGAACCACAATCTTGCCTAAATTCATTCGCGACGTCGCTTTAGTGTCGAGTTCTCGACAGTCTTTGCCGCAGGTCATCGATAACTTGAAACCTAAGCCGTGGAACGGCGTTTCTAGTCCCCGATGCAGAGGCCCGTCCCCCTGGCACAGAACAGCCTGCTCGAAGCGCTGCCGCCTTCAGACTATGCGTTCGTCGCCCCCCACCTCGTCCAGATCGAACTGGAGCGAGGCCGCCTGCTCTTCGATCCGGGCGACCCGATCGATCAGATCTATTTCCCACATGACGGGGTCATCTCCCTGATGACGCTGATGGAGAACGGCGCCGCGATCGAAAGCGCCACCATCGGTCCCGAAGGCGCGCTGGGCCTGATGGCGGCGGTGGCGCCACGCCAGGCGCTGAGCCGCGCCATCGTTCAGACGCCGCTGCGCGCCGCGCGCATCGGCGCCGAGCGGCTGCATGAGGTCTGGGAGAAGAGCCCGGCCTTGCGTGACCTGGTCGACCGCCATACCGAGGCCCTTTACGGCCACGCGATCCAGTCAGTGGCGTGCAATGCGCTGCATTCGGTGGAGGCGCGGTTCTGCCGATGGCTGCTCACCTGCCACGACCGCATCTCGACCGACACCGTGGCGCTGACCCAGGAGTTCCTGGCCGACATGCTGGGCGTGCAGCGCACGACCGTGACCGCCGTCGCCCGCTCGCTGCAGGAGAAGGGCGTGATCCGCTATCGCCGCGGCGTGGTGGACATCGTCGACCGCCAGGCGCTGAAGGCGCTGACCTGCGAGTGCTACGGCGTGATCCGCAACACGTACAAGCGGCTGCTCGGCACCTAGGCCCGAGCGTCGGACGCCTGGCGAACACCGGTCGTCGCTACGCGATTGCGTTGGATCGATTTTCCTCGTTTTGTGCGCCCCGGTGGGGATTCAAGGCCGGAACGACGGCCTGCCAGGACGAGAAGAAACCGATGATTTCCAAGACGCGCAAAATCCTGCTGTCGGCCGGGGCGGCCACGGCGCTGGTCCTGATGGCGGGATCGGCGTTCGCCGCCGACGCGCCAGCGGGCGACGTCTCGCTGGCCTCGCCCAAGTACGGGACCTGGGGCTTCGACCTCTCGGGCATGGACCGCAGCGTCAAGCCGGGCGACGACTTCTTCAAGTTCGCCAACGGCAAGTGGGCCGAGCGCACGGAGATTCCGTCGGACCGCAGCCGGTACGGCAATTTCAACAAGCTGCGCGAGCTCAGCGACAACCGCATGCACGCGATCCTCGAGGACGCCGCGGCCGGCAAGCTGACCGACCCCGACGCGGCCAAGATCGCCGCGGGCTACAAGGCGTTCATGGACGAGGCGGCCATCGAGAAGCTGGACGCCAAGCCGCTGGCGCCGGGGCTGGCGGAGATCCGTCGCGTGAAGTCCAAGGACGAATTCACCGTCCTGATGGGCAAGGCCAACAACAGCGGCTTCACCTCGCTGCTGCCGGTGGGCATCGGCGTCGACGCCAAGGCGCCCACCCGTTACGCCGTCGGCGCCACGAACGGCGGCCTGGGCCTGCCGGACCGCGACTATTACCTGAAGCCGGACTTCGCCGAGAAGAAGGCCAAGTACGAGGCCTATGTCGCCCAGATGCTGACCATGGTCGGCTGGGACAAGCCGGCCGAGAACGCCAAGGCCATCGTCGCCTTCGAAACCCAGTTGGCCGAGGCGAGCTGGACGCGGGTCGAGCGGCGCGACCGCGACAAGACCTACAACCCGATGAGCCGGGCCGAGCTCAACGCCTTCACGCCGGGCTTCGACTGGAACCGCTACCTGGTCGCGGCCGGCCTGCCGAACGTCGACCGGATCATCGTCAGCACCAACACCGCCTTCCCCAAGGTGGCGAAGATCTACGCCGACACCCCGCTGGACACGCTGAAGGCCTGGCAAGCGTTTCACGTGGCCGACGACGCCGCGCCTTACCTGTCGAAGCGCTTCGTGGACGCCAACTACGCCTTCCGCCTGAAGGAACTGGCCGGCCAGCCCGAGCAGCAGGTCCGCTGGAAGCGGGCGGGCACGTTCATGAACGGCGCCCTGGGCGAGTCCGTGGGCCGGGTCTATGTGGCGCGCTACTTCCCGCCGGAGTCCAAGGCCAAGATGGACGCCCTGGTGGGCGACGTGCGCACGGCCCTGCACGCGCGGATCGAGACCCTGGCCTGGATGGGTCCGGAGACCCGCGCGCGGGCGCTGGAGAAGCTGTCGAAGTTCACCGTCAAGATCGCCTATCCCGACACCTGGCGCGACTATTCCGGGCTGCAGCTGAAGCCGAACGACCTCTACGGCAACGTCGAGCGCAGCACGGCCTATGAGTGGCAGCGGGTGGTCGCGCGCCTGAACGGGCCCGTGGACAAGGCCGAGTGGGGGATGACCCCGCAGACGGTCAACGCCTACTACAACTTCGCCAACAACGAGATCGTATTCCCGGCGGCGATCCTGCAGCCGCCGTTCTTCGATCCCGACGCGGACCCGGCCATCAACTATGGCGGCATCGGCGGGGTCATCGGCCACGAGATCAGCCACGGCTTCGACGACCAGGGCCGCAAGTCGGACGGCGACGGCGTGCTGCGCGACTGGTGGACCGCCGAGGACGCCACCAAGTTCAAGGCCCAGACCGACCGGCTGGGCGCCCAGTACTCGGCGTTCGAGCCCCTGCCCGGCGCGAAGGTGCAAGGCGGCCTGACCATGGGCGAGAACATCGGCGACAATGGCGGCCTGAGCCTGGGCCTCGACGCCTACCACGCCTCGCTGAAGGGCAAGCCGGCGCCAGTGATCGACGGCCTGACCGGCGACCAGCGGGTGTTCCTGGGCTGGGCCCAGGTCTGGCGCGAGAAAAGCCGCGACGAGGCGCTGCGCCAGCAGGTGGTCACCGACCCCCACTCCCCCGCCTACTACCGCGTCAACGGCACGATCCGGAACGTGCCGGGCTGGTACACGGCCTGGGACATCAAGCCGGGCGACAAGCTGTACGTGCCACCCGAGCAGCGGGTGAATATCTGGTAGGCGGTCAGCCCACCAGCGTCGCCGCACCGAAGGCCAGGCCGCACAGCAGCGCGGTCTGGCAGGCCAGCGCCGCAAGGGGTCGCCACCCCATCGACTTGAGACCGGCGATCGAGGTCTTGGCGCCCACCGCCACCACGCCCGCGCCGATCAGCAGGTTGGAGGCGAAGGTGGCGGCCGGCAGCACCTGGGCCGGCACCACGCCCGTCGAGCGCAGGGCGGCGAAGGCGAAGAAGGCGATGACGAAACCCGGCAGCAGGGCGGCGCGGCCCAGCGACTTGCCCTCGGCGCGCGCGCTGCTGGCGAACGAGAACGCCACGGCGGCGACCACCAGGGCCAGTAGCGAGACCCGCACCAGCTTCACGGTCACGGCCATGTCGCCCACGGCGGGCGAGACGGAGTAGCCGGCGCCCGCCACCTGGGCCACGTCGTGGATCGAGGCGCCCAGGAAGATGGCGGCGGCTTCCGGCGGCAGGCCGGCCAGGTGCGCCAGCGCGGGATACGCCAGCATAGCCAGAGTGGAGAGCGTGGCGACGACGGCCACGACATATCCGGTCTGACGCTCGGCCTCGGGCCCCTTAGGCAGGACGGACGCCACCGCCATGGCGGCCGAGGCGCCGCAGATCGCCGTGGCGCTGGCCGACAGCATGGCGAAGCCGCGCGGCAGGCCGAACAGCCGGCCGATCACCGAGCCAAGCCCCAGGGTCAGGGCCACGCAGCCCAGCACCAGCAGCAGGGTGGTGACGCCCAGATGTGCGATGTCGCCCAGCGCAATGCGCAGGCCGAGCAGCGCAATGCCGGCGCGCAGCAGCGGGCGCTCGGCGATCTTCAGGCCCGGCGTCAGGTCCAGGCGGCCGGCCAGGGGCGCGGCGATCAGGAAACCCGCCACCAGGGCGAACGGCGCGACGGGCGCATGAACCGCCGTGGCGATCCAGGTGGCGACGCCGGTGAGGACAAGCGCCAGCGCCAAGCCGGGCGCCCAGGCAGGAAGCCGGGCCGCCGCCTTGGGCGCGGTGCGGTGGGTGACCATGCGATCGTGCAGCTCGCGTATGCGACGGCTGCCGGAGGATTGGAAGGCGAAGGGGAACAGGCCGTGCAGCAGGCAGGCCATCGCCCCCACCGCCATGGTCGAGGCGAAGCCCAAGGCCGAGCCCAGATGTTCGAAGTAGCTCTCGCCGACAGCCTCGGGATGCTGTGTGAAGGCCTTGAGCATCGTTGCAACCCCACCCCTGGAAACGAGCGTCCAAGGATGGCGGAGCCGGCGGGAATATCATTGTCGATCAGCGCGCCAATCGCGGGCGGCGATAGAATTCCGATCTCATGATGAACGTTGGGAGAGAATTTCCAACTCCCCGCGCCTTCATGATCCTCAAGGAAATTCTAAGAACACGGTTGAGTCGGCCGCATCCACGTTGGACGGCGCATCGTAGTTGAGCTTCGAAACGCAACAACCGAAAGGCGTGTCTTCCGACGATGAAATGGCTTGTGCTGATGGCGATCGCGATGGCCGGTGCCCTGTTCGTGGCGAACAACGCCCATGCCGCGGCGCCGGCCCGAAACGAGGTGGCGGCCGGGTCGGGGTTGATGCGGCCCTAGTCGCGACGTGGGACGCCGAAGGCCCGCAGCCTGGCCGGCAGGCGGGTCGCGTGGCGGGTGGCCTCGCGCATGGAGATGAACGGGGTGGCGTCGCACTGGGCCGCGACCCACTCCATGGCGCCGTCGGCGGCCAGGCGGAGGTAGGCGGGGCCGTCGGCGGCGTAGTCGGCGATCCGGGCCACGAAGGCCGGCAGGGTCGTCACATCGCGGGTCGCCGTCGCAAACATCTGGTTTCTCCCTGTCTTGTTGCAGGGAGATTAGGCCGCGCCGGGGTCCCCGAACCATTTCGTCCGAATACCTACGGGCGCGGCCCTAGGGGACTCTACGCTAGGGCGACTTGCCGCAGGATTCAGCCGTGGACGCGGCGGCCGGCGATGAACGTCGCTCGGACGTGGCCGGCGCCAGGCGTGTCGAGAACGTGGGCCAGCGGCGCGTCCAGCAGGCAAAGGTCGGCGGGGGCGCCCGTGGCGATCCGGCGGGGTGCGCGCCCCGGCGCCGAGGGGTCGTCGACGTAAAGGTCGAGCGCCCGGGCCGGCGCGATCCGCTCGCCGGCGGCCAGGACCCGGCCACCCCGGCTGGTGCGATGGACCGCGGCGGCCATGCCCGCCCAAGGATCGGCCGAGGCGTAGGGCGCGTCGGAACTGGCGGCGACGGGCACGCCGGCGTCCAGCAGGCTGCGGCAGCGATAGAGGTCGGGCTGGTCCTGGGCCGCGACCTCGGCGGCATAGCGGTCGCCGCGTTCGTGGATGAAGGCCGGCTGGGTGACGACGGTGAGGTTGAGCCGCTTCAGCGCCGTGACGGCGTCGGGCGGGATGACGCTGCCGTGCTCGATGCGGTCGCCGGGACGCGAGCCTGCAGCCTCGAACACCGCCAGGGTCAGGGCCAGTTCGGCGGCGGTGACGCAGTGGACGGCCACGGCGCGGCCCTGGGCGCGGGCGGCGGCGATCCGGCCCGTGAAGTCGTCGAAGTCCGGCAGGCTGTGATCGTCCAGCAGCACCTTCAGCGGACCCACGGCGAAGGCGCCGTCGGCGGGCGCGGCGAGCGGACCCCCGCTCATCAGCATCAGCCGCTGGGGCAAGTCGCCGGCGCGGTGGGCGGCGGCGAGCCGGTCGGCGGCCGAGGCGTCGGTGGTGACACTGGCGTCGGTCAGCGCGGTGATCCCATAGGCCGCCAGCCGCGCGCCGATGGGCGCGAGCGGCGGCGGTTCGGCCCCGATGCGACCCCGCAGCCAGGCGTCGCCGCGCCACAGGCGGCCGGTGTCGCGTTCCAGGCCGGGCGGATCGTCGCCCACGCCCAGGGCGTCGAGGGCCAGGCTGTTCAGGATCCACAGCGATCCGGTCTGGTGCTGCACCCGCAGGCGGTGGCGGGGCGCGAGGCGGTCCAGGTCGGCGCGGGTCAGGTCGCCGCCCTGGCTTTCGTGATAGCCCAGCACCCGGATCCAGGCGCCGGGCGGCCGGACGGCGGCGGTAGCGGCCACTTGGTCGAGCGCCACCGAGTCGGCGCTGGCGGCCAGGCCGAACAGGTGGATGTGGTGGTCGCAGAGGCCGGGGATCAGCGCTCCGCCCTGCCCGTCGATCTCGTCCCCGCCGCGCAGGCCGACACCGATCTCGGCGATGACTCCGGCGTCGAGCCGGACGTCCAGGCCGGCGCGGCCTTCGATCTCGACGTTGCGGATGAGATGGGTCATGCGGCGCGCCGGAGCCCGGCCTCGAACGCCGCGCCGGCCGCGGAATAGGCCAGGCTCGCCGCCACAAGTCTCCCGCCGCGACGACCCAAGGCCTCGAGTATGCCGATCGCCGCCGCCAGTCCGGTCAAGGGATCGGCCAGGGCGTCGCCCAGGAAATTGGGCTCACCCGTCGCCGTCCACCGGACCAAGCCCCCCGCCGCCGCCGCATCGTCTCCGAACGCCACCCGGTCGGGCGCCGCGTGCCAGCCGTAGCCGGTGATGGCCGCCCAAACGCCGCCAGGGACGGCGGTCAGCTTTTCGCGAGGCGACAGGCCCAGGGACGCCAGCCCGCGCGCACGGGCGCTGGAGATGACCACATCGGCGGACATCACGTCCTCGCGCAGCCACGCGCGTTGCTCGGGGTCGGCAAGATCGACCGCGATGTCCGTCTTGGCGCCGTTCAGCCGATTAAAGAACGCCGGCATCGTCACCCGGGTCGGATCGGGCCGGCCGATGCTCTCGACGCGTACGACCTCCGCACCCATGGCCGCCAGGATCGCGCCGCACATGGGCCCCGCCCACAGGGCGGAGAGGTCGACGACCTTGAGCGGCTGACCCGCCCGGCGCACCAGGGGCGGCCCTTCGATCGCAACGATCGGCTCGGGGCTCTCGCACCGAGCCTCGCCGACCGCGCAGGCCGGGAGCCCCAGCAGCATGGCGCCGTCCATGAGCTCGGCCTGCGTGCGGGTCGGCGCCAGCCGCTCGACCTGCGCCCAGGCGTCATCCTCGATCTCACCGTGAAGCCACGCGGGAATGAGGTCGCGATCCTCGTCTCGCGCGAGGTTCACAGCGATCCAACCGTCGGCCGCGCGGACCATCCGGCAGGCGCGGTTGGGCGAAATCCGGGCGGGCGGATCGAGCGCGAGCTGACCGCTCCGGTCGCTGATGCCCAGCGCCGGGACATCCACCCGCCGGCCGATCCGCGCCGTCAGGTCCGAGACGCGGCCGTGCAGCCGGTCCAGGACGCCCTGGATCGGGCTCACACCTCCACCCCGTCCACCAGCCGCCAGGCCAGGGCGGTGGCCAGGTCGATGTCCGCGCCGGAGAGGGCCATGTAGCAGGCGCGGCGGCGACCGATGCGGCGGGGGATGCTGGCCGTGCCGCCCGCGCCGGGGATCAGACCCATGGACACCTCCGGCAGGCGGAAGTGGGCGCCGGGTCGCGCGGTGACCCGGCCGGCCGCGGCGGGAACCTCGATCCCCGCCCCGACGCAGGCGCCGTGCAGGGTGACGGTCAGGCGCTCGCCCAGCGCCTGGGCCAGGCGGGCCGGTGACCGCAGGGTGCGGATCAGGTGCGCCTGGCCGGGATCCGCGGCGCGGCCGAACTCGTCCAGATCTCCCCCGGCGCTGAACGCCGGACCGACGCCGATGAGGCTCACGAGCGGCGCGTCGGGGTGCTCAAGCGCGAACGTCAGGGCCTCGGTCAGCTCGTCGCGCATGCGGGCGTCGAAGGCGTTGCGGGCGTCGGGTCGGTTCAGGCGAAGATCCAGGGTCTTGCCCGCGTCGATCAGCACGCGGGGCGTGGTGTCGAGGGGTCGGTCGCGGGCAGGGTTGGCAGCGCGCCAGGTGCGAAAACCCTCGGAGGCCAGCAGCATGGAATAGGCCAGCGACTCCGCCACCAGCGCCTGATCGAAGCTGACGTCCAGGCTGGTCCGCAAGACCTGGGCGGCGACGGCGGCGGCCACGGGCTGGGCTGTTACAGCGGCCCGGAGGTCGGCGATCACGCCGTCCAGCCGGGCGGGCGGGACGCCGACCCAAGGGCCGGGCGCGGCGGGGTCGCACGACAGCAGGATGTCGAAGGGATCAAGCGCGCCGCCCGGAACCGGGCCGCCCCGATGCACCCCCACCTGCACCACGCCCGGCGTCGCGCGAAGGGGCGGCGGATCGACTCCGATGTCGGTGACGGCGACGCCCGCGCCGCCGAGGTCGGTCAGGTCGGCGGTGAGGTTGCCGGCCGTCGTCATCACGCCGCGGCGGGCTTGGCGCTCATCTCGGTCCTGAGCTGGCGGCGGAGCAGCTTGCCGGTGTCGTTGTAGGGCAGCGCGTCGCGGAATTCCCAGACCTCGGGGGTCTTGGTGGAGCGCAGCCGTTCCCTTACCCAGGCGGCGAGGTCGTCAGCCGCCGGCGCGCCATCCTTGACCACGACGGCGGCGGCGACCTTCTCGCCCCAGTGGTCGTCGGGGACGCCCAGCACGGCCACGTCGGCGACGTTGGGGTGCTCGCGCAGCACATCCTCGATCTCGCCTGGCGAGATGTTCTCGCCGCCGCGCACGATCACGTCGTCCAGGCGGCCCTCGACGAAGAGGTAGCCCTCGTCGTCCATCCAGCCGCCGTCGTTGGTGGCGAACCAGCCATCGTCCTGCACGACCTTCTTGTGGGTGTATTCGCCGCTGACCTGTTCACCGCGAACATAGATCTCGCCCGACTGGTTGGGGCCCAGCGCCTTGCCGTCGGGATCGCGGATCTCGAGCTCCAGCGCCGGCAGCGGCTTGCCCACCGAGCCCAGGCGGCGCTTGGCCGCCGGGTCGTCGGAATAGATCGCCATGCGGTGATCGTCAGGTCCCAGCACCGCGATGGTCGAGGACGTCTCGGTCAGGCCGTAGGCGTTGACGAAGTCCACGTGCGGCAGGAGCTCGAGAGCCCGCTCGATCACCGGCAGGGGCATGCGCCCGCCGCCATAGCTGAGCGCGCGCAGGGCCGGCAGGCTCTCGCCCCGCTCGGCCAGAATATCGAGGATGGACCCCAGCATGGTCGGCACGACCATGGCGTGGGTGATCGCCTCCCGCGTCGCCGCGTCGACCCAGGCCTCGGGCGTGAAGGCTTCGAGATAGACGATGCGCCGGCCGCCGTAGACACCGGTCAGCACCGCCGAGATGCCGGCGATATGGTAGGGCGGCACCGACACCAGGGCCGCCTCGCCCTCATCGGCGCCCAGGAACTCGACCGTGCCGATCACGTAGCTGGTCAGGTTGGCGTGGCGCAGGATCGCGGCCTTGGGCTCGCCGGTGGTGCCGCTGGTGAACAGCAGGACGGCGATGTCGGGCTCGGCCCAGGGCGGGTCGTCCGCAGCCTCGGCCGCGCAGGCGGCCTCGAAGGCCGAGCGGGCCACGACCGTGACGCCGGCATGGGTGTCGAGCCGGTGCAGCATGTCGTCATCGACCACCGCGACGGACGGCGCGGTCCGGGCCAGCAGCTTGTTCAGGTCGGCGTTGGGCAGGCGGTAGTTCAGGGGCGCGAAGGGCTCGGCCAACAGGCCGCTGGCGAACAGCGCCACCGGCATGGCCCAGCCGTTCAGGCCCAGGAAGGCGACCGTCTGGCCGCCCTGCCTGGCCAGCCAGGCGGCGCCGGCCCGGGCGCGACGGCGGGTCTCTTCGAACGTCAAGCCATCGGCCAGCCCGCCCAGCGCCAGGCGATCCGGCGCGGCGTCGGCCGCCATGTCGAGCAGCAGGGCGGTGTGCATCAGTCGGACGCGGGCAGCTTCTTGGATTCCGTGGCGCCGATCGGGCGGCCGTCGATGCTGAGCGAACCCTTGCCGGCCTTGGAGCAGAGGACTTCCAGCCCGGTCTCGGCGTCGGCGTAGCGCTTGCCCGCGGCGCTGCCGGCGGCATGAGCGTCGGACAGGACCAGATCGCCGGGACGCTCGGCCGCATGCGGGATCACCTGGTGGCCGCCGGCTTCCAGGCTGACCGGCGACTTGGCCGGCCGGACCACCACGAACTCACCATCGCAAACCGCGCTCTTCCAGCGCGAGCCAGGCTTCAGGTCCATGCGCATACTCCCTTTTCGGAGAGCTTAGCGCCTGCCCTGGCCGTCGTCGACGCGGATGCAGGTGCCCGTCACCGCCTCGGACACGGGGGACACCAGATAGATCAGCGTAGAGTCCAGCTGGGCCGGGTCGCCGATGCGCTTGCGGGGGAAGTGCTGGGAGATGTCGCCCACCCGCTCCAGCATCCCGTCCATCATCTCCGAGGTGAAGGCGCCCGGCGCGATGGCGTTGACGTTGATGTGGAACCGCGACCACTCGACCGACAGGGTCTCGGTCATCCGCACCACCGCCGACTTGCTGATCGAATAGAGCGCCGCGCCGCCGCCGGCGTAGTCGTAGGCCGCCGCCGAGGCGATGCTGACGATGCGGCCCGGCTGCTTGGCGTCGATCAGCCGGCGGGCGACCTCGCAGCTCAGGACGAACGGCGCGCGGACGTTGATGTCCAGCACCCGGTCGATCAGCTCCAGCGGCATCTTGTGCGCGCGCTGGGCGTCGGGGATGCCGGCGTTGTTGACCAGGATGGTGACCAGCCCCAGAGCGGCCTCGGCCTTGGCGACCGCACCGATCAGCTGGTCGGCGTCGGTGGCGTCCATCTCGATGGCCACGGCCTCGCCGCCGGCCGCGCGGATCTCGGCGGCCAGCGCCTCCAGCCGATCGAGGCGGCGCGCGGCCAGGGCGACCTTGGCCCCGCAACTGGCCAGCACCTTGGCGAACCGCAGGCCCAGGCCCGACGAGGCGCCGGTGACCAGGGCGACCTGGCCGGTGAGGTCGGTGGAGAGGTTGGGAAGCGGAAAGCTCATGACTTGCGCCCGCTGGTGGGGATGTCCTTGAACGCGACGGTCTTGTCGACGCGAATGTCCCCGGGCAGGCCCAGCACCCGCTCGCCGATGATGTTGCGCAGGATCTCGTCCGAGCCGCCCTCGATGCGAGTGGCGGGCGAGCGCAGAAGCATGGCCTGGAAGCGCGCGTTCATCGGACTGTCCGCGTCCTGGATCACCCCCGCCTGGCCCTGCAGGTCCAGGGCGAACATCGCCAGTTCCTGCATGGTGGCGCCGGCCACCAGCTTGCCGATGGAGTTCTCCGGTCCGGGCGTCTGGCCCTTGGACAGCGCGGTGATGGCGCGCATGCCGGTGTACTTGAGGCCCGACTGCTTCACCGCGAACTGCGCCAGCCTGGACCGCACCGAGGCGTCGTCCACGGCGGGCCGGCCGTCGATCTCGGCGTCCATGCAGAACTGGAACAGCTCGGGGAAGCCGGTGGACATGCCCGAGCCGATAGACAGCCGCTCGTTCATCAGGGTGGTCAGCGAGACTTCCCACCCCTGCCCCACCGCGCCCAGGCGCTGGCTGTCGGGGATGCGGACCTCGTTGAAGAAGACCTCGTTGAAGCCGGACTGGCCGTTGGCCTGCTTGATCGGCCGCACGTCCACGCCGGGGCTGTCCATGCGCAGGAAGAACATGGTCAGGCCCTTGTGTTTGGGCACATCGGGGTCGGTCCGCGTGATCAGCAGGCCCCACTGCGAGTGCTGGGCGCCGCTCGTCCACACCTTCGAACCCGAGACGATCCAGTCGCCCGAGCCGTCGTCGGCGGGGACAGCCTTGGTGCGCAGGCCGGCGAGGTCGGAGCCGCTGGCCGGCTCGGAAAACAGCTGGCACCAGATCTCCTCGCCCGAGGCCAGGGGCGGCAGCAGGCGTTCCTTATGTTCCTCGTTCGCCCAGGCCATGACGGTCGGGCCGCACATGCCGTGGCCGATGATGAAGGGCCCGGAGAGCGAACCGTAGACGCCCTCCTCCTGGCCCCAGATCACCCGCTCGATGGGGCTGTAGGCGCCGCCGCCGTATTCCTTCGGCCAGTGCAGGCAGGCCCAGCCGCTCTCGGCCTTCTTCTTCTGCCAAGCCTTGGAGGCGGCCATGGGATCTTCGCTCTCCACACCGGAGGAGGCGAAGCCGGCGCGCTTCAGCTCGGCCTCCAGGTGCTTGGGCGCGTTGGCGGCGATCCAGGCGCGGGCCTTGGTTCGGAAGGCGGCTTCTTCGGGGGTGTCTTCGAAATCCATGTCCGTTACCTCACGCCGCTTCGGTGTTGGCGCCGCGCAGGCGCTCGATCAGCAGGTCTTCCCAGGTCGACAGCGACCCCAGCGCCAGGGCCAGGGCGTTGGAGCGCCGATAGTAGAGGTGGCAGTCGAAGGCCCAGGTGAAGCCCATGCCGCCGTGGGTCTGGATGTTGTTCTTGGCGCAGTGCTGGAAGGCCTGGGTCGCCGACACCCGCGCCGTGGCCGCCGCCACCGGCAGCTCGGACGACCCGGAGGCCAGGGCCCAGGCGCCGTAGTAGCAGTTGGACCGCGCCAGGGTGGCCGAGACGTACATGTCGGCCAGCAGGTGCTTGATCGCCTGGAACGAGCCGATGGGCCGGCCGAACGCCATGCGCTCCAGCGCATAGTCGCGGGCCATCTCCAGCGCCCGGTCGGCGCCGCCCACCTGTTCGAAGGCCATCAGGATCGCCGCGCGGTCCTGGATCTGGGCCGCGATGCGCCAGCCGTCGCCCTCGCCGCCCAGCGGCTCGGCCGGGGCGCCGTCGAAGGTCAGCTTCGCGTAGCTGCGCGAGGGGTCGATGGTGGTCAGGGTTTCGCGGATCACGCCCGGCCCGGTCAGGTCGACGATGAATAGCGAGATCGCGCTCTCCCCCCGGCCCGCGCCGGAGCGCGCCGCGACGATGGCGAAGTCTGCGCAGTCGCCGTCGGGGATCGGCGACTTCACGCCGGACAGCTTGCCGCCCTGGACCGTGGCGTGGACCTTGTCGGCGCTGATCCGGCCCTGGCCCTCGACCATCGCGAAGGTTCCCACCGCCTCCCCACTGGCCAGCTTGGGCAGCCACCTGGCTTTCTGGGCGTCGGACCCCGCCTGCAGCAGGAACTCGGCGGCCAGGTAGATGGAGGATGACACCGGCACGGGCGCGATCACCCGGCCCAGCTCCTCGGCGATCAGACACAGCTCCAGGTGCGACAGGCCCATGCCGCCGTATTCCTCGGGGATCGCCACGCCCAGCACGCCCAGCTTGGCCAGACCTGCGTACAGCGCCTTGTCATAGGGCTCCGGCCCTTCCAGCACCGCGCGCACGGCGGCCGGCGGGCACTTCTCGGCCAGGAAGCGGCGGACCTGGTCCTGCAGCGCCTTCTGGTCGTCGGAGAAATCCAGGTTCATGCGTCCTCCCCGCCGGCGCTCGCGGCCGGCCTTGGGAGCCACTTCACACCCTTTGCCGCAAGGGGAGCCAAGGGGCGAGGCGCGGCTGCCGAGCCGCAGGTTTCGGGGAACCGCATCTTGCGGGAGGCTGTTTCCTCTACCTGCCGGGGGCGGATGAGGGAGTGAACCTATGCGAAGTCTTCTCTGCGGCGCGGCCCTGAGCCTCGCGTTCGGCCTGGCCGCCCAGGCGCAAGTCCCGGGCCAAGCCGCCCCCGGCACGGTGAACCCGCCGGTCTCCAATCCACCCGCCGCCTCGCCATCGGCCGCCGCGGCGCCCGCCGCCAGCGACGCCAGCGCGACGGTCTCGCCCTATAAGGTCGGCATGACGATCAAGGACGCCCAGGGCGGCGCTGTCGGCACCATCGCCCGGGTCATCCGCACGCCGGACGGCGCCACCACCATCTCGGCCAGTGTCGATGGGCGCAACGTCAACCTGCCGGCCTCGGCCCTGACGCTCAGCGCCGACGGTGGCGCGGTCAGTTCGATGAGCAAGGCGCAGATCACGGCCTCCACCGTCCCGCCGACCTAGCCGGCGATCAGTCCGGGTCGGGATGGAAGTCCCGACCCAGGGCGCTCAGCTCGTCCATCAGCCAATTCCGGAAGGCGATGAATTCCGGCTTTTCGGCGAAGCTGTCACGGCAGATCAGCCAGTAGGCGCGCTCCGACATGACCGTGAGGTCGAACGGCGCGACCAGCAGCCCGCGTTCCAGCCAGTGGTCGACCATAGGCGAGCGACCGAGGTCGACGCCCACCCCGTGGGACGCGGCGTTCATCGACATGTTGAACAGATCGAAGCGACGCGCGCGCTCCAGGCTGACGCCCGAGACGTCCGCGCCGCTGGCGGCCGCAGCCGCCAGCCAGCTGCGCCAGCCCTCAGGCGCCACGGTTGATTCCAGGATCGGGTGCTTGGCCAGGTCCTCGGGCGTGCGGATGGCGTCTGGGCCTTCCAGCAGCTTGGGCGAACAGACCGGGAAATAGAGCGAGTGGGCCAGCTTCTCGGCCAGCAGCCCGGCGAATTCGCCCGCCAGCGCCCCGCCTCGGATGGCCACGTTCGCCCCGGTGCGCTCGAACTCCACCGGGCCGTACCATTTGTGGAGCGCCTTGATCTCCAGCGTGATGTTCGGATTGGCCTCGTAGAAGCGGTGCAGGCGGGGCACGATGAAGTCGGTGGCGAAGCCCGTGACGCTGTCCAGCACCAGGTGCAGGCCGGCCTCGGGATGGCGCAGGCGCCGCGAGCTTTCCTGCAGGGCGTCGAAGCTGGCCGTCACCTGGGGCAGGTACTCCAACCCCTTCAGCGACAGGGTGATCCCCCGGTTCGAGCGGATGAACAGGACGACGCCCAGCTCGGCCTCCAGCACCCGGATCTGGTGGAGGATCGCCGCGCGGGTGACCTTCAGCTCCTTCGCCGCACCGGCGACGCCATAGCGGCCGACGGTCTCGAAGGCCCGTAGCGCGGTCAGCGGCGGCAACCGGTCCATGTCGTTGGCGTCTCACCCTGCGCCCGCGCGCACCTCGCGCGGCATGGTCTTGTCATCCCACATCGCGGCCGTCCCGCGCCGCCAACAAATTTCAACCGGGCGCGAAAATTTTCAGCCTACGGGCGGGCGCCGCCCCTGGCTAAGCCATGGCCTGGGCCGCCCCCTGGCGGGACCAGGGGAGACAGGCGATGCGGCCCGGTGTCATCGACGTCCACACCCACCTGCCTCTCGCCTTCGGGACGCAGTTCAACCTGAACGGCCTGAAGCTGGGCCTGACGGAATGGTCGGTCGACGGCGCGCTGCGGGTGATGGACGACAACGGCGTGGCCGCCGGCGTGCTCTCCAACCCCTTCGTCGTCAGCGGCCCGGAGGCCGCCGCGCGGACGCGGGCGATCAACCTCCGCTACGCCGAGATCCGCGAGCAGACCGGCGGGCGGCTGGGCGGGTTCGGGGCATTGCCGATGGAGGACGTGGAGGCCGCCGTCGTGGAGCTGCGGCACGTGCTGGACGACCTGCGCCTGGAGGGCCTGTGCCTGCCCACCAGCGTGGGCGGCCGCTGGCTTGGGCATCCGGATTTCGAGCCACTGTGGCGCGAGATGGACCGCCGGGGCGCGGTGGCGTTCGTCCATCCGGTCCACCCGATCAATTTCGACCAGACCGGGATGGGCTACCCCGTGGCCACGCTGGAATTCATGTTCGAGTCGACGCGGATGATCACCAACCTGGTCTACTCCGGGACCAAGCGCCGGTTCCCGAACGTGAAGGTGATCTCGACCCACGGCGGCGGCGCGGTCCCTTATCTGGCGCAGCGCATCTCGACGCTGGCCGGCTTCCTGGGCGTGGGGGATCGCGTGCTGATGGCGCCCGACGAGGTGCTGGCCGATCTGCGGACGTTCTATTTCGACATCACCGCCTGCGCGACGCCCAACGCCCTGCCCGCGCTGCTGGAGCTGGTCCCGCCGTCGCAGCTGATGATGGGCTTCGACTGGCCGATGATGCCGCCCGGCCTGATCGCGCCGGCGCTTGACTTCATCGCCACGACGCCCGCGCTGAGCGACGCCGACCGGGACATGATCCGGTTCGGCGCCGCCCGGGCGCTGTTTCCGAACCTGGCCTAGACCGCTGGCTCGGGGGTCTTGTGACGGAGCGGGACCGGCTTGCCGGCCTCGTCCATCGGTTCGACCAGGATGTCGCTGGGGGCGAACGGACGGGTCAGGGCCGCCAGCTCCATCTTGATGCCGTTGGGATCGGTGAAATAGACCGAACGGATCCAGGTCTGGTCTGTGGGCTCGGCCGGATGGCCGTCCGGACCGTCGGAGTGGTTGATCACATTGCACTCGACGCCCTTGTCCCGCAGCCGGGCGACCGCAGCGTCGAACGTCTCGATCGGGATGTTGATGGCCAGGTGGTTCATCGAGGCGATGGCCGACATCATCCCGTCCTTGCGGACGTCCAGCGGCTGGGACGCGATCCCCGGCGCGAACGCCGGGGGGTCGGCGAACCAGAAGAACGCGATGGTCCCGCCGCCGCCGCAGTCGAAGAAGAAGTGCTGGTGCCCGGCGCCGATCCCCATCGATCGGACCAGCGGCATCTCCAGCACGTTCTCGTAGAAGTCGACCGTCTTGGCCATGTCCCGGCAGACGAGCGCCACGTGATTGACGCCGCCGTACCGGAAGCTGGAGGTCTGGTTTTGTGCGCTCATGTCACAACTCCTCAGCTGCTTTCGATGCCGCCTACCGGAACTTGACGCCGAGTTCGGCGCCATAGGTCTTCGGGTCGGCGTAGTAGTTCACATTGAACAGGCCCGCGATCGGGTTCGCATTGATGATGTGGGTCTTGTTCGTGATGTTCTTCGCGAACAGCGAAACGCGCCAGCGGCCTTGCGGCTCGTTGTAGGTCAGATCGGCGTCCCAGATCGAATAGGCGCCCTGGAAGCCCTGCGGGGCGTTGGTCAGGTTGGTGAACTGCGCGCCCTGGTAGGCCCAGACGACGTGCGGCGTCAGCACGCCGTGTTCACCCAGATCGATGTCGTAGCTGGCCTGCAGCTTGGCCGTCCATTTGGGACTGCGCGGCGGCACGAGGTAGCAGGGCGTGCCCTTCACCGCGTGGTCCTGCGCGATCGGCGGCGAACCCGGTCCGGCGGTCAGGCCGTTACAGACGTGGCCGGGGAAGTTGTACGAGAGCGCCGAGACAAAGCTCGTGTACTTGGCGTCGAGGTAACCGACCGAGGCCGACAGCTCGAGGCCGCGGATCGGCAGGGCGGTCGCCTGCAGTTCCACGCCCTTGGCGCGCTCGAAGGCCGAGTTGGCGACGAACGCCTGCTGGCCGCTGCCGCCCGTGACCGGCCGGAACGCGCTGACCTGGAGGTCGGAGTATTTCGTCGTGAAGACCGTGCCGTTCACCCGCACCCGGTGGTCCAGCCACTCGGAGCGGAAGCCGCCTTCCAGCGACTTGGCCTTCTCCGGCGAATAGGGGGTCATCTGCGACTGCGAGGTGGCCGTGTTGCTGAAGCCGCCGGCCTTCTGGCCGGTGGAGTAGCTGGTGTAGACCATCAGGTCGTCGTTGATCTCGTAGCGGGCGGCCAGGCGATAGGTGATGTCGTCCCAGCTCTCGGCGCCGGTGAAGCCCGTGCCGTAGGGCTTGGCCAGGCTGGCCAGGCCCGACCAGTCGGTCGTGCGCTTCTTCTCGAAGGTGTAGCGGGCGCCGGCCGTCAGGATCAGCTTGGGGATCACCTCGTAGTCGGCCTGGCCGAACGCCGCGGTGCTGCGGTTGTAGGTCGCCGCAGCCAGGTTCTGGCGGTTGACCGGGCTGGTGGCGTTGGTCTGCGACGTCAGGGCCGGGCCAAGCAGGTTGGTCTGCAGGTTCTGCCAGCGCGTCTGGAAGAAGAACACGCCCCCCTGCCAGCGCAGCTTGGCCTCGGGGTCGTTCGACTGCAGCCGGAGCTCTTGCGAGAACTGCCGCCGGCCCCGGTGGATGTCGGAGGTGTACATGTTGAGGTCCGAGCCGTCGAAGTCGACCAGCTCCTGGGCCTTGTACTTCAGCACGCCGGTGACCGAGGTGACGTCGAAGCCGTAGTCGGTCGCATAGCGGATATCGAGGACGGCGGCCTTCTGGTCGAGGTTGTCCAGGCCGTTGTTGTCGCGGTTGATCGTGAACGGATCGGTGGGGCCGCCGGGATAGCCGATGCCGGGCCGGCCGGTGACCGTCGAGTTCACATTGGGCAGGCCGCGCGAGTAAAGCAGGTCGGTGGGGCCGCTGCCGCGCTGCCCGCCGGGCGAGTCCTGCCGCTGGCGCGTGTACCAGGCCGTCAGCTGAACCGTCAGGTCGTCGCTGGGCGTCCAGCGCAGCTTGCCGCGGATGGCGCGGGTGTTGTCGCCGCCGGTGTGGGTGTCGCCCGGGCGCGCGCCCGACGCCGGGTCGGTGTAGAGGTTCCGGTAGAAGCCGTCCGAGTTCTGGGTGTTCAGCGAGATCCGCGCCGCCAGGGTGTCGGTGATCGGCAGGTTGGCGGTGACGTTGCTGTCGAACCGGCCGTAGTTGCCGACCCGGATCGTGCCCGAGACCTCATAGTCCGGGGTGGGGTCGTTGGTGACGATCTGGATGACGCCGCCAGTGCTGTTGCGGCCGAACAGGGTGCCTTGGGGACCCTGCAGGATCTCGATCTGCTTCACGTCGAAGACATTGTGCAGGGCGCCGGTGTTGACCGCGTAGAACAGCCCGTCGACCGACACCGCGATCGGCGGCTCGACGCCGTCGATGGAAGCGAAGCCGATGCCGCGCGAATAGACCACCGCCGACGAGCGGCTGGTGGAGCCGACGCCCTCGATGGTGAAGTTCGGCGCCGCGCGGGAGAAGTCCGCGAGGTTGTGGGCGAAGGTCTTGGCGATCTGTTCGGCGCTGATGGCGGTGACCGACACCGGCACGTCCTGGACGGACACCGCGCGGCGTTCGGCGGTGACCACCACCTCGCCGATGGTGCTGGCGATACGGTCGTCGCCGGCGGGCCGCTCCTGGGCCGACGCGGCGCCGGCGATGCAGGCCAGGGACGCGGCCATCGCCACGCTTCCCAGTAGATTGAGCTTGTTCCGCATGTCTCTCCCCCTTGTATTTGTTATGATTTTTAGGACCCTTGGCGTCGCCGCTTTGCGAGGTCGAACAGTTTTCGGGTCGATTTATTTGAGTTTTGGCGCGTCGATTACTCGCTCACGTTGCGCTGCGCCTGGGTGTCGCGCGTTTACGTTTCCACCCTCCGTAGGCGAAGGACGCGACTCATCTTTCAGAGCACCTGGGATCGCACGGATCCGAGACGCTGGCTGTTCGTGAGACGTCACAACCACCCCGGATATCTACGCGATACTCAGGCGAGGTCGGAGGCGCTAAAAATTTGCCGCTCGTAAAATGGAGTTTGCGCGCGCGGCCCGCTCACGCCGGCGGAAGCAGGTCCCGTCCCAGGGCGTCCAGCTCGGCGCGCAGCCAGTTCCGGAAGGCCAGGAAGTCGACGCTGTCGGCGAACGCCTTGTGGCAGACCAGCCAGTAGGAGCTGCGCGACAGGACGGAAAACTCGAACGGCGCCGCAAGCTGGCCGTCCTCGAGCCAGTGATCCACCATGGGCGAGCGGCCCAGGTCGACGCCGACGCCCTGGACGGCCGCGACCATGGACATGTGAAAGATGTCGAACCGCCGGGCGTTGTCGAGCGTGACGGCGGCCACGTCCTCGCCCGCCAGCGCCGCCGCCTCCAGCCACTCGCGCCAACCCTCCGGGGCCACCGTCGATTCCAGCAGCGGATGCTTGGCCAGGTCGGCCGGCGTGCGGATGGCGTTGGGGCCGGTCAGCAGCCGTGGCGCGCAGACCGGGAAGTGACGCTCGTGGCACAGCTTCTCGACGTGCAGGTCGCCGAACTCGCCCGGCAGGCCAGTCCCCCGGATGGCGATATTGGCGCCGGTCCGCTCGAACTCGATGGGGCCATACCACTTCTGGAGCGCCTTGATCTCCAGGGTGATGTCCGGGTTCGCCTCATAGAAGCGGTGCAGCCGGGGCACGATGAAGTCGGTGGCGAAGCTGGTCAGGCTGTCCAGCACCAGGTGCTGGCCGGACTCCGGGTTCTTCAGCCGCCGCGCGCTCTCCTGCAGGGCCTCGAAACTCTGGGTCACCTCGGTCAGATAGCCCTGGCCGGCGCGCGACAGCGTCAGGCCCCGGTTGGAGCGGGTGAACAGCGCCACGCCCACCTCGGCCTCCAGCACCCGGAGCTGGTAGAGGATCGCGGCGCGCGTGACGTTCAGTTCCTTCGCTGCCCCCGCGACGCCGAAGCGACCCACGGCCTCGAAGGCGCGCAGTGCGGTCAACGGCGGTAGCCAGCTCATCCGATCCCTGAGGCCGAGGTCTTTCCGGGGGACCTTAGCCGGTCGCCACTCCGAAGGCGACGGATGCAGGGTTGCGGGCGGCAGCTCAGACGGCGTCGTAGATATCCACGATCGTCTTGGCGCCGATCAGCGGCGCCATGGCCGGCCGGTTGGCGACCATGTGCGGCGCGGCGCGGTGCGCTTCCAGGTCGGCGTCGCTATCGTAAAGCTCCATGACCACATAGACATTGGGCTCGTCGCGCGACTTCACCAGCTGGTACAGCTTGTTGCCCGGCTCGTTGGCGCGGACACCCTGGGCCTGCACCGCGAAGGCGGCCTCGAATTCCGGACCCTTGCCGTCGACGACGGTCACGCGGGCGATCACTCCGATAGTCATGTTTTCACTCTCCTCGAAAATCCAGGCTCAGACGGCGGCGCGTTCGGCCCAGGACGGGTCGCGCCAGTCCTGCACGCCGCCCTCGCTGGGGACCGGAATCTCGACCACCCGCTCGGGCACATCGTCGTACTCCAGCCGCAGCGCCTTGGTGGCGGTGGCGTGCAGCGAATACATGTTCACGAAATAGGTCAGCATCAGGATCTGGTCGTCCGGCAGTTCGCGGCGCAGCGCGGCGAATACCTGGTCGTGCACCCGGCCCGCCTCCAGGATCAGCCCGTCCACATACGCCAGGATCGCGCGCTCCAGCGGCGTGAAGACGTCGGCGATCGTCCAGTACGGCACGGCCTCGACCTTTTCGGGCGCCACGCCAACATTGCGCGCCGACTTGCAGTGCTGGGAGAACACGAACTGGCTGCCCTTGGCGTAGCCGGTCCTGAGCACCGCCAGTTCGCGGAGCGTCGCGTCCAGGGGCGCCTGGCTGGCGGGATAGGCGCTGAAGGCCTTCAGGATGCCGGGCACATTGGCCCAGACCGTCCACCAGTTGCCCGGCGTGCCGGTCGAAGTGCCAGGGCTGTCCACCGGGTCGCGGTCGGCGCCGAACATGTTGTCGTAGTGCGCCAGCATGTCCTCCGACGCCTGCGCGCGCGAAACGGGAGCTACTCTGGGCATGCGGGATCTCCGGATTGTAGGGCGGCGCGGCTCATCGGCTTTCGGTCGTCCGGTAGAGTTCGTTGGCGCGGTCCAGGCTATGGCGGAGGCCGGGCCGGCCGAAGCCCCAGATCGCCACCACGATGGGGGTGATCACCAGGCTGGTGGTGGCCAGCGACAGGCCGACCGCCTGTTCGTCGCGGTAGACGTAGTCGGTGAGCAGGGCGACCACCGTCGGGCCGGACGCCACGCCCAGGATGTTGGCCACGAAGCTGAACAGCGCCACCAGCTGGCCACGCAGCTGGTTGGGGGCCACGGCCTGCAGCGAGGCCATGATCAGCGACAGCGGCAGGGTGCCCACGAAGACCGACAGGGTTAGCAGGGCCAGCGCCACGGTCGCCGACGGCGCGAACATCGCGCTGACGAACAGCACCATGTTGGTGCTGGCGGTGATCATCGGCATGACGAAGTAGACGTCCTTGACGCCCCGGCCTTCCATCCACTCGGCGATGCGGCCGCCGACCAGGGCGCCGCTCAGACCCATGAAGGCCATGATCGCCCCATAGGCGTAGCCGATGTCCTGGGCCGCCCAGTGGTGCACGCGGATGAAGTAGGTCGGCACCCACGAGGCGACGCCGAAGCCCAGCATCGAGCTGAGCGAAAAGCCCATGAAGTGGCAGGCCAGCATCCGGCGGTTGGCCGAGAAGAAGCTGACCAGTTGCGAACGCTGGGCGGCCTTGGCCTCGGCGCTGACCGGCGCCGCCATGCCCCGGCGGACCGGCTCGCGGACGAACAGCATCGGGATGGCGAACAGCATGCCGCCCAGGCCCACGAAGACGAAGGTCATCTGCCACGGCCGCAGCACGCCTAACCCCGGCAGGTCGATGGGCGGAAGCTGGGCCACCAGGTGGATGGCGAAGCCGCCGACAACCAGGGCCAGCCCCGCGCCGACGTACTGGGCGCCGGTGTAGAAGCTGATCGCCCGCGTCAGCTTCTCGCGGGGGAAATAGTCGCTGATGGTCGAGAGCGCCGACGGGCTGAGCGAAGCCTCGCCGATGCCCACCGAGATGCGGGCCACGAACAGGTGGATGAAGTTCTGCGCCAGGCCGCAGCTGGTGGTGGCCAGGCTCCAGAACAGGGCGCCCAGCAGGATGATCCGCTTGCGGTTGCCCCGGTCGGCCAGGCGGCCGAACAACAGGCCGAACAGCACGAAGAAGATCACGAACGCCGCGCCGGCCAGCAGGCTGACCTCGGTGTCGGTAAGGTGGAAGTCGCGTTTGATCGGCGCGAACAGCAGGGTGAGGATCTGGCGCTCGACGTACGAGACCATGTTCACCAGCGACAGCGCGCCGACGGCGAACCAGGCGTAGCTGGCGGGCGGGAACGGCTCGACGACGGGGGCCGCCGCGACGGAGGATGGGGTCATCTGCGGCCTTAGGCCGTCTGCGTCTGTTTCAGCGCGACCCGCTCGCCCTTGGCGTTCAGCGGGGCGTGCTGGACATCCTGCGGGCCGTAGGGGCGCGTCAGCGCCGCCAGCTCCATGTGGATGCCGTTCGGATCGCGGAAGTACATCGAGCGGATCCAGGTGTGCTCGTTGACCTCTTCCGAGGCGTGGCGGTCGGTGTCCTCGTGGTTCACCACCTTCATGGCGACGCCCTTGGCCTGGAGGCGCGCGGCGTACTCGTCGAACTTCTCCAGCGGCACGCTGATCGCCAGATGGTTCATCGAGGCGTGGGCCGTCTGGGAGCCCAAGGTCTTGTAGTCGGCGTGCATGGAGGCGATCCCCGGCGCCGCCTCGGGCGCGTTCGGGAACCAGAAGAACGCGACCGTGTCCCCGCCCCCGCAATCGAAGAAGAAGTGCTGCCCCCGGCCGCCCGGCAGGTCGATGGTCTTCACCAGCGGCATCTCCAGGACGCCCTGGTAGAAATCGACCGTCTCCGCCATGTCCCGGCAGACCAGGGCGACGTGGTTCACGCCGCGGTATTGCATCGGCTCGGCCATGCTCGCTTCTCCCTCGATCGTCAGCAGACGGCCGGCGTTGGTCGCCGGTCCCTTGGTGTCGCAATGCTAGGTTCGCGGCCCGGTCGCGGCCAAAGCAGAAATATCAGCCCCACCGAAAACCAGATTTGCCGCGAGCTAGGATCGGGCCTCCCGCAGCGCTCGCAACGCGCCGGCCACCTCGGCCAACCGGCGGCCCTGGGCGCGGGCGATCTCCAGGTCCTGTTCGGTCGGCGCGCGGCGTTCCGGCCCGGCCGAGACCGACGAGGAGCCGTACGGCGTGCCCGCCACCCGCGAGAGCGGCGCGCCGTAGCCGTTCGGCACGATCACCAGGCCCAGGTGCGCCAGGGTCGGATAGAGCGACAGCACCGTGGTCTCGGCCCCGCCGTGCGTGGTCGAGGTGGAGGTGAACGCGCCGCCGGCCTTGTCCACCAGCTTGTTCTGGAACCACACGGCGCCCAGGCCCTCCAGCCAGGCGCGCAGTTCGGAACTGGCGCCGCCGAAGCGTGTGGGCGAGCCGACCAGGATGCCGTCCGCCCATTCGGCGTCGGTGGCGGTCGGCGCCTCGTAGGCCGCGTTCATCCGCGCCGCGGCCTCGGACCAGCCGGGCGCCAGGGCCATCACGTCCTCGCCGACCAGCTCGCGGGCGCGGCGCAGGCGGACCTTCGCGCCGGCGCTTTCGGCGCCCTCCCCGATGGCCTGGGCCAGGCTCTCGACGGAGCCGCTGCGGGAATAGAAGGCGACGAGGATGTTGCAGGTCATGCGCCGATCCTCGCATCGGCCCGCGCACCGCCGGGCGGCAAATAATTTCACGGGGCGGGAAAAACTTTTGGCCTCCGTGCCGCCGCGGCACTCCGCTAAGGCCACAGCCTCAATCCCACAGCCGAGGTCCTCCGATGGGCGCCAAGACGATCACCAAGTCCTCCATCACCGCCGAGGCCGCCGTCGAGGTTCTCCGCGCCGCCGAGGCCAAGGCGACCGAGATCGGCGTGCCGATGGTGATCGCCGTGGTCGACGAGTCCGGCGTGCTGAAGGCGTTCAGCCGCATGGACGGCGCGGCCCTGCTCAGCGTCGATATCGCCCAGGACAAGGCCTACACGGCCGCCGCGTTCGGCATCTCCACCGACGGCTGGTGGGACTTCATCAAGAACGACCCGCCGCTGCTGAACGGCATCGTCAAGACGCCCCGCCTGATCGTCTTCGGCGGCGGCTATCCGCTGAAGGTCGGCGATAGCGTCGTGGGCGCCATCGGCGTCAGCGGCGGCCACTACGAGCAGGACATGGTCGTCGCCCGGGCCGGGGTCGCCCAGTTCGGCTAACCACGCACGGGACCAGGGAGGGGCCGGCAAGATGCATTACGCACGCGAAGCCTACGGGATCAGCTACCAGGACCAGAGTTTCCGCAAGGAGACCTATGGCGGTCCGGTGGGGCGGGTGTTCATCGAGTGCATGCGGATCCGGCCGACCGAGGTCGAGAGCCGGTCCGTCATCGTCTTCAGCCATCCGATCGGCGGGGGCTCGTTCCTGCCGATGGTCACCGCCCTGGCGGCGGCCGGCCACCACGTCATCTACTGCAACACCCGGTTTCGCGGGAACGACACCGCCCTGACCATGGAGAAGTGCGTCCTGGACCTGGGCGCCTGTATCCGCGACCTGAAGACCCGCTTCGGCTACGAACACGTGATCCTGGGCGGGTGGTCGGGCGGCGGCTCGCTGGCGATGTTCTACCAGGACCAGGCCGAGCACCCGACGATCCGCGCCACCCCGGCCGGCGACACCGCCGACTTGGTGGCCGCCGACCTGATCCCCGCCGACGCCATCCTGCTGCTGGCCGCCCACGTCAGCCGTGCGGTCACCCTGACCGAATGGATGGACCCGTCGATCACCGACGAGGCCCGGCCGTTCGACCGCGATGTCTCGCTCAACATCTACGACCCCGCCTGCCCCGAGCAGCCGCCGTACAGCGCCGCCTTCGTCCAGCGCTTCCGCGCCGCGCAACTGGCGCGGAACCGGCGCATCACAGCCTGGGTCAAGGAGCAGCTGGCCGCGCTCAAGGCCGCCGGCGACGAGCACGCCGAGCGCGCGTTCGTGGTGCACGGCACCATGTGCGACGTGCGCTGGACCGACCCGACCCAGGACCCGTCCGACCGTCGCCCCGGAACCTGCTACCTGGGCGAGCCCCGTATCGCCAACGACGGCCCGGTGGGCCTGGCGCGGTTCACGACGCTGCGGTCGTGGCTGTCGCAGTGGAGCTATGACGACACCCGCGCCGACGGCCTGGGCAACGCCTCGCGGATCTCGTGCCCCGTGCTGGTGATCAACAACACCGCCGACCTCGCCTGCACGCCCAGCCACGCGGCCCGGCTGTTCGACGCCGTCGCCTCGGCCGACAAATCGATCGTCCAGATCAAGGACGCCGACCACTATTACGCCGAGCGCCCGGACGTCATGCCGCTCGCCGTCGCCGCGGTCGGCGCCTGGCTCACCGAGCGCGGGTTTCACGGCGGCTAGGTCGAGGATCGGTTGGGGGAATTGGAGCGGCCGGGGGGAATCGAACCCCCGACATTCAGCTTGGGAAGCTGACGTTCTACCTCTGAACTACGGCCGCAGCGGGCGCTTCATAGCGGGGGCGGGCTGGCGCGCCAAGGCTTTGAATTGACCTGCGGGGCGCCTGGCCGCACCATTCCGGGAACACAATACGAGAGGAGACGGGCATGGCCGACGGCGAGATCCACGACCGCGCGCAATTCACCTCGATGACCGAGGGCACGCTGGAGGACTGGCAGGCGATCGGCCGGGCCAGTCTGGCGCACCGTGGCCAGCATGTGGACCGGATCCTTAGCCACTTCATGCTGCTGCATAACGACTACGGCGGCTTCAATGTCGACCGGCTGGAACACAGCCTGCAGACCGCGACCCGGGCGCACCGCGCCGGGCACGACGAGGAGTATGTCGTCTGCGCCCTGCTGCACGACATCGGCGACATCCTGCTGCCGGCCAGCCACGCCGAGCTGGGGGCGGCGATCCTGAAGCCCTACATCTCGGAGCAGAACCACTGGATGCTGGAGAAGCACGGCATCTTCCAGGGCTACTACTTCTTCCACCACCTGGGCCTGGATCGCGACATGCGCGAGGAGTGGCGCGGGCACGAGTGGTTCGAGTACACGGCCCAATTCTGCCACCTGTACGACCAGAACTCCTTCGAGCCGGGCTACGACACCATGCCGCTGGAGGCCTTCGTGCCGATGATGCGGCGGGTGATGGACGTGCCGAAGCACTCGATCTACCGCAAGCCGCAGGCAGCCTAGGCGGGCGGGCGTCGGCCCATTGTCTACTGGACCCGCTCGACCTTGAAGCCGCGCGCGGCCAGCAACGCCGGCAGGCCGTCGGGGCCGACCATATGCAAGGCCCCGACGTTGACCAGTTCGATCCCGGCGCCGGCCATCTCGGCGCCCAGCTTGTCGGCCCAGGCGTGGTTCCGGCGGCGCAGGAAGGCGTCGTACATGGCCGGGTTCTCGGCTTTCATGGCGGCGATGTAGGCGGGGCCAAGGTCGCCCGACAGCCAGGCGGCCTCCAGGGTCGCGGGCTGGAACGGCAGGCGCAGGCGAGGGCCGCGGCTGCGCTCGCGGATCACGTCGGTGAGGTAGCGGACTTCGGAGCCTTCCGGCAGGCCGGCGAACATCCGGGCTTGGTCCTCCAGGGTCTCGAACGCGCGAATGCGCTTGGCGTCGGCGCGGGCGGCGCGGGTGATGGTCGCGTCGGCCCCCTTCTCCACCGAGGCGCCGCGACTGAGCGCCGGCTGCATGGAGATCATCAGCGCCGCCGCCCAGGGCCGCAGGTGATCGACGCGGGCCAGGTCGGTCTGGCGGGCCAGGGCGTCCACGTCAGCGCGCGCCAGTTTGCGGCTGAGCGGCCGGTCGGGATCGGAGCCGTAGCGCTGGACCAGCAGGCGAAGGGTGTCAGGATCTCCCGACTGCATGTCGGCCTCGAACCAGACCGTGCCGGCGCGGGCCAGGACGGCGTCATAGAGCGGCGTGCGCCAGTTCAGGCTGGGCTTCAGGGCATGCAGGGTGCCGAAGAGGTAGACTTGGCTGTCGGCGTCGGAAACGCGCCACAGCGCCGGCGCGGCCTCGGCCGCCCCTGCCCCGCTTAGGCCCAAGAGGATCGCGCCCGCCGCCCCGGCGAGCCCGCGCATCCAACCCACTGGCGTCCCCCGACATGGACGGTCGCCAGAGGCGAACCGCCTACTCTCCCCACACCCGGAAGTGCTTGGATAGCTTGAGACCCTGGCGTTGGTAATGCGACCCCAGGTCGCCATAGAGCCGCGTCGGCCGCTCGGTGAGCGGTTCGTAGACAAGCCGGGCCACCGTCTGCCCATCTTCCAGGATGAACGGGGTCTCGTGGCTGCGGACCTCGAGCACGCCCTTGGACCCCTTGCCGTGCGCCTCGTCGGTGCCGAAGCCGGGGTCGAAGAAGCCGGCGTAGTGGACGCGGAATTCGCCCACGGACGGATCGATGGGGGTCATCTCCGCCGCCTCCATCACCGGGATCTCCACCGCGCCCTTGGAGGCCAGGATGTAGAACTCGCCCGGATCCAGCAGCAGCTGGCCGTTGCGAGGGATCAGCGGCTCCCAGAAATCGCGCGGGTCGTGGCCGTCCTCGTGGTCCAGGTCGACGACGCCCGCGTGGCGGCGGCCCCGGAAGCCCGCGATTTCGCCCGTCAGATCGACGCCGACGCTCTCGGTGCGCAGGCGCGGCGGCGCGCCCGCCTTGAGGCGGAGTTGGTTCAGGCGGGTGCCGGACCGGACCAGCACCGAGAACGTCTGCGGCGCGATCTCCATGTAGATCGGGCCCTCGTAGCCCTCGTCCACGTCGTCGAAGGCGTCGCCATGGTCGCTGAGCAGGCGGACGAAGACGTCGACCCGGCCGGTGGAGCTCTTCGGGTTGGCGCGGGCCGAGACGCCCCGGGGCAGCTTCAGCCCCTCCTGCAACTCGGCGATGTAGACGCAGCCGCGTTCCAGCACCGCGCCCTTGGTCAGGTCCAGCTCGTGCATGGCCACGTCGCGGATGCGGTCGCGGACCGTCCGCCCGCGCGGCAGGAACGAGGCGCGCACGCGCCAGGCCTTGCCGGCGAGGCGCAGGTCGAGACTGGCGGGCTGAACCTGGTCGGCGTCGAACGGCGTGGCCGACGTGATCGCGCCGCCGCCGATCAGGGCTTCGATGGACTGGCAGGGCAGGATGCCCGGAGTGTTGAATTCGCTCATGGGCCGCGGAGACTTAGCCGAGAACCTCGGTGTTGCAAGGCTTGCCGAGGAGAAATGGGGCCGCCTGCAGGAAAGCGGACCTTGACGGCGCCGGGAGCCCGGCGTTCAAGCGGCCTCTGTTTCTTGAGGAGGCCACGATGGCTGAAGATCCGCGCGACTGGGAAATCGAGACCCGAGCGGTGCGCGGCGGCCTCATGCGCACCGAGCACGGCGAGATCTCGGAAGCCCTCTTCTTGACCCAGAGCTTCGCCTACGACAGCGCCCAGTCGGCCGACGAGCGGTTCGCCGGCAATGCGCCGGGCTTCATCTACCAACGCTTCGGCAACCCCACGACCCAGATGTTCGAGGACCGGCTGGCCCTGCTGGAAGGCGCCGAGCAGTGCAAGGCGACGGCGTCGGGCATGGCGGCGGTGCAGCTGGCGCTGATGGGGTTGCTGCGGGCGGGCGATCACCTGGTGGCCGGGCGCGCGCTGTTCGGGTCGTGCCGCTGGATCGTGTCCGAGTGGCTGCCGCGCTTCGGCGTCGAGACCACCTATGTGGACGCCACCGACCTGGAGGCGTGGAAGAACGCGGTCCGGCCCAACACCAAGGTCTTCCTGGTGGAAAGCCCGGCCAATCCGCTGCTGGAAGTGACCGCCATCGGCGCGGTGGCCGAGATCGCGCATGCGGCCGGCGCCAAGCTGGTGGTGGACAATGTCTTCGCCACGCCGATCTTCCAGAAGCCCTTGGCTCTGGGCGCGGACATCGTCGTCTATTCGGCCACCAAGCATATCGACGGCCAAGGCCGGGTGCTGGGCGGCGCGATTTTGGGCGCCAATGAGCTGATGACCGAGGCCTACAAGGACATGCACCGCCACACCGGGCCGGCGCTGTCGCCGTTCAATGCGTGGGTGCTGCTGAAGGGTCTGGAGACCCTGGACCTGCGGGTGCGCAAGCAGACCGAGAACGCCGGCAAGGTCGCCGACGCCATCGCCGCGCACGGCAAGGCCAAGCGCACGCTCTATCCGGGCCGCGCCGATCACCCGCAGGCGGCGATCATCGCCAACCAGATGACCGGCGGCGGTAACGTGGTGGCCTTCGACCTGGGCGACCGGGCGGCCGCCTGGCGGTTCCTGGACGCCCTGCAGATCGTCGACATCTCGAACAACCTGGGCGACGCCAAGTCGATGGCGACGCACCCCTGCACCACGACGCACCGCTCGATGCCGGAAGCGGAGCGGCTGGAGATCGGCCTGACAGAAGGCTGGGTGCGGATGAGCGTCGGGCTGGAGGGTCCGGGCGATCTGGTGCGGGACGTGTCCCGGGCGTTGGACGCGGCGTAGGTCCGCAAGGTTGCTCCCCCGATGGGGGAGCTGTCGGCGAATGCCGACTGAGGGGGTCCTCCACGACGTTCTGAGCGGACCCCCTCCGTCGCCTGCGGCGACACCTCCCCCGATGGGGAGGAATTTTACGCCGTCTCCAGTTCCTCCGGCGCGATGGCGTACACGCGGCTGCAGTACTCGCAGGTGACGTGGATCTTGCCGTCGTCCTCGACCATGTCTTCGCGCTCGGCCCGGTCGAAGGACTTCAGCACCGACTCGATGCGTTCCTGGTTGCAGCGGCAGAAGGCGCGCAGCGGCTTGGCGCCGAAGACCCGCACGCCATCCTCGTGGAACAGCCGGAACAGCAGCTGTTCGGACGCCAGTTCGGTGTCCAGCAGCTCGTCCTCACCGATCGTCTCGAAGAACGCCTGGGTGCGCACCCAGGCCTCCATCGTGTCGCCCCGGGCGTCGTCGCCGGCGATGTACTGGATCATGAAGCCGCCGGCGCGCCAGACGCCGTCCGTGCGGCCCACGGCCAGGCGCACGCGCGTGGGCGTCTGTTCGGACTGAGCGAAGTACTGCTCGGCGCACAGGGCCAGGGTCTCGCCGTCGATGGACGTGATCCCCTGGTAGCGGTCCATGTCCGTGCCCTGGTCGACGGTCATCATAAAGACCCCCTCGCCCAGCAGGGTCTTGGCGCCCGGCCGCAGGAAGCCAGTGGAGGCGGCGGCCACCTCGTCGGCGTCGTAACGGCAATAGCCGCGCAGACCGCCGGTCGTATCGTAGTCGGCGACGACGTAGCGCACGGGACCGGCGCCCCGGGCCTCGACGATCAGCCGGCCCTCGAACTTCAGGTTGGAGCCCACCAGGGCGGCCAGCGCGCAGGCTTCGCCCAGCAGGTTGGCGACGGGCTCAGGGTAGTCGTGGCCGCGCAGAATCTCGTCGATGGCGGGACCCAGGCGGGCCACCCGGCCACGGACGGGCTCGGCTTCGATCTGGAACGCGCCGACGACGTCGTCGGGAATGGTCGTATCAGGCATGGGGCGCAATATAGGGCGCGTCGGGCCGGTTGCGAGCGGGACGCGTTGTCCCAATCGAATTCGAATGGGCTGGCCTAACGCCGGTTTGCGCTTCAACCTGTCGCCAGCAGTGGTGGGAGATGCGGCTTTGGGCAGGATGGAACTTGGACGGCGCGCGGCGATCGTCGGCGCGGCCGTGGCGATGCTGGCGGTCGGGATAGCTGGGGCCCAGCCGAAGGAGCGCAAGCCGGACCTGGCCGACGCCGTGGCCGGGACCTACGCCGGCGACGTGATCTCGGACTCCAAGGGCTCCAGCCGCAGCAACGTCACCCTGACGCTGACCCGCTCGGGTCCGAACACGGTGACCGTCACCTCGAACTACAGCCGCCTGCCGGTGATCAACGTGCCGCTGGAGGCGGTGATGGGCAACATCCAGCACACCAGCAGAGCCGACAGCGTCTTCGTCTACAACCGCGCCAAGAAGCAGCTCGATGTCACATTCCAGAACGAGGTGAGCTGGTCGGGGTTCAAGAGCGAATAAATTACTCATGCCCGCGAGTGCGGGGACCCAGGCTTCGCCTGTGGCGCGGGCTTGAAGAGAAGTCTGGGTCCTCGCATTCGCGAGGATGAGTAATGGGCGGTCGGCGTCAGATCGCGCCGAAACACCAGGCCAGGATCGACTTCTGGGCGTGGATGCGGTTTTCCGCTTCGTCCCAGATCAGGCTCTGCGGCCCGTCCATCACCTCGTCGGTGACTTCCTCGCCGCGGTGCGCGGGCAGGCAGTGCAGGAAGACCGCGTCCTTGGCGGCCTCCGCCATCAGCCGGGCGTCGACCTGGTAGGGCTCCAGCGCCTCGACACGCTCGTCGTGGTCGGTGTCGCCCATCGAAACCCAGGTGTCGGTGATCACGCAGTCGGCGCCGCGCACGGCTTCGTGCGGGTCGTCCATGGTGAACACCTGCCCCTGCTGCTCGGCCGCGCGCGCCAGGTCCATCATGTCCGGATGGAAGATCGCCGGCGTGGCGATGTTCAGCTTGAAGCCCAGCTTCGGCGCCGCGTGGATGAACGACGAGCAGACGTTGTTGCCGTCGCCGACCCAGGCGAACGTCTTGCCATGGACGTTGCCGCGATGCTCCTCGAACGTCATCAGATCGGCCAGGATCTGGCACGGGTGACTCTTGTCGGAGAGGCCGTTGATCACCGGCACCGACGACGACATCGCCAGGCGCTCCACATCCTCGTGGACGTTGGAGCGGATCATGATGGCGTCGACCATCCGCGACAGGACGCGGGCGGTGTCCTCGATCGGTTCGCCGCGGCCCAGCTGCATGTCGACCGCGTTGGAGATGATCACATCGCCGCCCAGCTGGCGCATGGCCGCGTCGAACGAGAAGCGCGTCCGGGTGGAGTTCTTCTCGAAGATCATCGCCAAAGTCCGGCCGCGAGCCGGGTGATCCTCGTCGGGCCGGCCCTTGGGCCAGCCGGCGCGGGCGGCCTTACGGGCCTTGGCGTCCTCGAGGATGATCCGGAGCTCGGTCGCGTCGAGCTTCCAGATGTCGAGGAAGTGGCGGACCGACTTGCTCATGCGGCTTTCGCCTTGGCCTGAGCCGCCTCGCAGGATTTCTCCAGCAGGCCGATGGCCTCCCGGGCCTCGTCCAGGCTGATGTTGAGCGGCGGCAGCAGGCGCACGCAGTTGTCGCCGCCGCCGGCGATCAGCAGGTGGTTGTCGCGGGCGTGCTGCATGAACTCGCGGTTGGGCGTGGCCAGCTTGACGCCGATCAGCAGGCCCTTGCCGCGAATGTCGACGACGACGTCCGGGAAGCGGTCCTTCAGGCCGGAGAGCTGCTGGTTGAAGTAGCCGGCGACCTCGCGGACATGGGCCAGCAGTTCCGGCTTCACCAGTTCCTCGACCGAGGCGACGCCCACGGCCATGGCCAGCGGGTTGCCGCCGTAGGTGGAGCCGTGGCTGCCGGGCGTCATGCCCTTGCCGGCCTCGGCCGTGGCCAGGCAGGCGCCGACCGGGAAGCCGCCGCCCAGGGCCTTGGCCACCGCCATGATGTCCGGGTCGGCCGCGCCGTCGGCCCACTCATAGGCGAACAGCTTCCCGGTCCGGCCCAGGCCGCACTGGATCTCGTCGTAGATCAGCAGCGTCCCGGTCTCGTCGCAGAGCTGGCGGACCTCCTTGAGCTGGGCTTCGGTCCACGAGCGCGCGCCACCCTCGCCCTGCACGGGTTCCAGCAGGATCGCCGCGGTGGTCGGACCGACCAGTTCGCGCAGGCCCTCCAGGTCGCCGAACTTCGCCTGGACGAAGCCGGGCAGCTCGGGGCCGAAGCCTTCGACGTAGCTGGGATTCCCCGCCGCGAAGATGGTGGCGATGGTCCGGCCGTGGAACGCGCCGTCGAAGCCGATGATGTCGATCCGCTCCGGGTTTCCGTCGACCCAATGGTACTTGCGCGCCGTCTTGATCGCGCACTCGATGGCCTCGGCGCCCGAGTTGGTGAAGAACACCTCATCGGCGAAGGTCTTGTCGGTCAGAAGCTTCGCCAACTTCTCCTGGTTCGGAATCCGGAAGACGTTGGAGGTGTGCCAGAGCTTCTCGGCTTGGTCCTTCACCGCCTGCACCAGCTTGGGGTGGTTATGCCCCAGCGCGGTCACCGCGATGCCGGCCATGCAGTCGAGATAGGCCTGGCCGTCGGTCGTATACAGTCGCGAGCCCTCGCCTCGCTCGAACGCCAGCGGGGCGCGCGCGTAGACGCCCATGATGTGATCGCTGGGAACGGGGGCGGTGGTCGGCTCGGCCACGGTAATGACCCTCCAAAAGGAACGTCCCCGCCGCGTGAGAAGCGGGGACTGGAAGGCTTGGCGTTCTCGTCTTCGAATGTGACGAAGTCAATCGTCCGATCAGAAGTCCATCGTCGCGCCGATGAAGAGGAAGCGGCCGAAGCTGTCATAGACCTGCGGCCAGGTGTTGCCGTTGCAGGGACCGGTGGGACAGTTGGACGAGCCGTTCAGCGGCGGATCCTTGTCGAACAGGTTGTTGATGCCCGCCCGGACGCTGACGTTGTCGCGCATCGACCAGCTGGTGCTGAGGTCGAAGTAGTCGCGGGCGGCCAGGGTCCGGTCGGTCTCGTACTGGATGCCCGGGTTGTTGAGGGCCGGTTGGTCGCTGTAGGCGTCCAGCTTCACCTTGTTGAAGTGACGCCACTGCAGGCTGATGCTCAGGTCGTGCATCCACTCGCCGGCCTCGAACGGGGTGTTCCAGGTCACGCGGGCGCGGCTGCGCCACTTGGGGTTCGGCGCGGTGAAGCCGGAGGACACCGAGCAGATCGTGCCGTAGAGGCCCGCGCAATCGAACGGCGGGTCGCCCGGCAGTGACGTGGCTTCCAGCTTGTCCAGCCAGGTGCCGACGAAGTTGATGCTGACGCCACCCATGTTCTCAAGCCCGAACTGCTCCAGGTCGCGGCGGTAGTCGATGTTGAAGTCCATGCCACGGGTGCGCATCGAGCCGATGTTCTGGGTCGGGTCGGTGACGAAGCCCTGGGGGGAGAGCCAGATGGAGTTCTGGTTGTCGCGCTGGACCAGGCCGCAATAGGTCGGGTCCAGGGTGGTGATGCAGCGATTGATCACCAGGTCGGCGCCCAGCGGCGCGATGAAGTCCTTCACCTTGATGTTGAACCAATCGATCGAGGCGTTGAAGCCGGGCAGGAATTCCGGCTGCCACACCAGGCCCAGGGTAAGGGTGTCGGCGGTTTCGGGATCGAGGTTCGCGTTGCCCGACAAACGCCCGTTGTACTGGGCGGCGGGGTTGGCCTCGATGGCCAGCACCTGGGCGGGCGTCAGGCCGAACGCCAGGGCGCAGCGGGCGACCAGCGGGTTGGACGCGGCCAAGCCGGCGCAGGGGTCCTGCGTACCGTCCAGGATGACGTTCTGCGGCGCGTACAGTTCCAGGATGTTCGGCGCGCGGACGGCGCGGTTGTAGCCGCCGCGGAACCGCAGGCCTTCCATCGGCTCCCAGTCACCGGCCAGCTTGTAGGTCGAGGCGGTGCCGATGGTGCTGTAGTCCGAGTAGCGGTAGCCGAGCTCCATCGACAGGCGGTGGAAGAACGGCTTGTCCTCGATCAGCGGGATGCGCGCCTCGGCGAACACCTCATAGACGTCGAACGAGCCGTTGACCGGCGGCGAGGCGCCGCCGGCGCCGTTCAGCAGGCCCTGGCGCGACACGAAGTCGGGGGTGAAGTCGAGGGTCTCGCGGCGATACTCGGCGCCGATCGCAACGCCCACGCCGTCCGTGGCCCAGGGGCTCTTGACCCCATACTCGTCCAGCTTGCCGGCCAGCGAGAAGTTGACCACGCGCTCGACGGTGTTGCCGTGGGTGGTGCTGGGGGTTTCGAGGTAGGCCAGCTGCTGCGCGTTGACCCCGCCGTTCTGCCAGATGTTGTAGGGCACGCAGGCCAGGTCATAGCCTTGGACCACGGATTGGCAGACCGGTTGGCCGGCGGCGTTGCGCACGACCAGCAAGGCGTTCTGGATCCGCTGGGTCTGGAAGAAGCCGCCCGTCTGGCCGGTGAACGCGACCGTGCCGTACTGCATGTAGAAGTCGTAGTTCCAGCTCTCGTTCAGGTCGCCGCGCAGACCCGTCACGATGCGGAAGTCGGTGTGGCGCAGGTCGCTGGTCCGCGTGCCGCCTTCGACGTTTCGGCGGCCGATGTTCGGGCGCACGGTGGTCGCGGTGCCGGCGTTGGCGCCGCACAGCGCGGTGAGCTGCTGGGCCGAGGCCAGGGCGTTGTTACAGTTCACGAAGAACGGCGCGTAGAAGATGCCGCCCGGCGCGATCTGGGCGCGCGAGCTGTCGTCCATGAACATCAGGTCGGCATAGGCCTCGGCCCATTCCGCCACCTTGTAGTGGGCGAACGCGCCCAGGCCGTAGCGCTCATCCGGGCGCATGTAGAAGTTGGCCGGGCCGAAGTTGTAGTTGTCGCGCGAGCCCACCCGGGGGCGGAACTGCTGCGCGGCGCTGGTGACGTCGACCACCAGGTCGCCGCGACCGGCCAGGTTGAAGCGGGTCGGGAATGACGTGCTGGAGCCGCCGCAGCCGGCGCTGGTGAAGTCGTCGCCGGAGTTGAGCGTGCAGGTCGAATAGTCCCGGTCCGCCTGCATGATCTTGTTGTTCTGGCGGTAGTAGGCATAGGCGGTGATGTTGCCCTTGCCGTCGCCCGAGTTCGTGCCGATCGTCAGGGTGACCTGCGCGCCGTCGCCGTCGCGGACGTTCTTCTTCGGCACCACGTAGCGGCTCGGATCGAACGAGCGGGCGCCGGTCGCGGCGACCAGGTCCTGCAGTTCGTCATTGTGATTGCGGTGCTGGTAGGTGGACCACTGGGCGTCCACGCGGACCCCCTCGAAATTCTTGTCCATGATGAAATTGACGACGCCGGCCACGGCGTCGGCGCCATACACGGCCGAGGCGCCGCCCGTCAGCACGTCGACGCGCGAAACCAGGGCCGACGGGATGAAGTTCACGTCCGAACCCAGGCCGGCCGGACCGGAAGCCGGGTCGCCGGGCATCAGCCGCTTGCCGTCGATCAGCACCAGGGTGCGCGAGACGCCCAGACCGCGCAGGTTCAGGGTCGCCGTGCCGCTGGCGGCGTTGGAGACCGAAGAGCCCTGGGCGGCGAACGCCTGCGGCAGCGAGTTGATCATATCCTCGACCCGGGTGACCCCTTGAGCCTTGATATCGGCTGCGGAGATCGCTGTGACCGGGCTGACGCTTTCCAGGTTGGGCGACGGGATGCGGGTCCCGGTGACCACCACTTCCTGAACCTCGTCGGCGGAGCCGCCGCTCTGGGCGAAGGCCGGTCCGGCGGTCGCGAAGGCGACGCCGCAGATCATCGAAGACGCCAGAAGGCGCGCACGTACGGTATGCTTGCTCACGATCAAATATCCCCTTCGCGGTGGCCGCCGTTTGGGCGACCCCGCTCCCCACAGGAAGGTTTCGGCCCACGAAATGGGACCCGGTGACGGCGAGTTACGTTTGCGTGACAAACAGGGTCAATCGACCCTCAAGCAACGGGTGGTGTGTTAAAAGCAACGCTCCGAACACGGCGGTTCAATTTGCTGAGATACAGCAGTTTTAGGGCCAAACCAGTCCCGGTTTTTTCTAAGTCTGTGTTACGTTCGCCACAGGGCGGGCCAAGGCGGGCAATGTAATTGCCGCCGTGGTCAGCGCGACGTCGAAGTAGCGGCGGAGGCGGGTCAGCGCCTCGGGCCGCACGGCCGCCTGGCGCTGGCGCAGGTCGACCAGACCGGCCGCGGCCAGGACGCCCAGGTGGTGGCTGACATTCACCCGTGGCAGGGCGAGGAGGCGGGCGAGATCCCCCGCCGAGGACGGTCCGGAGACCAGCCGCTCGATCAGCCGGCGGCGGATAGGGTCGGCGAACGCGCGGAGCAGTTCCACCGGCGCCTCGGCCGCCATGCCGGACCAGGTTTCCATCAGGCGCTTCGCGAACGCGGCGCCGGGTCTTCCGCACCCAGGGCGTGCAGCCGCCGCGAGACGGCGAACCGCTCGCGCAGCCAGCCCTCGCCCACCGACGCCTCGAACCACAGCCGGTCGAAGTAGACCCGCAGTTGCGGCAGCGGATCGACGGTGGCGACCAGCAGGCCATCCTCCTCGCGGACCAGGCCGGCGTCCTTCAGGACCCGGACGTGGTGCGAGACGGCGGGCCGCGTGACCGGCACCGCGGCGGCGAGACTGCCGATCCGCGAAGGCCGGGCCAGGATGCGCTCGTAGAGGTCGCGGCGGGTGGGATCGCCCAGGGCGTCCAGCGCCGCGCCGACAGGATCGATCATCCGCGCCACCCCGCCGCGCGCAGCGGCTTCACCACCGCGCTGGCCTCGAGTTCCGTGGTCCGCAGCAGGCTGATGAAGCGGCGTAGCGCCGGGTTGTCGTGATCGTTGCGCCAGACGGCGGTCATCCGCAGCGGCGTCGCGGCGCCCGACAGCGGTGCGAAGGCCACGCTGGCGCGGGTCGACTGCGCCACGCTCTGTGGCACGATGGCGTGGCCGACGCCGGCCGCCACCAGGCTGAGCACGCCGTCGTAGGTGGTCATCTGAACGCGGACGCCCGCGCGGGCCCCGCCCCGATCGGCCACCAGCCGCTGGATGCGGCCCCAGTCGTCGCCGGCGGCGCAGAGCACGGGCGCTTGGCCCAGCGCCTCGTCCGGCGCCTCCAGCGAGCGGGCGACGAGCCACGGCTCGGCCCAGAGCGCCAGCCGGTCCAGGCCGGGCGGGGCGTCCTCGATGTCGATCAGGACGGCGTCCAGTTCGCGGTCGAGGACGGCGGCCACCAGTTCCTTAGCCGATCCGCCGCGCAGCTCCAGCTCCACGTCGAAGGCCGAGCGACGATAGGCGCGCAGCAGAGTCTCGGCCGGGCCGGCGGTGACCGGCCAGACGTGGCCCAGCCGCAGACGGCCGACCTCGCCGCGCCCGGCCGCGCCGGCGCGCACGGCGGCCTTGGCCAACAGCTCCAGGGCGCGCTCCACCTCGATCAGGAAGCGCTCGCCCGCGCCGGTCGGACGGGCCCCGCCCGACGAGCGCTGGAACAGCGAGACGCCCAGCGCATCCTCCAGCGCCAGCACGCGACGCGACAGCACCGACGGATTGACGCCAAGGACCTCGGAGGCCCGGCGGAAGCCCAGGTGCTCGCGCACCATCAGCGCCGAGCGCAGGGCCGCGATGTCGTGGGCCGCGGAGGCCTCGGCCCCGCGCTTCATCGCGCGGGCCTTTGCATGTTCAAGGACCTGTCCATGCCGCTCATTAGAACGGCCCCGCCGTGGCCGACTTGGGGTTAATTGCCCTCGCCGGGCGCGCGGCCGCCCAGGCGATGGCCAGCGCCACGCCGATATGGGCCAGCACGTCCAGGACCGACATCACGCCGTTCCACTTCGGGAAAGCCTCGGGCCAGCGCAGCGGCAGCACGCCCAGGTACATCACCGCGTAGAGGATCAGGCCGTAGAGCACCGCGGTGGCGTAGGGCCGGGCCACCACGACCGGGATCCGCCGGACCAGCAGGACGTAGACCGCAGCCATGCAGGTCGCGATGCCGAAGTGGGTGCCGACGCCCAGCGCGATCACGCCAGCTCCGCCATGGCCGGCCTCGCGGCCGATCCAGCCGCTGGCCACGGCCTGCCAGGGGCGGGTGACGGGATTACCGTTCCAGAGCGCCAGGCCACTGGCGTATAGGAGGTCGACCGCGCCGCCGGCGAGGCCCGCGACCACAATGCGTGGGAGCGTGTCTCGCCCCGACTTGGAGGCAATCGGAGAGGCGACGGCGGCGGTCATGAGGGGTCCTCCAGTAACGGGGGGAGGTTGGCGCTAGGCCACGTCCGGGGTCGCGCACGTTCCGACGATCGGGAGCACGTTCCGATGATCGCGATTGACCGTTGGTCGCTTGGGCTTTGACTTCATTGGGGTGTGGCGTTGGTCTTGCAGGCTCAGGCAGGACCCATGACCTACCCGTTCAAGTTCACGAACATCGAGCAGCCGAGCCTCGAGCTCGGACGCCTCCGCGAATGGGGCGGCATGGCCGCGCGCCAGGTGCGCGCGACGCCGGGCAAGCACAATGGCGGCACGGCGCCCGAGCATCGGCTGATCTTCTATCTGACCCCGGATGTGCAGACCGAATGCGCCAGCGAAGGCCTTCGCCAGCGGCGCATCTCGGCGCCCTATGACTTCGACCTTGTCCCGGCCGGCGCCTCCGGCTTCTGGGAGGACTACACCGCCTGCGACATGGTGGCTGTACGGCTGAACCGGAGCCTGCTCGCGTCGACCGCCGAGGCCCTGGCCCTGCCCGGTGGCCGCGCGGAGCTGACGCCGCGCCTCGGCGCGCGCGATCCCCTGGTCGAGCATGTCCTGCGCGCACTGGCGGCCGAACTGGAGGCGCCCGCCCCGGCCGGCCGGATCTATGCCGACAGTCTGGCCGTGGCCCTGAGCACCCGCCTGCTGCAGAATTTCGCCGCCCTCGGCGCGGGTGGGGTCGGCGGCCGCCAGACCCTGTCCAAGCCGCAGGTCCGCCGCGTCGTGGAATTCGTCGAGGCCAACCTGGACGGCGAACTGACGCTGGAACAGGTCGCCGAGGTGGCGGGGATGAGCATTCCCCATCTGACCACCCTGTTCCGCCGCACAATGGGCCAGTCGGTGCACGCCTATGTCATGGAGCGCCGCGTGCAGCGGGCCCGCACCCTGCTGCTGGGCCGTCGGATGACCATCGCCGAGGTCGCGCTGGAAACCGGCTTCGCGCACCAGAGCCACCTGGCCCGCTGGATGCGACGCCTGCTGGGCGTGACGCCCTCGGAGATCCTGCGGGCCTAGGCTCACCGCCGGCGGAAATTGCATCGCGGGAGCCTCCTTGACAGCCAGCGTCCACCGCCGATTGTGACGCTCAAGGATGTCCGTCGCCATGAACAAGACGACGGCGCCGCATGGCGAAACGATCGAAATTCAAATGGCTGATAGGCAAATCGGCGGTGTCCGCGATGCGGTCGATGAAAGGCTGGTTTCGCTGCTGTGCCGCAATGCGCGGATGACGCTGACGGCGTTGGCTCAGGAGCTGGCCCTGTCGCGAACAGCCGTCCAGGCGCGAATGGCCCGGCTGGAGCGCGACAAGGTCATCGTCGGCTACCGCGCCATCATCGGCCGCGCGGGCGGCGAAGATGAGGGCCTGGGGGCGGTGTTGTCGCTCACCTTCAGCCAGAGGCCGTGTCGTCCGGTGGTCGAGACGTTCCGGCACTGGCCCGAGATCACGAACTACTACTCCGTGACCGGACCGGACGACGCGTTCGTGGTGGTTCGGGTCGACGATGCGTCGGCGCTATCTCAGCTCGTGGACAGGCTGAGCGCCACGGCAGGCGTCGCGTCGGTTCGGTGCTCGGTCGTTCTCAAGGCCGACCGGACCTGAACGGCCGGCGGCTCAGGTCTTGATCTTGTAGCCGGTCCTGAACATCCACAGGCACACCCAGCCCAGGCTGACCGTGAGGATGGCGGTCATCGCCGCGCCGATGGCCAGGTTGCTCTCGGCCTGGCCGATGAAGCCGTAGCGGAATCCGTCGATCAGATAGAAGAACGGGTTGAAGTGACTGAACGAGCGGAACGGCTCGGGCAGCTTCTCCACCAGATAGAACGTCCCCGACAGGAAGGTCATCGGCATGATGACGAAGTTGGTGACCGCCGCCATGTGGTCGAACTTCTCGGCCCACAGGCCGGCCATGATGCCGATGAAGCCCATGATGAACGCCGCGCCCAGGCCGAAGTAGATCACCGCCCAGGGCTGGGCCACCGGCAGGTGTGCGAAGGGCAGCACGGCCAGCATGCTGATCACGCCCACAACGATGCCGCGGGTCGCCGCGCCGCCGCCAAAGCCCACCACGTGCTCGGCCGGGGTCAGCGGCGGGGTCATGAAGTCGCCCATCAGGCCGTTGAACTTGGCCTGCAGCAGCGACGACGACGAGTTGGCGAAGGCGTTCGACAGAATCTGCATCATGATCAGGCCGGGCGCCACGAACGTGCCGTAGGCCACGCCGTGCACCTCGCGGCCGCCGCCGACCGCCACCACGAACACCAGCATATAGAGCAGCGCCGTGACCACCGGGGCGGCCAGGGTCTGCATGCCCACCTTGATGAAACGCCGCACCTCCCGGACGTAGAGGGTCTTAAGCCCCTCCCAGTTCACGCCGTGATAGGCGCGCGGCTGCGGGGGAAGGACGGTCTCGGCGACGGGCATGTCTCGCATGGCCGAGATGTGCGCGCTGCGACGGCGAAGCGCAAGGCGGGGCTAGGACGCCCACGTCCGACTCAATATCTAGTTCCTGTGGATGATCGCGATGGCGCCTATTGTGGCCGTAAGGCATTTGTTTACTACTGATGGTGGTTGGTGAGGGGCGGTTCTGCCCCTGACCACAAGATGTTGATCTTGGTGCTGTCTGGGGCCGCACCAGGCTCCTCTGGGTGGGAGACGAGACGATGGGCTGGACTGACGAACGCGTCGAACTTCTCAAGAAGCTCTGGCAGGACGGCCTCTCGGCCAGTCAGATCGCCAAGCAGCTGGGCGGCGTCACCCGCAACGCGGTGATCGGCAAGGTGCACCGGCTGGGGCTTTCGGGCCGCGCCACGCCCTCGAAGCCGCAACGGACTGTCTTCAAGGCGCCCCGTCCGGCGCGTCCGGCGCAGGCGTCCCCGTCGGCGCCGCGGCGGATCGCCGAGCCGGTGTCGGCGGCGCATCCCGCGCCCACGCCGGTGCGCTACGTGGACGAGACCCCGGGCACGGCCACCGTGCTGACCCTGGGCGCGCACATGTGCAAGTGGCCGATCGGCGACCCGTCGCTCGACAACTTCACCTTCTGCGGCCGTCGCTCGGAAGAGCAGGGCGGACCGTACTGCCACGAACACGCGATGGTCGCTTATCAACCGGCCCAATCGAAGAAAAAGTCCGGCGCCGTCGAGCTCGCGCGGAGCCTGCGCCGCTACATCTGAGATCCGCTGGAGAGCGGTGCGACTATCCGTTGGGGATGGGGGGCGCGTCCGAGAGCCGAAGCTGCGCAAGCTGCTTAAGGCCCCGGATGCGCCCCTTTCTTTTTGAGCACGGACCCCTAGCTTCGAACCGATGACAGACGTCGCTCCAACTCCTGACGAGACCGGCAACGCCAAGGCCTATTCGGTCTCGGAGCTGGCGTTCGCGCTGAAGCGGACGCTGGAGGACGCCTATGGCTTCGTGCGGCTGCGCGGCGAGCTGAGCAAGGTCACGCACCACTCCAACGGCCATGTCTATCTGACCATCAAGGACGAGCGCGCCGCGATCGACGGCGTCGTCTGGAAGGGCAGCGTGCGCGGCCTGGGCGTCCGGCCCGAGCAGGGGCTGGAGGTGATCGTCACCGGCAAGATCACCACCTATCCGCAGGGCTCGCGCTACCAGATCGTCATCGAGAGCATGGAGGCCGCCGGCATCGGCGCCCTGCTGGCCCAGCTTGAGCGCCTGAAGGGCAAGCTTCAGGGCGAGGGTCTGTTCGATCCGGCGCGCAAGAAGCCCCTGCCCGACATGCCCGCCGTCGTCGGGGTGATCACCAGCCCCACCGGCGCGGTGATCCGCGACATCCTGCACCGCATCCGCGACCGCTGGCCGTGCCGCGTGATCGTCTGGCCGGTGGTGGTCCAGGGCGAGCAGGCGGCGGCCCAGGTCTGCGCGGCCATCCGGGGCTTCAACGCCATGACCGCAGACGGGCCGGTCCCGCGCCCGGACGTGCTGATCGTCGCCCGGGGCGGCGGGTCGGTCGAGGATCTCTGGGCCTTCAACGACGAGACCCTGGCCCGCACCGTGGCCGAGGGCGTGATCCCGCTGATCAGCGCCGTGGGCCACGAGACCGACACCACCCTGATCGACTTCGTGTCCGACCGCCGGGCACCGACGCCGACGGCGGCGGCCGAGATGGCGACGCCCGTGCTGGCCGAGTTGAAGGCCCTGGTCTCGGACCTGGGTGCGCGCATGCACCGCTCCGGCGGCCGCGTGGTCGACGAGCGGCGCGGGCGGATCGAGCATGCCGAGCGGGCGCTGCGGCGGGTGCCGGACCTGCTGCGGCTGGCCGAGCAGCGGTTCGACATCGTCTCCGGCAAGCTGGGCGCGGGCCTGGCCAAGAACGCCGCCGTGCATGAGCGCGACCTCGTACGGGTGGCCTCACGGCTCTCACCCCTGCTGCTGCAGCGACCGCAGCAGGTGCAGAAGGAGCGGCTGGACCGGTTGAGCGTGCGGCTGGAGCCGTCGATCCGGCGCGGCCTGGACCGGCTGTCGGAGCGGCTGGTGGGCCTTTCCAAGCTCTATCAGTCGGTGGACCCGGATCGGCCCCTGCAGCGCGGCTTCGCCCGGGTGGCGCGGGCGGATGGTTCGCTGGTCCATGCGGGCGCGGCGCTGGCCAGCGGCGAGGCGGTGGCGATCACTTTCGGCGACAAGGTCACCCGCCAGGCGGTGATCGACGGGGCCGGCGGCGCGGTCTCACCCCCTGTCAGCGTCCCGAAATCGGCGAAGCCGAAGCCGAAAGTGGACAGCCCCCCGCAGGGCGACCTGTTCTGAGCGCCCCGGAAGCGCTAAATAGACGTCCATGAACGCCCACGATCGCAACCTCGGCGCCAACGACCAGGCCAAGCTGCACTACGGCGACGGCGACTACGCCGTGCTGCGCCCCGGGCGTTATGTGCTGTGCGCCGTCACCGGCCAGAAAGTCCCGCTGGAACAGCTCCGCTACTGGAGCGCCGAGTTGCAGGAGGCCTATGCGGGCCCCGCCGAGGCGCTGAAGCGCTGGCAGGAAACCCGAGCCTAGCTCTTCCGATATTCCTCGCTGGGCCAGCGGCGATGGACCCAGAACCATTCCGTCGGCCGCGCGCGGACGCGGTCCTCGATGAAGGCGTTGATCTGGCGCACGCCGGCCTCGATGTCGGCCTCGCGATCGCCGGTGTCCGCCAGGTGGATCTGGTCGTGGACGATCAGCTTGAAACGCGCGCCGGGGCCGACCCGCTGCACGCTCATCGGCTGGATCGGGATGCCGAAGCGCAGCGCGAAGGTCGCCGGGCCGGGGGCCGTGTGCGCGATGTGGCCGAACAGCGGCGCGGCGACGCCGCCGTTGAACTTCTGGTCGTTCATCAGGGCCACGGATTCGCCACGCTGCAGGCCCCTCATCAGTTCGCGCGCGCCCTCGAGTCCCTTGGGAGCGAACAGGCGCACGCCGTAGCGGAAGCGGTTCTTCCTGACGCTGGCGTCGACGTAGGGGTTGTTCATGGCGCGGTACGTGATCTGGCACTTCACGCCGGCGCGTATGATCGCGGCCGGCATCAGTTCGAAGCACGAGAAGTGGCCCGAGATGAAGACCACGGGTCCTTCGCCCGCGGCGATCGCGGCGAGCAAAGCTTCGCCATCGACCCGCAGCCGGCTTGTGTCGGCTACCACACGGTCAAGGACCAGGAACTCGGCTAGCGACCTTCCCAGTTCGATCCATTGCGCTCGAAGGAGTCGGTTAATTTCGGCGTCGCCCGCCTCGGGGAAGGCGATGCGCAGGTTGCGGTCCGCGACGCGGTTCGCGCTGGTGAGCGGTCCCAGGACCCGAAACAGCCAGCCACCAAAACCTGAAACAGAATCAATTGGAAATAGACGCGCGAGGCCCGAAACGGCGTCAAATAGCGACGCTTCGAGCATCCAAATGATTTTCGACACGTATGAATGGTTAAGTGCGGCCATCCAGTCTTCCTAGGCTTGGTCGCTCGCATTCGGCAATGGAGGCGGCTGGCGTGCGAATTGCGATGTCTCAACCACGGAGTCCCGAACCGGGACGAAGGGAAATCATGGTCGGGGATTCCATGGACGAGATCGACATCCACCTTGGCCGGCGTCTTCGTCGTCGCCGTCGTCTCCTGGGTCTGACACAGCAAGAGCTGGCGCATGCCTGCGGAGTCCGGTTCCAGCAGATCCAGAAGTACGAGTGCGCGGCCAACCGCATGTCGGCCGCCCGCCTGTGGCAACTGGCCGAAGTGCTGGAAGTGCCTGTCAGCTATTTCTACGAGGGCCTGACCCGCGATCAGCGCGAAAGCCTGGAGCGCGAGACGTCCTCGTCGTCGACCGAGACCCTGGCCAGCAAGGAAACCCAGGATCTGATCCACGCCTATTATCAGCTCGGCGAACGGCCCCGCCGCCGCCTGCTGGATCTGGCCAAGGCCATGAACGGCGAGATCGAGGCTTAAGCCTGCCGCCAAGGCAGGCTAAGCCAGGGCCATGACCCTGGACCCCGCCCGCCTTGCAGAGCTCGACGCGTTCTTGATCGAGCTGAACCGCGCCGCCGCCGGAGCCATCCTTCCCCTGTTCCGCGGCGAGCACGGCCTTTCCAACAAGTACCAGGTGGGGTTCGACCCCGTCACCGAAGCGGACAAGGGCGCCGAGCGCGCCATCCGCGCGATCATCACCGCGCACTATCCGGACCACGGTGTCATCGGCGAGGAATACGGCGAAGATCGGCCCGACGCCGAGTTCGTCTGGGTCCTGGATCCGGTGGACGGCACCCGGGCGTTCATCGCCGGACTGCCGCTGTGGACCACCCTGATCGGCCTGCGCTTCCAGGGATCGCCCGTGCTGGGCTCGATCGGACAGTCGTTCCTGGGCGAGCTCTACATCGGCCATGCCGGCGGCTCGCGGCTGATGAGCCGGGGCGGCTCGACCCCGCTGAAGGTTCGCGCCTGTCCCAAATTGACGGACGCCATCATCGCCACCACCGACCCGGAGGCCTGTTTCAACGGCGCCGAGCGAGGCGCCTGGACGCAGGTCCGGGCCGCCGCCCGCCTCGCACGGCTGGGCTGCGACGCCTACGCCTACGCCATGGTCGCGGCGGGCACGATGGACATGGTGATCGAGGCCGGGCTGAAGAGCTGGGACATCGAGGCCGCGATCCCGGTGATCGCGGGCGCCGGCGGGCTCACCACCGACTGGCGGGGCGAGCCCGTTGGACAACACGGCGGACAGATCGTCATCGCCGGCGACCGCGCCTGCCTGGATGAGGCGCTGGTCGCCCTCCGGCGGTCGGCGACGTAGAGCCGCCGACTACTTCTTGGCCGGCGGCGTCTTCGCAGCGGGCTTCTTCGCGACGGCCGGCGCCTTGGCGGCGGCAGGCTTTGTGGCCGGCTTGGCCGCGGGTTTCGCGGCAGGCTTCGCTGCGGGCTTAGCGGCTGCCTTGGGTGCGGGCTTGGCCGCCGCCGGCTTCGCGGCGGGTTTCGCCGCGGCCTTCGGAGCTGCCGCCTTCACGGGAGCCTTGGCCTTGGGCGCGGCTTTCGCGACCGCGGGCTTGGCGGCCGGCTTCGGCGCGGCGGGCTTCTTCACGGCAGCGGGCTTCGCGGCGGCCTTCGGCGCGGGCTTGGCCGGAGCGGCTTTCGCCGCCGGAGCCTTCTTGGCCACGGCCGGCTTCGCGGCGGGCTTCGCCGCAGGTTTCGGCGCCGCGGCCACGGCGGGCTTCGCGATGGCCGCCGGCTTGGCGGCGGCCTTCTTGGCGGCAGGCGCCGTCTTCGGCGCCGCGGCCTTCTTCGGGGCGGCCGGCGTCTTCGCCGCAGGAGCCTTCTTCGCGGGCGCCGCGGCCTTGGGCGGGTTCACGGTCGCGGGCGTCACGACGCTGGCGGCCACCGGCGCTGGCGTCGGGGTCGGAGCCGGTGTCGGGGCGGGCGCAGGCTTGGGCGCCGCCGCGACCGGCGCGGGGGCCGGCGTCGCGACGGGGGCCGGGGCGGCCTTGGGAGCTTCGGCGGGCTTCGGCGCGGCCTTGCCGGTGAGCGCGTCGAACACCCGTAGGAAGATGTTACGCATGTCGTCCGTCTCCATGAGAATTTCGTGGTAGGCGCCGGGGATCGTGATCAGGCGCCCCTGAGGTAGATTGCGGGCCGCGGCGGCCTGCGCAGAATTATCGACCAGCTTGTCCTCTGCCGCCGACACGATGTCCACGGGTACGGTGACGCCGCGCAGGCGTTCCGGCTTTGAGAGGAGCCCGGTGGCCTTCATGGCGAAGTCCAGCCAGCCATAGGTCGGGCTGCCCAGCGCCAGGTCGGGATTGGCTCGCACCTGGGCCCGATGGCGCGCGAAACGCCGCGCATCGTGGGTCAGGGCGTTGCCTTCGAACGTGTCGTCGAACGGCTTGCCGGTCTGGCCCAGGGTGTACTTGCCCGACCTGCCCAAGGTCAGGTTCAGCCAGGTCAGGGCGCCGGCGGCGGCGGGCGCCACCTTGCCGAACTGGATTCCCAGCATCGGCGCCGACAACACCGCCCCGGCGAAGCGCTTCTCGCCACTGGCCATGGCCAGCAGGGTCAGGCAGCCGCCCATGGAATGACCCACCGCGATCCACGGCTTGGGCAGGCGCGGCTCGTAGGCGTTCAACAAGCGGCGGAAGTCCTCGAGAAACGACTTGTAGCCCTTGGCATGCCCCTTCAGCCGGTCGGGCAGCTCGCGCGCCGAGAGGCCCTGGCCGCGCCAGTCGTGGGCCAGGACCACGAAGCCCCGCTCCATGAAGTCGCCGATGGTCTCGAAATACTTCTCGATCGGTTCGGTGCGGCCACCGGACAGCACGACCGAGCCACGGGGCCGCCCGGGCGGGGTGAACAGCGCGGCGCGCAGCTTGAGACCGCCGGCCCCCAGGTACCAATCCGCCTCGGCCCCCGGCGGAATGGGGTCTTCGGGCACGTCGACGAGGGGCGCGGGCTCGAACATGGGCGGGCTTAAGCGGCCTTCTCGAACAGGGCGCGGACCTCGGGCATCATGCGCATCGCCAGGCCCATGTCGGACAGTTTCAGCCGTCCGGTCATCACCGCCCGCATGGGATCCAGTTCGCCTTTGCCAAGCTTCACAAGGTCGGAACGGCTGACGGAGACAATTAGGTCCGCCGGCAGGTCGTCGTTGGTCACGGTGGCGCCATCCACGTGGATCACCCCCTCGCCCTTGAGGTCGAGTTTGACCGCACGCCCCAGGCCGTCGCCGGACGCCGCGGCGCGACGTATCCGGTCGGTCAGTTCCTCCAGAGTGGCCATGCCCCTGCTGCACGCGTGAATCGAACGGGGAGCTTCGCTTCACGCGTGTGCTGTGTAAACCGCTCGCGGCATTGTTAGGCCGGTTTGACGAACTTGAGCGTCATTCGGTCGCTTTCGCCGATCGCATCGTACCTGGCGTGATCGAACCCGGGGTCGAAGGCCTCGCCTCGGGGCGACGAGCGGCGGACGGGCGGCAGGGTCCAGACGCCGAAGGGGTGGTCGCGGGTGTCCTTCGGGTTGGCGTTGATCTCGCTGGCGGCGACCAGTTTGAACCCCGCCTCCTGCGCCAGCCGCACGGCATAGGCTTGGTCCACATAGCCGGTGTCCGCCAGCAGATCGGGCACGCCGCCCGGCGCGGCGCGATGCTCCTCGACCCCCAGGACCCCGCCGGGCTTGAGCGCCAGGAAGGCGTCGCGGAACGCCTTCTCGGCGATGCCGGCCGCCATCCAGTTGTGCAGGTTGCGCAGGAACAGCACCAGGTCCGCGCCGCCCGCCGGCGCCACCGGGCCGCTGGTCGGCCCGAAGGCGGTGATCTGGACCGTGCCATAGGGCTTCCGGCCGACGGCGTATTTGGCGCGATAGGCCTCTACCACCTGTTTGGCCGCCGGGTCGCCGGGGTCGGTGATCTGCAGGTGCGCGGCGTAGAGCTTGCCGCCGGTGGCGTCCAGGAACGGCGCCAGGATCTCGGTGTACCAGCCGGCGCCCGGCCAGAACTCCACCACCGTGGCGCCGGGCTTCAGGCCCCAGAAGGCCAGGCTCTCGGCGGGGTGACGCCAGCGGTCGCGGGCCTTGTCGGCCGCGCCGCGCCAGGGACCGGCGATGGCGGCGGCGATGGTCTTTGGCGGAGCCGCCTTGGGCTGCGCCGGCTGGCCACGGCAGCCCGCCAGCGCGGCCGCGCCGGCCAGCAGCGCGCGTCGGGATGTCTGGATCATGGGCGCCGGTTCACTCACGAGCGCCCCCCGGCCGACCCACCGGCATAGAGCTAGCGGGTCGGACGGGTGCGGTCAAAGCGGCGTGCTAGCCGGCCTTCACGAAGCGCAGCGTCATACGGTCGCTCTCGCCGATGGCGTCGTACTTGGTGCGGTCGAACTTCGGATCGGCAGGCTGGCCGGACGGCGCGCTCTGGCGCGACGGCGGCAGCGTCCACACGCCGAACGGATGGTCTTTGGTGTCCTTCGGGTTGGCGTTGACCTCGGACTTGGCCTGCAGCTTGAAGCCGGCCTTCTCCGCCGCGGCGATGACGGTCGCGGTCGAAACGTAGCCGTTCGAAACACCCGGCAGTTCGGGCTTCGGATCGGCGCGGTGCTCCTCGACGGCCAGAATGCCGCCCGGCTTCAGCACGGCGTGAGCATCGGACATCACCTTGTCCAAGGTCTTGTTCATCATCCAGTTGTGGACGTTGCGGGCGGTGATGACGATGTCGGCGGAGCCCGCCGCGCCCAGCGGGCCCGAGACCGGGCCGAAGTTCACGTACTTGATGACGCCGTACTTGGCCGCGTCGCCGTATTTGGCTTCAAAAGCCGCCCGGCCTTTCTTGGCGCCCTCGGAGAGTTGCGGATTGGCCAGGTCGGACGCCGTGGCCACATAGGTCCCGCCGGTGGCCTTGGCGTAGGGCGCCAGGATCTCGGTCCAGTAGCCGCCGCCGGGCGACAGTTCGATCACCGTCTGCTTGGGCTTCAGGCCCCAGAAGGTCAGGGTCTCCACCGGGTGGCGGGCGGCGTCGCGGGCCGTGTTCTCGGGCGCACGCTGGGCGCCGGCGACGGCGGCCTTGAGCTGGGCGTCGGCGGCCTGGGCCGGAACCGAGACGGTGAGGGCGAGAGCGACGGCGCAGGCCGAAGCGAGGCGGAGCATGGGGGTTTCCTCCAGGGGGTTTTAAGCGGCGCCAAGCTAGGACGCGAATTCATACGCGTACAGCCCCAAAGAACAGGCGGGCAAACCCCTTGAACGCCGGTTTTCGGCGCCTACCTGATGGTCTGGAGGCGCTGGATGTCCGGGCCTTCTGGACTGCAGGCGATGCCGGTTTCGGGTCGCCGAGAGTCCATCAGACAACGCAACCTTGCTTTGAAAGAAGGATGTGACCGTATGCGTACGATCGATTTCGCCCCCCTGTACCGCTCCGTCGTGGGCTTTGACCGCCTGGCCGGCATCCTCGAGACCGCCGCCGCCGATGGCGCCACCGGCTATCCCCCCTACAACATCGAGCGCACCGACGAGACCAGCTACCGCATCGACATCGCGGTCGCCGGGTTCCGTCCGGAAGAGCTGAACGTCGAAGTGAAGGAAAACCTCCTCACCGTCACCGGCCGCAAGGCGGCCAACGACGAGGCGAAGAAGTACCTCCACCGCGGCTTGGCCGAGCGCAACTTCGACCGCAAGTTCCAGCTTGCCGACTATGTGCTGGTGACCGACGCCAACCTGGCCGACGGTCTGCTGTCGATCAGCCTGAAGCGTGAGCTGCCGGAAGCGCTGAAGCCGCGCAACGTGCAGATCAACACCGCGGTCCAGCCCAGCCTGATCGAGGGCGAGAAGGCGGCGTAAAGCCGCTTCAGCCGCTCAGGTTCGATATGAAGGCGGCGTCCTCGCGGGCGCCGCCTTTTTCTATGCGGGGAGCTTGGCGCCGCGCAGGTCGGCGCCGTCCATCACGGCCCCATCCATCTGTGCGCTCTGCAGGCGAGCATAGCGCAGGCGCGCGCCGGCCAGGCTGGTGGGGGTGGAGCGGCCGGCCATCAGTTCCAGCGGACCCAGGTTGGCCTCGCTGAGATCGGCCCGGGTCAGGTCCGCGCCGCCGAAGCGGGCGCCGCGCAGGTCCGCCCCCTTGAGATTGGCGCCGCGCAGGTCGCAGCCCTCGAGGTTGGCGCCCTGCAGCTGGACGCCCGAGAGGTCCAGCCCGGAGAGGTTGGCGTTCTTCGCGCTGAGCGCGGTGAGCTTGAGGCCCTTCAGGCCGTCGGCGGCCGAGCGCATGTCGGCGCCGTCGAAGCGGGTCGGCGCGCCTGTGGCGCCGCCGGAGCCCACCCAGGCGTCGTGCGCGGCGGCCTCGATCACCAGCTTTGCGGCCCGGGCCATGTCCTCGCGGCTGGGCGGGGCCGCCACGTTCTCCAGCCGCGCGCCGCGCGTGCGGGCCGTGGTCAGGACCACGCCGGTCATATCGGCGCCGCCGAAGTTGGCCTCTTCCAGATTGGCGCCGGAGACGTCGGCGTGGGACAGCAGCGCGCCGTCGAAATTGGCGCCCTTGAGGTTGGCCTCGGCCAGCTTGGCGCCGGTCAGCGAGGCGTCAGAGAAATCAGTGTCGGCGGCATAGAGGCCGTCCAGGCGCGAGCGGTCCAGGGTGGCCCCGGACAGGTTCGCTCCGTCCAGTTCGCCGCTGCGATCCTCGTCGACGGTGGCGGGAAAGCCGCGGGTCGGGTGCGGTCGCGCGATCGTGCCCGGGCGGAAATCGGCCTCGGTCAGGTCGGCGCCGGCCAGGTTGGCCTCGGAGAGACAGGCGCCGCGCAGGTCGGCCTTGCGCAGGTTGGCGCCGCGCAGGTCGGCCCGGCGAAGGTCGCAGCCTGCCAGGATCGCCCCGTCCAGCTGCGCGCCGGTCAGCTTCGCGCCGTCGAACACCGAGCCCGAGAAGTCTCCGCCCGATAGCTTGCGGCCGGTCAGATCCAGGCCACTGAAATCCACGAACGGCAGGTGGGCGCGCTTGCCGTTCTTGCCGGCCAGAAAGCGGGCGTGGTTGTCGAGCAGGATCGAGAGCTCGCCCTCGCTGAGGCGCCGCCGCCCGGGCAGGTTGGGTTGGCCCTGGAGACGCGTCATCGGCGGCCTAGATCACTTCGTCCAGGCCGCGCGCGCCTTGTCGGTGGATGCCGGTGAAATCGGCCTGCTTCAGCGACGCGCGGGTGAAGTTGGAGCGGCTCACGTCCGCCTCGACGAACACCGCATGGCGCAGGTCGGCGCCGGTGAGATCGCAGCCCTTGAGCTGGGCGTTGGTCAGGTTGGTCGGCAGCACGCGATCGGCGCCCAACAGCAGCGGACCCAGCTGGGCGTCGCGCATGTCGGCGCCCGACAGCTTGGCCCCCACCAGCCGCGCGCCCCTGAGGTCGGCGCGGCGAAGGATGCAGTTGCGCAGGTCGGCGCCTTCCAGGTGCGCGCCCTGCAGCTGCACGCCTTCCATATCGAGGCCGTAGAAGGTCGCGCCCTTGGCCGAGAGGGCGGTCAGGTTGTAGCCGCGCACCGACGACAGCGCGCGCAGGTCGGCGTTGTCGAACGATGACGGCTTGCCCTCGCCGCCGCCCGTCTCGCACCACTTGGCGTGGTCCTTGATCATCTGGTCGTAGGGCAGCTCGCTGAGCGCGCGGCCCACCGGCTCGTCGGTCAGCGCGCCGGTCATGTTGGCGTCGGAGACATTCCAGGCGACGGTCCGGGCGCCCACCAGGATGGCGTCGCGCATATCGGCCCCGGCCAGGTCCGCGCCCGACAGGTCGGCGCCGGACAGGTTCGCCCCGCGCATCGTGGCCTGCTTCAGGTTGGCCCGGATCAGCTTGGCGTCCTTTAGGACGGCGTCGGTGAAGTCGGCCCGCATCGCCATGGCGCCGGACAGGCGCGAGCGCTCCAGGTTGGCGCCGGCCAGGATCGCGCCCTGCAGCTCACCCTGGTTCGGCAGGCCGATCTCCAGCTTGCGGAAGCCGAACTGGCGGTCGCCGGCGGCCAGGGTGCCTTCGCGCAGATCGGCCTCGAACAGGTCGGCGCCCGTCAGGTCGACATTGCGCATGCACGAGCCGCGCAGGTCGGCGCGCCGCATCGAGGCCTCGCGCAGGTCGGAGCCGCCCAGGTCGGCGCAGAAGAAGGTGGCGTTGTCGAGCCGCGCCCCGCGCATCTTGCAGTCGTTGAGGATCGCGCCGGTGAAGTCGGCGTCGCAGAGGTTGCGGCCGAACAGGATCGTGCCGGACAGGTCCTTGAACGCGAAGACCGCCCGCGCGCCGCCGGGCCGCGAGCTCCAGAGCCGGTCGTGCTTGGCGCAGATCTCATCGACATCCGCCTGACTCAGGCGGGTTTGGACGAGGGATCTGGCATTGTCGGCGGACATTCGGTGAGGGCTTCGGCAGGACTACGGAAAGGCGATGTGAACCATGTTAGTCGCCCTGGATTAACGGCGACTTTCCAGGGTCTTGGCCGGGCGATAAGCCGCATAAAGGGTGCTTGCGTCGGCCTCTAACAACCCCTGGTCTATGACGATACCCGCGTTATGCAACCGGCGGCATCCCTCGCCCCCCGCGAACACCGACGAATCACCGGCGGCGATCACCACCCGCGCCACGCCGGCGGCCACCAAAAGTTCGCTGCATGACGCGCCGCCGGCCGAGCGCCGGGCGCAGGGTTCGAGGGTGACATAGGCCGTCGCGCCCCGGGCCAGATCGCCCGCGGCCTGCAACGCCTGCTCCTCGGCATGCGGGCGTCCGCCCTCGCCGGTCACCCCCTCGCCCACCACAGCGCCGTTACGAACGATTACGCAGCCGACCGACGGGTTCTCGGCGGTCCGGCCCACATGGGTCCGCGCCAGGTCGATCGCGCGGCGCATGAACTCTTCGTCGGTCATCCCGGCAACATGGGCCATCGCTGTGTCGGCTGGAAGACGTCAGGACGTCTGGGTCGCGGCCTGCCAGTCGGACGGCGCGCTGGGCTGGGTCAGCCCGGCCAGGGCGACGGCGACGATGCCCGTCCCGCACAGCAGGATCGCGCCGCTGGGCGACACCACCTGGAGCAACAGCGGGGCCAGCGCCGTGGCGATCAGCATGCCGCCCCAGTCGAAGACGATGGACAGCCGATAGACCGCGGCAACTTCGTAGAGGGGGAAGACCGTCTGGCGAAGGATCGCCATCGGCACGTCCGACAGGGGTCCGCCCAGCGCCGTGATCGCCGAGGCGGCCATCATCAGCGGCACGACCATCGCGGGCGGCGCGGCCAGGGCGGCCCAGCCCATCAGCGCCAGGCCCACCCCCACCACGCCGTTTCCGGCCAGGATCATCGCCACCGGCGCACGGATCGGTAGGCCGCCCACGATCAGGTTGCTGGTCACGTTGCCGACGCCGTAAGCGCCCATCACCAGCCCGACCACCGCAAGTCCCTTCACGCCGAAGGCCTCCAGCCCGCCGCGCTGCACGGCCAGCGGCAGCGAGAGCCACAGCGCCACGACCCAGAGCCCGTTCACGACGCCGCCACGCCACAGCAGGTAGCGGAAGTAGCTTCGTCCCCGGATCGCCCGGAAGCCCCGGAGCAGCAGGTCCAACCGCGAGCCATGCGTGTCGTGCGTCTGGCGCGGGAGGTCGCGGCGCAGACTGAGGATGGCGACCGCCGAGGCCACGGAGGTCAGAGCGGTCACCGCCATCAGGCCCGCGGTCGGCAGGATCGCCGCCAGCGCCCCGGCCAGGGTCGGTCCGACCAGGCGGGCCAGCCGCGCGGTGGCATCCATCAACGCGTTGGTCGGGGTCAACAGGCCGGGCGTGGGCGCCAGCCGCGGCAGGCTGGCCTGCAGCGCCGGCTCGAACACCCCGCGCAGCGCCGCCAGGGCGACCGATGGGATCAGCAGGGTCCAGAGGGTCAGCTGTCCCGTCGCCCAGGCGATCAGCGGGACCAACGCCAGGACGGCGCGCACCAGATCGGCGCCGATCATCGTGCGGCGATGGTCCCAGCGCTCGGTCCAGGCGCCGGCGAACAGCGCGGTGAACAGCACCGCCGCCGCCTCGGCCGTCGAGACCCAGCCGGCCTCCGCGCCCGCCAGCTCGACCGACAGCCAGATCAGCGCGATCCGGTAGACCTGGTCGCCGATCGCCGCCAGCGACAGCCCGGCCCAGAGGCGCGCGATCGGTCCGTGGCGGAGGGGCTTCAGAATCTGCATGGCGTCCATGGCTAGCGCGCCAGGGCTTCCCCTGCGCACGATCCAGAGCCAATCTATGTCGAGAGAGTGCCAAGCTGATCCTCAAGGTCGACATCGCTGCCTACGAGATGCCGCCCGGCTCCGGTTGGGAGGCGCACGCCCACGACGACGAGGCGCTGCTCAGCTATGCGCACTCCGGCTCCTGCACCCAGATCATGGCGACGCGAACCTGGGTGGTGCTGCCGGCCCACGCCGTCTGGATGCCGCCCGGCGTCGAGCACGCCACCCTGGTCGGGCCGCACGGCTGCGATTTCCGGACGGTGCGCTTCCCGATCCCGATCCCCGACGACCTGCCCGCCGAGCCGTGCGTGATCGAGGTCTCGCCGCTGCTGGCGCACCTGGTCGCCGCGTGGGACGCCACCGATCCGAACGACGACGCGCGTCGCGAGGCGCTGCGCTTCCTGCTCTACGACGAGGTGCGGCGCGCGCGGACGCTGGACCTGGGACTGCCGCGCGTCAGCGACCCGCGCCTGCTGCGCGCCGCCAACGCGCTACAGACCGACCCCGCCGATCCGCGCGGGCTGGACGAACTGGCGGCGCTGGCCGGCATGAGCCGCCGCTCGTTCATCCGCCACTTCCAGCAGGAGACCGGCATGGGTTTCGCTGACTGGCGGCGGCGCCTGCGGCTGCTGATGGCGCGCCAGCTCCTGGCCGAAGGGACCTCGGTGACCGAAGCCTCGGCCGCCCTGGGCTACGCCTCGCCCAGCGCCTTCATCGCCATGGTCCGCCGCGAACTGGGCGTCACGCCCGGGCAGTTGCCGCAGAAGAGCTAGATCGCCGGCAGTTTCGTCGCCCGGTCGGCGTCCAGGTAGCGGGCCGAGGTGGGCTTCAGGTTGGCGTCCAGCTCGATCACCAGCGGATTGCCGGTGGGGATCTCGACGTCGATGATCGATTCGTCCGACAGCGAGAACAGCAGCTTCACGATGGCGCGCAGGGAGTTGCCGTGGGCGGCGACCAGCAGGGTCTCGCCGGCCTTCAGGCACGGCGCGATCTCGGCGTCCCAATAGGGCTGCACGCGGATCAAGGTGGTCTTCAGGCTCTCGGTCGAGGGCAGATCCAGGCCGGCGTAGCGGCGGTCCTTGGCGAAGTCGAACTCACCGCCCGGCGCCAGTTCGGGCGGCGGGATGTCGTAGCTGCGGCGCCAGACCTTGACCTGGGCCTCGCCGTGCTTGGCGGCGGTCTCGGTCTTGTTGAGGCCGGTCAGGCCGCCGTAGTGGCGCTCGTTCAGCCGCCAATCCTTGATCTCGGGGACGAACGCCTGGCCGGCCGCGGCCAGGGCCAGCCACGAGGTGCGTATCGCCCGCGTCAGCACCGAGGTGAACACCCGGTCGATGGCGATGCCGGCCGCCTTGATCAATTCGCCGCCCTTGGTCGCCTGGGCCTCGCCCTCGGCGGTCAGGTTCACGTCCACCCAGCCGGTGAAGCGGTCTTCCAGGTTCCACTGGCTCTGGCCGTGACGCAGCAGGATCAGGGTGGGCAAGGCGGATGCTCCTTCGGACGGGAGGTTCGGCTAGGCCAAGGGGCCCTACCCCGTCAACCCGCACCGGGCTATAGCGAGGCCATGCTGGACCGCTTCTACCTGCCGCTCCTGGCCCTGGGCGCCGCCGCCGCGATCGCGATCGCGCTGGTCTGGCCGCAGGGTCTGGGCGACCGCTCGCCCGCGCCCTTCGGCCATGAACCCGTGCAGCGCACCGCCGCGATGCAGGCGGCCATGCGCCGCGAGACCGAGGCCGCCCAGCGGCGTGTCGACCAGGCGCGAGAGGCCGTGCGCAATATCCAGAACCAGGCGATCGCGCCCTCCCAATGACCTCGAAAGACACCATCGCCGTCGGCCGCCGCGTGCTGGAGACCGAGGCCGAGGCGCTCGGCCGGATGGCGGCCGAGCTGGACGCCCCGTTCGCCGAAGCCGTCGAGACCCTGTTCACGTCCAAGGGCCGGGTGATCTGCACCGGCATGGGCAAGTCCGGCCATGTGGCGCGCAAGATCGCCGCCACCCTGGCCTCCACCGGCTCGACCGCCATGTTCGTCCACCCCAGCGAGGCCAGCCACGGCGACCTGGGCATGATCGGGCCGGACGACGTGATCCTGGCGCTCAGCAAGACCGGCGAGACCCGCGAGCTGGCAGACGTGATCGCCTATGCCGCCCGCTTCGACATCCCACTGATTGCGCTCACCGCCGAGGCGGAGGGAACCCTGGCCCGCGCCGCCGACATCGTGCTGCTGCTGCCTGACGCCGTCGAGGCCACCGACGCCGTCAACGCGCCCACCACCTCCACCACCCTGCAGATGGCCATGGGCGATGCGCTGGCCGTAGCGCTGCTGGAGCGACGCGGGTTCAAGCCGCAGGACTTCAAGGTCCTGCACCCCGGCGGCAAGCTGGGGGCCATGCTGCGCACTGCCGCCGATCTGATGCATGGCCGCGAGGAGCTGCCGCTGGTCGCGCCCGAAACCTCCATGCGCCAGGCGCTGCTGGTGATGACCCAAATGCGCTGGGGCATCGTCGGCGTGGTGGACGCCGGCGGCCGCCTGCTGGGCGCGATCACCGACGGCGACCTGCGTCGCCACATCGACGGCCTGATGGATCATACCGCCGGCGAGGTGATGACTTCCGGCCCGAAGAAGACCGTGTCGCCCGGCATGCTGGCCGGCGAGGCCCTGGCGCTGATGAGCGACCCGCCGCCGGCCGTGACCGTCCTGTTCGTCGTCGACGACGGCAAGCCGGTGGGCATCCTGCACGTCCACGACCTGCTGCGCGCCGGCGTCATGTAGCTGAACGCGTTGGCCCGTTAAGGCTTACGCAGTGGCCTGTGGCTTATCGCCTCGGTTAAACACGCGCCGAAACGAACGTCCCCGGAGTTCCGATGCTGCCTGCCCCTCGCGCCGACCTCGCCGCCAACACCTGGGACTATGAGAACATCCCGCTGGTGAAGCCGACCGGCTTCCGGGAATACGACGCACGCTGGCTGTACGGGCCGGAGATCAATCTGCTGGGCGTGCAGGCCCTGGGCCTGGGCCTGGGAACCCTGATCCACGAGATGGGCCAGAAGCGGATCGTGGTCGGCCACGACTACCGGTCCTATTCGCTGGCGATCAAACAGGCCCTGACCATCGGCCTCGTCGCCGCCGGCTGCGAGGTTCTCGATATCGGCCTGGCCGTCTCGCCGATGGCCTACTTCGCCCAGTTCGACCTGGACGCGCCCTGCGTGGCCATGGTCACCGCCAGCCACAACGAGAACGGCTGGACCGGCGTGAAGATGGGCGCGCAACGCCCCCTCACCTTCGGGCCCGACGAAATGGGCCGGCTGAAGGAGATCGTGCTGGGCGCCAAGTGGACCCAGCGTCCCGGCGGCTCGGTGGCCCACATCGCCGGCGTCGCCGAGCGCTACATCAAGGACGCCGCCAGCAAGCTCAGCCTGAAGCGTCCGCTGGTCGTCGTGGCCGCCTGCGGCAACGGCACGGCCGGCGCCTTCGCACCCCAGGCCCTGCGCGACATGGGCGTCGCCACGCTGATCGAGATGGACTGCGAGCTGGACTGGAACTTCCCCAAGTACAATCCGAACCCCGAAGACAGCATCATGCTGCACGCCATGGCCGAGACCGTGAAGATCCACGGCGCCGACCTGGCCCTGGGCTTCGACGGCGACGGCGATCGCTGCGGCGTGGTGGACGACGAGGGCGAGGAGATCTTCGCCGACAAGATCGGGTTGATGCTCGCCCGCGACCTGTCCGAACTGCACAAGGACGCCACCTTCGTGGTGGACGTGAAGTCGACGGGCCTCTTCGCCACCGACGAGATCCTGAAGAAGAACGGCGCCAAGACCGTCTATTGGAAGACCGGGCACAGCTACATCAAGCGCAAGACCGCCGAGCTGGGCGCCCTGGCCGGCTTCGAGAAGAGCGGCCACTTCTTCATGAACCCGCCGATCGGTCGCGGCTATGACGATGGCCTGGTGGCCGCCGCCGCGATCCTGGCGATGCTGGACCGCAACCCGGACAAGAAGCTCAGCGACCTGAAGAAGGCCCTGCCGGTCGCCTACACCTCGCTGACCATGAGCGCGCACTGCGCCGACGAGGTGAAGTACGGCGTCGTGGACGACATGGTGGCCGAGTACACGGCCTTCGCAAACGCGGGCGGGACCATCCTGGGCCGCAAGATCGTCGACCTGATCACCGTCAACGGCGTCCGCGTGGCGCTGGAGGACGGGTCGTGGGTCCTGGTCCGCGCTTCGTCGAACAAGCCGGAGATCGTGGTGGTCGTGGAGAGCACCCGGTCCGAGGACGACATGCGCGCCCTGTTCCACCAGGAAATGAAGCCCCGCCTCGGCAAGCGACCCCAAGTCGGGGCCTACAACCAAGAGATCTAGGCCGACAAACCCGCGGCGCAGATTTTGCTGCACTGCGGGAGGATGTGCCGTTGCGGCCGCCTTTCCCGCGTGGTGAAAGGCGCAGCCTTCGAGGAGAGTTCTGAATGCGCGTGGCGATGATCGGGACGGGCTATGTGGGCCTGGTGAGCGGCGCCTGTTTCGCCGACTTCGGCCATACGGTGACCTGCATCGACAAGGACGCCTCGAAGATCGAGCAGCTCAAGTCGGGCGGCATCCCGATCTACGAGCCGGGCCTGGACCTGCTGGTGGCCGCCAATGTGCGCGCCGGCCGTCTGTTCTTCGACACCGACGCCGAACAGGCCGTCCGCGAGGCCGACGCCGTGTTCATCGGCGTTGGCACCCCGTCGCGTCGCGGCGACGGCTACGCCGACCTCAGCTACGTCTACGCGGCGGCGGAAGAGATCGCGGGCTTCGTCGACGGCTTTACGGTCGTGGTCACCAAGTCCACCGTGCCGGTCGGCACCGGCGACGAGATCGAGGCGATCTTCAAGCGCGTGCGGCCCGACGCCGACGTGGCCATCGTTTCGAACCCGGAGTTCCTGCGCGAAGGCGCGGCGATCGAGGACTTCAAGCGGCCCGACCGCGTGGTCGTCGGCACCCAGGACGAGCGCGCCCAGACGATCATGCGCGAACTGTACCGGCCGCTGTACCTGAACGAGACGCCGATCCTGTTCACCAGCCGTCGCACCAGCGAGCTGATCAAGTACGCCGCCAACGCCTATCTGGCGCTGAAGATCACATACATCAACGAGATGGCCGACCTGTGCGAGGCCGTCGGCGCCGACGTGCAGCAGGTGGCCAAGGGCATCGGCCTGGACGGCCGGATCGGCGGCAAGTTCCTGAACGCCGGCCCCGGCTACGGCGGCTCGTGCTTCCCAAAGGACACCATCGCCCTGGTGCGCACGGCCCGCGACGCCGGCAGCCCCGTCGAGCTGGTCGAGACCACCATCAAGGTCAACGACGAGCGCAAGCGCGCCATGGCCCGCAAGGTTATCAAGGCGCTGGACGGCGACGTGAAGGGCAAGACGGTCGGCATCCTGGGCCTGACCTTCAAGCCCAACACCGACGACATGCGCGACGCCCCCTCGCTGGCCATCGTGCCGGCGCTGCAGGACAAGGGCGCCAAGATCCAGGCGTTCGATCCCGAGGGTCACGAGGCGCAGAAGCTGCTGACCGGCGTCGACTTCAAGGACGACCCCTATGCGGTGGCCGCCGGCGCCGACGTGCTGGTGATCATCACCGAGTGGGACCAGTTCCGCGCGCTGGACCTGGACCGCATCAAGCTGATCATGAACAAGCCGGTGCTGGTCGACCTGCGCAACATCTACAAGCCCGCCGACATGGTCGCCCGCGGCTTCGAATACTCCAGCATCGGGCGCTAATGGCCCCCGGGACCGGCGCGACGCGTCGGTTTTGGGGCGATCCAGATCACCGAGGCGGCGACCGCGAACACCACCGCCGTCGCCATGAACATGCGGTTGGTGGAGATCATCACCGCCTGGACCTGCACCATGCCTTCCAGCTGGCGTAGCGCCTGATCGGACGAGAGGCCTCGGCCGGTCATCAGGTCCAGCACCCGCTGCGGGTCGGGCAACACGGCGGTCAGCACGCTGCGCTGCGCCGTCGAGGTGTCGTCCCACATGGTGGTCATGATCGAGGTGGCGAACGCCGCCGCCGTCGTGCGCAGGAAGTTCTGCAGGCCGGCGGCCGCCGCGGTCTCCTCGGGCAGCACCGAGGACAGCGACAGGCTGGTGGTCGGGATGAAGAAGAACGGCATGGCGAAGCCCAGCACGAACTGCGGGATGGCGATGTCCCAGAACGTCGCGTCGGTGGTGTAGAAGCTGCGCCACAGCGCGACGCCGGCCATCCAGAACACCCCGAACGACACCAGCATGCGCACGTCGTAGCGGCCCACCAGCTTGGCCACGATCGGCGACATGATCACCGCCAGCACGCCGTTCAGACAGCCCGCGTAGCCGGCCCAGGTGGCCGTGTAGCCCATGGTGGTCTGCAGCCAGAGTGGGATCAGAACGACACTGGCGAAGAAGGCCCCGAAGGTGAGGCTGAGGGTGATCACCCCGACGGTGAATCCCCGGTGGCGGAACACCCTGAGGTTCACGATCGGGTTCTGCGACGTCAGTTCCCAGATCAAGAACGCCGCGAAGCCGATGGCGGCGACTACCGCCAGCCCGACGATCACCGGCGAGCCGAACCAATCCAGTTCCTTGCCCTTGTCCAACATGACCTGCAGCGAGCCGACCCAGACGACCAGCAGCAGCAGGCCGACATAGTCCACCGGCACCCGCCGGGTCGCGGTGTCGTGGGCGATCAGCATCCGGTAGGCGCCGATGCCGACGATGGCGGCCACGGGAATATTGATCAGGAAGATCCAGCTCCAGTGGGCATTGTCCGAGATTATGCCCCCCAGAATGGGCCCGGCGATGGGCGCCACGACCGTGGTCATGCTCCATATCCCCAGCGCCTGGGCGCCCTTGTCCTTCGGGAAGATGTGCAGCAGCAGCGTCTGCGACATCGGCATGATCGGGCCGCCGCACAGCCCCTGGGCGATGCGGAACGCCACCAGCATGGCGAAGCTGGGCGCGAGGCCGCAGGCCAGCGAGAACAGGCCGAACCCGGCCATGCTGAACGCGAACACCCGCACCGGCCCGAACCGCTGGGCTAGCCAGCCGGTCAGCGGCACGGTGATCGCCTCGGCCACGGCATAGGAGGTGATCACCCAGGTGCCCTGTGCCGGCGACACCGCCAGGGCTCCGGCGATGTGCGGCACCGAGACGTTGGCGATGGTGGTGTCCAGCACCACCATGAAGTTGGCCAACCCCAGCAGGAGGGCGGCCCCCATGAGCCGCGCGCCGGTCAGCGGAGCCGGGCCGTCAGGCGCCTGGGACATGGGCTTAGGCTCCGATGTCGATTTCGGCCGTCATGGACAGCCCCACCCGCAACGGATGCTCGGCCAGTTCCTTGGGGTCCAGGGCGATGCGCACCGGCACGCGCTGGACCACCTTGATCCAGTTGCCGGTGGCGTTCTGGGCCGGGATGACCGCGAACGCCGAGCCCGTGCCGCCAGAGAAGCCGACGATCCGGCCGTGGAACTTCACGCCCGAACCGTAGAGGTCGCTGGTCAGGGTCACCGGTTGGCCGATGCGCACCTTGCGCAGCTGCCCTTCCTTGAAGTTGGCGTCCACATAGGCCCGCTGGACCGGCACCACGGTCATCAGCACCGCGCCGGGCTGTACCCGCTGGCCCACCTCGATGGCGTTGCGGGCCACGATACCGTCGGTCGGCGCGCGGATGACGGTGCGGCTCAGGTCCAGCTCGGCCTGGGCCAGGCGGGTGCGGGCGGCGGCGACCTCGGGGTTCGAGGCGACGTCGCCGCCGGCGACCAGGACATTGGCGGCCTTCTGCTGCTCGCCGGCCGCGATCGCGTTGGCGCGGGCCTGGGCCACGGCCGCGCGGGCGGTCGTCAGCTGCGTCTCGGCGGCGGTCAGCTCGTCGCCGGACACCGCACCGGCGCCGGCCAGGCCCTTGCGGCGGCCATACTCCACCTGGGCGCGGCGCAGTTGCGCGTCGGCGGCGGCGATGTCGGAGGTTCGGGCGTCGGTCTGGGCGGCCAGCGCGCGGTCGTTGGCGAAGTACTGCCGGACCCGGCGCTCGGCTTGGTCCAGGTCGGCGCTGGCGCGATCGACGGCCAGCCGGTAGTCCGCAGGGTCGATCACGGCCAGCACCTGGCCCTTCTTCACCGGCAGGGTCTCGTAGATCGGCGCCTGGATCAGCGGCCCGCTGACCAGGGCGGTGACCTGGACACTGCTGGCCTGGACGTAGGCGTTGTCGGTCTCCACGTGGCGTGAGCCGACCAGCAGCCAGTAGGCCACGTAGATCAGCCCGGCCACGGCGACGACCGCCGCCAGGCTCAGCAGGAGGCGGATGCGCCGGCCGCGCTGGGGATTCGCGGCCGGCGCTGAGGCGGAAGGCGCTCGGGGGGTAGCGGCTTCCGCCGTGGGGCCTTGGTCTAGGGCCATGGTGTGGACTTTCGGGAGAGCGATGGGGTTAGGCGCGGAAGCCGCCGCCGAGGGCGCGGACGAGGCTGGCGTCGAGGGTGAGGGCGCGGGCCTCGAGCTGGGCCACCGCGCGGCGTTGGGCGATGACCGCATCCTCCGCGGTCAGCAGGGTGAGGTACGAGGTCAGGCCACCCTCGTAGCGCAGGCGCGCCACGCGATAGGCCTGCTCGCCGGAGGTCAGACTCTCGCGCGCAGCGCCCAGGCGGGCCTGCAGCGCGCGCTGGCCGGCGGCGGCGTCCGCCACCTCCTGCAGCGCCTGGACGAGGGTCCGGTCATAGGCCGCGACGGCCAGGTCGTAGTCGGCGCGGGCGCCGCGATAGGCGCCGTCCAGCCGGCCACCGTCGAAGATCGGCAGGCTGATCGCCGCGCCGGCCTGGCCGATGTCCGAGCCGGAGCTGGCCAGATTGTTCAGGCCCAGCGACTGGAGACCGATGAAGGCCGCCAGATTCACGTTCGGGTAGAAACCGGCCCGCGCCACGTCGATCCGCTTCGCCGCGGCCTCGGCCCGCAGGCGAGCCGCCTGCAGGTCGGGCCGGCGGCCCAGCAACTCGGCGGCGAGGTTGGACGGCAGGCCGAAGCCGGCCTTGGGCTGAGCGTTGGGGCGGATCAACGTCAGGCCGCGATCCGGCCCCTGCCCGGCCAAGGCGGCCAGCTGGTTGCGGACCACCGCCAGCTGTTCGTCCAGGGCGGCGAGGTCCTGGCGAGCGGCGGCAGCGGCGGCGCGCGCCTGGTCCGCCTCGCCGGGGTTGGCCGCCCCGCCGGTGACGCGCCGCGCCACCAGATCGGCCGAGGCCTGGCGGTTGGTGAGCGCCGCGTCGGCGGCGTCGTGCTCGGCGTTCAGCGCGGCGAAGTCGGCATAGGCGCCGGCCACGGCGGTGGTCAGCGCCAGCCGCGCCTCGGCCGCGTCCATCCGCGCCGCGTCGGCCTCGGAGGTCGCCGCCTTCAGCGCCGCGCGATTCCGGCCCCAGAGATCCAGGTCGTAGCTGAAGTCCAGGGTGGCGCGGCCGGTGTCGTTGTAGCCGCGCGGGACGAACTGGGCCGGGATGCCGTTGTTGTAGGACTGCTTGCTCTCGGCGGCCTGGGCGTTCGCCGCGATCCCCGGCAGGGTCGCGGCCCGCGCCTGGCGGCTCCGGGCGTCGGCGGCGCGCAGACGGGCCGCCGCTTCGGCCAGACTGGGAGACCCGGCCAGCGCCTCGTCCATCAGCTCATCCAGCTGCGGGTCGGCATAGGCGCTCCACCAGCGGTCGGCGGGCCACGCCGCCTCCGGCGCCTGGAAGCTGCGCGCGGTGGCGAAGCTTTCGGCCGGCGCCGCCTTGGGCGCATCCGGGAGCTTGGGAATGGTGGCGCATCCGGCCAGCGCCGCGGCGCCGGCCATCAGGCCCATGATCGAACGGGACATATCTGCGCCTCGGGGAGGAGTGGCGACCGCGACGGTTCGAACGCTTGATCTGACCGTACGGTACGGTCATATATTGCCGGTAGCTGGACGCCGTCAAGGCAGGGCTTTAGGAAAATGCGATGTCCGTGGCGCCGACGATCACGAAACGGGAAGACCGGCGCGAGACCATCCTCGACGTCGCGCGCGAGTGTTTCCTGGCCGAGGGCTTCGCCGCCACCTCGATGTCGACCATCGCCGCCCGCCTCGGCGGGTCGAAGGGCACGCTCTACAACTACTTCAAGAGCAAGGAAGAGCTCTTCGCCGCCATGATGCAGCGCACCTGCGCCGAGCTGCAGGCGACCCTGTTCGACGTCGGCCCCGAGGCGGGCGACACCGAGGCCAAGCTGGCCCACTTCGCGCGCGGCTTCCTCAATCACCTGATGACGCCGGAGGCCATCGCCATCCAGCGGGTGGTGGTGTCCGAGAGCGAGCGGTTTCCTGAGCTGGGGCGCGTCTTCTACGAAAGCGGCCCCAAGATCGTGCTGGGCCGGATCGGGGCCTATCTGGAAGAGCTGATGGCGGCGGGCCGGCTGCGCCGCACCGATCCCATCGTCGCCGCCCAGCACTTCAAGGACCTAGCGATCTCGGGGGTCTACTGGCCCCACATGTGGGGCGTGGCCGCCGCGCCGACGCCGGCGCAGTTCGACCAGCAGGTCACGCGCGCGGTCGACACGTTCCTGCGCGCCTACGCGCCCTGAGCGGAGCGCGGAACGCTGGGGCGGCTAGAAGCCGACGCCCGGCGCGCTGACGACGGCTTCGGCGATCCAGACGAGGCCCGCCCAGAAGGCGGCGCCCATGAGGCCGACGAAAGCGAGACAGGCGATACAGCGCGCGGGGCGCTCCACCTGCCGCGCCACGCCAAGGATGGCGAGGTCGCGACGCATATTTCTCTCCCAAACAGCTCTTATTTTACGTCGATCCGGGTCGAGCCGGTCGATTTGTGACGACGATGACACAAGATTTTACCCTTTGCTAGGGTTGCTGCACGTCTGCTGACGCAGGGTCAGCGCGGGCGATCTGGCGTTGTGGGGGCGCGTTCAGACAGACGCGAAGCGCCGCGATCTCACCAAAGCCAGCACGTTCGAAGCTTTCCGGCGACATTCGGGTCATCAGGCACAGCTAGCGCCCGCGCGCCGCCACACGGTCGAAGTCCGCCGCGTCGTAGGAGGCTAGGCCGCCGCCTTCTTCACAGCGCCGGCGATGTCCTTAATCACCTGATTGACCAGCTTCTCGTCGTCGGCCTCGGCCATGATGCGGATGAGCGGCTCGGTGCCGGACGCGCGGACCACCAGGCGGCCCGTGCCGGTCAGCCGCTGCTCGGCGTCGGCCATCACGGCCTTCACCTGGTCGTTCTCCAGCGGCTTGCCGCCGGTGAAGCGCACATTCTCCAGCTTCTGCGGCACCGGCTCGAACTGGCGGGCCAGGGCGCTCATCGGCTGGTCGCTCTCCTTCAGCACCGCCAGCACCTGCAGCGCGGCCAGCAGGCCGTCGCCGGTGGTGGAGAAGTCCGACAGGATCAGATGGCCCGACTGTTCGCCGCCGACGTTGAAGTCGCCCTGGCGCATGCGGGCCATCACATAGCGGTCGCCCACCTGGGTGCGCTCCAGCTTCAGGTCCTTGCTGGCCAGGAAGCGCTCCAGGCCCAGGTTCGACATCACCGTGGCGACCACGCCGCCGCCGCGCAGCTTGTCCCGCCGCGCCCAGTCGGCCGCGATCAGCGCCATGATCTGGTCGCCGTCGATGACCGTACCCTTCTCGTCGCAGATCACCAGCCGGTCCGCGTCGCCATCCAGAGCGATGCCGATGTCGGCGCGGTATTCCTTCACCGCCCGCTGCATGGCGGCCGGGTGGGTCGAGCCGCACTCCTGGTTGATGTTGAAGCCGTTCGGCTCGACGCCGACGCGGATCACCTCGGCGCCCAGCTCGTGCAGCGCCTCGGGCGCCACCTTGTAGGCCGCGCCGTTGGCGCAATCGATGACGATGCGCATGCCCGACAGGCTGAGCCGGCGGGGGAACGTGGCCTTGGCGATCTCGATGTAGCGGGCCTGGCTGTCGTCGATCCGCTGCACCCGGCCCAGGGCCGTGGGCGAGGCCAGGTTCTGCTGCAAGCCCTCGTCCATCAGGGCCTCGATCTCCAGCTCCTTCTCGTCCGACAGCTTGTAGCCGTCGGGACCGAACAGCTTGATGCCGTTGTCAGAGAAGGTGTTGTGCGAAGCCGAGATCATCACGCCCAGGTCCGCGCGCAAGCTGCGGGTCATCATCGCCACGCCCGGCGTCGGCAGCGGGCCGAACAGGCGCACGTCCATCCCCACGCTGGTGAAGCCCGCCACCAAGGCCGGCTCGATCATGTAGCCGGACAGGCGCGTGTCCTTGCCGATCACCACCAGGTGGCGGCGCTCGTCGCCCGACATGAACATCTTGCCCGCGGCCATGCCGACCCGCAGGGCGACCTCGGCCGTCATGGGATGGCGATTGGCCTCGCCCCGGATGCCGTCGGTGCCGAAATAGGCGCGCTTACTCATGTGGATGCTCGTCGCAGGTGGTCGGTGGGACGGAAGGGGAAACGATCCGAAGCAGACTTTTAGTCGCAGCAACCTTGGCTGATGTTAAAGCGCCGCAATCGCGGGCGAAACCGCATGGGATTCGCCTTACCACAAAGGATACCCAGGCCACATGTGCGGGATCATCGGCATCGTCGGGGCCACGCCCGTCCAGGATCGCCTGATCGAGAGCCTGAAGCGGCTGGAGTACCGAGGCTATGACTCCGCCGGGATCGCCGCGGTCGTCGGCGGCAAGGTCGAGCGCCGCCGGGCCGAGGGCAAGATCCGCGCGCTGGAAGCCGTGCTGGCCGCCGCCCCGCTGGGCGGGTCCGTCGGCATCGGCCACACCCGCTGGGCCACCCACGGCGCGCCGTCGCTGCGCAACGCCCACCCGCACACCCAGGGCAGGGTGACCCTGGTCCACAACGGCATCATCGAGAACTACGCCGAACTGCGGGAGCGCCTGCAGGCCACCGGCCGCGCGTTCGAGAGCGAGACCGACACCGAGGTGATCGCCGCCCTGCTGGACAGCGAACTGGCCACCGGCCTGGCCCCCATCGCGGCGCTGAAGGCGACCCTGGACCAGCTCAGCGGCGCCTATGCCCTGGGCGTGCTGGTCGAGGGCGAGGACGGCCTGATCATGGGCGCCCGGCGCGGCAGCCCGCTGGTGGTCGGCTATGGCGACGGCGAGATGTTCCTGGGCTCGGACGCCCTGGCGGTCGGCCCCTTCACCAACCGCGTCTGCTATCTGGAGGAAGGCGATTTCGTCGCCATCACCCACACCGGCGCCAAGATCTTCGACCAGGCCGGCCAGCCGGTCGAACGCCCCGTCCGCACGGTCCCAGCCTCGGCGGCGCTGGTGGAGAAGGGGAACTATCGCCACTTCATGGAGAAGGAGATCCACGACCAGCCCGAGGGGTGCCAGCGCACCATCGCGGCCTATGTGGACACCCTGAGCGCCATCACGGCGATCCCGGGCGGCGTGGATTTCGCCAACCTGGGCCGGATCCAGATCGTGGCCTGCGGCACGTCCTATATCGCCGGGCTGCTTGGCAAGTACCTGATCGAGCAGCTGGCCGACCTGCCGGTGGACGTCGAGATCGCCTCGGAGTTCCGCTATCGCCAGCCTGCGCTGCAGGCCGACGCCCTGGTGATCGCCATGTCCCAGTCGGGCGAGACCGCCGACACCCTGGCCGCCCTGCGCTACTGCCAGGCCAAGGGCATGCGCAGCGCCGCGGTGGTCAACGCCGTGGAGTCCACCATGGCCCGCGAGGTCGACGTGGTCTGGCCGATCCACTGCGGGCCGGAGATCGGCGTCGCCTCCACCAAGGCGTTCACGGCCCAGATCTGCGTGCTGACCGCCCTCGCCGTGGCCGCCGCGCGGGCCCGAGGGCGGATCGACGAGGCGGAGGAACAGCGGCTGGTCCGGGTGCTGCTGGAGGCGCCGCGCCTGGTCGCCGAGTCCATCGAGCTGAAAGAGGCCGTCCAGCGCGTGGCGGTGGAGGTCTCCAAGGCCCGCGACGTGCTCTATCTGGGCCGGGGACCGATGTACCCGCTCAGCCTGGAAGGCGCGCTGAAGCTGAAGGAGATCAGCTACATCCACGCCGAGGGCTACGCCGCCGGCGAGCTGAAGCACGGACCCATCGCCCTCGTCGACGAGAACACGCCGATCGTGATCCTCGCCCCCTTCGACAGCTATTTCGAGAAGTCGGCCTCGAACATGAACGAGGTGATGGCGCGCGGCGGCCAGGTGATCTTCATCACCGATCCCGAGGGCCAGAAGCATGCGCCGGCCGGGGCCCGCGTGGTGGTGACGGCTCCGCGCTGCGATCCGCTGATCGCGCCGCTGGTCTACTCACCGCCGATGCAGTTGCTGGCCTACCACGTGGCCGTGCTGAAGGGCGCCGACGTCGACCAGCCCCGCAATCTCGCGAAGTCCGTGACGGTGGAATAGCGACCAAAGAAAAACGGCCGTCCCCGGAGGGACGGCCGCTTCCAGCAATCTCGTGGAGAGAAAGCTTACTTCTTTTCCGGCTCGGCCGGAGCGGCCGGAGCAGCGGCCGACATCGCGCCAGCGTCGGCGGCGGGGGCGGCAGCGGCGTCAGCGGCCGGCGCAGCGGCAGCCGAAGCAGCGGCCGAGTCAGCGGAGGCGGCGGCGGAATCAGCCGAGGCGGCGGCGGCGTCGGCGGCGGCCGGCGCGGCCTCTTCCTTCTTTTGGCAAGCGGCCAGGCTCAGAGCCATGACACCGGCAGTGGCGATCGTCAGAATGCGAAGCTTCATTTGAGTAGGCTCCCCTGGGGGTGAATCCCCGGCAATCCAACCCTACACAACTTCGTGCGATCTCAAAATCGTGATCGTGTCCTTGTCGCCAAAATTTCTCGCCGTGCATCGACGGAACGCATTAGGGGAACGCTGGACTTCAGTGGCCGCGGGTATTCGGAGGGTTTTCGATGGGCAAGCGCGTGAGGAAGGCTGTTCTGCCGGTGGCGGGGCTCGGAACACGGGTTCTCCCCGGCGCGAAGACGACGCCGAAGAACATGCTCAACATCGTGGACAGGCCGATCCTCAGCTACATCGTCGAGGAAGCCCGCGCCGCCGGCATCGAGCACTTCGTCTTCATCGTCGGCCGCGGCCAGGGGGCCATCGAGGATTACTTCGACGGCAATCCCGAGATCGAGGGCATCCTGGAGGCCAAGGGGAAGCTCGACATCCTGGCCGAGGTGCGCCGGGACCTGCCGCAGCCCGGTCAGATGAGCTTCATCCGCCAGATGGCGCCGCTGGGCCTGGGCCATGCGGTCTGGTGCGCCCGCGACGTGATCGGCGACGAGCCGTTCGCGGTGATGCTGCCCGACATGCTGATGATGGCGAAGACGCCGACCCTGGCCCAGGCGGTCGCCGCCTACGACGAGAAAGGCGGCAACATCGTCGTCGTCGAGCCCGCCCCGCCCGGCGAGGCGCACAAATACGGCATCGTCGCCCTGGATGGGCAGGACGGTCGCCTGAACCGCATGACCGGCATGGTCGAGAAGCCGGCGCCGGGGACAGAGCCCTCGAACCTCTTCATCTCGGGGCGCTACATCCTGCAGCCCGAGATCTTCGAGATCCTGGAGACCCAGGAGCGCGGCGCGGGCGGCGAGATCCAGCTGACCGACGGCATGTTCAACCTGATGAAGACCCAGGACTTCCACGCCCTGGAGTACGAGGGGACCACCTACGACTGCGGCGACAAGATCGGCCTGCTGCGCGCCAACGTCGCCTTCGCCCTCGCCCGCCCCGACCTCGCCGCCGATGCGCGCAAGGCCATCATGGCCCTGCTGTAGGGGCCGATGCAGCTCTTCCTCTTCGGCTACGGCTTCTCCGGGCGGGCGCTGGCCCGGCGGATGGCCGCGAAGGGCTGGGCGGTCACCGCGACCTTCCGTGACGCCGCCGGCGCCGCGCGCATCGCCGCCGACGGCCATCGGGGCGTGTCGCTCGACGATCGCCAGGCGGTGACCGACGCGTTGGCGACGACCCAGGCCCTGCTGATCACCGCGCCGCCGGGACCCCAGGGCTGCCCCGGCCTCAACAGCCTGGTCGGCCCGCTGGCCGAGGCCGGCGCGTTCCCCGACTGGACCGGCTACCTCTCCACCACCGGCGTCTACGGCGACCGGCGCGGCGGTTGGGTCACCGAGCGGAGCCGGCTGGCCGCGCAATCCGTCGAGGCCGCCCGCCGCGTCGGCGCGGAGCGGGACTGGTGGGAAGTGGGTCGCGGCATGGGCCTGACGGTCTGCACGTTCCGACTGCCCGGCATCTACGGCCCGGGTCGCTCGGCCTTTGACCGCCTACGCGAGGGTCGCGCCCGGCGGATCGTGGCGGAGGGTCAGGTGTTCTCCCGCATCCACGTGGACGACCTAGCCGCCGGACTGGAAGCCTCCATCGCCCGGCCCCGCGCTGGGGCCGCCTACAATCTCTGCGACGATGAACCGGCGCCGAACAGCGAGGTGCTGGCCTATGCGGCTGGCCTGCTGGGCATCGAACCCCCGCCCGCGATCGCCCTGGCCGACGCCGAACTCTCTCCCGCCGCCATGCGCTTCTACGCCGAGAGCAAGCGCGTCTCGAACGCCCTGGCCAAGGCGGAACTGGGCTGGCGGCCGATGTACCCGACGTATCGCGAGGGGTTGGCGGCGATTCTTGCTCCCCCGTTGGGGAGGAATTAGACCTCCGCCACCGTCGCGATGAGCCGCTCAATGTCCTGCGGCCGCGACAGGCGGTGATCGCCGTCCTTGATCAGGGTGAAGACCACGTCCTCGCCTTTCAGCGCATGGGCCAGTTCCAGCGCGTGGCGCCACGGGACGTCGGGGTCGTTCCCGCCCTGCAGGATGCGCACCGGCATCTCCAGCGGGACTGGGCCGCCACCCAGGATCGACCAGCGGGCGCCATCGTCCAGCAGATTGCGGGTGATCGGATAGGGCTCGCCGTACTCGGAGGGCCGCAGCCAGACGCCATCCGCCGCCAGCGCGGCGCGGCCCGCCGGCGGGATCTCCGGCGTCATCAGTTTCTCGGTGAAGTCCGGGGCCGGGGCGACCAGCACCATGGCCCGCACCCGCCGCGGCATCGCCATGGCCACGAGGCAGGCGATCCAACCGCCCATGGACGAGCCCACCAGCACCAGCGGCCCGGCTGTCAGCTCGTTCAGCACCCCGATCGCGTCCTCGCGCCACCGCGTGATCGTGCCGTCCGCAAAGTCGCCCGAGGACTCGCCGTGGCCGAAATAGTCGAAGCGGACATAGGCCCGGCCGTTCGCCAGCGCCCACTCGGCCAGGGCCTGCGCCTTGGTCCCCGTCATGTCCGACTTGAAGCCGCCCAGCCAGACCACCGTCGGCCCGGCGCCCTCGACCATGCGCCAGGCCAGCCGCGCGCCGTCCGGCCGATCCAGGAATCCTTGAATCTCGCTCATGCGAGCCTCTTAGCAGCCGGGGCCAACTCAGTTTAGAGAAGGACGCGTGTCCCTACCCTCAGATTTCACCCTGCTGCAGGTGGTCCCCGAACTGGAGACCGGCGGCGCGGAACAGAGCACCATCGACGTGGCCCAGGCCGTCGTCCGCGCAGGCGGCACGGCCCTCGTCGCCACGCGCGGCGGGCGCATGGTCGCGCGGCTGGAGGCCGACGGCGGCCGCCTGGCCCAGATGCCGGTGCAGACCAAGAACCCGCTGGTGATGCTGGGCAACGCCGCGCGCCTGGTGGCGCTGATCCGGCAGGAGAAGGTCTCCATCGTCCACGCGCGCAGCCGCGCCCCGGCGTTCTCGGCCCTGTGGGCGGCGCACGCGACCCACACCCCGTTCGTCGCCACCTACCACGGGGTCTACAAGGCCCAGTCCGGGCTGAAGCGCTGGTACAACGCGGTCATGACCCGCGGCGACCTGGTCATCGCCAACTCCGACTACACGCGCGACCACGTGCTGGCCGAGCACAAGGTGGATCCCGCCAGGCTGGTCACCATTCCGCGCGGCGTCGACCTGGACCGTTTCGATCCGACCTTCGTCACTCCCAACCGCGTTGACGCGCTGCGCACCGCCTGGGGCCTGAACCCGACAGACCACCGGACCCAGGTGCTGCTGGCCGGGCGCGTTACACGCATCAAGGGCCACCTGGTGATCGTCGAGGCGGCCAGGCGGCTGGCGGCCCAGGGCCGGCACGACTTCCAGATCCTGTTCGCCGGCGACCACCAGGGCCGGACCGGCTATGCCGCCGAGGTCCAGGCGGCCATCGACGCGGCGTCCTTGGGCGACGCCGTGAAGCTGGTCGGCCATTGCGACGACATGCCGGCGGCCTACCTGCTGGCCGACTTCGCCATCCTGCCCACCAGCGTGCCCGAGAGCTTCGGCCGCGCGGCGGTGGAGCCCCAGGCCATGGGCCGCCCGGTGATCGCCTCGAACCACGGCGGCGTCACCGAGACCGTGCTGGACGGCACGACCGGCTGGCTGGCCCCGGTGGACGACGCCGACGCCTGGGCCACGGCCATCGCACGCGCCATCGACCTGGGCCCCGGCAAGCGCCTGGAGATGGGCGAGGCCGGCAAGAAGCGCGCCCGCCAGCTCTATTCGGCCGACGCCATGTGCGCCCAGACCCTGGCCGCCTACGAGAAGGTCCTGGAGGACCGCGTCTGATGCCCCGGAATGTCCAACGCATCCTGGTCATCAAGCTGTCAGCCTTGGGCGACTTCGTCCTGGCTCTGGCGGCGATGAAGAAGATCCGCCAGGCCCACGCCAAGGCGCACATCACGCTGCTGACCACGCCGCCGTTCGAGGCGTTGGCCAAGATCTGCCCCTACTTCAACGCGGTGGACACCGGCGGGCGGCCCGAGAGCTTCCCCGAGTGGATGGCGCTGAGGAAGCGGATCAAGGACGCCGCCTACGACCGGGTCTACGACCTGCAGACCTCGGCCCAGTCGAACCGGATCTTTCAGCTGCTGCGTCCCAGCCCGCCGGCCTGGTCGGGCGTCGCCTTCGGCTGCTCGCTGCCGCACAAGAACCCGTTGCGCAACGGCATGCACACCCTGGAGCGCCAGGCCGACCAGCTGATGTATGCCGGCATCTGGGCGGACGCCCCCACCGAGCCCGGCTCCGCCCCGGCGCCGGACCTGTCCTGGGTGCTGAAGGCCGCCCCCGCCGAGCGGCCGGTGCCCGGCTCCAACAAGCCGCGCCCCTATGTGATCTTCGTCCCCGGCGGCTCGGCTCATCGCCCGGAAAAGCGCTGGCCGGTGGAACGCTATTCGGAGCTCGCCCGCATCCTCTATTCGCGGGGCTTCGATGTTGTGGTGATCGGCGGCCCGGCCGAGTCCGATCTGGCCCACGCCATCCAGCGCGCCGCGCCCCGGGCGCGCGACCTGACGGGCCGCACCGACTTCGCCTCCATCGCCATGCTGGGCGCCCGCGCGGCCCTGGCGGTCGGCAACGACACCGGCCCGCTGCACCTGGCCGCGGCCGGCGGCGCGCCTACGATCGTGCTGTTCTCGAAGGCCTCGGACCCGGCCTTGTCGGCCCCGCGCGGCCGGGTGGCGATCCTCAGGGCCGAGAATTTGGCCGATCTGGCTGTGGCCCAAGTGGCGCAGGCCGCGCACTCTTTGGCCCCGACTCTCTAGACCGCGCCTTGATACAGAGGGTCCCGCGCGTCATATACTGAGCTTCACGACCGGAGCGCGTCTCGCGCACCGGCGTTTTTTGCGTTTCAACAGCCCCGGAGCACTGCCTATTCGCCGCCCCATGCAAACGCCGCCCGTCAAAGAAGGGCCGCGCATGAACGAAGATATCCGCGTACCGCGCGTCCTCCTCATCGATCAACACGGTGAGAAGCAGGGCGTGATGCCCACCTCGGCAGCGATCGAAGCCGCTGAGGAAGCGGGCCTCGATCTGGTCGAGATCGTGCCGAACGCGGATCCGCCCGTCTGCAAGATCCTGGACTACGGCAAGTTCAAGTTCCAGGAGCAGAAGAAGAAGAACGAGGCGCGGAAAAAGCAGAAGGTGGTGGAGCTTAAGGAAATCAAGCTCCGTCCCAACATCGACATCCACGACTACGAAGTGAAGGTGCGGTCGATGAACCGCTTCTTCGAAGAAGGTGACAAGGTGAAGATCACCCTGCGCTTCCGTGGTCGCGAACTGGCCCACCCGGAACTTGGGATGAAACTGCTCCAGAAGGTGAAGGCCGACTTCGAGCCGATCGCCAAGGTGGAGTACGAGCCCCGCATGGAAGGCCGCCAGATGATCATGATCCTGGCGCCGCGATAAGCGAGACCCCGATTTGACGTCACCGGTTTCCGGACTTCTGAGCGCGGCCGTCCTTGGGGCGGCCGCTTTCATTTCACCCGCCCTCGCGGCCGAGGCGCCGGATGCGGCCTTCCCGCCGTTCAAGATGGGCGAGGGCCTGTATTATGTCGGTTCGGCCGACTACGCGGCTTATCTGCTGACCAGCAAGACCGGCCTGATCGTGCTGGACGGCGGCGACGCCGAGACCGGCAAACAGGTGGTCGCCAACATCAAGACCCTGGGTTTCGACCCTGCCCAGGTGAAAATCCTGCTCAACACCCACCAGCATTTCGACCACGCCGCCGGCCTGGCCACGATCAAGCGCGCTGCGCCGGGCGCGAAGCTGTACGCCAGCGCCGCCGATGGTCCGATCATTGCAGCGGGCGGCCGCGGCGACCCGTTCCTGAAGGGCGCGCGGTTCGAATACGAGGCGGTGAAGCCCGACGTGATCCTCAAGGACGGCCAGAAGGTCGCCTTCGGCGGCTGGACCCTGACAGCCCACGTGACCGGCGGCCACACCAAGGGCTGCACCACCTGGACCTTCCCGGTGACCGTGGCCGGCAAGGTGCGCCAGGCCCAGGTCCACTGCTCGTCAAGCGTCCTGCCGGGCTACAAGCTCGGCAAGACTGAGACCTACCCCGGCCAGACCGCGGACTACGAGAAGAGCTTCGCCACCTGGAAGTCGCTGCCCTGCGACGTCTTCCTGGCCTCCCACGCCTCGTTCTACGGCCTGCAGGCCAAGAAGAAGGCGCTGGACGCCGGCCAGGCCGACGCCTTCGTCGATCCGGCGGGCTGCAAGGCGTTCTACGTGAAGCAGGAAGCCGCCTTCCGCGCCGAACTGAAGCGGCAGAACCCTTAAGGCGGCGGCTCGCGCCATGGACCTTTCCGATCCACGCACCGAGGTCGCCCACGCCCATCACCTGCTGGCGAACGGCGCGTGGCGCGAAGGGCTCGCGCACTACGAAGCGCGCTATCGCCTGCCTGGGCTGACCTCGCCGGTCGGCGGCGGCGTGCCGGAGTGGCGCGGCGAGCCCCTGGCCGGACGCCACATCCTGGTCACCCATGAACAGGGCCACGGCGACCAGATCAGCTTCGCCCGGTTCCTGGCCCCGCTGCGGACCGCCGGCGCCGGGCGCATCACCCTCACCTGCGCGGTGTCCCTGGCGCGGCTGTTCGGCCAGCTCGAAGCTGTCGACGACGTCATTCCCATCGGCGTCGCCCAGCACAAGGTGATCGACCCGCCGGATCTCTGGATCCGCGGCGGTTCCCTGCCCCTGCGGCTGGGCCTGGCCGAGGCCGAGATTCCCGCCGCGCCCTATCTCATGGCGGCGCCCAGACCACAGGCTGTCCGCGTGGGCGTCGTGACCAACGGCAACCCAGACTTCGCGGACGACCATCACCGGTCGCTGCCGCCGGCCCTCGCGGCGGAGGTGCGCGCCCTGCGCGGTGTGATGAGCTTGGCGCCCGACGCGACCGGCGCGGGTGATTTCCTGGACACCGCAGAGATCGTGGCAGGGCTCGACCTGGTGATCACCACCTGCACCGCCGTCGCCCACCTGGCCGGCGCCATGGGCAAGCCCACGTGGGTCATGCTCTCGGCGGTCCGGCCGGACTGGCGCTGGACCGCCACGGGAACCCGCACGCCGTGGTATCCCAGCGCCACGCTCTACCGACAGCCCGCGCCGGGGGACTGGCGTTCGGTGCTGGATCGTATCGCCGCCGACCTCGCGGTCATCTCGGCGACCTGACCGGCCGCGAACACAGCTCGAACTTGCCGCGTTCGCCTACTCGTCCTAACACCGTTCAAATGTCCGACCTTGCGCCACGGGAGGCGTCGCCGCCTCGCCTGGCGGCGCCGTCGTTGATCGCCGTGATCTTCATCAACATGCTGGGCTTCGGGATCATCGTCCCGTTGCTGCCCTTCTATGCCAAGTCGTTCGACGCCCAGCCCTGGCAGATCGCCCTGGTGTTCTCGGCCTATGCCGCCGGGGGCTTCTTCGGCGAACCGTTCTGGGGACGCCTGAGCGACAAGTACGGGCGCAAGCCGGTGCTGATCTCGACGCTTTGCGGCAACTTGCTCTGCTACCTTGCGCTGGCTTTCGCCCCCAACGTCTGGGCGGCCCTGGCCATCCGCTTCGTGGGCGGCCTGGCCAGCGGCAACGGCGCGGTGATCCAGGGCTACATCGCCGACGTCACCCCGGCCGAGAAGCGCCCCCGGACCATGGGCTACATGGGCGCGGCCTGGAACGTGGGCCTGATCATCGGCCCCTCGGTCGGCGGCCTGTTCGCCCATCCCGAGGCGGGGCCGATCGGGTTCCAGATCCCGCTGTTCATCTGTGCCGGCCTCTCGGCGCTCTCGGCGCTGTCCATCGTGTTCTTCATCAAGGAGAGCCGGAACCGCCAGGCCCACATCACCGACCAGCCCAGCCGGTGGAAGGCCACCGGCGAGGCCATCCGCCATCCGGTGATCGGCCGGCTGATGCTGCTGACGTTCCTGGTGGGCTTCGCCTTCACCGGCATCGAAAGCACGTTCGGCCTCTGGACCCAGGCCAAGTTCGACTGGGGACCAAAGGAGATCGGCCTCTGCTTCGCCTTCGTCGGCATCACCGCCGCTTTCACCCAGACGTTCATCACCGGCCCGCTGGCCGAGAAGTTCGGGCCGGGGCCGATGCTGGCGGTGGGCATGACCATCACCCTGATCGGCCAGCTAGGGCAGCCGTTCTCGTTTCACCCGGCCATGGTGATCGCGCTGATGTGCCTGACCGCGGCCGGCCAGTCGGTGGCCTGGCCGAACGTCAGCGCCCTGATATCCGAGACCGCGCCGCCGGACCGCCAGGGCCAGATCCTGGGGCTGAACAACGCCGCCGGCGCGTTGGCGCGGGTGGCCGGGCCGTTCTGCGCGGGGCTCAGCTTCGCGCACATCAGCCTGAACGGGCCGTTCTGGCTGGGGGCGATGATCGTCGCCCCGTCCATCTGGCTGGCGCTGATCGCGGCCCGGCGGGCGCAAGCTTGGCGGCTGGCGCAGACAGGTAAGCTGTTCCAATGACCCTGGTCCTGCCCCCCGCCGAAGAGCGCCGCGCCCTCATCGTCCTGCTGGGCGTCATCTTCCTGATGATCGCGGGCTTCGGCCTGGTGATCCCGCTGCTGCCGTTCTTCGCCCAGGCCTTCGATGCGCCGGCCTGGCAGGTCACCCTGCTGTTCTCGGCCTTCTCGGTCGGCCAGTTCATCGGCGAGCCGTTCTGGGGAAAGCTGTCCGACCGGATCGGGCGACGGCCCGTACTGATCATCACCATCTCCATGGTGGGGCTGAGTTATGCGGCCCTGGCCTTCGCGCCGAACATTCTGGTCGCCTTTGGACTCCGGTTCCTGACCGGCATCTTCGCCGGCAACATCTCGACGCTTCAGGGCGCCCTGGCCGACATCACCCCGCCGGAGAAGCGCGCCCAACGGATGGGGATCATGGGCTCCGCCTTCAGCGCCGGCTTCATGACCGGGCCGGCCATCGGCGGCTTTCTGGCCCAGCCCAGCCGCGGTGCCCTGGGCTTCCAGCTCCCGCTGCTGGTGGCCGCCGGCTTCGCCTTGGCCTCGGCGCTGGCGGTCGTGCTTTTCGTGCGCGAGAGCCGGCCCACGAACGCCACGCCCCAGAAGCGTGTCCGCTCAGCGGGCCTGCGCGAGGGCTTCGCCCACCCGATCGTCAGCCGGGTGATCCTGATCAGCTTCATCGTGGTGGTGGGCTTCGCCGGGATCGAGGCCACCTACGGTCTCTGGACCGAAGCTCGCTTCGGCTGGGGCCCGCGCCAGATCGGCTTCGCTTTCATGGCTATCGGCCTGCTGGGCGCCATCTGCCAGGGCTGGCTGTCGGGCCGGCTGGCCCGGGCCTATGGCGAAGCGCGGACGCTGACTGGCGGCCTGGCGTTCATGGGCGTGGGTCTGATCGTCCAGGGCGCGTCGCCGACCTGGCATGTGGCGGTGCTCGGGTTCGCCCTGGTCTGCATCGGCCAGTCGATCTGCTTCCCGAACATCTCGGCGCTGATCTCACGCGCTGCGCCGCCCGATCGCCAGGGCGAGATGCTGGGTCTCAACATGAGTGGCATGGCCTTGGCGCGCATTGGCGGCCCGGTCATGGCGGGGCAGTTGTTCTCGCTGGTCGCGCCGGGCGCGCCGTTCGCCTTCTCGGCGCTGTTGATCCTGCCGGCCTTATGGTTCGCCTGGGCAGTGATCAAGCGTACGCCCAGGCTGGCCTGAAGGGTCTGGCTTAGGCGCGGATATCCACGACCGTGCCGGTTCCCGACGCCTTTGAGGCGCTGGCGGGCTTGGTGGCCTCCTTGGCCGCGTCATCGCGACTGACGGGCGGCGGGGCGGACTGCCGGCTGGGGGCCACCGCGGCGACCGGCGTCACGGGCAGATATTGGCTCACGGATGAGATGGCGGACATTCTCGTCTCCGGCGCCGCCTTTTCGCGGCTGAGACCCTATTCATAGAGCGTCACGGCTAACCCCTGCTTAAGCTTTGGAAATAAATCGCGGTCTGCACCCGCGCGGGGTCGGCCGCCTTGACAGCGCGGGGGCCGACGCCTCGCATCGGCGGACGCCGCACCGGCCTCGCCGCCCAGGGGACCCGTCTTGAAATCCAAAGCCATCTTTCTCACCGCCGCGCTCAGCCTTGCCCCGCTCGCCGCGTCAGCGGCGGACGCCAGCCCCACCCACCTGCCCGTCCCGCCGCGCCCCGGCGTGACGGTCGCGCCGCCCTTCAGCGCCGCGGTCTGGGCCGGGAACACCCTCTACATCTCGGGGATGACCGATGGCGGCGCGGCCCTGGGCGGCACGCCGGGCGACGCGGCCAAGCGGGTGCTGGACAGCCTGAAGCGCGCGGTCGAGGCCGGCGGCCTGACCATGGACGATCTCACCTGGGTCCAGGTCTTCTCCAGCGACCTAGCCGACTACCAGGCATTCAACGACCTCTACCGGACCTATTTCAAGGGTCCCCTGCCGGCCCGCGCCTACCTCGGCGTCGACCACCTGCTGGGGAATGCCCGCTTCGAGATCATGGGCATCGCGGCGCGGAGGCCGAAATAGCGCGGCCGCCCGGCTGCCGGCCAAGCTCACGCAATTGTCAGGATACGACTATCGCACTTCGACGTTCCAACCCTTACGTTCAACATCGTAAGTTCACGTTGGAGATTACATTTCATGACCTCAACCTCCGTGGACACCATTCTTCTCGTGTGCAGCGATGAAGACTATTCCGTTAATCTGATCGGTAGCCTTCACGATATTGGCGCAAACGTCGTTGGACCCATTTCGCGGGGCGACGTCGCTTTGGCGCTCGCCGCGCAAATCTCGCCGAACCTTGCTATATTCGCGGACGAACCCGCGGGAGATCGCGACGCCGCCGGCTTGGCGAAAGAGCTGCACGACACCTGGGGCGTCCGGTCGTTGATCTTGGACCGGGCGATCCGGGACGTAGGCGAGCAACCCTGGTGGCCCGAGTCCGAAACCCTCGATCGGCTGATCGACGGCCTCGCCCACGCGGAGGCCTGGCGGGCGCAGTAAGGTTGAGTGGATCAGATTCCGTCAGGCGTTACATCGACCGTTCGCGTGGCTGAAGATGGGACAGGGGGCCGTCTGCCAGGAAGAACTGAGGGAAGAGGTCATCCCAGTTGGGATTGTCCCGCTCGATCAGGTTGATCTTCCATTCTCGCCGGTACTTCTTGAGGCGCTTCTCGCGATGGATGGCGGCCTCAATGCCATCGTGTTCTTCGAACCAGACGAGCCGCTTGACGCCATAGTCTTTCGTGAAGCCGTCGCGGACTTCTTCTCGGTGCTGCCCGACCCTGCTGATGAGGTCACTCGTCACGCCGATGTAGAGCGTCCCGTGTTTACGGCTGGCCATGATGTAGACCGCGTTCAAGCGCCAACCCCCAAGATTGGATCGTCATCGCCCGGCCTGTCCGGGCGACCCATGATCTCCGTGGTGACGAATGGAATGCGGCGGCAGCGCCGCGGTCAATCACCCTCTCCTGCGATCATGGGTGGCCCGGACAAGCCGGGCCATGACGAGCTTTGAGAGGGATGGATGAGTTGCATTTCTCTAGCCATTCCCGTATTAGCCCGCCCCTTCGGAACCGCCTGGCCCCAAGGCATGCCAGGGCGGTTCATCAACACGACCAGAGGACGGGGCCTTCGGGACCCGACGTGAAATGCCCAAACTGAAGACCAAGTCCGGCGTGAAGAAGCGCTTCAGGATGACGGCGTCTGGTAAGCTGAAGGCCGGTGTGGCCGGCAAGCGCCACCGCCTGTCCAGCCACAACGCCAAGTACATCCGTCAGAACCGCGGCACCAAGGTGATGAGCGAAGCTGATACCAAGATCATCAAGCTTTGGCTCCCGTACGGCCTCTAGGAGAATCTGACAGATGGCACGCGTAAAAAGGGGCGTCACCGCCCACGCCAAGCACAAGAAGGTTCTCGAGCAAGCCAAGGGCTTCTACGGGCGCCGCAAGAACACCATCCGCACCGCCAAGGCGGCCGTGGACAAGGCCGGCCAGTACGCCTACCGCGACCGCCGCATCCGCAAGCGCATGTTCCGCTCGCTGTGGATCCAACGGATCAACGCCGCGGCGCGCCTGGAAGGCTTCACCTACTCGCAGTTTATTCACGGCCTTGATCAGGCCGGGATCGAAATGGACCGCAAGGTCCTCGCCGACATCGCCGGCGCCGATCCGGTTGCGTTCAAGGCCATCGCCGACAAGGTTCGCGCTGCGCTGGCTTAAGCCTTAGGTCTCGCAAAGACCCTGAAGCTTTCAAGAGCCCTCCGGCCGAACCGCCGGGGGGCTTTTTGCTGCCCCCTTCACCCCGTGAAGTTCGAAGGCTAGGACACCTGTCCCATGACTGATCTCACCACACTGCAAGCCGAGCTCACGGCGCGCGTCGACGCCGCCGTCGACCTGGCCGCCCTGGAAGCCATCCGCGTCGAGGCGCTGGGCAAGACCGGCTCGATCTCGGAACTGCTGAAGACCCTGGGCAAGCTCTCGCCCGACGAGCGCCGCGAGCAGGGCCCGAAGATCAACGGCCTTCGCGACGCGGTCGCCACCGCCATCGCCGCCAGGAAGACCGCCCTGGAGACCGCCGAGCTGGACGCCAAGCTGGCCTCCGAGCGCGTCGACCTCTCCCTGCCGCCGCCGCCCGAGCGCCGCGGCCGCGTCCATCCCACCATGCAGGTGCTGGACGAGATGATCGCCGTCTTCGCCGACATGGGCTTCTCGCTCGCCGAGGGCCCGGACATCGAGGACGACTTCCACAACTTCTCGGCCTTAAACTTCCCGCCCAAGCATCCGGCGCGGGAGATGCACGACACCTTCTGGCTGCCCGAGGACGAGCACGGCGAGCGCAAGGTCCTGCGCACCCACACCAGCCCCGTGCAAATCCGCACCATGCAGCGGCTGAACGAGAAGCTGCCGTCGTGGATCGCCAATGGGCAGGAGCCGCCGATCCGCATCATCGTGCCGGGCCGGACCTATCGCTCGGACAGCGACGCCACCCACACGCCCATGTTCCACCAGATGGAAGGCCTGGTCATCGACCGGGACATCCACATGGGCCATCTGAAGTGGACGCTGGACACCTTCATCAGCCGCTACTTCGAGACCCCGGTGGTCGAGACCCGCTTCCGCCCGCACCACTTCCCGTTCACCGAGCCGTCGGCCGAGATGGACGTGCGCTGCGACCGCTCGGGCGCGGACGTGAAGATCGGCCAGGGCACGGACTGGATGGAGATCGTCGGCTGCGGGATGGTGCACCCCAACGTGCTCCGCAACTGCGGCCTCGACCCCGACCAATGGCAGGGCTTCGCCTTCGGCTTCGGCATCGACCGGCTGGGGACGCTGAAATACGGCATGCCCGACCTGCGCGACATGTTCGCGTCGGACGTGCGCTGGCTGGACCACTACGGCTTCTCGGCCTTCCAGGCCCCGAACACAGCCACCGGCCTGAGCTGATGTCCCTCGACACCTGGAACGGCCTGGAGGCGCACATGTTCGGCGATGGGCCGGACCTGGCGAACGAACTCCTGGCCCTCATCCTCGAAGGCAAGAAGACCGCGACCTGCTGGGACGCCGCCGAGGGCCTGAAGGGCTCGGAGGTCGGCAAGTCCTGGGCGGTAAAGGACGGCGCCGGCGTCGTTCGCTGTGTGCTGCAGACGACCGAACTGACCCAGCGCCGGTTCAGCGACGTCGATGCGGCCTTCGCCTTCGCGGAGGGCGAGGACGACCGCACGCTCGCGTCCTGGCGACGCGGCCACGAGAGCTATTTCACCCGCAATGGCGGGTTCGCGCCGGACATGCTGCTCAACTGCGAGCGCTTCCGGCTGGTCCAGATCGTCGGCGAAGGAGCCGAGCAATGAAATTTACGCTGAGCTGGCTGAAAGAGCATCTCGACACGACCGCCTCGGTCGAACAGGTGGTCGACGCCATGACCATGGCCGGCCTCGAGGTCGAGCACGTCGAAGACCCCGGTAAGAAACTTGCCGCCTTCACGGTCGCCAAGATCGTCGAAGCTGTGCAGCACCCCAATGCGGACAAGCTGCGGGTCTGCCAGGTCGACACCAAGGACGGCCGGCTGGAGATCGTCTGTGGCGCGCCCAATGCCCGCGCCGGCCTGACCACCATTTACGCCCCCATCGGCGCCTATGTGCCCGGTAGCGGCGTGACCCTGGAAGCCCGCCCAGTGCGCGGCGTGGTCTCCAACGGCATGCTCTGCTCGGCCAAGGAGCTGGAGATCGCCGAGGAGTCCGACGGCATCGTCGAGCTCTCCGACGATCTGGCGGTGGGCGCCGGCGCCGTCGAGGCGTTCGGTCTGGAAGCCGCCATCGACTTCGAGGTCACCCCCAACCGGCCCGACTGGCTGGGCGTGCGCGGCATCGCCCGCGACCTGGCCGCCGCCGGCCTGGGGACGTTGAAGCCCGACACCACCGCGCCGGTCCCAGGCAAGTTCCCCTGCCCCATAACCATCAAGGTGGACGGCGACGCCTGCCCGGTGTTCTCCGGCCGCCTGATCCGTGGCGTGAAGAACGGCCCCTCGCCGGCCTGGCTGCAGCAGCGGCTGATCAGCGTCGGCCTCAGGCCCATCAACGCCCTGGTGGACGTCACCAATCTGATCTCCCAGGACCGCTGCCGGCCCCTGCACGTCTATGACGCCGGCAAGCTGACCGGGACTGTCATCGAGGCCCGCCTGGGCCGCGAGGGCGAGAAGGTCCCGGCCCTGGACGGCGAGACCTATGAGGTCGGCCCGGAGATCAGCGTCATCGCCGACGCCTCCGGCCCCATCGGCCTGGGCGGCGTCATGGGCGGCGCCTCCACCGGCTGCTCGGACGCCACCACCGACGTCTTCGTCGAGAGCGCCTGGTTCGACCCGATCCGCACGGCCCAGACCGGCCGCACCACCGGCATCACCTCCGACGCCCAATACCGTTTCGCGCGTGGCGTGGACCCGGAGTCGCTGGTCCCCGGCCTGGAGCTGGCCACCCAACTGATCCTGGAGCTGTGCGGCGGCGAGCCGTCCGAAATCCAGGTCGCCGGCCAGGCGCCCGCCCCGCCCGCCGCCATCGTCTTCGACCGCACCTATGTGAAGAAGCTAAGCGGCCTCGACGTCAGCGCGGCGCGGATCGACGAGATCCTGACCAAGCTGGGCTTCACGGTGGACGGCGACACCGTCACCCCGCCGTCCTGGCGCCGCGATGCGCACGGCAAGGCCGACCTGGTCGAGGAAGTGGCCCGGATCGAAGGCTTCGACAGCCTGCCGGCCCTGCCCCTGCCCGAGATCGCCCGCCCGCCCGGCGGCGCGCTCACCGTGCGCCAGCGCCGCATGCGCGACGCCCGCCGGACCATGGCCGCGCGCGGCTATGCCGAGGCGGTGACCTGGAGCTTCATGCGCCGCGACTGGGCCGAGCTGTTCGACGGCGGCGACGCGAAGCTGGTGCTGACCAACCCGATTGCGGCCGATCTCTCGACCATGCGTCCCTCGGCGCTGGGCAACCTGATCGACGCCGCCGCCCGCAACGCCCGCAAGGGCTTCGCCGACGCCGCCCTCTTCGAGGTCGGCCCGAACTTCCGCGGCGACCAGCCCGCCGATCAATGGACGGCCGTCACCGCGCTGCTAGCCCCGCACACGCCCAAGCATTGGGCCGCCAAGCAAGGAGGGGGGACCGACGGCGACTCGCTATTCACGCTGAAGGCCGACCTGCTGGCGCTGCTGAACGAGATCGGCGCGCCGAGCCTGCAGGTGGTCCAGGGCCAGAACGCCGGCTGGTGGCACCCCGGCCGCTCGGCCCGCCTCCAGCTCGGCCCCAAGGTGGTGATCGCCGAGTTCGGCGAGCTGCACCCGCGCATCCTCAAGGCCATCGACGCCGAGGGCCCCATGCTGGCCTTCGAGCTGAACCTGGACGCCATTCCGGAGCCGAAGCGCAAGGGCGTGAAGACCAAGCCGGCCCTGGAGCTCTCGCCCCTTATGCCGCTGAAGCGCGATTTCGCGTTCCTGGTCGCGGCAGATACGCCGGCCGGCGACCTGATCCGGCCGATCCTGGGCGCCGACAAGGCCCTGATCGCCGACGCCCGGATCTTCGACGTCTACGCCGGCCAGGGCGTGCCCGAGGGCATGAAGTCGGTCGCCGTCGAGGTGGTCGTCCAGCCGCGCGAGAAGACCCTCACCGACGGCGAGATCGAAGGCCTGTCCGGCCGCATCGTTGCGGCGGCGGAAAAAGCGGTCGGGGCGAAGCTGCGGGGGTAGCGAGACGCCCCTTAGAACGGGATGAGGTTCCGCTTCCGGGTGTAGGCCAGGTAGCCGATGTTGGCGCCCAGGCGCAGGCCGACGCCGGCGCGGATCGGGGCCAGGGTCACGTCCTCGGCGCGCTGGTAGTTCACGCCCAGGCCGCCGACCAGATAGGCGGTGCCCTCGACGCCGGGGAAGCGCTGGAAGATCACTTCCGGAACCTGCAGGTTGTAGCAGAGGGTGAAGACCCGGCTGGCGTTGCCGCCCCAGTCCCAGCCGATCGACGGGCCCTGCCAGAAGACCTCCATCGGCTGGCGATCCTTCATGTACATCAGGCCGCGGCCGTAGCGCAGGCCCAGGACGAACGAGCCCGAGCCCTCTTCGCCGGCGATATAGGCCGTGGGCCGGCCGTTGTTCGCGAACAACCGCTCGACCGCCGCGCCGGCGGCCTCGGCCGTGACGCCCATGAAGTCGGAGACGTTGTTGACGATCTCGTCCTGGCTGTAGGTCGGCGCGGGTCCGCCTGTCGCGCCGCCCGTCGGGTACGAGGGTTGCGAGTTCGGCGGCGGCGGCGCCTCGGCCGGCGGCAGCTGCGTCGGCTGCTGCGCGTTCGCCTGCGACGGCAGGATCAGCGTCGGGGCGGCCAGGGTGACCAGGCCGGAAGCCAGCAGTTTGCGTCTATCCATGGCGCTTCTTCGCCTCCCAGAACTTAGAACAGGGCGCCCGCCCAACCCCCTGGATGCCGGTTGTCGCCTTAACGTGGGATTAACCACGTTCTCCCGCGCCGACAGCCGCCCGCGCTTTGTTGCGTCGCGAGATGTGCTAGACGCTCGCCACGATGACCACGCCTCTGTCCCATATCCGCAACTTCTCGATCGTCGCGCACATCGACCACGGCAAGTCCACGCTCTCCGATCGCCTGATCCAGGAGACCGGGGCGCTGACCAAGCGCGAGATGACCGAGCAGGTCCTCGACAACATGGAGATCGAGCGCGAGCGCGGGATCACCATCAAGGCGCAGACCGTTCGGCTGTCTTACCGGGCCGACGACGGCGAGGATTACATCCTCAACCTGATGGACACCCCCGGGCACGTCGACTTCGCCTACGAGGTTTCCCGCAGCCTCGCCGCCTGCGAGGGCTCGATCCTGGTGGTGGACGCCTCGCAGGGCGTCGAGGCGCAGACGCTGGCCAACGTCTACCAGGCCATCGACAACAACCATGAGATCGTCCCGGTCCTTAACAAGATCGATCTGCCGGCCGCCGAGCCCGAGCGGATCCGCCAGCAGATCGAGGACGTCATCGGCCTGGACGCCTCCGACGCCATCCTCACCTCCGCCAAGACCGGCGTCGGCATCCACGAACTGCTGGAAGCCATCGTCACGAGGCTCCCGCCGCCCAAGGGCGACGCGGAGAAGCCGCTGAAGGCCCTGCTGGTCGACGCCTGGTACGACGCTTACCTGGGCGTGGTCGTGCTGGTCCGCGTGATCGACGGCGTGCTGAAGTCCGGCCAGCGCGTGAAGATGATGCAGCAGGGCTCGACCCACTTGATCGACCGGATCGGCGTGTTCAATCCCAAGCGCACCGAGGTCGAGAGCCTGGGTCCGGGCGAGATCGGCTTCATCACCGCCCAGATCAAGGAAGTCGCCCACGCCGCCGTCGGCGACACCATCACCGACGAGAAGAAGCCCGCCGCCGAGGCCCTGGCCGGCTTCCGCGACGTGCAGCCGGTGGTGTTCTGCGGCCTGTTCCCGGTGGACGCCGCCGACTTCGAGGACCTGCGCGCCGCGATCGGCCGTCTGCGCTTGAACGACGCCAGCTTCAGCTACGAGATGGAGACCAGCGCCGCGCTGGGCTTCGGCTTCCGCTGCGGCTTCCTTGGGCTCCTGCACCTCGAGATCATCCAGGAGCGGCTGAGCCGCGAGTTCGACCTCGACCTGATCGCGACCGCGCCCAGCGTCATCTACAAGATCGGCCTGAACGACGGTTCCGAGGTCGAGTTACACAACCCGGCCGACCTTCCGGATCCGGTGAAGATCGCCACCATCGCCGAGCCCTGGATCAAGGCCACGATCCTGACCCCGGACGAGTACCTGGGCTCGGTGATCAAGCTCTGCCAGGACCGTCGCGGCTCGCAGCGTGAGCTCAGCTACGTCGGCTCCCGCGCCCTGGTGGTCTACGATCTGCCGCTGAACGAGGTGGTGTTCGACTTCTACGACCGCCTGAAGTCGATCTCGAAGGGCTACGCCTCGTTCGACTACCAGATTGAGGACTACAAGGTCGGCAACCTGGTGAAGATGTCGATCCTGGTGAACTCCGAGCCGGTCGACGCTCTGTCGATGCTGGTCCACGCCGACCGCGCCGAGACGCGGGGCCGGGGCATGGTCGAGAAGATGAAGGAGCTCATCAACCCGCACATGTTCCAGATCCCGATCCAGGCCGCCATCGGCGGCCGGATCATCGCGCGGGAAACGGTGCGGGCCCTGCGCAAGGACGTGACGGCCAAGTGCTACGGCGGCGACGCCAGCCGCAAGCGCAAGCTGCTCGACAAGCAGAAGGCAGGCAAGAAGCGCATGCGCCAGTTCGGCAAGGTCGACATCCCGCAGGAAGCCTTCATCGCGGCGCTGAAGATGGACGCAGACTAGACTTTCTCTCCCCCGACACGACGTACGACGGGAGGGTCTAGCCTAGCTGGCCAGGAACGAGCGGCCGCGGCGGGTCCAGCGGGCGACCAGTTGGTCGCCGTGCCATAGGGCGACGCTGATGCCCTGGGCGGCGACGATTGCGCGCTTCTTGGCGGACTGATCGTCGATGGCGGAAAACCGCTCGACGGTCGTGCGGCCGTCGCCGGCGATATCCATGACGGAATAGGCTCTGCGTTGTCGTGGCACCGTGGTTCCCCTCACGTTGCGAGTTCCGCAAGATTGGCGCCGGGGCGACCCGTCTCCATCGTGCCGAAGGATTACGGGAGGTCCCCCTGTCCCGGATGCACGGCGTTCGGTCATATTGGGACAACATCGCTATGTGAAACGGCAGGTCAGGCCGGCGGACGATCCAGGCGCAGGTAGACGCTGTCGCACCACGCCTCGCCCACTTGCCAGGTGTTGAGCGCCCGGCCCGTCTCCCGGAACCCGGCGCGGGAGAGCAGCGCCAGGCAGGCCGTGTTGCGGGGATCGACGTCGGCGATCAGGAACCCGACTTCGCCCGAGAACGCATGGGCCACGAACGCCGCCAGCGCCTCGCCGGCATAGCCCCGGCCCCAATGCCGGCGCGCCAGCAGAAAGCCGATCTCGGGCAGACGCCAGGCGCCCAGCTTGCCGATCGCCACGCCGTCCAGGTCGATGATGAAGTCGTCGCTGGTCGACGCTGGCGCCCCGATCATGCTGGCCAGCCACTGGCGGGTGGTGTCGAGGTCCGCGTGCGGCGGCGTCGACCAGAAGCGCATGGTCTGCGCGTCCGCCATGATCTCATGCAGCGCGGTCAGGTCTGCCTCGACGGCCCTGCGAAGCAGCAGCCGTTCGGTCTTGAGCGTCGTCGGCGGTGGGGCGGTCATGGCCCATAGTCGACCGGCGCACCCAGGGTCCGCAATGGGCGGACCGGGCCGCGATCGGGCCTAGAGCTGGTTGAATTCCCCGCAGCGGCACTTGACCACCACGTCGTTGAAGAACGAGCGGTCCGCGCGGACCAGTTCCTGCCGGCACGCGCCGCAGGCATAGGCGGCGTCGTCGCGACCCTGCGGGGCCTCGTCGGCCTGAACCAGGGTGCGGCGGCCCACGAAGAGGCCCGGGAAGGTACGCAGTTCGATCATCAACTCTGCTCCAAGATGGGCCAGGGGGAGCCGGCCGCTCTTCGCAATGCAAAATCCATTCTACGAAAACATGTTGCGGCGCAATGACAGCCAGCCTCGCCGGCGCCGAATGCGACCTCAGGCTGTACGGAATCCCTTATGGGGTAAGGAAATCGGCAGCCGACGCCCATTTTCGCAGCGCAGCGTTACGCCAATCCGGCCCGCCGCCCCATTGCCGCCGCAAGCTTGACTAGAACGGCGGCTCAAGAGACCTAAAGCTCACCATCGAAAAGGGTTCGCCATGCGCAAGCTGATCGTTCTGACCGCCGCGGCCGCCGCGCTGCTGGTCTCCGCCTGCAACACCATCTCCGGCGTCGGCCGCGACGCCCAGGCGGCGGGTCGCGCTGTGACCGGCGCAGCCGAAGACGCCAAGAAGTAGGCCTGCGACGGAAGGCCTCCGGGCCTTCCAACCGCCCCGGCGAAGGCGCATATGGGCGCCATGGCCGAGATCCACTATCCGCTGTTCCGCTCCATCGGGCGGGGACTGGCCCAGCACTGCCCCAACTGCGGCAAGGGCGGGATCTATCGCCGCTACCTGAAGGTCCGGCCCAACTGCGAGGCCTGCGGCCACGAGCTGGCCCGCTATCCGGCGGACGACGGCCCGGCCTATCTGACCATTCTGCTGATGGGCCACCTGATAATCGGGCCGATGCTGTTCTTCCCGATCGTGTGGGAGACGCCGCCGCAAATCTCCCTGCCAATCATCCTGGGAGCCCTGACCCTGGCGACGCTGCTGCTGCTGCCCCGGGTCAAGGGCGGCTGGATCGGGCTGATGTACGCGCTGCAGGTCACGGACCGCGAGTCGCGCCTGCACACCGCCGACGTCGCCGACTAGCGACCGGCGTCCTCCGGAACCGAACCTTGGCCGTACACGTTCGGTGCGGTCGAGATCGGGAACCTGAGGAGAGACGTCGTGGGCACAATCCTAATCATCATCCTGATCCTGCTGCTGGTCGGCGCCCTGCCCAGCTGGGGTCACTCGCGCAGCTGGGGCTACTTCCCGAGCGGCGGTCTCGGCTTGGTCCTGGTGATCGTGATCATCCTGGTCCTGCTCGGACGCATCTGACCTAGGCGTAACGCGCAGACACCCCTAGCATCGACTCTCGAGGCCGAGCTGGGGGACACTGCATGACCGCGACGGAGACCGGGGCCGAGGCCCAGATCCCGCCCGGCGTGGCCGCCCCCGGCCTGACCGCCGGCCAGCGGATCAAGGCGATCCTGGGCGGCTCCGCCGGCAATCTGGTCGAGTGGTACGACTGGTTCGTCTACTCGGCCTTCGCGGTCTATTTCTCGAACCACTTCTTCCCCGGCGACGACGATCTGGCCGGCCTGCTGAAGACCATGGCGGTCTTCGCGGTGGGCTTCTTCGCGCGTCCGCTGGGCGCCTGGCTGATGGGGCTCTACGCCGACCACGCCGGGCGCAAGACCGCCCTGACCGCCGCCGTCAGCCTGATGTGCGGCGGCTCGCTGATCATCGCCGTCCTGCCAAGCTACGAGACCATCGGCGTCGCCGCCCCGATCCTGCTGGTGGTGGCCCGCATCCTCCAGGGCCTGTCGGTGGGCGGCGAGTACGGCGCCAGCGCCACCTACCTCTCCGAGATGGCCGGCAAGCGCCGCCGGGGCTTCTGGTCCAGCTTCCAGTTCGTGACCATGGTCATGGGCCAGCTGATCGCGCTGGGCATCCTCAGCCTGCTGCAGACCACCATGGACAAGCCGGACCTGGAAAGCTGGGGCTGGCGGATCCCGTTCTTCATCGGGGCCGCCATGGCCGTGGTGGTGTTCTGGATCCGCAGCCGCATGGACGAGAGCCAGTCCTACGAAGCCTCGAAAGCCTCGGGCGCCGAGAGCGCGCGGACCATGATGCTGTTCACCCGCTATCCGAAACAGACCCTGACGATCTTCGGCTTCACCGCCGGCGGCTCGCTGGCCTTCTACGCCTTCACCACCTACATGCCGAAGTTCCTGACCGGCACCTCGGGGTTCCCCGGCCCCACGGCCACGGCGATCACGGCCGCGGCGCTTGTGGTCTACCTCTTCGCCCTGCCCTTCTTCGGCTGGCTCAGCGACCACTGGGGACGCAAGGCCACCCTGTTCATCGCGTTCGGCGGGGGCGCGCTGGCCACCTATCCGGCCATGAGCGCCATCGGCGGGACTCAGTCGCCATTCATCGCCTTCGCCCTGGTTTCGCTGCTGGTGGTCCTGCTGTCGGGCTACAACTCGGTCAGCGCCGTGGTGAAGGCCGAGCTGTTCCCCGCCAACGTCCGCGCCCTGGGCGTGGCTCTGCCCTACGGCATGGGCACCGCCATCTTCGGCGGCACCGCCGAGCCGATGGCGCTGGCCTTCAAGCGCGCGGGGCTGGAGAGCGGCTTCTACGTCTATGTGGCCTTGGGGATGGCGCTGGCCTTCCTCATCGTCTTCCTGCTGCCCGACAACCGGAAACACAGCCTGATCCTCGAGGACTGAGTTGCAGACCCTGGACCTCATCGCGCTGGGCGTCTTCGCCGTCGCCTGGCTGTTCTACGAGCCGCTGCTGACCGCCTTCGGCAAGCGGCGCGGCGGGGTGCTGAACACCGACATGACCGTCATCCGCACCGCCTGGATGACCCAGATGACCGGCCGCGAGATCCGGCTGATGGACGGCAACCTGCTGGGCCATGCGTTGAACTCGGCCTCGTTCTTCGCCTCGTCCAACCTGCTGCTGATCGCGGCGGCGGCCGGAGCGCTGTTCGGCGGCGACACCACCTTCCGATCGGTCTCGGCGCTGGAAGTCGTGAAGACCTCGTCGCGCCTGCTGTTCGAGATGCAGCTGGCCCTGGTGCTGATCACCCTGGCGCGCGGGCTGCTGGATTTCATCTGGTCGATCCGCCAGCTCAACTATTGCCTGGCGGCCATGGGCGCCACGCCCGAACCCTTGGCTGCCGAGCTGCGCCCGGCCTATGGCGCCGTCCTGGCCCGGCTGCTCAACCCGGCGCTGGGCGCGTTCAACTCCGGCGTTCGCGGCTACTATTTCGCCCTGGCCGCCGCGGCGTGGCTGTTCGGGCCGTGGGCGTTCATGATCGCGACGCTGGGCGCCACCAGCCTGCTGTTCTGGCGCCAGCGCAGTTCGTCGGCCGCCACCGCCATCCACGACTTCCGGAACCTGATCGAGGCTAAAGACCCAGGTCCGCCTTCGTCGCCCTAGTCAGCTTCGCCGCGATCAGACTGTGCGAGGTGGCGATCCAGCCGGCCGCGTCGTCGATCTCGTTGCCGTCCAGGTCGACGATGACCCAGCGGCCCTTGGCGAAATAGGGCGCCTGTCGGCCCGGCCCGCCCTCGTCGGTCAGCACCACGAAGCCGATCTCGCTGACCCGGAACGCCAGGCCGTCGTGGATGCCCACCACAGCGAACACCTTGCCGCCCACCTTGTAGACGTCGGACCCGCCCCACTGGACGGTGTGCCTCGCCGCCGGCAGCGCCAGTGCGACCGCCTGGATTTCGTCCCGCGTCACCCGATCCCCAATTCCGCCCGCGCCGTCTTGCTCAGCCCCGCCGCCGCCAAACGGTACGACGTCGCGATCCAGTCCGCCGCATCGTCCGGCGCGACCTCGGACAGCGGCATGTTCACCCAGTGGCCAGGCACGAACCCCGGCGCCGGCCGCCCCGGCCCGTCCTGGACGAGGACGGCATAAGCGATCCCGGTGGCCTTGAACGACAGGCTGTCGGTCTCGCAGATCGCGAACACCTTGCCGCGCACCTTGTAGACGTCCTGCCGCCGCCACAGCGTGATCTTGGTCGCGTCCGGTAGCGCCATGGCGAACGTCTCGATCTCGACCGGCGTCACGGGCCCGGCTCCTCCGGCGAGGGTGTTGCGTTTCGGGTCGCCCCGCGAACACCGTTTTGCGTCTTGCCAAGTCCCGGCGAAGGGGCGCGACATACGCCCACATATACGCAAACCACGGTCGGTAGGGAGGGCGCGATGAACACGTTCAGGATCATGCTTCTGGCGGGTGTGTTCGCCGGTGTGGCCACGGCCGGGGCCATGGCGGCCGGCAGCGGCGGCGGTGGCGGCGGGGCGGAAATGCCCTCCGCCTCGGGGCCACGCTACGACGCCGCCCAAGAGTACGCCAAGGCCGTCGCCTCGATCCAGGCCAAGGATTACAAGACCGCCGCCCGGTCGGCCCAGCACGTCACCGACGCCGCGCCCGCCAGCCTGGACGGCTGGAAGCTGCTGGGCGTCGCCCAGTCCGGCGCCGAGAACTGGAAGGGCGCGCGCAAGGCCTATGAGCGCGCCGTGAAGCTGTCGCCCGACGACCTGCCCAGCCGCGCGGGCCTGGGCCTGGCGCTGGCCAACCTCAAGGACCCCAAGGCTCAGGACCAACTCACGTGGCTCAAGGCCAAAGCGGCCGATTGCGGCGCCGGCTGCGACGCGGCCACGCTGAAATCCCTGACCGCCGAGGTCGAGCGGGCCGTGGGGGGCGGAACCGCCGCCGGCCAGCCCAGCGCCGCGCTGGAGGCCGGTTCCCTGCTGTTCGCCGCCGCCGGCGACCAGGCCTATGTCCAAGCCGTCAGCCTGATAAACGAGAAGCGCTACGACGAGGCCCTGGCCGAACTGGACGCCGCCCGCACGGCCTTCGGCCCGCACCCCGACATCCTCACCTACCAGGGCTACACTTGGCGCAAGAAGGGCCAGTTCGACCGCGCCGAGGGCTACTACAAGCAGGCCCTGGCCCTCGCCCCCGACCATCGCGGCGCCACGGAATACTATGGCGAGCTCAAGGTCGAGCGCGGGGACACCGCAGGCGCCAAGGCGATGCTGGCCAAGCTGGACCACATCTGCGCCTACGGCTGCGCCGAGGCCGAGGAGCTGCGCCGTTGGATCGACGTCGGCGGCCAGCCCGGCTCCTAGCCGGGGTCGCCCTCGCGGCGCTGGGCGGCCTGGCCCTCGCGGCCGACACCCGCCCCCCGCTGCGGGCGATGTCGTGGATCCCCCATGACGCCGACCTCGTGCGCGTGTTCGCCACCCAGCCTACCGAGTGCCTGACCGTCCCCACCGACCCCGCCGCCGCGCGGTCCATCGAGATCGGCCGCGCGGCCTTCCGCACACCGGTGCTGCTTGGCGGCCAGGCAGCGCGAGCCGGCCTGTCGTGTGAGAGCTGTCACCGGTCGGGACGCGGCAATCCCGACTTCCAGTTCCCCGGCGCCTCGGGCGCGCCCGGCACCGCCGACGTGACCCTGTCGCTGTTCTCCAGCCGGCGCGGCAACGGCGTCCACGACCCCAAGCCCATCCCAGACCTGAGTGGCCCGCGCGACCGCCTGAAGGTGGCCTCCGCTGGCCTGCCCGACTTCATCCACGGTCTGATCGTGGAAGAGTTCGACGGCCATGCGCCACCGCCCGCCGTGCTGGCCGGCCTGGCCGACTATGTCCGCGCGCTCAGCCCCGCCGCCTGCCCGAAGGCCGCGCGGGAGCCCACGACGCCACGCCAGCTGCTGGACGATGCCCGCCGCGCGCTGACGGCCGCCGAGGCCGTCGCCCACGACGACCGCCCCACCGCCGTCTTGATGATCGCCGCCGCCCGCGCCCGCCTGTTCCTGATCGACGAACGCTACGCCGCCCAGCCGCGCCAGATCGCCCGCCTGCGCGCCGCCGACGCCGACCTCGCCGCCCTCCAAACCCAGGTCCGCGACGGCCGCCCGGACGCGGCCCGAGGCCTCGCCCGCTGGCGCGCCGCCTCGGCCGACCTGGAGGCCGCCCTGGGCGCGGGGCGCGGCGCCTCGCTGTTCGATCCGCGCGCCCTGCGAAGAGCGACCAACCGCCGCTTGCCCCCGAAGACCTCCTGACGGTATATGCCCGCCTTCCGGCGGGGACCCACTCCCCCGCAGGGTCGTGGTGCGGTGGCCGAGTGGTTGAAGGCGCACGCTTGGAAAGCGTGTTTAGGGGAAACTCTAACGTGGGTTCGAATCCCACTCGCACCGCCACTCAACCTGTCGGGTTTCACGCTTTCCGAGGTAACGCCGCGCCAAGGGTAAGCAGGGTTAGGACTCGAGAACGACTGGCGCCTTGATATTCGGTCTGCGGATCGGCGCGACCGGGATCGGCGTGCCCCAATGCCAGAGTTGGCCGTCTGCGGTGGTGGCGAAGACGCGGTATCCACCGGCGTTGATGCCGATCACCTTCGACAACGACGGAATGCGCGTCGGCGAGGGGTGGTAACCGCCCGCGGTGCCGACGCCGATCTGCCCAAAGCCGTCGAAGCCCCACGCGCGAAGGGTTCCGTCCGCGAGCAGGACGAGGACGAAGCCTTCCCCGGCGACGAGTTGGCGCGCGCCGCTCACGCCCGGGACTTTCACGGGGGAAAGGGCGTTACCGTTGCTCGCGCTTTCGCCCCGAAGCCCGTTGCCCAGCATCGCGCTCTGGTTCGAACCCCAGGCCCAGACACTACCATCCTGCTTCAGGGCCAGCGACGTCTTCAGCCCGGCGGCCACGGCCATTACCTTGTCCAATCCGGGCACGGGCGATGGCGGGGCCGGCGCGCCCACACCGCCTGAACCTAGCTCGCCCTGGCCGTTGGATCCCCAGGCATAGACCCGTCCATCCTGGCCAAGCGCGAGGCTATGCCGCGCCGCCGTCGCCACCTGCACGACGGGGGGCAGCCCGGCCACACGCGTCACCGGCGGGTGAGTGGCCTGATTGTCGCCGCGAAGGCCGTCGACGTCCTCGCCCCAGGCGAAGACCGTTCCATCCCGGCCCAGCGCCAGCGCATGGCCATAGGTCGCCGCCACCTGCACGATATCGCGCAGCCCCGGGACCGGCGCTGGCGAGCTCGCGTTCCCGCCGGACCGGCCCAGGGTCTGGGCGTTGTTCTGTCCCACGGCCATCACGACGCCGCTTTCGAGTAGGATGAAGGCGGCATACTGGTTGACGGCGGCGCCGACCGCCTTTGCCGGCAACGCGTACCGCGCGGCTTGGCCGTCGGCCTGGTCGGGCCACGCCGTGACCGATCCGTCGGCGTTGACGACAAGCGTTCCCCACGAAGCCGCGGCGGCCATCGGTCGGTTCGGCGCGGGCGATTGCGCTGCAACGGAGGTTGGCGCGGAGATGAGGCACAATGCGCCGACGGCCAAGGCGGCGGCGCGGAATCTGCTGTGCACGTCCCGGAGATTCAGCAAGCGATGCTCCCGTTTACGGCGGTTCCGAACGCCGACGACGCTGGTGGGCCGCTCGAACGGTTCGATACATCCGACGCCAGCGCCGACATCGTCAACAACCTAAGGCAAGGCTCCCGGCTTTCTGAGGCGACGCTTGCCGAGCGGCAGCTTCAACAGCCGCCCCCTACTCCGCCAGGAACCCGTCCACCGTCGCCATGAAGGCGTCGAGCTGGTCGTGGTGGACCCAATGGCCGGCGTCTTCGAAGTTGGCCAGGCGCGCGTTCTGGAAGTGGCGGATACGACCGTCCACCACCGGGTCGGACGCCCAGGACTCGGCGCCGCGCACCAGCAGCACGGGCGCGGTGATCAGGCTCCACAGGCGATGCTGGTCGGCGTGCGACAGGCCGCCGACGCCGCCGCCCCAGCGGGCGTGGTTGTCGAACTTCCAGGAGTAGGTGCCATCTTCGTTCTGGTGCGCCCCGTAGATGGTCAGGTGGCGCGCCTGTTCGGGGCTGAGGTGCGGGTTCTCGCCGGCCATGCGGGCGACAGCTTCGTCCAGGGTGGCGTAGCGGCGCGGCTGACGGCCGGCGTTGTCGCGTCGGTCGGCGATGGCAGCGCGCAGTCGATCGTCGACCGAGCGCTTTGCCTGTTCCTCCATCACCTTGGGCGACGGGCCCAGGCCTTCGATCGCCACCACCTTCGTCACCGTCTCGGGGAAGGCACCGCAATAGTTCAGCACCACGCCCGCACCCAGGGAGTGCGCGATGATCGTCACCGGCGCCATGCGCTTCTGATGGATGATCTGGGCGACGTCGTAGATGTAGGCGCCCATGTCGTAGCCGCCGCCGAGGGCCCAGGCGCTGTCGCCGTGTCCGCGCAGGTCGGGCGCGATGACATGGTAGCGGTCGCGCAAACGCTCCGCGACCCAGTCCCAGTTGCGGCAATGGTCGCGACCGCCGTGGACCAGCAGCAGCGGCGGGGCCGTCTCATTACCCCAGTCGACATAGTGCAGCCGCAGGCGCTGCGAGAAATAGAAGTGCGAGGTCGGGCCTTCCATGGCGGTCTCCGCGGCTAAACCGCGTCCTTAGCATCGCCGGCCGGCCGTGGAGACCTGTTCGCGTGAGAAGAGGCGCACCGCCACTCAGCTCGGACATCGCCGCGCGATCTAACCACCGGCGTTGTCTCGGCTCGCGGAGCCAGTCTCTGCGGACTCAGCGCGCGGTCCCATTCGTCGTGCAGCGCCGCTGTCTGATCTCGCAGCGGTTCGTCGCGATGAAAACTCACGGGAGGGTCGCCCCGAAGCGCATTGAAGAACGTTGGCGCTGGGTGGGGACGAAACCCCCGGGTGGGAGACGTCTGATGACGACCAGGGCCATGCGCGCGCGCCGGGCGCGGCACAGCGCGAGCTCGCCGCCTTCTATCAAAGCCAGCTGACGACGCTGGAAACGGTCCGTACACAGGGGCTTACGCTCTTCTCGGTCATGATGGCTGCGAGCGGCGTCCTGCTGCTCGCGTCTCGCCTCTCCGCGATCGCGGCGCAGTTCGTCGTCTTCATCGCCGCTTTGAGCACGGTCGGGATGGTCATGCTGTTCGTGAAATCCGCGGAGCGCAGAGCGCTGGAGATCGAGGGACGCTACCTGAGGGCTCACTCCGAATTGTTTGGCGACATGCCGGCGATCGAAATGGCGAGCTGGCTGCTTGATCGGCGCCGAACGCTCGCCAAACGAAAGGATCGTAGCCGGCTGAGCCAAGCCAATCCCCCCGGACTACCGTAGAATCCCGTAGGGGGCCGTCCGGGATTTCGGTGTTCCCGTTTTGCTGCCACACTCCGGACGCCCGCCTTTAGGCGTTCAGCTCTCCAAGAAGCCCATGGCGTCTCCCCCGGCCGTGCACATCATCGACGACGACGACGCCGTCCGCGGCTCCCTGGCAATCCTGCTGGAGACGCGGGGCTTCGCGGTCGCGGCTTACGCCTCGGCGCAGGCGTTCCTGGTCCAGGCCGAGGACGGGATCCAGGGTTGCGTGATCACCGATGTGCAGATGCCCGAGATGAACGGCCTGCAGCTGCTGCGCGTATTCCGGGCGCGGAACCTGGACGTGCCGGTGCTGGTGATGACCGCGCGTGGCGGCCGGGCGCTGGCCGGAGAGGCGATGGCTCAGGGCGCGCGGGCGGTGATCGAAAAGCCCTTCGCGGCGGACGCCTTCATCCACGCGATCCAGGCCGCGCTGGCGGGCTAATCCTCGCCGCCGCGAGCCTCGAGCGCCATGCGCACAAGTTCCGACAGGCTCTCGGCTCCCATCTTCATCATCAGGTTGGCGCGATAGGCCTCGACCGTGCGCGGGCTGATGCCCAAGGCGCGGGCGATCTCCTTGTTGGACTCGCCCTTGAGCACGCCCTCCAGCACCTCACGCTCGCGGGCGGAGAGGCCGGCGATGCGCTCGGCGGTCTCGCTGCGGCGGCTGGTCCGGCTGGCGCGAACCTCGAGCTGGGTCAGGGCCTGGCGGACCGCGGCGACGATGGCGGCGCCCGAATAGGGCTTCTCGATCAGGTCCAGCGCACCGTTCTTCAGCGCCTCGACCGCCATCGGCACGTCGGCCTCGCCAGTGAGAACGATGACCGGGAACCGGGGCAGGCGGTCGCTGAGCCGGCGGAGCAGTTCCAGGCCGCTGATCTGCGGCATGTGCACGTCGGTGAGCACGCAGCCGCTGGTCGCGGTGTCCAGATCATCCAGGAACGCGCCCGCCGAGGCATGGGCGATCACGGAAAAGCCCGACGTCTCAAGCAGAGTCGTCAGCGACTCCCGCACCGCCTCATCGTCGTCGATGACATAGACCGTCCCCCCCGGGCTCATTCGTTCAGACCTCCGCCTGGCTGCGCTTCAGCGTGAAATTGAACGTGGCTCCGCCGTCGGCATTGCCCTCAACCCACATCCGCCCTCCATGCGCCTCGATGATGCTGCGCGAGATCGACAAGCCGACGCCCATCCCTCCCACTTTACCACTGACAAAAGGTTGAAATAGACGATCGCTCAACTCAGGCGATACTCCCGGGCCCGTGTCCGCCACGCTGATCTGTACGAAGCCCGGATCGATCGCCCGCGTCACGATCTGCAGTTCGCGGCTGGGACAGCCTTCCATGGCCTCGGCGGCGTTGCGGACCAGGTTCAGCATGACCTGCTGCACCTGGATCCGGTCGGCCATCACCCGGTCGTCGCCGCGGTCGACGTCGTAGCGGACGGTCAGGCCGTCGCGCACGTCCGCGCCCAGCGCCACCTCAACGGCCTCCTGCACCATGCCGGAGGCGGATTCCTCGGCGGTGGCGATCTCGCCGCGATCGACGCTGGCGCGCACCCGCGCCACGATCTGGCCGGCGCGGACGGCCTGGTCGGCGGCCTTGCGCACCAGTTCGCTCACCCGAGCGGGCGAGACCTCGTCGCGACCCAGCAACTGCTCGGCGGCGTTCAGATAATTGGCGATGGCGGTGAGCGGCTGGTTCAGTTCATGAGCCAGGGAGCCGGCCATCTCGCCCACCGCGTTCAAGCGCGACACCTGGATCATCCGCGACTGGATATCCGCGAGCCGGTCCGCGGCGATCTTGGCGCGCCGCAGGCCGCGCTTGCGCATGCCGCCGGCGGCGGCGAACAGCAGTCCGAACGCCGCGTAGATCGCAATCGCGCCGGGCCCCAGCGGCGCGGCGCCCGCGGCGTTCAGGGCCCACTGGGCCACGGCGATACTCAGCACCGTGATCACGATGGCCGGCCAGAAGCCGCCCAGGAACGCCGCCAGGATCATCCCCGGCCAGCCCAAGAGGAACGGCGTGTTTGCGCCCAGGCTGTCCTGCAGCGGCACGCGCGACAGGACGATCAGTCCGCCCAGCGCCAAGGCGGACAGTGGCGTCCACGCCTGCGCACGCCACCTCGCGAACGCGATCGACGTCGGCAATCGCACGGGCTTACGCCCCCCACACCCTCAGTCGAGGTAACCATACCCCGGCTTCAGGTCGTGACAATCCCAGATTGATCGGTCAGCCCGCGCCCGCTTTCCGAGCGAAAGAACATTAATAGGTGACCACCGTTCGAATACTTGTGCCGGCGTGCATCAGGTCAAAGGCTTCGTTGATCCGATCCAGCGGAAGCTTGTGCGTGATCATCGGGTCGATCTCGATCTTTCCGTCCATGTACCAGTCGACGATCTTCGGCGTGTCGGTGCGACCGCGCGCGCCACCGAACGCCGTGCCTTTCCACACCCGGCCGGTGACGAGCTGGAACGGACGCGTGGCGATCTCCTTGCCCGCCTCGGCCACGCCGATGATGATGCTCTCGCCCCAGCCGCGATGGCAGGCTTCGAGCGCCTGGCGCATGACGGTCGTGTTGCCGGTGGCGTCGAACGTGTAATCGGCGCCTCCATCCGTCAATGCGACGAGATGGGCCACCAGATCGCCGGAAATATTCATCGGATTGACGAAATGGGTCATTCCGAAGCGTCGACCCCATTCCTCCCGGGCCGGGTTCAGGTCGACGCCGATGATCATGCCCGCGCCGACCATCTTCAGGCCCTGGATCACGTTCAGGCCGATGCCGCCCAGGCCGAAGACCACGGCGTTGGCTCCCGGTTCGACCCCGGCCGTGTTGACCACCGCGCCGACGCCGGTGGTGACGCCGCAGCCGACGTAGCAGGCGGTTTCGAACGGCGCGTCCTTACGGATCTTGGCCACCGCGATCTCGGGCAGCACCGTGTAGTTCGAGAAGGTGGAGCAGCCCATATAGTGGAAGACCGTCTGGCCCTTGTACGAGAACCGGCTGGTCCCGTCGGGCATCAGCCCCTTGCCCTGGGTGGCCCGGATCGCCGTGCAGAGGTTGGTCTTGCGGCTGAGGCAGCTTTTGCACTGCCGGCATTCCGGCGTGTAGAGCGGGATCACATGATCGCCCACCGCCACCGAGGTGACACCCGGACCGATCTCGACCACCACGCCGGCGCCCTCGTGCCCCAGGACCGAGGGAAACAGGCCCTCGCTGTCCAGGCCGTCCAGGGTGTAGGCGTCGGTGTGGCAGACGCCCGTCGCCTTGATCTCCACCAGCACCTCGCCGGCGCGCGGACCCTCGAGGTCCAACTCGACGATCTCCAGCGGCTTCTTGGCCTCGAACGCCACGGCGGCCCGCGTCTTCATCGCTTTTCCCTCGACTCGTTTAGCGGCCGGCAGCATTTCCGAACCCCGCGACGAAGGGAAGGCGAATGCGCATGAGCAAGGCCGACGCCGGCGATCTGGACGCCCGCACCGACGACGTGCTCGCGCGGCTGACACGGGACGAGAAGGTCCGGCTGCTGGCCGGCGCCAGTTCCTTCGCCCTGCACGGGGTCGAGCGCCTGGGCGTGCCGTCTCTCAACATGACCGACGGCCCGACCGGCGTACGTTCCATCAAGGGCCAGCCGGCGACCGTCTTCCCAGTGGGTGTCGCGATCGCCGCCACCTGGAATCCGCAGACCGCGAAGGACGTGGCCGCGGCCATCGGGCGAGAAGCCCACGCCCTGGGCGACCAGGTGGTGCTGGCGCCGACCATCAACATCATGCGCATCCCGACCTGGGGCCGGAACTTCGAGAGCTATTCGGAGGACCCCTATCTGGCCGGGATCATGGGAACGGCCTACGTCCAGGGGCTGCAGAGCGAGGGTGTCGGCGCCTCGCTCAAGCACTACGCCGCCAACAACCAGGAGCTGGAGCGCTTCCGCGTCGACGCCCGCGTGGATGAGCGCACGTTGCGCGAAATCTACCTGGCCGCGTTCGAGCGTGTGATCCGCGAGGCCGACCCGTGGACGGTCATGGCCTCGTACAACAAGCTGAACGGAACCTACGCGTCCGAGCACCGCCGCCTGCTGACCGAGATCCTGAAGAACGAGTGGGGTTACGACGGCATGGTCGTGTCCGACTGGACCGCCGTGAAGTCCACGGCGCCATCGGCCAACGCCGGCATGGACCTGGAAATGCCCGGGCCGCCCCGGTGGTTCGGCGACAAGCTCATGGCCACCGTCGAGGCGGGTGAGGTCAGCCCGGCGCAGATCGACGACAACGCGCGGCGCGTGCTGCGCCTGATCCTGCGGTCCGGGCTGATGGACGGCCCCCGGCCGGCCGGCGAGCTGCGCACACCGCGCCACCGGGTCATCGCCTTCGACGCGGCCTGCGAGGCGATGACTCTACTGAAGAACGATGGTGGCCTGCTGCCCTTGTCGCGCGACCTGAAGCGCGTGGCGGTGATCGGTCCCAACGCGGTGCGCTGCATGCTGCAGGGCGGCGGCAGTTCCCAGGTGGTGACCGACGCCGGTCGGTCGATCGCCGAGGGGGTTCGCGCGCTGCTCGGGGCCGCCGTGACCGTGGTCGAGGCGCAAGGGGCCGACAACGACGCCGTACCTCCGCCTGCCGACCGGAGCCAGTTCAGTCCCACCGACGCCCGCGACGCCGAAGGGCTGAAGGCCGAGTACTTCGCGGGGCCGGAACTGGGCGGCGAGCCCACCAGCGTCAGCGTCGAGCGCCATCTGGTGCGTTGGATCAGCGGGGCCATGGCCGCCGCCAAACGCCCCCCCTACGGCTCGTTCCGCTGGACCGGCTGGTTCTGGCCGGAGGCCTCCGGGGTCTACGAGTTCAGTCTGCGGGCCACCGGGACGGCGCACCTGACTCTGGACAGCGCGCCGTTGATCGGGCCGGACGCCGAGGCGAAACCCGACCGGCTGGATGTGATGGGAAACCTCGTTCCCCGTCGGCTCGCGACAATGACGCTGGAAGGCGGCCGCGGCTATCCGATCCAACTCGACTACGTCCCGGCCGCGCCCGACCAGGACTATGTCGCCGTGGCTGTGCGCCCGCCCGCCGAACCGATGAGCCGCGCGCTCGCGGCCGCGTCCGACGCTGATGCGGTAATCCTGGTCCTGGGCTCCGGCGCGGCGACCGAGGCCGAGGGCTACGACCGCCCCGACATGGACCTGCCCGGCCGCCAGGACGAGCTGGCCCGTGCAGTGCTGGCCGCCAACCGCAACACGGTGGTGGTGATGAACACCGGCTCGCCGTTCGCCATGCCCTGGATCGACCAGGCCAAGGCGGTGCTGCAGATGTGGCTGCCGGGCGAAGCGGGCCCTAACGCGCTGGCCGCCGTCCTGTTAGGCCAGCGCGCGCCCGGCGGGCGCCTGCCAGTGACCTTCCCCAAGGCGTTCGGCGATCATCCGGCCCATGCCGCCAGCGCGGACCCGACCATCTGCGAGTACGCGGAAGGCCTGGGTGTCGGCTACCGCTGGTTCGACGACGCGCCCGTCCGGCCGCTGTTCCCGTTCGGCCATGGCCTGGCCTACACCACCTTCGAGATCTCCGATCTCGCGACGCCGGCGACGACCGGGACGGGCGATCCGGTCCACATCGCAGTCAGCGTGACCAACACCGGCGATCGCGACGGCCAGGAGGTCGTGCAGGTCTATGTCGCGGCGCTGGACGCCGCCGTGCCGCGCCCGCCGAAGGAGCTGAAAACGTTCGCCAAGGTCGCCCTCACACCCGGCGAGACGACGCGCGTCAGCCTGGAACTGGAGCCGAACGCCTTCGCCTACTGGGACGTGGACACCGGCGCTTGGCGCGTCGATCCCGGCGCCTACGACGTCCTGGTCGGCCGGTCGGCCGGCGACATCCGCGTGAAGGCGACCGTCCGTCTGACTTAGACGTGCAGGCGCACGGGCAGGGTCTCGTAGCCCTTCACGAAGCTGGACCGGACCCGCTTCGGCTCGCCCATCACCTCGATGTGGCGGAAGCGCTTCAGGATCTCTTCCCAGACGATCTTGAGCTGAAGTTCGGCCAGCCGGTTCCCGACGCAGCGGTGGATGCCGAAGCCGAACGACAGATGCTGGCGCGGCCGCGCGCGGTCGATGACGAAGCTGTCCGCGTTCTCGATCTCGGTGTCGTCGCGGTTGCCGCTGACGTACCACATGACGACCTTGTCGCCTTTCTTGATGGATTGGCCGGCCAGTTCGACATCCTCCAGCGCGGTGCGGCGCATGTGGGCCAGCGGCGTCTGCCAGCGGATGATCTCGGGCACCATGCTGGCGACCAGGCCGTGGTCGGCGCGCAGCTTGTCGTACTCGGCGGGGAACTGGTTCAGCGCCAGGACGCCGCCGCTGATCGAATTGCGCGTGGTATCGTTGCCGCCGATGATCAGCAGCAGCAGATTGCCCAGGTATTCGTCGGGCGACATGTTTCGGGTCGACTCGCCGTGGGCCAGCATCGAGATCAGGTCGCCGCGCGGCGGTTCGTTCACCCGCTCGTTCCAGAGCCGGGTGAAATAGGCCAGGCATTCCATCAGCTCGACTTGGCGCGCTTCCTCGGTCTCCACCAGGGCGCCGGGCATCGGTTGGGTCGTGCCCACATCGGACCAGTGGGTCAGCTTGCGGCGATCCTCGAACGGGAAGTCGAAGAGGGTGGCCAGCATCTGGGTGGTCAGCTCGATCGAGACCCGCTCGACCCAGTTGAAAGTCTCGCCGATGGGCAGCGCGTCCAGGATCTTGGCCGCCCGCCCCCGGATGATCGGCTCCATCAACGCCAGGTTCTGGGGCGCCACGATGGGACTTACCGTCTTGCGCTGCACGTCATGGCGCGGCGGGTCCATGGCGATGAAGCTGGAGCGGCGGTATTCCATCGGCTGGTCGCGAAGCGCGATCCCGCCAAGCGAGGCGTCCGACGAGAAGACCCCGTGGTTGGTGTCCACGGCCATGATGTCCTGATAGCGCGTGACGGACCAGTACGGCCCATACTCGCTTTCCCGGCAGTAATGCACAGGCGCCTCCCGGCGCAAGCGCTCGAAGTACGGCCAGAAGGCGTCGTTCAGGAACAGCTCCGGATCGCCCGGATGCAGGTCTTCCAGCGGCGTGGAATAAGCCAGATCGCGCAGGTTCGCGGCGCCGTCCGCCATGATGTTACTCCCTGACTCGCGGCGCCTGCCTGGGCGTCCGTCTCGTAAGGCAAGCATGCGCCCATCGCGTTGGTGCGCCAAGACCCGGCGGACGTCTATCTGGGCCTGACGCCACGGCGCCTTCGCTACAGTGGCCGGATGCAAGCGCTGCGCGCCCGTATCGAAGGTCACCTTGCGGGGTTCGACCGCATCGCCCTGGACACCGGCGACCGCCGCCGCGCGGCCGTGGCCATCGTGCTGTCGCCCACGGACCAGGGACCGGCCTGGCTGCTGACGCGCCGCGCCCTGCACATGCGGCGCGGGGCCGGGAACTATGCCCTGCCAGGCGGCAATGTGGAGCCCGGCGAGGACGCCATCGACGCCGCCCTGCGCGAGACCGAGGAGGAGCTGGGCATCCGCCTGGGACGCGGGTCGGCCCTGGGCCTGCTGGACGATTTCGTCACCCTGGGCGGCCATGTCGTGACGCCGGTCGTGGTCCTGACGGATGAACGATTGACCCTGAAGCCCAATCCGGACGAGGTGCACGACGCTTGGTTCGTGCCGCTGTCCGACCTGGACCATCCGCGCGCGCCGCGTCGGGAGGCGCATCCGGACGGCGGGCCGTCGATCCTGCGGATGTATGCGCGCGGCAGCTGGATCAACCCGCCCACCGCCGCCTGGCTCTACCAGTTCCGGGAAGTCTGCCTGCACGGCCGCCCCTGCCGGACCGACGCCATCGGCCAGCCCAACTGGACGGCGAACTAGCTAGCGGGCCGCCTCGTTGATCTGCGCCTTGGCCCGCGAGGCGGGCACCACCGGGATCTCGTGGTCCTCCAGCGGTCGCATCCAGCGTTTCCGGGCCATGGCGGCGTCCAGATAAGGCTGCAGCTCGGCGGCCTTCTTCGCCTCCCGGGCCGCGGTCTGCGCCTTGAACGCCGGCATCACCTCGGCGGCGAACAGCTCCAGGGACTGGCAGATGTGGTCGTACTGGTTGCGGCCGGCCTGCTGCATGAAGATCACCTGATCCACGCCCGCGGCTTCGAACGCGGCGATGTGGGCGCGGATGTCGTCCGGCGTGCCGATGCCGCTGGCGTTGTCCTTGGCGGCCCGGCGGGCGGCGATGATCTCGTCGTCGCTGGCCGCACGGCTCTTCTGGAAGTCGGCGAACAGGTTCGAGCGTCCGGGGACCACGTCGTGCGCCACCAGGGCGTTGACCGCATAGGAGAAGAACTCGAACCCCTCCTGCCCCCGCCGGATCGCCTCGTCGCGGTCCGGATGGACCGAGAAGTTCGAGACCATGGCGATGTTGGCGTTCACCGCATGGCCGATCGGCACGCAGTCCTCGGACTTGATGATCCCGTAGTAGATTTCGGCCCAGGCCCGCGCCTCCTGCGGATCGACGAACGAGAAGGCCAGCGCGCCCAGCCCCTTCGACGCCGCCACCTTGATCGTGTCGCGGTTGGTGCAGGCCATCCACATCGGCGGGTGCGGGGTCTGGACCGGCTTCGGCACGATGTTGCGGCACGGCATGGAGAAGCCCACCCCCTCGAACCCCGGATAGGGGTCCATCACCATCATGTTGGCGATCTGTTCGGCCGCCTCCAGCGCCAGCGCCCGCTTGTCCCGCGCCGGGATGCCGAAGCCGCCCAGCTCAAGCCGGGTCGCGCCTTCACCGACCCCGAAATCCAGCCGGCCCTTCGAGATGATGTCCAGCGTGCCCAACCCCTCGGCCGTGCGGGCGGGGTGGTTGTAATTGGGGATCACCTGGCGGATGCCGTGACCCAGGCGGATGGTCTTGGTCAGGGCCGCGCAGGCCGCCAGGAACACTTCCGGCGCGGAGGAGTGCGAATATTCCTCCAGGAAGTGGTGCTCGACCTCCCAGGCGTAGTCGTAGCCCAGCCGGTCGGCCAGCTGCACCTGCTCCAGCGCGTCGTGGAACAGCCGCGCCTCGTCCCCTGGGTTCCAGGGCTTCGGAAGCTGGTGTTCGTAGAAGATGCCGAAGCGCATGGATGTTCCTCCGCCGGCCGTTCTGACGACGGACCTGGGTCGCAAGTACGGGGCGGGGCGCCCGCCTTTGCAAGCGCCTTCGACGGCAGACCCCCTATCGGGGGAGGCCGCGCACCCCGTCGACATGTGAGATCTAGGTTCGACGCGGCGGTTCGAGCTGCAAGTCTGGAGTTCCTCGCATGCGCTTCGCCACCCTCTTCGCCGCCGCGGCCTGCAGCCTCACCCTGGTCGGATCGCCCGCCGCCGCCGGCGTCCTGGTTGCATCGGGCGACGAGTGGCAGCTGTCCACGGCCGCCTACCAGGGCGACTACGCGGCGGGCACTCAAGGCTTCGTGAAGAGCCTCGCCGGCACCTTCGGCGGCACGAACTATCTCTTCCTGACCGGGAACACGAACGTGCCCGTGTCGCAGCTCAGCGACGCCGCCGCGCAGTTCGCGTCCCTGGGCAAGACCGTCAGCTATTCCGCCAGCTTCGATCCCGTGGCCGCCGCGGCCTATGACGCCGTCTTCCACTTCGGCCAGCTGATCGACCAGGGGGCAGTGGCGAGCTACGTCAACGGCGGCGGCAACGCCTATGTTTCGCTGGGCGGCGGCTGGTACGGCACGGCGGCCGGTGAGGCGGCGGCCTGGAACCCGACGCTGGCGACCTTCGGCCTCGTGGCCGGCTCGACCTGGTTCCCGGGGACGGGCTTCGTCCAGGCGACCGTGACCTCCGGCCCCGCCGAGGCGACTTCGCTCATCTGGGGCTATGGCCAGTCGATCGAGAAGCTCTCGCCGGCCGCCTCCAGCCAATCCTACATCCGCGGCAGCTTCGCCGGTGGCCCCACCGACATCGGCCTGATCGGGGCCAGCGTCACGCTGGCTGCGCCGGACGGCGTGCCGGAACCATCCACCTGGGCCCTGATGATCCTGGGCTTCGGCGCCGTCGGCGCCATGAGCCGTCGCCGGATGGCCCACGCCGCCTGAGGTTCACGGGGCTGCACAGTTCGACCTCGGAACCATCATTGGCGCCGAGGGTGATTCGGGCGTGACACTCCGCGCCCATGGCCCACCCCTATGCGGAGCTTTTGAAGGACCGGGACGTCCGGATCCTGTGGAGCGGCCTGTCGCTGTCGGCGATCGGCAGCGAGCTGTTCCGCGTTGGCGCGATCTGGCTGGCGGCCGAGACGGCGGGGGCCGATGCGTCCTTGATGGTGACGGCCCAGGCGGCGGCGATGTTGGCGGTCAGCCTGCTGGCCGGCCCGCTGATCGAGATGGTCCCGCGCCGGACGTTCCTGGTGGCGGGTGAGATCGTATCGGCCGTGGGGGCCGGCCTGGTCGTTGTCGCGGGCCTGACCTGGGGCATGAGCCTGCCCATGCTGGTGGTTTCGAGCACGGCGCTGAGCGCCATCGGCGTGATGGCGCGGCCGGTGTTCCTGTCGAGCCTGCCGATGGTGGCGCCCGGCAAGCTGCGCGAGGTGAACGGCCTCTTCGATTCCTCCGTGCGAATTGCCCAGGCCGCTGGGCCGTTCCTGGCGGCGCTGGCGCTGAAGGTGATGGCGCCGATCCATCTGTTGACCGCCAATGCGGTCACCTTCCTGGCCTCCGCCTTGGCCGTGGCGCTGGTGGGCCGACGGCTGGAAAACCACGCAGATCGACGGGCGGCCGCGCCGGGCGTGTTCCGGCGGCTGGCCAGAGGCGCCTACGCGGCGAGCGCCTGTCCAGGCGTCTGGAGCGTGCTCATCGCCACCGGGGTCCGCGGCGGGGGCTATGCCTTGGGCTATACGGTCGCCGTGCCGCTGCTGTTCGTGCAGGGCGGAGTCGGCCTGTCGGGACTGGCGATCGTGATGGGCGTGGGCGCGACGGCCGAGATAATCTCCACGCCCCTGCTGGTGCTGACCCAGGCGCGGCGGCCTCTGCGACGACTGTTTCAAGGCTATGTGATGATCGGCGCCAGCCTTTCGGTCATGGGCGCGATCGCCATCGCGCTGACCGACGCTCCGACAGCCTGGCTGGTGGCGAGTATGGCGGCGGCCGCGGCGTTGGTGGGCGTGGGCAACAGCGTCGCGACCTTGCAGATCACCACCTTCTTCGCCAGCCGCCTCGCCAGCGACGACTACGCCGCGGTGCTGCGCCTTCGCATGGTGACGATCATCGGCTCGATGATGGCGGCCACCGCCGCGGGACCCTGGATTTTGGGATGGCTCGGCCCGGCCGCCACCATCGCGGCCTGCGGCGTGGTGGCAGCCATCGCCGGGATCGCAGGCATGCTGAGCGGGCCGGCACGGCGCCTGGGCCCCGGATTCGCCGAACCCGAGCCCAAAGCCGAATGACATAACGCGCGGGGGGTGGCGAACCCGCCGCGAAGCTGATTTCGTGAGGCCAGCAAAGGACGCGCGCCATGGCCTACGACCGCGACAACCGCCCGGACCTCTCGGCCTACTGGATGCCGTTCACGGCCAACCGCCAGTTCAAGGCCGCGCCGCGCCTCCTGGTCTCGGCCAGCGGCATGCACTATCGCGCCGACGACGGGCGCGAGGTGTTGGACGGCACGTCGGGCCTCTGGTGCGTGAACGCCGGCCACGGGCGGCCCGAGATCGCCGCCGCCGTCCAGAACCAGCTGATGACCCTGGACTACGCGCCGTCGTTCCAGATGGGCCACCCCATCGCCTTCGACTTCGCAACCGCCCTGGCCAAGATCGCGCCCGAGGGGCTGGACCGGATCTTCTTCACCAACTCCGGCTCGGAGTCGGTGGACACCGCGCTGAAGATCGCCATCGCCTACCACCGCGCCCGCGGGCAAGGTCAACGCAGCAAGATCGTCGGCCGCGAGAAGGGCTATCACGGGGTCGGCTTCGGCGGCATCTCGGCCGGGGGACTGGTCAACAACCGCCGCGTCTATCCGCTGCTGCCCGCCGACCACATGCGCCACACCCACGATCCGGCGCGCAACGCCTTCTCGCGCGGCCTGCCGGCGCACGGTGCGGAACTGGCCGACGACCTGGAACAACTGGTCGCCCTGCACGGCGCCGAGACCCTGGCCGCCGTGGTCGTGGAGCCGGTGGCCGGGTCGGCGGGCGTCCTGCCGCCGCCGGTCGGCTATCTGGAGCGCCTGCGGAAGATCTGCGACACCCATGGCATCTTGCTGATCTTCGACGAGGTGATCACCGGCTTCGGGCGCCTGGGCCAGCCGTTCGCCGGTCACTACTTCGGCGTCACGCCCGACCTGATGACGACCGCCAAGGGCATCACCAACGGCGTCTTGCCCATGGGCGCGGTGTTCGTCCGGCGCGAGGTGCACGACGCGGTGGTGAATGGATCGGACGCGGCCATGGAGTTCTTCCACGGCTACACCTACTCCGGCCATCCGGTGTCGTGCGCCGCAGGCCTGGCGACCCTGGAGATCTACCGGCGCGAGGGTCTGTTCACGCGAGCCGGCGACCTGGCCGAGACCTGGGCCGACGCCTTGCACGGCCTGCGCGACCTGCCCCTCGTGACCGACATCCGCAACCTGGGCCTGATGGCGGGCATAGATCTGGCGCCCAAGGCCGGCGCGCCGGGCGGGCGGGGCTATGCGGCGATGGTGGCGGCGTTCGAGGCCGGGGTGCTGATCCGCGCCACCGGCGACACGCTCGCGATGTCGCCGCCGCTGATCGTCAGCGAGGCCCAGATCGACCAGCTGGTCTCGACCGTGCGGACGGTTATTTCGGCGCTCGACTGATCGCCTTGGCGATGGCGGTGATCAGCGGCGAGCCGGGCAGCTCGCGGCCGTCCAGATTGGCCACCGGCCGCACGCCGGCCAGACTGTTGGTGATGAACATCGGCGCGCCCGCGACCCGGCCCAGGTTGGCGTAGACCTCCTGCACCGGCACCCCCAAGGCATGGCAGGCGGCGATCACCTCGCGCCGCATGATCCCGTCCAGCACGCCGCAATCCAGGTCCGGCGTGAACACCTCCTCGTGGCGCACCCAAAAGACGTTGGCCGCCGCGGCGCAGGCCACCTCGCCGGCGGTATTCAGCATCAGCGCCTCGTCGGCGCCGGCGTCGCGCGCCTCGGCGCGGGCGATGACGTTGTCGAGGTAGGAGAGAGTCTTCAGCCGCGAAGCGGGCGAACGGTCGTTGCGCCGGACGTGGGCGGTGATGAGCCGGGCCGGCCCCGGTGGCGGGCCGAGCGCCGCGGCGCTGGCGGTCAGGCGCGGTCGCGGATCGCTGGGCGGGTCCAGACCACGGTCGCCGGACCCGGCGCTCCAGTTCAGCCGCACGGCCGCGCGCTTGGGGGTCTCCGCCGCGACCAGCGCGGACTCGGCGGCGGCGCGGACGACGGCTCGCTCCGGTAGCGGCAGACGCAACGCCCGGCAGCCGCGGTCCAGCCGCTCCACGTGAGCCTCCCAGTGGGCCAGCACGCCGTCCGCCCACAGCACCGTCTCGAACAGGCCATGGCCGAGCGTGAACCCGCGGTCATCGAGCGGAATGTCCGTCATGGCCCCTCCGTCAGCGCCTTGAGGATGGCGCCGATCTTGGTCGTGGTCTCGGCGACTTCCGCGCGCGGATCGCTGTCGGCGACGATCCCGCCCCCAGCGCGCGCTTCGAACGCCCAACCCGCCGCATTTTCAGTCAGGGCGATGGTGCGGATCAAGACGCTGGCCTCCAGCGCCCCATCCACGCCGGCCCAGAACAGGCTGCCGCAATAGGGGCCGCGCGGCGGCTCGTGCCGGGCGATCACCTGCATGGCCTGCAACTTGGGCGCCCCGGTCACCGAGCCCGGCGGAAAGGCGGCCAGGAACGCGTCCCAGGCGGTGCGGCCCACGTGTAGCCGCGCCCGCACGCGGGAGACCAGGTGGTGGACGTTGGCGTAGCTCTCCAGGCCCCAGAGCGCCGGGACCTGGACTGTCCCCGGGACCGAGACCCGCGCCAGGTCGTTGCGCATCAGGTCGACGATCATCAGGTTCTCGGCCCGATCCTTCTCGCTGGCCTGAAGCTCGGCGGCCAGGGCCGCGTCGCTGGCGGGATCGGCGCCGCGCGGCCGGGTGCCCTTGATCGGATGGGTCTCGGCCCAGAGGCCGTCTGCGTGGCGTCGCACCGACAGGAAGCGCTCCGGCGAGTTGGACACCAGGGCCCGGCCGGGCAGGTTGAGGAACGCCGCATAGCCGGCGGCGCTCTGGCCCGCGAGGCGGCGGAAGAGGTCGAAGGGCTTGACCCCCGCCGCCAGTCGTCCCCGCCACGGCCGCGCCAGGTTGGCCTGGAAGATCTCCCCGGCCGCGATCCGCTCCACGGTCTCGGCGACCGCTTCGGCGTGACGGTCGTCGGTGGTCCCCAACGTCACGTCGGCGGCCAGCACCCCGGTCCGTGCAGGTGCGCGCGGCGCGTCCAGCCAGCTAAGAGCGACGGCGGCGGCGGCGGCGGCGGCGCGGGGATCCGGCCCCCGCCCGATCGCCAGCGCCCGTCGCTGTCCCGCGTGGAAGGCCAGCAGGGCGGGGTAGCGCAGCAGGATCAGGTCCGGCCAGTCCCCGCGAACCTGCGGCGCGGTCGCCTCGAGTTCGGCGGACAGCTCATAGGCGGCCAGTCCCACGACGCCGCCCTGGAACGGCGGTCCATCGACCAGCGCCTCGCCGGCGGCCAGCAGAGCCTCCAGGTCGCGCCCGGTCTCCACCACCGCATCGGGCCGGCGGAGCACATAGGACCAGCCGTCGTCGCCCGAAAGCAATACACAGGCATGAACCTCGCCGGCGAAGGCCGAGGCGACCTCGACGGGATCGGCCCAGGCCGTGGCGCGCGTGGCGACACAGGCGAGCGCGGTCGCGGGGCGATCAGGATTGTTGGCGGCGCGGCTCCACACAGGCGGGCCTATAGCGCATCGGCGCGCTGTTGACCTGCCGCCTCGTCAAGCGCGCCTGATCGTGAAAACGCAAGGGAGGCCGCATGTCCTACGAGACCCTGCTGTACCAGATCGACGGGCCGATCCTCACCGTCACCCTCAATCGCCCGGACAAGCTGAACGCCTACACCGCCGTCATGGGCGTGGAGTTGGCCGACGCCTTCCACCGGGCCGATGCGGACGACGCGGTGCGGGTGGTGATCGTCACCGGCGCCGGCCGGGGCTTCTGTGCGGGCGCAGACATCTCGGGCGGGGCGGCGGCGTTCGACGCGGACGCCAAGGGCTCGGTCGCCTTCGCCGCGCCCGGCAAAGCGCGGCAGGAGGGCGGCGGGTTCGTCGAGGCGATCTTCGCGTGCCGCAAGCCGTCGATCGCGGCGATCAACGGCGCGGCGGTGGGCGTGGGCGCGACCCTGACCCTGCCCATGGATATCCGCATCGCGTCGTCGACCGCCAAGCTGGGCTTCATCTTCGCCCGGCGCGGTCTGGTGCCGGAGGCAGGCAGCGCCTGGTTCCTGCCCAAGCTGGTGGGCCTGCCGCAGGCCCTGCGCTGGTGCCTGTCGGGCGCGCTGATCACCGCCGACGACGCCAAGGCCGGCGGTCTGGTGGGCGAGGTGCTGGAGCCCGACCGGCTGCTGGCCCGCGCCCGCGAGATCGCCCTGGAGATCGCCGAGAACACCGCGCCCGTCTCCATCGCCCTGGCGCGCCAGATGCTGTGGCGGTTCTCCGGCGCGCCGGACCCGTGGGGCCTGCTGAAGGTGGACGGTCCGCTCAGCATGGAACTGGGCGCCGGGCCGGACGTGCGCGAGGGCGTCGGCGCCTTCCTCGAGAAGCGCCCGCCCCGTTTCCCGGGGCGGGTCTCCTCGGACATGCCGGCCGCCTATCCCTGGTGGGACGAGGCCTAGAACGACTGCCCGAACTTCACGCCGATCGTCCGGGGCCGGATCGGGATGGTGTAGACCCGCGTGCAGACCGCCGGCGCGCACTGGACGAAACGGTCGTTCTGGCCGTCGTCGTCGAAGGCGTTCTTCACGAACGCCTCGACCCGCCAGCTCTCGCGGTCGACGCCGAACGAGAAGTCGAACGTGGTCGAGGCCGGCTGGCGGCCGGTCACCGCCCGGTCGGCGGTCTTCAGGTCGGGATAGGCCGCGCCGGTGTGGACGACAGAGCCCTGGACGTGGGCGTCCATCTCGCCGAGCGTCCACTCATAGCGCGCCGTCACATTGCCCTTGAACTTGGGCGTCACCGGCAACGCCGTGCCTTTCAGCGCCTCGGGCGGATTGGCGGGATTCGGGACATAGTCCTCGTTCAGCTCGGCGTCGGTGTAGGCCGCCGCCCCGACCAGGGTGAAGCCGTCGGCGACCAGCCAGTTCAGGTCGGTCTCCACGCCCTTCATCTTGGCCTTGCCGGCGTTGCGGATCTCGGTGAGGCCGTTCGCGCCCAGGAACGAAAACTGGAAGTTGTCCCATTTCTCGTAGAACACCGCGCCGTTCCAGCGCAGCCGGTTGCCCATCCAGCTCGTCTTCCACCCCACCTCGTGGTTCTTCAGGAAGTCGGCGCCATAGGGCGGCAGGGTGCCGCGCCGGTTGATGCCGCCGGGCCGGAAGCCGGTGGACAGGGTGGCGTAGACCATCTTGTCGTCATCGACCTTGTAGGTGGCGTTGAGCCGATAGGTGTGGCCGTCGCCCTTGGTGGTCTTGTCCACGTTGGTGCAGGGCCCGCCCTCGACGATCGGGGTGGGCGAGCCCAGCGGCGCCACGCACTGTCGCTGGCCGGTGCTGCCGAAGCCCGCGCCGAAGCCGAAGAAGCCCTCCAGCGAGTTCTTGTACTTGAAGAAGCGGATGCCGCCGGTGACCGACAGCTTGTCGGTGATGTCGAACGTGCCGTCGGCGAAGGCGGCGTAGTCGCGATCGGTGCGAAGCTGCTTGGTCAGCCACAGGGTGTCGGGCCAGCCGGGCACCTCGCTGGCGCTGGCCAGGTTGTCGATGCGGTAGCGCTGCTCGATGTTGTGGGTCTGTCGTTGGTAGAACAGCCCCGCCACCACCTTGAAGCGGTTCTCGGTCGGGCTGGCGACGCGCAGCTCGTGGCTGGTCTTCTTGAAGTAGTCGCGGCCCTGGATGTACTGCGACGTGTTGATGAAATTGCCGGCGTCGTCGGTTGTGTAGGCGCCGTACCCGAACAGGGTGTCGTAAAAGAAGCTGTAGTCGGAGTAGTCCTGGTCCGTGTCGATCCAGCGGCGCATGTGCGCCCCGGCGTACAGGACGTCCAGGCTGCCGACCTTGCCCTCGATCGCCAGAGCCGCCTGGACCCATTTGTCGTCTGAACCTTCAGGATAGTAGCGGCTGATCTTCAGGTCGCCCTTGGTGGGATCGGCCGCGAAGCCGCCGTCGGCCTGGGTGCGCTGGCCCATCAGGGTGGGGGTCACCGACCAGCTGTCGGTCAGGTCGATCTTCAGCGCCGCGCGGGCGCCGACGGTGTCGACCTCGTTGTAGTTCTTCTCCACTTGGCTAGCGTTGTTCACGGCGATGCTGCCGGTCGGGTAGACGAACGCGCCGGGGACGTTGTCGATATAGCCGCCGTCATGCTCGGCCCAGGCCACCAGGCGCACGGCCGCCTTCTCGTGCAGCGGGATGTTCACGAACCCCTCGGCGCCGTAGCCGATGTCGCCGTGCGCGACCGAGTTCACTTCGACGTCGTAGCCGGCCTTGAACGCCGAGGTGTCGGGCTTGTTCGTGATGATCCGGATGGTGCCGGCCTGGGAGCTGGCGCCGTAAAGCGTGCCCTGCGGCCCGGCCAGCACCTCGACGCGGGCGATGTCGTAGATGTGGACGTCCAGCGGCCCGGTGATGGTCGTCACCGGCTGCTCGTCCAGATAGACGCCGACGCTGGGCAGCGGGCCGGAGTGGTTGTTGTTCTCGCCCGAGGCGACGCCGCGCATGTAGAAGTTCGAGAAACCGGGTGTCCCGGTCGGCGCCGAGACGCTGGGCATGAAGCGCACATAGTCGGTGGTGTCGTTCACCTGCAGAGACTCCAGGCGATCAGAGCCCAGAGCCTGGATGCTGATCGGCACGTCCTGCAGGTTCTCGGACCGCTTCTGCGCGGTGACCACGATCTCCTCCAGCTGGGCCGCCGCGCTCTGGGCCAGGGCCGGTCCGGCCACCGTCGTCAGCATGGTCGTCGCCAGGAGGCCCAGCGACCAGTTCCGCCGATCGTTCCTCATCTCAATCCCCCATTGAAATCCAGGCGCCTCAGTTCCCGGGCGCCCGCGGGTAGGCAGCGAGCACAGGTCCCAGCGAGGCCTTCAGCGGGCCCAGCCAAGGGTCGTAGTTCCGCCAGTGGTCGGCGGCGTCGGTGAAGATCGGCCGGCGCACCTGTTCGGAGCTGGCGGTGCGCACCGCCCGGTCGTTCTCGTAGAACCGCAGGCAGGCGCCCTCGAAGGGCAGACCGCAGTGGGCCAGCAGGCTCCGCGTTTCCGCCTCCGGATCGGCCACCATCTGCTCATAGATGACGCGGTGGACCCGGCCGGGCAGAACCGCGTCGAAGTGCGCCATCAGTGCGACGTAGTCGGCGTAGTAGCGGCCGATGTCGGTGAGGTCGTAGGTGAAGCCCTGGCCACGGGCGAAGTGCTGCTTGAAGCCTGAGAACCCGCAGCCCAGCGGATGGCGGCGCGCGTCGATGATCTTGGCGTTCGGCAGCGCCAGGTGGATCAGGCCCAGGTGCGCCCAGTTGTTGGGCATCTTGTCGATGAAGAACGGCCGGCCCAGCTTCCGGTGCACCTGGGCGCCGGCCATGTACTGCTCGCCCAGCGCGGTGAGGTCACCCGGGTCCAGCTCGGCCAGCGCCTCCGGGTATACGCTTTCGGACGCCCGCTTCGCCTTGCCGCCCAGCCGTCGCGCCAGGGCGATGATATCCGGCAGTTCCTGGGTGCCCTCGACCTGGCTGTGGCTGGCCAGGATCTGCTCGACCAGCGTCGAGCCGGAGCGCGGCAGGCCGACGATGAAGATCGGATCGGACGCCGAGGCGCCCTGGCCGGCGCGGGCTTGCAAGAACGCCGGCGTGAACAGCGCCTCGGCGCGGCGGACCTGGTCCGTGGTCTCGTCGGCGTCGTAGTCCAGGCCCTGGCGGCGCAGCACATTGCCGCGTTCGTAGTGACCGAAGGAGGCCTCGAATTGGCCGGCGTCCTCGCGCGCCTTGCCCAGGGCGAACTCCAGGTGGAAGCGGTCCTCGTCGCTCAGGTCGGCGCGCGCGAGTTGCCCTGCCATCGCCGCCACGTCGGCCTCGCCGAAGGTCACGGTCTTCAGGTTGGCCAGGCTCCACCACGCCTCGCCGAACTGGGGCGCCAGCGCCACGCAGCGGCGGTAGGCGTCGATGCACTCGGCCTGGCGGCCCACGGTCTTCAGCGCGTGGCCATAGCTCATCCACACCTTGGGCTGGCGCGGCTGGTCCGTCAGCACCAGGGCGTAGAGCGCGATGGCCTGATCGTACTCGCCGATCCGCGCCAGCGCGGCGGCCTTGAGGTTGCGGTAGCCCGGGTTGCCCGGATCGTCGGCCAGCAGCCGATCTGTCTCGGCAATAGCCGCCTGCGACTTGTTCTGGCGGTAGAGGACCGTCGCGTAGTTGTGCCGCGCCGCCGTGAAGCCCGGGGCCAGCTCGACGCAGCGCGCCAGCAGGTTTTCGGCGTCGTCGTAGCGGCCCAGCCGCATGCCCGTTTCGGCCAACATGCGGATGGCGGCGACGTCCGTGGGCCGGGCCATCAGGATCGCGCGCAGGGTCTGTTCGGCCACCGCCAGCCGGTTCTCGACCAGCGCGGTCGCCGCCTTGATCAGGTCCGGATCGCCGACCGAGCCCTTCACCGAGCGCAGGTAGGCGGCCTCGGCCGCTTCGGTCTCGCCCTGGCGGCGCAACGCCGCGCCCAGCAGCCGCAGCGCCTGGGGATGATCGTGGGCGACCTTGAGGATTTCGCGGGCCTGGGCCTCGGCGGCGGCGGCGTCCACGAGGAGCAAACGCGCGGCGTGTTCGAGGGCGACCTCGAGGGTACCGACCGTCTCCGTCGCCGCGCCCGCCACGGGGCCTCCGCCCAATGTTACAGTTGGATGAAATCGACGATGCGGAAGACCTGTCAACCTATGGTCGAGGTCCCGACTCTCCCCAGAAGCCCGCCTGTGGCGGATAGAGCACGCCTGCCTCGATCCGGCACCCGCCTGCCCGGTCTTCGACCAGCCACCAGGGGCCATCCAGGTCGATCGCGTCGGCTAGCGCGCCCACCCACATGGCCGGCGCGATGGACAGCGAACTGGACACCATGCAGCCCGCCAGGACGCCCAGTCCCAAGGTCCGGGCGCGCGCGACCATGGCCAGGGCCTCGGTCAGGCCGCCGGCCTTGTCCAGCTTCACATTGACCACCTGATAGCGGTCGGCCACCCGCTCGACGTCCGCGACGGTGTGAACCGACTCGTCGGCGCAGACCGGCGCGGGATAGGCCAGGCCTTCCAATCCCTCGTCCTCGCCTGCCGGAAGGGGCTGTTCCACCATCAGCACCGGCAGCCGGGAGATCGGATCGGCCATGGCCCGCAGGATCGCGAGCGTCCAGCCTTCGTTCGGGTCGACGATGAGTTGGGCGTCCGGCGCCGCCTCGGCGACAGCCAAGAGACGTACGGCCGGATCGTCGGCGCCCAGCTTCACCTTCAACAGCGGCGCGTTCGCCACAGCGGCCGCCGCCGCCGCCATGACCTCGGGCTTATCCAGGCTGACCGTCACCGCCGTGGGCATCGGGCCAGGCGCTGGACGCCCGAGACGATCGGCCACCGACAGCCCGCTGCGCCGCGCCTCCAGATCCCAGGCCGCGCAGTCCAGCGCATTGCGCGCCGCCCCGGCGGGCATCCGCGTCAACACCGCCTGGACGGCCTCGCCCGCCGCCAGCCGCCGGGCGGCCTCGCCGAGGTCGGCGCGGACCGAGGCCACGGTCTCGCCATAGCGCGCATAGGGCACGCACTCGCCGCGTCCGAGCCGGCCACCGTCCGCCAATTCCACCACCACGACCTCGGCATGGGTCTTCACCCCGCGCGAAATCCGGAACGGCGCGTTCAGCGCCAGGCGCTCGGCCTGGATGTGGAGGAGAAGGCTCACCGCCGGCTTTGTCCCGCATCCAGGCGGGCGCGTCGACAGCCGTCGCAACCCATGATTAGCATCGCGCCGGGAACTGTTCAGGGAACGCGTGATGACCGATACGACCGCCGCCGAACCCGGCAAGCTCGACATCGCCAAGGTGATCAGCGGGACCTTCGCCGTGATCGGGCGCAACTTCGTGACCTTCGCGGTGCTGTCGCTGGTGCTGGCCGGGATCCCCACCGCGGTGATCGCCTACATTCAGGCCATCAGCCTCCAGTCCGCCGAGACGACCTTCAGCTTCAGCCCCGGCTATATCTCGTCGATGGCCTACAGCGGCCTCGCCGCCCTGATCACCGGCGCCGTCCTGCAGGGCGCGCTGGTCTACGGCGCCGTCCAGGACATGAGCGGTGGCCGACCCACCATCGCCGAGTGCCTGGCCAACGGCCTGCGAGCGTTCCTGCCGCTGATCGGGCTCAGCATCCTGCTGGGCCTGGCGATCGTCTTCGGGTTCGTCCTGCTGATCGTGCCGGGCATCATGATGGCCTGCGCCTGGTGCGTGGCCGTGCCGGCCCTGGTCGCCGATCGTTCGGGCGTGTTCGGCGCCTTCAGCCGTAGCGCCGAGCTGACCCGCGGCAACCGCTGGCGCATCTTCGCCCTCTTCATCGTTGTCTGGGTGATCGCCATCGTCATCAGCATGGTGATCGGCGCGGTCTCCGTGGCGCTCAGCTTCGCTGGCGGCGGCCTGGATCCCGTGGCGTTGGCGCGCAGCCCCGTCCAGATCGGCGCGAACCTGATCAGCACCACCCTGACCTCGCTGATCAGTTCGACTGGTGTGGCCGTGCTCTACGTCGAGCTGCGTCGCGCCCGCGAGGGCCTGGGCCCGCAGTGGCTGTCCGAGATCTTCAGCTAGCTGACGTCGAACTTGTCCTTGCGGCGGTGGCCGAAGAGCATGCGGCTCTCCAGGCGGCCGCGCAGGGCGGCGTAATAGGCGTTGAGGAAGGTGCGGTCGGGGGTGTCCGCCGGCCCTTCCCAGCCGATCTTGGTACGGATCCGGGTCGCCACCTCGGCCATCGACTTGCGGTCGGCGGCGCGGATCACGTCCTCCAGCACGTGCAGTTCCTTGATCCCGTAGGCGTCGAGCTGGGCCGGCGTGAAGGCGAAGCCGCGGGCCAGGCCGCGCTCGGTGTCGGCGAGATCGGGCCGCAGCATCGCCTTGGGCGCCTTCACCACCATGGTGCCGGCTACCAGGTCTCCCATCCGCCGCCGGTCGCGATTGAACAGCGGGAAGAGGATGAAGACGCAGCTCCAGATCGCGCCCAGGGTGATCAGGGCGGCGTCCACGCCCTGGCCCCGCGCCGCGAAGAACGTCAGCGGCAGGATGACCTCGACCTCGCGCATGGCGTTGCGGGCGAACACCATGTCCGCCGTCAGCCGCCCGCCGTTGGCCGCCGCCACCCGCAGGCCCATGGCCCGCTTGCCCGGCGTCGCGGCGCGCGGGCCCATCTCGAACAGCACGAAGTAGAAGTTACGGCCGACGAACACGCCCAACAGCCAGACCACGCCCAGCGCTTCGTTGCCCCAGCTGGCCTTGGTCCCGGCGAAGACCGCCAGGCAGATGAGGCTGAACACCGCGAGGCTTCCGAACAGGATGGCGAAGTCGATCAGCAGCGCCGAGAAGCGCTCGGCGTAGGCGCCGATCTTCAGCCGCAGGTCGACGCCCTCGGGCGTGACCAGCTCGCGCCACCCATCGTAGGGCGGCCGCGTCGCGCGGCGTTCCCTCATGCGCGCGAACACGCCCTGAACGCTCATGGGCGACGAGTCCGGGGCCAGTAGAAATAGGCCAGCCAGGCCAGCAGCATGACCACCGCGATGGCGTAGCGGGCATAATCCGCCTGAATCAATTGCCGCCCGAAGCCCTCAAGCAGGCCGGCGACGAAGAGCATCACCACCACGCCCATCATCGCCGTGGCCGCGCGCCGCCCCGCCTCGGCGGCGGCGTCGATACGCGAGCGATCGCCGGGGAAGCAGACCGACCAACCGATGGAGAAGCCCGCCGCGCCGGCGAGGATGATCGCGAACAACTCGGTCGTCCCGTGGATCATCAGCCAGCCGCCGGCCTCGAAGCCCAGGCCGCGCGTGACGAACAGCGCCAGGAAGGCCCCGAACATCCCGCCGTTCATCACCAGCAAGGCCGCGGTCGGCAGGCAGAGCAGGAAGCCCAGCGCGAAGGCGAACAGCGCGATCTGGGCGTTGTGGGTGAACAGGAAGGTGGCGAAGACCGACAGGCCCTCGCTGGCCGTGCCCTCGTGGTAGAGCGTGTCGCGGAGCGAGGCCGTGGTTGCAGTCGGATCGCGGCCCGAGGCCAGGCCGGGCTCGACGAAGCTGTGGAACCAGTCGGCGTCGCGCCGGACCAGCACATAGGCCACCACCGCCGCCACCGCCGAGAGCACGAAGGACACCAGGGTCTCGCGCCACAGCGACTGGATCGCCGCCGGCCAGTCGCGCAGGAAGAACGCCGCCATGCGCTCCGGCAGCCGGGTGCGCGCGCCATAGACGATGAAATAGGCCCGCGTGCAGAGGCTCTCCAGATAGGCCGTCAGGCTCTGGTCCAGCGAGATCGACCGGGCGACCGACAGCGACGACAGCGCCTGGCGGTACAGGACCGGGATCTCCAGCAGCTCGTCGCGCTTGAGCTTCGCCGCGCCGCCGGCCTCGGCTTTGGCGAGCAGGGTCTCCAGGCGGCGCCAGTCCGCCTCGCGCTCGGCCCGGAACCGCCAGCTCTTGAGGTGCAGCTCGGCCATCAGACCAGCCCTCTGCGCTTCACGTCGAGGTAGCTGTTGATCAGGTTGGTCGCCAGGCCATCGGCCGGCGCGTCGACGATCTGGGCGCCCAGCCTACGGAGCCGGGCGGCCACGCCCTCGCGCTGGCGCAGCATCCGCTCAGCGATCACGGCGCGGGAGACGTCGTCGGCGTCGACCGGCTCCCGGCTCACCAGGCTTTCCAGCTCTTCGTCGCGGAACACCACGAACAACACCAGGTGCGTTCGCATCAGGCGCGCCACGTTCTCGATCATCAGCTCGGCCGAGGTGGCGTCGGCGAAGTCGGTGAAGACCACGACCACGGCGCGTCGATCCAGCCGGCCCGACAGCGCGGTCAGGCCCAGGGTGAAGTTGGTCTCCTCGGTGGAATAGTCGATCGCGGCGCACAGCTTCTGCAGCAGCGGGAATGCCGCCGGCCCGGACGCCAGGCCGCTGGCCAGCCGAGGCTTGGAATCGAAGGCGAAGACGCCGACCCGGTCGCCCATCCGCAAGCTGACGAAGGCAAGCAGCAGCGCCGCGTTGATGGCCCGGTCGATGCGCGGCAGGCCTGCCGCCGGCGCGCTCATCAGCCGGCCGGTGTCCAGAGCGATCAGGATGTGGTGGTTGCGCTCGGTGCGGTACTCGCGGCCGATCAGCTTGCCGTGGCGCGCCGACTGCTTCCAGTCGATGTCGCCCAGGTCCATGCCGGTCTGGAATTCCTTCAGCGCGTGGAAGTCCGAGCCCTCGCCGGCGTCGGTCAGCGGCTTGGCGCCCAGCGGCGCGTCGCGGGCGAACAGGCGCAGGGCCTGTTCCTTCACGCCGGCAACGTCGGGCGTCACCAAGAGCGGCGGGCCGGGGGGCTCGTGCCGTTGCAGCCAGACCAGCCCCAGCGGCCCATGCCAGCGCGCCCAGAGGCCTTCGATCCGGCCCTCGCCGCGCCGGTTGGGCGACAGCCGCACGTCGGCCTCGGCGCGGCCGCCCGCCACGTTCACATCCTGCCGATCCGGCTCGGCGACCAAGCGGTCGTTCACGCCCACGGCCAGTTCGACGCGCGCCGGCGCGCGGCCCTCGAACGCCGCGGTCAGGCGCGTGGTCTCCGGCCGGCCCACACCCATGAAGCGCGGCGCGGCCAGCGCCAGGGTCAGGCTGCGCGGCGGCGCGGCCAGCAGCACATCGGCCAGCATCAGCCCCACGGCCAGCACGATCCAGGCGGCCGCCGCCGTCCACAGGCCGGGCGCCATCAGCGCGACCGCAAGGGCCGGGGCGGCGCCCACGGCCATCAGCGCGATCGCCCGTCGGGTGGGGTAGAGGCGCACCAGCTACCGGGGAGCCGCGGCCAGGTCGACGAGGCTCTGCAGGATCTGGTCGGGACGCCGCCCGTCGATCTCGGCAGCGGGCGACAGGATCACCCGGTGGCGCAGCGCCGGCAGCGCCAGGGCCTTCACGTCGTCGGGGATGACGTAGTCACGGCCGTCCAGCGCCGCGCGCGACCGGGCCGCCAGCGCCAGTTGCGCCGCGCTGCGGGGCGAGGCGCCGCTGGACAGGTCCGGCGTCTCGCGGGTGGAGCGCACCAGGTCCAGAACGTAGTCGACGATCTCGTCGGTCAGGCGGACTGCCGCCACGGCCTTGTGCGCCTCGCCCAGTTGCTTGGCGGTGACGGCGCGGGAGACGCCGCGCGCGGCCGGGTCGGAGTGGCCGCTCTGCATGCCGTATTCGGCGACGATCTTCCGCTCTTCGTCGCGGTTGGGGTAGCCCAGGGTCTGCTTGAACAGGAAACGGTCGAGCTGGGCTTCCGGCAGCGGATAGGTGCCCTGCTGCTCCAGCGGGTTCTGGGTGGCGACCACCATGAAGCTGTCCGAGAGCGGCCGCGCCTTGCCGTCGATGGTCACGCGGCGTTCCTGCATCGCCTCCAGCAGCGCCGCCTGGGTCTTGGGCGGGGTGCGGTTGATCTCGTCGGCCAGCAGCAGCTCGCAGAACAGCGGGCCTTCGGTCAGCGAGAAGGTAGAGGTCTGGAAGTTGAAGACGTTGGACCCGATGATGTCGGCCGGCATCAGGTCGGGGGTGAACTGGATGCGGCCGAAGTCCAGGCCCAGGGTCCGGGCGAAGCATTGCGCCAGATAGGTCTTGGCCACGCCCGGCGGGCCTTCCAGCAGCACATGGCCCCGCGCGAACAGCGCCGTCAGCAGCAGGTCAATGGTGTCCTGCTGGCCCACGATGGCCTTGCCGATCTCGGTGCGGACCTTGTCGGCCAGCGCCTTCACCTCAGCGACGTTCACGCGTCATCTCCCCTCGCCAGTCGTACAGTTTGCGCGCGACGGCGGTCAGCTCGTCGCGGGTCTTGATCGTGTCGGCTTCGGCCGCCAGCTCGGACGGTGCGGCGGCGCCCCGGCGTCGCGCCAGGTCGTCCAGCCAGTGTTCCTCGGCGGTATGGCCGCCGGCGGCGCGCGCCACCAGGGTGCGCGTCAGCGCCGCATAGGCCGGCGCCAGTTCGTGCTCCTTGCGCGCCATCCGCACGAGGTCGGCGGAATTGTCCACCAGCGCCCGCGCGCCCAGGGCGAAGGCGCGGCCCGTCCGGCGCGGCTGGCCGAAGCGGGCCAGGGCGTGCAGGCCCATCAGGATGCCCGCCGCCGCCGCGATCAGGGTGGCCGCCAGCCACGGCGGCTCCAGCATCAGCCGCGCCATGCCCCGGCCACGTTCGAAGCCGTTCAGCGTCACGTCGAATAGGATCGGACGCTCGCCGGCCGTGGCCGTCTCCAGGATCAGGGCGCCGACGCGGGCGGTGTCGCGGCTGGCCAGGCCATGGTTGTTCAGCAGGTCCGGGTCGGACAGAACCCAGATGCTGGGCGTTTTGGCCGACTGGACCAGCACCGCGTTGCCTGCCTCGTCCGCCAGCAGCGGGATCCAGCCCTGGCCGGAAAGGGTCCGCAGTCCGTCGATCCGGCCCAGGCGCAAGGCGCCGACATCCGCGAAGGCGCCGTCGACCCCATGCAGCGTCGGCCGGAACACGCCCTTGCGCACCGCCAGGCGGGACTGCGGCGCGTAGGACTTGAGCAGCGCCTGGACCGCATCGTCGTTCTTGATCACCCCGGCCTTGCGCACGAAGGTCTGGCGGATCGGATCGCGGCTCGCCGCCCACTTGGGCAGGACGATCAGGGTCAGGGCGCCCTTGGGATAGCTTCGCAGTTCATCGGGGTTGAGGGTTGGCTCCGGCGTCAGCACCACCACCGAAGCCGAGGGCCGCACCGGCCGCGTGCGGCTGACCAGCACCGAGGCGCCCAGGGCCTTCATCAGGATCGGCGCGCCGGCGTAGCCGATGGCCGACTTCGACAGGGCATGCGCCCGGCCGTCCTGGCCCGAGCGCAAGTCGGGGGCGTAGGCCGACAGCACCGCCAAGGCCGCGGCGGCCACGATCCCGACCAGCACCAGCGCCAGGATGGCGCCGGCGGCGAAGGTCGGCGGCTTGGCGGGCTCGCTCATCGCCAGCCCTCGGCGAAGGCGAACGCCTCGTAGTCCTTGCGCGCGGCGCCGAACGCCTCGGCGTCGGCGGGGCGGCCGCCGAAGAAGGTCAGCTCCACGGCGCGCGCCAGCCGGGCGAACGCGTCGCGGGGCGCGGCGGGCAGCGTCTCCAGCCCGGCGATGTCACGGCTGGTCAGGGCCGGCTTCACCGCGCCGGGCCGGCGGCCGCGCAGGTCGTCGATGGAGCGGAACAGCAGCAGGTGGATCGCCTCCTCGAACCGGCCCGCCGCGGCCAGGCCGTCGGCGTCCTCCAGCAGGGCACGCGCCGTCTCCGCTTCCGGCCGCCAGTCGGTGACGGCGACCTCGGCGCGCTTGCGCTTGAACCAGCTGGCGGGCGCCAGCTCGCGGACGATGAAATAGAGGATCAGGGCCGCGCCCAGGATCAGTCCGCCCCAGAAGACGTATTTCAGCACCGGGCCGATGGCCTGCAGCAGCCGGATCAGCGGCTCGATCCAGGTCGGAGTCGGCGGCGGCGGCGGCGCATTGCCGAAGTCGAACTGGATGCCGGGGGTCTTCAGCAACGCCGCATGCGCCGCGGCGAGCTTCTGCTCCGCCGTCTGGGCGGCCGTCGTCGCCACGCCTGAACCCTGCACGCACACTCCCGAGTTGCGGGGAGGAACCTAGACGACCCCCAAACTCCTGCAAGCCTTGACCCGGGGCTGCTTTACCGGCGACCACATCGCCATGACCGACGCCGACTTCATCCGAGGCCTGCCCAAGGCCGAACTGCACCTGCACATCGAGGGTAGCCTCGAGCCCGAACTGATGTTCGAGCTGGGCCGCCGCAACGGGATCGACCTGCCCTTCAAGACGGTGGACGAGGTCCGCGCGGCCTACGCCTTCTCCAATCTGCAGGACTTCCTGGACATCTATTACCAGGGCGCGGGCGTGCTGATCGCCGAACAGGATTTCCACGACCTGGCCATGGCCTATTTCCGACGGGTGGCGGCCGACGGCTGCAAGCACGTGGAGCTGTTCTTCGACCCGCAGACCCACACCGACCGGGGCGTGGCGTTCGCCACGGTGATGGACGGGCTGCTGGCGGGGATGGCGGAGGCGGAACGGGACCTGGGCGTCACCTCCAGCCTGATCCTCTGCTTCCTGCGCCACCTGGACGAGGACGCCGCCTTCGTCACGCTGGCGCAGGCCGAGCCCTATCTGGACCGGATCTCCGGCGTGGGCCTGGATAGCTCCGAGGTCGGCCACCCGCCGTCGAAGTTCGCCCGCGTGTTCGCCGCCGCCAAGGCCAAGGGCCTGAAGCTGGTCGCCCACGCCGGCGAGGAGGGTCCGCCCGCCTACGTCTGGGAGGCGCTGGACCTGCTGCACGTCGACCGCATCGACCACGGCAACCGGGCGCTGGAGGACGAGGCGCTGGTCAAGCGGCTGGCGGCCGAGGGCATGACGCTGACCGTCTGCCCGCTGTCGAACCTCAAGCTCTGCGTGGTCGAGGATCTGAAGGATCACCCGCTGAAGCGGATGCTGGCCCTGGGGCTGAAGGCGACCCTGAACTCGGACGACCCGGCGTACTTCGGGGGGTATCTGGGCGCGAACTGGACGGAGACGGCGGCGGCGCTGGGGCTGAGCCGGGGGGAGCTGGTGACGCTGGCGAAGAACAGCTTCACGGGGTCGTTCCTGCCGCGCGAGGCGGTCGCGGCGCGGCTGGCGGAGATCGACGCCTATGTGGCGGGGGTGGGGTAGAGCCCCCTCCCTTGCTCGTCATCCCCCGGCTTGTCCGGGGGACCCATCCCTCGGCGGCATGGCTGTGGAGC
>JAHJME010000018.1 GCA_018821435.1 Alphaproteobacteria bacterium
CCGCCCCCGCCGCCCCCGCCGCCTCCGCCCCCGCCGCCGCCTCCTCCGCCCCCGCCGCCTCCGCCGGCGCCGGCCTATGAGGCCAAGCAATTCATCGTCTACTTCCCGTTCGATCAGTACGTGATCACGCCGGAAGCCCAGGCGGTGATCAGCGACGCGGCCAACTACGCCAAGGGCGGCAACGCCACGCGCGTCGTCGTCGTGGGCCACACCGACAGCTCGGGCTCGCCGACGTACAACGTCCGCCTGTCCGAACGCCGGGCCAAGGCCGTCGCCGACGCCCTGGTGGGCTCGGGCGTCAACCAGACGACCCTCTCGGTCGACTGGAAGGGCGAAACCCAACTCGCGGTCGCCACCGGCGACGGCGTGAAGGAACCGCTGAACCGCCGCTCGACGATCGACATCAACTTCTAAGTCGATCCAAGACAGCGACTAAAGATCGGGGCCCGGCGGAAACGCCGGGCCCTTTTCTTTTGCGCTCAGATCGGCAGTTGGGTCGTGGACTTCACCTCTTCCAGCACCGCGTAGGTGCGGGTCTCGCGGACGCCGGGGATGCGGACCAGCACCTCCTCGAGGAACGTCCGCCAGGCGGCCAAGTCGCGGACGCGAGATTTGATCAGATAGTCGAAGCCGCCGGCCACCATGTGGCACTCCAGGATGTCGGGCGAGCGGCGGGCCGCGGCGGCGAAATTGTCGAAGACCTCGGGCGTCGTGCGATCCAGCATCACCTCGACGAAGATCAGCACCCCGCGCTCGACCTTCGCCGGATCCACCAGCGCGGCAAAGCCGGTGATGTAGCCGGTTTCCCGGAGGCGCCGGACGCGGTCCGAGCAGGCCGAGGGCGAGAGGTTGCAGCGTTCGGCCAAGTCGGCGTTGCTGATCCGGCCGTCGGCCTGCAGGGTTCGGAGGAGGCGGCGGTCGGTGTCGTCCAGGCGTAGATTATTCGACATCAGGTGTCCGTAACCGTGTTTCGTCGGCGAAACGCTTCATATGCCGTAACACATTCGGCGAAGGAGCCACTACTCCGGAGATCGTCAGCGATGGAGATGCAAATGGCGTTCGATCACCTGGATACGGCGAAGTTCGCCGACGAACGTACGACGCTGGCGGCGATCCTGGCCGCCAAGCCGCTCTCCCAGCAGGACCGCGACGCGGTGCAGCTGGAAGCCGAGGCGCTGGTGCGCGCGGCCCGCAAGAACGCCAACCGCCAGGGGGTGGTCGAGAGCTTCCTGCAGGAGTTCAGTCTTTCGACACGCGAGGGCCTGGCCCTGATGTGCCTGGCCGAGGCCCTGCTGCGCACGCCCGACGAACAGACCCGCGACAAGCTGATCGCCGAGAAGATCGCCTCGGCCGACTGGGCCAGCCACGCCGGCCAGTCGGACTCCCTGCTGGTCAACGCCTCGACCTGGAGCCTGATGCTCACGGGCAAGATCATCGATCCCGACCAGGAAGCCCGCGACGACCTGCCGGGCTTCATCAAGCGGATGGCCGGCCGCCTGGGCGAACCGGTGATCCGACGCGCCGTGGGCGCCGCGGTCCGCATCATGGGCGAACAGTTCGTCCTGGGCGCCACCATCGAAAAGGCCATCAAGCGGTCCGCCGCCGACGGCTTCGTCTGCTCGTTCGACATGCTGGGCGAGGGCGCCCGCACCGACGCCGACGCGGACCGCTACGAGAAGGCCTACGCCGATGCCATCCGCAGCGTCGCCAAGCACGCGAAGGGCCAGGGTCCGGAACGCGGCCATGGCGTCTCCGTCAAGCTCTCCGCCCTCTCCCCCCGCTACGAGGCGCGCCAGGCCGAGCGGGTGTTCGCCGACCTCTACCCCCGCATCCTGCGGCTGGCCGTCATCGCCGCCGAGGCCGACATCAACTTCACGCTCGACGCGGAAGAGGCCGACCGCCTGGCGATCTCGCTGGAGCTGCTGGACCGCCTGGCCCGCGAACCCTCATTGGGCGCCTGGCGCGGCCTGGGCCTGGCGGTGCAGGCCTACCAGAAGCGCGGACCCCAGACGATCGAGGCGGTCGCCGGCATCGCGCGCGCCAGCGGCCGGCGGCTGATGGTCCGCCTGGTCAAGGGCGCCTACTGGGACAGCGAGATCAAGCGCGCCCAGGTCGCCGGCCTGGAGGGCTATCCCGTCTACACGACCAAGGCGGCGACGGACGTCTCCTACCTCGTCTGCGCGCGGGCCATGCTGGGTGCGGCCCCGCACCTCTACGGCCAGTTCGCCACCCACAACGCCCACACCCTGGCGGCGGTGCGCCTGATGGCCAGCCAGATGGGCCTCAGCCCCGAATTCCAGCGGCTGCACGGCATGGGCGAGGCGCTCTACGCCTCGGCCAAGGACCGCTACGGCGACTTCCCGCTGCGCGTCTATGCCCCCGTCGGCAGCCACGAAGACCTGCTGCCCTACCTGGTCCGCCGCCTGCTGGAGAACGGCGCCAACACCTCGTTCGTCCACGCCCTGCTGGACGAGAAGACCCCGGTCGCGAAGGTGGTGGTCGACCCGATCGGCGCGGTGGAAGCCGCCGGCGCGGGACCGCACCCGAAGATCCCGCTGCCGCGCGACCTCTACGGCCCCAGCCGCCGGAACTCGGGCGGCCTCGACCTCTCCATCGCCGCCGTCCGCGACCGCCTGACCGCGGCGGTGGCGACGCTGGACGACGAGATGCTGGAGGGCGCCCCGATCGTCGGCGGCAGGCTGGTCAAGGCCGGCGCCGGCCAGGCCGCCGTGTCGCCGACTGTCCTTTCCCACAAAATCGGCCAGGTCTGGTCGGCCTCCACCGCCGACGTGGACACCGCGTTCGCCGCCGCCAAGACCGCCCAGCGCGCCTGGGACCTGCGCGGAGGCGCGGGCCGCGCCAAGCTGCTGCGCGCCATGGGCGACGCCCTGGAGGCCGAGCGCGACCGCCTGATCGCCATCTGTGTCCGCGAGGCGGGCAAGACCTTCGCCGACGCCATCGCCGAGGTGCGCGAGGCCGCCGACTTCTGCCGCTACTACGCCCACCTGGCCGAGCGGCAGTTCGCCCAACCCGAGACCATGCGCGGGCCGGTGGGCGAGACCAACCAGCTCAGCCTGCATGGCCGCGGCGTCTTCGTCTGCATCAGCCCCTGGAACTTCCCCCTGGCCATCTTCACCGGCCAGATCGCCGCGGCCCTGGCCGCCGGCAACGGCGTGCTGGCCAAGCCCGCCGAACAGACCCCGATCATCGCCACCGAGGCGGTGAAGCTGTTCCACGCCGCCGGCGTGCCGGCCGAGCTCCTTCACCTCCTGCCGGGTGATGGCGCCACCGTCGGCGCGGCGTTGACCGCCCACCCGGGCTGCGACGGCGTGGCCTTCACCGGCGGCACCGACACCGCCTGGGCGATCAACCGCACCCTGGCCGCGCGCCAGGGTCCGATCGTCCCGTTCATCGCCGAGACCGGAGGCCTCAACGCCATGTTCGTCGACACCACGGCCCTGCGCGAACAGGTGCTGGACGACGTGCTGGTCTCCGGCTTCGGCTCGGCGGGCCAGCGGTGCTCGGCGCTACGGCTGCTGTTCGTGCCGCACGAGACCGCCGACCTGCTGATCGAGGGCCTGACGGGCGCGATGCAGGCGATGGTGGTCGGCGACCCCGCCGATCCGCGCACCGACATCGGCCCGGTCATCGACTCTGATGCCCAGGCCGCGCTGGAGGCTCACGTCGGGAAACTGGGCCGCGAGGCCAAGATCCTGGGCCGCCTGCCGATCCCCGCCGGCGGGCACTTCTTCGCCCCCACCCTGGCCGAGATCCCGGACGCCGGGTTCCTGCAGAAGGAGGTGTTCGGCCCCATCCTCCACGTGGTCCGCTACGACCCGGCGAAGCTGGCGGCGGCCGCCGCGCCGTTGGTCGAGGCCCGCTACGGCCTGACGCTGGGCGTCCACAGCCGCATCGAAGCCTTCGCCGAGGAGGTCCAGCAGACCGTCCCGGCGGGCAACGCCTATGTGAACCGGTCGATGATCGGGGCGGTGGTGGGCGTGCAGCCGTTCGGCGGCGAGGGGCTGTCGGGGACGGGCCCGAAGGCGGGCGGGCCGCACGCGCTGCTGCGGTACGCGGTGGAGCGGGCGGTGAGCGTGAACATAACCGCGCAGGGCGGGGACCCGGCGTTGTTGAATTTGGATTAGGGGGGTGGCCAACGAACGTCCGTAAGTGATCTAGGAATTGACAACCTCAGCGGGTTGTTGCCCCATGCTTCAAGGGGCCTATGCATCTAAATTCCTACAGAATTCAAAACTATCGCCGGCTGCGCGACGTCCACGTTGCGTTGGCCAGTGACATTTCGATCTTCGTCGGATCGAACAACAGCGGGAAGACATCCGCCACACAGGCGATCCAGATGTTCTTGTCTGGACGTAAGGACGAATTCTCGCTTTTCGACTTCAGCTCCTACACTTGGAAACTTCTCAACGAGATCGGAGCGGCTGATCCAGCGGGGGACGCGACGGCGACTATCCCCAGCATCGTCCTCGATCTCTGGTTCGAGATCGCCGAGGACGACCTCCACCTCGCACTGCAGATTCTTCCAAGCTCGAAATGGGAGGGCAAGGAAGTCGGCGTTCGCATCGAGTTTGGGGCGCGCAATGTTCCGGAGATGCTTGCCCGTTACCGGGAGACGAAGGCTGAGGCGCTAAAGCAGGTAGAAGCTCTCGGCGAGGCGAAGGGCACGTACGTTGCCTGGCCAAAGACGCTCTCGGATTTTCTTGAGCGCGAGCTGCATCACGAATTCGAGCTGCGCTACTTCGTACTTGATCGAGCGCAATTCAATCTCGGCTACGTGGAAAGCGCTGAGTACGTCCCAACCGTGATCAAGGCCGACGCTGATGGCGGCGGCGGTGCCATTCTCAAGTCGCTTGTCCGGATCGATTGTCTTCATGCGCAACGACATCTGGCAGATGCCAGTTCGGGGACGACTGGCGGCGCTGGACGCGCCGAGGATCTCTCTCGCCGCCTGAGCCGCTTCTACAAGCGGAATTTGCAGCAGCGGCCTGACGATCACACTGCCCTCAAGGCGCTCTTCGACTCTGAGGAGAGCCTCAACAATCACCTTATGGACGTTTTTAAACCTACGCTGGAACGGCTGGCGAAGCTCGGTTACCCGGGCATGCACAATCCGCGCCTTGAGATTTCGTCCGGTCTCAACCCTGCTACGGTGATGAGCCAAGATGCGAAGGTGAACTACGTCCTTGGCGATGGCGCAGCTCTGAACTTGCCGGACAGCTATAACGGCCTGGGTTTCAAGAACCTCATTTACATGGTTGTTGAACTGCTCGATGCCCAAGAAAAATGGCGGCTCGATGAGAACCGTGCGCCTCTCCACCTGATTTTCGTTGAAGAGCCGGAAGCGCATCTACACGCGCAGCTCCAGCAGGTGTTCATTCGGAACGTCCTCGATCTTCTGAAGATCGAGGGTGAGGTTGGAAGTGCGTTCAGCTCTCAGGTCGTCATCACGACGCACTCCCCCCACATCCTCTACGAACGGGGCTTCGAGCCGATCCGGTATTTCCGGCGGCATGTGACCGCTGGCGAACAAACTACCCAAGTGGTCAATCTCTCGACCTTCCAGGCAGGTGACGGAGCTAAGGATCGGGATTTCCTCCAGCGCTATCTAAAGCTCACCCATTGCGATCTGTTTTTTGCGGATGCCGCCATTCTTGTTGAAGGAAACGTTGAGCGGTTGCTCATGCCTTTGATGATCGAGAAGGAGGCCAAGAAACTTCGTTCAGCGGCCCTTTCAATTTTGGAAGTTGGCGGTGCATTCGGACATCGCTTCAGGGAACTGATCCGCTTCTTGGGCATCACGACATTGATCATCACCGACTTGGATAGCGTGGAGGCCGTCGACGCAGCAGCTGAGGACCCGGATGGCGACGATGAGGAGGAGCTGAAGGAGTTCGAGCTTCCCGGTGAAGACGAAGGTGATCCGGCGACACAGAAATACGGTCGGAGCTGTGAGCCCGTGGCGGGGACTGTCACTGCCAATCAGACACTTATTCAATGGCTTCCGAAGAAGTGGACGGTCGACGAATTGTGGGAGGCTACGGCGGAGAGCAAGGCTGAACCCATTCCCGGAACCGACAATGGTCATGTTCGGGTCGCGTATCAGGTTCCGACGAACGTCACGTGGGCTGGCACGAGCGAAAGCCTGTGCGGTCGCACACTGGAAGTGAGTTTCGGCCTTGAGAATGCTGAGTGGTGCCAGGACGCCGCGCGGAAAAGCGTGGGACTCAAGGCGCGCAAGGTGCCAGCGTCTCCGAAAGCCCTGGCCACCAGTCTGCACAAGAGGGTCAAGGCGCAACACTTCGACAAGACGAAGTTCGCGCTTGGAGTCCTAACCCGCAAGGAAGAGGAATGGGTCGTGCCTCTCTACATCAAGGAGGGGCTACATTGGCTTCAGAGCCTCGTCGATCTAGAGGTCACGCAGGAAGTGAAGGCAGCCGCAGAAGGTGCGGCTGCAGGCGCGGCCGACAACCACGGCGATGCTGAGCCGGTGGGGTTGTGACGAGCCGCGCCGGCAAGCCGGACACCCCGGCGGACGTGGAACTACGCGCTTGCTTGGATGCTGCGCAGCGACGGTGTTTCGTAATGACTGCGGGAGCCGGCTCCGGCAAAACTACATCTTTGATCAAGGCTCTTGCCGGCATCGTGAAAACCCACGGCGCAGAACTAAAAACCCGCCGTCAGCGGGTCGCCTGCATCACCTACACCGAGATAGCCGCAGGCGAGATTTGGGCGGACGTCGGCAACAACCCGCTCGTCCACGTCTCCACTATCCATAGCTTCATGTGGATGATCGTGAAGCCGTTTCAGAACGACATTCGCGAATGGATCGCCGCTCGGATCGACGAGAAAATCCTTGATCTCCGTGCGACTGAGGCGGGCTTCGGGCCACGGGTTCAACAAAAGACTCGGGACAAAAATAGGCACGATATCCTTCGATACGAGGAGGAGCGAACCAAGATCGCTGCAGTGTCGTCATTCGCTTACGGAACGGGCAGCGACTACACCCGCGGTGTACTCGGCCACGACGACGTTCTCCGGATCGCGACTCAATTCCTGTCGGAGAGGAACCTCTTCCGCACACTCCTCGCTCAACAATTCCCCTTTGTGTTCGTCGACGAAAGTCAGGACACCACGGCTTCTGTTGTCGCGTCGTTGAAGGCCGTGGCCGCTCAGATGCCCGGCAAGTTCTGTCTCGGTTTCTTCGGAGATCCGATGCAGCGGATCTACGTAACCGGTACAGGCGCGATCGAACTCGAAGATGGCTGGCTTTCCATCGACAAGCCCGAAAATTTCCGCTGCGCGACATCGGTCCTCGCCGTGGCCAATGTGGTTCGACAAGGGGGTGATGCCCTCGTGCAGACGCGGGGGCGCAGGGACATTGTCGATGGCCAAGAGATGCCAGTCCTTGGAACGGCGCGCTTCTTCATCCTTCCCGTGGGCGACAATCGAGATGCGTTGGTGGGGAAGGTGAGAAGCTGGATCGCGAAGCAAAATGCCGACCCATCCTGGTCTCCAACGCCCGAGTCCGACGTCAAAGTCCTCGTCATCGTTCACCGGATGGCCGCCAAGAGGCTTGGTTTCGCCAACCTCTACTCCGCCATGAACGATAAGGCGCCGAGCGCCTTCAGCGACAATTTCATGGAAGGGACCGCGTGGCCACTTCGGCCCTTTGAACAGCTCGTGTTGCCTCTCGCATCGGCCGTTGCTGAGGAGCGCGAATTCGATGCGATGAATTTGCTTCGTAAGGCATCGCCGCTTTTGGAGAAGGACGTGCTTCCGAAAAAGGGGTTGCCTCAGCTACTCGCGAAACTGCGTGAGGCATCACATCAGTTGGCTGCGATGATGAAGCCGGACTCTGGAGCTGTCGTAGGTGATGTCTTGAAGCACGTTCACCAAGCCAAGCTTTCAAGCCTCGATCCGCGCATCATTGGATATCTCGAAGCGGCCAACGCCAAAGGCGGTGTGAACGCCGAAAACGATGAGGAAGATGCCTCCAAAGAGGTCGCGGCCATGGAGCGGTATCTAGCTTGCCCGGCAGACGAGTTCTGGAGCTACCGGCGCTACGTGGCCGAGCAGTCTCCATTCTCAACCCAGCAGGGCATCAAGGGCGCGGAGTTCGATAAGGTACTGGTGATCGCCGATGACGAAGAGGGCACTCACCAACAGTTCTCTTACGATAAGTATTTCGGAGTCAAACCGCTATCGGACCGGGACCACGCCAACTTGGCGGAGGGCAAGGAAACGCAGGTTGAGCGGACGCGCCGACTTTTCTACGTGTGCTGCACCCGCGCGATGACCGACTTGGCCGTAATATTATTTAGCCAGGACGTCAGAGCTTCGGAAGCGGCGGTGACGGCAATGGGCATTTTCCCTGCGGACCAAGTCTTTACCGAGGTCGCGTTAGGTTAATTGTCTGAGGATTTGGGGGTCCATAACCAATCCCTCCGAACTCCCCGGGGAGTCGCTGCGGCCACACCCAGCCATGGATCTCGTGGCGGCCAGTTTGCCTGCCTCTCAAAGGCCCTCAAGGTTGCGCCTGCGGCGCGCCACAGGGTGGCCGCCCTGCGGGCGAACCTTGACCGCCTCTGAGAGGCAGCCTCGCATCTGCCGTGAGATTCAGGGACGGGAGGCGCCTGGCGGCGGCCTCCTGACCGGGCTGTCTAGGCGAGCTGCCGTCGACGGAGCGCTGCGCCGGCCGCGCCGAACCCGAGGATCAGCAGGGCCCAGGTCGACGGTTCCGGCACTGGACCCGGTCCGGGACCTGGATCCGGATCCGGATCGGGAATGACAGCCTCGCGCTTGGTGATTCTGATGGTGAAGTCGAAAGGATCGCTGGACGGAGGGGATATATAGAACTGAGGTAGAAGCACCTCGTATCTATACTCGGTGTAGAGGAGTGTTCCTGGGGCAATGATGCCATTTGCCCAAGGCAGATCTTCGGCAAGAATGAATTGCTTCACATCTTCCGGTATGACGAACGTGCTTTTCAGGTAGGTTCCGTATCCATTTCCGCCGAACGACGTCTGGCCGCTGCTGCCGGTGAGAACCTCACTGTGCGGCTTGGGGGGCGGGGCGATCCAAACATCGTAGTGCGTATTCACGTTCACGAGCGATGTGAGGTACGCATCCGTGCTTGCGAAAATCTCGAAGTCATAGGTTCCTGCGCCGGTCAGCTCGCCGGGTGACCCTGAAGCCAAACCCCCGCTTCCGGTGCTGGAATAGTCGATCAGGACGACATCCGCGGCGGCCGGCGTGGCCAGCGACACTGCGAGCGCGATGGCTCCTAGACCCGCCATCAGAATTTGCTTCATCGGTCGCCCCCTTCGATCACCACGCACCTGTAAGCTTAGGTTGCGTCCAGGGGTATCGTTAACGCCTCACGCGTGCGGTGTTCCAGCCTCCGGTTGCGTCTCCTCGCCTCAGATGGCGGCTGACCGCTTTTGAGAGGCAGGCTCGCATCTGCCGTGAGATTCAGGGATGGGAGGCGCCTGGCGGCGGCCTCCTGACTGGTCTCTTCACCTTCCCCGCGAAGCGGCGGGTGGTGGAGGGGGCGAGCGTCAGGCGCTACGGATCGACCGGCTGCGTTGAATTCCGCTGAGGAGGCTCGCCCCCTCCACCACCCGCTCTTCGCCTGCGGCTCGGCGGGCGGTCCGGTCGCTTCCGGCGAGCCCGCCGGGCTCACCGGCGCGCTCCTCCCGCCATTGCTGCCGCAATGGGGGAGGTAAGGCGCGCCGCCTCCGCGCCTCACGCCGTCCGGGTGAAGTCCATGTGCCAGTTCATTTCCCAGGTCTGGCCGCCGTCGGGCGAGAAGGCCTGTTCCCAGACGGCGGTGCGGGGGGTGATCTTCGACCATTGGAAGCGGATGAGGACCTTGCGGCCGACCTGGACGTCTTCGGTTACGAAGGTTCCGACGCCGTCCTTGAAGCCGCCTTTGACGGGCGGATCGACGGGGCCGTGCGGGGTGCGGCCGTCGACCCACCAGATGGCCCATTGGCGGGTCTTGGGGTCGTAGGCGCGCATGCCCATGGCGCGGTAGGCGTCGCCGGGCAGGTCCAGCCAGTTGTCGTCGACGTTGCCGAAGCCGCCCATCATCGGCTGGCAGACGCAGGTTCCGTCGAACGCCTCCCAGTCGTGATTGTCGGCCAGGCGGGCCTTGAGGCGGCGGTGGCGGACGCGCCAGGACCCGTACAGGAAGTCGAAGTCGCGGGGGGCGTCGGTGGCGGGGGCGGTTGCGGCGGCGGCGGCGGCGGGCCGGGCGCCGGCCGTGGCGGCGGCGAGGCCCAGATGGAGCAGGCCGCGGCGGTCGGGGTGGGGTGTCATTCGGAAACCTCGTTCTTGAGTTCGC
>JAHJME010000019.1 GCA_018821435.1 Alphaproteobacteria bacterium
CCCTCCACCCTTCGGGTCCCCCTCCCCCGCTTCGCAGGGGAGGTTCTTCCTACTCCCGCTTCAGCACGCTCTCGGTCAGCAGATTGCCCCACATGTTCGTACGGAAGTCGGCCTTCATGCCGGCCGGGTCGTACAGCGGGCTCTCGACCCACTCCAGGAAGCTCATCCCGGCCGGCTCGCCCTCGGTCAGATAGCGGGCGAAGGTGTAGTCCAGCACGCCGGTCTTCCCGTGCCGGATGTGCAGGTACTTGAACGACAGCTGCTCCAGCGCCTCGCGGATCGGCACGCCCTTGCGAAAGTGCAGATACAGCACGCTCATGATGCCCGCCCGGTCCGCGCCGGACTTGCAGTGCATCATCGCCGGATACTCCAGCGTCTCGAACAGCCGCTTGGCCCCCAGCACGCGGTCGCGTGACGGCACTTCGCGCGACGTGATCGTGAAGTTGACGAAGTTCAGCCCCAGCCGCGCGCAGGCGTCCTTTTCCAGCGCGTGGAAGCTGGCGTCGAACCCGCCGCGCAGGTTGACGATCGTGCGGATTCCCTTGGCCTTCCAGTCCGCGATCTGGTGCGGCCACGGCTGGTTCGCCCGCACCAGCTCGTCGCTGATCCAATGCGCATTCGAGAACCCCAGCCGCAGATAGGCGTGGTCGTTCCACATATAGTCGGCATAGGCCTTCGCCCGCCCCAGCGGGGTCTCAAGGTCGAAGCGGTCCTCGGCGGGGGTGTCCGTCATTGCGCCTAGGTAAGGCGAGCAACGCGTGAGCACTAGCCTTGCCGTACGCCGCCCCTACCATCCGGGGTCTGCATCGTGGCAAAATCAATCTCGGTCACACCAGCAAGAGGGTTAGAGCATGATCACCGTCTGGGGCGGACAGACCTCGCGATCCATCCGGGTCGTCTGGTTGCTGGAGGAGATGGGCCTGCCCTACCAAGTGCGGCAGGTTGACATGCTGGCCCCTGAGCAGGACCCCGCGTTCCTGGCGATCAATCCCGCCGACTACATCCCGGCGATCCAGGACGGCGACGTCTCGATGGTCGAGTCGATCGCGATCATGGAATATCTGATGGGCCGCTACGGGCCGACGCCGCTGGCGCCCGCGCCAACCGATCCGACCTTCCCCGCCTACCAGCAATTCCTCCACCTGGGCGAAGCCGGCCTGGCGACCCTGATGATGCCCGTCATCGTCAGCCGCTTCATCGCGCCCGAGGCCGAGCGCGAGAACTGGGGCGCCGCCTGGTGTCTGAAGTCCTTCCAGAAGCGGCTGAAGCTGGTCGGCCAGCGCCTGGCCCAATCGCCCTACCTCGCCGGCGAGGCTTTCACCGCCGCCGACATCTCCGTGACCTACGCCCTGAACCTTGGCCAACGGACCTGCGGCATCACCCTCGGCGACACCGAACAGGCCTATCTCGCCCGCACCACCGGCCGCGACGCCTACAAACGCGCCTTCGAGCGCTCGCATGAGGGGGTAGGCTGACCCCTCATCCTTACCTTCCGCGAAGCGTCGGGAGGAGCAACGTCAGCCAAGGGCCGAAAGCCCACCTAGCCCCCTCTCTTTCACTACGTCCGCTTCTGACGCATCGCCGTGTTTCACTCCCGGTCATGTCCACAGACGGTGACATGGGTGAGCGGCACGGCCGCGTGCTGGCGGAGCTGGCCGAGACCGGGATGGTCATGGTGCGCCGGCTGAGCGCCGCCATGCTGGCGACGGACGACGTCCAGACCCAGGCGCAGCTCGGCCTCGCCTATCACCGCGTCTCCCGCGCCGTGCGCCAGACCATCGCGCTGGAATTCCGCCTGTCGCAGGACGCGCGCCGCGACGTCGCCCCGGTCCGACCGACGCCGCCAGCCGAACCCAAGCCCGCCGCACCACCCCGCGTGCGAGCCGAACGCACCGGCTGGGCCGAATACGAACGCGACGACTCCAACGAGGCCTTCGACGACCTCGACGCCGACCCGGTGCTGATCCACGCCCTGCGCGCCGCCCCTGCACACGCGGGCCGCCCGTCGCCAAAGCCAAACGCCACCGCCCGACGATCCCAACTCCTGGGCGGCGCCGCGATAACACCGCCGCGCCTGGCGGCCCTGCGACCTCCCACGCCCGCCTGGCGAAGCTCGGCCTGACGCCGCTCTCGGGCTGACACCGACCCTCCCCCTAGCTCGTCATCCCCCGGCTTGTCCGGGGGACCCATGGCTCAGCTTCCCCAGCGCCTTGCGGCGGATTGCGCAGCGCAATCCGCTCCCCCGACGGTGCCGCCGAGGGATGGGTCGCCCGGACAAGCCGGGCGATGACGAACTGTCTTGGATTGCGCGAAACGCCCCCGAAATTTACGGAAGCCACTGAGTAAGCCAGGGACGGCCCCGGGCGCCCTTCCATGTTTTCCGTGTTTTCCGTGGTTCCTCTTCCCGCCCAAGCCCGCCACAGTGCGGCCTTCCCAAGGGAGACGGGCCAATGCGCGTGACGGGGCTCTCCGGCGATCTGGCCTGGTGGCGCGAGACCCGTGACTCGCCGGATGCCGATCCCGCCGCGCTGCGCGAGTTGCTGGAGCGGCTGCAGGCCTGGAAGACCCAGCACGACGCCGACCGCGCCCAACAGCCCGGTCCGTTCTTAAAGATGGTCTGGGACGGCATCTTCGCCGACGACGACAACGACGCCGGCGAGGCGATCGCCGAGATCGAGAAAGCTCTTGCGGCGCGCTAGGACCGCGTCCCGATCCGGCTATCGCGCCGCAGCCGCTGTTCAAGTTTGTCCACGAACCACACGAACCACACCAACAGGCCCAGTCCGGATCGAGCGTCGCGGTCTTTCTGGATTGTTCGTGTGGTTCGTGTGGTTCGTGTGGTTCGTGGACGAAATCTTGCCGGCGTTGACGCGCCACCCAGGCAGCTTCGCTTGACGCCGCCCGCGCAACATCCGATCCCAAGCCCATGAGCGAGAGCCCTCAGCCGGAGCTGTCCGCCCGCGCCCTGGTCGCGCGGGTGGCGCGGATCTACATGGCGCCGCGCTGGAAGGGCTGGACCGTGGCCATGCTGGCCGCCGTCGTCGTGGCCTTCTGCAGCGCCAAGCTGGTGCAGATCATCGAGCCGGCCACCAACGACCTGCTGGTGTTCCACAAGCCCGGAGCCCTGCTGTGGCTGCCGCTGACCATCGCCGCCCTGGCCGCCGCCCGCACCGTCGCCCAGGTGGTCCAGGCCACCCTGGTCAACCGCATCGGCAACGCCGTGGTCGGCGACGTCCAGGTGCAGCTGTTCGGCAAGCTGGTCCGCGCCGACCTGGCCCACCTGCGCAGCCGGCACTCCGGCGCCTACGTCTCCTCCGTCCTCTACGACGCCGGCCTGATCCGCGAGGCGGCCACCGCCGGGGTGGTGAACTACACCCAGAACGCCCTGATCTTCCTGGGCGCGATCCTGGTGATGGTGGCCAACGACTGGGTGCTGTCGCTGGTGCTGGTGGCGGCCGTGCCGATCGCCGGCGGGATCATGCGCCGCTTCTCCAGGCGCACGACCAAGGCCGCCAAGGGCGCGATGGAGGAGACCTCCGCGCTCTCCTCGGCGATCATGGAAAGCCTGGACGGCGTGCGCGTCGTCAAGATCGAGAACCGCGAGGCGTACGAGGAGGCCCGCGTCGCCGAGGTGGTCCAGCGCCGCCAGACGCACCTGACCAAGGGCGCCAACGCCCGCGCCCGCGCCGCGCCGGCCACCGAACTGCTGATGACTCTGATCGTGGCCGTCGTCTTCGCCTACGCCGGCTGGCGCTCGACGCAGGGCGAGATGAACGCCGGCGCCTTCTTCTCCTTCATCGCCGCCCTGACCATGGCCAGCCAGGCCCTGCGCCAGCTCGCCAACCTGCAGACCGTGTTCGCCGAAGGCATGTCGGCGGCGCGCCGCCTGTTCGCCGCCCTGGATGTCGAGCCGGAGGTCCGCGACCGCCCCGGCGCGCCCACCCTGACCCGCGCCGACGGCGCCCTCCGCTTCGAGGACGTCAGCTTCTCCTACGGCGGCGACGGCCCGCCCGCCCTGGGCGGCGTCACCCTGGAGGCCAGCCGTGGCGAGACCGTCGCCCTGGTCGGCCCGTCCGGCGGCGGCAAGAGCACCATCCTCAACCTGATCCCGCGCTTCTACGACGTCAGCGGCGGACGGGTGACCCTGGACGGCCGCGATGTGCGCGACGTCGCCCTGGCCTCGCTCCGCGACCAGATCGCGCTGGTCACCCAGGAGCCGTTCCTGTTCGACGACAGCATCCGCGCCAACATCGCCTACGCCCGTCCCGAGGCGACCCCGGCCGAGGTCGAGACGGCCGCCACGGCGGCGGCGGCGCACGAGTTCATCACCGCCCTGCCCGGCGGCTACGACAGCCTGGTCGGCGAGGCCGGCGCGCGCCTGTCCGGCGGCCAGCGCCAGCGGATCGCCATCGCCCGCGCCTTCCTCAAGGACGCGCCGATCCTGCTGCTGGACGAAGCCACCAGCGCGCTGGACACCGAGAGCGAGGCCCAGGTCCAGGCGGCGTTGAAGCGGCTGATGGCCGGCCGCACCACCCTGCTGATCGCCCACCGCCTGTCGACCGTGCGCGGCGCCGACCGGATTTACGTCGTCGACAAGGGCCGCATCGTCGAGACCGGCGACCACGCCGGCCTGATCAAGCAGCGCGGCCTCTACGCCCGCCTGGCGCAAAGCCAGGATCTGGAAGCCGAGCCTGTCGCTTGAAGGCCTTCCTTCGCTCTGACGGCGTCCAGGCGATCCTCGGCTGGCTGCTCGGGACCTACCTCAGGCTGGTCCTGCGCACCGTCCGCTGGCGGCACGAGAACGTCGCCTGCGTCGAGCCCGTCCTGGCCGACGACGCCACCGGCGCCATCGCCCTCTTCTGGCACGGCCGCATCCCGCTCTGCCTCGCCACCGCGCCGCAGTGGTGGAGGAAGCGCACCCGCTGCCTGGTCTCCCCCTCGGCGGACGGCGAGTTCATCGCCCGCGCCCTGGACATGTCCGGCTTCCCCGCCATCCGCGCCTCCTCCGCCAAGAAGGGCGACGCGACCAAGGCGCGCCAGGCCGTCGCCGCGATCCGCGAAGCCACCACCTGGGTGAAGGGCGGCGGCGCGCTGGTCGTCACCCCCGACGGCCCGCGCGGCCCGAACGAGATCATCGCCGCCGGCTCGCTGCAGATCGCCAAGCGCTCGGGCCAGCCCGTGTTCCTCATGGGCATCGCCGCCAACCCCGCGTGGCAGATCGACAGCACCTGGGACAAGGTCATGTTCGCCCGGCCCTTCGGCCGCGGCGCCGTGGTCTGGGAGGGGCCGCTCCACGTCCCCCCCGACGCCGACGATGCCGTCATCGCGACGTTGATCGAGGATTGGTCCGCCCGCCTCTCCGCCGCCACCCGCCAGGCCGAGGCTCTCGTCGCAAAGCCATGACCCTTTCGCACCCGGCGTTACTTGTTATCGCGTTGATCCCCTCGTCGGCTGGTGAGACATAGACCCCGATGGCCCAGGACGCGCACGATCACGACGACCACGCGCACGATCATGACCACGCCGGTCATGATCACGGCCACAGCCATGCGGGCGGCCACCATCACCACGCACCCGCCAACATGGGCCGCGCCTTCGCCATCGGGGTGATCCTCAACACGGCGTTCGTGGCGGCCGAGGTCGGCGCGGGGCTCTGGACGGGCTCGCTGGCGCTGCTGGCCGACGCCGGCCACAACCTGTCGGACGTGCTGTCCCTGCTGCTGGCCTGGGGCGCCACGATCCTGGCCAAGCGCGCGCCAGCCGGCCGCCGCACCTACGGCCTGCGCAAGGCGACCATCCTGGCCTCGCTGGCCAACGCCATCCTGCTGCTGGTCGCCGTGGGCGCCATCACCTCCGAGGCCGTCCGCCGCTTCAGCGAACCGGCGTCGATCGATTCCAACATCGTCATGCTGACCGCCAGCATCGGCGTGCTGATCAACGGCGCGACGGCGATGCTGTTCATGCGCGGCAGCCACGACGACCTGAACGTCCGCGGCGCCTTCCTGCACATGGCCGCCGATGCGGGCGTGTCCCTGGCCGTGGTGGCCGGCGCCTTCATCATGGCCCAGACCGGTATCCTCTGGATCGACCCGGTGCTCAGCCTGATCATCGCCGCCGTCATCGTCCTGGGCACCTGGAGCCTGCTGCGCGACTCGGCCGACCTGGCCATGGACGCCGCCCCGCGTGGGATCGACGTGGAGGCGGTGCGCAAGTACCTGGCCGACCTGCCGGGCGTCGAGGGCGTCCACGACCTGCACATCTGGGCGCTGTCGACCACCGAGACGGCCATGACCGCCCATCTCCTGCGGCCCCGCAACAGCGACGCCGACAGCTTCCTGCACACGGCCTGCGAGGACCTGGAGCGGCGGTTCAAGATCGGCCACGCGACGATCCAGGTGGAAACCGACGCCGCCCACGCCTGCCGCCTCGCCCCCGCCGGGGTGGTGTGAGCCCGACCCTGCCGCTGGCCCTCTACGGCGCGGCGACGGGCCTGCTGGAGCCCTTCGCCCCCGCCGTGCTGCGGGCGCGACGCCGCCGTGGCAAGGAGGAGGCCTTCGCCTTCGGGGAACGGCTTGGCCGCCCCGCCACGCCCCGCCCGAACGGCCAACTCGTCTGGTTCCATGGCGCGAGCGTCGGCGAGACCATGTCTCTGCTCGCCGTCATCAAGACCCTGCGGGAGCGGCGCCCGGACCTCCTGCTGCTGCTGACGTTCGGGACCGTGACCGCGGCGCGCATGGTCAGCCAGCACCTCCCCTCGGGCGTCTTCCTGCAATACGCCCCGATCGACACGCCGCGCGCCGTTCGCGGATTCCTGGATCACTGGCGACCGTCGCTGGGCGTGTTCGCCGAGAGCGAGCTCTGGCCCAACCTGATCCTCACCGCCAAGGCGCGTGGGGTCCGACTGGCGTTGCTGTCCGCGCGCATGACCCAGGGCAGCGCGGACCGCTGGGCCCGGTGGCCGGCCTCGGCGCGCGCGCTGCTCGACGCCTTCGACCTGATCCTCCCGCAGGACCAGGCGACCGAGGCGCGCTTGCGGCGGCTGGGCGCCACGCCTGGGCCCCTGCTGAACCTCAAGGCGATGGGCGAGCCCCTTCCCGCCGATCCACGCGAACTCGAAGGCCTGCGCGCGGTGACGCTCCACCGCAAGGTGGTGCTGGCGGCCAGCACCCACCCCGGCGAGGAGGCGATGATCGCCCAGGCCTTCCACGCCGCCGTACCCGAGCTCGGCGAGGCGGTGCTGATCGTCGTCCCCCGCCACCCGGACCGCGGCGTCGAACTGGCTGAGGCGCTCGGCGCCACACGTCGCGGTGCGGGCGACGCACCGACCTCCGCGATCCACGTCGCCGACACCCTGGGCGAGCTCGGCCTGTTCTTCCGGCTGGCCGACGTGGTGGTGATGGGCGGCAGCTTCCTGCCCGGGATCGGCGGCCACAACCCGCTGGAGCCGGCCCGGATCGGGCGGCCGATCATCACCGGCCCCCATGCCTTCAACGCCGCCGACGTCTACGCCGCCCTGTTCGCCGAGGCCGCCGCCATCGAGGCGACGGACGGCGCGGCGCTGACCCGCCACATCCGCGGCCTGCTGGACAACCCCGTCATCGCGCGGCGGATGGGCGAAGCGGCGCTCGCCTTTGCCGACCGCCAGAGCGAAGCGTTGGACCAAGCGCTGAACCACCTCGAACCCCTGCTGCCCGCATGAAGCTGTCCACGCCCCGCTGGTGGTACAGCCGCGACGGCAAGACCGGCGCGATCGCCCGCCTGGTGCTCCGGCCGATCTCGCTGGTCTGGGCCGCCGTCACCGCGCGCCGCATCGCCAATGGCCGCCCCGTAGATCCCGGCGTCCCGGTGATCTGCGTCGGCAACCTCACCATGGGCGGCACGGGCAAGACGCCGGTCGTGCGCGAGATCGCCCAGCGGCTGGGCGGCGTCGTGCTGTCGCGCGGCTACGGCGGCTCGCTGATCGGCCCGATCCAGGTCGACCCCGCCCGCCATACGGCCGCCGAGGTCGGCGACGAGCCGCTGATGCTGGCGCGCGACCTGACCGTCTGGGTCGCCCGCGACCGCGCCGCCGGCGCCGTGGCGGCGGCCAAGTCGGGCGCCAAGCTCATCGTCATGGACGACGGGCACCAGAACCCCAGCGTGAAGAAGACCCTGTCCCTCGTCGTGATCGACGGCGAGACGCGGGGCGACGAGTGGCCGTTCGGCGATGGGCGCGTCTTCCCGGCGGGCCCCATGCGCGAGCCGCTGCTGACCGGGCTGGCGCGCGCGGACGCGGCGATCATCCTGCTCCCCGCCGACGTGGCGGAGCCCAACCCGTTCCTGATGCTGCAGCTCATGCCCGCGGCCGTGGTGACCGCCCACCTCGCCGCGACCGTCCCGCCGCCGCCTGGCCCGCAGATCGGCTTCGCCGGGGTGGGCAAGCCGTGGAAGGTGGAACGCTCGCTGCAGGTCGCCGGCTGCGACCTCAAGGACTTCTGGCCCTTCCCGGACCACCACGCCTACGACGAGGCGACGCTCCAGCGCCTGGCCGACCGCGCCGCGCAGTTCGGCGCGGGCCTTGTGACCACCGAGAAGGATTGGGCGCGCCTGCCCGCCGCCTGGCGCGACCGGGTCGTCGCCTGGCCGGTACGCGCCGTCTTCGATCACGAGGCCTCGATGGACGCCCTGTTCAGGCCCATCACCGGATAGGCGAGCTGGTCGGCGGAGCGGTTGCGACCGCATGTGTCGTAGCCGTCGTGCATACCCTTAAGCATGCCCACGCCGCCCCCCGTCATCACCCGAAGCTTGCCCTGGGCGGTGTCGACGATCTGGAACCGAGCGTCGGCGGTGATCGCCGCGGCGGGGCGCGCCCTCCCGATCGGCGTTTTCACGTCGATACGCGGGTGTTCAGCGCGGATCGATACCCGCCTCGCGAAAATCCAGGCTGTGGCGCTAGCTCGCGCCGGCCTTCTTGGCGTAGGCCCAGCTCATCTCGGCCAGGCTGGCGACGCGCGGGGCCATGTTGGCGGCGTCCGGGTGGTTGGCCGTGCCGTCACGCACCCGGCCCAGGATGCCCTGCAGGATGCCCACCAGTCGGAACGCGTTGTACGAGAAGAACCAATTGAGGTCGTGAAGACCCGAGCGGCCGGTCAGGCTGCAGTAGTATTCCACCGCCTCGTCCAGGGTCGGGATGCCGTGGGCCTTCAGGTCCGGGATCGTCGAGATCGTGCCGTTGATCCAGTTCATCAGCACATAGGTGAAGTCGGCCAACGGCTCGCCCAGCGTGCCCAGCTCCCAGTCCAGCACCGCCACGACGCGCGGCTCGGTGGCGTGGAAGATCATGTTGTCGAGGCGATAGTCGCCGTGGACCACCGAGGTCCGTTCCTGCGCCGGCACGGTCTGCGGCAGCCAGGCGATCAGCTTCTCGACCTCGGGGATGTGGACCGTCTCGGAGGCCTTGTACTGCTTGGTCCAGCGGTCGACCTGGCGGGCCATGTAGTTGCCCGGCTTGCCGTAGTCGCTGAGGCCCACCTTCTCGACGTCGGTGTTGTGCAGGTCGGCGAGGGTCTTGATCTTGGCCTTGAAGATCGCGCCACGCTCGGCAGGCGCGTAGGCCGGCAGGCTCTGGTCCCACAGGATCCGGCCCTCGACCATGTCCATCACATAGAACCAGGTGCCCAACACGCTGTCGTCGGTGCAGAGACCATAGGGCTTGGCCACCGGGAAGCCGGTGGGATGCAGCGCCGAGATCACCTTGTACTCGCGGTCCACCGCATGGGCCGACGGCAGCAGCTTGCCCGGCGGCTTGCGGCGCAGCACGTAGCTCTTGTTCGGCGTGATCAGCTGGTAGGTCGGGTTGGACTGGCCGCCCTTGAACTGGCGCACCTCCAGCGGGCCGGCGTATCCCTCGACGTTCGCCGTCATCCAGGCTGCGAGGGCGGCTTCGTCGAAGCGATGGCTCTCGGCCACGTCCTTGGTGCCGGTGTTGGCCTGTTCCCGGGCCTGCTCCGCGGCGACGTCGGCGGTGACGGACATGGCGTTCCTCGCTTCGTACAATTGTTTGAACCCTTTTAGCGAGGCGGCCCCTACGGGAGCAAGGCGCGACCGGCGATGCTTGACGCGAGGGGCTCAGGCCCGCACAGGCGAGGGATGGTCGCAGAGGTCCAGTCGATCATCGAGATCGCCGCCCCCCGGGAGCACGTCTGGCGCGCGCTTACCGATCCGGCGCTCGTGCCCCTGTGGATGGGCTGCCTGCGATTCCAACCGATCGCCGGGCACATCTTCTACCTGCAGCCGGACCGCGCCCGGCGCGACTCCGACGACGTGACCAACGCCATCGCCTGCCGGATCGAGATCCTGGACTACCCGCGTCGCCTCAGCTTCTCGTGGGGTTTCCCCGACGTGCCCGACACGTTCGTCGACATCCGCCTGCGCAATATCCCCGGCGGCACCCATGTGCGGCTGGTCCACTCGGGCTGGGACCAGTTCGACGACCGCGAGACCGAGGATGTACGCGGGGGCCTGGGCCAAGCCTGGCACACCGTGGCGCTACCCCGGCTGCGGGCCGTGGCGGAGGGGTAGTCGAGTAACGTTGCCGCAGCCGCCGAGGCGTCTCACAATCGTTGGAGTAGCTGAGGGATTTCACAGATGGCGTTCACGCGACGCGCATTCGGCGCCGGCCTCATGGCCACGCCGCTGATCAGCGCGGCCCCCGCCGCGCTGATCAGCGCGGCCCCCGCCGCGCTGGCGGCCGCCACGGCCGTGCGGGGCAAGACCGAATACGGCGACTTCGGCCTGGACCTGACCGCCATCGACCCTTCGGTCGCGCCAGGCGACGACTTCTTCCGGTACGTGAACGGGACCTGGCTCAAGACCAACACCATCCCGGCCGACCGCTCGACCTGGGGCGCGGGCGCCCGGATCAACGAGAATACGACGGCGCGCACGCGGGCGATCATGGAGACCGCCGCGTCCTCGGGTTCGGCGAACGGCCGCAAGATCGCCGACTACTACGCCGCCTGGATCGACGCGGCGGCGCTGGAGCGTCAGGGCCTGGAGCCGCTGAAGCCCGAGCTGGCCCGCGTGGCCGCCGTGACCAGTCCCGCCGCCCTGGCCCGCGAGCTGGCGCTGCTGACCTGGGCGATGCTGCCCAACCCGAACGGCTCCCAGCCCCTGCCGCCCAGCCCGCTGGCCTGCGGCGTCGCCGTCGATATCAAGCAGCCCGACCGCTACATCTCGGGCATGACCCAGGGCGGCATCGGCCTGCCCGACCGCGACTACTACCTGGTCGACACGCCGGCGAACGTGAAGACCCGTGACGCCTACAAGGTCCACCTGGCCCGGATGTTCGCCCTGGCGGGCTTCGATGACGCCAAAGGCCGGGCCACACGCGTCTACGCCCTGGAGGAACGGATCGCGCGCGGCCACCGCACCCGCGTCGCCAATCGGGAGACCGAGAAGCGCTACAACCCCTTCACCCGCGCCGACTTCGCCGCCAAAGCGCCCGGCCTGGACTGGGACGCCTACTTCAAGGCGGCCGGCCTGGAAGGCCAGGCGGTGCTGATCGTCAACCAGCCCGAGGCGGTCGCCGCGGCGGCCGCGGCGGCGTCCGAGGTCCCGCTGGCCGACTGGCGCGACTACCTGGCGTTCCGCGCCATCCGCAACTTCGCGCCGGTGGGACCCAAGGCCTTCCGCGAAGAGGACTTCGACTACAACGGCCGCACCCTGTCGGGCACGCCCGAGATGCCGGTGATGTGGAAGACGGCGGTCATCCAGACCGACCGCGCCCTGGGCCAGGCGGTGGGCGAGATCTATCTCCAGCGCCACTTCCCGCCGGCCTCGCGCGCCCAGGTCACCGAGATGACCCGGAACCTCAAGGCCGCCATGGCCGAGCGGATCAAGGGCCTGGCCTGGATGACCCCGGCCACCAAGGCCCGCGCCCTGGCGAAACTACAGAACCTGCGCGTCGAGGTCGGCGGCCAGGAAACGCCCCGCGACTATGCGACCCTGCGGGTCGTGCACGGCGACGCGTTCGGCAACCTGCTGCGCGCCCAGGCCTTCGAGCAGGCCCGCGTGCTGGGCAAGCTGGGCCAGCCGGTGGCGCGCGGCGACTGGTCGATGAACCCGCAGACCATCAACGCGCAGTCGAACTCGGTGCTGGTGAAGGTGATGTTCCCGGCCGGGTACCTGCAGGCGCCGAACTTCGATCCCAACGCCGACCCCGCGGTGAACTATGGCGCCATCGGCCGGGTGATCGGCCACGAGATCAGCCACCAGTTCGACGACCAGGGCTCCAAGTTCGACGACAAGGGCGCGCTGGACAACTGGTGGACGCCGGAGGACCTGGCCAAGTTCCAGGCCGCCGCCACCGGGCTGGCCAAGCAGTACGACGGCTACGAACCCCTGCCCGGCCTGCATATCAACGGCCGACTGACCTTGGGCGAGAACATCGGCGACCTGGCGGGCCTGACGATGGCGCTGGACGCCTACCACGCCTCGCTGGGCGGCAAGCCCGCGCCGGTGCTGGACGGCCTGACCGGCGACCAGCGGTTCTTCCTGTCCTTCGCCCAGACCCATCGCTCGCTGCAACGGGAGAACGCGCTGCGCCAGCAGATCCTGACCGACCCGCACTCGCCCAACGAATGGCGGACCGCCGAGGTGCGCAACGTCGACGCCTGGTACGACAGCTTCGGCGTGAAGCCCGGCCAGAAGATGTACTTGGCCCCCGAGGGCCGCGTCCGGGTCTGGTGACCTAGCCCAGCGCGCGCCAGCCGATGTCGCGGCGGCAGAACCCGTCGGGGAAGTCGATGGCGTCCACGGCCCCATAGGCCTTGTCGCGGGCCTCGCGCAGGGTCGGCGCGCTGGCGCAGACATTCAGCACCCGGCCGCCGGACGCCCGCAGCACCCCCGCCGCGTCACGCTTCGTCCCGGCGTGGAAGACCACGGCGTCGGCGCCGAGATCGCCGTCGGTCCCGCGGATCTCGCCGCCCGGCGTCGGCGTGCCGGGATAGCCCTTCGCCGCCACCACCACGCAGACCGCCGACTCGTCGCGCCACGCGGGTTCGGGCATCGTCGCCAGCGTCCCAGTCGCGCACGCGACCAGATAGGGCACCAGGTCGCTCTCCAGCCGCAACATCAGCACCTGGCACTCCGGGTCGCCGAAGCGGACGTTGAACTCCACCAGCTTCGGCCCTTGCTTGGTGGCCATCAGCTCGACGAACAGCACGCCGCGATAGGGGGCGCCGTCGGCGGCGATGCCGGCGAAGGCGGGCTTCACCAACCGCTCGCGGACCTGTTCCACCAGTTCGGGCGTGAAGACCGGGGCCGGCGAATAGGTGCCCATGCCGCCGGTGTTCGGACCCTGCTCGCCGTCGAAGGCGCGCTTGTGGTCCTGGGCCCAACCGAAGACCATCGAGTCCTTGCCGTCGCACAGCGCGAAGAGCGAGCCGATCTCGCCCTCCAGGAACTCCTCGATGACCACCCGCGCGCCGGCCGCCCCGAACCGGCCGCCGAACGCGTCGTCGATGGCCGCCTCGGCCTCGGCGCGTTCGGGGGCGATGACCACGCCCTTGCCGGCCGCCAGCCCGTCGGCCTTGATCACGTAGGGGGGCTCGAAACGGTCCAGCGCCGTCTTGGCCTCCGCCGCTGTCTCGCACACCGCATACGCCGAGGTCGGCAGGCCGTAGCGATCGCAGAAGGCCTTGGTAAAGGCCTTGGAGCTTTCCAGCTGGCCCGCCTGGGCGCTGGGGCCGAAGCACGGAATGGCGGCGGCTTGCAGCGCGTCGGCCAAGCCGGCGTCCACGGCGGTTTCCGGCCCGATCACCACCAGGTCGGCGGCGATCTCACGGGCCAGGGCGACCAGCCCTTCCACATCGGTGGCGACGACGTCGCGCAGCTCGCATTGGGCGGCCATGCCGGGGTTGCCCGGCGCGGCCACGAAGCGCGTCACCAGCGGCGATTGCGCGATCTTCCACGCCAGGGCGTGTTCGCGCCCGCCGGAGCCCACAAGCAGGATGTTCATGGACGGCGGCTTTGGCGCGGCCATCCCCTTTGGTCAAGCCGCCTCGGCGTCGGCGGCGCGCTCACGCCTGATCGCGCGTCGACAACTTGGGTGCGGCAAGCGCTGCCATACCATGTTACGTGAATGGCGACGCCACGTCGCAACCTCAGGCTCGTCAACCTCCGGTATGGTGGCGTAATCCAAGGCCAGACGACGGGAGACGGAATGGCCGATCCGAGCATCGACAGCGCCGAACAGGCGCTCGAACGGCATGCGCAGCGCGCGCGCGAGGTGGAGCACCGGGTGAAGAACACCCTGCAGCTCATCTCGTCCATCGTCCTGCTCCAGGGCCGCCGCGCCGACGGCGAGGGCGCGCGCCAGGCGCTGAAGGCCGTGCAGCAGCGCGTCGCCGCAGTCAGCGTCGCCCATCGGCACGTGGGCTGGAACGACGATTCCGAGCAGGTGGAAGTCTCGGCCCTGGTCCGCGAGATCGTCGGCGACCTGGCCGGGTCGGCCGGACGCGAGGGCGTCGACATCGACCTGGACCTGGACAGCGTAACCATCCCGGGCCGACAGGCGGCGCCCGTGGCCCTGCTGGTCAGCGAAGCGGTGGGCAACGCCCTGCGTCACGCCTACCCCGACGGGCGCGAAGGCCGCATCCAGGTGGCGGTCCGGCGCACGGACCCGGGCTTCGACCTCATGGTGTGCGACGACGGGATCGGCATGGCGACCGAAACCTCGCGGACCGGCTTCGGCCTGACGGTGGTCCAGCTCATGACCCAGCAGCTTCGCGGCCGCCTCGACACCGCCGGCGCGCAACCAGGACTGCGGCTTTCCGTTAGCGTGCCCATGGACACCGCGACGCTTTCGGCCTGATGGCCCAATCCCTCATCGCCGATGTGGTGGGCACGGGCGCGGCGCTGTGCTCGATGACCAGCTTCATCCCCCAGATCGCCAAGATCCGGCGTGAGCGCGACGCCTCGTCGGTCTCGCTGAAGATGTACGCGGTGACGGTGACCGGGTTCTCGCTCTGGATCGCCTACGGGCTGATGATCGGCAGTTGGCCGGTGGCCGGCTCGAACCTAGTCTGCCTGGCGCTGTCGGCCACCATCCTGATCCTGAAATGGCGCTACGCGACAGGCGCCAGACTAGCCACGGGCGAGCCGGGGCCGTAAGTCCTTCGCCGGCTAGGACGCTTAAGGCAATGGAATGACGGATCGGTTGGCGGCGGCGCAAACGGCGTTGAACGCGGGACGCAGAGACGAGGCGATCGAGCACCTGATCGCGGCCGTGACCGAAAATCCCGTCCGGCCTGGCCCCGTGTATCGGAACCTCGCCGCCCAGCTCTATGCCGCCGGCCGCTTCGCCGAAGGCGAGGCCTTCGCCGGGCTCGGGCTGAAGCAACAGCCCCGCGACTACGACCTGCTCAACACGCGCGGCGTGCTGCTGCGCAAGCTCAAGCGCCAGGCCGACGCTGTTCCGGTCCTGGAACAGGCGGTGAAGCTGCAGCCCAAGAGCCTGCCCGCGCAGCAGAACCTGGGCAACGTCCTGCTGGACCTCGGCAACGGCGCGCGCGCCGAGGCGATCTTCAGCAAGCTGGTGCGCCTGACGCCGCGCAACGCCGAGTTCCAGCGCCAGCTGGGGCGCTCGCTGCTGAAACAGGGCCGCGTGGAGCCGGCGCTCATGCGGTTCCGCCAGGCCGTCAGCCTGCAGCGCGACCACATCGACGCCTGGCTGGATATCGCCGGCACGCTGGCCGAGGAGTTCCGTGGCGCCGAGGCGGAAGAGGCGCTGGACAAGGCGATCGCCGCCAATCCGGGAAATGCGCGCCTGCTCGAAGCCAAGTCGATGACCCTGCGACGCCTGGGCTCGCCTGAGCGGGCGGACGCCTTCCTGCAATCGCTGCTGGCGTCCAACCCCGACGCGGCGTGGCTGCACCATCAACTCAGCGCCAGCCTGGCCGACCGCGACCGCGACCTGGCCAACCAGCACCTGGAGACGGCGGTCAGGCTGGATCCGCAGCGGCTGGAATACGCCACGGCCCTGATCGAGGGCTACGAGCGCAACCGCAAGGGCGACGAAGGCGCGAACATCGAGAAGGCCTATCAGCTCGCCAAGCGCCTGCTGCCGCGCAAGATCGAGTTCAACGATGCGGCGAACAAGATCGTCTGGGAGACCTTCGGCCGGGTCTGCGATTTCGACCGCCAGGACCAGGTCGGCGACTTCCGTTCGCTCGGGCGCGGGTGGGCCGCCAACAACCGCCACACCGCGCTGATGAAGCAGATGCCCAAGGTGCGCGACGACGAGGACCGACTGGAGCTGATCGAACAGCACCGCATCTGGGGCCGTCAGGTCGAGGAGGCCGCCGCGCGCCGGCCGGTGAAGCGGGGCCCGCCCCGCCCCGCGGACGGCAAGATCCGGCTGGGCTTCATGTCGTCGGACCTGCGCCTGCACCCGGTGGGCTACTTCGCGCTGCCGCTGTTCGAGCACATCGATCACGAGCGCTTCGAGGTCTTCTGCTATTCGTACTACACAGGCGGCGAAGCCGACGCGGTCCAGCGCTTCATCACCTCCAAGGTGTCGGGCTACCGCTGGTCGCCCACGATCACCGCGGGCGACGCGGCGCAGCAGATCGCCGACGACCAGCTGGACATCCTGATCGAACTGGGCGGCTCCACCCACATGAACAAGCCGGAGGTGCTGGCCTATCGCCCCGCCCGGCTGCAGGCCAGCTGGCTGGGGTATCCCCACTCCATCGGGCTGGACACGGTCGACTACTTCGTCTGCGACCCCTACATCGCCCCGACCGATCCGCGCATGCTGATCGAGGCGCCGCTGATGCTGCCCAATGCCTGGTACCCGCTCAGCCCGTCGTCGTTCCGGGACGAGCCCGCCGTCCAGGTGGAGGCCCCCATCGCGCGCAACGGCTATGCGACCTTCGGGACGGCCAACCAGCCCTACAAGTACACGCGCGAGAACCTGAAGGCCTGGGCCCGGATCATGGCGGGCTGCCCCGGCTCGCACTTCCTGTTCATCCGTCCGGAAGGAAGCTCGTCGTCGTTCCGCGAGAACCTCCGGCAGGCCTTCGAGGCCGAAGGCGTCTCAGGTGAGCGGATCGAGTTCGAGGCCGTGCGCGGCGCGCACCTGCCCCACTACAACCGCATCGACATCAGCCTCGACACCTTCCCGCAGACCGGCGGGACCACGACGTGCGAGTCCATGTGGATGGGGGCGCCGTGCGTCAGTCTCAAGGGTCCCGCGCCCTACGAACGCCTCAGCTACTCGGTGCTCAGCAGCGTCGGCCTGACCGACCTCTGCGCCGACACCGTCGACGGCTATGTCGAGGCGGCCGTCGGCCTGGGGAACGACCCGGCGCGGATCGCGGCGTTGCGGGCGACCCTGCGCACGCGCATGCGCGCCAGCCCGCTGGGCCAGGTCACCGATTGGGCGGCCGGGTTCTACGACGCGGTGGAGCGGGCGGTCCGCGGCGCCTAGAGCGCGTGGGGCTGGGCGCGATTGCGCGCGATGAAGGCCGCCATGTCGCCGCTCAGCAGCAGGTCCAGGTTGTCCCGGATCCGCTCCTCCGGCCAATCCCACCAGGCGATGGCCAGGAGCTCGGCGATCACCGCGTCGTCGAAGCGCATCTTGACCACGCGCGCCGGATTGCCCGCGACGACGGCGTAAGGCGGGACGTCCTTGGTCACGACCGCCATGGCGGCGATCACCGCGCCGTGGCCGACGGAGACCCCGGACATGATCGTGCAGTGGCTGCCCATCCAGACGTCGCTGCCGATGACGACATCGCCCCGACCGACGGTGTGGTCACGCACCGGACTGGACTCCCGCCACGCCGCGAACGCGGTGAACGGATACATCGAGACCCACTCCGGCCGGTGATAGCCGCCCAGGAACAGCTGGACGTTGTCGGCGATAGAGCAGTAGTCGCCGATCCGACAGACGTAGTGGCCGGGCGAACCCCAGTAGCGCAGGATCGGAGGCCCATAGGTGTGGGGACCGACGACGAGGCGTCCCGCGGCCACGTGAGGGGCCAGCGAATCCTTGGTGAAGGCGTTGGGTGACATGGCCATGATGGTATCTTCGCCCCCGGATCAGTCCATTACGCCGCGCTTATGCAGGGCGGCATACCAGGCGACGTAACCGTCCCAGAAGGCCTCCTCGTCCCAGCCCGCGCCCCAGGCCGGCTGGTCGTTCACCCGGACCAGCGGCTCGTCCAGAACCGTCTGGTCGGCCAGCTCGAGCCGGCAGTCGCGGCCCAGGCGCCGGCTCGCCTCGGCGGCCACCCGCTGGGCGAACTCGCCCTGCGGCGCGATCCAGCCCGAGGGGCGGGCCACCGTGGTCCGGGCATCGTCGCCCAGGGCCTTGGCGACATACTCTGCATACGCCTTCGCCAACCGTGGGGCCGCCAGGTGGTCGCGGACGTAGCGGGGGGTGCGCACCTCCGGGACACCGCCCGCGAACCAGGTCTTGAACAGGTGCCAGCCGAACCGCCGCTCTTCGAGCGCGCCATAGGGACTGGGGATGACGAAGCGGCCGAAGCTCAAGCCCGCGTCGCGGGTCCAGTAGTCGAACGTCTGGCTGGTCAGCGTCTTCGACAGGCCATAGGGCGTCACCGCGCCGGGCTCGTCGCCGCCGCCCTCGCCCGCCTCGAACACGCTGCCGGTCAGTACGACCAGCCTCGCGCCGGCCTCTCGCGCCACCCGCAGCAACGCCGGCGCGCCCGCCGTGTTGCGGGCCAGTGCGTCCACGGCGTCGAAGCCCGGCTCGCGATAGCCGGTGATGTGGGCCGCGTGGTGGGCCAGCACGTCGAGCCCGCCGGACGCCCGGATATCCGCCAGCAGGGTCTCCGACCCGAAGGCGCGCCCGAAGCTCACCTGGGCGCACTGCTCCAGCCGGACGACGCGGTCCAGCCGGACGCCGTCGTAGTCGCTCCGCGCGCGCAGCAACGGCGCGATCACCCGAAACCCCGCCTCCGCCAGCGCCTCGGCGATCCAGACGCCGGTGAACGAGCTTGCGCCGGTGAGCAGGACGGTCCCGGCCATCGCCCTAGCCGTGGTCCGGATAGGCCGCGTCGCGCGGTGACATCACCGCAGGCGTCGCCGGCCATTGGACGCCAAACGCCGGGTCGTCCCAGCGCACGCCGGCCTCATGCCCAGGCTGGAAGGCGGGGGCGATCTGATAGACCACGTCCGTATCGGGTTCGAGCGTCAGGAAGCCGTGGGCCACGCCCTCGGGAATGAACAGCGCCAACAGGTTCTCCGCCGACAACTCGGCCGCCGTCCATCGGCGGTAGGTGGGGCTGGCGGGGCGCAGGTCGACGGCCACGTCGAAGATCCGCCCGCGCGTCACCCGCACCAGCTTGGTCTCGGCATAGGGCGCCGGCTGATAGTGCATGCCGCGCAGGGTATGCAGATGCGGATTGCGCGAGACGCTGGTCTGGGCCGGTTCGAACGGAAGGCCGGCCGCCGCGAATTCCTTGGGACAGTGCAGACGAGCGAACGCGCCGCGTTCGTCGCGGCGTGTCTCGGCCTCGACGCGGACCACGCCCGCGATCTCCGTGGGCGTGAAGCGCATCAGTCGAGAATCCGGGTGACGGGCGAGGCGATGACGAACCGGCCGCCCCACTCCGAGATGAAGGCCAGTTGTTTGGTGATCTCGTCCTTCAGGTTCCACGGCAGAATCAGCACGAAATCGGGTCGCAGCATCCGTACGGCCTCGGGGCTCTTCACCGGCACATGGCTGCCGGGCAGGTAGCGACCCTGCTTGGCCGGATTGGCGTCGTAGGCCTCCAGGATATCGTCCCGGGTCACGCCGCAGTAGTTCAGGAACGTGTTGCCCTTGGCCGCCGCGCCATAGGCCGCGACGCCCAGGCTATCGTCCTCGGCGTTCTGCAGGAACCGCAGGAAGCTGGCGCGCACCTGTTCCACCCGCGCTGTGAAGCCGTCGTAGGTCTCGGGCCTGTCGAGCCCGGCGGCAGCCTCCGCGTCGCGGACCGCGCGCAGGCCGTCGGTGTCCTGGTGACCGGCCGCTTTGTGGCAGCAGAACAGCCGGAGCGAGCCGCCATGGGTCGGGAGCTGTTCGACGTCGAACACCCGCAGACCGTGGGCGGCCAGCACCTGCTCCACCGCCAGCAGCGACAGGTAGGAATAGTGCTCGTGATAGATCGTATCGAACTGCACCAGCTCGATCAGGTTCAGCAGGTGCGGGAACTCGAAGGTCAGCACGCCTTCCGGCTTCAGCACGTGCGGGAAGCCCCCGACGAAGGCGTTCAGGTCCGGCACGTGGGCCAGGACGTTGTTGGCCGCCATCAGGTCGGCGCGGTCGCCGCGCGCCGCCAGCGCCTGGCCGGTCTCGGCGTTGAAGAACACCACGTCGGTGCGCACGCCGATGGCGCGGGCGGCCTCGGCGGTGTTGGCCGTCGGCTCGACCCCCAGGACCGGGACGCCGTTCGCGAGGAAGTGCTTCAGCAGATAGCCGTCGTTGCTGGCGACCTCGACCACCAGCGAATCCGGGCCCAGGCCAAACCGTGCCGTCATCGCCTCGGCGTAGCGGCGCGCGTGCTCCACCCAGCCCGGCGAGAACGATGAGAAGTAGGCATAGCCTTCGTCGAAGATCGCCTCGGCCGGCACGTCGTGATCGGCCTGCACCAGGAAGCAGGCGTCGCAGACCTTGGTGTGCAGCGGGAAGACGGGCTCGTTCCCCGCCGCCAGTTGCTCCGGCGTCAGGTAGCTGTTGGCCAACGGCTGAAGGCCGAGATCCAGGAAAGTGCGGGTGACCGGGGCGCGGCAGAAACGGCAGAGACTCATGGCCGGCTTTCGTAGCCCTCGATCTGTTCCAGACACAAGGCGAGCGCGTCCTCGCCCATCGCCTGGCGGCGATACCAGTCCATGGTCAGGGCCACGGCTTCCGGCGCGTCCAGGCGGCTTTCGAAGCCCAACACCTTGCGGGCAAGGCTGGCGTCGATGGCCAGGCTCTTGGCTTCCAGCGAGGTCGGGTCCGGCTCATGGCGCCACGCCTGGCCGCCCAGCGCCGCGACGCCCAGGGTCGCCAACTCCCCCACGCTGACCTCTGCGCCACCGGGCTTCGGCCCGAAATTCAGCGCGCGCGGGGTCGCCGGATCGGTGGCCAGCGCTTCGATGTGGCGGAAGTAGCCGGCCAGACAGTCCAGCACGTGCTGCCAGGGCCGGGTCGCCTCGGGATGGCGCAGCACGACCGGCTCGCCGCCCCGTGCCGCGCGCACGATGTCGGCCACCAGCCGGTCGCGGGAAAAGTCACCGCCCCCGATGACGTTGCCCCCCCGCGCCGTGCCCATCGGAACAGCCTGGAAATAGCTCTTGGCGAAGCTCTGGACGATGATCTCGGTCGCCGCCTTGGACGCCGAATAGGGATCCTTGCCGCCCAGGTTGTCGCCCTCGACGAACGCGCGGCCCGTCTCGTTGTTGGCGTAGACTTTGTCCGAGGTGATCGCGAGCACGGCCTTCAACGCGCCCTGGCTGCGCAGGGCCTGCAGCAGGTGCGCCGTGCCCATGATGTTGGTCTCGAACGTGCCGATCGGATCCTCGACGGAAGTCCGCACGATCGGCTGCGCCGCCATGTGCAGCACCAGATCGAAGGCGTGCCCGCCCACCGCCGACGCCACGGCGTCCGGGTTGCGCAGGTCGACGAAGCGCGACGTGATCCGGCGCTCCACGCCGGCCAGGGCGAACAGCGCCGGCGCCTGGTCGGGGGGCAGGGCGATCCCGGTGACCTGGGCGCCCATCCGGCCGAGCCAGATCGCGGCCCAGGAGCCCTTGAACCCCGTGTGGCCGGTCAGCAGGACCCGCTTGCCCGCCCAGAAGGCCGCATTCACCGCCGCCACGGCGCCTCGCCGGAGGCCCACAGCGCCTCGAGCTGGTTCTTGTCGCGCAGGGTGTCCATGGCGGCCCAGAAGCCGTCGTGGCGATAGGCCATCAGCTGGCCGTCGGCGGCCAGACCTTCCAGCGGCTGCTGCTCCCAGACCGTGGCGTCGTCGCCGATCCGCTCGACGACCTTCGGGTCCAGCACGAAGAAGCCGCCGTTGATCAGGCCGTTGTCACCCGGCGGCTTCTCGATGAAGCGATCCACCCGGCCGTCATTGATCTCCAGCGCGCCGTAGCGGCCGGGGGGCGCCACCGCCGTGATCGTGGCGTCCTTGCCATGCGCCTTGTGGAAGTCGGCCAGCGCCCGCAGGTCGACGTCCGAGACGCCGTCGCCGTAGGTCAGGAAGAAGGGTTCGCCCGGCGTGAGGTAAGGCGCCACGCGCTTCAGCCGCCCGCCGGTCATGGTCGCCTCGCCGGTGTCGACCAGGGTGACGCGCCAGGGCTCGTGGTTGGTGGCGTGGTATTCCAGCGACCCGCTGGCCAGGTCCACGGTCAGATCCGCGTTATGGAGCACGTAGTTGGCGAAGTACTCCTTCACCACATAGCCCTTGTAGCCGAGGCAGACGATGAACTCGTTGAAGCCGTAGTGCGAGTACAGCTTCATGATGTGCCAGAGGATCGGCCGGCCGCCGATCTCGATCATCGGCTTGGGCTTCAGATGGCTCTCTTCCGAGATGCGCGTGCCCAGGCCGCCCGCCAGGATTACCGTCTTCATGCCTTGCCTTCTTGCACGGCGCCGCCGCGTCGACGGCCGTCTTAGCGGGTAAGTCGGCGATCCAGAAGCCTTGCGCGCGGACCCGCGTCGCGGGAATGGAGGGCATGGCCGCGCCGCCCCCCTTCACGCCCCTCGTCAGCTTCGTGATCGCCGGCGTCCAGAAGGGCGGCACCACCGCGCTGTTCGATTACCTGGCCGACTATCCCGACATCGCCTTGCCCGACGCCAAGGAGCTGCATTTCTTCGACGATGAGTCCCGGAACTGGAGCCGGCCCGACTACGCCGACTATCACGCGCGGTTCGCCGACCCCGCCGGCCGGCCGTGCGGCGAGGCCACGCCGATCTACGCCTATTGGCCGAACAGCCTGGAGCGCATCGCCGCGTACAACCCGGCCATGAAGCTGGTGATGGTCCTGCGCGATCCGGTCCAGCGCGCCTGGTCGCACTGGCGCATGGAGTACGCCCGTGGCGTCGAGACCCACCCCTTCGCCTGGTGCATCCGCCAAGGCCGCCAGCGGCTGTTCGACGCCGACCCCTGGGGCGTTCACCGCGAGCTCTCCTATGTGGAGCGTGGCTTCTATGGCGAACAGATGGAACGGCTTTACGGCCTGTTCCCCCGCGCCCAGGTCCTGGTCCTGACCTCGGACGCCCTGCGCGCCGATCCCGGGCCGGCGTTGGCCCAGGTGCGCGCCCTGCTCGGTCTTCCGCCGGCCGCCGCGCCGCTGGGCCGTGATGTCCATGTCGGCCGGGAGATGGCCTATCCGTCCGACCTGACCACGACCGATATCGACCACCTGCGCCAGGTCTATGCCGCCGACGCCGACCGGCTAGCGGCCCTCACCGGCGTTCGCTTCGGCTAAGGCCACAGTTTCGTCCCGGCGCGTGAACCAGGATGCCCGCATGAAGGTCCTCGCCCTCCCAGCCTTCGCCTTGGCCCTCGCCGCGGCGGCGCCCGCACCCAAGGCCCCCGCGGGTCCGACGCTGTCCTTCCCCCTCGCGTGCCAGCTCGGACGCACCTGCGCGATCCAGCACTACGTCGATCGCGATCCCGGCCCCGGAACCCGCGACTACCGCTGCGGACTACAGACCTACGAGAAGCACAACGGTATCGACATCCGCCTGCTGGACATGGCGGCCCAGCGGCGCGGCGTGAATGTGCTGGCGGCCGCGGCGGGCACGGTGACGCGGCTCCGGGATGGCGAGCCCGACATCTCGATCCGTGCGCCGGGCGCCCCGCCGGTGGCCGGCCGGGAGTGCGGCAACGCGGTGGTGATCGACCACGGCGCGGGCTGGGAGACCCAGTACTGCCATCTGGCGCGCGGCAGCCTGAAGGTGAAGCAGGGGGACAAGGTCGCCGTCGGCGCGCCGATCGCCCACGTCGGCCTGTCGGGCGCAACCGAATTCCCGCACCTGCACATGACCGTTCGCCACGCCGGCCAGATCGTCGATCCGTTCGCGCCCGACATGCGCAACCCGACCGCCTGCGCGGCCCAGGCCGGACTGTGGACCGCCCAGGCGAAGGCGCAGATGACCTACCGGCCTGGCGTGCTGCTGAACGCGGGCTTCACCGACGCCCAGATCACCATGAACGATGTCGAGGACGGCCGCCTGCGCGCGCCCACGTCGGCCTCACCGATCCTGATCGCCTATGGGCGCGCCATCGCACTGCTACCGGGCGATTCGGTCGAGATGGACCTCCGGGGTCCGGACGGCGTCAGCCTGGCGCATAACCGCGCCGCGCCGCTCCAGCGCTGGCGGGCCCAGGACCTGAGCTATATGGGCAAGCGCCGCCCCGCCACGGGATGGCCGCCCGGGATCTATGTGGCCGACTACAAGGTCTGGCGCGCCGGCCGGGTGGTGATCAGCCATCGGATGCAAATCCGCCTCTAGCCGCACCTCGAGAGGGTGACAGGCGGTGGGCCATGACCGTACGACTGCGGGCGATGGATTCGATCTTCTCAGAAGGCTTAGCGCACCAGAAGGCCGGGCGGCTGGACGAGGCCGAGGCCTGCTATCGCCGGATCATGGACTGGCAACCGGGGCGCACGCTGGGAAACCTGGGCGTGATCCTGCGCATCACCGGCCGCCTCGACGAGGCTGAAGCCGTCCAGCGCCAGGCGCTTCTCGCCACGCCCGGGCATCCGGGCCTCCAGCACACCCTGGGCATGACCCTGCTGCAACTGGGCCGCTACGCCGAGGGTTGGGCCCTCTACGAATCCCGGCATCAGTTCCTGCCGCGCCCGACGGCGCCGTTCCCCGAGTGGCAGGGCGAGTCGCTGGCGGGCAAACGCATCCTGGTTCTGGGCGAGCAGGGCCTGGGCGACCAGATCCTGTTGTCGCGGTTCATACCCCTGCTGGCCCAGCAGGCCGCCGAGGTTCGCCTCGCGGTGGCGCGCCCGCTGGTGCGCCTGTTCGAGGAATTGCCCGCGCACGTCTACAACGCCCAGTCGTTCGAGAACGAGCAGGTCGATCTCTGGGCGTCGATCGGCTCCGTCCCGCGCTGGCTGGGCGCCGGCCCGGACGATGCGCCGGCGCCGACGCTCCGCGCCTCGGCGCCTGTCGGCGCGACCTCTGGAATCGGCCTGATGCTGCAAGGCGGCGATCGCAACCCGCACCCCGACCGCGTGCCGGGGCCGGGGATCGCCAAGGCCATTCGGGGCATGGGGCCGTTCGTGGAGCTGGCGCCGGAGCTGAGCGGCGCGCGCGACTTCGCCGCCACGGCCGACCTGATGACGGACCTCGCCCACGTCCTCACCGTCGATACGTCGGTGGCGCACCTGGCCGGCTCGTTGGGCAAGCCCACCTGGATCCTGGCCTCCCGCCCAGCCATCGACTGGTACATCGACTGGAAGACCGAACGGTCCGCCTGGTATCCGTCGGCGCAGGTCATCCGCCAGCGTACGCCGGGCGACTGGGCGGGCGTGTTGGCGGACCTCGCCGGCGTCCTGGACGGGGCGCGGGCCTAGGCGTCCAGCGTGATGTGATCCGGCGCGAGGCCCGCGACGCGCCGCGCCTGCATCGCCCGATAGAGCGCCTCCAGGTCTCGCGTGAACCGGGGCGTGTCGAACAGGCGCTTTTCCAGACGTCCCGCGGCCAGGCGCGCGCGCAGGCTTCCCAGGCGATCAGGATCGCGCGCCAGCGCCAGGGCCAGCGCCTCATACTCGGCCCACGACCCGGCCACGAGCTCGGGCGCATCGACGGCGGTGACCAGGCTGGCCCCGACCCGGGCGGCAAAGGTGGCGCCCGGCATCGTCACCATCGGCGTCGCCATCCACAGTGCGTCGCTGCCGGTGGTGTGGGCATTGTAGGGCGAGGTGTCGAGGAACAGGTCCATGTGGCGCAGGCGTTCCAGATGCGCCGCCTTCGGCCGCAGCTCGGCGAAGACCAGGCGGGAGGGCTCGACGCCATGGCCGGCCGCCTCGCGGCGCAGGTTCTCCGCCGCCAGAGGATCATCACGAAAGAGCCAGAGGACACTGCCCTCCACCTGGCGCAGCAGCCGCATCCAGATGGCGAAGACCTGCGGCGTGATCTTGTAGGTGCTGTTGAAACAGCCGAAGACGAACCCCTCGGCCGGCAGACCGTGGTCGGCGCGCGCGGTCGCGGGCGGCGGCAGCGGGCGCTGCCCGTCGTTCGGCTGGTAACAGCCGGGCAGGTAGGCGATCTTCTCGGCGTAGCCGCCGCGCGCATCCGGTGGGATGAGGATCGGGTCGGCGATCAGATAGTCCATGAACGGCGCGCCCATGGTCCCCGGATAGCCCAGGTAGTTCACCTGCAGCGGCGCCGCCTGGCGCAGGAAGATCCCGGTGCGCGCATCCAGGGTGAAGCCCTTGAGGTCCACCGCGATGTCGATGCCGAGGCCGCGCGACATCTCGGCGATGCTGCGATCATCCATCCCCGCGACGTCGAAAAACCGCTCGAACGCCGGGACCAAACGGCGACGCATGTCGTCCTCGGCCTGCCGGCCGAAGGAGAAGGCGGTGACCTCAAATGCGCTGCGATCGTGCTGTTCGAACACCTCGGCCATCAGCTGAGCCGTCGCGTGATTGTAGAGGTCGGCCGAGAAATAGCCGATGCGCAGGCGTTGGCCGGGCGCGGGCGAAGGTGCGATGGCGCGCGCGCCGCCCAGGAACTGGCTCACATAAGTCTCGGCGCAGGTCCGTTCGTCCTCGGCCCGTTCCGACAGCGCCAGCAGTGCGAAGGGTGTGCTGGCCAGCCGCCCGGCCCGGACACTGTCCAGCACCTCCGATCGCGCTTCGTCATAGCCGCGCCAGTCGCACAGCTTCGTGCGGGCGTAGAGCCGCTGGCCCAGCAGTCCCGGATACGTCGGCTGGATGACCATGGCCTCGTCGTAGGCCGCCACCGCCTCGGCCCAGCGCTGCAGCGCCGCCAGCACGTTTCCGCGCCCGTTCCACGCCGCCACCAGCCGGGGGTTGATCGCGATCGCGCGGTCGTAGATTTCCAGCGCCTCGGCGGCCTTGCCGGACGCGGCGATGGCGTTGCCCAGGTTCACTTGCGCGTCCCCGTAGCTCGGGTCCAGGCGGATCGCCGCCTGGAAACTGGCCGTCGCCTCGCCCGCCCGCCCCAGGCCCAGAAGAGCGATGCCGCGCGCATTGGCGGCGCCGGCGAAGCCGGAACGAAGCGCCAGCGCCCGCTCGGCGGACTCGAGCGCCTCGGGCCAACGCTGCAGGTCGTTGAGGACGTTGGCGCGGTTCAGATGCCCTTCCGCGTGGCTGGGATCCACGGCCAGCATCGCCGCATAGCGGTCCAGCGCGGCCTCGGCCCGGCCAAGGCGGCGCAGCACCATCCCGTGCAGGCGCAGGACTTCCACATGCCCCGCATCGATATCGAGCGCCTGCGCCAGCCAGTGATCGGCCACCGGATTGTCGCCGCGCACGGCGGCCATCAGCCCCTTGAGGTGGAAGAGGTCGAACCCGCGCTCTTGCCCGCCGATCAGCGCATCGAGGACCGCCTCGCACGCCTCGAAGCGGCCGGCGCGTTGCAGGTCGCGCGCCTGCGCCAGCGAAGGTTGGCCGGTGTCGGGGCTTGGGAACTCGCTCATCGCCCCCCCTCTCGCACCCCCGGGGCCTGCGCTGCAAGGCGGGCGGGGCTGGCCGATGAACGATACGTGATCTAGCCGACGCTTCTCGCCGGTAGAGCTTTGAGCTAGCTTCGCGAGGTCAGCCTAGCTCTCCAGAATGGCTGTGTCGCTTTGGTCGGGTAGCGCATCGCAAGGTGCCGCTTCCCGGCCGTTGGCGCCTCGGGCTATGCCCCCGGATCGATCTCAACGACATCGTGACGCGCCAGCCAGACCAGGCCGCGCTCCAGGTAGTTTCGCCGCGGCACGGCGACCAGTTCACGGAGCGCGGCCACCGTGGCCGGGCCGCTCGCCGTCAGGTGGTCCAGCACCAGTTGCAGTTCCGCGTCGGTTGGGCGGTTGAACTGGCTGTAGGAGGCCAGCGCCCCCGCCAGCCGCGCCTGGGCCAGCGGCCAGGTCATCCCCGGGACGAGGCGCACGACGGCCTCGCGGCCGATATGCCGGGTCGGATAGCCCGCGAACAGGCTGAAGGGGTCCGGAGCGAAGGGATTGTTCTCCGACGCCGCGGCCCCCGCGGCGAGCCTCCGGCCGTTCTGCTCGGCCCACAGGGCCTGATACTGCGGAACGATCACCGACCAGTCGAAGACGCGGCGCGCCTGCGCCTTGGCTTCGGCGCCCATTCGCGCGCGTAGCGCCGCGTCGGAAACCATGGCCACGATCGCGGCCTCGGCCTTGGCCATATCCACGGCCGTGTATTGGCCCACGGCGCCGATGTAGTTGTCGTAGGTCAGCCAGTTGTTGCTGTAATAATATGAAAGATCGCCGCCGAAGCCCGGCCGGGCCGCCAACGTGGGCACACGGAAGCCGTCCAGGCCGTCACGGACGGTGTCCTTGTAGCCGTCCCAGTCGCTGACGACCGACGGCAGGCCGGCGGCCATCGCCTCGATAGGGGTCAGCCCGAACGATTCCTGGATGTTGTCCGAGAAGCTGATGAAGAAGTCGGCGACCGACCAGATCGAGAAGCGGACGTCGGGACCGCGACCGTCGACCTCCCGGTATTCTACGGCCGGACACAGCTTCCGGGTTTCCGCGTGGAAGACCTCGCCGGCGGCCGTGGTCTCGGCCCAGCCGGAGTTGACCCAATAGATGGTCTTGCCGGTGCTCACGGCCGCGCGCTGGAGGGCCACAGCCATCAGGGCCGGGTTCATCTTCGCCTTGGCGTTGAAGCGGCCGACATAGAGGGCGACGATCGCGTCTTCGGGGATGTCCAGGCGTTCGCGCCACGCCTTGCGGGCGTCGGGGGTCGTGGTGAAGTCGTCGCAGTTGACGCCCAGCGGGATGGTCACGCGCTGCGCCTCGGGGCGGCGGCGCGGACCGTATTGGCGGCTCATATACTCGCGCATCAGGTCGATCTGGGTATCGACGGAAGCCCGCACGGCGCTCGAGGTGCAGATGAGGGCGTCGTAGTCCTCGAGAGGCGCGATCAGGAAGTTGGGCAGGATTCCCATCACATTGGCGCTGGCCGTCGTGTGAGTGACGCCGCTGATCGCATAGCGCCGCGACCCGTGTTGCAGGCGCTGCCAGGCCTCGGCCGGCATCGCGGGGGTCGGCAGATACAGGACGCCAGGATCCTGCAGATCGCTGCGACCGGTCGGGCCGATCCAGCGGACGGGGCGGTCCGGCGGCTCGATACGCTGGACCAGGCGGTCCAGGTCGGCCCGGCCCGCGTTGGCGACATTCCAGAAGTGGAACTGGTCGACTTTGGCGTGGCGCACGAGACCACGAAGGAAGCTTTCGCCGGCCGAGTGGCGGCCGAGCAGCCGGTCGGACGACGTATCGAAGGCGTTGGGATGGAGGTAGATCGCGGCGTTGCCCATGCAGGAGCGCTCTTAGCTTAGCGCCTGCCGTCGCCGCAAAGAAAAAGGGCCGCCCCGAAGGGCGGCCCCCAATCCAGTTTCAGTCGTGTCGAACTTAGACGATGTTCGCAGCGCTGATGTCGGCCAGCGTACGGCCAACCAGGACCACCGCGTCTTCCACGGTGTTGGCCGCGCCGCCGTTGTCGGCGAAGACCACCACGTCGGTGCCGACCTGCACCACCACGTAATCGACGGCGCCGCCGGCGATTTGCGTGGTCGCGAGGCTGAGCGCCGCGTCGTAGGTCGAAGCGGTCAGCTCCAGGTAGGTGCTGCCATCGGCCGCCGTCGTACCGGAGAAGTCGAGGCGATCGCCCGACTGCCAGTCCGTGATGCGATCGAGGGTCGCGATCGCCGTGCCCGCGTCGCCGGCAGCGCCGAAGACGAACAGGTCGTTGCCGTTGCCACCCGTGAGGGTGTCAGCGCCAGCGCCGCCCGAGATCGTGTCGTCACCGTCGCCACCAGCCAGCAGGTCATTCCCGGCGAGGCCGGAGATGTTGTCGTTACCGCCGCCCGCGTCGATGGTGTCCTTGTTGGCGCCACCGGTCACGCTGTCGTTGCCTTCACCGCCGCTGGCGCTGTTGTCGCCATCGCCGAGCAGGATCGTGTCGTTGCCGGCGCCGCCGCTGACGATGTCATTGCCGAGGCCGACGTCGATCGAGTCGTTGCCGTCACCACCGGTGACGTCATCCACGCCACCGGCGCCGATGATGGTGTCGTTGCCAGCGCCGCCGTCGATCTTGTCGTCGTTACCGCCGTTGGTGATCGAGTCGTTGCCGTCGCCGCCGGAGACGACGTCGTTCTCGGTGCCGGTGTTGATGACGTCGTTGCCAGCGCCACCGTCGATCGAGTCAGCACCCGAACCGCCCGTGAGCGAGTCAGCACCGTCTTCACCGATCAGCGTGTCAGCGCCGCTCGCGCCAACCAGGGAGTCGTCGCCCAGGTTGCCGTTCAGCAGGTTCGCAGCGGTGTTGGCCGCCGTGATGCTGATGATGTCGTTGCCTTGACCGCCGAAGATCGAGAACTTGCCAGCCGCACCGCCAACCACGGTGTCATCGCCGGCGTTGCCCTGGATCGAGCCGCCACCGGTGTTGAGCGCCGAGATTTCGTCGTTGCCGTCGCCGCCGACGACCGAAACGGTGCCGCTGCCGGTGATGGAGACGCTGTCAGTGCCCGCGCCAGCGTCAACCGTCACGTTGCCAGCAGCGCTGGTGATGGTGTCGTTGCCGCCTTCGCCGAAGATCGTGTCGGCGCCGCTGTTGCCGATGATGCTGTCGTTGCCGCTGTTGCCGTTCAGGAAGTCGGCGCCGGTGCTGCCCGTGATCGAGTCATTGCCTTGGCCACCCAGGATGGTGGACACGCCGGCCGTGACGATCGAGTCGTCGCCCAGGTTGCCCTGACCGAAGTTGGTGCCCACGCCCAGGTCGATGATGTCGTTGCTCTGACCGCCGTAAACGGTGTCATTGCCCGAACCGCCATCAAGGCTGTCGACGCCGCTGTTGCCTTGCAGAAGGTCGTTGCCCGAACCGCCCGTGAGGGTGTCGTTGCCGTCGCCGCCATACAGGGCGTCATTGCCGTCGCCGCCGGTGCCGGCGTTGTTACCCGTGCTGCCGATGAACAGCGTGGAGCTGTCCGGGAAGATCGGGGTTTCGCCGGCGAACGACGCCGGGAACGTCACGGCCTTGCCCGTAACGCCCGAGACCAGCGTGATCGTCGGCGTCGGGTTGGACAGGGTCGCGGGATTGTACCGGACCGTGGTGGTGTTCGCACGTTCGGCAGCGCCGCCGAAAACGAGCGTATCGTCGGCTTGCACGAAGGCCGCAGCCTGCGCGTCCGTAATAGTTTCAAAGAAATAAGTCGCCATTAGTCTCTCCAGTCTGTGTCACACGGACCCCTGGAAACGCTTGACCCCCATCCCCGATGGAGCGGTCCCAGCGGTCCACTACCCCAAGCGCCATAGCATGGCTGCGGCGTAGGTTAGACGAGCCCAAGGCGAGACGTATCGGAACCCTGCCAATTAGGCAACATCAAAAAGGCCCCTGAAACCTCTCGCCAAAGTGTGTTGCACAGGCGCCGCTACTCTTCGCGGAACGCGTCTTCCATCGTCGCTGTAATTGGCGAAATCAGGAAGCTCATGACCGACCTTTCGCCCGTCACGATGAGCGCTTGCGCGGGCATGCCGGGCGTCATCTGGACGCCCTTCTTGAGCTTCTTCAGCTCGACCGGCGCGATGCGCAGATCGACCCGGTAGAAGGAGACCCCGGTCTTCTCGTTGGTGATCTTGTCTGCCGAGACCACGTCGACCGTGGCGTCCAGCGCATCGTTGAACCGCTGGTTCAGGCCGGTCAGCTTGACCCGCGCCTTCATCCCCTTGTGAACCTCGTCGACGTCCTCGGGCTTGATCATGGCGGTGACGGTCAGCGGCGTGCCGGACGGCACCACGTCCATCATCACCTCGCCCCCGCCGACGAGACCGCCGACGGTGAACTGGGTGAGGTTGAACACGTAGCCGTCGACCGGCGAGCGGACCACGGTCGAGTCGAGAGTCTGGCGCGCCGTGGTCAGGCGCGGAATGATGTCGGCAAGCTTCGCCTGGCTGTCGCGAAGTCCTTCCGCGGCCTGGCTCTCGCGCTCGTTGCGGATCGAGGTCAGCTGCAGCCGCGTCTCGCCCATCTGCTGTTTGAGGCGGGCGATGTCGGCCACCAGTTGACCCTTGCGGCCGGCCAGTTCGGCCAGCGTGCGCTCGTATCGCAGGATCAAGGTCTTGGGCGCGAAGCCCTGCTCGTTCAGCTTGCGATAGCCGTCGAGCTCCTCCTCGGTCAGTCGCTGCTGCTCAAGGATCGAATCGACCTGGGCCTGCTGGCCGACGACCTGGGTCTCCTGCTGCTCGATTCGCTGCTGGAGAACCGCGCCCTGGCTCTGGAAGAGCTGCTGGCGGGTCATGAACACGAACTGCTGGTCGCGGACCAGGGTGGCCACGGCCGGATCCGATAGGCGCGCGGCCAGCTCCGGCGGCACCTCCATCGAAGGTCGACCCAGGGCTTCGGCGGTGAACCGCGCATTCTGGCTCAGGAACGTGTCGTACTGATTCTGCATGACCGAGACCGCGGCGCGAGCCTCGACGTCGTTGAACAGCAGCAGGGGTTGGCCGGCGCGCACGTGCTGGCCTTCCTGGACCAGGATCGCCTTCACGACCCCGACTTCCTTGTGCCGCATGGTCTTGCGCATCGCGTCGGCGCGGACCTCGGCCTGAGCGGTGATCCCGGTGCTGAGCTGGCTGACCGAGGCCCAGAGGCCCAGGCCGATCACGAAGGCGCCGATAATGCCGCCGCCCACCAGCATCGGCCGCCGCAGCCGTTGCTGCAGCTCGGCGGGCATCACCTCTTTCTCGTCGCTCCCGAAGGTCGGCGCGACATAGCCACGGCGGGTGGGCGTGAGGTCCAGTTTCACCGGCTGGCCTCCACGGCGCGAACTTCAGGCGGTTGCGAGGGCGGTTGCGCCGGCTTGACCAGCCGCGACATCACCTGGTCGCGCGGGCCGAACAGCTCGACGCGCCCCTCGCGGAGCACCAGCATCTTGTCGGCCGCGCGGAACACGCCCGGCTTGTGGGAGATGATGACCACCGTGGCGCCATTGGCCTTCATGGCGTCGATCGCCCGCATCAGGGCGTCCTCGCCCTCCGCGTCCAGATTGGCGTTCGGTTCGTCCATGACGATGAAAGCCGGGTTGCCGAGCACGGTGCGCGCCAGGCCCACCCGTTGCCGCTGGCCGGCGGAGAGCACGACGCCCCCCTCGCCCACGTCGGTGTCATAGCCCTTGGGCATGCGCAGGATCAGCTCGTGCACGCCGGCCAGCTGGGCGGCCGCCACGACTTCCTCGTCGGTCACGCCTTCGCGGAAGCGGGCGATGTTATTGCGGACCGAGCCGCCGAACAGCTCGGTGTCCTGCGGCAGATAGCCGATGTACTTGCCGAAGTCGGCGCGATCCCAGGTGAAGACATCGGCGCCGTCCAGGCGCACGACGCCGTTGAGCGGCTTCCAGATGCCGACCAGAAGACGCGCCAGGGTCGACTTGCCCGCCCCGGACGGTCCGATCACGCCCAGCACCTCGTTGGGGTCGATGGTGAAGTTGATGTTGGCCAGAACCAGCTTCGGCATGCCGGGCGGGGCGAAATTGACGCCCTCCACCGACAGCTTGCCCAGCGGGCGCGGCAGGGTCGTGGCCTGGCTGGGGGGTTCGGCGCCGGCAAGCAGCTTGTTCAGCCGCTCATAGGCCCGGTACATGTTGTTGAGGGAATCCCAGGAGCCGACGATCTTCTCGATCGGCTGCAGCGCACGGCTCGCCAGGATCATGTTGGCGAACAGCATGCCCGAGTGGATCTTGCCCTTCAGGATCAGATAGGCGCCGATCGCGACGATCAGCACCTGCATGCCCATGCGCACCGCCTTGATGATGTCGGTGTACATGTTGGACGCTTCGGCGGCGGCCGCGCCGCGCTCGATCGTCACGGCCCGATGCTGCGCCCAGGCCTGGCCCAGGGTGGGCAGCATGCCCATGGCGCGGACCACCTCGCCGTTGCGCAGGGCCGCGTCGGTGAAGCCGTAGCTCTTCAGCGCCGCTTCGTTGGCGTCCTTCAGCGCGCCCTGTGTCGCGCGGCTCTGGGCGATGGCCAGGCCGATCAGGATCAACGCGCCGATCAGGGTCACCGTGCCAACCAGCGGGTCGATGATGAACAGAACGCCCAGGAACACGGGGATCCACGGCACATCCATGAACGCCGCCGCGGCGATGCCCGTCAGCGACTGGCGGAACTGGTCGAGGTCGCGCAACGCCTGCGCCCGCGCGCCCCAATCGCCGCGCACGGCGGCGTCGAACAGGCTGGTGAACACGCGGCCGGACACGCGCTGGTCCAGCGCCACGCCGAAATTGATGAGAATACGGGCGCGGAAGTCGTCGATCGCGCTGGAGACGAAGAACACGAACAGCGTGACCAACGTCAGCATCCAGAGCGTGGCGTAGTTCTGGCTGGTCATGACCCGACCATAGATCTGGTACGTGTACAGCGGCAGGGCCATGTACAGCAGGTTCGAGACCAGGCTGAACCCGAAGGCCACGGCCGCGGGCTTGTAACCCTCGCGCAACGCGCGGCCGAGCACGTTGTCAGGCAGATCCGTGAGGAACGTCAGGAATTTCATGTCGCCGAAGCCGTGCCTTAAGACCCTGCGGCCTGATACACCAAACCGAGTCGAAAATGGTGAACGCGCTCGAAGATAGCGTGTTCGCGCCCAACGCGAAGGCGTCCAGCGCAAAGCGCGCGTAGATGCGCAGGCGGTCCCGCGTTGTCAATGGCGCTCCACATGCCCTCGTCCATGCTAAGAACCGCAGACCAGACACCCGCCTCAGGAGCCTCGATGCCGCGGATCGCCATCGTCGGCAGCTGCATAACCCGCGATCTGTGGCCAATCCGTGGCGGGGGCGCGGAAGCGTTGCTGTATGTATCGCGGACCAGCCTGCCGGGGCTGCTGGGGACCCCGGTCGCCCACTTCGCCCCCTTCGAGGACCTGCCCGGCGACCTCCATCAGCACGAGCACAAGGCGCTGGTCGCGGACATCCACAAGACGGCGCTGCGGGGCCTGCTGGCCTATCGCCCCACGCACATCATCTTCGACTTCATCGACGAGCGGTTCGACCTGTTGACCGTCGGCGGGGCGCTGGCGTCGAACAGCGGCGAGATGGTGCGGAGCGGCTATCGGACGCAGGAGGCCTTCGGCCCCGCGCGGATGATCTCGCGCCTGTCCGAGGCCTGCGAGCGGATGTGGCTGGAAGCCGCGGACGAATTCGCTGCGGTCGTGCGCGGCACCCCGTTGGCGCGGGCGACCCTGATCCTGCACAGCGCGCGCTGGGCGGACCGGCAGCGGCGGCCGAACGGCCGGCTGGCGCCGATCCGGAATGTCGAGATCGTCGGCGGGCAATCCGCCGTCATCGCCGACTACAACGCCTTGCTGGACCGCCAGGAGGCGGCCTTCGCGGCCCGCATGCCCGCTATGACGCGGATCGACGCGGACGCGTTCCGGTTCGCGGACTCGGAGCACCGGTGGGGCCTGAGCCCCTTCCACTACATCCCGGAATACTACGACGAGGTCCGCCGCCAGCTCGTGGCCGTGGACGGGCTGGAGGACGCGTTCAGCGACCGCCTCGCCGCGCCCAGTGTTCCAGCGGGGTGACGCCCTTGCGCACGAGCCCCGGCCGCGTCGCGACGTAGGCCGCGGTTGGGAACCCCGGCCGCGCCTCGGCAACCGCCCAGGCGCCGCCGCGAAGGTAGTCGATCAGCGGGTGGACCCCCGGCGCCAGGGCCTCGCCTCGCGCTTCCACATAGGCCGGCAGGTCGAACCAGGGGCTGGGACTGGCGCCCTCGAAGCCGCCGTTCGCCAGGAAGTGGGTCAGCGGCTCCAGGCCCGCGTCGGCGACGCCGGCGTGCTGGTCCAGATACCAGCGCGGATCGAACAGGGGATGCGGCGACAGGCCGGTCGTCCAGCCCGTGGCCAGGTAGTGCGCGAGCGGCGCCTGGCCCTGCGTGTCCGGCGCCTGCTCGGCGTACCAGGCGGGATCGAACAGGGGGTGCGGGCTGAGCCCCGTATGCCAGCCCTCGCGCAGATAGTGCGCCAGCGGCTCGTCGCCGGGCGCCAGCACCGGCGCCTGAGCCAGGTAGTGGGCGGGATCGAACGCCGGGTGCGGCGACAGGCCCCGCGCCGCGCCGACCCGGACGTAGTGCTCCAGCGGGGTCAGGCTGGTGGCCGCCAGCTCGGCGGCGTTCTCGTGCCGATACCAGGCGCTGTGGAACAGGGGATTCGGATCGCGGCCTTCGCGGCCGCCCACCAGCAGGTAGTGCGCCAGCGGCGCCCGGCGCGCGGCGGCCACGTCGGGATAGGTCGCCAGGTACCAGGACTGATCCAGGGCCGCGAGCGGGGCCACGGCGGGGTTGGCGCGCCGCCGGGCGTAGGCAGCCATGTGGCGCAGGTCGTGGAGCGGCCGGCCGGTCCCGCGCCAGACGCCGCTGCGGGCGATCACCAGGGCCTGGCCCGGCGAGCCCAATCGCGCCAGCAGCCGGTCCAGGATCTGGCTGATCCGGTTATGGCGGCGCAGCCGGCCGACGCCCCGGGCCCGGAAGGCGGCCACGGCCTGGTCGCGCAGGCGCGCCTCGAGCTCGGCGCGAGCGGCCAGCGATTCGGTGAGCGCTAGGGTCAGCTCGGTGCGGGTCAGCGCCTCGCGCACCTGCGCCTGCTGCGCCAGCCTGTGGGCGCCGGCGAAGTCGCGGCTGAGCCGGCCCACCTTCGCCGTCACGGCGCGGGCCTTGTCGAGCATCGCCCCATGAGCTTGCGGGGCGGCGGAGGGCGTGGCTTGCGACCCGGCGTCGGCCGGCGTCACGCGCCTTCGTGTTCGAGCCATTCTTGGAAGCTGCCGCGCCCGGAGGCGAAGGGGTTGGGGAAGGCCTGCTGGAGGTCGGTGCGCTCGCGATAAAGCACCCGTTCCGTCTTGGCGATGGGCTGGCCGTCCTCATAGGTCCCGAAGGCCCACCAGCGCTCGGGGATCGTCGGGTCGGTGGCGGCCTCGATCTGGCGCTTGTACCAACTCCAGATCTCGTAGACCGGGAAGTTCGTTCCGGCGTAGCGCTTGGTCATCGCGTCGCCGACGGCGCCCAGCTTGGTGAAGTGCCAGAAGCGCAGCGGCGCCCCGTTGACGGTGATCACGCCGTCCTTCTCCACCGAGATCTTGCGGGTCGAGAGGTTCCAGCTTGCGACATTGTATCCGGGATCGCGGATCACCTTCAGCTTGTCGAACAGCGCCGGGACGTGGTCGCACCAGCGCTGGTCCACGAACATCCCGTTGGGCATGTCGTCGTAGCAGTAGGACAGCAGCCGGTCGTTCCACCACTTGGCGAACCGCGCCCCCTCGCCCGTCGTCCGGATGGCCACGAAACCCAGGTTGAAGATCCCCGTGCGCGACGCCGAAAGGTCGTTGTCGCGAATCGCGGCGTCGTCGTCGTTGGCGTCGACAAGGTGCGGGGTGAGCAGGATGTCGTGCTCTTCCAGCCACGCCTCCAGCGGCGCCAGCGAGGCCAGGGCTGCGGTGTCGGGATCCATGTAGATCACCGCGTCGAAGCCCCAGCTGCAGGCTTGGTGGATGAAGGGGCCCTTCACCGCCGTGCAGATCTCGACCACGTCGTGCTTGAACAGCCAGCGCTCGAAGTTGGGGACGTTCAGGTCGCTGGCCCAGACCAGCCGGTCGAACGGCTCGGACGCGGGATCGAACACGAAGCCTTCCGGCGGCCGGTCCGTGATCAGCGCGGCCAGCTCCCAGTCCGGGTGATGCTGGCGCAGGGTCTGGAACAGCACGCGGGCGCGGTTCAGGTACGAGAAGGTGAAACTGGAATAGCAGAGGATCTTCATGCACTTGCCGTCGCAGCGAGGTCGAGGGTGAGCGCGCTGTAGCGCAGGTCGTACAGCATCGGAGTGCGGCGCGCGCGGCTGAGGTCGGCGATATCGCCGCTCTCGAACGCGGCGGCCAGCGCCGTCTCGTCCAGCACACGCCCGTGGCCGCTCTCGCCGACAAAGGCCGCGACGTTGCCGCTGTCGGGGCCCGTGATCACCGCGCATCCCGCGGCGACGGCTTCGTAGGCCACGAACGAAAAGGTCTCGCGGCACAGCGGCCAGGCCAGCACGGCGTCGATCTCGGCGGCCTGCAGCGCGTCGCGCATCGCCAGGGGACGGTCGGCGCCCGCGCTCACCGCCTGGAACGCCGCCGGCAGGGTGGCGTCGCCACGGGCGCCAAGATGGTGGAATTCGTAGCGCGGGTCGTCGGCGAACCGGCTCGCCAGGGCCCGGAAGATCGGCCAGCCCTTGTGCGCCACCGGCAGGCCCGCATAGGCGACGCGCAGCGGACGGCCGGGCGCGATGGCGGGCGCCGGCTCACGCGCCACCAGCGTCGCATGGGGCAGCACCGCTGTTCCAGTGGCCGGCAGGTCGGTGGACGCGGTCCAGAGGTCGAGGGTCACCTGCGACGGCGCGGCCACGGTCAGGTCCAGCCGTGCGAACAGGCGGGCGTGCTCGGCCAGGTGCCGGCCGCGCCAGGGACCGTACACACAGATGTTGCAGGCGGCGCTGTCCGGCGGCGGCGCGCCGCAGTCCTGCACGTCGTTGCGCAGCAGGTGGAAACCGGCGCAGAGGCTGGCGAAATCGTGCAGCCAGAAGACGCCCTTGGTCAGGCCCGCGGCCGCCAGGATGTCGGCGGTCTCGTCGGCGGCATGGCCCAGCAGGCTGTGGATGGCGAAGCTTCGGCGCGACGCGTCCGATCCGGCGGCGGCGGCCAGCGCCCGGACGATCGCCGCGGGTTCGAAGACCCCGACGGCGTCGCCGTTCCAGACCACGCCCAGGCCTTCGGGCTCGGCGGCGGTGCGCACGACCGGCCACGGCTTGGCGGGATAGAGATGCAGATGGTCCCGGCCGAGGGTCGTCAGGCGCGCGGCTTCGCGCTGGATCGCCGACTGCAGGCCGCCCAGGTTCGCGCTGTAGTCGTCATGACTGACGGTGACGTGCAGCCCGATCAGGCGACCGCGCGAGGTCATCAGCGCCGCCGCCAGTTCGACTTCCGGATCGGCCACATCGGCGATCCGTACGGGCATCCGCTCGCCCACCGGCTTCAGGCGAGCGATCACATCGTAGCGGAAGCCTTGGGGCGACTCGGTCTGGACGACGCGCGGCCGACCGTTGGTGATCCAGTGGATGAACGGATTCACCCCTGAATCCGCCACCTCCGGAAACGCCTCCAGGTAGGTGCGCACGGAGAAATCCGGCGACGGGTCGCGGCCTTCGCGCCAGCCGTAGGTCATGAAGTGGTCCAAGGGGTCGGCGCCCACCTGGCCCACGTCGGGATACGTCCTGAGATAGAAGGCGCCGTCGAAGGCGCGCGCGGCGATGGCGTGGTCGGGGTGCAGCCGACGGAGGCGCCCGCGCAGGCGCATGGGCACGGCGGCCGCGATCAGGCGCTTCATGCCACGAGGTCCCCGGTCATGCCGCTGTAGGCCAGGTCGTACAGCATCGCCTTCCGCGGTCCCCGGCCAAGGGTCAGGATTTCGCCCGACGCGAACGCCGCGGCCAGCGCGGCTTCGTCGGCCAGCACCCGGCCGATGCCGGGATCGGCGGCGAACGCGGCGACGTTGCCGCTGTCGGGGCCGGTCAGCACGGCGGCGCCGGCGGCCGCAGCTTCGTAGGCGGTGAACGAGAAGGTCTCGCGGCACAGCGGCCAGATCAGCGCGGCGTCGGCGTGCAGCGCCTCCAGCGTGTCCTGCATGGCGCGGGGTTGCTCGGCGGTGACCACCACCCTGTGGAAGGCCGCCGGCGCCGTGGGGTCGGGTGCGCCGCCCAGGTGGAGGAATTCGTAGCGAGGATCGCCTTCGAACCGCTGCGCTAGGTCGCGGAACACCGGCCAGCCCTTCAGCGGCGTCGGCATGCCGAGGTAGGCCAGGCGAAAAGGCCGATCGGCAGAAGGCTTGCGGGCGGTCTTGCGCGGTTCCAGCCGGGCGTGCGGCAGCACGACGGCGTCGTGGGCGGGCAGATCGCCGTGGGCCCGCCAGAAGTCCAGCGTGGTCTGCGACGGGGCGACCACGGTGATGTTCAGCCGCTCGAACAGGCGGCGATGGGCTTGCGTGTGCCGCACGCGAGACGGGCCATAGGCGCAGACCCGGCAGGCGGCGCTGTCGGCCGGCGGCGCGGCGCAGTCCTCGACGTCGTTGCGCAGCAGGTGGAAGCCGACGCACAGGCTGGCGAAATCGTGCACCCAGAAGAAGCCGTCGCTGAGGCCGGCGGCAGCCAGGATATCGGCGGCAGCGTCGGCCCCATGGCCCAGCAGGCTGTGGATGGCGAAGCTGCGCCGGCCCGGTCCGGCGGCGGTGGCGCGTAGGGCGTCGCGCACGGCCTCGGGCGTGAAGAACCCCAGGCGCCGGCCGTTCAGCAGCACGCCCAGCGGCCCCGCCTCGTCCGCCGCGCGGACCGCCGGCCAGGGCACAGCCGGATAGAGATGCAGGTGCGCCACGCCGCGCCGGCCGAACTGCTCGGCCTCGCGCCGCACGCAGAACTGCAGGCCGCCGGAGTGTTCGACGTAGTTGTCGTGGCTGAGCGTGATGTGCAGGTCGCCGATCTTGCCCAGCGCTGCGGCCAGGCGGCCCGGCGGATCGGCGCGTAGCCGGGCGGAGGCCGCCGCCGCCTCGGCGATTCGGGCCTCCACCGGCTTCAGCCGCGCGATCACGTCATAGCGGAAGCCCAGCGCATGCCGGGGGCTGCGGCCCTCGGCGCGGCCGGCCGTCAGATAGTGGGCGAAGGGATTGATGTTGGCGGCCGCGACATCCGGATTGTTCTCCAGGTAGTCGAGGACCGAGAAGCGGGCGTTCGGATCGCGCTCCTCCAGCCAGCCGGTGCGGATGAAATGCTCCAGCGGGTCCATGCCTGCCGTCGCCACGTCGGGATTGAGCGCCAGATAGAACGCCGTGTCGAACTCGGCCGCCACGGCGGCGTGTTCCTCGGGCGTCAGCGGCGGCGCCGACACGCGGCGCCTGCGCCCGCCGACAGTGGCCGGCGCCTGCGAGGCCGCGAAGCTCTCGTGGCTCCACGGGTCGGGCGTCCAGCCGATCTGGCCGAAATAGGCGGCGGCGTGGCGCGACGGGAAGATGTCGCGCCCCTCGTGCCGGCCATGGCCCAGGAAGTGGGAGAACGGCTCGACGCCGGCCTTCGCCACGTCGGGATGCGCCGTCAGATAGCGTTCGACCGAAAACCACGGCGCCGGGTCGCGCCCCTCCTGCCAGCCGGCCATGCGGTAGTGCCACAGCGGACCCATGTCCGCCGGCAGGTCGGCGTAGGTCGCGCGGTAGAAGTCGGGATCGAACGCTGGCGCGATCACCCGGTGCGCTTCCGCGGCCCGCGGGCGATCGTCAGCTTGGGCCGTCACGGCCATGGAGGTCGGGTTCCTGAGCGCGGGGGCGCGGGGTGGGTGTGCAACAGATGGCCTGAGGGTTCAACCTTCGGCGACCCGGCGTCGCCCCGCAACAGGCGCGATCAACCGCTTGCCGCCGCGCCCCCTGCCCCGTACCACCGGCGCGAGATGAGCCGCCAACCTGCCCCGAAACCCGCAAAGCCCGCCAAGTCCCGCACCGCCTATCTGGTGCTGGGAATGCATCGTTCGGGCACCTCGGCGGTGACCCAGCTGCTGGCGCTGGCCGGCGCCCAGCTGCCGGCCAATGTGATGCCGGGCGACGAGCACAACGCCAAGGGCTACTTCGAGCCCTGGAAGATCGCGATCTTCAACGACGAGCGCCTGCGCGCCGCCGGCTCGGCCTGGGACGATCCGTTCGCCTATCCCTATCGCGCGCTGACGCCCGACGAGGACCAGGTCTGGCTGGATGCCGCCGTGGCCCTGTTCGACGAGGAATTCCCCAAGGCGGCCTGGCCGCTGATGAAGGATCCCCGCGCCACGGTGTTGCTCCCGATGTGGCGCGAGGTGCTGGCGCGCAAGGGCGTCGAGGCCCGTTGCGTGATCCCCGTCCGCCATCCGCTGGCGGTCGCGGGCTCGCTGCGCCGCCGCGACGGCTTCGCCGACGAGAAGTCGGTTCTGGTCTGGAGCGCCTACATGCTGGCGGCCGAGGCCTACACCCGCGACCTGCCGCGCGCGTTCGTGAGCTACGACGCCCTGCTGGCAGATTGGCGGGGCGAGGTGGCGAAGGTCGAGGCCGCGCATGGCGCGCCGCTGCCGAACCTCACCGCCAAGGCCGCCAAGGCGGTCGACGGCTTCCTCACCGCCGACCTGCGCCACAACGCCGACAGCGAAGGGCTGAAGGCCCTGGGCTGGGCGGGCGAGATCGCAGGCGACGTCTTCGCCTGGTTCGAGGCCAAGGCGGCAGGCAAAGCGCCGAAACAGGCGTTGCTGGATGGCGCGGCGGCGCGGCTGGCCGAGCGGGCGCGGGACATGGGCGCCCTGATTTCGTCTACGACGCGGGATCTGGCCGCCGTCCGGGCCGAGCTGATGGACGCTCGCGCGCGGCTAGGCGTCGCCGAGGCGTTCGAGGTCGAGGCGAAGGCGAACATCGCCCGGCTGGAGGACGGCTGGCGCGCGGCGCAGAGCCTGCTGGACAGCATCGACGCCGAGCTGGACGCCGCGCTCGCGGACGAACCCTAGGCGCGCTTCAGGCGTGGATCGATCGCCAGGTAGAGCAGCCCGGTGATGGCGGCCACGTCCAGCAGGTACAGGTAGCGATAGTCGCAGGCGATCGAGATCGCGAAGAAGCTGGCTGCGAAGCCCAGCGCCCCGGCCATCAGCCCCACGATCGCCAGGTCGGCTGGATCGCGCCGGAACAGCAGCGCCACGCCGACGCCCAGGGCGATGACGGCGAACGCCAGGTGCGACATGGCCGGGGTGTCCATGAACCAGGTCACGTAGTTGTAGAGCTTCTGGTCGTGCAGCGTGCGGCGACGGGGCATGTCCAGCGCCTTAAGGGTCTCGGGCGGCCCGTCGATGCCGATGGTCACCGGCAGGCAGCGATCGATGATCGGCGTCCCCACCACCTGGGCGAACGCCAGCGACCTGGCGCGCAGATAGAGGCCGGGCTGATGACGGATCAGGTCCAGCCATTCCGCGCGGATCGTTTCGCGCGACACCGTCTTGAACAGGGCGGCCATGACCGGGTCCTGGCTGATCGTGTCGACCCGCTCGGCGGAATAGAGCCGCTGCGCCTGCTGGCGAAGATAGGCCCCGGCCGCAGGGGATTCCTTGTCGATGTGCGGCGTCGGCCGGCCGGGTTGCAGGGCGGAGGCGGCAACGATGTCGTAGGTGCCCAGGATGCGCAGGCCCTTGCCGCCGGCGCTGTCCGGCGCGCCCGCGCCCTGCGGCTGGGCCACGGCGCTGAGCAGCAGGGTCAGAGCGGCGACGGCCGCGAGCCACGCGGCGGCCAGGGCCGAACTGCGAAGCCAACCGCCTGACCCTGACCCCGATCCCGAACGGGCCCAGGCGATGGCCATGGCGGCCGGCACCGCCAGGATCAGCCCGTTCTGGCGCAGCAGGCCCGCCGCGGCGAACAGCACGGCGGCCAGGATCAGGCTGATCCACGGCGTCGGCCGGGCGCGATCGCGCACGCCGTAGGCCAGCAGGACGAACCCCACGACGGCCGCCACCGCGAACTGCACGTCCTTCCAGACGATGGCCGGGTAGATCATCGCCTGCGGCAGGGCGACCAGGCCCAGGGACACGATCGGCGCCAGCCAGCTGGTGCGCGGCCGCAGCGACGGCAGCATCGCCCAGGCCCCGAACAGCAGGACCCCGACCAATCCGACCGCCAGGGCGGTCCCCGTGTGGATACGGTCCAGCACCCCCAGCAGCCAGCCGAAGAACGCCGGGTTCCAGGTGGTGCGAACGCCGAAGCGGCCCTCATGCAGGGCCAGGACCGAATCGACGGTCAGGTGCCCCGGCAAGTTCAGCTTCAGCATAAGGACGAGGGCGCCGGCGAGGATCACCCGCAGGGTCCATTTCGCGGCCGTCCCCGACGGTCGGAGCGCCTGGCTCAAACGGGTCGCACCACGAGGAAGAGGCCGGCGATGATCAGGCCGTAGCCCGCGACCATGGTCCACGACGCCTGTTCCTTGAACACCAGCCAGCCGACCAAGGGCACCAGGCACGATCCGATCAGCGAAAAGGCGTAGGCCGACGACAGCGGCACCCGCGTCAGGACGTAGAACCACAGCAGCGCGGTCACGCCATACCAGGCGAAGGCGCCGATCAGCGGATAGTTGACGATCACCCGGGCCAGGAAGGGGCCGGACAGGCGCTCGTTGTACACCGCTCCCCATTTGAACAGCATCTGGCCCAGCGGCAGGGCCACGGCGAAGACGCTGCACAGCGCCATGTCCTTCGGCGTCACGACTGCGCCTCCTCGGTCTCGAGTTCGCGCAGGACGTTGAGGTACGGGTGGATCGGCCGGTTGGGCACGTTCAGCACGTCGAAGTTCATCGCCTGCAGCAGGAACTGCACCCCGAGGATCACCGGCAGGGCGGCCAGCATGACCACGCCGGCCGAGGCGGCCTGGCCCGGCACCCGGTTGGCGAAGTAGCTCAGCGCATAGGCCACGCCGAACAGCGAGAAGAACATCCCGAACACCAGCTCCAGGCTGGCGGCGTTGAAATCGCGGACGAAATATTGACCCACCACCCGCTGGGCGAAGTTGCGCAGGTGCTTCAGCGCGAACGGCCCGACGATGGCCCCGATGCGGATGTTCGACACCTCGTCGGCGTAGCGGGCCGGCATCGGCACGTCGCGCACTACGGCCCTGAGCGTGCCCAGGTGGTAAAGCAGGTCGGTCTCGAAGAAGAACCGCCGCGACACGCGCTTCTCCATCACCAGCCGGGCCACGTTGGCCTCCAGCGCGGTGTAGCCGTTCGTCGGGTCGAAGATGTTCCAGTAGCCGGTCGAGACCTTGGCCGCGAAGCTGAGCGCGGCGTTTCCCAACACCCGGACCGTCGGCATGGTCGTCAGGTGACTGATCGAGGTGAAGCGGTTGCCCTTGGCGTAGTCGGCCTCGCCCAGGAGGATCGGCGCCACCAGCTGCGCCGCGTAGCCCAGGTCCATCTGGTCGTCGCCGTCGACCTTGACCATCACCCGGGCGCCCCGGCGGGCGGCCTCGGCGTAACCGGCCAGCATGGCCCCGCCGACGCCCTGGTTCTTGGCCAGCCGGATCACCACCACCCGGGGATCGGTGTTGTTGGCTTCGATGAAATCGCCGGACTTGTCGGGGCAGGCGTCGTCGACGCAGACGATGCCCTCGAACCAGGCCGGCGTCTTCTTGATCACCCGCAGGATGTGGCCGGTCACCTTGTAGCAGGGCACGACCAGCCAGACGCCGGCGCCGTCCAGCGTCAACGCGGGACCCGAGGGGTCGCGGGCGGGTCTTTCGATCGGCGGGACGGTCATGGCGCGGGACACGGAGCGGGGCTAACACGGAAGCCAGCGGGCTGGCAAAGCTCGTGCGACACCCCGTGTTCCTTGCGCCGTCAAACCCCGGCTGTTACCTCCGGCGCCTTCTTTCGGAGAGGCCATGGAAACCGCCACACACATGCTGCGGACCGGACAGCGCGGCGCGCTGTTCCAGTTCCAGATGGCTTCGCGGGACCTGCGCAACTCGTTCCAGCGCATCGGGTTGGCCTGGTCCCTGGCTTGGCACGACGTCGCGTCGCGCTATCGCGGCTCGGTGCTGGGGCCGTTCTGGATAACGCTGTCCATGGGCCTGATGGTCCTGGGCATCGGCTTTCTGTACGCCAGCCTCTTCAACCTGCCGCTGAACGAGTTCCTGCCCTACGTGGCGCTGGGCATCGTGTTCTTCGGCGTGATGACCGGCACGATCAACGAGGGTTGCGACACCTTCGTCCTGGCCTCCGGCATGCTGTCGCAGACCAGTCTGCCGATGCTGACGTTCCTGTGGCGCACCGTGTTCCGCAACCTGATCAACCTGGCCCACCACCTGGTGATCGTGATCGGGATGCTGGCGTTCTACGGCTACTGGCAGACCGCCAATATTCCGCTGGCCCTGGTGGGCGTCGTGCTGATGCTGCTGAACGCCAGCTGGCTGTCGCTGCTGGCGGCGATCGCCTCGGCCCGCTACCGCGACATTCCGCAGATCGTGGTGTCGGTCATGCAGTTCGCGATCTTCATGACGCCGGTGTTCTGGATGCCCAGCCGCTTCGGCAAGCACCAGATCTTCCTGGACCTCAATCCGTTCTACCACCTGCTCCAGGCGGTCCGCGCGCCGCTGCTGGGCCAGACGGTGCAGCTGCACAGCTATGTCATCCTGGTGGCGATGGCGGTCATCGGCTGGCTGGTGACCTTCGCGATCTTCGCCCGTACGCGCCGGCGGCTGGTGCACTACCTATGACCGCCGCCTCGATCACCTGCACGGACCTGACGATCCGGTTTCCGGTCTATGGGGCCGACGCCAAGTCGCTGAAGAAGGCGCTGGCCCGGGCCGTGGCCGTGGGCGGCGCCCTGGGCCGCCACGCCGGCGTCACCGACGTCACCGCGCTGTCGAACGTGAACCTCAAGCTGGAAGCCGGCGACCGGCTGGGCCTGATCGGCCATAACGGCTCGGGCAAGACCACGCTGCTGCGCGCCCTGTCGGGGGCCTACGAGCCCGACGACGGCTCGATCGAGGTCAATGGCCGCATCGCCTCGCTGCTGGATCTCAGCATGGGCATCGATCCTTCGGCGACCGGCTACGAGAACATCCGCCTGCGCTGCCGGATAGGCGGCATGTCGTCCAAGGACATCGAGGGGCGGATCGACGAGATCGCCGAGTTCACGGGCCTAGGGCCGTTCCTGTCGATGCCGGTGAAGACCTATTCCGCCGGCATGCAGGGCCGCCTGGCGTTTGCCGCGGCCACCGCCGTGGAGTGCGACGTCCTGCTGATGGACGAGTGGATCGCGGTCGGCGACGCCGACTTCCAGAAGATCGCCCACAAGCGCCTGCTGAAGCTGGTGGAGCGAGCGGGCATCCTGGTGCTGGCCACCCACGAGGCGCCGCTGCTGAAGCTCTACTGCAACAAGGTGATGAAGCTTGAAGGCGGGGTCGCCTCCGAGATCGTCGACATCCGCAAGGTGGATGAACTGCTCAAGAGCTGAGCCTTCGCATCCATCCCGCCGCGCAGACGTTGCCGCATCCCCATCAGGAGGCTGCGGATGAGCGTATTCGGCGACATTCTCTCGAAAATCTTCCATCACCCGAAGGCCCAGGCCGCCCCAGCGGCGGCCGCACCCCAGCCTGCGCCGTCCGCCGCGACGCCCGCCCCTACGGCAGCGCCAGCCGTGGATGTCGCGGCGGTTCTTGAGATGATGGCCGCCGACAACGGCCAGGCGCTGAACTGGAAGCAGTCCATCGTCGACTTGCTGAAGCTGCTGTCGATCGATTCCAGCCTGGCCAACCGGAAGGCGCTGGCGGCGGAGCTGGGCTACACGGGCGACACGGATGACAGCGCGACCATGAACGTCTGGCTGCACAAGGCGGTCATGCAGAAGCTGGCCGACAACGGCGGCATCGTCCCCGACTCGCTGCGCTGAGACGACGGGCGCGCCACATCGGCGCGCCCGATCTCATTTCTCCGGTGCGGTCATCGGCGCGCCGTCACGGCGCGGCGGCGCCTTGCACGCTCCGGCGCGAGCCTGGGCGACGTAGAACAGCGCCCGGTCCGCGGCGAAGGTTCGGTGTTCGGCGATCGGGCTGCTGGGCTGGCCGGTGAGCAAGCTCAGGCCCTCCTGCGCCTGCTCCGGCGTCGCCGCCGCAGCGGTCAGGCTCTGCTGATTCCAACGGGTCAGCGGCGCGGTGCAGGCCGCCACGGTGGCGTCGGCGACCGTCCCGGCGTCGTCACGTCCGGCCGCAAGCGTGTAACCCCAGCGGTGCAGGCAGTCCTCGAGTGCGCCAGCGCCGTCGGTCGCGGCGGGCTGGGCCTCGGGGAAGGGCTTGCAGATGCCCGCCACGGTGCGCTCCCCGCTCTGGCAAGCCATCAGGCCCGCGCAGGCGGCGGTCACGATCAGGATATTCCGCATAGCTTAGCGGCATACGCGGGTGGGCTGATACACGCGCTGACCGTAGGAGTCGTAGTAGGCGCGCGTCTCCATCCGGCAGTCGGACCCGCTGCGCGGACGGTCGTACGAGGCGCGCTCGGTGGTGCGGGCGCGGCGGTACGAGCGGTTGGAATAGGTTTTGTTGTTGCACTTGCTGATCTGGTTGCCGACCAGGCCACCGGCCGCGCCGCCGATCAGGGCGCCTTCGGTCCTGTCGCCTCGACCGGCGACGGTGCTGCCCAGCAAGGCCCCGCCCAAGGCGCCGATAACGGTGCCGTTAGTGCGCTTCTGACAGGCCGCCTGCGAGGCAGCCGGGACGGCGGCCACGGCAATGGCCAGGCCGGCGATCATGGCGATCGTCCGCATAGTAACTCTCCTCATCCGTGAGCCGTCCCTCGTGGCTCAGGTTGGGAAACGCCGAAGGCGCCGGTTTGGATGCGTCGCTTACGTCAGCCAGTCGACAAAGCCGCACTTGGCCATCCAGGCCAGGCCCAACTCCAGCCCCCGTCGCTGGGGGGCCGGGAAGTTGATCACCACCTCACGGGGGGTCAGGCCATCCGGCGCCGCGGCGATCATCGCGAACGCCTCGGCGCACAGCGCGGGCCTGGCGCGAAAGTCGGGGAAGCCGGTGTCCAGCCGCACGACCGCGCCGGCGTCACGGACGGTCTCGGCGGTGATCCCCGGCGTCGCGCGCAGGCGCGTCTCCAGGGTCAGCACCTGCGAGGCGAAGCCGGCGAACGCGCGGAACGGATCGCCCCGCACCGGGTCTTGCGCCACCCGGTAGGCGGGATCGCCGGCGGCGGCGCGGACGGCGGCCAAGTCATCGGTCAGGCCGTGGATCTGGCGGGCGACCACCGGCCAGTCATAGATCTCGACCACCCGTGCGCGGCCCGCCTGGCCCATACACCGGCGCAGGTCTGGGGACCTGATCAGCTCGGCCAGCGCCTGCCCCGCGCGACCGGCGTGCACGGCCGTGTGCTGCGCCACCGCGCCGACGTAGGCCTGGTAAGAGACCGCGTCGATCGTATGCCGCTCCACCAGCGCGCCGCCCATGCCGCCCCCCGGCGGCCCGCCCAGCGTCGGGATCAGGAACCCGTCGACCCCGTGCCGGACGGTCGCGCGATAGCCGTCCCAGTCGCTGACCACCACCGGCAGGCCGCTGGCCATGGCCTCCAGCGGCGTGATGCCGAACGTCTCCTGGATGTTGTCGACCAGCGACAGGAAGATGTCCGCGCCGGCCCAGAGATCGCCCAGGCGTTCGCCGTCGTTGCCGTCGACGAAGTGAACCTCGACGCCCGGCGCATGGACGCGGGCGGCCGCCTCGTAGAGACCGCGGTCGTATTCGTCGGGAAACCAGCCCGCCATGACGAACGCAGTCCGCACGCCCGTGCTCTCGGCCGCCTGTTGCGCAGCCCTGAACATCGCCTGCGGAAAGGCCTTCTCGAAGTAGGAGAGCCGTCCGACCCAAAGGATCAGCGCATCGGCCTCCGCGAGGCCGAACCGCGCGCGCGCCCTGGTGCGGGCCTCCGGTCGGTCGGCCTGGACGGCGAAACCCCGGGCATCGACACCCAGGGGGATCACCGGCAGCATCGGGCGCGGCGGGGGCCGCCCGCCCGTGCGGTCCGCCAGGTGCTGGCCCCACTCGTCGAACATCATCGTCATCGCGTCACGCACCGATGGCGAGGTGCAGATCAGCGCGTCCCACGGATACATCGGCGCGGTCGAGGCGGCGGCGATGAGTTGGCGGATGCCCGGGGGCGCCAGGGTGTGGATCATACCGATCAGACTGTAGGCCCGGTCCGACGCCCGCCGCCGACGCGACCAGGCGAGGTCGGCGAGGTCGGGATGTCCGCGTAGCAGCGCGCCGGCCTCCACATGCCCTCGCGACAACGCATGGTGCGCCGTGGTGACCTCGGTCGCCGATCCCGACGATCCCAGCAGGCCCTCGGCCACCTTGATGGGATCGGCGGGCTGCAGCGTCAGGACGTCCAGTCCCGCATAGCCGCCGTGACGGGCCAGCGCCTGCCAGAGCTGCAGGTTCGCGACGTCCTTGCCGAACGGATTGGGGGCCAGCGTCGTCTCGCCCGACGGATGCAAAATCGCGAGGCGACCGCGCAGGCCATCGGTCGTCGTCGGCTCACCACTCATCGGGCCATTCTTAGAACGCCATGCGGCGTGGCGTCGACCCGCGCCGGTTCCCCCACGCCGGCGAAGCGGCTAGGCAGGAGCGAGGTTTGGAGAGCTTCAGGGCGATGGGTGCGAGCAAGGCCGCGAAGCCGAGGGCGATGGACGCCGTCCAGCGCGCGTTGCTGGCCCGCACGCCCGTGGCCGCCGAACGCCTGCTCTATATCGGCACGGCGGGCGCGGCGTTCGCCGATGCGGCGCTGGCGCGAAATCCGCGCGCCCGGGTGGCCGCCGCCGAGGACGCCGACCCGGTCGACGTCCTGGCCGCCGACGACTTGGTCGAGCTGCTCGCGGACCCGAATGCGACCGCCCTGCTGGCCCGTGCGCCCATCCTGGCCTCGGCGATCCCCGCCGCCGTCACTGACCCCGGCGCGCTGCTGGCCGATCTGACGGCCCGGGGGTTCACGATCCTGCACCTGCAACCCGCCCATGACGCCGAACCCTATTTCGACGATCCCGGCCAGGACCTGGTGGCTGCGTGGCGGGCCGGCCGGCTCCCCACGATCTCGCCGCCCCGGGCGCTGATGGTGGTGGCGCGCCGGGGCCAGGACCGGCCGCGCGCCGTGCTGGCGATGTTCAGCTTCTCGCCCACCCTGATGGATATCCGCACCCGGCTGCCGGCCGAGGCGATGCGCACCGAGCCGGACCTGCTAGTCCAGCACCACCGGCCGCCGGGAGCCCTATCCCTCGCCCCGGCCGACGCGCCGAAGATCCTGGTCCTCCAGCGGCCGGCGCCGCCCCACGACCTCGACGCCTGGCGCGAGGCGGTGCTGGCCCACGCCCGCGACGGCTGGATCACGGTCATGGAGTTCGACGACCACCCCGCCCTCACCGCCAAGGCGAACAACCGCCGGATGCTGCCGGCCGATTGGGTCCGCTTCGCCTGGGTGCACGCGGTGCAGACCTCGACCCCGCTGCTGCGCGATCTGTTCCTGACCCACAATCCCGAAACCCGGCTGTTCCCCAACGCCGCGTTCCGCCTGGAGCCGTTCCCCGAAAACCTGCCCAAGCGGGTGTTCTATGGCGCGGTGTCGCGCGGCGCCCATGCCGTGGAAGTCGCCGCCTCGCTCGGCCCGGCGATCGACGCGTTCCCGGGCGTCGAATTCGTGGTCGTGGGGGATCGGGCGGTGTTCGACGCCCTGCCCACCGCCCGCAAGCGCTACCACGACCTTGTTCCCTACGAGGACTACCTGAAACTGATGGGCGGCTGCGCCATCTCGCTCTCGCCGATCGAGGCCGGCGACCTGTACGCGGCCAAGAGCGACGCCAAATACCTGGACGCCGCGTCGCGCGGGGTGCTGACCATCGCCTCGCCGACGATCTACGCCGACGTGATCCGCCACGGGAAGAACGGCCTGATCGCGCCGGGGGTCGCCGACTGGGCGCCGATGCTGACCCAGGCGCTGCGCGACGACGAAGGTCGTCGGAAGATGGCGCGGAACGCCTGGGAGTATGTCCAGGGCGCCAGGATGTTCGCCCAGCAGGTGACCGCGCGCCACGATTGGTATCGCGACCTATGGGCGCGTCGCGAGAGCCTGACCGCAGCCCTGGTCGCGCGGATGAACGCCTAGGTCAGGATCGCGGCGGCGACCCGGTCGACATCGTCCAGCGGCATCCCCGGCCAGAGCGGCAAGGATAGCACCTCGGCGGCCAACTGTTCGGCGATCGGGAACGCGCCCGGCCCGTAGCCCAGGTGCGCGAACGCCGGCTGCAGGTGGCAGGCGGTCGGATAGTGGATCAGGGTCTCGATCCCCTGGGCCGTCAGCCGCGCCTGCAGGGCCTCACGCTCCGGCGTGCGGACCACGTACAGATGATAGACGTGCCGCGCCCAGGCGGCCTCCGTGGGCGTACGCACCGCGTTGGCGCCCTGGAGCTGCGCGGTGTAGCGGGCGGCCCGTTCGCGTCGCCGGTCGTTGGCCTCGTCCAGCCGCGCCAGACGCGCCCTGAGGAAAGCGGCCTGCAGCTCGTCCAGGCGCGAGTTCACCCCCGCCGTCTCGTGCACGTACTTCCGGCGCGAGCCGTAGTTGCGGAGCATGCGGATCTTCTCGGCGAGGTCCGCGTCCGAGGTGGTGACGGCGCCCGCGTCGCCGACGGCGCCCAGGTTCTTGGTCGGGTAGAAGCTGAACGCCGTGGCGTGCGCCAGGCCGCCGGTCCGCCGGCCGTGGCTGAGCGCGCCGTGGCTCTGGGCGGCGTCCTCCAGCACGAAGAACCCATGGCGGGCGGCCAGGTCCAGGATCGGGTCCATGTCCACCGGGTGGCCATAGAGCGACACCGGGATCACCGCCGCCGTGCGTTGGGTGATCGCGGCCGCGATCGACGGGGCGGTCAGGACATAAGGCTCGGCGTCGACCTCGACCGGAACCACCGTGGCCCCGACCGCTTCCACCGCCAGCCAGGTCGCCACGAAGGTATGGGCGGGCACGATCACTTCGGCGCCCGGCGCGACCCCGGCGGCCCGCAGCGCCAGCACCAGGGCGTCCAGGCCGTTGCCGACGCCCACCGCGTGGTCCGCGCCACAGTAGGCGGCGAATTCGGCCTCGAACGCCTCCAACTCCGGTCCCAGGATCGCCCAGCCCCGGTCCATCACCCGACGATAGCCCGCATCCAGGTCGGCGCGCAGGCCCGGCTCATCCAGGCCCAGCTCGAAGAACTTCATCGCCGCGCGGTCCGCAGGAAGTCGTCGAAGTCGCGGATGTAGTCCGCCTCGTCGTAGTGGGCCGACGCCAGCACTAGGCAGACCGCGCCCGACGAAAAGTTGTCGATGTCGCGCCACGTGCCCGGCCCGATGTGCAGGCCGCGGTTGGGGCGGTTCAGGGTGACCCGTTCGTCCCGCGTCCCGTCGTGCAGCCGCACGTCGAAACTGCCCGAGAGCGCGATCAGCAGCTGGTGCAGCTCATGGTGCGCGTGGCCCGCCCGGGTCGACTGGCTGGGCACGTCGTACAGGTAGTAGACCCGCTTGATCTCGAACGGCACATGCTGGCCGGACTCGATGAAACACAGGTTCCCCCGCGGGTCGGTGACCACCGGCATATCCAGGAAGCGGATGAGGTCGTTCGACATGGGGATGGGCCGCAATCGTCAGACGCGCGCGAACAGCGACAGGTTGAAGTCCTCGGTGATGGCGCTGGCCGGCACCGGGGCGTTGGTCGTCCAGTAGTCGGCGTAAAGCGCCTCGGTGAAGACCATCGGCCGGTAGCGTTCGATGATCTCGAAGTACCGGTCGTCGAGCACGGTCGACGTGGGGTCCAGGTTGCTGACCATGATGCTGCCGGTGGGGCGGACGCTGACCGGCGTGATCCGCAGCTCGGGCCGCAGTTCGCGCAGGATGCTGACCACCTTCCACACGTCGCCGGTCCACCAGCCCGCGATGGCCTTGTCCTTGCGAAGCTCGGGCCGGTGCACGCGCTCGGTCATCTCGATGTTCACCGGCATGCAGTCGTCCAGCAGGATCAGCGAATTCCGGTCGCACACCCGCTCGGTGTTGATGAAGTCCCGCAGCAGATATTCGAACACGTGCAGGCCATCCAGGAACGCCACGTCCACGGGCGAACCGAGGACCGCGCGCGGGTCGTGGTCCCGGAAGAACTCGTCGCTGGTCATCTGATACAGGTGCAGCACCCGCTTCTTGCGGATCGGATCCACGCTGAGCGTGAAATTAGGATCGACGCCGATCGTCGGGCAGTCGATGCCGGCCAGGGTCTTGCCGTCGCGCACGCCCACTTCCAGGTAGTTGCGCGCGAACTTCTTGCGAACCACGTCGGCGATGAAGTCGCGATAGGCGGGACCGTCCAGCGGCCGGCGTGGCAGCGGGGCGTCTTGCGGCGTCACGGGGGTGTCGGTCTGGCTCATAGGGGGCTCGCGGAGGGTCCGGCGTTAAGGCGACGCGCGCGCCGGGCTGTCAACCTTTGGAGCCGTAGTGGGCGTCGGGACGTCCGATCTGCGGCGCCTGTTTCGACGTGTGCCGGCCGCGTTCGAACACCACCATGCTGTCGTACATGTGCATCGAGAGCGTCGAGCGGGTGAACGCCGTGGGCTCCAGCGCGCCGCGGGTATGGTCGGCGTTCAGCTCGTCGATCAGGTGCTTGGCGGTCTCGATGAACGTGCCCTCGCGCCGCAGCCCGCCGCCGAAGCCCGGCCAGTAGGCGGTGTGCAGGTCCTCGACCATATAGACCCCGGTCCGCGAGACTCGGGGATAGAGATAGCGGAACGAGGCGTCGATGTGCGCCATCACGTGGCTGCCGTCGTCGATGACGACATCGGGGGTCCCGAACTCGCGAAGGACGCTCTCGAGGAACGCTTCGTTCGACTGGTCGCCGATCCGGACCTCGATCTGGTCCTCGCTGAAGGCGGCGCACTCGTGCCGCAGGTCCAGGCCGATGATGCGGGCATGGGGGCCCAGGAAGCGCTTCCACATCTGCAGCGACCCGCCGCCGCCGCAGCCGATCTCGATCAGGACGACGTCCTGATTTCGGAAGCGGCTGAGGTGATCCTCATATGCCGGGAAGTAGTGCTTCCACTTGTGGATCAGCCGCTGGTCGTTGGTGACGAAGTCCTGCCAGAGGCTCACGAAGATCGTCCCGCGCGATCCAGGTTGGCCACCACGTAGATCTCGCCGGCGATGTCCGGATACCGCTCGCCCAGGGCCATGAAGGCGGTGAGCATGCGGTCGTCCCAGTCGCGCTCGATCTGGCCGTTCGACAGCGGCTTGAGCCAGTAGCCGCCGAACACCTCGATGCTCAGCCCGGCTTCCAGGAAGTCGCGGCGGAAGGTCTCGGGATTATAGACCCGCCGGTGCCCGTGCTTGCGGTCCGCGTCGTTCAGCGCCTCCTCGAACGGCAGCAGGCCCATCAGCACGGCCGCCTGCCGGTGAACCGAGCGCGCGTTCGGCACCGCGGCCATGATCCGGCCGCCCGGCGCCAGCCAGGCCTTGGCCCGCGTCAGGATGTCGACCGGATCCTCGACGTGCTCCAGCACGTGACCGAGGATGATCGTCTGGAACTGAGTTCCCGGCTGGAATTCCTCGAACAGCGCGTTGACGACGTCGGCCTGCGGGAAGCGCGCCTTCAGCGACTCGCAGAACGGCGCGGCGCCTTCCACCAGGGTCAGCGGCTCGCCCAGGGTCGCCAGGCCGCCGGTCATGATGCCCTCGGCCGGCCCCATCTCCAGGATCGGCCCGGGACGGATGTGGCGGCTGAACACCTCGAAGCTGTGCGCGATGCTGGCCCCGTTGGCCCCCGCGCCATAGGTGGAGTCCGCGGCGATCGCGTGCAGGCGACTGCGTTCGGTCCCCCGGGCTTCGTCGTTCATCTGGTCGCCTCTATGATCTCGATGAGGTTGAGGGCGGCGGTCATCGCGAATGCGATGCGCCGGCCCCCGAACGCAATGGCCGGGGCCGGGGGCTGGACGATCCGCGCGCCGGCCGCGGGCAGGTCCCGCAGGGCGGCGTCGAAGTCGAAGGCCTCGAACCCCTGGTGATAGATCTTGCCGCCGCGCGCCAGCACGCCGTCGATCGGCGAGCCTTCGCCGGCCGGCGACAGCAGCTCCAGCCGCGGCCCCAGGCCCACGATGAACAGCCCGTGGATCTTCTGGATCGGATCGGTGAACCGCGCGCCCTCGGGGCGATAGCCAAGCGCCGACCAGGTCGCGAGCTCCCGGTCGATGTCGCGGCAGGCGACGCCCAGGTGGTGGAAGCGGAAATCGGTTTCGTTGAACATCTGCGGGGTCAGTGCTGGGCCAGGCGCCGCGCCAGGAATTCCAGTTTCGGCCGCATCATATCCCACCGGCTCCGATCGACGCGATGCTCGACCGCGTCATGCTCGACGCCGTCCAGCCGGAAGTGCCGCGCCAGGGTCCCGACGCGGTGCGCGCCTGACGAGTCGTGGAACGACACCACCTTCGCATTCTCCGCCACGGTCCTGCAGAAGACCTCGTCCAGGCCGACGGCCTCGAACGCGGCTCGATAGACGAGAAGCGCCGATTCGACAGCGGCCGGGGCGTCCTTGGCGATCAGCCAACGGCCCCATTCCGCCGCGCGACCGTCGCTGTCGTAGAGACCGACCGTGCCGACGGGCTCGGCGCCCTCGAGCGTCTCGACGATGAAGTAGTAGTCCCCGGCGCGGTCGAAGTAGGTCGCCAGCCAGGCTTCCTGATCCTCGACCCGGCCGGAGGTGCGATGCAGGTAGGCGCCGAGGTCGGGGTCGCTCCGCAGCGCCGCGACAAAGCGGGCGTCGGCCTCGCGGATCGGACGCAAGGCGTAGCGGAAGCCCTCGAGGCGAACGCTATGCCGCATCCGCCGACAGCACCTTGGCCTTAAGGTCGGCGGCGCCGGTCACCGCGGCGATCTCTTCCGGCGAGAACGCGACGCCATAGGCGCCCTCGACGGCGAAGACGATCTCCAGGTGTTTCAGCGAATCCCACTTGGGCTCGTCCGCGCGCGTCAGATTCTCGCCCGCCGCCACGGGTCGCCCGAGCGTCAGCGAGAGGATCTCGGCGATCTCGGCATCGATCCGTTCAGTCATGCGTCCACCTGATGGAAACCGCGGCGCGCGGCGTCTCCGCCACCCGGTCGGCCGACACGTTGAGGCGCCCCGCCTCGCCTGTCACGGGCTGGCCGACAAACCCCGCCAACCAATCGACCGCGGGCTGGTTTCGCGGCCCGATCCGGTAGTCGAAAGCCAAGCCGTCGGCGCCGAGCCGGCGCATGGCGCCGCGCACCGCTTCCGTCACCATGACGTCCTCCAGCTTCCGCCCCAGGGCGCGACATGAGATGCAGAGCTCGTCCACGATCAGCACGCCGTCCGCCCGCCGCCCGAACAGGACAGCGACCGACCCCGAATCCGCCAGCCGGTCGGCCAGCCGGATGTGCACCACGCAGCGGTCGGACTGGGTGAGATAACGGTCGACCTCGACCTCGTCGAGCCGGCGGAGCGCCAGGTTGAACTGGTTGGTCTTGCGGCTCAGCTCGGTCAGCCGGACGCGATCCTCGACGGGGTCCAGCGCGAAGGTCAGCTCGGCCTTCAGCGCGGCCAGATAGGCCTCCTCGTCCGGCGCGCTTTCGGCCATCGCCGCGCGCTCCGCGTTGGCGGCGAGGTCGGCGGCGCGGCCGGCGAATGCCTGTCCCGCGCGGGGCAGCCCCGGATAGCGGGTGAGCGCCCGGACGGTGTCCGCCGCCTCGCCGCCGGCGTGCAGCAGGCGCAGGCCGGGGTGGCGCGACCCCACCTGGACCAGCTCGCCCACATTGTCGTCGATGAGCAGGAAAGCGTCGGGCGCGATGTTGAACTGGGCGGCGGCGGCCCGGACCCCGTCCGACTTCTCGCCCCAACCCACACGCCAGCTCGCGATCCGATCCGGACGCAGCGGGAAGTCGGCGCGGGCGGCGAACAGCGCCTGAACATCGGCCGGCTCGTTCTTGGACACGATGCTGACCAGGACGCCCTGCGACGCCAGCCGATCGATCTCGCGCTGCAGGGCCGCATGGCCCTCGGTCAGCCCGACGCCGTCCGGTCCGTCCTCGCCCAGCACGCCGCTGTACAAGGTGTTGTCCAGGTCCACCGCCAGAGCCTTGATCGGGGCGGCGTGGAACGGGGCCAGGACGTCGAACACCAGCGTCCGCGCCGCCTCGAGGCAGAGCGGATCGCCGTAGCGCGTGCCGGTCACCGCCGCCCGATCCTCGGAGAAGGCGCGGGCGCCCAGCTCGCCGGCGATCCGGTCCAGCCGCAGGACGGCGGCGGCCGGAGTCCGCGTTGCCCAGTCGTCGATCGCCGCGTTCAACCGCGTGGCCCGGTCGCCACCGTCGGGGCTGTTGGCCACGACCAGCGGGCCGCCGGCGTGCGCGCGCAGTGCCGCTAGCCGCCCCGCCAGCCACGGCCCGAGTTCGTCGTCGTCGAGACGGCCGTAGCGGCTGAAGTCCAGCCAGACGAGGGCCGCGTCGTAGGGCTCGTCCGGCAGGTTGAGGCTGTCGTCGTACTCGCCCAGCACCGGGCTCATGGCGTAGCCGGCAAACTGCATCAGGGGCGCCAGGACCGGCAGCAGGGTCTCGAACGCGTGGTTGCGCACCACCCGCAGCACCGGCCCGGTCGCCGCCGGCGCGCCCAGCCGCATCACGGCCAGCCGGTTCAGCGCCGGCGCAAACAACGTCGCCTGCCAGTCGAGACGATCCAGCGCGGGGATCCCCGTCATCCGGCGCTCCGTCCTGCCAGCGCCCCTGGCGCGGCGAGGCGGCGGGATGGGATGGGGTCTCTGGGCAGCGGGCCAACTCCAACCGTGCGGCGTCACCGGCCATTAGGCCAAGGGTCCGGCGAACACAACGCGGGCGATCTGGACTTGCCTCGCGGAGACCGGGATTGTGCGCCACCGCCGCCGGCCCTGGAGCAGACCCATCACCGACATGATCCTGACCGAAGTTCGGGGCGAGCCCGCCTCGATCGTGACATCCGGTCTCCTGGTCGTCGGCTCCGGCATGGCGTTCTCGCAGGACCTGACCCAGGCCTACATCCCGACGGCCTTCGATCCCGACCTGGACATCACCCAGGAGGAGGTCATCCGGACCCTCGTGCGGGTCTCCGAGGGCGACGAGACGCGCTTCCGGTTTCGCCACCCCCCCGAGGTGGTGGCGCATCTGATGCGGGACGCCGTGCCGCTCAACCTGCTGCATCCCGCCAACTACTTCCACTTCCTGGTCGAGGCCCTGCCCAGCCTGCTGTCGCTGATCGCCCAGGACGCCCTGGGACGGAACGCCATGCTGGTCAGCGGGCTGCTGCATCCCAACATGTGGCAGGCGCTGCGCTACGCGACCCAGCGCACGCCGCTGCCGATCACCCAGCTCCAGCCGTTCCAGGCCGTGACGAGCGACCGCGTGATCCTGCCCACGCCCAGCTGGCACGCCACGGAGCTGCGCGCCGGCGGGGTCTCCAAAAGCGCGTTCGACGCCGGGAACATCGCGCTGCTGCGCAAGGCGTTCCAGCCGCTCTGGGCGGACGTGCCCGCCCCGCAGCGGATCAAGGTCTTCATCCGGCGGCCCGCCGCGCACCGGGCGCTCTCGAACGCGCCGGAGATCGAGGCCCTGGCCGTGGCCGCCGGCTACCGCATCGTCGATCCCGGCCGAATGCCGCTGCTGGACCAGATCCGCACCTTCAGCGCGGCGTCGCACATCGCCGGGCCGACGGGCGCCTGGGCGGCGAACCTCGTCTTCGCCAACGACGCCAAGGTGACCGTCCTCTATCCGCAAACCTGCGCCGTCGAGGGCGAGAACCTCTGGGGCGCCCTGGGCCGGATCTGCGGACTGGATATGCGCGAGGCGTACGGCCCCGTAACCCGCCTGCTGCCCCAGATGCCGCTCCATTCGGATTTCATGATCCCGCCGGAGGTGTTCACCGCCCAGCTTGCGGCCTGACCGCACCGGCTTCGCCGAACTGCGATCGCTGCGCGAATCGTCTATCGAGGAAAGCACAGCGCGCCGCTAGCGGGGACTAGGCCCTTGATCGTCACCGAGCTTCGGAACGAACCGGCCTATCTGCTCAATCCCGCCGTGCTGCTGGCCGGCGCCGCCATGGTGTTCTCGGCCGAGCTGGATCAGGCGTACATCGCCTCGCCGTTCGATCCACAGGTGGAATACTGCCCCGAAGAGATCATCCGCACCCTGGTCCGAACCCAGGCCGGTGACCGGATCGGCTTCGAATTCGCCCAGACCCCGGACATCGTCGGGCACCTGAGCCGCGATGTGATCCCGCTCAATCTGCTGCACCCGAACAACTACTTCCACTTCCTGATCGAGTGCCTGCCCAGCCTGCTGTTCCTGGTCCAGAACAGCCTGGTCGGCCCCAACGCCATGATCGCCAGCGGCCGGCTGCATCCGAACATGTGGAATGCGCTGCTGGCGGTGACCGACCACCTGTCGATCCCGATCGTGCAGTTGCGGTCCTTGCAGGCGGTGTCCTGCGACCGCGTGATCCTGCCCACGCCGACCTGGCACGCCACCGAACTGCTGAACGGCGAGGTCTCCGACAGCACCTATCGAGCGGAGAACATCCAGCTGGTCCGCGACGCCTTCAAGCCGTTGTGGAGCGACGCGGGCGACACCAAGCTGAAGCTCTACATCCGGCGGACCAGCGGCCAGCGGCTGCTGACCAACACCGACGAGATCGAGCGGATGGCGGTGGCGGCCGGCTATCTGGCGATCAACGCCGGCGCGCTGGCGATCGAGGAGCAGATCCGCCTGTTCAGCGCCGCTTCGCACATCATCGGGCCGACGGGCGCGTGGCTGGCAAACCTGATCTTCACGCGCGATGACACCCGCGTCACCGTCCTCTACCCCGTGACCTGCCAGTCAGGTACGGCGATCTGGGCGCGCCTGGGCGCGATCTGCGGCGTCCAGATCGAAGATGTCTTCGGCCCGACGACGCTCTACCGCGAGCGCCAGCCGATCCACTCCGACTTCATGATCCCGACGGACGAGATCGCGGCGCGGCTCGCCATCTGAGATCACGCCGCCCACCGCGCCGGGCGTGTTGCCAAACCTCGGACCAAGAGGCAGACAGCCCTCATGGAGCAGCCCCTGGACGCCCTCTCCCTCAGAGAGCCCATCGCCGGCATGGTCCGGCAAAATCAGTTCAGGGCTGCGCTGGAGCTGTGCGAGACCGGCCGTCACGCCTTCCCGCAGGATCCCTGGCTGCCGACCATTCACGCCTATGTCCTGCTGCAGATCGGTGAGAGCGAAAAGGCGGGGCAGGCCGCCACGGAGGCGCTGGCGCTGGGGTCCGACGACCCGCTGGCGGTGCTGGTCCTGGGCGTCGCGCATCGCAATCGCGGACGCCATGCCGAGGCTGCCGAGACCCTGCTGGCCGCCCACCGCCTGTTCCCGGATCGCCTCGACGCGGCCACCATGGTGATCGAGGAGACCGTCGCCGCCCACGGACTGGAAGCGGCGCGGGCCGTGTACGAGGAAGTGTACGGCCGCCTGCCGGATCACGGCGTCGCGGTCTGCTGGGCGACGCTGCTGTTCGGCGCCGACCCGCGCGCCGAGATGCCGCCCGCCGTGGTGTCCGCGCCGCTCATGTCGGTCCCGGCGTGGCTGGCCAAGACCGGCGCGACAGCCGAGTTCCTCGGCGATCAGGAAATCATCCGGCTTGAAGAACCACCCATCTTCGGCGAGCCCGACGCCGAGCGGTTCATGGGCAGCGTCCCCGGCTACGTCAGCTATGCGGCCACCCTGCGAGACGCGACCGTATTCGCCAAATCGAGCCTGGTCCTGATGCCGGGCGGCGTCGTGCTGAACGACATGCTCGCCGACGAACGATACGGCCGGTATCTACTGCTCACACACGACAAGACCGTCATCCATCGCGAGGACGACCGGCTGCTGGTCGATGTCGGCAAGCATCGCATCGAGGAGCTCGACGCGGGGATCATGCTGTCGGGATGGGCGTCCGAGCACTTCGGACACTGGGTGCCGGAGTACATCTTCCGGCTGGCCTACCTCGAGCGTCATCCACGCTTCGCCGAACTGCCGATCATCGTCGACAGCGACATGCCGATCCAGCACCTGGAATACCTCCGGCTGCTGGTTTCCAATCCCATCGTCCAGATCCCGGCCGGCGGCGGCCTGCGGTGCCGCGAGCTGGTGGTCGGTTCGCCGTCCACCTTCTTCCCCGTCCATCTGAGCGACGACCACCAGGTGCCGCCGGAGAACCACGGCGGCCTGCCGACCGAAAGCATGCGCTTCGTTCAGGAGCGGGTGATGCAGCGCTCGCCGCCGTCCGCGCGTCAGGGGCGGAAGCTGTACCTGTCGCGCAAGAGCCGTGGATGGCGGCGCCTGCTCAACGAGGACGAGATCAGCGCGACCCTGGCCGTGCGGGGCTTCGAGATCCTGTTCCCCGAGACGATGAGTTTCGAGGAGCAGGTGAAGATGTACCAGGGCGCGGAGGTGGTCGTGGCGCCCAACGGATCGTCTCTGCTGAACGCCATCTTCGCGCCGAAGGCCCTCAAGCTCATCGTCCTTTCGCAGCGCGGCCTGTTCAACTGGGCCACCTTTTACGGCCCCATGCACGAGCTGGGGTACGACATGACCTTCGTCTGCAGCGACGAACAGACGGACTACAAGCACGGCGACTACGCGATCCCGCTGGCCCGCCTGATCGCGGCGTTGGACACCCCGCCCGCCTGACGATGGGAGCCGGGCTGCGCCGTTGACAACCCTCGGCGGCGCACGGATTAGTCCGGGCCTTGAGCCCTAGGCGTTCGGGCGCGCTCACCGGATTGCCGCAGATTCCGGAACCCGCTCGCGGTGGGACCAGCCGTCATATGATCACCGCGAAGAAGATCCCCGTGGCGAAGCCGCGGCTGCCGCCCCTGGCGGCGCTGGCGCCCTACATCGAGCGGATCGATGGCGCGCGCTGGTACTCCAACTTCGGGCCGCTGAACCAGGAGCTGGAGACTCGTCTGGCCGCCCGGTTCGGCCTCCCCGCCCAGGGCGTCGTCACCATCGCCAACGCGACCGTCGGCCTGAGCGTGGCATTGCGCGCGGCGGGCGCCCAGGCCGGAACGCTGTGCGTGCTGCCCAGCTGGACGTTCTCCGCGTCGGTGCATGCGGCCATCGATGCGGGCCTGACCCCGTTCTTCGCCGACGTGGACGCCGAGGGCGTGCTGACGCCCGCGATCGTGCGCGACGCCCTCAAGGCGGCCCCGGGAGCGGTCGGCGCGATCATGCCCGTCGCCGTGTGCGGCCAGCCGATCGACCCCGCGCCCTGGAACGCATTGGCCGACGAGACAGGCCTGCCCGTGGTGCTGGACGCCGCGCCGGGCTTCGACGCTGCCAAGGCCGGCCAGGGGCTGTCGGTGGTCAGCCTGCATGCGACCAAGATCCTGGGCGTCGGCGAAGGCGGCTTCGCCATGTCGGCGGACCCGGCCCTCGCCGCGACGGTCCGGCTGCGATCCAACTTCGGCTTCTCGGGCAGCCGCGAGGCCCAGGTCGCCGCGACGAACGGCAAGCTCAGCGAATATGCCGCCGCGATCGGTCTGGCCGGGCTGGACGAATGGCCGGCGCGGCGCGCGGCGTTCCAGGCGGTGGCCCAGCGGTACCGCCGGAACCTGGCCGACCTGCCGGCCGCGACGCTGCCGGGTGGGTGGGGCCAGGACTGGCTGTCCACCACCTGCGTGGTTCGCCTCGAGGACCCCGCCGCCACCATGCCGGTGCTGGACGCCCTGCACGCGGCCAGCGTCGAGACGCGCGCGTGGTGGGGCCGGGGCATGCACACCCATCGGGCGTTCGCGGACTATCCGCGGCTGGCGCTGCCGACCACCGAGCGACTGGCCCAGACGGTCCTCGGCCTCCCGTTTTTCATCGACATGACGAACGAAGAGATCGACACGGTGTGTACGGCCCTTCGCGAGGAATTGGTCCGTTGCTCCTGATTTTTCCCGGCGCCATGCCGGCCGCCATCGAACGGGCCGTGCGCGCCTCCGTCCAGGGGATCGAGGTGGTCGGCGCGTCGTCGGTTCCGGCGGACGCGGTGGCGCAGCACTATCCGAGCTGGGCCTTTCTCCCCCGCTACAACGACGCAGGGTTCGAGGCCGCGCTGAAGGCGCTGGTCGACGCGCGCGGCGTCACCAGCATCTACACGCCCCACACCGTGATCTGGGACCATCTGCGCAAGCTCATGCCCGGGCTCCTGCCGCAGGTGAGCCTGGAGAGCGCGGAGCCCTTCACCGAGGAGATCGCGTCCTATCGCGCGCTCTTGAAGCGCCGCGACACCGCGGGCGCCCTGGACGGACTCGCCTCTCCCATGCCCCTGGCGGCGGCGCTGACACCGGCCGAGATGGCGGGCCTGATGCGTTTCGCCGGCAGTGTCCCGGGGCTGTGCAGCGAGGAGAAGATCCTGGCGCTGGCCGCCGCGGCGCGGCTCGCGCCGGTCGGCGACGTCGTCGAGTTGGGGTCGTGGTGGGGCAAGTCGGCCGTGGCGCTGGGCTGGCTGGCGCGCCGCTACGCCATCGGCAAACTGCTGTGCGTGGACCCGTGGGATCTGGGCGAGGCCACCCAGGTCAACGAGGACGTCAACGCCCAGACCGCCAAATGGGACATGGAAGAGGTGCTGGCCGTCTTCCAGACCAATCTCGCGATGCTGGCGGGCGACGCCAACTACCTGCGCCTGCCGTCCCGGGACGCGGCGGGCGTCTATGCGAGCACCCGGACGGCGACGACCGAGGCCTTCGGCGAGACCCGCTATGCCGGCGCCATCGCCATGCTGCACATCGACGCCAACCACGAGCTGGAACCTGTGCGTGAGGATGTGCGGCTGTGGGCGCCGCTGGTCGCGCCCGGCGGCTGGGCGATCCTGGACGACTACCAGTGGCCGTTCGGCGACGGTCCCCGGATCGCCGGCGACGAACTGCTGGCCGCCTGGGGCGACGACGTGACCACCTCGTTCGTGGCCGGGACCGCGCTGTTCATTCAGCGGCGTCCCTGATCGGACCATGTCCGCGTCCGACGAGACCCTCTCGGGCGCTACGCCGCTCAAGCCGATCGGCGGATTCATCGGGCTGGCGTCCGCGGACGCCCCCCCGGGGCGGACAGCGGACTTCGGCGGACAGCACGTCCTCCAATTCTGGAACGCGCGCGCGGCGCTGGCGCACCTGCTGGCCAGCCTTGGCGTAGGCCGGATCTGGATGCCGTCCTACATCTGCGGCGAACCCGCCCTCGCCGCCGCCGAAGCCGGCTGCCAGGTGCTGTTCTATCCGGTCGGCGCCGGCCTGATCCCGGATGGCGACGTCCTGGCGCGCGGCCTGCGCGCCGGTGACGCCGTGCTGGGGGTCGACTATTTCGGCGCGCCGTCGCCCGTCCTGCCGGACCTGGCCCAGCGCATCCCCGACATGACCTGGATCCAGGATCGGGCCCAGGCGCCGTGGCCCGACCCCGCGCCCTGGGGCGCCCACATCCTGTACAGCCCCCGCAAGGTGGTGGGGGCGGCGGACGGCGGGGTGCTGGTGTCGCGGGACGGCCCCGTGCCGCCGCCGCAATGGGCGCCAGACCCCGACCAGAGCCGGCTCGAACCCGCCCGCCTGCGCGCCGAAGACCCGTTGGGCGTTCACGGCGACATCTGGTTTCCCGCCTATCGCGCGGCCGAGGCGGCGATGAGCTGCGCGCCCCGGCCGATGAGCAACCTGTCCCGGTCCGTCATCGACGCCCTGGACCTAAACGCCATCGCCGCGCGCCGGCGTCGCAACGCCGGGATCCTGCTGTCGCGAGTCGGAAGCGCAGCCCTGTTCCAGCCCGATCGCCTGCTGGCCGGCGCGCCGCTGGGCGTCCCGGTGCTGACCGACGACGCGGGCGCTGTCGTCGCGCGAATGGCGCGGGACCGCGTCTTCTGCGCCCGTCACTGGGCCGACTTGCCCTCGCCCGCGGCCGACTTCCCCGCGGAGCACGCCCTGTCCCGCCGCCTGCTCACCCTGCCCTGCGACCACCGCTACGACGACGACGACATGGTCCGCGTGGCCGAGACGTTCCTGGCGCGCCGATGACCCATCCCTACGCCAGCGCCGCCTACGCCGAGGTGTTCCGCGAGGCGGCCCGCCCGCTCTGGGTTCCGGCCTGGGGCGCCCATGTCCTGACCCGCGACATTGCCGGCGGCGGCCGCGACGCCATGGGCGTCTATCCGCTGACCGCCTTCGGACCGGGCGCCGATCTTCGCGCCGGCCTCGACATGCTGCGGGCCCAGGGCCTGGTGTCGGTGGGGCTGGTGCCGGACCCGGCGACGGCGCCCGTCGACATCGAGGCCGTCTTCGGCCTCTGCGTCCCGTTCAAGACCCATCTGCTGGTCGATTACGGCCGGGAAGTCCGGTTCTCCAAGCACCACCGCTACGAGGTGAAGAAGGCGTTGCGGGACGTGTCGGTCCAGACCGTGACCCTGGTCGATCACCTGGACGCCTGGCGCGGCCTCTACGCCGCGCTCACCGAACGTCACGAGATCGGCGGGATGACCGCCTTCTCGCCCGAGGCGTTCGAACGGATGGCCGAGGTGGAGAACCTCACGGCCGTGGCCGCCTTCGCCGAGGGCGCGATCGTCTCCATGCATCTCTGGATCACCGATCCGGCCAGCGGCCACGGCTACAGCCTGTTGGCCGCCAGCAGCGCCGAGGGCTATCGGCGCTCCGCGGCCTATGCGGTCTACGACGCCTCGATCCGCCTGTTCGCGGGCTTGAAGACCCTGAACCTGGGCGCCGGCGCCGGGCTGGCAACGGACGACGACGGCCTGACCCGGTTCAAGAAGGGCTTTGCCAACGCCGAGGCCCAGGCCGTCTTCTGCGGCGCCATCCTCGACGAGGCGCGGTATGCGGCGCTGAGCGGCGGCGTGACGACGACGGCCACGCCGTTCCCGGCCTATCGGTTCGCCTGAGCTAGTCCTGTCCGGGCTTGTAGAGCCGACGCTCGACCGGCTGGTACCACTCATCCAGGCTGGCGGGTACGCGGGCGTCCCAGCCCAGCATCTGGCGCAGGCGCGGCTCCATTTTCACCACCCGCTCCTCGCCGAAGAACCGGATGAAATCGAACTGCGGCTTGATCATCGCCTTGCTGAAGGTGAGCGTGATCGCGCGGCGCGGCGTGTCCGTGCGGTTCTGGCCGGCGGCGTGCCACAGGTTGGAGTCGAAGAGACAGATCGTCCCGGCCTTGCCTGTCAGCCGGTCCGAGTCGCGCGCGAACGCCTCGGGCGACGGACGGTCAGGCCGGGCGTGGGAGCCGGTCAGCAGGTGCGTCGCGCCGTTCTCCAGCGTGAAGTCGTCGAGCATGACCAGCATGTTGAGGATCAGCTTCAGTTCGCCCGTGAACGTCCGGACATCGCGATGCAGGTTCATCGCGTAGGAGGCGGCGTCCTTGTGCGTCACCACCGCGCCGAAGCTGTTCAGGATGTACTGGCTCTGGAAGAAGGCCTCGATCTGCGCGTCGAGGGAGTAACGAGTGAGGAAGTCCATGAACGGGCCTTCGAACACCAGGACGTGGTGGGCGGTGCCCTCGGTGTTCGGCAGTCCGTTGCGCAGCTGCACCTCGCGGCATTGCGCACAGGCGTCGTCGAGCGCGGCGCGGAGTTGCTTGAGCTCGGGCTCGGGAACGACCGAGTCGAACCGGGACCAGCCCTGAGTCCGCATCTCCCGAAGGAAGTCCGGCGCGCTCTTAATTTCACCGCTGGGCATACTCTTCCTCGGGAACGCCGCACATAATGGAAAGCGGACCGCGGCCCCTTAGGACCAGGATACCTTCGAACTCGCGATGAAAAAGAAAATCGTCTTCATCGGCAATCGCGCCCTGGTCCTGGATGTCTGCCTCCAGGACCCCGACTGGGACGTCGGCGCCATCTTCGCGCATCGGGACAGTTTCCTGGAGACCGAGCTGGCCGCCCGCCCGCTCGCGCACACGGCCTTCACGTTCGCGGACAGGGAAGCGGTCCTGCAACGCCTTGAGGCCATGGACTTCGACATCCTGGTGTCCAACGGCTGCCCGTTCATCCTGCCCATTGCGCGCCTGAGCCGCCCGAACCGGCTGTTCATCAACACCCATCCCTCGCTGTTGCCGGACCTGAAGGGTCCCCACCCCATCAACGCGCTGTTCCTGCAGGGTCACCACGAGTTCGGCGCCACGACCCACGAGATGGTCGAGGAGGTGGATGCCGGCGAGATCCTCGCCCAGGTGCGCGTTCCGCTGACGCCAGACCTGGATGCGGGTCTGGTCTATCGCCTATCGTTCCAGCTGGAGGCCGAGGCGTTCCGGCAGGCGGTAGCGGCGCTCAAGGCGGCGGATTATCGCTGGACCGGCCGGCCTCAGACGGCCGCGACCTCCTTTTACAAGCGCACGGTCGCCGACCAGACAGCCGACGCAGGCCGAGAGTCCGCGCTGGAGATCGAGACGAAGATCCGCGCGTTCGGCATCCGCTCGCTCGGCACGACCCTGACCACGCTGGACGGCGCCTACCGCGTCTTCGAGGGCTGCGCCGTGACCCACCAGGAAGCCGTCCGGCGATTCGGACGGGGCACGCCTGGCGCCGTGGTGCTGGCCTACGACGGCAAGCTGCTGGTCGAGACCCGGGACGGCCTCATCAAGCTGATGGTCTACGACAAGCTGAACTGACCGGCCGGCTTGACGTCCTCCGGCGGACGCTCCAGACCTGACCCATGAGCGTGCGCGACTACAACCAGGAACACCGCGATACGGCGGACAAGAAGTACTTCTACGACTTCGATGCGATCCTGCGCCGCTACATGATGCAGACGTTCGAGCCCTTCCTGGTCCCGGGCAAGTCCCTGGAGCTCGGCTGCTACAAGGGCGACTTCACCGAGATCCTCGCCGAGCGCCTGCCGGACCTGACCGTGGTCGAGGCCTCCGACGAACTGATCGAGCACACCCGGCAACGGGTGCGGAAGGACGTGACGTTCGTCCACTCCACGTTCGAGACGCTGGAGCCCGCAGATCGCTACGACTCGGTCTTCCTGGTGCACACCCTGGAGCACCTGGACAATCCCATCGAGGTGCTGAGCGCGATCAACGGCTGGCTGTCCGAGCGCGGCCGGCTGTTCCTGGCCGTTCCGAACGCCAACGCCGCCTCCCGCCAGATCGCGGTGAAGATGGGCCTCATCTCGCACAACGCCGCCGTCACCGAGAGCGAGGCGGTGCATGGCCATCGCTGCACCTATGCGCTGGACACTCTTGAGCGCGACGCCAAGGCGGCGGGCCTCCGGGTGGTGCAGCGGGGTGGCGTGATTTTCAAGCCGCTCGCCAATTTCCAGTTCGACAAGGCGCTCGCGGACGGCACGATCAGCGATGCCTATGTCGAAGGCTGCTACCAACTCGGAATGGTCTATCCCGACCTCTGCGCCAGCGTGTACCTGATCTGCGAGAAGGGCTGACGCAAAGGGATCGAGCGCGTTGAGGTTCGTCTATCAGAACACCGAGCTGGAGCGCGAGCTGGACGGCGCCACGACGCCGGACGCGCTGGAAGCCGTCTTCCAGAAGATCGCGCAGATTCCGCGCCTGTTCCGAACGCCGGCCATCTACGGCCAGAAGCTGTTCGCCAAGGGCTTCGACGCGCTGATCCCGCGCGTGGCGGCGCGGCTGCGGCTCGAGGACCAGCCGTCGCCGCCCAAGTCGAACGACAACGTCTGCATTCTGGCGACGCGGTTCTATCCCTCGGGCGGGCACACCCGGGTCGCGCAGGACATCATCGGCCGGCTGCAACCCGCCGGCGTCTCCACCGTCCTCACCGACATAACCGACGAGCTGCGCTACCGGCCGCTGCTGAACCAGGCCACCAACCAGACCTTCCTGGGAGAACGGGCCCTGGTCCTGCTGTCGTCCAAGCTGTTGGTCGAGCGCGTGCTGGAAACCTACATGATCCTGAAGGCCATGCGCCCGTCGCGGATCGTCCTGATGAGCCATCCGATGGACATCGTGGCCGTGCTGGCTGCCTGGCCGTTCCGCGACATCGTCGAGTTCGTCCATCACGCCGACCACATTCCAAGCCTGGGGGCGACGCTGCCGTTCTCGGCCCACGCCGACCTGACCTACACCTGCCACCTCGCCTGCCGCGAGGCCGGGCTGGACGCCGTGTACGCCGGCATGACCGCGCCGACGGCGCAACCGACCACGCCGCTCACCCCCAAGACCGGCCTGCGGATCGCCACCTGCGGCGTCATCCACAAGTACCAGGGCAAGGGCCGTTATCGCTGGGCGGACTATGCGGTGGCCGCGCTGCGGCAGCCGGGCGTGGAGCTGGTCCATATCGGCAGCACCGACGAGGCGTTCCAGAACGAGCTGCGCAACGCGCTGGGCGCGGCCAAGATCTCGCTGGACCGGTACATCCTGGCGGGCTTCCAGCCAAACCTGCCGGCGGAGCTCGGGAAATGGGAGGCCGACATCTACCTGTCGAGCTATCCGGAACCCGGGGGCAAGGCCAACCTCGAGGCCATGAGCGCCGGCGTGCCGACCATCGTGCCGATCGACGCCAACCTGCCGCCGCTGATCCGATACCGGCTGCCCATGCCGCACTGGGTGACCGTCAACCGGCCGGACCGGCTGGGCGACGCCATCGCCGAGGTCCAGCGGCTCGCGGCGACGATGGGCGAGACGGAACGGACGATCATCGCCCGCGAAGCCATCCGCTTCGACGACTTCGCCGCGGGCCGCCGCCCGCCGGGGACGCCCGAAGGCGACCGCCTGCCCTGACGCCTGAGAGGGGGTCAGGCCAGCTGGCGTCACGGCGACCGCATTGTCGAAGCGGACGCTTTCGTCGAGAACGGCTGAACGCATAACGACTGACGCGGGGAGGCTACGGCGATGCCGAAATGGATGGCGCTAACGGCGCTGACGATCACCGCGCTGGGCGCCGGCTGGACGACGCTGTCGGCCCAGCCCGCGAGCCCACCGGTGGCGGCGGCGCGACCCGGCCTCGTGGCAGGCTATCTGTCGCGCGGCGGAGCGCCCAGCAGCCTCGCGCTGGTGCCGCCGCCGCCGACCGCGGGCTCCTCGGCCCAGGCGCGCGACGACGACGGCGCCAAGGCCGCGGTCGCGCTGCACGGGACGCCACGCTGGGACCTGGCGACCCAGGACGCCGACCTGAGCTTCCCCAACGCCGCCGGGACCTTCTCCTGCGCCCTGGGCGTACCGGTCACCGAGGCCGCCACGCCCAAGCTCTACCAGCTGCTGCGCCGTACCCTGGCTGACTTCGGGCTCTCCACCTATCCGACCAAGACCAAGTACCAGCGCGCGCGCCCCTTCACGGTCAATGGCGCGCCGATGTGTACGCCGGCGCTGGACGCGGGGTTGCGCAAGGACGGGTCCTATCCGTCCGGCCATGCGGCGATCGGCTGGGGTTGGGCGCTGGTCGTGGCCGAAGTCGATCCCGAGCGCGCCGAGGCGATCCTGGCGCGGGGCCGGGCGTTCAGCGAGAGCCGCATGATCTGCAACGTCCATTGGGCCAGCGACGTCGAGGAGGGCCGGACGATGGCCTCCGCGACCGCCGCGAAGCTCCACGCCCAGGCCGAGTTTCGCGCCGACGTGGAGGCCGCCCGCGCCGAGGTCGCCGCCGTCCGGGCACAGGGCCTCGCGCCGAACCGCGATTGCGCCAAGGAGGCCGCGCAGCTGGCGCGCTGAGAGACGCCGTGCCGAACGGTGAGGGCCGTGCGCCCCCGCCGCGTATCTGAGCACAGGACCCTCTACAGCGAGATCAGATATGCGTCGCAGACCTGTCACCATGGCCCTGGCCGCCGCGGCCGCCTTGCTCCTGGCGGGGGAAGCCGCGGCGCATGCCAAGCTGGTGACCTCCAACCCCGTGGCGAACGCCACGGTGGCGGCGCCGAAGACGATCACGCTGACGTTCAACGAGAAGCTGGCGCCGGCTTTCTCGGGCTTCGAGCTCGTCATGGTTGGGCACAATATGAAGGTCGCCGTGAAGACCGCCGTCTCGAAGGACGGCCTGACGATCACCGGCACGCCGCAGGGTCCGCTCATGGCCGGCGTCTATAAGATCACCTGGCACGCGGCGTCGGCCGACGGCCACCGGATGACCGGCGACGTGGCGTTCAAGGTCGGCTGACCCTTGCTGGAGCCTGTGGTCATCGCCCTCAGGCTCGCGCAGTACGTCGGCGCGGCGATCCTCTTCGGATCCGCGCTGTTCGCGCTCTTTGCCTTACCGGCCGGTGTCGTCCGGGCGGGTTGGCCCCGGACGTTGCTCGCCGCCGCAGCGGGCCTGCTGACCCTCTCCACCGTTGCCGGCGTCGTGGCCCAGACCGCGATGATGGCCGGCTCCTGGTCGCAGGGCCTGAACGTCAGCGCCCTGAGTTTCGTGGTGACGGAAACCGGCCTTGGCCGCGCCGGGGCGGCGCGGGCGATCCTGGCGCTGGTCGCATTGGGCGTGCTTCTGGCGCGACGGCCGGCGCGCCCGGACCTGATCGGGATCGTGGCCTTGGGCGGCCTCGCCTGCGTCAGCCTCGCATGGATGGGGCACGGCGCGGCCACCGAAGGTCCCGGCGCGCGCCTCCATCTATTGAGCGACATCCTGCACGTCCTGGCCGCCGGCGTCTGGATCGGGGCCCTGGTCGGCTTTCTGGCCCTGTTCCATCGGCGCGAGACCACGGCGGAGGCGACCGCGATCCAGCTCGGCGCCCTGGAAGGATTCGCCGGCGTGGGGTCGGTCCTCGTGGCGGTGCTGGTGGCCACCGGCCTGGTGAACAGCTGGTTCCTCGTGGGACCCACTCGGCTGCAAGGCCTGTGGACCACGCCCTATGGACAGCTCCTGCTGCTCAAGCTCGCGCTGTTCGCCGGCATGCTGGCGTTCGCGGCGGCCAATCGGTTCCGGCTGACGCCGGCGCTCGCCGCCGCGCAGCGAAGGGGCGCCGCCACGGGTCACGCCGTGACCCGCCTGTGCCGGAGCCTGGCGCTCGAGACCGCCGTGGCGTTCGCCATCCTGCTGGTGGTGGCTTGGCTCGGGACCCTGGCGCCGGTCTCGGCCGCGTGACGCGCGCCTAGGGGAGCCCCACCGACGGGGGCGCGACGGGTTGGATGCCGGCGAGGTTGCCCTCCTGGCCGCCCGGAACGAGCTGATAGAAACCCGAGAGCTTCAAGCGGATCTTGATCGGGCGATCGGAGCGGTTGCGGAAGTACCAGCCGTGGATCCCGTCGACGGGGGCGACCAGCGATCCATTGGCCTGGGACCCGCTGCTCTTCTCGTAGTCGGCGACGGTGACCTCGCCGCCCGACGCCATCGCAACGGTATGCCCGTGGAAGTCGAACATGAGATCCTCCGGGATCTGCAGACCCTCGGCCCGCCAGCCGTAGACGAGCGTCGCCCCCTTCGGCAGGCGGACCTTGAATTCCAGCGTATTGCGGCGGCCTTCGTCGCCGTCCGCCGCCAGCGGAATCTCGAAAGTGTCAGACCGGAATGCCACCGGCTCCCGCCGCGCCGAGGGCCCCGTGGCCGCGTCGGCCGACACGGCGACTTCCTTCGGCGCCCACAGGCGCGACAGTCCCGTGGCGCGGCCCAGACCCAGCGGATCCTGGTTGTATTCGGCCGGCAGGACGGCGGCGAAGACGATGACCGCGGCGACCAGCAGCGCGCCGCCGGTCGAGAGCAGCAGGGTGCGCTTCGGCGGCGACGTGGGATCGAGCTCGTCCCGCGGAGGTTTGGCGTCCGACATCAGCTCGGGGCTCCATAGACCAGGCCGCCAAGTTGGAAGCCGATGAGGACAAACCCCGCCACCATGATCACGAGGTTGGCGGCGGTGGACATGCGGCGATAGCCCGGCAGGCTGCGCCACAGGAGGATCAACGCGAACATCAGGGTGAGCGCGATCATCTGCCCGATCTCCACGCCGACGTTGAACGACAGCATGTTGATCAGCAGGCCGTTCGCCGGCAGCTCCAGCGCCTGCAGCTTGGTCGCCAGGCCGAAGCCGTGGATCAACCCGAAGCCGAACACCGCGACCCGCGGATTGGGCTGGACCCCGAACAGGGTCCGGAAGCCGCCCAGATTGTCGAAAGCCTTGTAGGCCACCGATAGCCCGATCACGGCGTCGACCAGATGGGCGTTCACCTCGATCCGCCCGAGCACTCCGGCCAGCAGGGTCAGCGAGTGCCCGACCGAGAACAGGGTCACGTAGAGCGCGACGTCCTTCATCCGGTAGAGGAAGAAGATGACGCCCAGCAGGAACAGCAGGTGGTCGTACCCCGTCACCATGTGCTTGGCGCCGAGGTAGAGGAACGGGACGATATCGGGCCCGGTGGTCGCGGCCACGAAGGCCGCATCCTTTCCGCCAAGGCCGTGGGCCGCGGCCGCGCCGGCCGCCGCCAGCGCGAACAGGATGGCGGGCGCGGCCAACGTCCAGCGCGAGGGCCGCGAGGGCGGGACAGGCCTCATGGGACGACCGGGCCGTGGCGGAGCGACGCGGCGTCGGTCACTTCTTGCCGGCCGCCGGCGGGTTGATGGTGACGTCGATCGCCACCAGATCGGCGAGGCTGTCGCCGAAGCCCAGCGCCTTGACCGATTGGCCGACCTTCACGGTCGCCGGGGTCACGCGCTTGCCGGCCAGGACGACGCGGGTGTTGCCGTCGACCTCCAGGGTGACGAGCTTCCCCTCCTTCGTCCGGAGCTGGATCGTCTTGGCGGTCACGGCCGTGACCTGGCCCGCGACCTCCAGTTCGTCGTGCGCCACGGCCGGGGCGGCGGCGAGGAGCGCCGAGACGGCGGCGAGGGGCAGAAGGAACTTGCGCATGGAGAACTCCGGAAGGGGGTTGAGCGGTTGGGCGGCGGTCATGTCAGGCGGGCGGTGAGCTGGACCGCGGCGCGAACCGGGCCACGAGGTCGTAGGCGTCGCCGGGGAACGTCATCCGCACGTGGGTGATCTTGTCCCCGACCCGCCACGTCCGTCGCTCGACGACGAGACAGGCCGTCGTCGGTTCGATCTGAAGGATCGTCGCCGTCTGGCGCGGCACGTTGACCGCGCTGATCCGATGCTCGGCCTCGGTCCAGGCCACATGGGCGAGCAGCCAGCTGTTCGGCGGCATGTCGGCGAAGTCGACGCGTTCGGCCTCCGGCACCGAATCCAGGTTGATCAGCCGTTCCTCCAGCGCGAAGGGCCGGCCGCCCGAGCGGTGCAGGCACCGCAGCACCAGCACGTCGGCGCCGGCGGACAGGTCCAGCGCCTCCAGTTCGCGGCGGGTGGCGGCGCGCGCCTTCCGGGAGAGCAATTCGTATCCATAGGGCTCCCCGCGGGAGGTCACCTCGGCGGCGATGTCGGGGACGTCCAGCACCACGGAGTGGATGCGCGGCCGGGCGACGAAGGTCCCCGCCTTGCGGCGGCGTTCGATCAGGCCCGAATCGGCCAGCGGCTCGAGGGCGCGGTTCACCGTCATCCGCGAGCAGCCGTATTCGACCATCAGCTCGTGCTCGAACGGGATACGGTGGCCCGGCGGCCAGGCGCCCGACAGGATGCGTTCCGAGACGTCGGCGCGGATTCGCCGGAGCAGCGAGGGTTCGGGCGAGGCGGGCGTCATGGGAAGCGCGCTCTCCCCCACCCTACGGCTCCCGGCGCGCGCGTCGGCCGGACCAGCGGTCGAAAGGACCGGTGAGCCACGCCACGTCGGATGAGCGGAAGCTGCGGAACAACAGGATCAGGCCGCTGAGGGCGAGCCAGGTCACGCCACTGGCCACGGTGACGATCAGCGGGTGATTGAAGCTCTCACGGGCCGTGTAGTCCATGATGTGGAACATCCAGGCGATGTCCCAGAGCCGCGACGCATCGGTCTTGGCGCCCAGCACCTCGCCGGTGGCGCGAGAGACGAACAGGGCCGTGTGCGCATCGTCGGCATAGGCCACCCGCCAGACGGGTCGCGCCATCTTCCGCGTCTCGTAGGTGACGGCCTCGACGAGGTCCACGCGCGCCACGGGGGCGGCCCCGGCATAGCGCCCCGTCGCGAGCGTGCGCGCCAGGGCCGCGTCGACCTCGAACGGACGCGCGGTCTCGGCGTCAATCAGGCGGACCCCGTCCGCCGTCGAGGCCTTATAGACCCAGCGGTCGAACAGCGGCTTCAGCTCGAGTTTGACGATCGGCGCGCCGACCGCCGCCTGGACCGTCGCCAGCGGCGCCGGCGCCGGGCCGGACGTGAGCTGCGCGACCGGCAGGAGGGCGTGCTCGCCACTGACCTGGTGGTGGTCGATCAGCGCCATCACCGCGCCGCTCAGCGCCCAGATCAGGAGCTGCAGGCCCAGGACCAGGCCGAACCATTTGTGGAGGGTGCGGATGAGGAACATGGGCGTCAGGCCGGCTTCCGCGGGCGGCGTCGGCGACGGAAGCTGTAGAGCAGCAGCCAGGCCCCGGTGAGCGAGCCGGCGAAGGCCATCCACGTCGCGATGCGGATCAGGACGTTGTTCACGTCGGACCGGTTCTCATAGTCCATGATGTGGAACATCCAGAGGAAGTCGTAGGTGCGCCACAGGTCGTGGCGGCGCGCCACGAGCTCGCCCGTGAACGGCGAGATGTAGAAGGTGGGCCGCCAGGCGCCTTCGAACTCCACGCGCCAGAGCGGCAGGGGTCGGGTCTGAATCTCGGTGGGCGGGTTGTTCGTCAGGAGGTCCGCGCCGACGATCTCGCCCCGCTCGGCGAACAGCGCCTTCGCCCGCGCCCGCGCGCCGGCCTCATCGAGCGGCGAAAGGCGCTGGCCGGTCTTCGCGTCGAACAGCGCCTTGCCGCTCGCGGCGTCGACCACATAGACCGGACGGCCCAGCTGGGTCTCCAGCCTGGCGCTCTTCAGCCCGGGCGCGAAGTGGGCCAGATGGCCGGGCTCGACCAGGCCGGCCAGCGCGATCGCCGGCGCGGGCGCCGGCCGCACCAGCCGGTCGCCATGGATGATGTCGATGTGGACGGCCGCCATGTAGAGGCCGCTGACCGTCCAGAAGACGGCCTGGATCGCGATGATGAGGCCGAGCCACTTGTGGGTGGTCCGCGCCAGGGCGGGCAAACGCATTTACGGTCCTGATCGTCGGTTCGTTGGCGACCCGGTTAGACGCCGGCGCCGCAGAGGCTGACGGTGGTCACCAGTTCGGATCCATGTTGGCCACGCCCGGGAAGCGCACGACTTTGTCGCCGTAGAGCGGGTCGTAGTAGTGGCCGCCGTCCTTGTAGTCCGGGTTCCATTGCTTGGTCCCGTTCGGCCGCAGTCGGTACAGATACGGCGACAGCAGCAGGCGTTCGAGGTGCCAGCGCCCTTCCGCGCCGGAGGGAATGTCCTCCCCCGCGCCGTACAGCATCAGGCCGCCATCGGCGTAGACCTCGTGCGCCGGCCCGGTGGTCTTGTACTCGTGACTGACGTTCATGACCTTGTGCCCGATTTCATGGGCGACGGTCCGTCGGGCCCGGCTGGGCGTGGAAAGGTTGTCGAGGGTGATCACGCCGCGATAGGCCCGCGGGATCGTGCCGTAATAGGAGTAGGACGGGAACGAAAGGCCCCCCGTCCGCACCATCTTGACGGTCCAGTTCCGGCCATCCGACCGGTCCAGGAACGGCATGATCACGTCCTGCAAGGCCACGAGGTAGATGGTGCGGTCGCTGTCCTTCCGCGGCTCGATCATGCTCTCGAACGCGCGGCGCGCCATGTCCGTCAACTCGCTCGGATGGCGCGTATTGCCCTCGTACATATTGATGTACTCGGTGTCGGGGATGCGCGGGATCTCGTTGGCCTGGATCGCCAGGAACCGCGGGTCGATGGCGCCGGTCTTGAAGGCGACCAGGTTGATCTGCACGCCCGTCGGCCGATAGATCTCCTTCGCCGCGCGAAGGCCTTCCAGCATCTGCGCCGCCGTCAGCTTGTTGAACGTCGGGTCGAAGTTCGAGGGGATGTAGACGACGACATCCATCGTCGGCTTGCCCGCGACCAGGTCCTTGTTGAAGGCCGCGAGATCGACCGATTCGACGGCCTTCCAGGCGACCGGCTTTACGGGTTTCGCCGAGGGCTGCGCCATGGCGGGCGACAGCGCGACGCCTTGGAGGATCAGCGCCGCCAACGCCGCCAGCAGAGCGCGTGACCTGTGCACGGTGGACCGTGCCATCACGGCTTGATCTTCAGGACGGCGTCGAAGTTCGGGTTGACGCTGCGGGCATAGGCGATCGCCGGGTCGTCGGACTTCAGCTCGCTGTAGTAGAAGGGCGAGCCGGCCTTGCGATCCTTGTCGACCGCCGACTGCATCGCCTTGATGCCGCGATTGAAGATGTCGTAGTTGTCGTTGCCGCCCTTCGGCTTGACCACCAGCAACAGGGCGGGCTCGTTGAACGGCGCTTCCCAGCCGGTCGGCATCTTGTCGCCGAAGCGGAACAGGGTGCCAGCCTGCATCACCTGGCGCTTGCCTTCGCTGGCCAGCACCCACTTGCCGCGCACCGTGTAGATGATGCTGCCGATGTCGTGCGGGTGTTCGGCGAGGAACATCCCGGGCTGAAGCTCGATGAAGAACGCCCGCGTTTCCTCGGCGAACAGCAACGGGCCGAAGGCGCCCTCGTGCGTAAGGATGCTCGACGACTTCACGGCGTCCTCGATGTTCGGGATAACCTCGACGTTCGTGGCGAGCTGAACATAGGACGGCGCGATCGCCGTGGCCGGCACGGTGGTCTTCGGCTTGACCGCCGTCTGTGCAAGCGCCGTCGCCGGAGCCGCCATCGCGAGCGAGATCAGGAGCGCAACTAGCTTCACGTCGATACCCTTTCGGTTGTGGGCCGCCGGATCGCGCCCAGACGGGCCGCGGCGGAGAGTTGGGTCGGTCCAGGACGCCGACGGACCGTGGGGTGTCCGCCGGCGCCTGGCCTGGGGACGGCTAGAACTTGTACGACAGGCGCACATAGCCGCGCCGGCCCACCAGGTCGTAGACGAAGGTGTCGGTGTTGCCGTCCGTGAAGCTCGGCAGGTAGGGCGCATCCTCTTCGAAGATGTTGTCCACGCCCACGGCCACGGTCGCGCCCTCCCGCACCCGGTAAGCGAACTGGGCGTTGTGATAGAAGACGTTCGGGGTCCGGTAGCCCAGCGCCGTCGACGCGGCGTTGAAGTCGGTGGCCTTGCCGATCCACTGGACCGTGTAGCTGGCCGTCCACTTCGGATCGTCCACCGTCAGCGAGGTGAGGCCCCGCCACTTGGGATAGCCGCCGTTGCCGCCGCCGATGTGGCCGCGATAGATGATCGGCGCGCCGCCGGGGAACGGGACGATCGTGTAGTCCTTCAGGTAGGTGACGCTCGATTGCAGCGTCGCGCGACGCTCCATCACGTCGAACCCGTAGGTCGCCGCGGCGTCGTAGCCTTTCACGGTCTCGGCGCCGACGTTCACCTGCTGCGAGGACAGGAAGTTCACCTCGCCCGTCAGGGCCACGCGGGTGAAGTTGTCGGCCGAGCAGAACGGGTGGTTGAGACCCGGCGTATTGTAGCAGACCGACAGCTTCGTGGAGCCGGGGATCGACCGGATCGCGTTGTCGATGTCGATCTTGAAGTAGTCGAACGTCAGCGACAGGCCGGGCACGAACTCGGGCTCGAAGACGAGGCCCAGGGTCAGCGTCTCGGCCTCTTCCGGCGTCAGGTTCACATTGCCGCCGGTGGTCGTGAGGATGGCGTTGTTCGGCTGGATGTAGTTGGCGGGCACGCCGGACGCCCGGCAGTTCGCCACCAGGGTCGCGTTCGTGCTGGTCGCATAGCGGCTGCACGGATCGGTCGTGGTCAGCTGGCCCTGGGTCACGCCGCTGAACAGCTCGGCCACGTTCGGAACGCGGAACGCGGTGCCCCAGGTGGCGCGGGCCCGCAGGCCGTAGCCCACGGTCCAGTCGAGGCCGGCCTTGTAGTTCACATCGCTGCCGAAGCGCTTGTAGTCGGAGTAGCGGATCGCCCCGTCGAAACGCAGCGCCTCCACCATCGGCAGGTCCTTGAGCAGCGGGACGCTGAGTTCGGCATAGCCTTCCACCGCCTCGACCGACCCCTTGATCGGGCTCTGCTGGTTGGAGTTGGCGATCCCCAGCACGATCAGGTTGTCGGGGTTCCGGAAGCCGGAATCCTTGCGGTACGTCACGCCCGCCGCCGCCTGGAGCGGCCCGGCGGGAAGTTCGAACAACGTCCCGGTCGTGTCGAAGCTCAGGTTCAGCGTCTCGTTGCCGCCGGTGTCGATCGTGGTGGCCAGGATGTACTTCAGCACCGCAGGGGTCACGTCGCCCGCGCCGAGGTAGTCGGCGCAGGGGATCGCGGCTCCTGCGGCGAACGAACAGACCGCCGTGTTGAGCGTGTTGGCGACGTTGGCCTTGTTGGCGATGTTGGTGAAGCCGTCGGTCCCGGTGCTCCGGCCGTAGTTGCCGGCCAGCTCCCACGTCCAGTCCTTGCCGAACTTGCCGCGCGCGCCGCCCGTGGCCTGGTAGGTGTTGGTCTCCTGGAAGGCGACCCGCGAACCGCCCTCGACCAGGCGGCGCTGGATGACCGTGACCTGCTGACCCGTGGGATTCGTCGGATTGTTGGCGGCGACGATGAGGTTGGTGAGCGTGCCGGGCGTCGAGCTCTGATCGGTCTTGCGGTGCGTATAGAGCAGCTCCCCGAAAATCTGGATCCCGTCGGTGATCTCGTAGTCGCCGAACACCCCGGTCGTCAGACGTTCGAGGGGATTCACCGCGTTGAGGTAGTTGTTCCCCTGGAAGCCGTGCACGGCGGCGCTGTAGGGCGCGAAGGTGTTCCCGCCGGTGAAGTTGATGATCTGGCCGTTCGGCAGCGAGGCGCGGCCGCCCGCGGTCGAGCCGCTCCCGAGGCAGATCAGGGTCCCCGTCGCGCCGCTCTTCTGACAGCCGGCGCGGCTGAACATATTGACCGGTTGGGTCACCTGGTAGCTGGCTGCGAACTGCAGGCCGCCGCGCTCGTTGCGCAGGCCGTAGGCCAGGTCGGCGGTGAAGTCGGTGCCGTCGCCCTCGTCGCTCAACCCATATCGGACGCTGGCTTCGAAGCCCTCGATGTCGGTGCGGGTGATGATGTTCACGACGCCCGCCACCGCGTCGGTGCCGTAGATCGCCGAGGCGCCGTCCTTCAGCACCTCGATGCGACCGATGATCGACGCGGGGATGGTGTTCAGGTCCGGGGCGCTGTTGGCGCCGGTGCCGCCGTTCACCATGCGGCGGCCGTTCAGCAACACGAGCGTCCGGTTGATGCCGAGGCCGCGCAGATTGACGGTCGCCGTACCCCAGCCACGAGCCGCCCAGTAGGCGTTGCCGGAACCGCCCGCGTAGCCGGCGGCGGCCGGCATGCGCTGCAGCAGCGCCTCCACGTTCACCACGCCGCTCTTGGCGATTTCCGGCGCGCCGATGACCGTCGCCGGTCCAACGCCTTCGATGTCCGCCCGCTTGATCCGGCTACCGGTGACAATCACCTCGCCGACATCATTTCCGCTGCTCGCCTGCGCATTGGCCTGCCCGGCGCTTAGCAACACCAGGCAGCTGCTGGCAAAGAGCACCCGCTTCCCAAGCTTGTTCATGATCGACCCCCTTCAGAACCCGCGAGGCCGGCGTCTCACCGCCGTCCGCCGCACCCGACTGCTGGGAAATTAGTCTGCGGGGCCACTGTCACCGTCAAGTCATGTATATACATATGAATGCCGCGAAGATGGATTGATCATCCCCATCTAGCTCACTCACCGAGAACCTACAGGCTGAATTCGCCGCGCGAAGGAACAATTCTTGCCGAATTTAGCGGCTCCGCCCCATGAAACGCGCTTTTTAAATCGCCATACATCAGAGATGACGGAATTCGCGTCTCGCCTGCGTTTTGGGCGCTCTCGACCAAGAATTCAACAACCCATACGCAGAGCGATTCCAAACTATATGCCGACTTGTCGCCTAGATTTGGTCCATCAGCCCCACTCCCGGTAACCATCACGGTGCATTGCAACTTGCACGTACAGAAACCAAAAATTTGAATATTGGGACGTTAGAAGAAATATACTTCGCGTTCCCTGGTCGCGCCAAGCGCGAAGGGTTGGGGCCGCTGACGCTGGCCGAGGGGGCGCCAAGGGGCCCTCGTGAGCTATACGCAGCCTCGCCAGGCGCCCCTCACCGGCTCCGCAAATTCATGCGTCCGCGCCGGCCCGGATCAGAACCAGGCGCGCAGCCCGACCACGACGCGGGTGTCTGAAACATCCTCGCCGGCCGCGCGCGCCAGGTCGGCGGTGCGGCCGAAGCGGCGCTCGAAATTGACCCCGACGTAGGGCGCGAACTGCCGCTCGATCTCGTAGCGAAGCCGAAGACCCACCTCCGCCTTGGAGAGGCCCGACCCGATCCCGAGGGACCGCGTATCCTGCGCCGCGATATCGAACTCGCCGCGCGGCTGCAGGATCAGGCGCTGGCTCAGGCGCAGGTCATAGGAGCCTTCCAGCCGCGCCGAGAGGTCGCCCGTGTCGGACAGGAAGAGCGCGCCCTCCACGTCGAACCAGTAGGGGGCGAGACCTTCGACGCCCAGGACCGCGTAGGTGCGACGCGGGCGGGGCTCAAAGTCCTGGCGTACGCCGGCCTGCAGGTCGAAGTAGGGGCCGATGGCGCGCGAGTACAGCGCCTGGACCTCGGCGTCGGCGAGGTCGCCGCGCACGCCCTCGCCTTCGGTCTTGATCACCAGCCGGTCGATATCACCGCCATAGCGGAACTCAGCCTCCCAGGCATAGACGCTGCGCCCGGCGCCCGGCCGAAGTTCCAGCCGGTCGATCATGGTGCGGGACAGCGTCATCCCGCCGTGCTCCTCGCGCAGGACCGCGCGAGCCTGCTCCATCCGCGCGCTGTCGAACACCTTGTCGGCCAGATGGTCCGTGGCGGCGGCCGGCGCGGGGGCGTCGCCGACCGGAAGCTGGGCTCCGGTCGCCACGTGCCCGGCGTGCGGATCCGTAGCGGGCGCGGGCATCGAATGTCCCGCATGCGGATCGACGGCGGCTGGCGTCGCCGGCATGGCATGACCCGCGTGGGGATCGGCGGCCGGCGCAGGCATCTTGTGACCGGCGTGAGGGTCCTGAGCCTGGGCCGCGGTGGCCGCCAGGGCGAAGACCGCGGTCGAGAGCAACAGCCGCCTCATGCGCCCGCCCCCGGGGCCGGACGCACAGAGAACACCTGAAACATCCCGGCGTGCATGTGGTAGAGCATGTGGCAGTGGAAGGCCCAGTCGCCGGCCTCACCCGTGACGTCGAACGTCACCTTCCCTCCCGGCAGAACATTGACCGTGTGCTTGCGCGGCATGTGGCCGACCGGACCGTGGACCAGCTCGAAGAAGTGGCCGTGCATGTGGATCGGGTGGGTCATCATGGTGTCGTTCACCAGAGTAATCCGAACCCGCTCGCCCGCCGTGAGCGTGTAGGGCGCCGGCCGATCGGCGAACTTCTTGCCGTCGAAGCCCCACATGAACCGCTCCATGTTGCCGGTCAGCCGGATCTCCATGGCGCGCGAGGGGGCGCGAGTGTCCGGGTTGGGCTCCAGCGCGATCAGGTCGGTGTAGACCAACACCCGGTGGCCGACGCTCTCCAGCCCCTGGCCCGGCTCGCCGGTCCGGTCCACCGGCATCGGCGCGATCATCTGCACCCCCGGGCCCAGCTTCACCTGCGGCGCCTTGCTGGCGTCCATCATCGCCATGCTGTGCCCCATGACGTCCGAGCCGCGAGGCTTCGGCGCGGCCATCCCGGGTTCGGCCTTCGGTGCGGCGGCCGGCATGGCGTGGCCCATGGCGGCATGGTCCACGCCGCCGCCGGCCTCCCCACCGCCGGACATGTCCATGCCCATGTCGCGCATGGTGGTCAGCGGCCGCGTCCGCAGCGGCGGGACCTCGGCGGTCATTCCCGGACGCGGCGCCAGGGTCGCCCGCGCCAGGCCGGAGCGATCGACCGCTTCGGCGACCAGGGTGAACGCCCGATCGGCCTGGGGCTCGACGATCACGTCGTAGGTCTCGGCGTTGCCGATCTGGAACTCGTCCACCGTGACCGGCCGCACGTGCTGGCCGTCCGACGCCACCATGGTCAGCTTCAGCCCGGGAATACGGACGTTGAAGATCGTCTGGGCCGCCGCGTTGACGAACCGCAGGCGAACGCGCTCGCCCGGCTTGAACAGGCCCGTCCAGTTGTCGTTCGGGCCGTGCCCATTGATCAGGAACTTGTAGGCCGCCCCGGTGATGTCGGAGATGTCGGTGGGGTCCATGCGCATGGCCGCCCATTCCCGCCGCTCGGCCAGGGTCTGGTCCCTGCCGGCCAGCAGCCCGCCCACCGTCTGCTTCTGGAAATTGAACACGCCCGACTGGCTCTTCAGCCGCTGGAACAGCACGTGGGGATGGGTGAAGCTGTAGTCCGACAGCACGATCACATGCTCCCGGTCGAAGGCGACCGGGTCGACGCCGGCCGGGTCGATGACGATCGGCGCGTAGTGGCCCATCTGCTCCTGGAGGCCGGAGTGGCTGTGGTACCAATAGGTCCCGCTCTGGATGATCGGAAACTCGTAGGCGAAGGTCTCGCCCGGCCGGATGCCGGGGAAGCTGACGCCCGGAACGCCGTCCATCTGGAAGGGCACCAGCAGGCCATGCCAGTGGATCGAGGTGTCCTCCTTGAGCCGGTTCTCGACCTCCAGCCGCACCTTCTGACCTTCGCGCAGCCGGATCAGCGGTCCGGGCATCATGCCGTTGATCGCCACCGCGTGGCCGGCCTTGCCGTCGACGCGGACGGGGGCATGGTCGATGGTCAGGCGGATCGTCTCGCCTGACAGCGTGGGCAGGGTCGAAAGGCCGGGCGTGGCGCTCTCCGCCCAGTCGGGCCTGAGCGCCGCCAGCGCCGCGGCGCCGGCCAGGAAGTCACGACGGGGAAGGCGGATCATACGCAGGTGCCTGTAGGCCAGGTCGAACAGGGAAAGCCCCGGCGGCGCGAGCGCGCCCGGCGCCGGGGGTCGTCAGGGAATACGCGAGGGCGAAGCTCAACCCTCGTCTGACTCGGGAGAATCTTCGAGCGCCAGCAACTGCGCCAGGCGCTGTCGCGCGCGATAGACACGCACCTCCACCGCCTTGGCGGTCAGGCCGAGAACCTCACCGGCCTGCTGCTGCGACAGCCCCTCGAAGTAGGTCAGGATCAACGGCGCCTTCAACGCCGCGGGCAGTTGCGCCAGGGCGGCGTCGAGCGCCTGACGCCTCTCGCGGGCCAGCAGCGTGGCCTCGGCGTCGACCTGCGGATCGGCCTGACGGCGGGCCTCCGGACTGTCGAGGTCGGACTGGCCGAACACCAGCCGGCGGACGAACAGGCGCCGCGCCCGGTCGCGGGCCTTGTTGAGCGCGATGGATCGCAGCCAGACCCCGAACGAGCGCCGGCCATCGTAGCGGTCAAGGGCTTTCCAGGCCGCGACGAAGCTCTCCTGAACGACGTCATAGGCCGCATCGGCGTTACCGGTGTAGCGCTGCGCGAAGCGGAACAGGGCCGCCTTGTGGCGGCGCATGAGCTGGGTGAACGCCGGATCGTCGCCCTTGAGCGCCCGGCCCACCAGTTCAGCATCGGTCGAGTCGGCGTCGCCGGTCACCGGCCGTCTTCGGTCAGGGCCTCGGCGATGCGGCCATCGTACTGGGCGGCCTGCGCGGGGGTGAGGACCTTCCGCATGTCCAGCACATGCAGGATGGTCTCCTTCTGCAGCTCGCCCATGGTGTGGTGGAAGCGCTCGACGGCCGCCTGCACCTCGGGGGAATATTCGTGGCGGGTCTGGATGGCCGCGGCCAGGGCGGCGTTCGCGGCGCGCAGTTCCGCCTCCCGCGCCCGCCGCCGCACGGCGAAGTCCTGCTCCAACCCCTCGAGCTGCGCGGTCTGAGCGGAGGTCAGGGCCAGCTTCTCGTGAACGAATTCGTGGAGCGTCGGCTTACGCTGATCGCGGTCCACGTAGCGCGCGCCGATCCAGGTCCCGACGCCCGCCGCCGCCATGCTCAGGACCAGCGTCACCACCAGCCCCCGGCTGAACAGGGCCACTATCGCCCGCCCAGCAACGTCGAGGGCGCCAGTTCGGTGGCGACCTCGAACGCCGAGATTTCGGGACGCGCGGGGCGTCCCTCCGCCGCGTGGGCGCCGCCGACGACGGCTCCCACACCAAGCGCCACCAGCACCGCGGCCATGCGCATCGGCATCGCGCCCCGGTCGGCGTCGGCCGCGCGCCGCGCCTGGCCGACCCGGAGCCAGACCTCCGGCTCCAGCTGCGAGAGGTCGCGGCCTTCGGGCGTGTCGCGCAGCTCGCGCAGCGCGGTCTCAAGTCTCGACGTCAAGCGGTCGCCTCGCGGATGGCTTCTGGACACTATACGGCGTGAGGGGGTTCACCCCTCACGCCGCCCACGTTATCCGTCATGGGCCGGAGCCGCGCCAGTGAGCTTCGCGCGGCCATGGACCAGGCTGAACAGCGCCGGCAGGACCAGCAGCGTCAGCAGCGTCGACGAGATGATCCCGCCGATCACCACGGTGGCGAGCGGGCGCTGCACCTCGGCGCCGGCCCCGACATTCAGCGCCATGGGCACGAAGCCGAGGCTGGCCACCAGGGCCGTCATCAGCACCGGCCGCAGGCGGGTCAACGCCCCTTCGCGGATCGCCGCCTCGAAGGGGCGGCCGTCGGCGATCAGGCTGCGGATGAATGTCACCATGACGACGCCGTTCAAGACCGCCACGCCCGAGAGCGCAATGAACCCCACGCCCGCCGAGATCGACAACGGCAGCCCGCGAAGCAGCAGCGCCGCGACACCGCCCGTCAGCGCCAGCGGGACGCCGGAGAAGACGATGGCGCTGTCCTTCACCGAGCGGAACAGGGCGAACAGCAGGCCGAAGATCAGCGCCAGCACTGCCGGCACCACGAGTTGAAGACGCTTCGCGGCGGAGATCAGCTGCTCGAACGTACCCCCATAGGTGATCCAATAGCCGGACGGCGGCGTCACCTCCGCCCCCACCTTGGCCTCCACCTCGGCGATGAAGCTGCCCAGATCGCGGTCGCGGACGTTGGCGGTGACCACGACCCGGCGCTTGCCGTCCTCGCGGCTGATCTGGTTCGGCCCCGTCTCAACGACGACCGACGCCACCTCTTCCAGCGGGACGAAGGCCCGGGCGCCCATCGCGGACGGCACGGGGATCTGCAGCCGGCCGATCGCGTCGGTGTTCGCGCGAAGCGCTTCCGGCAGGCGGACCACGATGTCGAAGCGCCGGTCGCCCTCGAACACCTGGCCGGCCACGACCCCGCCGACCGACGCCGAGACCACCTCCTGAACATCCGCGATGCTGAGGCCGAGGCGGGCCAGCGCCGCGCGGTCGGGCCGGATCTGCAGCACCGGCAGGCCGGTGACCTGTTCGACCCCGACGTCCTCGGCGCCCTCGACGGAGGCCACGGCCGCCTCGATCTCGTTGCCGAGCGCCAGGAGCTGATCCAGGTCGTCGCCGAACACCTTGATCGCCACGTCCGCCCGCACGCCGGACAGCAGCTCGTTGAACCGCATCTGGATCGGCTGGGTGAACTCGTAGTTGTTGCCGGGGATGGTGGCGACGGCCGTCTGAAGTTCCTCCACCAGCTTGGCCTTCGGCTTTCGCGGGTCGGGCCAGTCCTTGCGATCCTTGAGCATGATGAAGGTGTCGGCGACGGACGGCGGCATCGGATCGGTCGCCACCTCCGCGGTGCCGATCTTGGCCGCCACCCGCTCGACTTCCGGGAACTGCTTGATCCGGCGCTCCAGGGTCGCCTGCATCTTCACCGCCTGGCTCAGGCTGGTGCCGGGGATGCGAAGCGCGTGCATGGCGATGTCGCCTTCGTCGAGGTTCGGCACGAACTCCGAGCCCATGCGGCTGGCCGCGAAGGTCGAAACGGCCACCAGCGCGACGGCGGCCACGACGAAGACGACGCGCAACCGGAGCGCCGCCTCCAGCGCCGGCTCATAGAGCCGCCGCGCGCCGCGCATGATGAAGCTGTCCTTCTCTTCCACCCGACCCGAGACGAACAGCGCGACCGCGGCCGGCACCAGCGTCAAGGACAGGATGAGTGCGAACGACAGCGCCATGACGACGGTGATCGCCATGGGATGGAACATCTTGCCCTCAACCCCGGTCAGGGCGAAGATCGGCACATAGACCAAGGTGATGATCAGCACCCCGAACAGGGACGGACGGATCACTTCGCCGGACGCCGAGGCGGCCAGGTCGAACCGCTCCTGCCGGGTCAGCAGCCGCCCCAGGCCGTGCTGCGCTTCGCCGAACCGCCGCAGGCAGTTCTCGACGATGATCACGGCGCCATCGACGATGAGGCCGAAATCGAGCGCGCCCAGGCTCATGAGATTGCCCGAGACGCCGGCCCGCACCATGCCCGTGATGGTCATGAGCATGGTGATCGGGATGACCGCGGCGGTGATCAGGGCCGCGCGGATGTTTCCGAGCAGCACGAAGAGCACGACGATCACCAGCAGCGCACCCTCGACCAGATTGGTCTGGACGGTCTTGATGGCGCGATCCACCAGGTGCGTCCGGTCATAGATCGGGTTGGCGATCACGCCCGCCGGCAGGGCCTTGGCCGCCTGCTCCAGCTTGGCGACCGCCGCCTGGGCGACGGTCCGGCTGTTCTCGCCGACCAGCATGAACACGGTGCCGAGGACGACCTCCTCGCCATTCTCGGTCGCCGCTCCCGTGCGCAGCTCCTCGCCCATGATCACGTCGGCCACGTCGCCGATCCGGATCGGAACCCCGTTGCGGCTGGTGATCAGGATTGCCGACAGATCCTCCTTCGTGGTCGCCTGGCCCGCCACGCGGACGAGATACTGCTCGCCGTACCGCTCGATGTAGCCCGCGCCGACGTTGGCGTTGTTGCGGCCAAGCGCGGCGATGACCTCGCTCATCGTCACGTCGAAGGCGGCCAGCCGCTCGGGCGTGGGGGTCACGTGATACTGCCGCTCGAAGCCGCCGATGGTGTTGACCTCGGTGACGCCCGGGGTGTTGCGCAGTTGGGGCCGGATGACCCAGTCCTGCAGGGTGCGCAGGTCTTCCGGCGTGTAGCGCTGGCCGTCCGGCCGACGCGCGTTCGGCTTCGCTTCGACCGTGTACATCAGGATCTCGCCCAGGCCGGTCGAGATCGGCCCAAGCTCCGGCGTCACGCCGTCCGGCAGCTGGCCGCGCGCGGCCTGGAGCCGTTCATTGACCAGCTGGCGCGCGAAATAGATGTCGGTCCCGTCCGCGAAGACGACCGTCACCTGGCTCAAGCCGTAGCGCGAGACCGAGCGGGTGTATTGCAGGCCCGGAAGGCCGGCGATCGCCGTCTCCACCGGGACGGTGAGCCGCTGCTCGGACTCGAGCGGCGAGAAGCCAGGGGCGTCGGTGTTGATCTGCACCTGGACGTTGGTGATGTCCGGCGTGGCGTCGATCGGCAGGCGCTGGAAGCTCCAGACGCCCACGGCGCAGAAGACGAGGACGAGCGCCAGGACGATCCACCGGAAGCGGATCGACAGCGCGATGATGCGGTCAAGCATGGAACGCGCTCCTAGTGATCATGGCTCGCGCCGGACTTCTCGATGTCCGCGCGAATGAGGAAGGCGCCGTCGACCACATATTCGGTCCCCGGCTCGAGGCCGCCCAGCACCTCGGTCCATTCCGGCGTACGGCGGCCGAGCTCCAGCATCCGCACTTCGTAGGTGTCGCCCACCTTGGCGTAGACCACCTGGAAGTCGCGGAAAGGCTGGATGGCCTTGGTGCGCACCGCCAGCGGCGCGGGGGTCTCACCCACGCGGACGATGCCCTTGATCCCGAGGCCCGGCCGCCAAGCGTCGCCCGGCGCCGTCAGGTGCACGTGGGCGATCAGGGTCTGGTTGGTGAGGTCCGCGGTCGGCAGGATCGCCTCCACGCTGCTCAGCAGGCGATGGTCGCCCGCCAGACTCACCACCTCCACGGGTTGGCCCACCCGCACCCGCTCGGCGTCGCGCGGATAGAGGAAGAACTCGGCGTGGAGCTTCGTCGGGTCGGCGACGATCAGGATGGGGTCGGTCCCGGTGATCCCGCCCACCGTCACGTTCTTCTTCACGATCACGCCGCCAAGGGGGGCGGTGACCGAATAGGTCTGCAGGCTCTCGCTGGATTCGATGCGCGCCAGCACCTGTCCGCGGCGCACCCGCTGGCCCAGCTCGGCGGTCAGGCTGACCACCCGGCCCGGATAGCGGGCATGCACATCGCTCTGGCCTTCGGGCGTGATCTCGACCCGGCCGCTGATCGGCAGGGTCTCGCTCAGTTGCGCGGGTCCGGCGCGCTCCGTGGTCACGCCGCCGGCGCGCGCGGCGTCGGCGGAGATCGTGGTGCGGCCCTCGTACGAGGAATAGGTCCAGGCGTGCTTCGCGCCGCTCCGGGTCGCCGCGATGCTCACGTCGAACGAATGCGGTTCATGGACGATCGCCGCGCTGGTCAGGTAGTCCGCCTCGGGCGTGAGCGTGAAACGGTCGACCTTGGGGCCGAGGCGGGTGAGCGCGATCGACACCTGGACCTGCCTGGGATCGAGCGGCTTGTCCTTCAGGTACGGATAGAGCCGGAACAGGGGGGCGGGCCCCTCCTCGTAGAGCGTGACCTCCAGCGCGAAATCCCCGTCGCGGAGCAGGCGGCCGCGGTGCGGACCCCGCTCGTAGTCGGCGGCCGCGGCGGCGGTCTTCTCGCTCTCCGGCGTCTTGGAGGCGCCCTGGCCACAGGCGCTGAGCGCGGCGGCGAGACAGAGAGGCAGGGTGAGGCGGGCGAGCCGCCGGGCAAGATCGGCGTGCATCAGCGACGCTCCGGATTGAGGTTGGACGACGCCAGGGCGGCATGGCGCCCCGTGAGGCGGTCGAGGGTCGCCTGGTCGAGGTGGAACTGGCGCAGGGCCGCGACCCGTCGCGTGCGGGTGTCGGCGAGCGCCCGCTCGGCCTCGGTGACATTGAGGTACTGGAAGGCGCCGCGGTTGAAACCGTCGCGCACCTGTTCGACGGTGCGGATCGCGCTCGGGATCACCTCCGCCCGGATCCGCTCCGCTTCGATCGCGAGGCTCTTCATCCGGGCGGTCAGCCGCGCGATGTCCCGTTCGCGCAGGACCCGCTCCGCCGCGATATCGGCCTCGGCCGCGTTCCGCTCCGCCAGCGCGCGCTCGACCCCGGCCTTGTTGGTGTCGTAGCGGCGCAGCGGCAGGCTGCCGCCCACCACGAACGCGACCTCGTCGCCCTGGCCCAGATAGCGGACGCCGGCGCGGACCGTGGGATCGGTGACCCCCTTGGCCTGTTCGACGCGGACCGTCGCCATGGCGATGTCCCGCTCGGACTCCAGCAGGGCCAGGTCGGCGACGGCGATCCGGCCGACCGTCGACGGCGCGCTCACGCCGAAGAAAGTCTCGAGATTCAGACCGAACCCGGGTCCGCCGCTCCAGTAACGGGCGAGCGTCGCCCGCGCGTTCTCGGCGGTTGCGCGGGCCTGGTCGCGCTCGATCTCAGCCTGGGCCGTGGCGGTCTCAGCGCGGGAGCCTGCGAACAGCGGATCCTTGGCGCTGCGGACCCGCCGGTCGATGTCGGCCTGGGCGCTCTGGGCGGCCAGCAGCCGCGCGTCGGCGATCAAGAGTTCGGCCTCGGCGGATAGCGCCTCGGCATAGGCGACCTGCACGTCCTTCAAGAGGTCGAGGCGGCGGATCTCGCGGCGACGGCGGGCCGCCTCCATCTGGGCGCGCGCCAGGCCGGTGCGGGCCTCGCGCTTGCCGCCGCGCTCCAGGGTCTGCTGGTAGCTGAGCGTGGCTTCGGTGCGGTTCAGCATCGAATAGGCGCCGGAGCCGGCGAAGTTCTCCAACTCCACGCCCAGCGACGGATTGGGCTTCACATCGGCTTGCCGCAGGTTGGCTTGCGCCGCGGCCAGCCGGGCGTCCCAGCCGTCGGCGGCGGGATCGGCGGCGCTGGCCCGCGACAGCGCCTCAGCGAGGTCCAGGGATGGAGGTGACGCCTGGCCCGAGGCCGCGGACGCGGTCGTCAGGGACAGGATGAGGCTGGCCAACGCGGCCAGTCCCGGCCGCGAACGCGCGCGGCGACGAGGTCGGAATGACATGAGCTTCTCGAACGTGAGGGATCAGGCGGACACGGCCTGATCGCCGCGCCCGTTAGGCGAACCGGTCGTCGTTCGGTCTTGGAGGGCGTTCGAGTCCGCCGGGCGGCGCCGACGGCGGGGCCGGTGTCGCGCCCGGTATCGGGGCCACGCCACGCGAGACGAACAGGCTGGACGACGCATCGCTCAGCAGGATGACCAGTTGTGGGCCATCGCCGTGATGATGGTGGGTCACAGGCTCGGGGCTGCCGGGGTCGGACGCCGCGATTTCGTCGTGATCGGGGTGATGATCGGCGTCGACATGCTCGTAGCTCAACGGCCCCGCCACGGCGTTGGCCGCATGCTGGACGCCGAAGTCATGCTCGAGGCGATCCACGGCCGCGACGGCGAACTGCGCCGACACGAAGGCGCTCAACGCCACGCAGAGCGCGGCGACCAGCGTCTTCAGTTGTCCGGCGCGCAGACCCAGCACGACATCATCTCCCGAAGGTTCCTTCCTAGGTCGCACCGTCAACCGGTGCAAGTCGCACCGCGCGGTGCGGACAGGCGCACGCCTAGGAGAGGCGGTCGCGAAAGTCCTCGTAGTCGAACTGCCTGACCAACCTCAGGGCGTCGGTCTCGCTGTTCCAGAGCGCGATCGCCGGCAGCGGCACGCCGTTGAACGTGTTGGTCTTGACCATCGAATAGTGGGCCTGGTCCAGGAAGGCGATGCGCGCGCCGGGCGTCGGCGCCGTGCGGAAGACGTAGTCGCCGATGATGTCGCCGGCCAGACAGGAAGGCCCGCCGATCCTGACCGTGACGCCGGCGTCATCCTCGTTCAGCAGCGACGGGCGGTAGGGCGCTTCGATGACGTCGGGCATGTGGCAGGTCGCCGAGATGTCGGTGATGGCGACGGGCATGCCGTTGTCGAGGATGTCCAGGATCTCGCCCACCAGGATGCCGGCGTCCAGCGCGATCGCCTCGCCGGGTTCGAGATAGACCTCGACGCCGTGGCGCGCGGAAATCTGGCGCAGCAGCGCAGTCAAGTCGTCGCGCGCGTAGTCGGCGCGGGTGATGTGGTGGCCGCCACCCAGGTTGAGCCACGTCACCCGCGGCAGGACGCCGACGAGCTTCGGCTCCAGCGCGGCCCATATCCGCTGCAGCGGTTCGAACCCCTGCTCGCACAGGACATGGATATGCAGCCCGTGCACGCCGTCGAGGTGCTCCGGCCGCAGCTGCGAGACCGGAAATCCCAGACGCGAACCGACCTGGCAGGGGTCGTATTTGGCGACCTCGGCTTCGCTCTGCTCGGGGTTGAGGCGAAGGCCGATGTCGAACACCTCGCCCTGCTCCCGCGCGCTCGCGATCGCCCCGCCGAACCGCGCCAGCTGGGTCGGCGAGTTGAAGATCACCGTGTCGGAGAGCCGGAGGATCTCGGGCAGGTCGTCGGCCCGGTAGGCCGGCGAATAGGTGGTCAGATGTCCACGATAGTGCTCGCGGGCCAACCTCGCTTCCCACAGGCCCGAGGCGCAGACCCCGTCCAGATAGTCCCCCACCAGATCGCCCAGCGCCCACATGGAGAAGGCCTTCAGCGCCAGCAGGACCTTGGCCCCGCTGCGGTCGCCCACGTCCTTGAGCACCGCCAGATTGCGCCGGACGGCGGCCTCGTCGACCACAAAGCAGGGCGACGGCACGCGGCCCAGGTCAAATCCTGCGAATGCGCCGGGACCGGCCGCCTGAGTTTTCATGGCCGCGGATCAATCAGAATGCGAGCGGGGACGCCAGGTCCTTGACCTGCCAGGGCAGACCCTGCCGGTTGAGCAGGTCCATGAACGGGTCGGGGTCCAGCTGCTCCATATTGAACACCCCGGAGCCCTTCCACTGGCCGCCCAGCATCAGCGCCGCGCCGATCATCGCCGGCACGCCTGTCGTGTAGCTTACCGCCTGATTGCCGGTCTCCGCGTAGGCGGCCTCGTGGTCGCAGATGTTGAGCACATAGACGGTCTTGGGCTGGCCGGCCTTTTCGCCGGTGGCGATGATCCCGATGTTGGTCTTGCCCCGCGTCACCGACCCCAGCGTCGCGGGCTCCGGCAGCAGCGCCTTCAGGAATTGCAGCGGCACGATCTCGCGGCCCTCGAACATCACCGGATCGATCCGGGTCATGCCGACATTCCGCAGCACCTCCAGGTGCTTGAGGTACGAATCCCCGAACGTCATCCAGAACCGGATGCGCTTGATCTCCGGGTAGAACCGGGCCAGCGACTCCAGCTCCTCATGGTACATCAGGTACATGTTCCGCGGGCCGACCTGGTCGAAGTCGAACACCTGCTTGTGGGCCAGCGCCGGCCCCTCCACCCATCCGCCATTCTCCCAGTGCCGCGAGGGCGCGGTCACCTCGCGGATGTTGATCTCCGGATTGAAATTGGTGGCGAACGGCAGGCCGTTGTCGCCGCCGTTGCAGTCCAGGATGTCGAGGGTGTCGATCCGGTCCAGCAGATGCTTGCGGGCGTGGGCGGTGAACACCGAGGTCACGCCGGGATCGAAGCCGCAGCCCAGCACCGCCATCAGCCCGGCCGCCGCGAACCGTTCCTGATAGGCCCACTGCCAGCTGTATTCGAACCGGGCCTCGTCACGCGGCTCGTAGTTGGCGGTGTCGAGGTAGTTCACGCCGGCCGCCAGGCAGGCCTCCATGATGGCGAGGTCCTGGTAGGGCAGAGCCAGATTGACCACGAGCCCGGGTTTCACGGCCTGGATCAGCGCGGTGGTCGCGGCGATGTCGTCGGCGTCCAACGCCGCTGTGGCGATGGTCACGCCGGTGCGTTGCTTGACCGAGGCGGCGACCGCTTCGCATTTGGCCACCCGGCGGCTGGCCAGGGTGATATGCGAGAACATGTCCGCGTTCATCGCCATCTTGTGGACGGCGACAGACCCGACGCCACCGGCTCCGATAACCAGCACACGACTCATGGGGTCGCCTCCAAGAAATGTCGCCAATGGCCACCGGCTGCCGAATGGCCAGGCCGTCGCGTCGGACGAAAGCTAACGCGGATCAACGCTCCAGGGAGCGCGATCTCAACAGCCGGCGGCCGGGGCTGCTATAGCCGCTGCCCTCCACCGAGAGACAGCGGAATATTATTCGAATCGGCCAACGGCGCGCACACGACGTCGGGCTTCGGCCACCGGAGAGCGGCCGAGCCGTCTCCTTCGCACGACATTCTCAAGAGAAAATTGGCGCGCCCGACAGGGGCGCCATCGAACCTTTTCCAGGTTCTGAGCGATTGGTCCACTTGCCCATGGCCTGGACCGATTGAGGCGCCGAGGCGAAGCCTGGAGCGACCCAGGGCTACGAGGACCCAGCCGCCATCTGGCGGCAGCTCTCCACCGCTACCGAGCGGCAGGCCGCGAACCCTAGGGGCGGAAGCCGAACCGGGCGGGCGCCGTCGAACGCACCGGAGCGGCGAGGTTCGCGAACTCGCAGAGCAGGCTGCGGGTGTCCCGGGGCGCGATGATCTCCTCCACGAGGAACCGCTCGGCCGTACGGAAGGGCGACCGGACAGCGTTCAGGCGCGCCTCGATCTCACGGCGAAGAGCGACGGGATCCTCGGCCGCTTCCAGCTCGGCGCGATAGGCCGCCTCGAGGCCGCCCTCGATGGGCAACGAGCCCCAGTCGCCCGAAGGCCAAGCGTAGCGATAGCGGAACCGGGTGGAGCGGCGACCTCGTGGCCGCCGCCTGTACGCCCGCCAGGATCAGTTGGACTTGGGCGCACCGTATTCGGCCATCAGCTCGTCTTTTCGCGACGCCATGCGCTCGCCCATGGCGTCGAGATCCTCATCGCCCTTCTTGGCCTGGGCAAAGATGCCGCCCGGTTGCTCCTCTTCCTTGACGTGGTGCTTGATGTACTCGCCCAGCACCTTGACCTTGGCGTCGTAGAATTCCTGGCCAGGCTTCATCGCCTCGATCTCGGAGATCAGCTTCTTGGCGCCGTCGTGCTCGACGTAGGCTTCATCCAGCATGTCCTCTTCGACGTCGCCGCGCTCTTCCGGATAGAAGATTTCCTCCTCGATCGCGGTATGGATCTTCAACGCCAAGGCGATCTGGTTGAACAGCGCCAGCTTGTCGGCGTCGTCCTCCAACTGTTCGTATTCGTCGAACCAGCCTTCGACCTCGCGATGGTCCTTCTTCAGCAACGTGATCGCCAGCGGGTCGCGACGGCCGGTGCGGCGGCGGCGTCCGGACGCCTTGCGGGCCGCGCCGGCCTTCGTGTCGGTCGTCTTGGCGGGGTTGGATTTGGAAGCGGTGGCCATGGTGTCCCTCATCAGGTCTGTCGTGCTGCTGAACCGGAAACGCGCCCCCCGCTCCCCCTGCAAGTCACTCTCGAAAGATTTAATTCATTGAATATATATGCTTTTTCAGCTTCTGGCATACGACCCTGGTCTGCCGGGCGCGGGCCGGTCGTGGTGCGATAAGCGCCGCTTCTTGTGAGTGGACGCCACGACAGGCCGTGGTCTGAGCCAGCAGATCGTCTGTTTCTCACCCTCTCGGGCGCGCTTGAGGATCGGCTCGCCGTCGAGCGCCGCCACGGCCCAGTCGCAGTCGGGATGATTGCGCAGCAAATCGAAGGCCCGCACGGACGCCTGGAGATCGGACGCCAGCACGAAGCGCAGCGAAGTGGTCGCCGGCGCATCCCCGACGCCGAGCTGGAAGACGTAGATGTTCACGCGGCGGCCCCACCGTCCGGGCGTGGTCCGACGTCAGGGGTCTCCTCGCGTCGCAGGGCGAAGACGAGAGTGTCGTCGACCCGGACCTCGATCGCGCGGTGGTGCGGGTTGTCGCGCAGGTCGGCGACCGCCAAGGCCCTGGCGCTGGCTTCCGTCTCGCCGACCAGCAGCACCAGGGTCGGCGCCTCGTACCGATCGTCGTGGATGTAGTAGCTCAAGGTCTGAACCATGCAGGTGAGGTGCCACCGACTAGGGCGCCCCGTCCCTAACCCGCGTTAAGTTTCGGTCTGATCCTCGAGCTGCAGATAGGTGGGTTCGAATTCCGCCAGGGCGCACAAGCCGTCCCAATCCCGAATTACCACCTGACGCCGGTCCCACGCGACAAGGCCGCGGGCGCGGAGTTCCTGGACGACACGGTTCACGTGCACGGCCGACAGGCTGAGGACGTCGCCGACCTCCGCCTGCGTCAGACCCAGGGTGAAGGCGCCGTCCCTGGCGAGACCCACATCCTGCAGACGCACATAGAGCTCGCAAAGCAGGTGCGCCGCGCGCCCAGTCGCCTGCCGCCGCCCGACCACCGTCAGCCAGTGGCGGTGGATCGAGGCGTCGACGAGCGTCAAGTACCAGAGCGCGCGGCCCAGCCGCGGATAGCGGTCCATCAGCGAACGCAGCGCCCGGTGCGGGGCTGTAGTCACGAGTGTGTCTGTCAGGGCCACGACGCTGTGGTCCATGCGGGCTAGAAGAAAGGCATGGAGATCGACGAAGTCACCAGGCACCTGGAGCGCGGTGATCTGTTGCGAACCCCCGCTCAGCGTGACGACCCGTCCGACCAGGCCGTCCAGCAGCAAGGTGCTCGCCTGGGGCTTGTCGAACTGTCGGATCATGGTCTCGCCGGCGGCGACGGTCCGTGGCGGCGTGAGGATGGCCTGCAGCGCGGCGCGCTCTTCGGCGTCCGGCGGGCCGTAACGCACCAACCGCCGGAAGAACCGGTCGATCGGAGCGACCGTCTCTACGCGCATAGGGTCTGGAGCTGACATGATCGTCTGGCCGCCTTCAGCGTGGCGCAACCGTCTTCACGACATCGAGCGTAAACAGCGGGCGTGCGTCCCGGTCCGTGACTGTGAGCCGCAAGGCCGCTTCGTGCCAGACAATCCTCGGGTCCTCATTGATCAGTTGGCCGAGGACGCGGGCGGCCTCGAAGCGCGCATCGTCCTCGCTGTCGAGTTCCGTGCCTTCCGTGTCGTGGAACGAGCGGCCGTCTTCAGCATGAAAGAAATAACGCATGAGCCCTATCCGCCGAGACTTCGTTTCAACATCCGCCATGACCGCGTTCTCACGCTGACTGCGGCCCACTCGAACCCCGCATCAGGGCGCGAGTTCCTGAGTCGGACGCACGACGCCACGCGACCGCCTCGGCGCTCGCGCAGAGTTGAAGGATAGGACGCTTGTGGGCGGCGGACATGATCAGGGCGGCGCCTTGGCGGGCCAGCCCCACCAGGACGAGGTCCTAGCGCGGGCGATCGGGTGAAGCGCCCGGGCCGCCGCGCGGGCCAGGGGGGTTCTCCCAGTTCGTGCCCGGCCCCCCGCGGGGACCCGGCGGGTTGTCGTCGTGGTCGCGATGGCGGCCGTAGCCACCGCTGGCGCAGGCCGAGAGAGCGCCGGCGAGGGCGAGCGCCAGGATCGTCGTGGGGAGGATGTTGCGTGTCATGAGCGGCCCAACGTCCTGGACGCGGCCATGGTTTCCGGCCCTGACGGGAACGTGAGCGGGGGCGGCGCCAAAGGGCCGCCCCCATGTCACGCCTAGTAGCGGCGGACCTGCCGGTCGTGCTTCTGGGCGTAGACCCGCTGGCTCACGCGATCGAAGCGCGCGTCGAGATCGGCCCGTTCAGCCGGCGTCAGACGGCCGCCGGAGCGCCGGTACTGGACTTCCAGTCGCGCGAGGTCGCGGACCTGGTCGCGGACGCGGGCCGCTTCCGGGCGGCTGAGCTCGCCCGTCCGGACGCCTTGGTCGATACGGCGCTCGAGGTTGGCCTGGCGCTGGTTGATGGTCTGCCAGGGCGCGGCGCTCGCGGCGACAGGGGCGGCCGCGAGGACAACCGAGACCACGGCGATGGAAAGGGCGAGGCGTTTCATGGGAGGACTCCTTGCAACAGCGCCGTCGATCGGCGTGGCTCCATCCAGCGCCTCACCCGCTGAACCGGCGCCGCCCGAGGCCGCTCATCCTCGGTTCATCGCCCGCCGACCGTTGACGCCGCGCCGCGTTGCGGCCTCGCTCCCGGCGGGTGCGCCGCCCCCCCCCACGCGCCATTGCCGCGGACCGCCGGGCGCCTTCGCCCGTCGATGCGATGCAGCGGGACGGACGGCTATTCGACGAGCACCTCGTTGCGCACTGGCCGTCGGGCGAGGAGACCATGCGACGGGTCGTTCGATGTTGGCGCCACGCCTGTCCGCGCCCCGGCGAGGATCAGGCGCAAATCGCGGCGGACCAGTACGCCTCGAAGGTCGGTAAGCACGGTCGGAAAACCTTCGTCCCTCAACCGCCGGACCAAGGAGTCGAAACTGGGGACGTCTCCCGTCGCCGCCAGGGCGTAAGCCCGGTCCAGGGAGTCCTCGATCCTACGCTCAGGCGTGGTGGCCATGCCGCGCAGCGCCCCCTTGCCCCATGGTCGTGCGACCGTGCGAGACGTTCAACCCGCAACAGTCGGCTGCAACCCATCGCCAAGATCGGCGAAGAATCGCGCCGACTGTTCGCTCCAGGCATAGCCCGCGGCCCCGAGTTGCTCGCGGTCGTACGCCGGCGCAGCCTTGAAGGCGTCCTTGGCCATGGCGATCTGGAAGTGGCCCCCGACGACATCGTGACGGACGGCCGCCCAGGGAACAGGCTGGAATTTGCCCGATCCCCCCAGCAGCCCGCCGCCCTCAACGATGAGGAAGGCGATCTGGCCGGTCTCGAGGTCGAGGAACATCTCGCGGACGACACCCAGCTTGACCGCATCATGGCCCAGCAGGCGTCTGCCGAGGACATCGGCGCTTTTGGTGAGACCGTCCGTCATGAGGCGCTCCGGATAGGGAGGTGGCGCGCGCCGGCGACCGACGCGCACCACGCGTGTTGCGGATCTCAGCGAAGGGCTAGACCGCCCGGCGGCGGATGATCGCGTGGTAGACCAGCAGCACGATCACAGCGCCGATGAAGGACACGAAGATGCTGTAGATATTGATGCCGTTGGGGGCCGCGTGGCCGATCGCATTGAAGAGGAAGCCGCCCACCAGCGCGCCCACCACACCCAACACGATGTCCATGACCAGGCCCGAGCCGGTCTTGTTGACGACCTTGCTGGCCAGGAAGCCGGCGATCAGGCCCACGACGAGCCAGGCGAGAATGGACATGGGGTAACCCTCCAACCGCCAAGCGCGGCAGGACGGAAGGACGCAAGACGCGAAAACGTTCCGTCATGAGACTTGAAATTGCGCAAAACTACACAACATCGGAGCCTATCAGCCTGGAGTCTCCCATGAGCGTTGTCCTCTATGTCGCCCTGGTCACCGGTGATATCGCGCGTGGCTATGCCGCGACCTTCCCCGACCTTCCCGACCTGCAGGTGTCCGGGGCAGACCTAGGCGAGCTGTTGACGAGCGCGCGCCAGGTGCTCACGGCGCACCTGGAATGCCTTGAGAACGCCGGTGACGCCTGGCCCGCGGCGACGCCCATCGAGGCGCTCGCCGTTCCGGCAGGCGCGATCACCATTCCCGTCGATGTCGCCGTGGACGACCCGCCCATCCGGGTGAACGTCTCGTTGGGCGAGCGGCTCGTCCAGCGCCTAGACGCCGCGGCGGAGTCGCGCGGGATGACGCGATCCGGCTTCATCGCGCAGTCCGTGCGCGCCAGCCTGGGCGAATCCGCGCGTCCCGCAGGCGTCTCCGAGGACGTCGGGCGGCGCCTGCAGGACGAGATCGTCGCCATCGGCCGGAAACTCAACGACAGCCTTGGCCCCGACTCGGCGTTCACCAAGCGGATGAACGCCTTCGACGACGTGGTCTACGAAGGGGTTCGAAAGGCTGCGGACTCGCTGTCGGCCGCAATCGCCCGGCGGAACACGACCCCAGCGCCCACCGCCTCCGACGCGCGGGACTGAGGCCCGGGACGCCGAGCGCTGGTGACGGCGGGCTCCGTGGCCGGGCCGATGTATGTGTGCGGGGTTCGCAGCCACTTGGCTCTCTAGTCCCGCGCCCGCCCCCGGTCTGAGAGTTGAGCCAGTTCCGCGCGGTCGATCACCCCGTCCCGGTTTGCATCGCCGAAATCGAACAGCCGGGTCGGCCCGTCAACGAACTCCGCGCGGCTCAACCGGCCATCACGATTTGCGTCCAGGGCGTCGATCGCCCGGTTCACTTTGTCGCCGCCCCGTTTGCGCACCAGCCGCGGCAGGTCGTCGTCGGAGACATAGCCGTCGTCGTTGCGGTCCATGCGCTCGAAGCGATCCCGCCGCGCCGCGATGAATTCCGCGCGGGTGACCCGGCCGTCGCCATTGGCGTCGGACTTGGCCAGCATCTCCAGGGGATCGGGGCGGTCGCGGGCCGCCGCCGGCCCGGCGAAGGCCGCCCCGACAGCCAGCGCCGCGAACGCCAAGGTGACGGGCAGGCGCATCACTGACCCCGCGGCCAGGTGCGCGAGCGCGACCAGGCGTCCCCCGCGGCCGTGGAGCCGGACCGGTTCACAGTGACGCTGTCGTCACCAAACGAGACGTCCTTGGTCCCGGTGACCGCCCGGCCGCCGGAGCCGGAGGCGCCGCGGCTGCGCGTGTAGCCGTCGTCGGTGCGGTAGAGCGTGCTCCAGCCCGACTGGCTCATGCCGTTGTTGAAGGTGCGCTGACCCTGGCGGGTGACGGCGCCGTCGCCCCAGGTGGCGGCGCGGCTGGCGGTGTAGCCGTGACCGAACCGGCCCTGGACGGACCGGCTCTGGCTTCGGCTGCCGGCCTCGGCGGCCGAGGCGGCGAGGCTGAGGGCCGCGCAGGCCAGGAGGAAGACTTGGGAACGCATGAGGGATACTCCGGGGTTGAGAGCCGACCTTGTCGCCCCGCCCCGTGGTCGGCGGATGAACCCCCGGCGACGGCTTGTATCGAAATGTAACCGCGCCGGTTTGCGGCTTCCGCCAGCGCCGCCGGTCTGCGAACTAGGCGTCGAGCCCGCGTCATGACCGAAACCACACTGATCGCCGTCGTCGAGGACGACCCCGAAATTCGCGCCCTGGTGAGCGGCCTGCTCGGCCGGGAGGGCTTCGAGGTCGCGGGCTGCGCACAGGCCGGCGACCTCGACCGGGTGATGGAGCGGCGGCGGGTGGATCTGGTCCTGCTGGACCTGATGCTCCCGGGCGAGGACGGTCTATCGGTCTGCCGGCGGCTGGTGAGCGCGCCGGTCGCGACCCCGGTGATCATGGTCACCGCCAAGGGGGACGACTTCGACCGCATCCTGGGCCTGGAACTGGGCGCCGACGACTATGTGGCCAAGCCTTTCAACCCGCGCGAACTGGTGGCCCGGGTCCGCGCCGTCCTGCGGCGCACCCGCGAGGCGCACAGCGTGGCGCGGCCGATGCCGCGGGAAACCTATCGGTTCGCGGGCTGGACGCTGGAGGCCGCCGGCCGGCGGCTCACCGATCGCCACGGCGGCGACGTCGAGCTGACCGGCGGGGAGTTCGACCTGCTGCTGGCCTTCGTGACCCATCCTCAGCGGGTGCTCAGCCGCGAGCAGTTGCTGGACTGGACCCGCGGCCGCGACGCCACGCCCTTCGACCGCACTATCGACGTCCAGCTCAGCCGCCTTCGCCGCAAACTGGGTGACAAGTCGCGGCAGCCGGAAATGGTCCGCACCATCCGGGGCGGCGGCTACCTGTTCGCGCCGCCCGTGATCCGGGTCTGATGCCACGGCTCGCCGACAGCCTGGCGGTCCGCCTCGCCCTGGTCCTGGTCGCCGGCCTCGTCCTCCTACAGGCCGCTGTCGTGGCGGCGGCGGTCTGGCCGGATGGACGCCCCCTCGTCTTCCGCCTGCCGCCGCCCCGGGACGCGGCGGCCATGGCCCGCGCCCTGGAGTCGACGCCCGCCGAGGTGCGCCCCCTGGTGGTCGATGCGTTGAACCGCGGGCCCATGAGCGTTGAGCTCGTGACGGGCTTTCCGATCGAGCCGCACGGCGCCGCCGCGGAGCGGGCGCCACGGCTGGCTCGCATGCTGGGACGGTACGGCGAGGCGTTGGAGGGGCGGCCGTTCCGCGTCCAGGTCCATCGGTCGCCCGGCGAGACCGGGGCCGACGGCCCGCGGGCGCCCGTGCGCCTGCTGGTCGGGCTGCGGACCGGCGAGGTGATGATCGTCCAGCGCGCCGCCACGCTCCGCCAACGACTCAGCGACCGCGCCCTGGTGTTTGCCATCGCCGCCCTCGCCGTGATGCTGGGCGTGTTGCTCGTCAGCCTGCGCACCGTCCGCCCGGTAGGCGTCCTGGCCCGCGCCGCCCGCGGACTTGCCGACGACGTCCACGCCCCGGACCTGCCGGTGCTGGGGGTGCGTGAGGTCAGGGCCTTGTCCGCCGCCCTCAACGTCCTGCGCCGCCGCGTCCGTGGCCTCCTCGACGACCGGACCCGGATGCTGGCGGCCATCGCCCACGACCTGCGCACCTATCTCACCCGCTTGCGCCTGCGCGCCGAGTTCATCGGCGACGCCGAACAACGCGCGCGCGCCGTCACCGACCTCGAGGAGATGGGCCAGCTGGTCGACGACGCCCTGCTCTTCGCGCGCGACGCCACCCGGGCGCCGGGCGGCGAGCGCCAACGGCTCGAGCTGGCGCCCGAACTCTCCGAACGCGTCGCCCGCCGCCGAGAGCTGGGTCAGCCCGTGACGATCGACAGCGCCCCAGACAAACCCCTGGTCGTGGTGGTCTCTCCGGTGGCGCTGCGGCGGATGCTCGACAACCTGATCGACAACGCCATCCGCTACGGCGGCGGCGCGCGGCTCAGGGCCTGGCCTGAGGCCGGCGGGGTGGCGATCGCCGTGGAGGACGATGGCCCCGGCGCGCCGCCCGAGGCCCTTGCCCGCCTGACCCGGCCGTTCGAGCGGCTGGAGCCTTCCCGGGGGCGCGACACCGGCGGCGCAGGACTGGGCCTCGCCATCGTCGAGGCCCTGGCCGAAAGCCAGGGTGGTTCGCTTACCCTCGAGAACCGGGCCGAGGGCGGACTTCGCGCCACGGTCCGGCTGCCGGCGGCCTGAACCTCAGAACCGGCCGACGATCCCGAGGCGCAGGGCGGTAGTGTCGCTGGAGTCGCTTCCCAGGCGACCCGCCACCTGCGCGGTTAGGGAAAGCCCCGGACGCAGCTCGCGGGTTGCCCCCACGGCGTAGGCCAGGAAATCGCCATCCGCGGTCGCGGCCTTGGTCGTGAAGGCCAAGGGGGCGCCGGCGGGCGTCATCGAGATCGTCCGGCCGTCGTCGAGGAGATCCGCCTGGTAGGCAAGGCGCAGGAACGGCTGGGTCACCCACGCCGGCGACGGAGCTAGGCGGAACTCGGCCCCGATCGAACCCCACAGGCGTTCAGAGCGCTGGTCCCCAAACGTCGCCTGGGTCGCGCGGGCCCCAGCCTCAGCATAGGCGCCGACGTCGACGCGCTCATAGCGCAGGCTCGCCAGCGGCCGCACGCGGAACGGGCCGGCCTGGGTGGTCGTGCCGACCTCCAGCCCCGCTGCCCACATGCGGCCGTGGGTGTCCCCCTGCTCGATCCGCTCGGCCGGGCCGAGCCGGATGCGCCGGCTGACATCGTCGAAGGCGAGATCGGCGTAGCTCGCGTCCGCCAGGGCATCAAAGGCCCCCATCCTACCGCGCGCGAAGACGGTGACCATGGCCGTCCTCAAGTCGAAGCCGCCCGTGTCTCCGCCGAAGTCGCCGTCCCCGTCGCTCCAGCTGATGGCGCCGCCCGCGGAGAGGCTGGAATCGAGCGCATAGGCCCCGCCGACCGTCACGCCGGCGGCGTCGGACCGCAGACCCGTGGCGCGGGCGGACCGGTCGAGATCCAGCCGGCTGGCGTCGGCCCAGCCGAAGACGCTCCACGACCCGGCCGGCATCGGGCCTTCCGCTCCGAGTTGCGCGACGAGGCCGGCGTGGACCGACTGCAGCACCGCCTCGCCGGCCAAAGGCAGCTGGCCGACCTGCGCCGGCGCCCGCAGCGCCCCCAGGACAGCGTCGGCCTCGATCTCATGGACCACGCCGGTGAAATGGACGCCGTCGGCGAACAGGTAGGTGCGATTGGCGTCCGGGGCCACATAGTCGGCCGGAAGGCAGGTGAAGGACTCCACCGCCCGGCCACGGCAGGCCCGGTCGGTGACGTTGGTGATCCCAAACTCGGCGGGCTGGGTTTCGATCTCGGAGATCAGCCGCGCCATGTCGATATAGAGGACATTGGGCCCGGCGGCGGCCAGCGCGGCCCGGTAGCGCGCGTTGAACACCTCGAAACGCGGCACGCTGGTGGTGACGACCGTGGCTTGGCCGGCGGCCTCGATCCGCCGCACCTGGCCGGCCAAGTCCTGCGCCGCCTGGTCCAGCACCGCCAGGTCGACGGGCGTGAAGGTCAATCCGTTGGTCTGGGTGAAGAAGACGTCGTTGCCGCCGCCCTGGATGATCACCAGGTCACCCCTGGCGAAGACGCCGCCGCCCGCCAACCAGGCGTCCACCTGGTTGACCACAGGGGTGCGGGAGAGATCCCCGGGCGCACCGGGACGCGACACCGCGACTCTAGCGCCGCCTTCGGCGTAGTTGGTTCCCCCCGCCGCGCGCGGCTTCAGGTCCAGGCCGAGCCCGCTCGCGATCCGTTCCACCCAGACAGGATCCGGGTTGGTGGTGAACCGACCCGCGCCAGCCGGCGCGAGGCTGGCGTAGGCACCCCCGTCGGAGATGCTGTCACCGAACACCACCACGCGGTTGTAAGGCGAGATCGTCTGGGCGCCGGCCGGGACCGCCACGGTCAGCACGGCGCAGGCGGCCATCAGGGTGGCGCGGAGATGGGGGACTTGGAAGACGGTACGCAACATGGATCGACCTCACGCTGAAAGATCCGGAACCCTCAGACGTGAACGCCTCCCGACTGTGTGCGCCGGGTGACCGATTGTGACGTAGCGTATCGGCGGCATCTCAGACGGCCGGCTCGCTTGGACTCACACAGGCGCGTCGCGTCCGCCTACGGCGGACATCCAGCGCTGAGCCAGCATTCCGCATGCTCGCCTTGATCATCACGCGCTTCGGATGCGATAGGCACGGCGGGTGCTCGGTCGTTTCGGCCGGTCAGGAGTCACGTTGGTCGGGCCGCCAGCGCGGAGATTCGCGCCATGGCCCGCACCCCTCGTCCTAAATCTGTGCTCCGCGAGTTTCTCGACAGCGAGGCGGCGGGCGGCATCCTCCTGATGGCCGCCGCGGCGCTGGCGTTGTTCGTGGCCAACTCGCCGCTGGCGGAGCCCTATTTCCAGCTACTCCACACGCCCTTGGGCGGGCTCGATGTGCTGCATTGGATCAACGATGGGCTGATGGCCCTGTTCTTTCTGTTCGTGGGCCTGGAGATAAAGCGGGAAGTCCTCGACGGTCAGCTCTCGACCTGGGCGAACCGCGCGCTCCCCGGAATCGCCGCGGCGGGCGGCGTCGTCGTACCCGGCCTGATCTACGCGGCGCTCAACTGGGGCCATATCGACACCTTGCGCGGCTGGGCCATCCCCACGGCCACCGACATCGCCTTTGCGCTGGGGGTCCTCTCCCTGCTGGGCTCGCGGGTCCCGACCAGCCTGAAGGTGTTCCTGGCCACCCTGGCCATCGTCGACGACCTGGCGGCCGTGCTGGTGATCGCCGTCTTCTACACCGCCGAACTCAATCTCGCGGCGCTCGGCGGCGCCGGCGTGGCGACGCTGCTGCTGGTCGGCCTCAATCGCCTGAAGATCGCGCGGCTCGCGCCCTACCTCGTACTCGGCGCGGCGCTGTGGTGGCTGGTGCTGCTCTCCGGCATCCACGCTACTGTCGCCGGCGTGGTGCTGGCGCTGACCATTCCCCTGCGCCGATCGAAGGCGGCGCCCGATGACATGACCTCGCCGCTACATCGGCTGGAGCATGGGCTTAGCCCCTGGGTGGCGTTCCTGATCGTGCCGGTGTTCGGCTTCGCCAACGCCGGGGTCTCGTTCGCCGGCATGAGCGCGGGCGTGCTGCTCGAGCCCGTCACCCTGGGCGTGGCGCTGGGCCTTTTCATCGGCAAACAGGTGGGCGTGTTCGGCGCGGCGGCCCTGGCGATCAAGCTGCGGCTCGCCAACCTCCCCGTCGCCGCCTCCTGGCCGCAGCTCTACGGCGTCGCCCTGCTCTGCGGCATCGGCTTCACGATGAGTCTGTTCATCGGCCTGCTCGCCTTCCCGGACCCGGCCCTGCAGGACGAAGTGAAGGTCGGCGTGCTGGTGGGCTCGCTTGTCTCCGCCCTCTGCGGGGCGGCCTTGCTGAGCGTGGCGAAGCGCGAGCCGCCCAACCGCGCCTGACGGGACAACCGGTCTTCAGAACGGGAAGAACGCCGGGATGGCGACCATCGCGGCCGCCCAGGTCACCAGGTTCAGCGGCAGCCCGACACGCACGAAGTCCATGTAGCTGTACCCGGCCATGTTGAAGACGAGCACGTTGGTCTGGTAGCCGAACGGCGTGGCGAAGGCTGCGGAGGCGGCCATCATGACGGTCACCAGAAAGGGGCGGGCGTCCACGCCCAGGCTCTCGGACAAGGCGACGGCGATGGGGGTCATCAGCACCGCGACCGTGGCATTCGACAACAGTTCGGTCGCGAACAGGGTGACGCCGTAGAGAACCGCCAGCGCGCCCAGGGGCCCGAGCGGGCGGATCAGGTCGATGAGCTGCCCGGCCGCCGCCTTGGCCAGGCCGGTGAGCTCCATTGCTGTGCCGACGACCACCATGCCGGCGATCAGCAGCAGGATCTCGGGCCGCAGGCCCGAGTAGGCCTCGTCCGGCGTGATCACCCGCAGGAGGATCAGGGCCACCGCACCAGCGAAGGCCGCGGACGCGATGGGCGCCCAGCCGAGCGCGGCAGACACAATCACGCCTGCGAACACGGCCAACGCGGTGAGTGCGGGCCGCAGGCGGAATGGCCGGTCGGCGGCGCTGTAGAGCGCCACGTCGCCGAGGCTCGCGTCGCCGGAGCCGTCGGGTTGGTTCCGGGCTTCCCCGACACGTATGGGCGGCTGGTCGGGGGACGCCGCCGCACCCCCCTCCTCCGCCGCGGCCGATCGGCCAAGCTGGCGCGCGCCGACGAAATAGAGCCAGAGCCCGCCGACCGACGCGATCACCAGCCCCACGGGCGTGATCTCGAACAGCGTGAACACCGGCTGGCCGGCGTTGCGCGCCATGTCGTTGACCAGGAGGTTGGTGGAGGTGCCGATCAGGGTCAGAAGGCCGCCCATAACCGTGACGTGGCTGAGCGGCATCAAGAACCGCTTGGGCGACAGGTTGAGCGACCGGGCGACATCGCGGATGACCGGTGCGGCCAGGACCACCACCGGCGTGTTGTTCAGGAAACCCCCGACCGCGCCGCATAGGCCGATCACCATCCAGATCCCGAGCGCGCCGACCCTGGCGGAGAACCGCGTCGCCTGGCGGATCATCAGGCCCAATAGGCCCGAGAGCTCGATCGCGTAGGCGATGACGAACAGGCCCGCGAGCGCCAGGATCGCGGGACTTGCGAAGGCGCCCTGAACCTCGACGGGACGCACGACGCCCAGGACGAGAAGCACGGCGGCGCCGAGCAGGGCGACGACGTCGGCGCGCATCCGCCCCTGGATCATCAGGCCGACGACGCCCACCAGGACCACGAGAGCGACGATCTGATCGAAAGTCATGACGCCTTCCACGCGATGGGGAGGCCCTAGGTCAACTGACAACCGCGTGGGGCGCCCATTCCGCGCCGCCAATGCTACGAGTCGCCCATGCGTCCGGGACCCCGCCTGTTCCGCCTTTCCCTCGCCGGCCTGGTGTGCGCGCCAGTCGTGGCGGGCTGCAAGCCCACGCAACAGCCGCCGCCGCCGGCCCCCGCCCCGCCCATCGTCCAGCCGACGACGCTACCGCCGCAGGCGCCCTCCGCGCTGGATCGAGCGAGGCTGTTGCAGGCCGTTGACCTGGCCGCATCGTCCTACACATCCGGGCAGACGCGCGCGGGCGAGGACGTCGCGGGGCGGCGGTTCGTGCTCCGGCAGGCCTTCGGCTGTCAGGGTCCCGCCCTGACCGCGACGCCCGGACTGGCCCAATGGACATGGGGGCGTGACCGCCGGTCCATCGAGATTTCGCTCGCTCCGGCCGACTGGTCTCGCGATCCGCTTTTCAGCACGGCCGACAGCCCTTGGGAGGCCGTCGAGGGCTTCTGGATCGCCAGACCCTGGATGCGGGACGCCGGTTGTCCGGCTCCGCCCACCGGAACGACGAAGGACGCCGAGGCGGCGACGACGGACCGCGCGGCCGAACCTGACGCCGCGACGCCGCCCATCGACCCCACGACGCCCGCGCACCCGGCGGCGCCCGCGCCTCAGGTCGCGGGCCTCGCCTCCGTCTTCGAGGCCGGCGGATCCCGCGTCGGCCGTCGAGACGGCAAGGCCTTCGCCTTAACGCAGCGCGCCGAGACGGGCGTGGTCCTCGTGGCGCCCGCGCGCGGGTTCCGCCTGGTCATCGAAGGGCGGCTGGGCGCCTTCCCGAGCGGCCAGGCGATCCGCTGCCGCGCGCCGTCGGCGGACACCCGCCCAGTCTGCGTGGCCGCGGCCGAGGTGGACCGTGTCGCCTTCGAAGACGCCGACGGCCGCGTCCTGCGGGAATGGCGTCCAGGATAGGCCTCGGCTGTACACGGTCTGGGGCGCTCACCGCTGAATCGTCGGACCGTGCGCGGTGCGGCCGCCCGCCGGACCTCCGCCAGCCGCCTCGCGTCCGTGGGCGCAACAAACAGACGCCGCGAGCGCAGCTCATCTGCGGTTGGGCGTCCATTGCCGTCGCGCGCTACGGCTGGCGTGGACTTCGTCTTGATCCACGACCCGCAGGTCCCTTACTCCACGTGGAGTGGTCGTTCCCGAAGGGCGGTTTCCATGGTCGCGAAGGCCCCAACGACCGTCCCGACCTCCGGCTCTTGGCGCCGCCGACCCGCCGAGATGGCGAAGGCGCTTGGCATGTCGCGCCGAGCCTTCGAGAACTTCGAGGGTTCTTCAGTCTGAAGCCTGGGGATTCGTCGACAGCGACAGCCGCGCCCGGATTGCCGACCTTGTGCCCGCATTCGGCGTAGCGCCGGTCATTGGCTTGAGACCTGAGGCCAGAACCCAATTTTCGCTAAGTCTTTGAAATTTGGCGCGCCCGGAACGATTCGAACGTCCGACCCTCAGATTCGTAGTCTGATGCTCTATCCAGCTGAGCTACGGGCGCGCACCGCTTGAAGCGGGCTGGCCTTCTAGCGCCAGCGCCGACGGCTTTCAACCCACCTTTCGAGGCTTTGTGTGTTCCGGCCGCGGTCTATCGGCGCGGGAACGGCAGGCCGCCGCCCAGGATGCCCTGGCGCAGGATGTCCGCGGCGCTGGGGCCTTTGGGCGGCTGTTGCGGTTGGCCGGGTTGCGGCGGGGTGGGACGGCCGGACTGGCGCCCGCCGCCGCCCATCATGGCCGCCATGTCCTGGCCCAGGATGCCGCCGGTGGCGGAGCGGTAGCGGACCTTCACGGCCCACTGCTGGTTCCAGGTCACCTTCGGGTCGCTGGGCCGGGGCGGATAGACGAAATTCGCCTCGCCGCCATAGGCCACCAGCTGGACCATGGCGGCCGGCGCGGCGTCTATGACCTCCTTGGGCACGGCGCAGGTCTTGGTGGCCGGCCCCATCAGGGTCTTGTTGGCCACCAGCCGGTTGATGTCGCCCGGGCTCAGGAAGTCGGGGTTGGAGAACGCGGCGGCCTGGGTCTCGGACGAGGACCACATCACGACGGTGTCGTTGTCGCCGCCGCCGACGGCGCTGGCGTAATAGGCCTGGGCGTTGCCGACCAGGTTCCAGCCCAGGTTGGCCCAGCCGCCGGGCGCCTTGGCGTTGCTGGTCAGGTTGAGGGCGCCCAGGAAGTCCTGGTCCTCTTCCAGGGTGAAGTTGATCTCGGGGCTGTAGTTGCCACGGATCGTGTGGGCGCCGATCAGCGAGCCGGCGGACGGGACCAGGTCGCGGGTCTTCTCGTTCGGCCATTCGCCGTAGGTGCGGTTGCGGCTCATCGATGGCGGCTGCATCGGGCGATAGTCGATGCCCTTGAACAGGTTGGCCGGGTTCTGCTGGCCGGCGGCCATCTTGGCGAAGTCGATGACGTAGGGCTGGCCCGGGCGGGCGCGCTCGCCACAACCCCAGAAGATCAGCATCCGGCCCTTGGGCTTCTGGTATTCCTCCGGAACGTAGCGCTCCGGCGTCTCCTCGCGAACGCCCGTCGTCGGCTTGGGCGTCAGCAACGGCAGCTTGGGGCCGACCTGCAGCCCGCCGGGCGGCAGGTGGTCGGCGGCAGGCGCCGCGTTGGTCTGGCTGGAGCCGAGGTCGAGCTGCAGGGTCTTCGAGGCCCCGCCGCCACCACCGCCCATCATCATCTTCATCATGGCGCCCGCGTCGGGCTTGCCCCCGCCCATGCCGCCCATGCCGAAGCCGGTCTGCGTCTGCGCGCTCATCCAGTAGACGGCGACAGGTCCGGTGACCTTCTGCTGCGCGAAGGCGCTGGTGGCGATTGTGGCGGCGCCGGCGACCAACGCCAGCTTTCGACCCAGACCCATCTGGAAATCTCTCCTGAACTAACCCGGCCGAACGCTAATCCGCGAACGCCGAAAGTGAAATCCGCTTTTCCGCCGAGGGGCGCTGCAGATTTGCGACCGATGGCGACCTAGCGCGACAGGTCGCGCCAGCAGGGGACATACGCGCCGTCCCATGGCTTAGCTTCAAACACCCCGCGCGCCACGGCGCGGGCCAGGCAATCGGCGGCCAGGGCGCCCAGGCGGGCCAGGGTGTAGGGCGCGGGATCGGCCAGGGGTTTGAGGCCGGTCGAGATCGCGAAGACGACGTCGCCGTCGAAGGGCGCATGCACGGGGCGGATGGCGCGGGCGAAGCCGTCCTGGGCCATCACCGCCAGCCGCTTGGCCTGGGCGGGCGTGAGGATCGCGTCGGTGGCGACGCAGGCGATGGTGGTGTTGCGGGTGTCGACCGGCCGCTTGGCCGAGCCCCATTCATCGGGACCCGCGCGCAGGCCGGCCGGACCCAGCCCGCCGAACTCGTCGTCCAGTTCGTAGGGCGTGGCCCAGAAGGTGCGGCCGTCCGGGGCGATGACCGAGCCCCAGCTGTTGACCGCGACGATGGCCCCGACCGTGTAGCCGTCGTGGGTGACGACCGAGGCCGAGCCGATGCCGCCCTTCAGGCCGCCGGCCATCGCGCCGTAGCCGGCGCCCGCGGTTCCGAGCTCGATGTGCAGGCCCGCCGCAGCGACGGCCTCGCGGCCCAGGTCCCGGTAAGGCGGATCCTCGCCCCACACCTTGTCGCCGCCGTTGGCGACGTCGAACAGGATGGCGCCGGGCACCACCGGCGACTTGGGGATGCCCTCGACCAGGCCGAAGCCGCGATCGCGCGCACCCAGCCAGGCCGTCACGCCGTCGGCGGCGGCCAGGCCGTAGACCGAGCCGCCGGACAGGACGACGGCGTCCACCGCGTCCACCAGGTTCTCCGGCGCCAGGGCGTCGGTTTCGCGGGTGCCGGGGGCCCCACCGCGCACGTCGGCGGCGCACACGGCGCGGTCGTCGGGCAGGATGACGGTCACGCCCGTGCGAACGGCGGCGTCGTGCGCCTGCCCGACCTTTAGGCCGGGAACGTCGGTGATAAGGTTGCGCGGGCCTGGACCCGGCCTATTTCCGTCCATAGGAGGGACCTCGCACGACGCGGCGTTTGTTGTCCACGCGGCCGGACCTCTATGGTCAAGTCAACCTGTTCAGGAGGCCCCCGGCCCGTGTCGTTCAAGTCCCCGCTCCTGCCGCTGGCCCTCGCCGCGTTCCTCACCGCCTGCGCCCAGCCGCAACCGGCCCTCGCCCAGGCCCCGGCCAAGGCGAAGGCCATGGTGGCCGCGGCCAATCCGATGGCGGTCGAGGCGGGGCTGAAGGTGCTGCGCGCCGGCGGCACGGCGGCGGACGCGGCGGTGGCGGTCCAGGCGACCCTGGGTCTGGTCGAGCCTCAGAGCTCCGGCCTCGGCGGTGGGGCGTTCATGACCTACTACGACGCCAAGACGAAGCAGGTGACCGGCTACAACGGCCGCGAGACCGCGCCGATGGCGGCGACGCCCAAGCTGTTCTACGGCGAGGACGGCAAGCCGCTGGGTCGGATGGCCGCCATCCTGTCGGGCCGCTCCACCGGGGCGCCGGGCGCGATCGCCATGCTGTCGCTGGCCCAGTCGCAGCACGGCAAGCTGGCCTGGAAGGACCTGTTCGGCGAGGCCGAGCGGCTGGCGGACGGCGGCTTCCCGGTCCCGCGCCGGATGGCCAACGCCGCCGCCGGCAAGGGCGGCCAGGCCGCCACGCCGGACGCCGTCGCCTATTTCACCAAGCCGGACGGGACCAAGGTCCAGGCCGGCGAGATCATGCGCAACCCGGCCTACGCCGCCTCGGTCCGCAAGATCGCCGCGGAAGGCCCCAAGGGCCTGCTGGAAGGCGCCATCGCCGAGGCCATCGTCGCCAAGGTGCATGAGGGGCCGATCCCGGGCGAGCTGAGCCTGGCCGACCTCAAGGCCTACAAGCCCCAGGCCAAGCCCGGCCTGTGCCGGCCCTATCGCGCCTACATCGTCTGCGTGCCCAACGCGCCGTCGGGCGGACCGGCGGTGCTGGAAGCCCTGGGCATCCTGCAGCACACCGACATCGGCAAGCACCGCAACGACGTGGAGGGCTGGTACCTGTTCAGCCAGGCCAGCCGGCTGATGTACGCCGACCGCGACCGCTATATCGGCGACCCCGACTTCGTGGACGTGCCGGTCGAGGGCCTGCTGGACCCGGCCTACCTGGCCGAGCGCGCCAAGCTGATCGGCCCCTCGGCCGCCGCCACGATGGCCCCCGGCAAGCCCAAGGGCGCCGGCCCGCGCGCGCCCGACGCCACGAAGGAAGTCTCCGGCACCACCCACCTGGTGATCGTCGACCAGTGGGGCAACGTGGTCTCGATGACCACGACGGTGGAGAGCGTCTTCGGCTCGGGCCGGATGGTCGGCGGCTTCTTCCTGAACAACCAGCTCACCGACTTCTCGTTCAGCCCCGAAGACCGCGACGGCGCCCCGGCGGCCAACGCGGTTGCGCCCGGCAAGCGGCCCCGCTCGTCGATGGCCCCGGCCATCGTGCTGGACAAGAAGGGCGCGTTCGTCGCCGCCGTGGGCTCGCCCGGCGGCCCCTCGATCCTGGCCTACAACCTCAAGGCCCTGGTCGGCATGCTGGACTGGAAGCTGTCGGTGCAGGACGCGATCAACCTGCCCAACCTGATCGCCGGCGGCAGCTTCTACGCAGCCGAGGCCGACAAGTTCTCGCCCGACGTCGTGGCGGGGCTGGAGGCGCGGGGGATCAAGCTGACGTCCGGCTTCGGCGCGGAGGGCTCCGGCTTGCACGGGATCGAGGTCACGCCGAACGGCCTGCGCGGCGGGGCGGACCCGCGGCGCGAGGGCGTGGCGAAGGCGCCTTAGGGTTTAGCCCCTCCCTATCGGCTCGTCATGGCCGGGCTTGTCCCGGCCATCCAGACACGCAGGCGTCGCCGCAGGGCGCGCGGCGGCGCGGCCTCGCGAGCTGGCGATGCCTCGGTGCGTCTGGGTCCCCGGGACAAGCCCGGGGATGACGAGAATTAGGGAAGTGGGTGAGGTCCGTCAGCCGTCGTGGGCGCGAGGTCGGGCGGCGGGTCCTCGTCCATGACCTCAACCTCTTCATCCGGATCGTCGTCGTCCTCATCGTCGTCGCCGAGATCCGGCGGGCTGAGGCCCAGTTCGCGGTGGAGGTGGGCGATGACCTCCTGGAACGGGGCCAGGGCGAAGTCTTCGTCCAGGACCTGGTCGTCCAGGCGTTCGTAGAGATCGTAGAGCCGCATCTCGGCGGTCTCCATGTCGTCGGGGGTCTCTTCGCAGATGGCGCGCTGCATCCACGTGCGCACCTGGGCCTTTCGGCGGCGGATGTGGCTGGTCAGCTCGCGGTTGACGCGGTCCTCGGTCTCGACCGCCTCACGCGCGGCGTCGCGGCGGAAGCGGGTTTCGAGCGCCAGGGTCTGGCGCACGGCGCGGGCGATCTTCGGGAAGGCGGCGACGGCGCGCGCCTTCACCTCAGGCGGCGTGTCCGGCGTCTCGACCTCCTCGCGCAGCTCTCGAGCGATGACCATGCCGATCTCGGCCAGTTCGGCCAGGATCGCGGCGTGGCGCTCGACATGGGGTTCCGCGGTGGACATGAACGAAAGAAGAACATGCCGCCACGGCGGATGTCAAAGTTGTTCGACGTTCTCCAGGGGGCAGCCATTGACGGACACGCTCGGCCCCTATATTTAAGTAGTTGCTTAAATATAGCTCGAGTCCCCGACATGCAGTCCGTTCAGTCGCTCAGCAACACCTTCGCGGCCCTCGGCGACGAGACCCGGCTGGCGATCCTCAATCGGCTGGCGACCGAAGGCGACATGACCGTGCAGGAGATCGCCCGGCCCTTCGCCATGAGCCTGCCGGCGGTGTCGCAGCACCTGAAGGTGCTGGAGCGCGCTGGGCTGATCGCCCGCGGACGCGACGGCCAGAAGCGCCCCTGCCGCCTGAACCCCGAGCGCCTGGCCGAGACGGCGCTCTGGTTCGACCACACGCGCGCGGCCTGGGATGCCCGGTTCGACCGCCTGGAGCGCTTCCTCATGCAATCGCCCTCCGCCCTATCCACCGCCTCGAAAGGTGAAGACCAATGAGCCATGATCCCCTCGCCACCTGGGCGCTCGAGCGCGAGATCGTGCTCAGCCGCGTCATCGCCGCGCCCCGCGCCCGCGTATTCGAGGCCTTCACGGATCCGAACCAGATCCGGCAATGGTTCGGGCCGGAGGGCTTCCATACCGAGACCCTGGAGATCGACATCCGCGAAGGCGGCCGCTGGCGGTTCATCTACACCGGCCCGGACGGGACCCGCTGGGAGAACCGCATGGTGTTCCTGCGCGTGGACCCACCCAGGCTGCTGGAGATGGAGCACGGCACGGACGTGGACGATGATCCCGGGCGGTTCCACACGACCATCACCTTCGACGAGCAAAGCGACGGCAAGTGCGTGCTGACCATGCGCCAGCTGCACCCGACAAAGGCACAGCGCGACGCCGGCATCGGCTTCGGCGCGGTGGAGTACGGGTACCAAACGCTCGACAAACTCGCGCGGCATTTGGGCGTGGGCTGAGGTCAGGTAGAGGCGCGCCGGCCAGGCGTCGGCGGATTATCCCTCGGCCTTCGCCCGCCGAGCCCTGACCTTGGCGGGCGGCGCGCCGGGTAGCCGCAGTTCGAACACCGTCCCCTGCCCCCCGGTGACGGAGAGGGTGAGGTCGCCGCCGTGGCCCTGCGCGAGTTCTCTGGCGATAGCGAGGCCCAGGCCGGTCGAGTCCGGGCGGCCGGAGCCGGCGAAGGGTTGGAAGAGGCGTTCGCGGATGCGTTCGGGGACGCCGGGGCCGTCGTCGGAGACGCGGATCAGGCTGGCGCCGCCCACGGCCTCCATCGACACCTCGACGCGGCCGACGCCGGCCCGGTCGGACTGGTGCTCGATGGCCTGGCGGGCGTTGCGCAGCAGGTTGACCAGGATGCGGTGCAGTTGGTCCGGGTCGGCGGTGACGTGGTCGGCGGCGGTGACCTTGGAGACGAGCTTGATGCCCGAGCCGGTCAGGCGCGCCTCGGCCGCCGCTTCCTTCAGCGCCTCGGCCAAGGGCACGGTTTGGGTCTCGGGCGCGGCTTCCTGGGTCTTGCCGTAGACCAGCACGTCGGCCGCCAGCTTCACGGCCCGGTCCAGGGCGCGCTCCAGGCGGGGCAGCGCCTGGCTGACCTTGGGGTCCTTGGACGCGGCCAGCCGCTCGGAGGCCAGCTGGGCGCTGGTGAGCATGTTCTTCAGGTCGTGGTTGATCTTGGCCACCGCCTCGCCCAGCGCCGCCAGCCGGGCGCGGGAGTTCAGCGCCACGCGGACGTCGGCCTGCATGCGGTCCAGTTCGGTCTCGGCGCGGCCGATCTCGTCGCGGCGGCCCGAGAGCTGCACGCGGGCGGTGGGATCGTCGGGATCGGCGCGGAATCGCTCCATGGCGAAGGTGATCCGCTGCATGGGCCGCACCAGGAACAGGTTCAGCGCCACATAGACGATCAGCCCGGCCAGGGCCGCGACCCCGGCGACGATGGCGACCAGGCGCCAGAGATAGCTGGCCAGCGCCTTCTTCAGCTCGGTGTCGGTGGCGACGAACTCGATGAAGTCCACCTCCTTGCGGAAACGCGGCTCGGCCATGACCCGCATTCGGCCGCCGTCGCCCAGCAGGGTCTGGAACGGCGCGAAGAGGGCGAGGCCTGTCGCCTTGGGTCGCAGGTCGACCACGTAGGGCGGCGTAGCGGGCCGGGCGCCGGAGAACACCAGCGAGCGGACGCCGTCGATGGACACCGACACGATCTCGACGCCGGCGCCTTCCAGCAGCTGGGTCTTCAGCTGTTCGGAGACCACGCGGTCGGGATCGACCTCGGGCGCGAGCGAGGCAAGCTCGGCGGCGCGGACGCGGTCCAGCAGCCACTGCTTCTCGTAAGCCGCCATGGCGGGGGGGATGGCCAGGGCCCCGCCCAGGGCGGCGAACACGACGGTTAGGACCAGAAGGCGCGCGGAGAGGCCGCCGGGCCAAAAGAGGCGGCGCCGGTTCCGTGCGGGAGCTTCGGTCGGTGCGTCCGCCATTGTCCTCCGAATTAGTGCAGCGCGGCCGTTGCGGCAACGTAAGGGCCGGCCGGCGAAGGCTATCTTGCCCCGATTGCCTCGGACACGGTGCGAAAGCCGTCGGCGCGCAGGCGTTCCGCCAGTTCGCGCTTGATGCGAACGACCAGGCCCGGACCCTCATACGCCAGCGCCGAATAGAGCTGCACCGCCGCGGCCCCGGCCCGCAGCTTGGCGTAGGCGTCGGCGCCCGAGGCCACGCCGCCCGCGCCCACCAGCACGAAGCGCCCGGCGGCGGCGTCGCGGAAGCGGGCCAGCATCTGGGTCGACAGTACGGTCAGCGGCGCGCCCGACAGGCCGCCGGCCTCGTCGCGGTGCGGGGATCGCAGCGCCGGGCGGCCGATGGTGGTGTTGGACACGATGACGCCGGCCAGGCCGTGGGTCGCGACGGTGTCGGAGATGGCCTCGACCTCGCCGTCCTCCAGGTCGGGGGCGACCTTCAGGAAGGTGGGCGCGCGGCCGGCGGCCGGCAGGGCGGCGGCGGCCTCCATCACCCGACCCAGCAGCTCGTCCAGGGCGGCCTTGGTCTGCAGCGCGCGCAGGCCGGGGGTATTGGGCGAGGAGATGTTGATGGTGAAATAGCTGGCCAGGCCCCACAGCCGGGTCAGGCCGGCGACGTAGTCGGCGATGCGGTCGTCGGAGTCCTTGTTGGCCCCGAAGTTGGCGCCGACGACGCCCGGGCCGCGCCTGGCGAGACGGGCCGCGTAGGGCTCGAGGCCCTCGTTGTTGAAGCCCATGCGGTTGATCACCGCCCGGTCCTCGGTGAGGCGGAACAGGCGGGGGCGCGGATTGCCGGCCTGGGGCTTGGGCGTGACCGTGCCGCATTCCACGAAGCCGAAGCCGGCGCGCAGCATGGGGCCGAACACCTCGGCGTTCTTGTCGAAGCCGGGGGCCAGGCCGATCGGATTGGGCAGCTTGAGGCCCGCCAGCTCGGTGGCCAGGATCGCGTCGTCCGCCGGGGCGCGGGGGCCCAGTCCCAGCTTCAGGCCGGCCAGCGCGGCGGTGTGGGCGTCCTCGGGGTCAAGGACATGCAGGGCGCGGGTGGCGAGGCCGTGGAGGTCGTTCACGCGGGCATCCTCGGAACCCCGTCGGCATCCAGCGGGGCCTCGTGCACGGCCAGCACGGCGCCGACCGGCAGGGCAGCGTAGAGATGGGGGAAGGGGTCGCCGCCGCGAGACGGCTCCCACTTCAAGGCAGCGCCCAGGTCGTCGCCTTCGACTTCGAGCACCAGGAGGTCGGGAAGGTTGGCGAAGTACCGCCGCGCGGTCTCCTTCGCCTGGGCGGCGGTGGAGAAGTGGATGTAGCCGTCCTGGCGGTCGACCGCCGAGCCCTCGAACCGGCCGGGGCCTTGCGCGGCCGTCCATTCGGCGCGCGGCAGGATCTTGTAGATGCGCACCCTAGCGCTCCGGGAAGAACAGGCCGTCGAAGTGGGGGCGTCCGTTGGCGTCGAACAGGAACACCGCCGCCGCCGCCGTGGGGAAGTTGCGCTGGGCGCGGGCGACCAGGCTGGGCGGGGCGGATCCCTCCATCAGCAGCTGGATCGTCAGTTCCTGCAGGCCGGGATTGTGGCCCACCACCATGACCGTGGCGCAGGCCTGGCCCGCGGCCTTGGCGGCCTGGCGGATCACCCCGGACTCGGCGTGGTAGAGGTCGTCGTCGAACCGGGTCTCGGCGTTCGGGAAGGCGGCGCTGGCGGCCTCCCAGGTGCCGCGCGCGCGGGCGGCGGGCGAGACCAGGGTCACGTCGGGCTTGAAGCCCATGTCGGCCAGCTGGGCGCCCATGTCGGCGGATTCGCGGACGCCGCGCGGCGCGAGACGCCGGTCGAAGTCGTCGCCGCTGTCGGAATCCGACTCGGCCTTGCCGTGCCGCAAGAGGATCAGACGATCCATGGACGCTCCCTTACCCAGCCGACGTCATAGCCCAGGCGCGCGCAGGCGGGCAAAGTGGAAACCGGTCTGGGCGAACGATACGCAGCAAGAAAACAGCCGGCGCCCCTTGGGCCGGGGGCGATTGCACCCCATTGACACTGGTCAGACGAGGCGATCCAACGCGGCCATGACGGCGCAGACCCCCATCACGGCGGGAATCGAGACGGGCGGGGGAACCTGGCGGTTTCCCGCGACGCAGCCGCTGCGCCTGGATTCGGGCGCCAAGCTGGCTCCGCTCGAGATCGGCTACAAGACGTATGGGCGGCTGAACGCGGCCAAGTCGAACGCGGTGCTGGTGTGCCATGCGCTGACCGGCGACCAGCATCTGGCCTCGACCCACCCGGTGACCGGCAAGCCGGGCTGGTGGGACCGGTTCGTCGGCCCCGGCCTGCTGCTGGACCCCGAGCGCTATTTCATCATCTGCACCAATGTGGTCGGCGGCTGCATGGGCAGCACCGGGCCGGCCTCGATGGATCCGGCCACCAACGCGCCCTACGGCCTGAAATTCCCGGTGATCACCATCGGCGACATGGTGCGCGCCCAGGCGATGCTGATCGAGGCGATGGGGATCGACACCCTGTTCGCGGCGGTCGGCGGCTCCATGGGCGGCATGCAGGTGCTGCAGTGGGCGGCGGACTATCCGGACAAGCTGTTCAGCGCCGTGTGCATCGCCGCGGCGGCCCGGCACTCGGCCCAGAACATCGCGTTCCACGAGGTGGGCCGCCAGGCGATCATGGCCGACCCCAACTGGCATCAGGGCGCCTATCTGGCGGCCGGCGTGCGGCCCGAGAAGGGCCTGGCCGTGGCGCGGATGGCCGCGCACATCACGTACCTGTCCGAACAGGCGCTGCAGCGTAAGTTCGGCCGCGAGTTGCAGCGCGACGGCCTGTCGTGGGGCTTCGACGCCGACTTCCAGGTGGAGAGCTATCTGCGCCACCAGGGGACCAGCTTCGTCGATCGCTTCGACGCCAACAGCTATCTCTACATCACCCGCGCGCTGGACTACTTCGACCTGGGCGCCCAGTACGGCGGGGTGCTGGCCGAGGCGTTCGTCAAGGCGCGCGCGGTGAAGTTCTGCGTGCTCAGCTTCTCGTCCGACTGGCTGTATCCGACGCCCGAGAGCCGCGACATCGTCCGCGCCCTGAACGGGGCCGGCTGCCGCGCCAGCTTCGCCGAGATCCAGACCGACAAGGGGCACGACGCCTTCTTCCTGGACGAGCCGCTGCTGGACCAGACCCTGCGCGGCTTCCTGGCGGCGCAGGCCCAGGCGCGAGGGCTGGCGTGAGCGCCATCCGGCCCCCCTCTATCCGGGAAGACTTCGCCGAGATCCTGAAGCTGGTGCGGCCGAACGCGCGGGTGCTGGACGTCGGCTGCGGCGAGGGCGAGCTGCTGGAGCTGCTGACCCGCGAGAAGGCGGTCGACGGCCAGGGGCTGGAGATCAGCCCGCAGGGCGTGGCGGCCTGCCTGGCGCGCGGCCTGGCCGTGGTGCAGGGCGACGGCGACCGCGACCTGGACCACTTCCCCACCCGGGCGTTCGACTATGCGATCCTGAGCAAGACGCTGCAGCAGATGCGCGAGCCCCGGCACGTGCTGTCCGAACTGCTGCGGATCGCCGAACAGGCGGTGGTCTCGGTGCCGAACTTCGGCCACTGGAAGGTCCGCTGGGCGCTGATGTCGCGCGGCCGGATGCCGGAGACGGGCGCCCTGCCCGAGCCCTGGTACTCCACGCCGAACATCCACCTCTGCACCCTGCGCGACTTTACGGCCCTGTGCGATGCGCTGGACCTGCGCATCGACGCCTGCGCCTCCCTGGCCGAGGGCAAGCCCGCCCGCCCGATCGACCCGCGCCAGCCGATCGAGAACTGGCGGGCCGAGACGGCGCTGTTCCTGCTGAGCCGGCGGTCCGAACCGGCCGTCGCCAACGCCACGGCGCCCCAGAACCTGTTCGGCGACGTGGAGCTGCCGAAGGCTGAGGCGCCGGTGAAGAAGGCGCGTAGTCGCAAGGCTTGACGGCCAAGCTTCGTTCGCGTTTTGTTTTCGCCACATCAAGTTGTGAGGCGGGGCGTTGGCGCTTTTTGATTTTCTCAAAGGCGGTCGGCCACAGGACCGGTTCGCCGAAGCGGTGATGGCGCGCCTGAAGGCGGCTGGGTGGCCGCACGAGGTGACCTATGATCGCAGTGCATTTTCGCTGACGACACGCGCGGAAGGTGACGTCCTGCACCTGGATAAGGTGTACCGCGACTGGCTTACCTATCCGAGGCGGGAGCAGGCGGCGCAGTTGGATCGCGTCATCGCACCGGTCTTCGAGGCCCGCATCGTGGAAAGCTTCGAAGACGCCGCACCGCGGCTTCTGCCGATCGTGCGAAGTTTGACGGATCTCCAGGCCGTAGCACTCGACGCCGATAACCCGTCGACCGAAGTGTGGCAGCCCTATCAACGGCTAGCGGGACCTTTGGCGGCGGTGCTTGCCGTGGACCTGCCGAACAGCATCTCCTTCGTTCAGCATGGACTGCTGCGGGACTGGGGCCGGACCTTCGAGGAACTGCTGCCGCGGGCGATGGACAACCTGGTGGCCATCAGCCCGGTTCGCTTCGAAGCGACCGACGGCGGCTTCCATGTCTCAACTTACGAAGATGGATACGATTCCAGCCGCCTGCTCATGCCGGAGTTGTTTCTGGCGCTCGGCCTGAAGGGCGCGCCCGTAGCTGTCGCCGTGACACGCGACCACGTGGTGGTCGCCGGCGGCGAGGACGTTCGAGCGCTACAGGCCATGGCAGCCCATGTGGTGCGCGCCTTCAATGCAGCGACGCGCCCCTTGGCCTGGCTGCCACTGATCCTCCGGGATCGAAAGTGGGAGGCTTTCGAGGGCGCATTGACGCCGGAACTGGGCGCCATCCGCGACCTGTTCATCCGTCAATCCATATGGGACTACGGCCTTCAGACGCCACGGCTTGAAACGCTGTTCGCGGAGCAGGAACGAGACGTCTTTGTCGCGCCCTTTGAGTTCGTCGTCGTCGATCGCGACGCCTTTACCTGGACGTCCTGGACACAGGACGTGCCGGCCCTACTCCCAAAGGCGCAGGGCTTGGCGATGACACTGACTGACGGGCAAGATGTCTTCCGGCTCTGGTCAGATATCGAAGCCGTATGCGGCCCGTTCGCGGAAGACGCTACGTTTCACCCACCACGCTATCGGCCGCCGGCTTGGCCGGACGGCGATGCCGTCGAGCGCCTAAGGCGAGATTTTCCGACACCCGAATGGTGGCTGGCGGCGACGGCCTAGCGGACCGTCACCAGCTTGGTCTCGCCGTACGTCTGGATCAGGCGGCGGAGTTGGGTGGCGACGATGCCGGGCGGGACCGGGGCCACGGCGTAGCGGCCGTCACCCGCCGCCAGGCCGATGCGCAGGACCTCGCCGGTGTCCTGGCGGACGGCGAAGGTCTCGGGGTAGTCGGGGTTGAAGTTGGCGACGGTCATGCGCACGCGGCCCCGCGCCGGGCGGCGTCCCCACGTGGCGATGGCGGTGGACAGGCTGGCCAGGACGGCCGCCCTCATCTCGATCTTGGCGGGCGTGTCGGGGTCGAACTTCGGCTCGCAGGTCGCGGGCAGCTCCACGCGGATGCGCTGGGTCTGGGCGGCATAGACGCGGCGGCGCTCACGCTCATAGGCGGGCTCGCCGCGCAGCAGTTCGATGTTGTAGCCGGAGCGCTGGGTCACCATCGGGCCGCCGGCGCGCATCACCACCATGTAGCTGTCGGCCCAGCGGCGGACGCGGGGGATCGCCCGCAGGTCCTCGCTCCAGAGATAGGCCGTGCGCCCGTCCAGCCGCAGGTCGACGGTCGCCGTCTGGCCCAGGCGCGCATAGGGGTCGGCCCACCAGGTGCGGCTGAAGCAGACGTGGCGGCGCAGCGCCTCGATAGCCTGGGGCGCGGTCAGGTCGGCCGCGGCCGCGGGGGCGGCGGTCAGCAAGGCGAGGATGAGGGCTGCGAGCCCGGCCTTCATGCGCGGCGCCGGCCGATGGCGGTCAGCCCGCGATCGCCGCGGCGTCCTGCTCGCCGGTGCGGATGCGGAGCGCGCGCTCCAGGTCCAGGACGAAGATCTTGCCGTCGCCGATCTTGTTGGTGTTGGCGCTGGCCTGTATGGCCTCGATCACCGCCTCGACGATGTCGGTGGGCACGGCGATCTCCAGCTTCACCTTGGGCAGCAGTTTCACCTCGTACTCGGCGCCCCGATAAACCTCGGTCTTGCCGCGCTGGCGGCCGTAGCCGCGCACTTCGGTGACGGTGAGACCGGAGGCGCCCGCCTCGGTGACCGCATCCAGCACCGCGTCCAGGCGGCTGGGCTTGATGACCGCGATGATCAGTTTCATGCGCCGGTACGCCTCCAGTGAAACTCAGAATCCTTGGGAACAGCTAAGACCTTCGCCGGGGCGGCGCCAAGCGATCTCGCAGGGCGGGCGCGTCCGGCGCCCGCGAAACCGGCGCCGCGCCGGGGGCGCCGGCCAGCACCGGACGCGCGGCCCGCACCCGCGCGCGCTGCCCCTGAGGCTTCACGGCGAAGGTCTGCTTCACGGCTTCCATCAGCAGCAGACCGGCGAACCCGGGCCACAGCCGCGAGCCCGCCTGTTCGAAGCCTTCGGCCCAACCCGCCATCCAGGTCACGGGCGGCACATAGAGCGCGCGGGTCCAGCCGGAGGGTTCCAGGTCGGCCTCGCGCATCAGTTCGGCCAGCTGGCTGCGGCTGTAGGGCCGGCCGTGGCCGAAGGGCGTCTTCTCGGTATTGGCCCACAGGCCGTTGCGCGAGGCGACGGTGACGATCGCCCGACCGGAGGGCGCCAGCACCCGCCACACCTCGCGCAGGAACCCGACGGGGTCGGCGCTCTCCTCCAGCCCGTGCACCACCAGGATGCGGTCGAACAGGGCGTTGGGAAACGGCAGGCAATCCTCGGGCGTCAGGGTCGACAGGTTGCGCCCGTCGCTGGGCCACACCTCGACCCCCTGCTGCGCCGGCATGGCGGCCACCACGCGCCGGGCGCGCGGTCGCAGCGTGGTGGCGAAGGGCGTGGCGTAGCCCAGGACCAGCACGTCCAGGCCGGCGACGTCGCCCCAGGCCTCGATCAGCTTGCGTTCCACCATGGCGCGCGCCGCCCGCCCCAGGTCGGAGGCGTAGAACTGGCGAAGTTCGAGGACGTCGCGGCGCATGGGGGATGGCTATTCTCGACGGGAGCGGCCGACCAGCCTAAATCGTCTGGCGCTTGCAGGAGTTTCGCCATGCCGCTGACCGTCCACCAGTTTCCGTGCCTGTCGGACAATTACGGCTTCCTGATCCGCGACGAGGCCAGCGGCAAGACCGCCTGCATCGACACCCCCGACGCTGCGGCGATCCTGCGCGAGCTGGAGACCCTGGGCTGGGGCCTGGACATGATCCTCAACACGCATTGGCACCCCGACCACGCGGGCGGAAACGCCGACATCCAAGCCAAGACGGGCTGCGCCATCGTCGGTCCGGGCGAGGTGACCCGCATCGCGCCGCTGGACCGCGAGGTGAAGGGCGGCGACACGGTCGACCTGGGCGAGACCAGCTTCCAGGTGATCGACAGCGGCGGCCACACCCTGGGGCACATCGCCTACTTCGACGGAACGGACCGTATCGCCTTCGTCGGCGACACCCTGTTCGCCCTGGGCTGCGGGCGGCTGTTCGAGGGCACGCCCGAGCAGATGTGGGACAGCCTGCAGCGCCTGGCCGCCCTGCCCGACGACACCACGGTCTATTGCGCCCACGAATACACGGCCTCGAACGCCCGCTTCGCCCTGTCGGTGGACGACAGCCCGGCGCTCAAGGACCGGGCCGCGCAGATCTTCGCCGCCCGCGAGCGCGACGAGTGGACCGTGCCCACGACCATCGGCCTGGAGAAGGCCACCAACCCCTTCCTCCGCGCGCCCCTGTTGGCCGGGAAGGTCGGCGCGGCGGGCCAGCCCGACGCCACGGCGTTCGGCGCGGTGCGCGCGGCGAAGGATGGGTTCAAGGGGTAGCGCGGCGGATTGGGCAAGCACCCAGGCCGAACGCCAATGTCCATCTTCGACTGTTGGCGAACGTTGCGAGCCTTTGGACGCCAATAGCGCTTCGATCCTGAAGGACGTTTTCGTGACCGGCGTCCTTACCAGGACTGCCTATCGCGACCGTCACCTGACGCCCTTGTTACGTTCGTACAACCATGCATTGTTGCTGAGCTTCGTTGGGGAGTGAGGCGAATGTTCAGGAAGACAGTTGGCCTTGCCTTCGCCCTAGCCCTCGCTGCGCAGAGCGTCGCGACGGCGGAGGTGATGCCGGGCGGAAAGGACGAGGGGCCGCCGGTCACCGACTCCAAAAGCCTCGATTGTCCCTCGGCCAAACTCGACAAGATGATCCAGGCCTGCACCCGGATCATCCGCGACCAAGCCCGTCTGCCCTTTGAGCGCGCCATCGCGTTGCGCAACCGCGGCTTCGCCTATCAGCAACGCGGCGAATGGGTTGAGGCGATTGCCGACTATGACGCGGCGCTCCAGCTCGGCCTTTCCGCCGCCAAGAGCGAGGGGGTGATGGCGCGCACCTATGTCAACCGCGGCATCGCATATGCCGCCAAGGGCGACGATAGCCGGGCCATCGCCGATTTCGGGACGGCGATCGCGACGGATCCAACGGTGGCCTCGGCCTATCTCAACCGCGCGGCGCTCGCCATGCGGCGCGGCGACAACGCAAACGCCCTGGCCGACCTCGACGACGCCGCCCGCCTTTCGCCCCAGGACGGGGAGGTTGCCATCACGCGCGGGATGCTGCGCAGCAACGCCGGCGATCTGGAGGCTGCAATCGCCGATTTCTCCACGGCGATCGCCCTCAATCCGATGAACGCAACGGCTTGGCGCAACCGTGCGCTCACCTATCAGAAAGCCGGGGACGCGATGCGGGCGGAGGCCGACGCGGCGGAAGCGCTGCGTCTCGATCCGAACATTTCCGGCGGGCGTCGAGCCCGGGGCCTCGCGCTCCAGGCGCTGGGCCGAAGAGATCAGGCGATCGGCGAATTTGGCCGGGCCATCGATCTCAACCCCACTGACGCCGAGCTGATAAAAATCCGTGGCGACGCCTATCTCGCCAACGGCGCCCGCGACCTCGCGATTGCCGACTTCAGTCGGGCCATCACGCTCAATTCGAACTTCCGGGACGCCTACAACAATCGTGCGACGGCGTTCATGCAGCAGGCCGATTGGGACCGGGCCATCGACGACCTCGGACACGCCATTGCGATCGACCCGCGCTTCGTCGCAGCCCTGCTCAACCGCGCCCAGGCCTTGATGATGAAAGGAAAGACCACGCTGGCGATCGCAGACTATGACCGGGTGATCGTCCTCGATCCCAAGCGCGGGCTGGCTTTCCGTCAACGCGCCTCGATCAAACAAGCCAGGGGTGACCACGCAGCCGCCCTCGCGGACTATAGCCGCGCCATCGAGCTCGATCCAAAGGACGCGGTCGCCTGGCGCGGGCGCGGTATCACCGAGCTCAACCGGCGTCGGAGCGAGACGGCTATCGTCGATCTGAGCGAAGCGATCGCGCTGGACCCGAATGACGCGCTGGCCCTGCACCATCGCAGCATCGCCTATGCGTCCACACGCGATATCCGCCGCGCCACCGCCGACGACGAGGCAGCGATCCGCCTCGATCCTCGCTTGGCGACTCGCCGCCCGCGTTGAGACCTAGGTCCGCGTCCCAACCTTCTCGGACATTGCGCGGATCCCCTTACCTTCACCGCGAAACGGCGGGAGATTAAGGGCCGCTCAGCCCCTACTTCCCCCGCGCGACCTTGATGATGCGGTCGGAGGAGGGGCGGCCGGCGAGGCCTTGGGTGGGGGCGACGACGACGGTGAGGATGCCGTTCTTGAGCGTGGCCTGGGACTTCTTGCCTTCCATGAAGCGCACGCGGTTGAACTGCGCCAGCAGGGCGCGCCCGTCCTTGCGCTGGGACAGGCGGATGATCGCCACGCTGGTGACCACGGCGGCGTCGGCGATCAGGGCCGAGGAGCCTGGCGTCGCCTCGGCCTCGAACAGCATCGGGCGGCGCGCGGCGCGGCTGGCGCGCAGGGACGCCTGGGCCAGGCGCTCGAACACCGCCTGGGGGCTCATCGCCGGCAGGCGCAGCGGCGAGCCGCCGCCGGCCAGGGACACCGCCTCGCCGCTGGGCCGCTCGTCGGTGAACAGGGTGAAGCCGCCCAGGCGCGTGGCCCGCAGCATCGGCTCGCCCAGGTCGTTCTTGTAGATCACGTCGCCGCGCGGGGCGGGGTTGGGGGCCAGCACCCAGACCTCGGGGCTGTCCTCGAACTTCAGCATCGGGACCGGCTGGGTGCGGTCCAGGATGAAGACGCGGCCTTCCTCGGAGACGTAGCGGGCGATGGCGGGGCCGGCCGATTCGGCGCCCCGGTTCTTGAACAGGCCCTCGCGCAGGCGCTCGACGGGGCCGGCCTGAGCCGGCAGGGCGAGGCCAAACAGCACGGCGCCTAGCAGCGCCGCGCTGAATACTCCCCTGGACGCCGTCAGCTCACCTGTCATGCCAAGCTAACGGATGCCGCGTGATCGGGGCGCTTTTTGGACGTCGCGGTGACCTTCACCCGACCAGGTATTGGCCGCCGTTCAATGAAAGGGTGGTTCCCGTCACATAGGCGGCGCGTTCGCCGGCCAGGAACGAGACCGTGTCGGCGATCTCCTCGCCGCTGCCCAGACGCCCTGCGGGGATCTGGCCGATGATGGCTTCCAGCACCTTCGGCGGCACGGCCTGGACCATCTCGGTGTCGATGTAGCCGGGCGCCACGCAGTTCACGGTCACGCCCTTGCGGGCGTTCTCCAGGGCCAGCGCCTTGGTGAAGCCGATCACGCCAGCCTTGGCGGCGGAATAGTTGGTCTGGCCGATCTGGCCCTTCTGGCCGTTGATCGAGGAGATGTTGATGATCCGGCCCCAGCCGCGGTCGCGCATGCCCTCGATGACCTGGCGGGTCATGTTGAACAGGCTGTCCATGTTCACGCGGATGACCTCGCTCCACTGCTCGGAGGTCATCTTGTGGAACACCCCGTCGCGGGTGATGCCGGCGTTGTTCACCAGCACGTCGATGGGACCCAGCTCGGCCTCGATCTTCTCGACCGCATGCTTGCAGTCCATGAAGTTCCCGACGTTGCCCTTGACCACCATGATGCCGAGGCTCTTGGCGCACTCGGCCGCTGCCTCGTCATTGCCGGAGTAGCCGGCCGCCACCAGCAGCCCATCGGCCTTCAGCCGCTCGACGATCGCCCGACCGATGCCACGGGTTCCACCCGTGACCAGCGCAACCCTGGCCATTCCGTTTTATCTCCCTAAGCAATCCGACTCGGTTATTCCGGGTTCGGTATCAGACCTTTTCCACGCACATTGCGACGCCCATGCCGCCGCCGACGCAAAGCGTGGCCAGGCCCTTGGTTGCGTCCGTGCGGTTCATCTCGTGCAGCAGCGTGGTCAGGATCCGGGCGCCCGAGGCGCCGATGGGGTGACCGATGGCGATGGCGCCGCCGTTGACGTTCACCTTGGCGGGATCCAGGCCCAGTTCGCGCACCACGCACAGCGACTGCGCGGCGAACGCCTCATTCGATTCGATCAGGTCCAGGTCCGAGACCTTCCAGCCCGCCCGCTCCAGCGCCTTGCGGCTGGCGGGGATCGGGCCGGTGCCCATGATCTCGGGATCGACGCCGGCGTGGGCCCACGACGCGATGCGGGCCAACGGCTTCAGGCCGCGCTTCTTGGCTTCGTCGGCGCTCATCAGCACCAGGGCCGCGGCGCCGTCGTTCAGGCCCGACGCGTTGGCCGCGGTGACCGAGCCGTCCTTGGTGAAGGCGGGACGCAGGCCCGAGACGCTGTCCAGGGTGGCGCCGTGGCGGATGTATTCGTCCTGGTCGACGACGGTGTCGCCCTTGCGGCCCTTGATGGTCACCGGCGCGATCTCGCCGGCGAACTTGCCGGCCTTCTGCGCGGCCTCGGCTTTGTTCTGCGAGGCCACGGCGAAGACGTCCTGGTCCTCGCGGGTGATCTGCCAGCGGGCGGCGATGTTCTCGGCGGTCTGGCCCATGTGGTAGCCGTGGAAGGCGTCCAGCAGGCCGTCCTTGATCATGGTGTCGACGAAAGTGGTGTCGCCCATCTTGGTGCCGGTGCGCAGCTGCGAGGCGTGCGGCGACTGGCTCATGCTCTCCTGGCCGCCGGCGATGACGATGCTGGCCGAGCCGTCCTTGATCTGCTGGGCGCCCAGCGCGACGGCGCGCAGACCGGACCCGCAGAGCTGGTTCAGGCTCCAGGCCGGGCTTTCGAGGGGGATGCCGGCGTTCACCGCCGCCTGGCGGGCCGGGCCCTGGCCCTGACCGGCCTGCAGCACCTGGCCCATGATCACCTCTTCCACGTCGGCGGCCGAGATCCCGGCCCGCTCGACGGCGGCCAGGATGGCGATCTTGCCCAGCTCGTGGGCGGGCAGGCTCGCGAGCGCGCCGTTGAAGGAGCCCACCGGCGTGCGCGCGGCGGAGACGATGACGATGTCGCTCATGACGTATCCTGAGGTTTTCAGACAGGCTCGGAGCTCATCTATCCCCTTCGCGTCAGGACAGGGCAAGACCGCCCGCGCAATTGGTTGATGTCATTTGCTTATGCGCTCGCATCCGCGATACTGCAGTGCAGAAAGGCCGGCGAGCTTCGATCGGCCGCGTAAGGGATTAGGGATGGCCGACAGCCAGGAGACCAACGCCCACGGGAGTTCTTCCACAGGCGAGAAGGTCGTCATCAAGAAGTACGCCAACCGGCGGCTCTACAATACCGCCTCCTCCAGCTACGTCACCCTCGAGCACCTGTCCGAGATGGTGAAGCAGGGCGTCGATTTCGTCGTCTATGACGCCAAGACCAACGAAGACATCACCCGCACGGTCCTGACCCAGATCATCTTCGAGGAAGAGAGCCAGGGTCAGAGCCTGCTGCCGATCCAGTTCCTGCGCCAGCTCATCGGCTTCTACGGCAACTCGATGCAGGCGTTCCTGCCCAGCTATCTGGAACTGTCGCTGTCCAGCTTCACCCAGCAGCAGGAGCGGCTGCGCACCCAGCTCTCCAGCCTGGGACAGACCGTCGGACAGACGGGCGGCGTCGCCAACTACGAGGAGCAGATTCGGCAGAACCTGCAGCTCTTCGATCGGGCGATGAAGATGTTCTCGCCGTTCGCCTATGTGCCGAACACGGCCACCCGAAACGAAGAGCCCACGCCCGCGGCCCCTGCGACAAAAGGGGATACGGGCGGTGATGAGTCGTTAACACTCTTGCGCAAGCAGATGGCGGAGATGCAAGCTCAGCTGGATAAACTGGCGAAAGGCTGAGTTGTGGCCTGCCAATTGCAGGTTGTGCGACAAGATGTCCCGGATTGACCGCATCCAGCGTGCGGTCTCGGCGCGGCGAGCGTCGAAGACCGAAAACGACCGGCCCGACGAGGCCGACAGCGTCGGTACGTCCAACCTGCCTGTCCCGATTTCGGCCGCCGCCCCGCCCCGCTCGTTCCGCGAGGAACGCCCGCGTGGCTACGCCGAGTTCGCCGCCCAGATCATCGGCCAGGGCGGCGAGCGTCGCGGCCTGCGCGCCGGCCCCTCGCTACTGGAACGCGCCCGCCAGGCCTACAACCGCGCCGAATGGTCCGGCAGCGCCGACCGTCGCGCCCGCACGGGCCGCACGGCCAGCGAAGATATCTAGGCCTTCATAAGCCGGGCCAGCTCGGCCTCCAGCACCGCCACCCGCCGTTCCAGCGCCGCGATCCTCGCATCCGTAGGCGACGCCGTGACCGGCGTGGGCGTGGAGATTCCCGCGCGGTTGGCGATTTCCGCCGGCGGGACCCCCAGCAGCTCGGCAAAGGCCGCAACCTGCCCGGCGGAAAGTTCCTGCTGGTCCTTGAAGACCAGCGCCAGCTCCGCCTCGCTCAGGCCCGCCACCGCCGCCAGGACGGCGCGCGACAGGTCCCGCGCCTGAAGTTTCGCGTCGAACCAGGGGGCGTCGAAGAATAGAGCCATGGGCGGGACCGGGTTGGCGCAGGACTTGCTTAACCGTGTTTGGAACAACCGACCACGGACGGGCAAATGCTGTTTTTCCTCTCCCGCTTCATCGACGTCGCCGTGGTCACGGTGATCCTCAGCGCGTTCACCTGACGACGACGTGAGGGGAGACGCGGCGTCTAGACCTCGTCGACGCCGCCGGGGTTCCGGGAACGGGACTGGAGCCACATGACGCCGAACAGATCCGAGGCCGACGCCAGCAGCCGGCCGAGGTTTGTGTATTTGGACTGGCCGGTCTGGCGGTGGCGGTGGTTCACGGGCCGAAATTCCACCCGGTAGCCCTCGCGCAGCATCAGCGCCGGCAGGTAGCGGTGGATGTGGTCGAAGTAGGGAAGGCGAAGGAAGGCCTCGCGCCGGAACGCCTTGAGGCCGCAGCCGGTGTCGTTGGCGCTGTCCTTCAGCAGGCGCTTGCGCACCCCGTTCCCGACCTTGGACGCCCACTTCTTGGCCTGGCTGTCCTGGCGCTTCACGCGCTCGCCGCCGACCAGGGCCAGGTCGGGGGTCCCGGCGATCAGCACGTCCGCCAGGCCGGGCGCGTCGGCCGGGTCGTTCTGGCCGTCGCCGTCCAGGGTGACCACCACCGGCGCGCGGGCGGCCAGGATGCCGGTCCGGATCGAGCGGCTCTGCCCGGAGTTCCGGGCGTGGGCCAGGACGCGAAGCTGCGGGATCTCGGCCGACAGCGCCTTCAGCGCCGCGCGGGTGCCGTCGCGGCTGGCGTCGTCCACGAAGATCATCTCGAACGACCGGCCGGCGAACGCCGCGGCGATCTCGCGCGCCAGGGTGGGCGCCGCGCCTTCTTCGTCGAAGACCGGGACCACCACGGAGATGTCGGGGGCAGAAGCCATGGCCCGCTCATAGCGGAAAAGATGGCAGGAGAAAGGAACATGCTATCAGGGCCTCATGACGCTGGATGGCGCCCTGACGAAATGGAGCGGCGGTTGGCGAGGGCCGGCGCTGGCGGCCTTCATCGCTTTCCTGGCCGGATTGCCGGGCCTGCTGGCCATGCCGCCGCTGGACCGCGACGAGGCGCGCTTCGCGCAGGCCACGGCCCAGATGCTGGAAAGCGACGACTATGTCGTGATCCGCTTCCAGGACGGTCCCCGCTTCAAGAAACCCGTGGGCATCCACTGGCTGCAGGCGCTGAGCGTCAGCACATTGTCCAGCCCCGAGGCGCGGCAGATCTGGGCCTATCGGGTCCCGTCGCTGCTGGGCGCCATGCTGGCCGCCGCGGCCTGCGCCTGGGGCGCGGGAGCGTTCTTCGACCGGCGCACCGCAATGCTGGCCGGCGCCATGCTGGGGGCGTGCCTGCTGGTGTCCACCGAGGCGTTCATCGCCAAGACCGATTCGGCGCTCAGCGGCACGACCGTCCTGGCGATGGCGGCGATGGCCCGCCTCTACGCCGCCTATCGCGGGGGACCGCCCGCGAGCCGCCGGGTGGTCTGGATCTTCTGGATCGCGCTGGCGGTCTCGACGCTGATCAAGGGTCCGATCGGGCCGATGATCGCCTTCCTGGCCATGGCGGTGCTGGCGGTCTGGGACCGGCGGACCAGCTGGATCGCCGGCATGCGCTGGTGGTGGGGCATGATCATCGTGCTGGCCATCGTCGGGCCATGGGCCGGGGCGGTGACCGTGGCCACGGACGGCGGGTTCTGGAGCCAGGCGGTGGGGTCGGACCTGGCGCCCAAGCTGGCCGGCGGCCAGGAGAGCCATGGCGCGCCGCCGGGCTATCACCTGCTGCTGACCCCGCTGCTGACCTTCCCGATGACCCTGCTGCTGCCCGCTGCGGCCGTGGCGGCGTGGCGCCATCGCGCCGAGCCGGGCGTACGGTTCGCCCTGGCCTGGCTGATCCCGGCCTGGATCCTGTTCGAGGCGCTGCCGACCAAGCTGCCGCACTATCTGATGCCGGCCTACGGCGGCCTGGCCTGGCTGGCGGCGCGGGCGCTGGCCGAGCCGATCGGCGCGGTGGCGCGCTGGCTGGGCGCGGGCCTGCTGGCGGTGGTCGGCGTGGCCCTGGCCGCGGGGGTCTTCTACCTGCTGTCGCTCTACGGCGATCCGTCGGACGCCTGGGCCGCGACCCTGGCCGGCGGGCTGCTGGCGGCGGCGGGCCTGGTCGGGGCTTATCTGATGGTGCGCCGGGCCCCTCAGGCCGCCGTGCTCACCTCGCTGGTGCTGGCGGTCATGGGCCACGCGGCCCTGGCGGCGGCGCTGGCCCCGCGCCTTGACCCGCTGTGGCTGTCGGACCGGCTGGAGCGGGCCCTGGGCGAGGCGCGGCTGCTGCCCCGCCAGGGGGTGGCCGAGGCGCCGGTGGCCGTGGCCGGGTTCGCCGAGCCCAGCCTGGTCTTTGCCCTGGGCACCGCCACCGAGCTGGACGGCCCGGCCGAGGCGGCCCAGGCGATCGTCGAAGGCCGCCCCGCCATCGTCGAGCAGGCCGAGGAAGCCGCCTTCCGCGACGCGCTGAAAGCCCGCGACGGCCAGGCGGTCCTTGTGGCCAGCGCAAAGGGCATCAACTACTCGAAGGGTGATCCGATGACGCTTCGGGTCTATGTGGCGCCCGAAGTCCTGAGTGAGGTCCGCCGATGAGCCGCCGTATCGACATCGTGGAAGTGGGTCCGCGCGACGGCCTGCAGAACGAGAAGACCCTGTTCACGGTCGGCCAGAAGCTGGAGATGATCCGCCGCCTGGAGACCGCCGGCGCGCGCCGGATGGAGGTGGTGTCCTTCGTGAACCCCAAGCGGGTGCCGCAGATGGATGGCGCCGAGGAGATCATGTTCGCCCTGCCCCGGACGCCCGGGCGCTCGCGCATCGGCCTGGTGCTGAACATGCGCGGCTGGGACCGCTGCGTCGAAGCCCGCTGCGACGAGGCCAATGTCGTGGTCTGCGCCAGCGACGAGTTCGGGATCCGCAACCAGGGCGCCAACGTCGCCGAGCAGGTGGACGCTCTGGGCGCCATCGTCGCCGCCCGCAAGGCGGACGACCCGCCGATCTCCGCCACCGTCTCGGTGGCCTTCGGCTGCCCGTTCGAGGGCGAGGTGCCGGAGGAGCGCGTGGTCTCCATCGTCAAAGCGGCGGCTGGATTCGGCGTGGCCGAGATCGCGCTGGCCGACACCATCGGCGTGGCCGACCCGTGGATGGTGCGCCGCCGGGTCGAGCTGGCCAAGGCGGCGGCCGGCGGCATCCCGTTGCGCCTGCATTTCCACGACACACGGAACACCGGCCTGGCCAACGCCTTCGCCGGCGTCGAGGCCGGGGTCGACGTGCTCGACGCCTCGGTGGGCGGGCTGGGCGGCTGTCCGTTCGCGCCGAACGCCACCGGCAACATCGGCACCGAGGACCTGGTCTACATGCTTGAGCGCGCCGGGTTCGAGACCGGCTACGACCTGGATCAGCTCATCGAGATCGGCAATTGGGCCTCGGACCTGCTGGGCAAGCGCACCGCCTCGTCGCTGAGCCGCGCGGGCGGGTTCCCGAAGGCGAAGGTGGCGGTCTAGCCCGCCCGGCCCGTCAGGCGCCAGAGCACCGGCCGCACCACGGCGGCGATCACCACCAGCGGGGACAGCGCCCAGGCCGCGGCCTGCTGGCCCACGCCCACGGCGCGCTTGCGGAAATAGCGGGCCAGGCCGACGCCCTTGTGGAACTCCACCTTGAGCGGGCTGGTCTGGCTGGTGCCGCCGATATGGACGACCTCGGCGCGCGGGTGGAACAGCACCTCGCCGCCCGCCTGGCGCACGCGCCAGCACAGGTCCACGTCCTCGACGTGGAGGAAGTAGCCCTCGTCGAAGCCGCCCACGCGGTCGAAGTCCTCGCGCCGCATGCAGAAGCAGGCGCCGGAAATGGTGGGCGTGGCCACCGCGTGGTCCGGCAGGGCGTCGCCCTCCCAGTGGACCTCGTAGCGGCTGAGGGAGCGGCCCTTGGCCAGACCGCTCATGGACAGCACCGCGCTCATCGGCGTGATCTCGCCGCGCCGGGCGCCGCGCTGTTCCGTGCCGTCGGAATTCAGCACCCGGCCGCCGACGATACAGGGCGCCGGACGATCGCCGATCTCCCGCGCCAGGGCGGCGACGCAGCCGTCCTGCAGGAAGGCGTCGGGATTGAGGAAGACCAGCAGGTCGCCCTTGGCCTTGGCCGCGCCCAGGTTGGCGCCCTTGGCGAAGCCCACGTTGCCGTGGCCGGCCAGCAGCCGCACCCGGTCGTCACGGCCGTCCAGCGCCCGCAGGCGCGCGGCCTCGGCGGGCGTGGAGCCGTTGTCGACCACGACCAGTTCGTCCACCAGCGGGTCGGCCAGGACGCAGGCGAGGCTCTTCTCCAGAGCCTCCCCCGTCATGAAGACCACCATCACCACGGAAACGCTGCGGCGGGGCCGGAGGAACTCCGGCGCGGACACAGGTTCGGACGCGAGGATCGGCGCGGCGATGCTGTTCATCCAGCCTCCATACCGCCGGCCCCCTGACCGGCGACCCCGTCGCTCCCCTTGCGGGCAACATCGGGCGGAGTCGCTTCGGTGGCAAGACTGTTCACGGCCTCACCCAGCGTCAGGATCTGCTGGCCGTCGGAACCGAGGCGCCGCAGCGCGACCTTGCCTTCTTCCGCCTCACGCCGGCCGACGACGGCGATCACCGGGGTCTTGGCCAGGCTGTGCTCGCGGACCTTGTAGTTGATCTTCTCGTTCCGCAGATCCGTCTCGACGCGCAGGCCGGCGGCCCGGAGCTGGGCGGCGACCTTCAGGGCGAACGCGTCGGCGTCGGACGTGATCGTGGCCACCACCACCTGCGTCGGCGCGAGCCACAGCGGGAACGCCCCGGCGAAGTTCTCGATCATCACCCCGAGGAACCGCTCCATCGAGCCGCAGATCGCGCGGTGCAGCATCACCGGCCGCTGCTTCGAGCCGTCCTCGGCCACATATTCGGCGTCCAGGCGCTCCGGCAGGACATAGTCCAGCTGCAGCGTCCCGCACTGCCACGTGCGGCCGATGGCGTCGCGCAGGTGGAACTCCAGCTTGGGGCCGTAGAAGGCGCCCTCGCCCGGCAGCATCTCGACCCGCGCGATCCCCGCGTTGAGGGCGGCGCGCTCCAGCTTCTGCTCGGCGACGTCCCAGCCTTCGTCCGTGCCGAAGCGCTCCTCGGGACGCAACGCCAGCTTCACCGCATGCAGCTCCAGGCCGCAGTCGCGGTAGACGCTCTCCAGCAGGCGGATGAACTTCGTGGATTCTTCCTCGATCTGGTCTTCGCGGCAGAAGATGTGGGCGTCGTCCTGCGTGAACGCCCGCACCCGGAAGATCCCGTGCAGGGCGCCCGACGGCTCGTAGCGGTGGCAGGCGCCGAACTCGGCCATGCGCAGCGGCAGGTCGCGATAGCTCTTCTGGCCGTGGTTGAAGATCTGCACGTGGCCGGGGCAGTTCATCGGCTTCACGGCCAGGACCTCGCCCTCGACCGTCTCGCACGTGAACATGTTCTTGCCGAACTTCTGCCAGTGGCCGGACTTCTCCCACAGCGCCCGGTCCATGATCTGGGGCGCCTTGACCTCGACATAGCCGTCGTCGTCCAGCCGGCGGCGCATATAGGCCTCGACCGCGCGGTAGAGCGTCCAGCCCTTGGGGTGCCAGAAGATCATCCCCTTGGCCTCTTCCTGCATGTGGAAGAGATCCATGGCCTTGCCGATCTTGCGGTGGTCGCGCTTCTCGGCCTCCTCGAGGCGCGTGATGTACGCCTCCAGGTCGGCGTCCGACGCCCAGGCCGTGCCGTAGATTCGCTGCAGCATCGGATTGCGGTGGTCGCCGCGCCAGTAGGCGCCGGCCAGCTTCGTCAGCTTGAACGCCTTGCCCACCGCCTTCGTCGACGGCAGGTGCGGCCCGCGGCAGAGGTCCTTCCACTGACCCTGACGATAGACCGTGATCGTCTCGCCGTCGGGGAAGCCTTCGATGATCTCAGCCTTGTAGAGCTCGCCGATGGACTTGAAGTGGGCGATGGCTTCGTCGCGGTCCCAGACCTCGCGCGTGATCGGCTCGTCGCGGTCGACGATCTGCTTCATGCGCTCTTCGATCTTGGCCAGATCGTCCAGGCTGAACGGCTCTTCGCGAGCGAAGTCGTAGTAGAAGCCGTCCTCGATCGCCGGGCCGATGGTCACCTGCGTGCCGGGGTACAGCTCCTGGACCGCCTCGGCCATCACGTGGGACGCGTCGTGGCGGATCGTCTCAAGGACGTCCGGCGAGTCGCGCATCAGGATCTCGAACTTGCCGCCGCTTTCCAGCGGGCGGTCCACGTCCAGCAGCTCGCCGTCCAGCTTGATCAGCACGGCGCGCTTGGCCAGGGACGGGGCGATCGAGGCGGCGACTTGCTTGCCCGTCACGCCGGGCTCGAACTCGCGTTTCGAGCCGTCGGGGAAAATCAGATCGATCATGTTTCACACTTCCAGTCGCGCGCCTGGCTCTCAGCCTTCTGGCGCGGAGGCGGCGGCGGGTCGTATCCCGCGCCACCCCAGGGATGACATCGACACAGCCGCTTGACGGTGAGCGCGCTCCCCCGCCAGGGGCCGTGTCCGATCAGGGCTTCAGCGGCGTACTCCGAACAGGTCGGAGCGAACCGGCACTGCCGCCCGATCAGCGGCGAAAGCGTCAGCTTGTAGGCGCGAAGAAGCCCACGGACGCATCTCTCGTAGAAGCTCGTGCCGGCTGCGGTTTGCGGTTCGGGACCCGAGAGGTTCAAGCCGCGCCGGCGGGAGTAGTTCGCGCAGGCCCCATCGTCGCCGACCGGGCGGTCGGGGTGAAACGAGCGGCGATGTCCGTCAGACCGAGCATGGCGAACCGAAGTGAACCGAGGCGCGCCCAGTATCACGGGCGGGTGGAAAACGGAACCTCGGACAGGTCGCGCGACCCTTTCAACCCCCGGCTGGCAGTTCGCGGATTTCGACGGTGCCGCCGGCCTCGAAGACCGGGTTGCCGGGCAGCAGGCTGCGGGCGTGCTCGAAGTCGCGGGCGGTGACGCAGACGTAGCCCGAGATGTGGGCGGTGGGCTCCGGGGCCGCGCCGGATTTCTTCACGCAGGCGCCGGCGCCGATGGCGCTGCCGCCCTGCAGGACGCCCGCTTCGCGCAGCCGGCTCAGGTAGGGGTCCCAGTCCAGCCCGCCGTCGCCCGAGGCGTCGTCGTGGTGGAGGAAGATGAAGTCCGGCATTCAGGCTCTCCGATCGACCGCGTTGCGCACCGCCTCGGTGACCGCCTCGAAGGCGAGCAAAGTCGAGGTGTGGCGGGCGGGATAATCCTTCACCGGGGCCAGCAAGGCCAGATCGCCGAAGCGACCTACCGGCGCGGGTCCGCCCGCCTTCAGCATAGAGCGGAACGCATCACGGGCGTCTTCCAGTTCCGACAAACTCGCGCCGATGACGTTGGCGCCCAGCACCGAGGCCGCCGCCTGGCCCAGGGCGCAGGCCTTCACGTCCTGGGCGAAGTCGGCCACGTGGCCGTCCTCGACCTTCACATCGACGACGATGCGGCTGCCGCACAGCTTGGAGATCTTCTCGGAGGTGGCGTCGGGTTCGGCGAGCCGCCCGGCCCGCGGCATCTCCGCCGCCAGCCGCAGGAGCTTGGCCGAATATAGGTCGTCGATCATGCCCCTTAGGTCGTCATGGGGAGGGGTGTTGTCAAACGCAGCGGCGTCACGGGATGACCGGCAACGTCTCCATGCCGCGGAAGAACGGCAGGGTGCGCCAGGCGGGGGTGGCGTCCGGCTCGGCGAGCTTGAGGTCGGGGAAGCGTTCGAACAGCTTCACCAGCGCGACCTGCGCCTCCAGCCGGGCCAGGGGCGCGCCGATGCAGATGTGGGCGCCGCCGCCGAAGGCCACGTGCGGCTTGTGCTTGCGGCTGACGTTGAAGGCGTGCGGGTCGTCGTAGGTCTCGGGATCGCGGTTGGCGGCGCGCAGGGACACGGTCATCGCCTGGCCGGCGTGCATCGGGCAGCCGGCGATCTCCATGTCGCCCGAGGCGATGCGGCCGGTGATGTCCACCGGCGGCTCGTAGCGCAGGACCTCTTCCACCACCGCGTTGATGATGCCCGGATCGGCCTTCAGCTTGGCCAGTTCGGCCGGGTTGGCCAGCAGCAGCCGGACCGCGTTGCCGATCAGATCGGTTGTGGTCAGGTTGCCGCCGACCAGCAGGGCGGTCAGGTTGATCCGCAGTTCGTCGTCGCTGAGCTCGGCGCCCTCCGTCTGGAGGCGGACCATGTCGGTGATCAGGTCGTCGCCCGGATGGGTGCGGCGCGAGACGATCGCCTCGGTGAAATAGGCGTTCAGCGCGACGCCGGCTTTTTCCATCTCGGCGGTCTGTTCCGGCGTGCGGAAGGGGTTCAGGCCCTGGATCACGCCTTCCGACCACTGGCGGAACTCCCCCAGCAGGTCGTGGTCGACGCCCAGGATCGAGGCGATGACGTCGATGGGGATCGGCACGCAGAACCGGTCCATCAGGTCGAACCGGGCCTCGCCGTCCAGCCGGTCCAGGCTCTCGTCGATGATCCGCTCGACCTCGGGCTTGAACTTCGCCACCCGGGCGTAGAGCGCCTGGGCCAGGGGCTGGCGGACGCGGGCGTGGTCGGGATCGTCCAGCATCAGGATGCTGGTCTGGCTGCTACGGGGCCGGCTGGGATCGTATTCGGCCAGGAACCGACGCTGCAGGTGCGCGCCCTCTTCGGCGTGGAGCGGGTCGCGCCAGAGCTCGCGGTTGTTCACCACCGCGCGAACGTCGGCGTAGCGGCTGAGCACCAGGCTGCCCGACATCGGGTCGCGATGCGCCGGGCAGCGGTCGCGCAGGTCATCCAGCATGGCGTGGGGATCGAGGCGATAGGTCTCGTTGAGCGGAGTCAGCTCGAACAGCGACGGCAGGGCTCGTTCGGTCATGGCCTGTATCCTCACGCCGAGCGGCGGACCCGCTTCTCGAAAATGACGCTAGCGTCACCTTCCGCCCGAACTGTGTCGGGATCAAGCCTTGGCCATCGCCTTCAGCGCCGCGACCAGGGCGTCCACGTGGCCGACGTTGTTCACGAACGACGGGGTCACCCGCACGCAGGCCCCCTTGGCGGGGCCCGGGCGCTCGACGGTGAAGATCTTGTACCTGTCGAACAGCGCCTTCTTCACGGCCGCCGCCTGGGCCGGCGTGGTTTGGCCGGCGAGGCGGAACGAGGTGATGCCGGCGTGCAGCGACGGGTCGTTCGGGGTCAGCACCTCGATGCCCGGGACGCCGCGCACGGCCTCGGCCCAGCGGTCGCGCAGGTAGAGCAGGCGCTGCGCCTTGGCCGTCGGCCCGATGGCCTCGTGGACGTCCAGGGCGTCGGCGACGCTCAGCATCGCGGCGTAGTTGACGGTGCCGGTGTGGACGCGGGCGTCGATCCGGTCGCTGGGTCCCTCCAGGATCGAGACGTCGATGTCGGAGATGCGGTGGCGGCGGATGTAGACGACCCCCACGCCCAGCGGCGCGCCGATCCATTTGTGCAGGTTCAGGCCGGCGAACTCGACGCCCATGTCCTTCAGCGCGAACGGCGTCTGGCCGAGCGCGTGGCCGCAATCCAGCAGCACCTCGGCGCCGTGGAACCCGCACAGCGCGGTGATCTCCTTCACCGGCGGGATCAGGCCGGTGCGGTGCGACAGGTGGGTCAGCAGCACCAGCTTCACGTCCGGATTGGCCTTCAGCGCCGCCTCGTAGGCGTCGATCAGGTTCTGCTTCGTGGCCGGCTCGGGCAGGGCGATCTTGACCACGCGCACGCCGCGCAGCCGGGCCAGGGACTCCATGCCCACCTGCATGCTGTCGTAGTCGAGGTCGGCGTACAGCACCGCGTCGCCAGGCTTCAGTCGGTTGTAGCCGGCGATCAGGGTCAGCATCGATTCCGTGCCGCCCCGGGTGAAGGCGATCTCGCCGGGGTCCAGACCCAGCAGGGCCGCCACGCGGGCGCGCACTTTCTGCAGGTCGCCGTTCACCGCCCCGCGCGTGTAGAGCGTGGTCTCGCGGTTCACCCGCGCCGTGTGCCGTTCGAACGCCGCGCGAGTGGACTTCGCCATCGCCCCGAACTGGCCGTTCTCCAGCTGGATCACCCCAGCGGGCGGCGCGTCGAACAGGGCGGCGACCTTGGCCCAGTGCGCCTCGTCGTCGGGCCGGATGTCGGCAGCCGTGGCGGGGGCGGCCAGCGCCGCTCCGGCGGGCGCGGCGGCGCCGGCGGCGAGGACGGCGCGGCGGGACAGGTCCATGGGCGACTCCGGCTACTGGCGCGCCATCTCGGCCTCTCCGACGGCGTCGCCGTCAAGCGTCTGGTCGGCGTCCATGACAACCGTAACCTTGCGCAGCGTCCCGGTGAACGAAAACGGGGCGGCGTAGTCCGCCACGGGGCTGCCACGGTCCAGCCCGATGTCCAGGCCCGACCAGGAGATCAGGGTGACGAAGCCGGTGGTGGCCAGCCCCTCGCCGGCCGGCGCGCCGTCGATGGTCAGGGTGAAGGTGCGGTTCAGGCCCTCGCCCACCTTGCGCGAGACCACGCCCAGGCGGGTCGCCGTCGCCGGGATGGGTCGGTCCGAGCTGACGGTGGTCTTCTGGCCGCCGATGTTCAGGGTGTGGTGCAGACGGCCGTCCTGGACGTAGAGGCTGTAGCCGCTGGTGGCGTCGCCGTGCGCCAGCAACACGCCCGCCTCGCCGCCCTTCAGGCGAACGTCGGCCTCGATCCGATAGCTGCGGGCGCGGACGTCGGGCGCCACGTCGGTGGGCAGGTGGCCCATGCCCGCGTGCAGCACGAACTTGCGCCGCGCGCCGTGGAAGCGCGCCGAGTTCTCGACGAAGCGCGGGGCGAAGCGGTCGTCCAGCGGCAGCACCTTGTTGGCCTCGGCCGCCGCCCACCAGTCGTCGACCAGGGCCTTGAGCCGGTCCGGTTGGGCCGCCGCCAGATCGTCGGTTTCGGAGAAGTCGGCATCCAGGTGGAACAGCTCCCAGGTGTCGCTGTCGAACGGCGTGCCGGGCGGGTGGAACGCCACCGCCTTCCAGCCGTCCTTCCACAGGCCGCGATGGCCGAACATCTCGAAATACTGCGGCTTGGCGCGGGCGGGCGCGGCGGCGTCCATCAGGCTTGCGGCGAAGCTCTCGCCTTCCAGCGGCATCTGCGGGACGCCGTTCACCTGCGACGGGGGCTGGACGCCGATCAACTCCAGCAGGGTCGGGACCAGGTCGCTGGCGTGAGCGAAGTGGGGTCGCACCTCGCCGCGCGCTTCGATCCGGTTGGGCCACGAGATGACAAGCGGATCGCGGATGCCGCCACCGTGGGTGTTCTGCTTGTAGCGGCGCAGCGGCGTGTTCGACGCCATGGCCCAGCCCTGCGGGAAGTTGGAATGGGTGTCCGGGCCGCCGATGTCGTCGATCCGGGCCAGCTTCTCGGCCATGGGTTCGCCGCGGAAGTTGAAGGGGCCCATGGCGTTGACGAAGCCCAGCGGCCCGCCTTCCTGGGATGCGCCGTTGTCCGACATGACGATGATCAGGGTGTCGTCGCGCACGCCGGCGCTTTCGAGGAATCCCACCAATCGCGCCAGCTGCTGGTCGGTGTGGTCGAGCATGGCGGCGAAGGCGCTCTGCAGGCGGGTGAACACGCGGCGCTCGTCGTCGCCATAGCTGTCCCAAGGCCGGATGCCGTCGTTGGGGGGCGGCAGCTTTGTGTCCGGCGGGACCAGGCCCATGGCCTTCTGCCGCGCCAGCCGCTGCTCGCGCTCCACATCCCAGCCGTGCTGGAACACCGGGTCGTAGCTCTTGATCAGGTCGGCGGGCGCCTGGTGCGGGGCGTGGCAGGCGCCGGGCGCGAACCAAAGCAGCCAGGGGACGTCCGGCGCATCCGCCGTGTGGTCGGCGATGTAGCGGATCGCCTGATCGGTCAGGTCTTCGGTCAGGTGGTAGCCGGTCTGGAACGTCCCCGGCGGCGTGATGGGCGTGTTGTCGCGCACCAGCTCAGGGGCGTACTGGTCCGTCTCGGCGTCCATGAAGCCGTAGAACTTGTCGAACCCCCGACCCAGCGGCCAGCCGTCGAACGGACCCGACGGACCGGTCTCGGTCAGGTTGGTCACGTGCCACTTGCCCAGCATGTAGTTCCGGTAGCCGTGCGGGCGCAGCATCTCGGGCAGGGTCCCGGCCGCCTTGTCGATCTTGCCCCGATAGCCCGGATAGCCGCTGTCGAAATTGGCCAGGCAACCGACGCCAACCGAGTGATGGTTGCGCCCGGTCAGCAGCGCCGCCCGTGTGGTCGAGCACATGGCGGTGGTATGGAAGCCCGCATAGCGCAGCCCCTCAGCGGCCAGGCGGTCGATGGTGGGCGTGCGGATCGGCGAGCCGTAGCAGCCGAAGTCCGAGAAGCCGACGTCGTCGAACAGCACCACCAGGATGTTCGGGGCGCCCTTGGGCGCCTTCGGCGGCTCCGGCCAAGACGGGATCGAGTCCGCCACGGTCCGTCCGATCTTCCCCGACATGGCTGCGTCCTCTTGTTTTTCGGCGGGCACCATGGCGAAGGCCGCCGAGGCCGCCAAGCGGCGGACTACCCAGTTCGCCCTTTCCCTCCCGCGTGGGGTGGTTAACAGTCGGCTCCGCAAGCGTCGGGGGCGTGCGATGGCCGGACTTTCGGATTCGATCCGGTATTTCTTCGAGACGAAGGCGCTCAATCCGCACGGCATCTGCCTGCTCTGGCGACCCGAGCTGATCTGGACCCACGCGATCTCGGACCTGCTGATCGGGCTGGCCTATTTCTCGATCCCGCTGGTCCTTGGGGTGTTCCTCTACAATCGCCGCGACGTGCGCTTCAGCTGGGCCGTCTGGATGTTCGTGGCCTTCATCCTGCTGTGCGGGGTCACCCACTTCATGATGATCCTGACGCTGTGGGTGCCGGTCTACGGGATCGAGGCGCTGATCAAGGGCGCGACCGCCGTGGTCTCGGTGGTGACCGCCGTGGCCCTCTGGCCGCTGCTGCCCAAGGCCATCGCCCTGCCCTCGACCCACGAACTGCAGACCAGCCTGGCCGAGCGCGACGCCGCGCTGATCGAGCTGCGGACCGCCATGGCGACCATGGTCGAGATGCGTGAGCACGAGGCGCGCCAGAAGCTGCTGCTGGACGAACTGAACCACCGGGTGAAGAACACCCTGGCCTCAGTGCAGTCCGTGGCGGCCCAGACCCTGAATGAATCCAAGGGCATGGACGAGGCGCGGAACCTGTTCCTGGAACGATTGATGGCGCTGTCGGCCACGCACAACCTGCTGGTCAAGCGGGAGTGGGAGAGCGCCTCCCTGCACGAACTGATCGACGCCGCCCTCCGCCATTACGGCCGGCCCTACGCCTACAGCGGTCCTGACGTGAAGCTGGAAGCCAACCTGGCGGTCAGCCTGGGCATGGCCCTGCACGAACTGGCCACGAACGCGCTGAAGCACGGCGCCTGGAGCGGTGACGGCCGGATCGACATCGCCCTGAGCCAGACGAACGGTTCGCTGGATTTCATCTGGCACGAAAGCGGCGGGCCCATCGTGCAGCCCCCCGGCAAGCGCGGCTTCGGGTCCCGCCTGCTGGAGCGCGGCATCGCCGCCGAACTGGCGGGCCAGGTCACCCTCGACTTCGCGACCGGCGGCCTGATCTGCATGATCCACGCCCCGCTGTCGGCCCGGCTGCAGGTGGTGCAGGCGGCCTAGATGTCGCGCGCCGCCCAGCAGATCGCCTGGGTCTCGTCGACCAGGGCGCGGTCGTACCCCTTCACCTCGTCCGACAGCTGGTCATAGGGCACCAGAGCGGGGTGGAGACGCCGCAGCTCGTCCTTCGCCGGAACATCGGCCCAGCGCCAGCCGTCCAGCCGCCGCTGAACGTTCCAGCGCTCGTGTTCCAGCGCCGCGAGCGCCTCGCGCTCGGCGGCGGTCCGGAACAGCTGGAGCTCTCGGGGAATACGCGGCGGGCCAGCCCGGCCACGCCACAGCGCCGGGTCGATGCCGGCGCTCGCCAACTTGGCGGGGATATGGGCGACCGCGTCCCTGGTCGCCTGCCGGAAGGTCTCGTCCAGCTCGTCCCACGGACGGCCGGACCGGTTGGCCGGATCGTTGCGCCGCGCTTCCGGCAGCATCGACCGATAGGCCTCGGAAAAAGCGCGGGCCGCGGCGTCCGGCGCTTCGGACAGGAATTCCGACGCCGCCACGATGGCCCCGATGTCGCCGAAGGGGATGAGCGCGTCCAGGCCGCGACCGCCGCTGCGGCTCTGCGTGAGGGTGTGGGCATCGCGTAGCCGGGTAAAGATCGCGGGCTCGCCCAGGTCGGAGATCCGCAGCAGGGACTGCAGGATGCCCGCGGCGCCCAGATTGTCGGCGTCGGCGCTGCGACAGACATAGACTGCGGTGACCGGCCCGCCGGCGGCGATCGTCCGGACCAGCAGGTCGACGCCCGGCTCCACGCCCCGGGTCCCGACCCGGCCCTCGATGAAGACCATCTCGGCGCAGTGGTCCAGTTCCGGCGCCCGGACCCGGATGGCGCCTTCGAGGGCGCGGGCGCCGGGGTCGATGACCGTGATGCGCGGGATCGCCAGATAGGTCGTGCGGCCGTTGACGATCAGGTCGCGGGCGATGGCCTGGCCGGCCTGGCCGAAACCCACGATCAGCGCGTGGATGCGCGCATGGCCGACCTCCCGCGCCCGCAGGAACGGCGGGTGGCTCAGATGCAGCGCCCGGGCGGCGACCGTGGCGGCCGAGATCACCCGGGTGTTGGGCTCGTTGATCATCGCCGCGGCGTCTTCCGCCAGGCTGGCGTCGTTGAGGACGACCGTGATGCGCGCGCGAGGCGCGGCGGCGCGGACCACCTTGGCCAGGACCAGACTGCTCGCGGGATCGTCCTGGGCAACCAGGATCTGTTCGGCGTCGGCGACCCCGGCCTGGACGGTTCGCTCGAGGTCCTCGGCCGGCCAGGGCAGCGCGAAGGCGCTGAGGCGGTGCGCATCGAGAGAGGGCGCGCCGATCCAGACCGAGCTGAGCCCGCCGACCCGAGCCCGCTCGAACGCTTTCAGCGCGATGTCGCCGGCGCCGATGATCACCACGCGGCGGCGCACCAGCCGCGCCAGGGCGACCACCGCCTGTTCGCGCAGCAGCGCGGCCAGGGCGAACAGCGCCGCGCCGAACACCGACAGCAACCCCGTCCAGCGTCCGATCAGGAAGCGCAGGTCGGCGGATCCCGGCGCCTGACGGTAGATTTCGTTGTTGATCGAGAACAGCGCGACCGCCCGGTACAGCGCATTGTCGAAGCGGTAGCCGTAGTCCAGCCAGCCCCACAGACCCAGCAGTACGGTGGTGACCGCGAAGGCGGGCAAGGTCCACGGCGCCGCGGCCGACGCCAGCCGACGCGCGCGCCTCAAGACAGCGCCTCACCGCGGGCTTTCGCCATGTCGGCGCGACGCTGGAGACCGGTGAACATCACGCCGGTGTCTGGCGCGCCGCGCCGCGCGCCTCAACGAAATTCCGCCCCCGACGGCGACTGCCACAAAAAATTCACGTTCTGCGCCACGGGCGGGCGGCGAACGACGCGCGCCTAGCCGTTGCGGGACGCCCAGATCGCCTCGGCGCGCGCCTTCAGCGCCTCGTTCATCGCCAGGAAGCCGCGGCGGACGGGGCCGCGCATGCGCTTACCCAGGGACGGCCCCATCAAGCCGCCGAAGAACTCGCCGTTGTCGACGACGCAGCCGCTCTCGGCCAACGGGCTGATCTCGATGTAGCGCAGGGTCCTGATCAGTCCGCCTAGCAGCTTCAGCTCCCAGTGGAGCTGTTCGTTCGGCACCCAGTCCAGGACGCGCGCCTTGATCTCCTGAGTCGACTGGCCCGGCAGCAGCAGATCCAGGGTCAGGATATTGCCGATGCGGATTTCACCCTCGGCGCGCGGATAGGTCGGATTCCACTCGGACCAGGCGTCCAGGTCCCGGACCACCTCCCAGATCACCTCCGGCGGCGCCTGGATGCCGATGCGGTCTTCGACCCGGAAACCGGTCGGTCCCTTGGGCGGCGGCGGCTTGCCTTCGGTCTTCAGGTTCAGCGTCTTGGGGCCCATCCCACGTCCGGCGAACGGACCCGCCAGCAGGTTGGGTTCGGGTTTGAAGGGCATCAGGCCTGCTCCTTGATGCGCCAGGTGGCGCCGCTGGGACCATCCATCACTTCGACGTTCAACGCGGCCAGCTCGGCGCGGATGCGATCCGCCTCGGGCCAGTTCTTGGTCGCACGCGCCGTCAGCCGGTCGGCGATCAGGGCCTCGACCTTGGTCTTGAGATCGTCGTCGGCCCCGCTGTGGAACCAGGCCTGCGGGTCGGTGGTGAGGAAGCCCATCAGGCCGGCCGCTTCCAGCAGCAGGTCGCGGCCGCTGGCGACGGCGCGCGCATCCCGGGCCATCACCCCCGCCCGCACCTTGTCGGCCAGCTGGAACAGCGCGGCGAAGGCGGTCGGCGTGTTCAGGTCGTCGTGCAGGGCGGCTTCCACCGCGGCGTAATCGGCCTCGGCCGCCGGGTTGTCGTAGCCGCCCGCGGCGCCCTCGCCCGCCATGAACCGGCCCGCGTCGTCCAGCACCCGGTACAGGCGATCCAGCGCGCTCTTGGCCTGTTCGATCAGGGTGTCGTTCCACTCCAGCGGCTGGCGGTAGTGGCCGCTGAGCAGCGCCCAGCGGATCGCCTCGCCCGGGTAGAGCTTGAGCAGGTCGTGGGCCAGGGCGACGTTGCCGACGCTCTTGGACATCTTCTCCTCGCCCATGTTGAGGAAGCCGTTGTGCATCCAGACGTGGGCGTACTCGTGGCCGTGGCCGGCGCAGACGCCCTGGGCCAGCTCGTTCTCATGGTGCGGGAAGACCAGGTCGATGCCGCCGCCGTGGATGTCGATGGGCAGGCCCAGGGCCTCCTCGATCATCGCGGTGCACTCGATGTGCCAGCCCGGACGCCCCTTGCCCCACGGGCTGTCCCACTCGGGCTCGTTTTCCTTGGACGGCTTCCACAGCACGAAGTCGGCCGGGTGGCGCTTGTAGGGGGCCACATCGACGCGGGCGCCGGCGATCATCTCGTCCATCGGCCGGCCCGAGAGCTTGCCGTAGTCGGGGAAGGCCTGGGTGTCGAACAGCACGTGGCCGTCGGCGGCGTAGGCGGCCGCCTGGCCCACCAGGTCGCCGATATATTTGACGATGGCGTCCATGGTCTCGGTCACCCGAGGCTGGAACGTGGGCGGCAGCGCGCCCAGCGCGGCGGCGTCGGCGTTGTAGGCGTCGAGGTAGCGGTTGGTGACCACCGAGATCGGCACGCCCTCTTCGGCGGCCTTGCGGTTGATCTTGTCGTCCACGTCCGTGACGTTGGCGGCGTACTTCACCGCCGCCTCGCCATAGACGTCGCGCAACACCCGGAACAGCAGGTCGAAGACGACCACGGGCCGGAAGTTGCCGATGTGCGCGAAGTTGTAGACCGTCGGTCCGCACACGTAGAGCGTCACCCGCTTGGGATCCTTGGGGGCGAACGGCCGCTTGGCGCGGCTCATGGTGTCATAGAGGCTGAGGGTCATTGCTCACGGTAACGCTGCGGAACGGTTGCCCACGATGGGCTTGCGCCCATATACAGATCGTCCGGACGCGAGGCCAATAAAGCCCGGTCCGACGTGAAAGGGTGGCACGCGTCATTTCCGGGACCATCGTTCCGGCGCAACTCAGCCCTGGAAAGAAACGCTCTCACATGGATGCTCCTGCCCGCGACCGAACCCTCATCGGGTCCGAGGACGGAACTCTTGAGCCCTTCAAGCGCCCCACGCGCGACGAAGCGATGGAAGCCGTGCGCACGCTGATCGCGTGGGCCGGCGACGACCCGCGCCGCGAAGGCGTGATCGACACGCCCAAGCGGGTGGTCGACGCCTATGGCGAATGGTTCGAAGGCTACAAGCTCGATCCGGCGAAGGAGCTCTCGCGCACCTTCGAGGACGTGCAGGGCTACGACGACATCGTCATGCTCCGCGAGATCGAGGTCGAGAGCCACTGCGAGCACCACATGGCGCCGTTCCTGGGCAAGGCCTACGTGGCCTATATGCCGACGAACCGCGTGGTGGGCATCTCCAAGCTGGCCAAGGTGGTCGAGATCTTCGCCCGCCGTCTCCAGACCCAGGAGACCATGACCCAGCAGATCGCCGACGCCATCACCGACAGCCTGCGCCCCGCCGGCGTGGCCGTGCTGATCGACGCGGCGCACCAGTGCATGACCACGCGCGGCGTGCACCACCGCCACGTCTCGACGATCACCACCCAGTTCACCGGGGTCTTCAAGACCGACCCGACCCTGCGCCAGCGCTTCCTGGACTTCGTGAACCGGTAGACCAAACCGCAGGTTTCACCTCCCCCGTTGCGGCAGCGACGGCGGGAGGAGGACCGCCCGCCGCTTCGCGGGGGAGGTAAGGTGACGTGGGGACGCGGCGGCGCCATATGACGTCCATGAGCTTGCCCCCCAAGACCGCCGCCGACATCCTCGAGAACGGCCTGGCGCTGACGCCGCGCTACGACGCCGCCGGCCTGATCGCCGCCGTCGCCACCCACGCCGAGACCGGCGAGGTGCTGATGCTGGCCTGGATGAACAAGCAGGCGCTGGACAAGACCATGTCCACCGGCGAGGCCCATTACTTCAGCCGCTCCCGCAACGAGCTCTGGCACAAGGGCGCCACCAGCGGCCAGGTGCAGGTGGTCGAGGAGCTGCGCATCGACTGCGACCAGGACGCCGTCTGGCTCAAGGTCTGGCCGCAGGGCGACGGCGGCGCGTGCCACACCGGCCAGCGCTCGTGCTTCTACCGGGTCATCGAGGGCGGCAAGCTGGTGAAGCGGCCATGACCGTCGTCCAGGCGCTCTCGGCCTATGTGGTGGCCGCCGGGCTGCTGACGATCACGCCTGGCCTCGACACCGCGCTGATCCTGCGCACGGCGGCGGTCGAGGGGCCGAAGCGCGCGGTCTTCGCGGCGCTGGGCATCAACATCGGCTGCCTGATCTGGGGCGCGGCCGTGGCGCTGGGCCTGGGCGCCCTGCTGGCCGCCTCGACCCTGGCGTTCGACATCCTGAAGTGGGTGGGCGCGGCCTATCTGGTCTGGCTGGGCCTGAACCTGCTGCTCAAGCCGCGCGACCGGTTCGAGATCGCCACGGGCCAGACGCGCGGCGGCGGCGACCTCACCTGGATGCGCCGGGGCCTGCTGACCAATCTGCTGAACCCCAAGATCGGGATCTTCTACGTCTCGTTCCTGCCCCAGTTCCTGCCGACCGGCGTCCAGGCCGCGCCGTTCATCTTCCTGCTGGCGGTGATCCACGTACTGATCGGCAGTTGCTGGTCGGGCGTCCTGATCGCCGGCACGCGGCCGATCGCCGGCGTGCTGCAGCGCGCCGCCGTCGTCCGCTGGCTGGACCGGGTGACCGGTGGGGTCTTCGTGGCGTTCGGGGTGCGGCTGGCGCTGGAGCGGCGCTAGGCCGCCGCCATCGCGGCCTGCAACTCGGGCCAGCGGGTGACCAGCATGCCGACGTCGAAGTAGTCGCGCCACACCGCGATCCTGCCGTCGCGGACCTCCCAGACGCCCGTCACCGGCAATTCCACCCAGCGGTCGGCCAACCGGTGCCGGTCCAGGCGCTCCATGAACACCACCGACCCATTCACGGCGAAGCGCGTGATGACGAACTGGTTCTCGATCACGGGCGCGAAGAACGGCTCCAGCACCGCGCGCACCGCCGCCGGCCCGCGCACCTTGGCCATGGGGATGTTCTCGTACTCGCAGTCGTCGGCCACCAGCGGCATGGCGGCGTCATAGTTCTTGGTCTCCATCGCGCGCATGAACGCCTTGACCGTGTCGAGCGGGGAAAGGGCGGGGTCGGACATCGGGGGGCTCCTGCCGGGGTTCGTGACCCCCGCACGCTAGGCCTGCGTCCAGCGCCCCGCGATTACCTCCGAGGTCATGCGGCGGCGCGGCCTAGAACCAGGCCAGCAGCACCGCCGAGGCCCCCGCGAGCACGACGCTGCCCGCCAGCAAGACCCGCGCCCAGGCGGCCGAACGATCGATTTGGGGTCCAGCGGCCATGACGCGCCTCCAAGCAATGGATCAGGCGTCAAAGGTGGCGGGGGCTGCCTGAACGGTGGCTGAAGGGCGCATTCGCGGGTCGTTAGGGTTCGCCGACGACGATGTACCGGTGCGTCGCGGCTTGCTGACAGCGGGCGCGGCGGCGCCTATCAGCGACGATGGTGGTCGCCGACCATGTCCGAGAGCGCCGCCCGGGCCGCCTTGCGCGTCGGGACCTCCAGCGCGCGCAGGATTTGCGAAATGTGGTTGCGGACGGTGAAATGGGAAATGGCCAGCCGGCGACCGATTTCCTTGTTCGACAGGTTCGTCATCAGCAGCGGCAGGATGGCGGCCTGGCGCTGGGTGAGCGGCGGCAAGGCGCGTGGCGGGGTCGCGTCGTCGGTCATGAGCGCCTGGAGCCCGGCGGGCAGCGACACGCGACGCAGCGCGCCGTCCGGCAGGATCGCCCGGAGTTTCTCCAACGTCCCCAGGTCCTCCGGGTCGATGATGGCGACCAGGGCCATGCGGGCGTTCGTCGGGATGGCGGGCGCGATGGTCATGCCGGGGCAAGCTAGCGCCCAGACCGCCGACGCCTCATGGCCGATCCTGCCAGCCGCGACGAGGGGCCAATGAACCGTCCGGAATTTCTGCCAATGGCGATGTCGGCATGACGAACGGCGTGACCCCGAGACCGGCGCGGGTGGAACCCCAGCGGGACACGGACGGGTCGTTCCGCCGTCCGCTACAGATCGCGACCCTGCGCCTGGGCGCGGTCTTCTGGCCGGTGATGTTCGTGGCGGACTGCCTGCTGGCCGTCATGATGGGGGTGAATCCCCTGGAGCTGGCCGGATTCAAGCTGGTCCTCTACGGCCTCTCCGCCCTGATCACCTTCGGCATGTCGATGCTGCTGTTCCGCGCGCGCGGCCTCTCGTTCCAGCAGAAGGCGGTGGCCTGCATCCTGCTGGGCTGCGTAGGCGCGCCGCTGTTCGGCCTGATCGATTTCGCGACCGCGGTGATCTGCGCCTACCCGCGGCCGGTCGCCTACGACCCCGTCAACGGCGGGTACGCCCTGATCTTCGGGGGGTCGATCTTCTTCGCCTGGTCGTGCCTGTTCGTGGCGATGCTCTACAGTTTCGAGGTCGTCGATCGCGAGCGCCGGCTGGCAGCCGCGCGCGAGGAGGCGCTGGCGGCGCAGATGCGCGCGCTGCGCTATCAGGTGAACCCGCACTTCCTGTTCAACACGCTGAATTCCATCGGCGGGCTGATCGAGGAAGGGGCCGGCGGCCGCGCCGAGCGCATGGTGCTGTCGCTCTCGACCTTCCTGCGCACGACCCTGACCCTGGACCCGCTGCAGGACGTTCCCCTGGCGCAGGAACTGGCGCTGCAGACCGAGTACCTGGAGATCGAGCGCGAGCGGTTCTCCGACCGCATGGTGCTGGACATCGACGTGCCGGACGACGCGATGAGCGCCCTGGTCCCCAGCCTGATCCTGCAGCCGCTGGTCGAGAACGCGGTGAAGCACGGCGTCGGCGCCACCGCCGGCCGGGTGGAAATCCTCCTGCGGGCCCGCCGCGTTATCGATCACCTGCACCTGACGATCGAGAACGACATGCCGCTGCACGCGGCGCTGACCCTGTCGACCGCCGGCACGGGCATCGGCCTGCGGAACGTCGCCGAGCGACTGCACGCCCGCTTCCGGGGCGACGGGTACTTCACGTCGGGACCCATCGAGCACGGACGCTATCGGGCGTCGATCATCCTGCCGCTGAGGCTGGCGTGAGCGGCCTGTCCGTCCTGGTGGTCGACGACGAGCCGCTGGCCCGGCGCCGCACGATCCGCCTGGTCAACCAGATCGAGGGCGTGGGACGGATCATGGAGGCCGGGGATTTCGCCCAGGCCTGCAGCATGGTCGACGCCGCCTGCCCCGACATCCTGCTACTGGACATCCAGCTGCCGGGCGGCAGTGGCTTCGAGGTGCTGGAGCGCGTGGCCCAGACCCCGCCGGCCGTCATCTTCGTCACCGCCTTCGACCAGCATGCGCTGCGGGCCTTCGAGGCGAACGCGGTGGACTATGTGACCAAGCCCATCGAGCCGGGCCGCTTCCGCGCGGCGATGGCGCGGGCCCGGGAGCTGGTGACGATGCACTCGCGCGCCGAGCGGATCGTCGAGTTGCAAGAGACCGTCGCTTCGCTGCGGAGCGCGCTGAACGACAAGGCCCGGACGGCGACCGATTTCTGGGTCCGGACCCAGGGCGAGCACCTGCGCGTCGCGTCCGAGGCGATCGTTCGCTTCGAGGCCGACCGGGACTATGTCCGCATCCACGTTCCGGGCGCCCACTACCTCTATCGCGAGAGCCTGGCGTCGCTGGAACAGCGGCTGGACCCAGCGGAGTTCGTCCGCATCCATCGCGGCGCCATCGTGCGCCGGCGCGCCATCGTCCGCGTCAGGTCGGGTCCCTTCGCGGCGTTGATCGCCGTGCTGGCCGACGGCTCCGAGGTTCGGGTCGGGCGCACCTACGAGCCGCAGATGCGCGCCGTCCTGGGCCGGAGCTAAGCGGCGACGCCGAGGGCGAGGCCCCGACGGATCGCCTGAAAGATACCGGTACACCGGCGGGCATTGTCCCCGAACAGCTCGCAAGCAACCCTGCGGTCTCACCATTGTAGAGTTTGAGGTCCGCGTATGAAAACGACGTTCGCCCTGGCCGGGACGCTTGCCCTGCTGTCCCTTCCGTCCGCCGCATCGGCCGCAACGACCTTCGATCTCGAGGGGATCGACGCGGGCGTCTATGAGGGCTCGCTGATCGTGAACGACGGCGACCTGTCCATGACGATCACGGCCGAGGGTGCGAACTACCTCACCGTTCTCGATATCGGGGTCGCTCAACTGGGGCAAAGGTCGGTCTACGCGAACCTCTTCAACCCCGCCGATACCGACGCCTTCGTGCCCATGCGATTCTCGTTCAACCAGCTGATCAGCTCGATCACCTTCAACTTCGGCGACGGGGGCGGCGAGGACGATGGCGTGGTCAGCATCGCGGCATATACCGCCGCCGGCGTCCTGCTGGGCACGGCTACCGAGATCTTCCCGGAGGACTTCGCGGAGGCCAAGTCGCTGACGCTCGATTTCGTGGGCGCGAGCTATTTCATCGCCTCGACGAGTGCGCCGTACAATGCCCACAGCCTCGGCTTCGACGTCAGCGCGGTTCAGACGGTCGGCGTGCCCGAGCCGGCGACCTGGGCGCTGATGATCGCGGGCTTCGGCCTGACGGGTCTGGCGCTGCGTCGTCGCCAGGCGAGCGTCGAAGCGTGCGCCTGACAGCCGCCGTCGCCCTGGTCCTGACCACGATCCCGGCGACGGCGCTGGCCGCCACCTGCGAGGAGAGCTTCGTGAAGCGCGGCAGCGCGCTGACCGGGCTCAACTTCACCGCCCAGGTCGCCGTGCCCGACCTGACGCCGGCCAGCGCCGTCGGCCAGATGCGGGGCGTGGCGATCAAGGGCAAGTACGACGTCATCCTGGAGGAGGCCGACGCCGGCAGTCTGCTGATCGAACAGCCCGCCGCCGGGGCCAACCGCGCCTTCCCGATCATCGTCACCGCCGTCCAGGCGGGCGGCGCCGGGACGGTGAAGATGGAGGTCAAGCTGCCCGCCGGCATGGTCGCCCCCGCCGAGGGGGTCCGGACCGAAGTCTGCGGCATGCTGGCCCAGCTCAAGGGCGGCCGCGCCGGCCTGGCGCTGGCGTCCCAGGGGATGGGCGCGACGGGGACCTCGACGCCGACCCGTATCGATGCGGTGACCCTCTCCCAGCAGTTCGCCCGCGAGGCCGTCAAGAACGACGCCCTGCTGCCGCTGCGCTACAAGGGCAAGGCGTTCAGCGTCTGGGGCGCGGTCAACCACGTGATGAAGGACGGGGAGTATTTCCGCGTGGCGTTCGACACGCCCGACGCGCGGGACCGGGCGATCCGCCTGGATGCGCCCGGCGACGCGGGCTTCATGGTCAACATCAGCTGTCTGATGGCCAAGGGCCAGAACGCCTATGCGCTGACCCTGAAGGCCAGGAGCCTGATCCGCCTGACCGGGACGTTCTACGAGTACGACACGTTCAAGCGAACGGTCTGGCTGAACGAGTGCCGGCCGGCGAGCTAGCCGCCCGCCCTCAGACTTCCTTCAGGCCCGACACGCCCTTGCCGTCAGGGGTCGCCACGAACGTCTTCACCACCCGGGTGGTGAAGTCCTTCGCCACGATGGTCGACACCGCGACGAGCTCGCCCTTGGCCTGCTCGCGGGTGAGGGTCAGCAGGACGAAGCCGTTCGACACCTGGTCGTTGAACAGGACTTCCTTGTTGGCCTTGGCGATCAGGTCGCCGGCGTTGATGCCGGGCGACAGCTCGCCGCCGCCGGGGCTGGTGATGCCGCTGGTCCCGAACTCGCAGGCGACGCGCTTGCCGGCGGCGTCGTGCAACTCGTTGGCCCAGAACGAGTGGCTGTCGCCGCTGACCACGATGGGCCGGGCGTCCGCCGCCTTGAACACGTCGTACAGCCGCTCGCGGTCGGCGGGATAGCCGTCCCACATGTCCATCCCCGCCGGCAGCCCCAGGGCGGCGCCGGCCTCGTAGCGGGCGACGCGGTTCTGCGCCTTGGCCGGGATGGCGGCGTACTGCTCCGGCGTCAGCTCCTTCTTGGGGCTGGGCAGCATGACGCGGGCCATGACCACCTCGTTGCCGATCACCTGCCAGGCGTGGCCGGCCTTCACGGAGCGGCTGAGCTCGGCGCCGATCCAGGCCTCCTGCTTCGGGCCCATCATCCGGCGCCTGGGGTCGGCCAGTTTGGCCTTGAGCGCGGTGAGGTCGCGCTTGCCGTCCACCTCCGGGGCGTCGCCGTCCAGGGTGGCCTGGCTGTCGCGGGCGGTCAGACGGGTTTCCACCATGATCAGGCTGGCCAGGTCGCCGAAGTCGAAGCTGCGCATGGCGGCGTCGGCCAGACTGCCGCCTGCCTTCGGCTCGCGGATCGGCATCCACTCGAAATAGGCCTTGAGCGCGGCGGCCTTGCGGACCGTCCAGTCGCCTTCGGTCGCGGGCGTGTGGTTCTGCGCGCCGGTCATGTAGCTGTCGTTGGCGGTCTCGTGGTCGTCCCAGACCACGATCCAGGGTGCGCGGGCGTGGGCCGCCTGAGCGGCCGGATCGCCCTTGTACTGGGCGTGGCGGCGGCGGTAGTCGGCCAGGGTCAGGATTTCGTGCGGCGGGTCGTGCGGCCGCTCGGCCGCCACGGCCGAGTCCATGCCGTAGGTCTTGGGGCCGCCGTACTCGTAGATGTAGTCGCCCAGGTGCAGGACCACGTCCACCCGCGGCAAGTCCGCGATGGCCTGGTAGGCGTTGAAGTAGCCGTTCGGGTAGAGCGTGCAGGACGCCACCGCCAGCACCACGTCCTTCACCGGGCCGGCCGGCAGGGTGCGCGTGCGGCCCATGGGCGAGGTCACGCCCGCCGCGGCGAATTCGTAGGTATAGGCCCGGCCGGCGTCGAGGCCCGTGACGTCCACCTTGATCGTGTAGTCGCGCGCCGGCCCGGTGGTCCCCGACCCGCTCTTGGCCCCGCCCGCGCGGCGGTCGATGGGGTTCAGCTTCCAGGTATAGGCGATGTCGGCGCCGGGGGTGTCCGGGGTCAGCCGGGTCCACAGCACCACCCGGTCCTGTCGCGGGTCGCCCGAGGCGACGCCGTGCTTGAACGCAACCGTGGAGCTTTGCGCCGCCGCGGGCGTTGCCGCTCCGAGGCCGAGCAGGGCCAGGGCTTTCCGCCGGTCGATCTTCATGGTCGTCTTCCCCGCGCCGCCGCCTTGATATGACCGCGCCATACCACAGGAGCATGACACCGAATGTCCAGCGAAGCCCTCCACGTCGCCCGCGAAAAGCTGAGCCGCAAGACCTTGGACATGCACTACGCCATCACCTCGCTGATGGAGGAGTTCGAGGCGGTGGACTGGTATCGCCAGCGGGCCGACGACACCGAGGATCCCGAGCTGAAGAAAATCCTGCTGCACAACGCCCGCGAAGAGCTGGAGCATGCGGCGATGGTGCTGGAGTGGATGCGGCGCAACGACGGCGAGGTGAACGAGCAACTCACCGAATATCTGTTCAAGAAGGGCTCCATCACCGGACACGAGGAAGAGGCCACGGGGAAGTAGGCTGTGCTATCGGGCAGGCATGACGTTTCCGCCGACTGAACCCGAAGCGCTGGACGCCGACGACGCCGACGAGGTCTTCGGCCTGCGCGTCGTGACTCTGGAGGCCGGCGGCCGGGTGGACAAGGCGCTGGCCGCGGCCCTGCCCGAGTTCAGCCGCGCCCGCCTGCAGGCGCTGATCGCCGAGGGCCGGGTCAGCCGCGATGGCGCCCCCCTCACCGACGGCTCGGCCAAGGCCGTCGCCGGCGACTACCGGGTGGAGATTCCACCGCCCACCGCCGCCCTGCCGCAGCCCGAGAACATCCCGCTGGTGGTGCTGTTCGAGGACGAGCACCTGATCGTCATCGACAAGCCGCCGGGCATCGCCATGCACCCCGCCCCGGGCAGCGAGAGCGGCACCCTGGTCAACGCCCTGCTTCACCACTGCGGCGACAGCCTGTCGGGCATCGGCGGGGTGGCGCGGCCGGGGATCGTGCATCGGATCGACAAGGAAACCTCCGGCGTGGTGGTTGTCGCCAAGACCGACGCCGCCCATCAGGGGCTGTCGGCGCTGTTCGCCGCGCACGACATCGACCGGATGTACGTGGCCCTGACCCGGGGCGCGCCGTCGCCGATCACCGGGACCATCGAGGGCGCCATCGGCCGCTCGACCAACGACCGCAAGAAGATGGCGATGGTGAAGACCGGCGGCCGCCACGCCATCACCCACTACACGGTGACCAAGACCTTCGGGCCGGTGGAGAAGCCGCTGGCCGGCAAGGTGGCCTGCCGCCTGGAAACCGGCCGCACCCACCAGATCCGCGTGCACCTGGCCAGCAAGGGATCGCCCTGCCTGGGGGACCCCGTCTACGGCTCGGGCTCGCCCGCCCAGCCGGTGAAGGACGCCATCGCCGCCGTGGGCCTGAAGCGCCAAGCGCTGCACGCCGCCGTGCTGGGGTTCGTCCACCCGATCACGGGGGAGGCCGTGCGGTTCGAAAGCCCACTGCCGGAGGATATGGCGCGGCTGGAAGCGTTGTTGGGGAAGCTGTAGGCGCCTGATCCGGGGCCGGAACAATTCGTTCGATCTTGAAGTTTCTCAGCGAAAGGACGCGTTGAATGTCCGGGTCCAGACAACACCCGTCGCCCGTCACACCCTTTGGTATGAGAGATTTCCTGCGGGCGATGTGAGAAACATCGCCTTGTTGGCGCCACGGTCGGCGCTTAGAAAGACCCACTAGAGAAGTCGGACATTCGAGCCGCCTCCCAGCGACCTTACGCAAGCGCCACCGCATACCTATCTATAGGGACAAGGGGGCCACGGAGGTCGAAGCGCGCTGGTTCTAACTGGGGCGCGCGCTGCTCGAAGTCCCGGAGAGATAAGGGGTTAGACCATGGCCGCAAATGCGATCGCCGTGATGTCGCCGGAAGGCGGCCTCAGCCGTTACCTGTCGGAAATTCGCAAATTTCCGATGTTGCCCAAGGACACCGAGTTCATGCTGGCCAAGCGCTGGCAGGAGCATGGCGACAGTGAAGCCGCCCACCAGATGGTGACCAGCCACCTGCGTCTCGTGGCGAAGATCGCCATGGGCTATCGCGGCTACGGCCTGCCGATCGGCGAAGTGATTTCCGAAGGCAACGTCGGCCTGATGCAGGCCGTGAAGAAGTTCGACCCGGACAAGGGCTTCCGCCTGGCGACCTACGCCATGTGGTGGATCCGCGCCTCGATCCAGGAATACATCCTGCGGTCCTGGTCGCTGGTGAAGATGGGCACGACCGCGGCGCAGAAGAAGCTGTTCTTCAACCTGCGGAAAGCCAAGTCCGAGATCGCCGCCCTGCAGGAAGGCGATCTTCGTCCCGACCAGGTCAGCGTGATCGCCACCAAGCTGGGTGTGCTGGACGAAGAAGTCATCTCGATGAACCGCCGCCTCAGCGGCGGCGACGCCTCGCTGAACTCGCCGATGCGCGCCGACAGCGAAAGCGAATGGCAGGACTGGCTGGTCGACGACAAGACGCCCAGCCAGGAGTCGGTCGTGGCCGAGAGCCAGGAGATGAACCTGCGCATGAGCCTGCTGGAAGCCGCGATGACGGAGCTCTCGGATCGTGAGCGCCACATCCTGACCGAGCGCCGGCTGAAGGACGACCCGACCACGCTGGAAGAACTGGCCACCGAATACGGCGTCAGCCGCGAGCGGGTCCGCCAGATCGAGGTGCGGGCCTTCGAGAAGCTGCAGAAGTCCATGCGGGCCGCTGCGGTCGACCGGAATCTGATCGCCGCCTAGGCGCCGATCCGAACAAACCTGAACCAGGCGGCCGGGGCGACCCGGCCGCCTTTTTCATGCGCCGGAGTTGCGGCCCCCCGCCGCGACGCTATCGTCGCGCGCTCAGGTTCGGGGGACGGCATGCGGCGATCGATGTGGCGGCTGGGCGGCGTGGGGTTGGCCGCCGCGATTGTCGGGATGGCGATCCCGGCGTCCGCACAAACGGCGGCGACGCCAGCCGCCCCGGCGGCCGCGAAGGCCGCGATGCATCCGGCGCCCGCGCGCCGCGCCAACGAGGGCTTCGGGCCCTATCGCAAGCTGGTGATCCGGGGCGTGACCCTGATCGACGGGACGGGCGCGCCGCCGCGCGGGCCGGTCGATATCGTCATCCAGAACGACAAGATCACCGACGTGCTGCAGGCCGGCTGGCCGGGCCTGCCGCTGAAGCCCAACCGCGCGCCGCGCGACGCCGACCACGAGATCGACGCCACCGGCATGTACGCCCTGCCGGGCTTCGTCGACATGCACGTCCACGGCGGCGACCCGACCAAGTCGCCCGACCTGGAGTACGCCTACAAGCTGTGGCTGGCGCACGGCGTCACCACCGTGCGGGGCGTCAGCCTGGCGCCGCAAGATATCGCCGTGTCGGAGAAGGGCCGCAGCGCGCGGGGCGAGATCGTCGCGCCGCGCATCTTCAACTACCAGACCCTGGGCTCGGGCTGGAGCGGCGGGCGGATCGACGGGCCGGCCAAGGCGCGGGCCTGGGTGCAGTGGGCGGCGAAGAACGGCGTCGACGGCATCAAGTTCTTCGCCCTGGGCGACGAGACGCCCGAGGTGATGACCGCCGCGATCGACGAGGCCAAGAAACAGGGCCTGGGCACCGTGGCCCACATCTCGCCCCCCGGCGTGCCGGGGATGAACGCGCGGCAGATGGGTGATGCGGGCCTGGGCACCGTCACCCACTTCTACGGCCATTTCGACTCGATGCTGGCCAACGGCCGGATCCAGAAATTCCCCGCCGACTACAATTTCTATGACGAGGCCAAGCGCTTCGGTGAGGCGGCCGAGATCTGGGACGAGGTGGAACCGGGGTCGGAGGCCTGGGTCGACTACCTCGAGGCGCAGAAAGCCAACCACGTCGACTTCGACCCGACCATGACCATCTACGCCGCCTCGCGCGACCTGATGCGAGCCAAGAACGCGGACTGGCATTCGATCTACACCCTGCCCACACTGAACGACTATTTCGTCTCCACCCGCGACAACCACGGCAGCTATTTCTACGACTGGACCACGAGCAACGAGGTGGCCTGGCGCAATTTCTACGGCCGGTTCATGCGGCTGGTGAACGACTACAAGAACCTGGGCGGGCGGGTGTCGACCGGCTCGGACAGCGGCTTCATCTGGAAGCTGTACGGCTTCGGCTACATCGAGGAGCTGGAGCTGCTGCAGGAGGCGGGCTTCACGCCGCTGGAGGTGATCCAGGCGGCGACCAGCAACGGCGCCCGCACCCTGGCCGACCCCAAGGCCGAGGGCCCCAGCTTCGGAATCGTCCGGCCGGGGATGAGCGCCGACCTGGTGATCGTCCCTGAGAACCCGCTGGCCAACTTCAAGACCCTGTACGGCACGGGCCACCAGCGGCTGAACGCCGACAACAAGGTCGAGACCGTCGGCGGCGTCCGCTGGACCGTCACGCGCGGCGTGGCCTACGACGCCCGCGCCCTGCTGGCCGACGTGAAGGCCATGGTCGACCGGCAGAAGGCGGAGCGGGCGGCCGCCCGGTGAGGACGAGCCGCGTCGCCAGCTAGGCCTTCTGCCGCGCCGCGACCCAGCGGTTCACGCGGGTCTCCAGCAGCGCCAGCGGCAGGGAGCCCGCGCCGACCACCGCCTCGTGGAAGCCCTTGATGTCGAACTTCGGCCCCAGCGTGGCCTTGGCCTGCGCCCGCAGCGCCAGGATCTTGACCATGCCGACCTTGTACGAGGTGGCCTGGCCGGGGGAGACGAAGTAGCGGCGGATCTCGGAGCGGATCTTGCCCTCGGGCTGCGGGGAGTTGGCGCGGTAATAGTCCAGCGCCTGGGCCTCGCTCCAGCCCTTGGCGTGGATACCGCTGTCGACCACCAGGCGGATGCCCCGCCAGATCTCCCGGCCCAGCCGGCCGAAGTCGCTGTAGGGGTCCTTGTAGAAGTCCATCTCCTTGGCCAGCAGCTCGGAATAGAGCCCCCAACCCTCGACGTAGGCGCCGTAGTTGTACTGGCCGCGGAACTTCGGCAGGCCGGTCATCTCCTGGGCCAGCGAGATCTGCATATGATGCCCCGGCCACCCCTCGTGGTAGGCGGTGCCCTCCAGCTCGAAGGTCGGCGTCGCCGCCGTGTCGGCCAGGTGGACGTAGAACACGCCGGGCCGCGAGCCGTCGGGCGCGCCCGACGAATAGTGCGCCGCGCCGCCCGGCTCCTCGCGGAACAGCTCCACCCGCTTCACGATCAGGTCGGACTTGGGGAGGCGCCCGAACACGGTCGGCAGCTTGGCCTTCATGCCGGCCAGGTAGCCCTCCGCCAGCTTGAGGTATTCCGCACGGCCGGCGTCGTCGTTGGGCAGGAAGAAGCGCTTGTCGGTGCGCATGACGACGAAGAACTCTTCCAGCGAGCCCTTGAAGCCGATCTTGGCCTTCAGGGTCTCCATCTCGCCGCGGATCCGCTTCACCTCGCTCAGGCCCAGCGCGTGGATCTGGTCGGCGGTCATGTCCGTCGTGGTCTCGTCCAGCAGCATGGCGGCGTAGTAGGCCTGTCCGTCCGGCAGCGAGCCCGCGCCCTTGGCGTCGGCTGTGGTGTTGGGGCGGTCGGCGACCAGCCAGGCGGTCAGCCGGTCGTAGGCCGGCTTCATCTGTCCGGTCATGGCGGCGGAGACGGCGGCCAGCATCTTGCCTTCGGTCGCCTGGTCGATCTTGCCCGCGGTGCGCAGCTTTTCGAGCTTGCTCGTGGCGTCGGCGTAAAGCGCCGAGTCCTTGTCCGAGCCGTCGAACGGCGCGCCGGCGGTGATGCGGCGCACCTCTTCCAGGGACTGGTCGTAGGAAAAGCGCGGCATGCGCACGCCGGCGGCGGCCGAGGCCTTGGCCTGGTCCAGCGTCTGATCCAGCGCCGGGCCGATCGCGGCGACGCGGGCGATATAGGCCTGCATGTCGGCGGGCGTGTCGACGCGGTGCTGGTTGATCAGGAAGTTGGGCAGGCCGGTGTGCGGGCCGCCGCGCGCGAAGACGTAGGCGTGGTTGCGCCACTTGTAGGTGGCCTCGGCCCGCTCCAGCTCCAGCTCCCAGATGTCGTACGAGGTACGGGCGTCCTCGCCCAGCTTGGCGGGGTCGAACGTCGCCTTCATTCCCGCCACGCTCTTGCGTCGCCAGGCGATGGCGCGGCCGGCGGCGGCGTCGCTGCGATCGGTGAGTTTGTCGTACAGATCCTTGCGGCCCAGGCGGGTCAGCCGCTCGGGGCTCATCTGCAACTCTTCCTCGAACTGGGCGTCGAGGTAGGCGGTGAGATCGGCGTCGGGCCCGGCGGCCGACGCGCCGCCGGCCGACAGGGCGGCCGCGCCGGCCAGGCCAAGTCCGAAGTCGCGACGAGACAGACGCATGAGGTACTCCCGCTGATTGCCGCCCGAGGCCTAGCCAACTTCGACGCGCCCACAAAGTGAATTGGCCTCACGCTTTACGCACGCCCCGCCAGCCCCTAGGCATCGCTGACCAACCATCCGAAGGACTCCTCCCCCATGGCTTCCGGCCTAGTCGCGCTGCTGGACGATGTGGCGGCCATCGCCAAGGTCGCGGCGACCTCGCTGGACGACATCGGCGCGGCCGCCAGCAAGGCGGGGGTCAAGGCGGCCGGCGTGGTGATCGACGACGCGGCGGTGACGCCGGGCTACGCGGTGGGCTTCACGCCGGATCGCGAGCTGCCGATCGTCTTCAAGATCGCCCTGGGCTCGCTGCGCAACAAGTTCTTCTTCCTGCTCCCGGGAGCCCTGTTGCTCAGCGCGTTCGCACCGTGGGCGGTGACCCCGATCCTGATGCTGGGCGCCTGCTTCCTCTGCTACGAGGCGGCCGAGAAAATCCTCGAGGCGATCACGCCGCATGACCCGGCCGCGGCCGATGAAGACCTGGCGCTGAGCCCCGCCGAACTGGAGAAGCAGAAGGTCTCGGGCGCCATCCGCACCGACATGATCCTGTCGGCCGAGATCATGGCCATCTCGCTGAACGACGTGACCAACCAGCCCCTGCCGCTGCAGGCCGCCGCCCTGGCGGTGGTCAGCCTGGGCATCACTATCGGCGTCTATGGCGTGGTCGCCCTGATCGTGAAGATGGACGACATCGGCCTGCACCTGTCCCAGCGCAAGGCCGCCGGGACGCGCGCCCTGGGCCGGGGCCTGGTCAAGGCCATGCCCGTGGTGCTGGACCTGCTGACCAAGATCGGCACCGCCGCCATGCTGTGGGTCGGCGGCGGGATCATGGTCCACGGGCTGGAGCACTTCCACGTGGGCGGCGTGGCCGACCTGGTCGAGGCCTTCTCCCGCTGGGCCGGTACGGTCCCCGTGGTGGGCGCCGTCACCGGCTGGTTCGCCTTCGCCCTCGGCTCGGCCGTCCTGGGCCTGATCGTCGGCGCGGTGATCGTCGGCCTCCTGCACCTGATCCCCAAGCGCAAGGCGGCCGCGTAGACCCGCGTCTTCCACCGGAGCCGCGAACGGTTCACGGTGCCGGGATGATCGTCAGGTTCCTCGCCGCTCTCGCCCTCGCCGCCTCAATCGCCGTCCCGGCGCAGGCCGCGCCCGACCGCAGGCTGGTGCTGGTCACCCTGGACGGGCTGCACTGGACCGAGGTGTTCCGGGGGGCCGACCCCGAGCGGGCGGCAGATCCCGCCGCGGTCCCGTTTGACGAGCGCGAGGCGATCCGCACGGCGTTCATCGTGCCGGCCAACAAGGCCCGGGCGCTGATGCCGTTCCTGAACGACGTGGTGGCCCGGCAGGGCGTGCTGCTGGGCGACCGCGACCATGGCGGGTGCGCGGCGGTCGGCAACGCCATGTGGTTCTCGTATCCCGGCTACAACGAGATCCTGACCGGCAAGCCGGACCCGGCGATCGTCTCGAACGCCCACGGCCTGAACCGCAACGTCACGTTCCTGGAATGGCTGAACCGGCGGCCGGGCTTCGCGGGCCGGGTGGAGACGGTGGCGTCCTGGCGGGTGCACCGTGACATCCTGGACGTTCCGAAGAGCGGCCTGTCGGTGAACGCCGGCTGGGAGGATGCGCCGGCCCGCACGCCCACGGAGGCGACGATCGCCCGGCTGCAAGCCGGCTCGGCGCGGATCTGGCCCGAGGTGCGGCTGGACACCTTCACCCACGCCTATGCCCTGGAGCTGCTGAAGCGCCAGAAGCCGAAGGTGCTGTACGTCGCCTATGGCGAGACCGACGACTTCGCCCATGATGGCCGCTACGATCAGGTGCTGTGGGCGGCCCAGCGGGCGGACCGGTTCCTGGGCGAACTGTGGGCGGCGCTGCAGGCTGACCCGGCCTATGCCGGCAAGACCACACTGATCGTCACCACCGACCACGGGCGCGGGACCAACGGCAAGGATGGGTGGCGCCACCACGGCAAGCCGTTCGCCGAGTCGAACCAGGTGTGGATCGGCGCCATCGGCCCCGATATCGCACCCGGCCGCCAGCCTGGGACCTGCGCCTCGTCCAGCCAGATCGCGGCCACGGCGCTGACCGCCCTGGGCGTGGACTGGCGGGCGTTCGATCCGGCGGCGGGGCCGCCGCTGGCGATCCAGAAACCTTAGGCGGCCGCGGCTTCGTCGTTGCGGTCGGCGTCGACGTCCTTCGGCAGGAAGGCCAACAGCGGCGTCGCCCAGCGCTCGGCGTCCTCGCGGGTCAGGATCACTCCGGAGCTGACCGCCTTGGTGAGGTGGCGGTAGAACTCGGAGGCCGCCAGCGTCATCCGGAAGTCGGTGGCGATGGACTGCAGCGTCGTCGCCTGGGCCAGCATGGCGCGCATGGCCTGCTGCGGATCGGTGTCGGCGGCGGCCACGGCGGCGCGGATGATCTTCAGCGCCTGGTTGATCTTCTGCTGGAAGGGCGTCTCCGAGCCGTCGGTCTTGCGCTTCAGCGCGCCGGCATAGTCGCCCGAGTTGAACCGGCGGCGGTCGGGGCCGATGTAGCCCACGCCTTCAACCCAGTCGCGCTCCCGCAGCGTGACCGCCTCGAGACGCTTCAGCAGGTCCTTCATGCTGTAGGGCTTGCGGAGAAACTCGTGCACGCCGGAGTCGCGGGCCGCCAGGATCATGCCGGCGGTGGCCGATCCGGTGATGGTGATGATCGGCGCCTTGCGACAGGCCCAGGTCGAGCGACGGATCTTGCGGGTGAACCCCAGACCGTCCACGCGCTCGTCGCCCAGCTCGATCACGATGATCTGCGGATCGCAGGTCTCGGCGATCTTCTCGGCGCGCTCGGTATTGCTGGCGATCCAGACGTGGCTGTGCGCGATGTCGCGCATCAACTCGCTGAACATGCGCGCGCTGGCCGGCTGGGGATCCGCGATCAGGATCCGCTTCAGCTTCGGCTGCATCTTCTCGATTACGCGTTTGTCGCCGTCGAACAAGAGCTTAGCCCCCCAAAATTCGACGAACGGTGTAACGGGCAATCCGTAAAGGATCGCTTGATGCAGACCTGAAATCTGAGTTCGGCGAACCTTTAGTCGTGGAAGGGGTCGCGCATCAGGATGGTGTCGTCGCGCTGGGGACTGGTGGAGAGCAGGGCCACCGGCGCGCCGATCAGCTCCTCGATGCGGCGGACGTATTTCACGGCGCTGGCGGGCAGGTCCTTCCAGGTGCGGGCGCCCTGGGTGGTCTCGCTCCAGCCTTCCATCTCTTCGTAGACGGGTTCGAGCTGGCTCTGAGCCTTCAGGCCGGCGGGCAGGTAGCCGATGTCCTGGCCGTTCAGCCGGTAGCCGGTGCAGATCTTCAGGACGGGGAGGCCGTCCAGCACGTCCAGCTTGGTCAGCGCGATGCCGCTGATGCCGTTCAGCGCCACCGACTGTCGCACCAGGGCGGCGTCGAACCAGCCGCAGCGGCGCGAGCGGCCGGTGACCGTGCCGAACTCGCGGCCCACCGTGCCCAGGTGCTGTCCCACCTCGTCGCTCAGCTCGGTGGGGAACGGGCCGCCGCCAACGCGGGTGGTGTAGGCCTTCACGATCCCCAGCACATAGCCCGGCCCCTTGGGACCCAGGCCCGACCCGGCGGCGGCCTGGCCGGCCACGGTGTTGGAGGAGGTCACATACGGATAGGTGCCGTGGTCCACATCCAGCAGGGCGCCTTGCGCGCCTTCGAACAGCACCCGCTTGCCCGACTTCACGATCCCGTCCAGCAGCAGCCAGGCCGGTTGGGCGAAGGGCAGGATCTTGGGGGCCATGGCCTCCAGGTCAGCCAGAAGCGCGGCGGCGTCCACGTCCGGCAGGCCCAGGCCGCGACGCAGGGGGCCGTGGTGGGCCAGCAGGCGATCGATCTTGGCTTCCAGCGCCTCGCGGTCGGCCAGGTCGGCGACGCGGATCGCGCGGCGGCCCACCTTGTCCTCATAGGCCGGCCCGATGCCACGGCCGGTGGTGCCGATCTTGTTGGTGGCGGCGGCCTCGCGCGCCTGGTCCAGGTCGCGGTGGATCGGCAGGATCAGACAGGCGTTGTCGGCTACGACCAGCAGCTCGGGCGTGATCGTCACGCCCTGCCCGCCCAGGGTCTCGATTTCCTTCAGCAGGTGCCAGGGATCGACGACGACGCCGTTGCCGATGATCGACAACTTACCCTGGACCACGCCCGAGGGCAGCAGGCTGAGCTTGTAGACCTGGTCGCCGACCACCAGCGTGTGGCCCGCGTTGTGGCCGCCCTGGAAGCGCACCACCACGTCGGCGCGATTGCTGAGCCAGTCGACAAGCTTGCCCTTGCCCTCGTCGCCCCACTGGGCGCCGATCACGGTGACGTTGGCCATCTGGATACGATCTCCCGACCTGCCCGGAAGAACCCCCAAGCCCTTCGACAGGTGCTCGGCATGGAGGCGGAGATCAATTGTGGCGTCCGACGGAGGACGCGGCGGCGGTTTAGACGAGACGGCCCCCGGCCTCAAGCGCTATCCAGCCGGCGCATGGACATCCCGCGTTTTCACCTCGCGTTTCCGGTCCGCGACCTGACCGAAGCCCGCGCCTTCTACGGCGAGCTGCTGGGCTGCCCTGAGGGGCGATCCAGCCCCGAATGGGTCGACTTCGACTTCTATGGCCACCAGATCGTCACCCATCTGGCGCCGCAGGAATTGTCCGAGGCCGCGACCAATCCGGTGGACGGCCATGATGTGCCGGTCCGCCACTTCGGCGCCATCCTGACCCTGCCGCAGTGGGAGGCCCTGGCCGAGAAGCTGAAGGCCGCCGGGACCGCGTTCGTCATCGAACCCAACATCCGCTTCAAGGGCCAGCCCGGCGAGCAGGCGACGATGTTCTTCCTGGATCCCTCCGGCAACGCGCTGGAGTTCAAGGCCTTCGCCGACGACAGCATGGTGTTCGCGAAATGAGTGATCTGGCCGTTTCCCTCGCCGATATCGAGGCCGCCGCCGCCCGCATCGAGGGCGTCGCCGTCGAGACGCCGCTGCTGGAAAGCGCCGCGCTGAACGAACGCATGGGCCTGCGAGTGCTGATCAAGCCCGAGACGCTGCAGCGCGTCGGGGCCTTCAAGTTCCGCGGCGCCTACAACCGCCTGGTCCAGCTCACCGAGGCGGAGCGCAAGCGCGGCGTCGTCGCCTTCTCGTCCGGCAACCACGCCCAGGGCGTGGCGCTGGCGGCCAGGCTGCTGGGCATCCCGGCCCTGATCGTGATGCCGGCCGATGCGCCGAAGGTGAAGGCCGACGCCACCGCCGGCTACGGCGCGGAGGTCAAGTTCTACGACCGCCTGACCGAAAGCCGCGAGAAGATCGCCGCCGCCATCGCCGCCGAGCGCGGCGCCTTGGTGGTCCCGGCCTTCGACGATCCGCACATCATCGCGGGCCAGGGCACGGCCGGGCTGGAAATGGTGCGTCAGGCGCGGGCCCGCGGCGCGGAACTGGGCTGCGTGGTCGTGCCGTGCAGCGGCGGCGGCCTGCTGGCCGGGGTCGCCACCGCCGTGAAGGCGCTGTCGCCGGATACCGTGATGGTCGGGGTCGAGCCGGCGGGATACGACGACACCCGGACGTCGCTGGCGGCCGGCGTGCGCACGCCGCTGACGCCCACGCACCGCACGCTTTGCGACGCGCTGGAGTCCCCCTGCCCCGGTGAGCTTACCTTCCCGATCCTGCAGGCGACCGTCTCGGATATCGCGGTGGTGACCGACGCCGAGGTGGCCGAGGCGATGCGCTACGCCTTCTCGGTGCTGAAGCTGGTGGTCGAGCCCGGCGGTTCGGCGGCTTTGGCGGCCCTGCTGGCCGGCAAGGTCGCGACCCGGGGCGCGAAGACCGTCGGCCTGGTGCTGTCCGGCGGCAACGTCGATCCGGACCAGTTCGCCCAGGTGCTGCGGGGCGAACTCTAGGACTTAAGGCCGACTTCACCCGACGCGGGTATACGGGAATGATGGACCCGATCCGCGCCCGCGTGACGCCCGGCGTCCCGGCCGTCGAGACGCGCCCGGGCCTCGGCGCCCTGGCCGTCGCCCTGAGCGACGCGGCCCAGGCGCTGGAGCCGCCGGGTCCGGCGATCGGACCCGCCGCCGCCGTGGTCGCCGCCAGGGCCGAGGCGGCGGGGCGGCAGGCCGCCCTGGGACCGATCCTGGCCAACCTGGAACAGGCGCTGGGCGCGACGTCGCTGCCGCCCAACGTCAAGGTGGCGATCGGCCAGGTGCTGGCGCTGCAGACCCCGACCAGCGCGCCGATGACGCCTGAGATCCTGAAGCAGGCCGTGGCCCAGTCCGGCCTGTTCCTGGAGGCCAAGCTGGCGGCGGGCGACGCCCCGCCCATGGATCTCAAGGCCGCCCTGCTGGTGTTGCAGCAGGCCCTCGGCCCCACGGGCCAGCGCGGCGCCAGCCGGCCGCAACGCCCGACCCCGCCGCCGACGGCGGGCGGCGCGCTGGTGGGCCAGGCCCCGGCCAAGGCGACGCTCAGCCTCGACGCCGATCCCGTCGCCCTCGCCCATGAACTCGGAAGCGAGGTGGAGCAGGCGCTGGCACGCCACACCCTTCACCAGCTCGCCTCGCTGCCCGACGGCCCCGGCGCGCACTGGATGTTCGAGCTGCCGCTGGCGACGCCGCAGGGGCCGGCCATCGCCCAGTTCGCCATCGACCGCGACGATCCGCAGCGCGCGGGCGAGGACCAGGCGCCGACGTGGCAGGCCCGCTTCTCGCTGGATATCCCGCCGCTGGGACCCGTACACGTGAGCGTGCGGATGGACGGCGAGCAGACGGCCGTGACGATGTGGGCCGAACAGCCGGAAGGTCTCGCGCGCCTGCGCAGCCGGGGCGACGAACTGTCGGGCGCGCTGGCCGCCGAGGTGGTCTTCCGCCCCGGATCGCCGCACCCGCCCGCGCCGCCGCCCGGCCGCCTGGTGGACCAGACGTCATGAGCGCGCCCAAGGCTCCCAAGCCCAAACTGGCCGTCGCCCTGCGCTATGACTCGCCCAGCGCGCCCAAGGTTGTGGCGGTGGGCCGGGGGGAGCTGGGCCAGCGGATCATCGACACCGCGCGCGAACACGGCGTGCCGATCCAGGAGAACCCCGGCCTGGCCGAGGCCCTGTCGACCATCGAGCTGGACGAGCACATCCCCGAACAGCTCTACGAGGCGGTGGCGGTGATCATCGCCTTCATCATGCGGGCCTCGACGCCCGCGCAGACACCGCGCCGCTAGAGCCATCGGCGGTTCGCTTGAACCGTCGATGGCTCAAGACCTTTGCTTGGAAAATAGACCATTCGTCGTGCCGGGATCGAACCAGCCCAAGCGCCGAAGGGTCTAGGCGAAGACGTCGGCGGGTTTCTCGCTGATCTGCCGGTACATGTCGGCCCACGCCCCGCCGGCCACCGTATAGATCGCGCCGGCCAGCAGGCTGAACGCGATCCCGCCCGCCGCCAGGAACGGCGCGCCGAGCCTGGTCAGCGTCCCTTGCGGATCGCTGCCGAACGACGAGAGCGGCGCCACCGCCCCGGCCCACGCGGCGAACACCCCGAAGATCAGCACCTCGGCCACGAGCATCAGCGCGAAGAGCGCCACGGAGACCAGGAACAGCTTCCAGGCGTGGCCTCGGGTCAGGCTCCAGGACTCCGTCAGCCGGAAGGTGCTCTGCGCGAAGGCCATGACCGGCGCCATGGAGAGGCGCAGGACGACCCAGAACAGGGCGCCGAACAGCACCATCATCAGCAGCACGCCGACCAGGCCGCCGATCGCCGCGCTGCCCGCGCCGCCCGCGCCGGCGGCGAAGCCGATGATGGCCGTCAGGATCAGGAACGGGATCATCCCGACCAGGATGCCGAGGAAATAGCCGACGAACAGCACGATGACGATCAGGGTCATCCAGAACTCGCGCGCGCCGAGCTTGAGATACATGACCCCGCGATCCTCGGGGAACAGCACGGCGCGGAAGATGGCGGGCGGCACCAGCACCATCACCGCCAGCGAGCCCAGATAGGAGAGCGGCTGGTAGCGCATCACCTGGGCCTGGGCGGCCAGCACGTCGGGGCTGTTGGCGCCGCCGTCGGCCAGCGCCCCCATCATGGCCAGCGTCGGGCCGATGCTCAGCATCGAGGGCACGATGCCCAGGACGAAACAGACGACGCACCAGACCAGGAACGCCCCAGGTTCGCGCACGATCAGGCCGAAGCCGGCGGCCAGCGCCTGACGTCCAGAAAGCCGGTTCATCCCGAAGTCCCCACGCTGTTCGCGTGAGGATAGGCGGGGATTCGTACGGCGGCCTAGAGACGATCCTCAGGAACGGCATCGCGCGGCGCATGGCGCGGGGTGACCAGCCGGGCCAGCCGGGGCTTCAGCCAGTTCTCGAAGTCGTCCACGAACTCGTAGACCACCGGCACCAGCACCAGCGACAGGATGGTCGAGGTGATCAGGCCGCCGATCACGGCCACCGCCATCGGCTGGCGGAACTCCGACCCCTTCTCCAGGGCGAAGGCGGTGGGCAGCATGCCGGCGGCCATGGCCAGGCTGGTCATGACGATGGGACGCGCCCGTTCGCGGCAAGCCTCGAGCAGGGCCTCGCGCTGGGTCATGCCGTCGCGCTCGCACTCGATGGCGTACTCGACCAGCAGGATCGAGTTCTTCGCCGCCAGGCCCATCAGCATTAGCAGGCCGATCAGCGAGGGGATCGACAGCGAGAGGTTGAAGGTGAGCAGGCCCAGGAACGCGCCGCCGATGGCCAGCGGCAGCGCCGCCAGGATGACGATCGGCTTGAAGAACGACCGGAACAGCAGCACCAGCACGCCGAAGATCAGCGAGATGCCGGCGAACAGAGCGATGCCGAACGAGGCGAACATCTCGGTCATCGCCTCCTGCTGGCCGGTCTCCGCCGGGGTGACCCCGGCCGGCAGCTTCTGCATGATCGGCAGCGCCTTCACCGCCTGGGCGGCCTGGCCCATCTGGATGCCGTTCAGCTCGGCCTGGACCGTCTGCTGGCGCTTGCGGTTCAGGCGCTCGATCCGCGCGGGACCAGCCTGGAACTGCACGTCGGCGACCGTCTCCAGCGTCGTCGTGCCGCCGCCCGTGGTGGGCAGGCGCAGGGACTTGATCCGCTCCAGATCGGCGCGGGCGTCGGCGGGCAGGCGGATGCGGATCGGGATCCGGCGCTCGCCGGCGGTCAGCTTGGCGACGTTGGCGTCGATGTCGCCGACGGTGGCCACACGGGCGGCCTGGGCGATCACGTCGGCCGAGACGCCCAGGCGCGCGGCCTCGGCGTAGCGGGGCCGGATCACGATCTCGGGTCCGGTCGGCGGCACTGAAGGACGGGGATCGGCCAGGACGTCCAGGGTGCGCATCTGGCGCTCAAGCTCGGTCGAGGCCGCCAGCAGCTTGGCCGGATCCTCCGCGGTCAGAATCTGCTGGTAGCCGGCGCCGCCCTGGAAATCGAGGAAGCTGACCCGCGCGTCGGGGATCTCGCGCAGCTTGGGCCGCAGCGCCGCGCGGATCTCATCGCCGCTGGCGTGGCGCTTGGGATCGAGCAGGAGGTTCAGGCTGGCCGAGCGCAGGTCGCTGCCCCCGCCGCCCCCCGCGAACGGGTTGGCCGGGCCGGACGAGCCCACTTCCGCGAAAACGTCGGTGACCGAGGCGTTGGTCTTGACCGCCGCCGTCACGCGCCGGACCGTGTCCTCCATGTCCGAGGCGGTCGCCCCGGGCGGACCCTGGACGCTGATGAACAGGTAGTCGGGGTCGCCGGGCGGCTGGAAGCCGGAGGGCAGCATCGGCACGATGGCGAGCGAGGCGACGAACAGCACGCCGCCCACGATCGACGCCACGATCCGGTGATCCAGCGCCCAGTTGAGCGCGCGGGTGTAATAGCCCGGCAGCGGCTTGCGCACCTCGGTCTTCGTCACGGGCTTCAGCAGATAGGCCGCCATCAGCGGCGTCAGCAGGCGCGCGACCAGCAGCGAGAACAGCACCGCCACACAGACGGTCATGCCGAACTCGCGGAAGAACTGGCCGACCATGCCGGTCATGAAGCTGACCGGCGCGAACACCACGACGATGGCCGCGGTCGTCGCCACGACGGCCAGGCCGATGGCGTCGGCGCCCTGCATCGCGGCCTCGTACGGCCGCATCCCGGCCTTTACCCGCTTCTCGATGTTCTCGATCTCGACGATGGCGTCGTCGACCAGGATCCCGATCACCAGGGTCAGGCCCAGAAGGGTCACGACGTTCAGCGAGAAGCCCAGCAGGTGGATCACGAAGAAGGTCGGGATCAGCGACACGGGCATGGCGAAGGCGGTGACCATCGTCGCGCGCCAGTCGCGCAGGAACAGCCACACCACCAGCGCCGCCAGGATCATCCCCTCCAGCAGCACGTGCTGGGTGGCGCGGAAGCTGTCGCGGGTCTCCTGCACCTGCGTGAAGATCCGGGTGAACTTCACCCCAGGCTGGCTCTTCTCGACGGTGGCAAGCTTGGCCAGCACCGCGTCCTCGACAGCGATGTCGGACGCGGCCCGCACCTTCATCACCTGGAAGCCCACGACCGGGCGGTTGTTCAGGCGCGCGAAGCCACGGACCTCGCCGGAGCCATCGCCCACCTCGGCCACGTCGGTCAGCTTCACATAGCCGCCGGCCCCGGTGGGAATGGTCATGTCGCGGAGCTGGGCCAGGGTGTTGGCGGCGCCAAGCACGCGCACGGTCTGTTCGCGGCCGCCGACCTCGACCCGGCCACCGGGAACATCCAGGTCGGCCGCGCGAAGCGCGTTGTTGACCTGGGCGGCGCTCAGGCCGCGGGCGGCCAGCTTGTCGGGATCGACGATGACGTTGATCTCGCGGGTCACCCCGCCCACGCGGCGGATCTGGGCGACGCCCTTCACCGACTGCAGCGCGCGCGACATCTGGTCGTCGATGAACCACGAGAGCTCGACGTCGGACATCGCCGGCGCCTCGACCGCGAAGGTGGTGATCGGCAGGCTGTCGAAATCGACACGCTGAACCAGCGGCTCGTCGATCTCGCGCGGCAGGTTCGGCCGGATCTGGTCGATCCGGGTCTGGACCTCGTCGGTCTTCTTCTGGAGGTCCTCGCCGATCTCCAGCTCGACCATGGTGGACGAGACGCCCTGGGTGACGGTCGACTGGATGTTGCGGACGTTGGGGATGGAGGACACAGCGTCCTCGACCTGACGGGTGATCTGGGTCTCGATCTCGCCCGGCGCGGCGCCGCTCTGGGTGATGGTGATCGACACCGCCGGGAAGGTCACGTCCGGGAAGTTCTTCACCGCCAGGCCGAAGTAGGCGATCACGCCCGCCAGCACGAGGCCGACGAACAGCACCGTCACGGGCACCGGGTTGCGGATCGCCCAGGCCGAGATCTGGAGCCCGCCGCCGCGGGGGTCGTGGGGCTGGTGGCTCATGACGCGGCTACTTTTTCGCCGGAGCCGCGGCCGGGGCCGGCGCGGCGCCTTCGGTGGGACGGACCAGATCGTTGTCGAGCAGGAAGGCCGCGGCGTTCTGGACGATGCGCGTGCCGGCGGCGGGGCCGCGGATCAGTTGCACATAGCCGCCGCCGCGCGGGCCGGTCTGGACCGACACGCGCTTCACCCGGTTGTTGTCGGCCACGGTCATCACGCTGGCGCCGTCGGCGTCGTAGCGGATCGCGCTCTCGGGCACGGCCAGGGCCGTTCCGGCGGCGTCGGCGAAGATTGCGCGGGCAAAGCCCCCGGTGCGGATGTCGGCGCGGACCGGCAGCAGGATGCGCACGTCTCCCAGCTTGGTCTGCGCGTTGATCTGCGGGCTGATCAGGCGGACCCGGCCCTGGGCCACGCTGCCGCCCGGCAGGGTGACCGTGGCGGTCTGGCCGACGCGGATGCGCGCGAGGTCGCTCTCGCCCAGTTCCGCCGCCATCTCGACCTGGCCGTCGCGGGCCATGCGGAACCAGGGCGTGGCGCCGCCGGCCGACAGGTCGCCGGGACGCACGGTCTTTTCGAGGATCAGGCCGGAGACCGGGGCGGTGACCGCCAGCTTGCGTCGCTGGGTGGTCAGCGTCTTGAGGTTGGCGTTGGCCGCCTGGGCCTGGAACCGGCGCTGCGCGATCTGTTCCTGGCTTAGCACGCCCTGACCGTCGAGGTCGGCCACGCGCTGGGCCTGGTCGTTTGCCTGGGCCGCCTGAGCTTGGGACGCGGCGATCTGGGCTTCCAGCAGGGTCGGGTCCAGCTGCACCAGCGTCTGGCCGGCGCGGACGTAGTCGCCCACGTCCACCAGCACGCGCGACACGCGATAGCCGGTGACCTCGGGCAGGACCGCGGCCTCCTCGCGGGGCATCAGGTTGCCGGAGGCCGACAGCGCGCCGACGATGGCGCGGGGCTCCACCCGGACCACGCGCACGGCGCGCGCCTGGTCCTTTTCGGAGACCTTCTCGGGCGGCTTCTTGCAGGCGGACAGGGCCAGCACGGCGACCAGGGGCAGGAGGGCTTTGGCGAGCTGCATGCGTCGTCTCATTTGGCGGCGTAGGCCTGGACGGGCCAGCCGCCGCCCACGGCCTTGTAGGCCTGGACGGAGCGGCGGAGCGCCTGGACCTGAGCCGAGGTCAGCTGTGTGCGGATCGCACGCCAGGACTGTTCGGCCGAGAGGGTGGAATTGAGGTCGGTGAGGCCCCGCTCGTAGCCGATGCGCGAGGCGTTGAAGGCGCGGCGCGCCCGGGCCTCGCCGTCGGTGAGCAGCGCCACGCGCTTGCGGTCGGCGTCGAGGTTCACCAGCGCGCCCTCGGCCTCCTGGAAGGCGGTCTGAACCGTCTTCTCATAGGCGGTGACCGCCTGTTCGGTGCGGGCGTTCTGCACCTTCATTTCGGACAGCAGGCGCGGGATCGACAGCACCGGCTGCATGATCGAGCCCCCGATCGACCAGTTCTGGGTCTCGGTCGAGAAGCCCGGCTGCTCGATGCGCGACCAGCCGAGGCCGGGGCTGAAGGTGAAGGTCGGGAAGAAGGCCAGCTGCGCCAGCCGCTGCTGGCCGGCGGCGGATCGGACGGCGGCCTGGGCGCCGCGCACGTCGGGCCGGCGTTCCAGCAGGTCGCTGGGCAGGGCGGCGGGCACGGCGGGGGCCTGGCCTACTTCGGGCGGGGCGTTGATGTTGGCGGTCGGCTCCACCACCCGACCCGCGAGGATCAGGATGGCGCGCTTCTGGACCTGGAGCTGGGCTTCGAGCCCGGCGGCCTGGGCCTGGGCCTGGGCGAGATCGCCGGCGACGCGGTCGGCTTCGGAGGTCGCCGCCAGGCCACGTTCGCCGCGCGCCGAGGCGATGCGATAAAGGTCCTGCTGGATGCGGATGGTCTCGCGCGCGTCGGCGATCTGGATCGCCAGGCCACGTGCCTGGAACCAGGCGTCGGCGGTGTCGGCGGCGATCTGGGCGCGGGTGGTCTCGAACGCGTAGCGGACCCGGTCCACCTCGGCGTTGGCCGAGCGGTAGGCGAACAGGGCGCGGCCCCAGGGGTCCAGTTCCCAGCTGACGTTGAAGGTGGCCGAGTACTGCTTGGCCACGCCGCTGGTGTTGAAGCCCGGAATACTGGCGGCCGAGCCGCCGATCTGCTCGGTGTCCGTGCGACGGCCCGAGGCGTTTGCATCGCCCTGCGGAAGGTATTGCAGGATCGCGCTGGTCCGCTGAGCCTTGACCTCGTCGAGGCGCGAGCGGGCGGTGCGGACATCGGGATTTCGGAGCAGCGCCTGTTCGACCAGCGACGTCAGTTCGGGATCGTCATAGGCGGTCCACCAGGTGTCGAGCGCGATCGCGCCGGCGGGCGCGGCGGGCGCTTCGTAACCGGCAGGCAGGCTCACGTCCGCCTTGCGCGGGGTGGCGCAGGCCGTAAGCGCCAGGGCGCCAAGGACAGCGAAAAGACCAGGGTGGCGGAACATCGGCGACAGGCTTTTGAACCAAGTTTGTTGAACAGGTCTTGCACGCCCGACGCAATCGGTGCGCGGCGCCCATATTCCCGACATCGCCTCCGCCGGCGGCTCTTGCGGCCACCGTGCGTCACGGGCTCTCGCGCAAACTCTGTATGATGTAAAGTGTTTTATCTGTAATGTGGCCGGGATCATGACGCGCGAATTCGCCAGCGGGGGAGACCCACGACGCAGCATCGACCTGCTGTGGGGCTCGCCCGAGCGCGGGCGCCGGGGACCCAAGCCGCGCTACTCGGCCGACCAGGTCGTGGACGCCGCCGTGGCCATCGCCGACGCCGAGGGTCTGCAGGCGATCTCCGTGCGCCGCATCGCCCAGGAACTCGGCGTCTCGCCGATGTCGATCTATACCTATGTGCCGTCCAAGGCGGAACTGGTCGGACTGATGTTCGACATGGTGCTGGGTGAAACGGGCGATGCTCAGCCGCCCGGTCAGGGCTGGCGCGAGGCGCTGACCCACGTCGCCTGCGAACGCTGGAAGCTCTCGGAACGGCATCCCTGGATGCTGGACCTCGCGCTGCACCGGCCACCGCTGGGGCCCAACCTGCTGGCGCGCCACGAGACGGCGCTGCGCATCCTGGACGCCACCGGCCTGGACGACCTGACCAAGGACATGGTGATCGACGTCCTGCACAGCTTCCTGGTCGGCGCCTTGCTGGAGGCGCGGGAGGCGCGCGAGGCCGAACGGGTCAGCGGCCTGACGGACGCCCAGTGGTTCGCCATGGCCGAGCCCGCCCTCACCGCCCGCCTGGACCCGACGAAATTCCAGCACGTCCTGCGCCTGGGCGAGGCCTGGCGCACGGCCGACAAGGCGGTGGTGGCCGACCCCGTGTGGCGGTTCAAGTTCGGCCTGGGCGTGGTGCTGGACGGTATCGGGGCGTTGATCAAGGCGCGGGCGAGCGGGGCCTAGCCGACCGTCCCCGAGCACTCTAGGGTCGCGCAACTTTCGCCCCCCGATCGAGTGTCTTGATGCAAAAGCTTTTCCTGAGCGCGGCCCTTTCGGCCCTCCTCACCGGCGCGGCCGTCGCCGCCACGCCGGTGATCGACGTCCCCCGGGTGATGGCCGACATCAAGGTGCTGTCCTCCGACGAATACGAGGGCCGCGGCCCGGCGACGGAGGGCGAGCGCAAGACCGTCGCCTACCTGATCCAGCAGATGACGGCCGCGGGTCTGCAGCCGGCGGGCGACAAGCAGACCGATGGCAGCCGCGCCTGGACCCAGGATGTGCCGCTGGTCCGCTCGGCGACCAAGGGGCCTGTCAACGTCAGCGTGAAGCTGGGCGGTGAGACCAAGACCTGGAAGCAGGGCGAGGACATCGCCATCCGCGCCACCATGATCGGCGACCATCTGACGGTGAAGGACGCGCCGGTGGTGTTCGTCGGCTACGGCGTGAAGGCGCCCGAGCGGAACTGGGACGACTTCAAGGGCGTCGACCTGAAGGGCAAGGTGGCCCTGGTGCTGGTCAACGACCCCGACTTCGAAACGGGTGAAGGCGACTTCGGCGGCAAGGCCATGACCTACTACGGCCGCTGGACCTACAAGTTCGAGGAGGCCGCGCGCCAGGGCGCCATCGGCTTCCTGGTGATCCACGAGACGGCGCCCGCCTCGTACGGCTGGGCCACGGTCAAGAACTCCAACACCAACGAGATCTTCGACGTCATCCGCAAGGATCCGAGGACCGACCACGCGCCGCTGGAGGCCTGGGTCCAGAAGGACAGCGCCATCGCGATGCTGAAGGCCGCCGGCCTCGACTTCGACGCGCTGAAGAAGGCGGCCCAGACGCGGGCGTTCAAGCCGGTCGAGTTGAAGGGTGTGAGCTTCTCCACCGACTACGCGGTCGATGCTCAGAAGGTGGTGTCCAAGAACGTGGTCGGCGCGATCATCGGCTCGAAGCACCCCGACGAACGCGTCTTCTACACCGCCCACTGGGACCACCTGGGCGTGGGCCTGCCCGACGCCAAGGGTGACAAGATCTACAACGGCGCCCTCGACAACGCCTCCGGCACGGCGATGCTGGTCGAGCTGGGCCGCGCCTTCGCCAAGGGTCCGAAGCCGGACCGCACGGTGGTCTTCATGTCGGTGACCGCCGAGGAGAAGGGCCTGCTGGGATCGGAATACTACGCCTCTTCGCCGCTCTATCCGCTGGCCACCACCGTGGGCGTGATCAACATGGACGGCGTGGGCCCGGGCGGCCTGGCGCGCGACTTCACCACCTCCGGCAACGCGCCGCTGACCCTGCAGGACGAGCTGATCACCGTCGGCAAGGCGCACGACCGCACCTACAGCCCCGACCCCCGGCCCGAGGCGGGCAGCTTCTTCCGCTCGGACCACTTCCCCTTCGCCAAGGTCGGCGTGCCGGCCATCAGCTTCGGCGGCGGCCAGGACCTGGTCGAGGGCGGCAAGGCGGCGGGCCAGGCGCGGCGCGCGGCCTACACCGCTAACCAGTACCACCAGCCCGCCGACGAGTTCGATCCGACCTGGGACCCCAAGGGCTTCGAAGCCGACGGGACGCTGCTGTTCGAGCTGGGCCAGCGCCTGGCCAACAGCCGCATCTGGCCGGAGTGGAAAGTCGGCGCCGAGTTCAAGGCCGAGCGCGACAAGACCAAGGCTGAGCGGAAGTAAGCGCCGTCAGTCCTTGCGGTGGAAGGCGTGGAAGTTGTCGCCGAAGCCGTTCGTCCAGCGTTCGGGCGGGATGCGAACGTGGTCGGCGCGGTACATCCACTCGTCCAGCTTCTCGGTGTAGACGCGGCCGACGGCGGGCCGCGCCTTAATCTGCTGGAACCAGCGCTCCAGGTTGATGAACGACTCGCGCGGCCGATCGAACTGGGCGTTCCAGGTCAGGTTGATCCAGGGCCAGCAGGCCATGTCGGCGATCGTGTAGTCCTCGCCGATGATGAACTCGCGATCGCGCAGTTGCCGGTCCAGGACGTACATCAGCCGCTCGGCCTCCAGCCGGAAGCGTTGCGCGGCGTAGGGGTCGATCGGCTCCGGGGCGTAGCGGGTGAAGTGGTGCGCCTGGCCGTGGTACGGCCCCAGGCTGGCGATCTGCCACGCCAGCCACTGCAGCGTCGCGTAGCGCTTGTGCGTATCGGTCGACAGGTAGCGGCCGGTCTTGTCGGCGAGATACTGCAGGCAGGCCGCCGACTCCCACACCGTGACGGGCGTATCGCCCCCACCGATCGGATCGTCGTCGACCAGCACCGGCACCCGGCCGTTCGGGTTCAGCGCCCGGAAGTCCTCGGTCAGCAGATCGCCCTTGCCGATGTCGTAGTTGATCACCCGGTAGGGCAGCCCGACCTCCTCCAGCATGATCGCGACCTTGCGGGCGTTGGGGCCGGTGGTGAAGTGCAGGTCGATCACGGGCGTTGTCCTGAGCCTTCTAAGCTTTCGGCATACCGCGCCATCTCACCCACGGTCACGCAACACCTCGCGCCATTCGGCGGCCGGACCCCGCGCGGAACGTCTTGAGAACACCGATTTCACCGGCTACCACTAGCGTCCTGACGAGGAGGCCCCGATGACTCAATCCGGCAAGATCCGCTGCGGCATCGGCGGCTGGACGTTCGAGCCCTGGCGCGGCGTGTTCTATCCGCCCGGCCTCAGCCAAAAGAAGGAGCTGGAGTACGCCAGCCGCCACCTGACCGCGATCGAGATCAACGGCACCTACTATTCTAGCTTCAAGCCCGACACCTGGGCCAAGTGGCGGGAGTCCACGCCGGACGGTTTCAAGTTCGCGGTAAAGGCGTCGCGGTTCTGCGTGAACCGCAAGAAGCTGACCGACGCCGCGCCCTCCATCGAGATGTTCATGGGCCAGGGGATGGACGAGCTGGGCGACCGGCTGGGGCCGATCCTGTGGCAGTTCATGGCCACCAAGAAGTTCGACTACGACGACTTCGCCAGCTTCTTCGACCTGCTGCCGGCCAAGCTGAACGGCGCCAAGCTCAACCACGTGATCGAGGTTCGCAACGGCACCTTCGCCGACCCGAAGTTCATCGGCCTGTGCCGCGACCGGGGCCTGACCATCTGCGCGTCAGAGAGCGACAAGTACCCGCTGATTCCGGATGTGACCGGAGACCTGGTCTATCTGCGGCTGATCTCGGCCGACGACCAGATCGAGACCGGCTATGCGCCCAAGGACCTCGACCTGTGGGCCCAGCGGTTCAAGGCCTACGCCGCCGGCGACATTCCCGGCGCCTTCACCCCGGTCGATCGCACCGGCCCGCCCGATGCGCCGCGCGACGTCTATGCCTTCGTGATCCACGAGGGAAAGGTCCGCGCCCCGGCGGCGGCCATGGAATTCATCAAGCGGGTCGATCCGGATTTCAAGATTCCCGATTGACCGACCCGGCGTCAGGACGGCCGACTTCCCTCAAACAGAACCCAGGGAGGCTCCGATGACCGAGATCACGCCCGACGACCTGATGTACCGACCCGGCCTGATGAAGGGTCAGCGCATCCTGATCACCGGCGGCGGCACCGGCCTGGGCAAGGTGATGGCCGAGGCGTGCGTCATGCTGGGCGCGGAGGTCTACATCTGGGGCCGGCGCGGAAGCGTGATCGAGGCGGCCGCCAAGGAGATCAACGACGCGCACGGCGCACTCTCGGGCGGCACGTGCGTCGGCCAGGCCTGCGACATCCGCGTGCCCGAGGCGATCCACGACGCCATGGATACGATCTGGGCAGGCGGCGCCCTCACCGGCCTGGTCAACAACGCAGCGGGCAACTTCATCAGCCGCACCGAGGACCTGTCGCCCAAGGGCTTTGACGCCATCGCCAACATCGTGTTCCGGGGCTCGTTCTTCGTGACCCTCGACGCCGGCAAGCGCTGGCTGGCCGAGGGCAAGCACGCCTCGGTCGTGTCGATCCTGACCACCTGGGTCTGGCATGGCGGGCCCTTCACGGTGCCGTCGGCCATGTCGAAGGCGGGCCTGAACGTGATGACCCAGTCGCTGGCGGTGGAGTGGGGCAATCGCGGCGTCCGCTTCAACGCCATCGCGCCCGGCCCCTTCCCCACCGAGGGCATGAGCGCGCGCCTGAACCCCGGCGGCGGCGGCATGCAGGGGGTGGCGGAGCCGACCATCCCGCTGAACCGCAACGGCGAGATGCGCGAACTGGCCAACCTGGCCGTCTATCTGCTGGACCCAGGCTCGGCCTATGTGAACGGCCAGACCATCGCCATCGACGGAGGCTCGCACCTGAAGGGCGGCGGCGGCTTCGCCCGGCTCTCGGAATGGGGCGACGCGGAATGGGAGCAGGCCCGCAACGCCATCAAGGCAACGAACGAGAAGGACCGCGCGCAACGCACGGTCTGATCCGCGCAAGAAAAAGACGCCCCGGTGGCGGGGCGTCTTTGGGTGTTCCTGTCCGGGTGGACGGGTGGCTTACGCGCCGCCGGGGAACCGCATGGGGATCTTCACGTCGCCCGACTTGTCGCCCATCGGCATCGCCTGGGCCACGCACAGGGCGGCCTTGTCGAAGCCCTTGCCGGGCGCGCTGTCGGACAGGACGTTGCAGCCTTCCAGCTTGCCGCCGTTGGCTGTGCACTGAAGCATCACCGTCGCGGCGTCGCGCGTGTTGGCGTTTTTACTCAGGCACTTGGTCATGCTTTCCTGGAACGACGCAGCACTCGACACGCCGACCAGAGCAAAGCTCAGCACAATACCACCGAAAAGAGAGACAGCTTTCTGCATCCCCACCTCCTGTTGAGAAACGATGGTTGAACAGATATCGTCGGGCTGTGAATGAACCCTAAATTTCCCATCAGAATGGGAAAAGTGAGAATTCATTAGCGGGTCCTGCCCATAATCCCCGTGGGTTCAGGGCGGGACCATCCGCTTCCTGATCGAAGGGCCGGCGCGGGGGACCATCCCCGCGCCGGCCCTTTCCGTTTGCGTAAAGCTCGACCCCCTTTAATATGACACCCGTCACGTTTGGGGCTGTTGGGGTTTTTGATGTCTGAGGTCGCTTATCTTCCCGTGGGCAAGCGGGAGCAGACCAAGGTCCAGAACCGCCTGGCGATCCTGGACGCGGCCCGCGAAGTGTTCGGCGAGCTGGGCTACGAGGGCGCCACCGTCCGCGACATCATCCGCCGCACCGGCCTCGCGGCCGGCACCTTCTATAACTACTACCGCTCCAAGGAAGAGGTGTTCGCCGCCCTTGCCGACGACGGCGCGCGCCGCTTCGCGCCGATCCTCAAGGGCCTGCGCGGCGCCGGCGGGCCGCTGGACAGCTTCGTCCGCGACGCCATCCGCGCCTATTTCGAGTTCATGGCCGACGAGCACATCTCCTGGGCCGCGCGCCGACCCGCCGGCGAGATGCAGCCCCACGTCCACGGCGAGACGCCCGAAATGGCCGCCGTGTTCGCCGAGGTGAAGGACGCCATCGAGAGCGCCATCAACGAGGGCCGGGGCCCCGTCTCCGACACCGAATACATGGCCGCCGCCTGCATCGGCATCGCCCGCGAGGTCGGCGACAAGATGCTGATGCGCCGGCCGATCGACACGGCCCGAGCCGCCGACTTCGCCTCCGAGATGATCCTGAGCGGCTTGAAGGGCCTGCCCGGGGCCGCGCACTGATGGCGTCTGCGGCCGCGCAGCGCCTCATCGCGCGGACGATCCTCTCCCTGCCCTCGCCGATCCTGCGGCTGATGGCCGGCGGCGGGGTCGTCTACAAGGGCGGCCGCACCCTCGACCCGCGCCTCCAGTTCCTCGCCGCCCAGGCCCGCAAGGGGCCGGCTGTCGAGAGCCAGACGCCCGAAGACGCTCGTCGCGCCGAGGCGACCGGGATCGTCGCGCTCACGGGCGACCCAGAGCCCGGCGTGCGCTGGGAGCCGATCAGCGTCCCCGGTGGCGAGGGCGACGTACCCGCGCGCCTCTACCGCCCCGAAGCCCAGGACCCCGCCGCGCCGCTGATGGTCTGGGCGCACATGGGCGGCGGCGTGATCGGCGGTCTGGAGACCAGCCACTGCGTCTGCACCCTGCTGGCGCGGATCACCTGTGCACCGGTGCTGTCGGTGGATTATCGCCTGGCGCCCGAGCACCGCTTCCCGGCCGGGCTGGACGACGTGCTGGCGGCCTACCGCTGGGCGCGCGACCAGGCCGCCGGTTACGGCGCGACCGGCGTCGCCATCGGCGGCGATTCCATGGGCGGCAATTTCGCGGCCATCGTCTGCCAGGAGCTGAAGCGGGCAGGCGAGCCCCAGCCGGCGCTGCAGCTGCTGGTCTATCCCTGCACGGACGCGGCCTCGGAAGCGCCGTCGATGACCACCTACGCCGACGCCTTCCCGCTCACCAGCGGCATGATGGCCTGGTTCATGGGCCACTACCTGAGCCCCGGCGAAAACCCCGCCGGCGTGCGGCTGTCGCCGCTGCGGGAGACGGACCTGACCGGCCTGGCGCCCGCCGTCATCGCCACAGCCGGCTTCGACCCCCTGGTGGACCAGGGCGAGGCTTATGCGCGGGCGTTGAACGCGGCTGGCGTTACGGTGCGGTACCGTTGCTACGACAGCCTCTCCCACGCCTTCGCGGCCTTCACCGGCGCGATTCCTCAGGCCGACGTCGCCTGCCGGGAGATCGCCGGCCTGGTGCGGGGGCTCTACGAGGAGCGCGCGGCCTGATGAGAGCTTTGGTGGTCGAGGACCTGCTGCCGGACTACGCCGGCTGCGTGGTGAAGGAGATCCCGACGCCGGAGCCCGGCCCGGGCGAGGTGCGGATCAAGGTCCGCGCCGCGGCGGTCAACTTCCCCGACCTGATGCAGACCCGGGGCGAACACCAGCACAAGCCGACCGTGCCGTTCGTGGGCGGTCTGGAATTGGCCGGCGAGGTCGACAAGCTGGGCGAGGGCGTCACCGGCTTCGCCGTGGGCGACGCGGTGGTCTCGGGCGGCCGGGGCGGCTTCGCGGAATACGCCATCCTGCCGGCCTCGACCCTGCGCCCCAAGCCCGAGCGCCTGAGCTTCGGCGAGGCGGCGGGCTATCCCGTGGCCTATCTCACCGCCTACGTCGCCCTGAAGCGCGCGGCGGACGCCCAACCGGGCGAGTGGGTTCTCGTGCACGGCGCGGCCGGCGGCGTGGGCCTGGCCGCCGTGGACTACGCCAAGGTCATGGGCTGCAAGGTGATCGCCGCCTCGGCTTCCGACGAAAAGCTGGCGGTGATCGCCAAGGAATACGATGTCGATGCGACGGTGAACGTCACCCGGGGCTTCCGCGAGCGGGTGAAGGAGATCACTGGCGGCAAGGGCGCGGACGTCATCTACGACCCCGTGGGCGGCGACATCTTCGACGAGTCGATCCGCTGCATCGCCTTCGGCGGCCGCATCCTCTCCATTGGCTTCACCTCGGGCCGCCTGCCGGTGCTGCCGGTGAACATCGCGCTCATCAAGGGTTTCTCAGTCCACGGCGTGCGCGCCGGCGAGTACGGCCGCCAGTTCCCGCAGAAAGGCGCTGAGAATAACGAGGCGATCTGGAAACTGGCCGAGGACGGCCTGGTGAAACCCCGGGTCGATGCGGAGTACCCCCTGGACGGCTGGCGCGAGGCGTTCGAAACGCTCGCCCAGCGCAAGGTGGTGGGCAAGACAATCATCCGGCCGGATCTGTAGGACCAACCATGACCATCGGAAGCGAAGAAGAGCTCGAGAAACTCAAGGCCGCGGGCCGCTTGGTCGCGCGGACGCTGAAGATCATGGGCGAGGCGCTGGAGCCCGGGATCACCACCCGCGAGCTGGACCAGATCGGCCGCCGGGTCCTGGAGACCGAGGGCGCGCGCTCGGCCCCGGAGCTGACCTACGACTTTCCGGGCGCCACCTGCATCTCGGTCGGCCCCGACGTGGCCCACGGCATTCCTGGCGATCGCCAGGTAAAGGCCGGCGACCTGATCAACATCGACGTCTCGGCCGAGCTGGACGGGTTCTTCGGCGACACCGGGGCCAGTTTCGCGGTGCCGCCGGTCAGCAAGCGCGTCGAGCGCCTGTGCCGCGACGGCCGCCGTGCGCTGTGGACCGGCATCCGCGCCGTGAAGCCGGGCGCCTCGCTGGGCGAACCCGGCCGGCAGATCGAAGCCTTCGCGCGACGGAACGGCTACAGCCTGGTCCAGAACCTCGCCAGCCACGGGGTCGGAGCCTCGCTGCATGAGGATCCCACCGAGATCCCCACCTGGCACGAACCGCGCGAGCGCCGCCGGATCACCGAGGGCCTGGTCTTCACCCTGGAGCCGTTCCTGTCCCTGGGCGCCGACTGGGTCGAGGAGACCGGCGACGGCTGGACCCTGCGCCCGCCGGGCGGCGAGCCCACCGTGCAGTACGAACACACCCTGGTGGCCACCCGGAACGGGCCGATCGTGATGACTTTGGCGGACTAACCCGCGGCGCGCGGTTGACAGCCCCCCACCCCTCCACTATCAACCGCCGCTCGATTTTCGACCCCGGAGCTTTCCTCGTGAAGCGCACTTTCCAACCGTCCCGCCTCGTGCGTGCGCGCCGTCACGGCTTCCGCCTTCGCATGTCCACGAAGAATGGTCAGAAGATCCTGGCGCGCCGCCGCGCCAAGGGCCGCAAGCGTCTGAGCGCCTAAGCTCAGGCTTTTGCCCCAGGCTGTCCGCATGACGGACGCCGCCCAATGACCCAGAAACTGACCAAGCGCAGCGAGTTCCTCGCCTGCGCCCAGGCCCCCTCGTCCGCGAAGGGGGCCGTCGTCGTTCAGGCGCGTCCGCGCGGCGACGACACGCCCCTTGTCCGCGTGGGCTTCACCGCCACCAAGCGCATCGGCGGCGCGGTCGAACGCAACCGGGCCAAGCGCCGGATGCGCGAGGCGGCCCGGGCCGTCCTGCCGGAATTCGCCAGCCCCGGCGTCGACTATGTGATCATCGCCCGCGGAGGCGTGCTAAAGCGCCCCTGGGCCCGTTTGCTTGACGATGTGAAAAGCGCGCTGTTAAGGCTCGCCGCCGAACGCGCGGGCCCCCAGATATCAGACGGCCCCGCCCCTTCTCCTTCCGACGGAAACCTGCGTCCCCGCTCATGAGAGACGACAACACCCGCAACACGATCATCTTCTTCGTGTGCGCGGCCCTTCTGCTCCTGGTCTACCAGGTGTTCGTCATCGACCCGCAGGCCAAGCGCCAGGCGGAGGAGCGCGCCCGCCAGGCGCCCGCCGCCGCGACCGCGACGGTGAATGGCCCCGCCGCCCCGTCGGTCCCGCTGGCGGTCACCCGCCAGGCTGCGATCGCCGCCGCGCCGCGCGTGCCGATCGCCACCCCGGCGCTGAAGGGCTCGCTGTCGCTTCGCGGCGCCCGGATCGACGACCTCTACCTCGTGAAATACCGCGAGACGCTGGACAAGGACTCGCCCCCCGTCGAACTGCTGCGCCCCGAGGGCACGCAGTACGCCCAGTTCACCGATATCGGCTGGACCGGCGCCAATGTCGCTGGCCTGCCCGGCCCGCAGACGGTCTGGACGCTGTCCCAGGGCTCGGTGCTCGCGCCCGGCCAGCCGGTGACGCTGACCTATTCCAGCGGCCAGGGCCTGACGTTCACCCGCGTCGTCTCGGTGGACGACAAGTACATGTTCACGGTGACCGACACGGTCGCCAACACCACGGCCCAGCCGATCACGCTGGCGCCCTTCGGCTCGGTACAGCGCCAGGGGATCCCGGCGACGCTGGGCAAGAACGGCGTCGTGCATGAAGGCGGCATGGGCTGGCTCGATAAGCGCCGGCCGCTGAAGTACGCCAAGTGGCAGAAGGACGGCACCACGCCGACCTACAGCGCCACCGGCGGCTGGATCGGCATGACCGACCACTACTGGCTGACGGCGGTGATCCCGGCCCAGAACGAGCAGATCCAGGGCCAGTACCGCCTGACCAAGACGCCCGGCCTGAACCTGCTGGACGCCAACTACGTGGGCCAGGCCAAGGCCATCGGCGCCGGCCGCCAGATCGTCCACACCACCCGCGTCTTCGCGGGCGCCAAGCAGAACCCGGTGCTGAAGGACTATCAGGCCAAGCTGGGCATCGCCCACCTGGACGAGGCGATCGACTGGGGCATGCTCTGGTTCATCACCCGGCCCATCTTCCAGTTCCTGTCCTGGATCTACAGCCACGTCGGCAACTTCGGCGTCGCCATCCTGCTGCTCACCGTCGTCGTGCGCGCCATCTTCTTCCCGCTCGCGAACAAGCAGTACGAGTCGATGACGAAGATGAAGAAGGTGCAGCCCGCGATGGAGGAGCTGCGCAAGAAGTTCAAGGACGACCCGGCCAAGCAGCAGCAGGAACTGCTGGCGCTGTATCAGCGCGAAAAGGTCAACCCGCTGGCCGGCTGCCTGCCCATCTTCCTGCAGATTCCGGTCTTCTTCGCGCTGTTCAAGACGCTGCAGCTCGAGATCGACATGCGGCACGCGCCGTTCATCGGCTACATCAAGGACCTGTCGGCGCGCGACCCGACCACCATCTGGAACCTCTTCGGCCTGATCCCCTGGGATCCGTCCGGCGCGCCGTTCATCGGCGCGATCCTGGCCACCAGCCTGCACATCGGCATCCTGCCGATCCTGTACGGCGCGACCACCTGGCTCACCACGTCCATGAGCCCGCCCGCGCCCGACCCGATGCAGCAGCGGATCTTCCAGCTAATGCCGCTGCTCTTCACCTTCATCATGGCGCAGTTCGCGATCGGCCTGCTGGTCTACTACACGTGGTCCAACCTGCTCACCGCGATGCAGCAGTACGTGATCATGCGGCGGTTCAAGGTGGACAATCCCATCGACAAGCTGATCGCCAGGATCACCGGCAAGAAAGCGGCCGCCGGATGAGCGAGCCCGCGGCCGGCACGTTCGACGTCGAAGCGCTGGAAGCGGCCCGGGTGTTCTTCGCGCACCCGGTCAACTTCATGATGGGCGCGGTGGCGATCGACGGCCTGCCGCCGGCCGACTTGCCGGAGGTGGCCTTCGCGGGCCGCTCCAATGTCGGCAAGTCCTCGCTGATCAACGCGGTCACCGGCCGTACGCACCTGGCCCGCGCCTCGACCGCGCCGGGCCGCACCCGCGAGATCAACTTCTTCGTGGCCGACGAAACCCTGCGCCTGGTCGACCTGCCCGGCTACGGCTTCGCCAAGGTCAGCCGCGAGACCAAGAACAAGTTCCAGAACCTGGGACGCTCGTACCTGCGCGGCCGGCCGAACCTGAAGCGGGCCTATCTGCTGATCGACAGCCGCCACGGCCTGAAGGACGTGGACCTGGAAGCCATGGAGGCCTTCGACCTGGCCGCCGTCAGCTATCAGATCGTGCTGACCAAGGCCGACAAGCTGAAGCCCCGCGACATCATCCAGGTCAGCGCCGAGACCGTCCGCAAGATCGCCAAGCGCCCGGCCGCCTTCCCGCGCGTCCTGGCCACCTCGGCCGAGAAGGGCACGGGCATCCCCGAACTCCGCGCCGAGATCCTCGCCGCCTGCGAGCTCTAGCGCTACCCAGCGTCACCCGGCTAACTGGCGGGCGAACCAGCCAGGGCGCGACCATGATCCAGACCGACAGCCGCACCGTCTTCGACGAGGACCTGAACCTGTTCCGCGACCAGGTGCGGAAGTTCTACGACAAGGCGCTGACGCCCAATCTGGAGCGCTGGGAAACCGACGGGATCATCGACCGCGACTTCTGGCTGGCCTGCGGCGAGGCCGGCATCCTGTGCCCCGGCGTCCCGCCCGAGTACGGCGGCCTGGGCCTGGACTTCCGTTACAACGCGGTGATCTCGGAGGAGCTGTTCTACGCGGGCTCCAGCGCCGGGATCACCCTGCAGTCCGATATCGTCGCCGACTACATCGCCAACTACGGCTCCGAGGACCAGAAGCAGCAGTGGCTGCCCAAGATGGTCTCGGGCGAGGCGATCACCGCCATCGCCATGACCGAGCCCGGCGCCGGCTCCGACCTGCAGGGCGTGCGCACCACGGCGCTGAAGGACGGCGACCACTACGTCGTCAACGGCTCGAAGACCTACATCACCAACGGCCAGAACGCCGATCTGGTCATCGTGGTGGCCAAGACCGACCCCAACGCCCGGTCCAAGGGCATCTCGCTGATCCTGGTCGAGGCCACCCGCGACGGGTTCAAGCGCGGCCGCAACCTCGACAAGATCGGCCAGCATTCCGCCGACACCTCCGAGCTGTTCTTCGAGGACGTCCGCGTGCCGCTCGCCAACTGCCTGGGCGATGAGGGCAAGGGCTTCGCCTATCTGATGAACCAACTTCCGCAGGAGCGCCTGGGCATCGCCGTCCAGGCCCAGGCCGCCGGGCAGCGCGCCTTCGACGAGGCGGTGAAGTTCACCAAGGAGCGCAAGGCGTTCGGCCAGACCGTCTTCGACTTCCAGAACACCCGCTTCACCCTGGCCGGCCTCAAGGCCAAGATGCAGGCCGGCTGGGCGCACCTGGACTGGTGCATCGCCCGCCACCTCGAAGGCAAGCTGACCGCTGCCGAGGGTTCAGCGGCAAAGCTGTTCCACACCGAGCTGCAATGGGAAGTCTGCGACGCCGCCCTGCAACTGCACGGCGGGGCCGGCTACATGAACGAGTACCCCATCGCCCGCCTGTGGCGCGACGCGCGCGTGCAGCGCATCTACGGCGGCACCAGCGAGATCATGAAGGAGGTCGTCGCCCGCACGCTCTAGCGGCCCTCTAAGTCAGGAACCCGATGCAACAAGCGGGGCCGTACGGCGTTTCTCCAGATGTCCAGGTCAGGGAGCCCGACGAGCATGAACGCGTCCATTATCGCCGCTGAGCGCGACGTTTCCCCGAGTTCACCCGCCCGCAGGTCGAACCGGCTGCTCGCCGCGCTGTCCGCTCGCGACTTCGCAGTGCTGGAGCCGCACTTGGAGCCGGTGGCCCTGCCGCGCGGCAGGGTGCTGTTCGAGCCCGGCGACGAGGTGACCACCACCTACTTCCCCTGCCACCGCACCATGGCCTCTCTGCTGATCGTCACCCGTGACGGGCGCGAGGTCGAGGCCGCCACCATCGGGCGCGAGGGCGCTGTCGGCGGTATCGTCAGCGAGGGCTACAAGCCCGCGTTCGGCCGCGCCGTGATCCAGGTCGGCGGCGACGCGCTGGCCATCAACACCAGCCATCTGGAGGCCGCCAAGACCGGCTCGCACCGTTTCGGCGACCTGTTCTCGCGCTACGCCGACGCCCTGCTGGCTCAGATGATGCAGTCGGTGGCGTGCAACGCGCTGCACCGGACCGAGGAGCGCTGCGCCCGCTGGCTGCTGGCCACCCAGGATCGAGCCGGCGACCGGATGATCCACCTCACCCAGGAATCCCTGGCCGAGATGCTAGGTGTCCAGCGCACGACCGTGACCGCCGTCACCGGCGTGCTGCAGGACCGCGGCCTGATCCGCACCCACCGCGGCCGCGTCGAGGTGCTGGATCGTCCCGGCCTCGAGCGCACCGCCTGCGAGTGCTACCGCGCGGTCGAGGACCACTTCGCCAAGCTGCTGCCCGAGGTCGACGTCTAGCGCTTCACCACCTCGCCGCCCTTCATCACGAAGACCGGCTTTTCCAGCACGGTCACGTCGCTGAGCGGATCGCCCGAGACGCCGACCAGATCGGCCCAGAAGCCCTTGGCCGCCTGGCCCACGTCCTTGTCCCAGGCCAGGGCCTCGGCGGCGTTGACGGTGGCCGACTGGATCGCCTGGAGGGGCGTCGCGCCGAAGCGGACCATCACCGCGAACTGCTTGGCGTTCAGGCCGTGCGGATACACTCCGGCGTCGGTGGAATAGATCATCCGCGCGCCGGCCTTCAGCGCCTTATGGTAGTTCTCCCGCTGGACGCCGCCGATCTCGCGGTCCTTGCGCAGGTTGTCCTCGAGTTCGCCGTTCTTCTTGCCCTCCGCCTGGGTGTAGTCGGTGTTGTAGATATCGAAGCCCAGCCAGGTCCCCTTCTGGACGGCCAGCTTGATGCCCTCGTCGTCGATCAGGCTGACGTGCTCGATGGTGTCGATCCCGGCGCGGATGGCGTCCTTGATCCCCGGCGCGCCGTGGGCGTGGGCGGCGACCTTCATGCCGGCCATGTGCGCCTCCTCGGCGATGGCCTTCATCTCCTCGTAGGTCAGCTGCTGGGCCCCCGGTTCGTCGCCGCGGGAGAAGACGCCGCCGGTGGCGCAGATCTTGATCGAACGCGCGCCGTACTTGCGCTGGGTCCGCACCTGCTTGCGGCCCTCGTCGGGGCTGTCGACAAGGGCCGGGCTCTTTTCGTCCATCGAGGGCGGGAAGAAGGTCTCGTCGCAGTGACCGCCGGTCGCGCCCAGGGCATAGCCCGAGGCCATGATCCGCGGGCCGACGATCCAGCCCTCGTCGATCGCCTCGCGGATGCCGACGTCGGCGTAGAACGCCGTGCCGACGTTGCGCACCGTGGTGAAGCCCGCCTCAAGCGTGGTCTTGGCGTTGGCCACGCCCACTGCCGTCCAGAAGCTGTCGGTGAACTCATAGGGCCGGTAGCCGCCGTACTTGCCCGCGCTGGTCAGGTGGACGTGCATGTCGATCAGGCCGGGCAGCAGCGTCACGCCAGGAAGGTCGACCCGCTCGGTTCCCGCCGGCACCGCGTCGCCCGCCTTGCCCACCGAGGCGATCCGGCCGTCAGTGATCAAGATCAGAGGCTTTTCGACGTATTTGCCGGTCTTCACGTCCAGCAGGCGTTCGGCGGTAACCGCCACGATCTTCGCCTGCGCCGCGCCGGCCAGCATCGCCACGGCCAGAGCCGCGCCCCAGATCGCTTTCATCTCGAACTCCCCTCGATGGTGACGCTTCGACTATCACGTCCTTGCGCGGGTGACATGGGCGCCCCCGTCCGCTATCCGAACGCCGCGAGTTCTCAAGGACGGTGACGTGAGCGAAGACACGGAAGAGCAGGGCTGGGCCACGGCGAAGACGCTGGCGGAAGCGCTGCCCTACATCCAGATCTACGACCGCGAGACCGTGGTCATCAAATACGGCGGCCACGCCATGGGCGAGGAGTCGGTGGCCAAGCTGTTCGCCGCCGATGTGGTGCTGCTGAAGATGCTGGGCCTGCATCCCGTCGTGGTGCACGGCGGTGGCCCGCAGATCTCGCGGATGCTGGAGCGGGCGGGGGTCAAGTCGACGTTCGTCGACGGCCTGCGCGTCACCGACGAAGCCACCATGGAAGTCGCCGAGATGGTCCTGTCCGGCGCGATCAACAAGGAGATCGCCAACTGGATCACCCTGGCCGGCGCCGAGGCCAAGGTCCGGGGCGTGGGCCTGTCCGGCAAGGACGCCCGGCTGATCACCGTCAAGAAGGTGACCCGCACCAAAAAGGACCCTGACAGCCTGATCGAACAGGTGGTGGACCTGGGTTTCGTGGGCGAGCCCACGGCCATCGACACCACGCTGATCGACGCCCTGTTGAGCGCCGACGAGGACTACATCCCCGTACTTGCGCCCATCGGCGTGTCGGCGGAGGGCCAGACCTACAACATCAACGCCGACACGGTCGCCGGCGCTATGGCCGGAGCCCTGGACGCCAAGCGCATGCTGCTGCTGACCGACGTCGCCGGCGTGCTGGACAAGGATGGCCGGCTGGTCCGCCAGATGACGGTGGACGAGGCCAGGGCCGCCATCGCCGATGGCGTCGCCACGGGCGGCATGATCCCCAAGCTGGAAACCGCCATCGCCGCGGTCGAGGCGGGCGTCGAGGCCGTGGTCATCCTGGATGGCCGCCGACCGCACGCCATGCTGGTCGAACTGTTCACCGAGCACGGGTCCGGCACCCTCGTCCGCCGATGAGCGCCAACCTGTTCCGGGCCGATCTCCGCCATATCGACACCTGGCTGTTCGACCTGGACAATACCCTCTACCCGGCCGAGTCCGGCTTCATGGCCGAGATCGTCGTGCGGATGACCGACTTCGTGGAGAAGGTCACCGGCCTGCCCCGCGACGAGGCGTTCAAGCTGCAGAAGGCCTACCTGTCCGAGCATGGCCTGACGCTGAAGGGCATGATGCTGAACCACGGCGTCGACCCGAAGGACTTCCACGCCATCTTCCACGACATGTCGCTGGAGGCCCTGGCCCACGACCCCGAGCTGCTGGCGGCGCTTGAACGCCTGCCCGGCCGCCGGCTGATCTTCACCAACGCCGACGACGTCCACGCCGAGCGGGTGTTGGAACGGCTGGGCCTGGGCCACCTGTTCACCGATGTCTTCCACATCGGCTCGGCCGGCTACGAGCCCAAGCCCAGCGCGGGCGCCTTCGCCAAGATCACCGCGGCCCACGCCATCGATCCGGCCACAACCGCCTTCTTCGAGGACAGCGAGCGCAACCTGGCGCCCGCCGCCGACCTGGGCATGACCACCGTGCTGGTCGGCGCCTACGCGGCGCAGTCCACCGCCCCCTTCATCCACCACCGCACCGACAAGCTCGCGCCGTTCCTGAACGACGCGAGGCTGCAAGAGGCCGCCCACTAGGGCCGGGGAATTCCATGTCCGACGACCTGAAGACCGTGATCGAAGCCGCCTGGGAGGCGCGCGACGGCATCAACACCGCCACCACCGGCCAGGTGCGCGACGCGGTGAACGAGACCATCGAGCTGCTGGACGCCGGCAAGCTGCGCGTGGCCGAACGCCAGGCCGATGGCGCCTGGGTGACGCACCAGTGGGCGAAGCAGGCGATCCTGCTGTTCTTCCGCCTCAACGCCAACCGCCTGATCGACGCCGACGCGCCGCATCCCTACTGGGACAAGGTCCCGCTGAAGTTCACCGGCTGGGACGCCGCCCGCTTCGAGGCGGCCGGCTTCCGCGCCGTGCCCGGCTGCATCGTCCGCAAGGGCGCGTTCGTCGCCCGCAACGTGGTGATGACGCCCTCGTTCGTGAACATCGGCGCCTATGTCGACGAAGGCACGATGGTCGACACCTGGGCCACGGTCGGCTCGTGCGCCCAGATCGGCAAGAACGTGCACATCTCGGGCGGCGCCGGCATCGGCGGCGTGCTGGAGCCGCTGCAGGCCAATCCGACCATCATCGAGGACAACTGCTTCATCGGCGCCCGCGCCGAGGTGGCCGAGGGCGTGATCGTTCGCGAGGGCTCGGTGCTGTCGATGGGCACCTTCATCACCGCCACCACCCCGATCATCGACCGCAAGACCGGCCAGACGTTCCTGGGCGAGGTCCCGCCCTATTCCGTCGTTGTCTCCGGCAACCGCCCGAACCCGCACGACCCCTCGCTGCCCTCGACCTACTGCGCCGTAATCATGAAGACGGTGGACGAGCGCACCCGCTCCAAGACCAGCATCAACGAACTGTTGCGGGAGTAGGATTCCTCCAATTCCTCCCCTCTCGGGGGAGGTGGCGCGAAGCGCCGGAGGGGGTCGTCCCCGCGTTCTGAGTGGACCCCCTCAGTCGGCATTCGCCGACAGCTCCCCCGATGGGGAGCAATTTGCCCCTAGTCCTCCGGATACGGCGTCCCGTCGCGGTGGCGGTAAAAGGGCTCGGCGGGCCGGGCCACCATGTCGAGGTCGGGATAGTCGCAGGCGTCGACCTCCGGCCGACGCGAGCCGATTTCCAGATAGACGGCGTCGCGGTCGCCGTGGTTCTGCAGGCAGTGGCCGTTGGCCGATCCGGCCTTCCAGCCCGCGCAGTCGCCGGCCCGCAGGACGTGTTCGCCGTCGTCCTCCACCAGCACCACCTCGCCCTCCAAGACGTAGACGATCTCATCCTCGTGGGTGTGCCAATGGCGCTGGCTGGACCACTTGCCGGGCGTGAGCCGCACGAGGTTGACGCCGAAGTCGGTCAGGCCGGCGGCGTCGCCCAGTTTCTTCCACGTCGGGCCGAGACAGATCTCCCGGAACGGGTGGGGATAGTTGGAGCCGGAGCGGTCCTCCACGGCCTCGATGTCGATCTTGGGCATGCTTCCCTCTCGCCTCTGTCGGCATTGCTAGGTATGGCGACAGAATGCCCAGCGCCATAGACGCCGTCGAACTCACCCGCGACCTGATCCGCCGCCCCTCCGTGACCCCCGCCGACGCCGGCGCCATGGCGATCGTGGAGGAGATGCTGTCCGCGATGGGCTTCGCCTGCCGGCGGATGAAGTTCGGCGAGATCGAGAACCTGTACGCCCGCTACGGGACCGCCCGGCCCAACCTCTGCTTCGCCGGCCACACCGACGTGGTGCCGGTGGGCGACGCCGCAGCGTGGACGAAGGACGCCTTCGGGGCCGAGGTCGTGGACGGCGTGCTGATCGGGCGGGGCGCCGTGGACATGAAGAGCGCCATCGCCGCGTTCGCGGCCGCCAGCGCCGAGGCGATCGCCGCGGGCAAGGTCACCGGCTCGATCTCCTTCCTGATCACCGGCGACGAGGAGGGCGTGGCCACCCACGGCACCAAGCTGGTGGTCGAGGCGCTGGCCGCCGAGGGCGAGGTCATCGACCACTGCGTGGTGGGCGAGCCCACGTCGTCCGAGACCTTCGGCGACATGGTCAAGGTGGGCCGGCGCGGATCGATCAACGCCGAGATCGTGGTAGAGGGCATCCAGGGCCACGTGGCCTATCCCCACCGGGCGGCCAATCCGGCCCCCGTCCTGATCCGCCTGCTGGCGGCGCTGCAGGCCCGCCGGCTGGACGACGGCTACGCCGAGTTCCAACCCTCCAATCTTGAAGTAACCTGGATCGACGTGCCCAACACGGCCACCAACGTCATCCCCGGCGTGGCCCGCGCGCGCCTGAATATCCGCTTCAACCCCAACCACACCGGCCAAGGATTGGCCGATTGGTTCAATATTGAATCATCGAAGGCAGCAGTGGGCTTCAACGGGACCGTCAGGGTCACCCCGCAGATCAGCGGCGAGGCGTTCCTGACCCAGCGCGGCCCATTCACCGACCTGGTGGCCGCCGCCGTGGCCGACGTCACCGGCGCTCCGCCCGAGCTGTCCACCAGCGGCGGCACCTCCGACGCCCGCTTCATCCGCGCCCTGTGCCCGGTGATTGAGGTCGGGCTGGTCGGCAAGACCATGCACCAGGTGGACGAGCGCGCGCCGGTCGAGGAGATCCGCACCCTCCAGCGCGTCTATGGCCGGATCCTCGACCGCTACTTTGCCGCCTGATCCCCCGCCAGCGTCGCGTCGCGCACCGCCTGGGCGACCTCGCGGGCCCGTTCGTTCTCGGCGCGGCGTTCGGCGATCGTCGCAGGCGAGAGGGTCGCGAGGTTGAGGTAGTCCCGCCGCCATCCGGCCGGTCCAGGCCACACGAGCGGATTGCGCACCGTGATGCGCGGGCCCGTCGCCGCCTCCAGTGTCCGCAGCGCCAGCGCCAGCGTCCGGTCCTGGGACACCACGTCGTACGGCAGGCCCGCCGCATTGCCCAACGGCACGTCGCTGAACAGGAAGCGGGGCGCGCCGCCGTGCTCGACGATATCCTTGGCGGCGCCCATCACCACGGTCGGAACGCCCGCCGCCTCCAGCCCGCGGGCCACCAGGGTCATGGTCTGGTGGCAGACCGGACAGTTGGGGACCAGCACGGCCACATCCGCCGCGTCCTCGCGACAGCGCCGCACCACCTCCGGCGCATCCACGTCCACGGTGTGGCGCTGGCTGCGGTTGGTGGGCACGCCGTGGAAACGCGCCGTCAGGCCCGCGATCCGCCCCGCCTCCGCCGCGCGACGCAGCGCCGGCAGCGGGAACCAGCAGTTCTGGTCGTCGCTCAGGTGCGCCTGATCCACCGCCACATGGCTGACCCGCAGATCGTGGTCGGCGGCCGTAGCGCCTGAATAGACCTCGTAGAACTTGGCCCCGGCGTTGTATGGCGCGCCCGCGCCCTGGTTCCCCTTGTCGGCCCGATAGGGCGCCGCGGTGGTCAGCAGCGCCACGCGGCACGCCGACAGCGGCTTGGCCAGCGGCGTGAACGGCGCGTCGTCGTGCCGGGCGTAGCGATAGGGCGCCCCATAGCCGAGGGCGCCGTACCAGGCGTGGGTCCGCGCCATGTAGTCGATCGGCGCATCGTCCGGGTTCGAATCGCCCATCGCCCGGCCTCGCTAGCGGTTGCCGCCGATCAGGTCGCCCAGGCCGCCCAGCACCGACCCTTCGCCACGGTTCTGACCGCCGCCGCCGGCCGCCGCCATCATCCGCCCGGCCAGCCTGGAGAACGGCAGCGACTGGATCCACACCTTCCCCGGCCCACGCAGCCGGGCGAAGAACAGGCCCTCGCCGCCGAACAGCGCGGTCTTCACCCCGCCGGCCATGATCAGGTCGAAGTCGACGCTGGGGGTGTAGGCGGCCAGACAGCCGGTATCGACGTGCAGCTCCTCGCCGGCCGCGAGCTCGCGCTCGACAACCGTGCCGCCCATCTGGACGAAGACCCAGCCGTCGCCGTCCAGCTTCTGCATGATGAAGCCCTCGCCGCCGAACAGGCCGGTCATCACCTTGCGCTGAAACTGGATGCCGATGGCGACCCCGCGCGCGGCGGCCAGGAAGCTGTCCTTCTGGCAGATCAGCGTGCCGCCCAGGTCGCTCAGCTTCAGCGGCAGGATCGCGCCGGGCGTCGGCGAGGCGAACGCCACGCGCGCCTTGCCCGACCCGTTGTGGGTGAAGACCGTGGTGAACAGGCTCTCGCCGGTGACCAGCCGCTTGCCGGCGCCCAGCAGCTTGCCCATGAAGCCCCCGCCGCCGCCGTCCGACCCGTCGCCGAACACGGTGGTCATGCCGACGGTCGCGTCCTTCCAGACCAGCGCCCCGGCCTCGGCCACCGCGCTCTCGCCTGGATCCAGCTCGATCTCCAGGAACTGCAGCTCCTGGCCCTTGATCTCGAAATCGATGTCGTCGGCCACGCCGGCGCTGCGGCTGTGGTGACTCCAGGGGCCTTGGGACATTGAAGATGCTCCTCTTGAATCGCCCCTATCTAGCGCGACGTTCGTCGCCCCGGGATGACATCTTCTACACCCACCGGCTCAGTCGTAGGCGACGCCCGTCAGGTAAAGCCCATCCGACGGCGCGACCGGCCCGCAAGCGCGGCGGTCGCGGGCGTCCAACGCCGTCTGCACGTCGGCCTTCACCCACCGCCCCACGCCCACCTCGGCCAGGGTGCCGGCCATCGAGCGGACCTGGCGGTGCAGGAACGAGCGCGAGGCGAACTCCAGGATCACCTCCTCGCCGTCGCGGAAGACATTGGCCACATCTAGGGTCTTCATCGGCGACTTCGCCTGGCAGGCCAGGTCGCGGAAGGTCGTGAAGTCGTGGTGGCCGATCAGCACCTTGGCCGCGTCGTGCATGGCCTCGGCGTCCAGCGGCTTCTTCACGTGCCAGACCCGGCCCTGCTCCAGCGCAGGCGGGCTGCTGCGGTTGAGGATGCGGTAGCGATAGCGCCGCCCGGTCGCCGAGAAGCGGCTGTGCCAGTCGCCCACGCCCAGCTCGACGGCCAGGATCGAGATCGGCTCGGGCACGAGGTAGGCATTCACCGCATTCCGCACCGTTTCGGGCGGCCAGTCCTTGGCGAGATCGACGTGCACAACCTGGCCGGTGGCGTGGACCCCGGCGTCGGTGCGACCGGCCGAGCCCGCGCGCACGTCCTCGCCGCAGAACGCCTTCACGGCCCGCTCGATGGAGCCCTGCACCGAGGCCAGGCCCGGCTGGGCCTGATATCCGTGGTAGGGCCGGCCGTCATACTCGACGAGGAGGCGGTAGCGGGGCATCAGCCTAGCCGCGTCCCGGCGGGCACGGGATTGCCGCGCAGGAAGACATCCGTGTCCTGCGGACCCTTGCCCTCGCGCTGCACGCGCAGGAGCCGCACGGAGCCCTCGCCGGTCGCCACCAACAGGCGGTCGTCCAGGGTCACGCCTGCCTCGCCGCGCTCATCTTCGAACGCCGACAGCAGCGCCTTCACCCGGACCGGACCCTTCTCGGTCGGCAGTTCGAACCACGCGCCCGGGAAGGGCGACATGCCACGGATCTTGCCGTCCAGCACGGGTCCCGGCTTGGCCCAGTCCAGGCGCGCGAATTTCGCGCTGATCTTCTTGGCGTAGGTGACGCCGTCCTCGGCCTGGGGCGTCGCGATCGCCGTTCCGGCCGCGATCTCGACCAGGGTCGTCACGATCAGCTCGGCGCCCGCGACGGCCAGGCGGTCGTGCAGGCTCCCGGCGGTCTCCAGGGCATCGATGCGCACGGTGCTCGTGGCCAGCACCGGACCCTCGTCCAGCCCCTCGGTCATCCGCATCACCTGGACGCCGGTCACCTTGTCGCCCGCCATGATCGCCCGCTGGATCGGCGCTGCGCCGCGCCAGCGCGGCAGCAGCGAGCCGTGGACGTTGTACGAGCCCAACCGGGGCGCCTCCAACACCGCGCCCGGCAGGATCTGGCCGAACGCCACCACCACGGCGGCGTCCAGGTCCAGGGCCGCGAACGCCGCGATCTCCGCCGGGTCGCGCATGGAGGCCGGCGTGCGCACGGGAATGCCTTGCGCCTCGGCGAAGGCCTGCACCGGCGACGGCTTCAGGTCGTGGCCTCGGCCGCGCGGCGCTGGCGGCTGGGAATAGACACAGGCCACCTCGTGCCCCGCCGCCACGATGGCGCTGAGGGCGGAGACCGCGAAGTCGGGGGTGCCGAGAAAGGCGAGACGCATGGGCGGGTCTTAGCGGCGGAGGCGAGAGAAGGGAACTTCGGCCCAAGCGTGGCCGTTGTTGAGGGTCGAGGAATGGAGCCTCTCCCTATGAACAAACTGATCCTGGTCGCCGCCGCCAGCGCCGCCGCCATGGCGCTGAGCGCCTGCACCAAGGCCGAACAGGCCAAGACCGACCAGAACGTCGACGCCGCCGCGGCCGATGTCTCGGCCTCGGCCAAGGAGGTCGGCGGAAAGGTCGCCGACGCCGCCCACGACGTGGCCAACAGCCCGGCCGTCGCGAAGGCCGGCGACAGCCTCAAGGAAGCGGCGAAAGACACCGGCACCGTGCTGAAGGAAGCCGGCAAGGGCGCGGTCAATGGCGCCAAGGAAGGCATGGCCAAGGCCGAGGGCAAGGACACGGTCCACGACGATCACGGGACCACGACGACAACCACGACCGTCGAAACGAAGAAGAACTAAGCCGCCTTCACCATCTTCTTGACCTTCTTCACCGCCTGCTCGCGCTTGAGCCGCGACAGGTGGTCGATGAAGAGGACGCCGTTCAGGTGGTCCATCTCGTGCTGGATGCAGACGGCGAAGAGGCCGTCGGCATCCTCCTCGACCTGTTCGCCCTGGTAGTTCAGGTAGCGGAGCTTCACCTGCGACGGCCGCTCGACCTCGTCGAAGATCTCGGGCACCGACAGGCAGCCCTCTTCGTAGGGGGCGGTCTCGTCGGAGGCCCAGAGGATTTCCGGGTTCACATAGTAACGCGGCTGCGGCGGCTCGCCCTCACGGGCCAGGTCCATGACGATCACCCGCTTGGGCACGCCGATCTGCACGGCCGCCAGGCCGATGCCGGGGGCGTCGTACATCGTCTCCAGCATGTCATCCATCAGCGCGCGCAGGTCGTCGTCCACGACGTCCACGTTGACGGACACCTGCTTCAGGACGGGGTGCGGAACGACAAGGATCTCACGAAGGGCCATGGCGGGGCAGGTAAGGGTCCGATTGTTGACCGTCAAGGTAGGAGAAGCAGAGCGCGACCTCAGGCCTCGCCGCCAGCGGCCAGACGGACAGGCGGCGTCTCGTCGGTGGTGAGCTTGGCCAGGGGGCGGACGGCGATGTCCACGGGCGTGAGTTCGACCACCTCCTTGCCCTGGTGGTCGACCTTCAGTTCCTCGAAACGGCGGGCCTGGGTCAGCACCTGGGTCTCCAGCGAACCGACGAACTGATTGTACTTGCCGACCGCCTGCTCCAGCGCCCGTCCAACGCCGCCGGCGTGGGCGCCCATCACCGAGATGCGCTTGTAGAGCTCCTTGCCCAAGTCGGCGATCTTCTGGGCGTTGGCGGCCTGCTCCTCGACCCGCCAGCCGTAGACCACCGCCTTGCACAGCGCGAACAGGGTGGTCGGCGTCACGATGACCACGCGGCGGTCCATGGCATCATTCATCAGCTCCGGCGCGCGGTCCAGGGCGGCGGCCAGGGCCGAATCCAGCGGCACGAACATGGCCACGAAGTCCGGCGAGTTTTCGAACTGGTCCCAATAGGCCTTGGCGGAAAGTCCCTGGATGTGGCCGCGCACGCTCTGCACGTGGCGCAGGCCGGCCGCGTCGCGGGCGAATTCGTCGGTGGCGTCCTGCAGTTCCAGGAAGGCGTTCAGCGAGCACTTGGCGTCGATCACGAACAGCCCGCCGCCCGGCAGGCGGATGGTCACGTCGGGTCGGCGGCGGCCTTCCTCGGTGTCGGTGGAGGTCTGTTCGTCGAAGTCGAACCGGCCCGACAGGCCCGCGGCCTCCAGCACGTTGCGCAGCGTCTGTTCGCCCCAGCGGCCCTGCACGCCCGCGCCCCGGCGCAGCGCCGCCGACAGCTTTCGCGCCTCGTCCTGGGTGGCGACCGAGGCGGCCAGCATCTGGGCGATCTGTTCCTTGAGGCCGCCCTGTTCCTCGGCCCGCTGCTTCTCGACGGCGGTCACCTGCTCCTGAAACTTCTGCAGGCTCTCGGCCACCGGCTTCAGCTGGGCCTCCAGCCGCGCCTGGGCCAGCAGTTCGCGGTTGCGCACCGCTTCCTCGTTCCGCCGCAGGATCTCCTCGGCGACACCGGTCGCCGACTGGGTGACCTGGGCCCGCAGCATGTCGCCCTGTTCGGTCATCAGTTGCAGCCGCAGCTCGGCGTTGGACGCCCGGCCGCGCTCGCGCAGCGCCCAGGCGATGGCCCCGGCGGCGATCAGCACGCAGAGGACCGCGACGAAGAGAAGTCCGTTCATGCTGTGTTCTTAGCGGGTTCGCTGAGTCGAGGCCAGCGGCCCGGCGCATGGCTCCGCGCATCTGATTGTGTAACGGTGATCGCCGGGGACGGGAGACACCACCATGACGACGACGGCCGCAGCCGCGCCACCGCGCACGGCGTTCGGGCCCATGGTGGTTCCGCTGCTCGCGCTGGCGGTGTTCATCAACTACGTGGACCGGGGCAACCTCGCGACGGCGGCGCCGCTGATCAAGGGCGAGCTGTCGCTCAGCTCCACCCAGATCGGCCTCCTGATCTCGGCCTTTTTCTGGGCCTACACGCCGGGGCTGGTGCTGTCCGGCTGGCTGGCCGACCGGTTCAACCCCTATCTGACACTGGCCGCCGGTCTCGCCATCTGGTCCGTCGCCACCCTGCTCAGCGGTTTCGCGGGCGGGTTCACGGCGCTGCTGCTGTTGCGCCTGCTGCTGGGGGTCGGCGAGAGCGCGGCGTTCCCTTGCAGCTCCTCGCTCATCGCCAAGCACGTGCCCAGCCACCGGTTGGGCGCGGCCAACGGCCTGGTCATCGTGGGCCTCTCGCTCGGCCCGGCGGTCGGCATCTTCTTCGGCGGCCACCTGATGGGCGAGCTGGGATGGCGGGGCGTCTTCACGCTGTTCGGCGCCGTGTCGCTCGTGTGGCTGGTTCCCTGGCTGCTGGTCACCCGCAGGCTGTCGCGCGAGACCGAGCCGCCCGCGCCCGGCGAAAGCATCCCGTTCGTCGTCATATTGGCCCGGCCCGAGGTCTGGGGCGCCAGCCTCGGCCACTTCTCGGTGAACTTCGGCTTTTACTTCGTGGTCTCGTGGATGCCGCTCTACCTGATGCAGCAGCAGGGCTACTCCCTGGCCGAGATGGCCAACATCGGCGGCGCCCTCTATCTGGTCTATGCCTCGGGATCGTACCTGAGCGGCCTGGTCTCCGACCGCTGGATCCGCGCCGGCGGCACGGCCAACCGGGTGCGCAAGACCTTCTTCATGGCGACCCACGTGGTCGCCGCCGCGGGCCTGCTGGCCTGCGCCGTGGTTTCGCCGCTGGTCGCCATCGGCTGCCTGTTCGTGACCGCCTTCGCCCTCGGCGCCAACGGACCGCACATCTTCGCCACCGGCCAGACGCTGGCGGGACCCAAGGCGGCGGGCAAATGGATCGGGGTGCAGAACGGCTGGGCCAACTTCGCCGGCATCCTGGGGCCGATCATCACCGGCGTGCTGGTCGATCGCACGGGCAGCTTCCAGGCCGCGTTCGTGGTGGCCGCCGGCTTCACCCTGCTGGGCGTCGTCGGCTGGGGCCTGATGATCAGGAAGATCGCGCCGGTCGACTGGGCGGCGAAAGCCTAGGCCGGTCGCCGAGCCCGCATGGCCTGGGCGATGGTGCCGTCGTCCAGCCAGTCCAGCTCGCCGCCCACCGGCACGCCGCGCGCCAGCATGGTCACGCTGACGTCCGCACCGGCCAGCCGGTCGGCCAGGTAGTGGGCGGTGGTCTGGCCATCCACCGTCGCCGGCAGCGCCAGGATCACCTCGCGCACCTCGCCCACGGACGCCCGGCTGACCAGCGGTCCGATCCGCAGCGCGTCCGGCCCGACGCCGTCCAGCGCCGACAGCAGCCCGCCCAGCACGTGGTAGCGGCCCCGGAAGGCGCTGGCCCGCTCCATGGCCCAGAGCGCGCCGACCTCTTCCACCACGCAGACCAGCGCCGGATCGCGGCTGCGGTCCGAGCAGATGGCGCAGGGGTCCTGAGTGTCCAGCGAACCGCAGACCTGGCAGGTCTTAACCCGCGCCGCGGCCTCGGCCAGCGCATCGGACAGGGGCAACAACAGTTGGTCGCGCCGCTTCAGAAGCGCCAGCGCCGCGCGCCGCGCCGAACGCGGCCCAAGCCCCGGCAGCTTCGACAACAGGCCGATAAGGCGCTCGATCTCGGGTCCGGCGGAGGCGGCCACTCTATCCCTTTGGAACCCGGGTCGCCTGGCTCATCACCACGACCCACTTGCCGCCGCGCTTGGCCCAGACATCGACGAAGCGCAGCGTCACGTCGTACGCCTCGCCGCCCGACGTGCCCCTGGCCCGCGCCACGCCGCCCAGGATGGCGGCGTCGCCCATGACCTTCTCGACCTTCTGGGTCACCTCGAATGGCTCCAGCTTGTAGCCGGGGGCGATCTGGTCGGCGATGAAGCTGGTCTTGTCCTGGGCCTGGCCGCCCGAATTGTGCAGCACATAGTCGTCGGCCAACAGCCGCTCCAGCTCGGCGCGATTGCTGGTGGTCTGGGCCTGGTCGTAGTCGTGCGCCGCCTTGGCCAGGTCGGCGGGCAGAACCACCGAAACGGCGGCCAGTATGGCGGCGATCAGCATCAGAACTTCGGCATCCCTGGAATGTTGAGCCCGGCCAACGGCCCGGCGGCCTCACGCATCAGATCCCCTTGGGCGGCGTCCAGCTTGCGCTTGGCGTCGGCGTGGGCCGCGACCATCAGGTCCGCTACCACCTCCCCCTCGCCCGGCGCCATCAGGCTCGGGTCCAGGTCCACGCGGGCCAGCTCGCCCGTGCCTCTCAGCACCAGCCTGACCATGCCGCCGCCGGACGTGCCCTCGACCTCGAGGGCGGCGATCCGTTCCTGGGCCTGGGTCATGCGCTCCTGCATGGCCTGGGCCTGCTTCATGATCGAACCAAGGTCCTTCATCGCTTAATCCTCGTCACCGTCTTCTTCGGGAGGCGGCGCTTCGTCCGGCTCCGGTTGCGTGAGGTGGCGTATGCCCACGATCTCAGTTCCGGGGAACGCCTGCATCACCCCCTGAACGAACGGGTGTTGCTCGATCTCGGCGCGAACTTCGCGCTCTTCGCGCTTCTGCTTTTCCCAGAGGCTCTCGGCCCCGCCGCCGCCCTCGGCCGCGATCAGCCAGCGCTCGCCGGTCCATTCCTTCAGCCGGGTGACCAGTCGCTGGGCCAGGTCGTTCGGCGCGCCGGGGCCGGGCTCGTAGGTGATGGCGCCGGGCCGGAAGTTGATCGGCCGGATGAAGCGTTCGACGTCCAGCTTCAGCCGGATGTCCCGGCGCCGGTCGATCAGCGCCAGCATGTCCTCGAACGTCTTGAGGTTGGCCACCGGCTCGGTCGCCGGCAGCCCCGGGGCCGTCTGCTGCCGCGCCACGGCGTTGGTCGCCAGGCCCGCGCGCGGCGCACCGCCGCCACCGCCGC
>JAHJME010000020.1 GCA_018821435.1 Alphaproteobacteria bacterium
CGGGGCGGCCGGCTGGGCAACCGGGTCTTGCGCGTGGGCCGCGGTCGCGAGGCCGGCGGCGAGGATCATGACGGAGAGGGCGGTACGCATTGAAGTTCCCCTGACTTTTCGGCCGGCATGAAACTTGAGCAAGGCGCCATAGGCAAGGCCTGACGGCGCCTAATTTACGGCAGTGAATTGACTGCTTGTCTAGGCGGCTTCCACAGCATGCTCTGCCAGGATCGTGAGCCCATCCGGGGTCACATCGGCGAAACCGCCGCGAACCTGGTAGACTTTCACGTTCCCGTCGTTGTGAACGCGCACGGAACCTTCCTTGAGCGCGGTCATGAACGGCGCATGGCCGGCCAGGACGCCGAAGTCACCTTCGGAGCCCGGCGCGTCCACCTGGTCCACCGCGCCCGCGAACAGTTCGCGTTCGGGCGAGACCAGGGAGAAGTGCAGCTTCTCGGCCATGATGCTTAGGCTTCCGAGGCCAGTTGTTCGGCCTTGCGGACCGCGTCCTCGATGTTGCCGACGTTGTAGAAGGCCGGCTCGGGCAGGTGGTCGTACTCGCCTTCAACCAGCGCCTTGAACGAGCGGATGGTGTCTTCCAGGCTGACCAGCACGCCGGGCGTGTTGGTGAACTGCTCGGCCACGTGGAAGGGCTGCGACAGGAAGCGTTGGATCTTTCGGGCGCGGGCCACGACCAGCTTGTCCTCTTCGGACAGCTCGTCCATCCCGAGGATGGCGATGATGTCCTTGAGTTGCTTGTAGGTCTGCAGGGTTTCCTGCACGCGGCGGGCGACGTTGTAGTGCTCTTCGCCGATCACCAGCGGGTCCATGATCCGCGAGGTGGAGTCCAGCGGGTCCACGGCGGGGAAGATGGCCTGGGCGGCGATGTCGCGGCTCAGCACGGTCGTCGCGTCCAAGTGGGCGAACGAGGCGGCCGGCGCGGGGTCGGTCAAGTCATCGGCGGGGACGTAGATGGCCTGCACCGAGGTGATCGAACCCTTGGAGGTCGAGGTGATCCGCTCCTGCAGGTTGCCCATCTCGGTGGCCAGGGTGGGCTGATAGCCCACGGCCGAGGGGATGCGGCCCAGCAGCGCCGACACTTCCGAGCCGGCCTGGGTGAAGCGGAAGATGTTGTCGATGAACAGCAGCACGTCCTTGCCTTCCACGTCGCGGAAGTACTCGGCCTGCGCCAGCCCGGTCAGGGCGACCCGGGCGCGGGCGCCGGGGGGCTCGTTCATCTGGCCGTAGACCAGGGCGCACTTGGAGCCCTCGGTCGAACCGCCATTTTCCTTCGGGTCCACGTTCACGTGGGACTCGATCATTTCGTAGTAGAGGTCGTTGCCCTCGCGGGTCCGCTCGCCGACGCCGGCCAGCACCGAGTAGCCGCCGTAGGCCTTGGCGATGTTGTTGATCAGCTCCTGCATCGTCACGGTCTTGCCGACGCCGGCGCCGCCGAACAGGCCGATCTTGCCGCCCTTGGTGTAGGGGCAGAGCAGGTCGATCACCTTGATGCCCGTGACCAGGATCTCGGCCGAGGTGGTCTGCTCGGCGAAGGACGGCGCTTCACGGTGGATCGGGCTCATGAAGGTGGTGGCGATCGGGCCGGCCTCGTCGATCGGCTCGCCGATGACGTTCATGATCCGGCCGAGGCAGGCGGGGCCCACCGGCACGGTGATCGGCTTGCCGGTGTCGATCACCGGCTGGCCGCGGGTCAGACCCTCGGTGGTGTCCATGGCGATGGCGCGCACGGTGTTCTCACCCAGGTGCTGGGCCACTTCCAGCACCAGGCGGAAGGGCTGGCCCGTCCGTTGGTCGGTGTTGGTGGTTTCCAGCGCGTTCTGGATCGCGGGCAGGACGCCCTCGAACTCGACGTCGACGACGGCGCCGATGATCTGCACCAGCTTGCCGGTGGCGACGCCCTTGGCGGCGGTCGCCTTCGGGGTGGCGGCGGCCTTGGCGGGTGCGCGCTTGGCGGGCGCCTTGGCGGCGGCGGGCTTCTTGGCGGCGGCGGTGGTGGTGGCCATGTCCAACTCTCTCGTTCGGCTCTAGATCGCTTCGGCGCCGGAGATGATCTCGATCAACTCCTTGGTGATTTGCGCTTGGCGGGCTCGGTTCATTTGCAGCGTGAGGCTGGCGATCATGTCGCCGGCGTTGCGGGTGGCGTTGTCCATCGCCGTCATCTGGGCGGCGAAGAAACCAGCCTGGTTCTCCAGCATGGCGGAGAAGATCTGGGTGGTGATGTTGCGCGGCAGCAGCTCGGCCAGGATCGTTTCCTCGTCGGGCTCGTACTCGTAGGACGCGCCCTTCAGGTCGATCGGCTTGGCCCCGGCGACGATCTCGGCCGGGATCAGCTGCTTGCCGGTCGGGATCTGGGTGACCACCGACTGGAACTTCGAGAAGAACAGCGTGACCACGTCGGTCTCGCCGGCGTCGAACATCGACTGGATCTTGGCGGAGACCTCTTCGGCGACGCCGAGCGACGGGCTGCCCCCGACTTCGAAGGTCTCGACCATCCGCGAGGCGTGGAGGCGGCGGATCTGATCGCGAGCCTTGCGGCCGACGGTCATCACCTTCACGTCCTTGCCTTCGGCCAGCAGCGTGTCGATGCGCTGGCGCGCGGCGCGGACGATGGACGAGTTGAACCCGCCCGCCAGACCGCGATCCGAGGTGGCGATCACCACCAGGTGGCGTTGGGTCGCGCCCGTGCCGACCAGCAGCTTGGGCGCGCCGTCACCCGACACGCCGGCCGCCAGGTTGGCGATCACGGCCGCCATGCGCTCGGCATAGGGACGCGAATTCTGGGCGGCGCTCTGCGCGCGGCGCAGCTTCGCAGCCGCGACCATCTGCATCGCCTTCGTGATCTTCTGGGTGGATTTCACCGCAGAGATCCGGGTCCGCATTTCCTTGACGGTGGCCATCGAGGGCTACTCGCTCCTGTCCGTCAGGCTTTAGGCGAAGGTTTCGGCGAAACCGGCGAGGACCTTCTTGAGATCGTCTTCGACGTTCTTCAGGTCCTTTTCGATCCGGATCTTGTCCAGCATGGCCTGGTGCTTGCCATGCAGGTGCGCCAGCAGCTCACGCTCGAACCGGCCGACCTGATTGGTTGCGACCTTGTCGAGGTAGCCGCGCGTGCCGGCGTAGATCACCGCAACCTGTTCTTCCACCGACAGCGGCGAGTACTGGGGCTGCTTGAGCAGCTCGGTCAGGCGTTCGCCGCGGGCCAGCATGCGCTGGGTGGCGGCGTCCAGGTCCGAGCCGAACTTCGCGAAGGCGGCCATTTCCCGGTACTGGGCGAGTTCGCCCTTGATCGGGCCGGACGCGGTCTTCATCGCCTTGATCTGGGCCGACGAGCCCACGCGGCTCACCGAGATACCCACGTTCACGGCGGGGCGGATGCCCTGGAAGAACAGGTCGGTCTCGAGGAAGATCTGGCCGTCGGTGATCGAAATCACGTTGGTCGGGATATAGGCCGACACGTCGTTGGCCTGGGTCTCGATCAGCGGCAGGGCCGTCAGCGAGCCCGAGCCGTTGTCTTCGTTCAGCTTCGCGGCGCGTTCGAGCAGGCGGCTGTGCAGGTAGAACACGTCGCCCGGATAGGCTTCGCGGCCCGGCGGACGGCGCAGCAGCAGCGACATCTGGCGATAGGCGACGGCCTGCTTGGAAAGGTCGTCGTAGATGATGACGGCGTGCATGCCGTTGTCGCGGAACCACTCGCCCATGGCGCAACCCGCGAAGGGGGCCAGGAACTGCAGCGGGGCCGGTTCGGAGGCCGTGGCCGACACGACGATCGTGTAGTCCAGGGCGCCGCGCTCTTCGAGCGTCTTGACGATCTGGGCCACGGTCGAGCGCTTCTGGCCGATGGCGACGTAGATGCAATAGAGCTTGGCGCTCTCGTCATCGCCGGCGTTGATCGACTTCTGGTTCAGGATCGTGTCGATCGCCACGGCGGTCTTGCCGGTCTGACGGTCGCCGATGATCAGCTCGCGTTGGCCGCGGCCGACGGGGATCAGGGTGTCGATGGCCTTCAGGCCGGTCTGCACGGGCTCGTGCACCGACTTGCGCGGGATGATGCCCGGGGCCTTCACGTCCACGCGGCGGCGCTCGGCCACGTTGGTCAGCGGGCCCTTGCCGTCGATGGGCTCGCCCAGCGGGTTGACGACGCGGCCCAGCAGGCCACGGCCGACCGGCACGTCCACGATTTCGCTGAGGCGGCGGACTTCGTCGCCTTCCTTGATGGCCTGGTCCTGGCCGAAGATCACGACGCCGACGTTGTCGCGTTCCAGGTTCAGGGCCATGCCCTTAACGCCGGCGGAGGGGAACTCCACCATTTCGCCGGCCTGGACGTTGTCCAGACCGTAGACGCGGGCGATCCCGTCGCCGACGGACAGCACGGAGCCCACGTCCGAGACGTCGGCTTCTTCGCCGAAGTTGGCGATCTGGGACTTGAGGATGGCCGAGATCTCGGCGGCGCGGATGTCCATGGTGCTTACGCTCTCTTCAGGGCGAATTTCAGGGAGTCGAGCTTCGAGCGCAGCGAAGCGTCGAACAGACGGGAACCGACCTTCACCTTGATCCCGCCCAGGAGGGCCGGATCGACGCGGGTCGTGATTTCAGGATCCTTGCCGAGCGCCTGTCGGAGCGCGGCCTGGACGCCCTTGGCCTGGGCGGCCGAGAGGGCGATGGCGGTGGTCACTTCGGCCGAGACGGCGCCGCGGGCGGTGGCCGAGAGCTGGGCGAAGCCGGTGATGACGTCGGACAGGGCGGCGGCGCGACCATTCGCGGCCAGCAGGCCCAGGAACTTCAGCGTCGTCATGTTGAACTTGGCCTTGGCGCCCACGCCGACCAGGCCCTTGGCCTTGTCTTCGGCGCTGAACGTCGGCGAGGCCAGCAGGACGCGCAGGTCCTTCGACTCCGCGAGCGCCTTCTTCAGCGAGTTCAGATCGGCCTCGACGGCCGCGACTTGCTTCTGGTCGCTCGCGAGATCGAACAGGGCCTGGGCATATCGCGAGCCCACATTCGATACAGAGGTGTCGTCCGCCACTATTGTCCGCCCGGGTCGCGTTTCACGTGCCGCAAACGGACCGACCCGCTGCGACTAAAGGCTTGAAAGCGCTTGAAAAAAGCACATCGGTCCTGGGGCTGAATATTGCCCCCGGCCCAAAGCCGCGCGCCTACTAGCACGCGATGTTGTGCGCCGCAACCGAGGCGGCGCGGGGGTTCCGCAACGGGAACCCGCGGAAATCAAAGCCCCGACATTTCCACACGGCGTCACGAACCCGCCGGCGAGGGATGCCAGTCTTCGCGTCCGTGGCGCAGTCGAAGGATGAGGATGTCGTCCCCGTCCAGCCGGTAGACGATCACGTGCGCGCGGTAAGGGTGAATGCGGACGGGCGGCGTGAGCTCGACCCGCTGGCGTGCAGCGAAGGGGTGGTCTGCGAGGAATGCGAACGTCGACTCCAGGTCTGCGAGATATCGATCGGCCTGCGCTTCGCCGAACGCGTTTTCGCTGTGCAGGTAGATGTCGACGATGTCCTGGCGGGCGGCGAGGCTGAGCCTAAAGGCCACGACGTGCGCGGGCCTGGCTGCGCGCGTCGGCCAGGATATCGGGGACCGTCTCCGACGTGACCCCGCTCGCCAGACCCTCGTCGACCCAGCGCTGCATGGCGGCGATCTTGTCGGTGCGCTCCTGGTCGCGGCGGATCAGGTCGCGGACGTAGTCGCTCGCATTTCCATAGCGGCCCGTGCGCGTCTGGCTCTCGACCCAATCCTTCATCGCGTCGGGCAGGGATACGTTCATCGTCGCCATCGTGGAGTCTCCGTCGCCGAAGGCTGGCGGCGATGGCAAAGATTGTCAACAATCCTGCCCGGCGGGCCCGGCTGCCTTGCAGCCAGACACCAGACAAAAAGAGACCCGCCGGTTTCCCGGCGGGTCAGGGCGACAGAAGCTCGAATTGGAGCTGCTGGGAGTCTGTTGGCTACTGCTTCGCGAGTTGGGTCGCGCCGCCGGCCTTGGCGATGGCCTTGGCGTTGCAGTCGGCGATACGGGTTTCGTCCAGGGCCTTGCGGCCTTCGAACGAGGCGACCACGCCGACCTTGTCGGCGATCGTCTTGCAGGTGGCGACCGCATAGGTCTGCGAGGTCGGGGCGAGGGCGACGCAGGCGTCGGCTTCGCAGTTGAACATGGCGCCGCCGGCGATGAACTTGGTCTTTTCGGCGACCGGCGAGGCGAGCTTCGCGGTGATCGGGTCACCCGCCAGGGCGGAACCGGCGGAGAAGGTGACAAGAGCGGCGCAGGCCGCAAGGATTTGGAGCTTCATGGAGCCCTCCAGCGTTTCGGGGAGTATCGGCGTCAAGGATTTGAGTACCGGCCCGATCCGTCGCGTTGTGGTCGCCGCGGGTATCCCCTCCGTTGGCGCACTTCGAACTGAGCAATGCTAAGATAACGGTGTTAAGATCGAGCGCGCAACTGCTATTTGTTCGCATCAGCTATGCGGAAATGCAGACCCGCTCGGCAAGTCCGCACGCTGCGGAAACCCATGGCGGCGGCCCAAGCCCGCTTATGGCGCCGCTCGTTCATACACCGTCAATCATGTTTGGCGTTCCGTCACCGTGAGTTATAGGGCCGGCGGGCGGCTGAAGACCGGTAGGACGACTTAAATCCATGGCCAATGCGCAGCCGCCGCGGCGCGGGCGTGAACCCCGCCCCAAACGCTCGCCCCTGCAGACGCTGATCTACTGGACCCTGGTGCTGGGCGTCTGGGGGCTGATCTTCCTGGTCGCCTTCTTCGCCGTGTTCGCGGTCGACCTGCCCGACACGTCCAAGCTCTATGATGTGAAGCGCCAGCCGTCGGTCTCGTACCTGGACCGCTCGGGCGCCCTGCTCGCCGTGCGCGGCAGCCAGTACGCGCCGCCGGTCGACCTGGACAAGCTGCCGCCCTACGTCCCCAAGGCGTTCATCGCCATCGAGGACCGCTGGTACTACTGGCACTTCGGGTTCAACCCGTGGGGCATCGCGCGCAGCCAGCTTTATAATATGGCGCACAAGGGCGAGGGCGGCCCCCTGCGCGGCGGCTCGACCATCACCCAGCAGCTGGCCCGCAACCTGTTCCTGACGCCCAACCAGAACTATCGCCGCAAGGCCCAGGAGCTGATCCTGGCCGTCTGGCTGGAGGCGCGGTTCTCCAAGAAGCAGATCCTCGAGCTGTATCTGAACCGGGTCTATTTCGGCGCCGGCGCCTACGGCATCGAGGCGGCCTCGCAGCGCTACTTCGGCAAGCCCGCCCGCGAGCTGACCCTGGGGGAGAGCGCCCTGCTGGCCGGGATCATGAAGGGGCCGTCGCGCTATTCGCCCGTCGCCTCCACCGACCGCGCCGCGCGCCGCGCCACCATCGTCCTGGACGAGATGGTCCAGGCCAAGTTCATCACCGCCGCCGAGCGCGACCAGGCGATCCGCACCAGGGTCCGGGTGAACCCCGTCCTGGCTAACCAGCGGGCGCAGTATTTCACCGACTGGGTCGACGACCAGACCCGCACCCTGGTGGGCGAACCCACCGAGGACCTGGTGGTCGAGACCACCCTGGACCTGCCGCTGCAGGCCAGCGCCGAACAGGCCCTGCAGTCCGGCGTCGCCGCCGCCAAGGGCCAGGGCGTGGAGCAGGGGGCGCTGGTCTCCCTGGACGGCGAGGGCCGCATCCGCGCCTACGTCGGCGGCACCAACTATCTGCAGACCCAGTTCGACCGGGCGACCATGGCCAGGCGCCAGGCCGGCTCGGCGTTCAAGCCGTTCGTCTATCTCACCGCCATGGAGGCTGGCCGCACGCCGGACACCCCCGTCGTCGACGAACCGCTGAAGATCGGCAACTGGGAGCCGCGCAACTACAGCGGCAACTACCTGGGCCCCATCACCATCGGCACGGCCATGGCCCAGTCGGTGAACACCGTCGCCGCGCGCCTGGCCAACGAGGTCGGCACCTCGAACGTGGCCGCCACCGCGCGCCGCCTGGGCATCACCTCGCCGATCCAGCTGGACCCGTCGATGGCCCTGGGCGCCGTCGAGGTCAGCCCGCTGGAGATGGCCCAGGCCTATGCGCCGTTTTCGAACGGCGGCTACTTCGCCAAGGGCTACGGCATCGAGCGGATCCGCACGGCCACCGGGCGGGTGCTCTACGATCGCGGCGTCGACCGCGCCCCACGCGCGGCGGTGATCGGCCAGCCGGCCCTGGCCTATATGGTCACCATGATGCGCGGCGTGGTGCAGCACGGCACCGGCACGCGCGCCAACGTCCCCGGCTACGACCTGGCCGGCAAGACCGGCACCACCAGCGACTACCGCGACGCCTGGTTCGTCGGCTACACCGGCGGCTTCGTCACCGCCGTCTGGGTGGGCAAGGACGACAACAAGCCCATGCGCAAGGTCACCGGCGGCAATGCGCCCGCCGGCATCTGGCGCGACTACATGACCGCCGCCCTGCCGCGCCTCAACGTCCAGCCGATCCCCGGCGGCGTGCTGCCCGAGGTGGAGCATCAGGGGCCGATCGAGCAGATCCTGGAAGGCGTCGGCGACCTGTTCCGCGGCGATCGCGACGAGCCGCCGCCGTCCGAGTTCGACAACCGCGCGCCGCCGCCCCGCGAACAACAGCGCCGCCAGCAGGATCCGCCGTTCTAGCTTTCCCTCCCTTAATGGGGAGGGACAGACCGCGAAGCGGTCAGGGTGGGGAAGTCAGGTCGAGGCTCCGCGCCTCGCGACCTCGCGCCCTCATGGACGCGTGGCTCCGCTTCCAACGTTGCGACGATCTGCTCCATTACCCAGTCAAGATTGCGCCGTACGTCGCTTGCCCAGAACCGCAGCACGGTGAAACCCTGACGTCGTAAGACCGCATCCCGCACGGCGTCGTGTTCTACGCGAGCGTCGTCGGCGTGCTGGCTGCCATCGACCTCGATCACGACGCGCCGCGTATTGCAGACGAAGTCGAGACAATAGTTTTTGAAGGGCGCCTGACGCCGGATGTGAAACCCGCGCTCCCGCAGCAGCCGCAGGCGGCTCCAGAGGATAATTTCCGGCTCGCTCATGCCTCGGCGTAGCTGACGGGCGCGATGTATCGCTGGTCGCATAGCGCTAAATTGTTCTTTATTTGTTCCGATATCAATCGCAAAAGCCAAGCTTGGTCGTGACCGCCCCACCCTGCTCGCCTTTGGCGAGCTGTCCCTCCCCATTAAGGGAGGGAAATGGAGTTCTAGCGGCCGAACGCGTGCAGCCGCGCGCCTTCGGCCCGCAGCCAGTCGCGGTGGCGCCGCTCGTCGCCCACCAGGTCGCGGACATGGGCCCAGAAACGCGGGCCGTGGTTCAGCTCCAGCAGGTGGGCGCACTCGTGGGCGGCCACGTAGTCGGCGACCTCGAAGGGGGCTAGCGCCAGGCGCCAGGAATAGCGGATATTGCCCGGCGTCCCGCGCGGCCCCGGCTTGCAGGAGCCCCAGCGCGACTTGGCGTCGGCCACGGTCACCTTCGGCATCGGCGCCCCCAGGACCCGGGCGTAGTGGGCGGTGCGGGCGGCCAGCACCTCCATCGCCTTCTTCTTGAGGACCAGGATCACGGCGCGGGCATAGCCTTCGCCCTCGCCCATGGCGGTGATGCGTGGCGTCGAGCCGTCGATGGGCTCGATCCAGCGGGCCCGGCCCGCGCCGGTCTCCAGCCGCACCGGCCGTCCGAACACCTCGATCAGCATGCCCGGCGATAGCGGCGCGGCGTCCGGCAGCTCGGCTAGGCGCTCGGCGATCCACCCGGCCCGTTCGCGGGCGAAGGCGGCGGCCTCGGGCAGGCGGCGCAGAGATGGGGCGGTGGCGACGATCTCGCGCCGGGTGCGGTCCAGCCGCAACGACACCCGCCGGGCGCGCGCGTTGACCTTCAGGCGCACGGCCGAGCCGGCGACCTCCAGCCGATCGCCGTCGGCCAGGGTCTTCGCTTGCGGGGCGCGGCCGAAGAGACTCATCGCCTTGAATCTAGGGTGTCACCCCGGTTTCGCGAAGGGCTGACCGGGGCGGAAAAGCGCCGATGCGGCGATCAGACCTTCGCCACGCGGGGACGGATCGGCACCACCTCGGCGACGGGGCGCGACTTGGCCTTGGGGCGAACCCCATGGACCATCGGCGACTGCTCCATCTTCTGGATGAATTCGCGCACCCGGGGATAGATCTCCTCGCGGAACCGCTTGCCGTTGAACACGCCGTAGTGGCCGACGTGCGGCTGGATGTAGTCCTCCTTCAGCTCCGGCGGCAGGCTGAGGCATAGGAAGTGCGCCGCCTGGGTCTGGCCGATGCCGGAGATGTCGTCGTTCTCGCCCTCCACCGTCATCAGGCCGATGTCGGTGATCCGCTCGGGGCGGACGCGGCGTTCCTCGTGATACAGCTCGCCCTTGGGCAGCAGGTAGCGCTGGAAGACCACGTCGATGGTCTGGAGATAGAACTCCTCGGTCAGGTCCAGCACCGACAGGTACTCGTCGTAGAATTCCAGGTGCTTGTCGGCCTCGTCGCCGTCGCCGGCCATCAGCTGCGACAGGTAGCGCATGTGCGCTTCCTTATGCTTGTCCAGGTTCATCGACATGAAACTGGCCAGCTGCACGAAGCCCGGATAGACGCGCCGGCCCGTGCCCAGGTAGGGCGGGGGCACGTTGTAGATCATGTTGGTCTCGAACCAGGCGAACGGGCGGTCCTCGGCCAGCTTGTTCGTGACCGTCGGCGACAGGCGCGCGTCGATCGGCGAGCCCATGAAGGTCATGGAGGCCGGGCGGCTCTCTTCCTTGTCCTCGGCCATCAGCGCCGCGGCGGCCAGCACCGGCGGGCCCGGCTGGCAGACCGCGACGACGTGCGGCCGCGGGCCCATCTGGCGCAGGCAGTCGCGGATGTGGTCGATGTAGTCGTGGAAGTCGAAGCGTCCCTCGACGATCGGCACGTCGCGGGCGTTGGTCCATTCGGTGATGAACACCTCGTGGTCCTGCAGGAAGCCTTCGACCGTGCCGCGCAGCAGCGTGGCGTAGTGGCCGCTGAGCGGGGCGGCGATCAGCACCGCCGGCTCCAGCGCGGTCTTGCCGGCCCGGCGCAGGTCGCTGGTGTCGCGGGCGAAGTGGGTCAGCTTGCACCAGGGCGTCGACCAGACGGTGGTCGGGCGCACGCGCACCGGCTTGCCGTTGATCTCGACGCTGTCGAGCTTCCACTCGGGCTTGCCGTAGCGCCGGGTGAGGTTCGCGAACAGGTCCGAGGTGGCGAACAGCCGGCGTCCCAGATCGGTCTGGGCGGCCGGATTCGCCGCCGAGCTCCAGAAATCACGGGTGGCCAGCGCCGCCCAACGGAGGGGGGAGGCGGCGTAGTAGCCGGCTTCATACATGCTGTAGAGCATTCGGACCTGCCTTTGTGCGCTGCAGCATAACATGCGGAACCTTAATAGGCTCCGCAAGCTCTACGGTGCGGAACGTCGCAGGGGATCAGCAGGATTCGGCGTTGGCGCCCTGTTTCATGGCGGCTTTGATCTTCGCCGTGGTCTGCTCCGGCGTCAGATCGTAGGGCAGGACGCAGGTGAAGCGGCCCTTCGGGTTCATCAGATAGCTGTAGGCGGCGTGGTTGACCGTGTAGTCGTCGCCCTCGCCGACCTTCTGGTAGTAGACCTTGTAGGCCTTGGCCGCGACGTCCACCTGGGCCGCCGAGCCGGTCAGCCCCACCAGCCGCTTGGGAAACGCGTCGTTCGCCACATAGGCGCGCATCTGTTCGACCGTGTCGCGCGCCGGGTCCACCGACACCAGCACCGCCTGGAACTTGTCGGCATCGGCGCCCAGCAGCGGCTCCACTTGGCCCAGCTCGAACAGGGTGGTGGGGCAGATGTCGGGGCAGTGGGTGAATCCGAAGAAAACCACACTCCACTTGCCCTTCAGCAAGTCCTGGTTGACCGTACGACCTGAGGTGTCGATCAACTGGAACGGACCGCCCACGGCGGCGGTTTGCGGTTGGGGGCCCAGCACCCCTTTGCGGACGGCCAGACCGGTGAGGATGGCGAGTGAGAGCGCCAGGACCGCGATGAGAGCCAGGATACGCCTGGACATGGGTGCATTCCTTGCTGTCTGCGGGCCGGGTGCGCGACGAGGCCGCCACGCATGAGCGACCCACCTCCGCACGGCCTCGATACGGCCCCGCCTTCGGGGGCGCAAGACGTCTGGGACACCGCCGCGATCCGCCGTGGCCATCTGCGGGTCCGCACCCTGGTCACGCTGCGGTGGATGTTGCTCGGCGGCGAGATGGCCCTGCTGGGGGCCATGAAGCTCCTGCTGGGCTATCCGGCGCCCTATTTCCTCTGCGCGGTGGTCGTTGCGGCCGGGGCCTTCGTCAACGTCCTGACCGGCGTCGCCTCGCAGCGGCAGCGGGTGATGGGCGACAACGAGGCCATGGCCCAGCTGTCGCTGGACATCCTGCAGATGGCCCTGCTGCTGGGCCTGATCGGCGGCACGGCGAACCCGTTCATCCTGATCCTGCTGGCCCCGGTCACCCTGGCGGCGGCCACCTTGCCCCTGCGCCCCCTGCTGGCGCTGGCGATCTTGGCCTCGGCGCTGTCCATGCTGTTGACGGTGGTGTCGCTGCCCTATCCCTCGCTCCACCCCGAGCCGCGGCTGTCTCTGGAGTTCAGGCTGGCCGCCGGGATCGCCAACGTCGCCGGCATCGCCCTGGTGGCGGGCTACGTCCGCCAGTCGGTGGTCGAGGCCGCCCGCATGGCCCTAGCCCTCGACGTCACCCAGACCGTGCTGGCCCGCGAACAGAAGCTGTCGGCCCTGGGCGCCCTGGCCGCCGCGGCCGCGCATGAGCTGGGCACCCCGCTGGCCACCATCGCCATCGTGGCGAAGGAGATGTCCCGCGAGGCGACCACGCCCCAGGTCAAGGAAGACGCCGAGCTGCTGATCGCCCAGGCCGACCGTTGCCGCGAGATCCTGAAGCGCCTGGCCGCCACCCCCGACCAGGCGACCGACGAAGTGCACGAGCGGCTGTCGCTGCGCCAACTGGTGCAGGAGGTGATCCAGCCGCACGCCAACGCCTCCAAGGAGGTGCGCGTCGAGGCCATCGTCACCGGGGCCAAGGACGTGAAGACCCCCGACATCCGCCGCCTGCCCGAGATCACTCACGCCTTCACCACCTTCGTGGAGAACGCCGTCGACTTCGCGAAGTCCGAGATCCTGGTGTCCGCCCGCTTCGACGCCGACAGCGTCTCGATCGAGGTGCGCGACGACGGCCCGGGTTTCTCGCCGGAAATCCTGGCCAAGCTCGGCGAGCCCTACGTTACCAGCCGTCCGGGGGCGGAAGGATCGCGCACCGGCCACATCGGGATGGGACTGGGGTTCTTCATTTCCAAGACGCTGTTGGAACGAACCGGAGCCGAAGTGACCTTCCATAATGCCAAGCCTCGCGGCGCGGTCGTGGCGGCGCGCTGGCCTCGCTCATTGGTTGAGGTCGTTTGACGTACACGCGACGAAGCTTGCAGAAATGCGTTTAGGTGCGACAGTCTGACGCAAGCGATTGAGGGACGACGCATGACCGACCTGTCCGCTGAAGTCACGGCCCTGGCCGACAAGAGCCTGCTGGTGCTCGATGACGACGCCCCGCTGCGAACCCGCCTGGGGCGCGCCCTGGAGCAACGCGGCTTCGAGCCGACCCTGGTGGGCAGCGTCCAGGAGGCGATCGCCGCGGTCCGCATCCACGCCCCCGCGTTCGCCGTCCTCGACATGCGCCTGGAAGACGGCTCGGGGCTGAAGGTGGTCGAGGCGGTGCGCGACGCACGGCCCGACGCGAAGATCATCATGCTGACCGGCTACGGCAACATCGCCACGGCGGTGCAGGCGGTGAAGGCCGGGGCGGTGGACTACCTCTCCAAGCCTGCCGACGCCGACGACGTGGTCCGCGCCCTGCTGGCCCGCGGCGACGCCGCCCCGGCCCCGCCCGAAAACCCCATGAGCGCCGACCGCGTGCGGTGGGAACACATCCAGCGCGTCTACGAACTCTGCAACCACAACGTCTCGGAAACCGCGCGTCGCCTCAACATGCACCGCCGGACCCTGCAGCGGATCCTGGCGAAACGCGCGCCCAGATAGAACTAACTCGTCATCCCACGGCCGCCTGAAAGGCGGACCGGGGGACCCAAGCCGAGCATGCGGCGACGCGGCGCGAAACACCCCCATTCAGCTTGGGTCCCCCGGCTCAGCCTTCGGCTGACCGTGGGATGACGAGCTTTTTGTGAGGTTGGGGCGCTCAGCAGTTCAGGGTCTCATACAGATCGAGCCACTGGGGATTGCCCGCTTCGATCAACTCGACCTTCCAGCGCCGGTTCCACTTCTTCAGCCGCTTCTCGCGGTGGATCGCGTTCGAGATGTCCTCGAACACCTCGTAGTGCACCAAGCGATGGACCCCATACTGACGGCAGAACGCGCTGCCGAGACCTTCGCGGTGCTGCCATGTCCGAAACGCGAGGTCGTTGGTGACGCCGATATAGAGCGTCCCATGCGGGCGGTTCGCCAGGATGTAGGTGTAGCCACCCACTACAACGCCGTCGCCGCCACGCCCCCCGCCCTCAACGCCGCCAGCCGCGCGAACGCCAGGGTCAGCGCCTTGCGCCGCGCCCCAGCCAGCGGCTCCAGCACCGCCTCGCGCAGGATCGCGCCGCCGAAGCCGTCGGCGACGATGAGGCCCGGCTCCTCCGGCAGGATCTCGCGCGGGAATTCCGGGGCCACGGCGAAGGCGAAGGCGTCGCAGTAGGGCCGGTACTCGGGCCACTTCACGTCGACCCGGAAATCGTCGATGCCCGACTTCACCTCAACGATGAAGATCTGCCCCTTCGGCCCCAGCGCCATCAGGTCGGCGCGCCGGCCGTTCGGCAGGGTCACCTCGCTGAGCGGGGCATAACCCAGGGCGGTCAGCAGGCGCGCGGCGCCGCGCGTGACTGTGGCGGTGGTCTCGGGACGGGAGACGGTGACGAGGGTGACGTCCATCACGTCACCTTGTTCCGCCTTCGTTCCGAATTCAAGCGCGACCGTCAGCTTCGGGCCGGCAGCGGGAACTCCAGGCGGCCGATGTCGAAGCCCAGCTGGCGGATGCGGGCCAGCGCCTGGCTCTTAATCGCGGCGGGCAGGACCGGCTTCTGCGACATCAGCCACAGGTACTTGCCGTTAGCGGTGGCCAGCACCAGCCAGCCCTCGGCCGGGCGGTGTTCCATGACCACGTAGTCCTGGCTCACGACGCCGCCGAAGAAGGTCATCTTCAGCTTGGCGTTGGTGCGGGCATCCGAGACGGTGGCCCTGGCCTTCCAGGTCTTCAGCGGGCCGCTGGGGCCGGCCTTGCGGCACGACTGCACCACGGCGAAGCCCGCCGCCTGAGGCGTCCAGTCCGACGCGCCGGCCAGGCAGCCGTTCTGCAGGGCGTTGGGCACCCGCGCCACTTCGTACCAGCGGCCCATCATCTGCGAGATCTCGATACGGCCCGTCGGCTCGACGGCCGCCCCGGCGGCGCCGGGACTGAGCATCAGGCAGGCGGCGAAGGCCGCGAGGACGAGGCGCTGGATCATGTTGCGGTGCACTATACGAAGACTGAGCGGAAATGAACGCCGGGGCGCGCGATAAAGGGACGCATCCGCCCGATGACTACGTCCTGAACAGTTTGGTCAGGAGTGTTACGGCGCAGCTCAGCAAAACGCCCGCCGGATCGCTCCGACGGGCGTCTCGAATACTTTGGCGGTGAAGCCTATTCCGCGGCGATCAGGATTTCCTTGGCCTTGTCGGCGAAGTTGATCTCCTGGAGGTAGCGGATGCCTTCCTCGGCGATGGCGTCGCCCACCATGGTGTCGCCCTCGGCCTTGAGCTCGTCGATGTCGACGTACATGGCGTAGAAGGCGCGGGTGCGTTCGGTGATGATCCCGGCGTTCAGCAGGGTCTTCACCAGCACGCGGAAGATGTTGGCCTGCTCCTTCATCCCCTCGCGACGGGTCTCGTCGGTGATGATGGTGGCCAGTTCGGCGATCACGACGTCGGGGTCGAGGCCGAATTCCTCGTACAGGCTGCGCTGCTGGGTCGGGCCCACCAGGTTGAACAGTAGGGTCTGGAAGCACTGGGCGGCCCAGAGCTCGATGATCTCGTGTTCCTTCTCCGACAGGTGCGGGATGGTCCGGTCGGCCCAGATCTTCCCGAACTTGTGGTGGAAGGCCTCGTCGGTCATCACCAGCTGCATCAGCTTCTTGCAGAGCGGGTCGTTCGACACTTTGAAGAAGGTGGCGAAGGCGCCCATCGCCAGGCCCTCGACCAGCATCTGCATGCCGATGATCTTCTTGTAGACCTCGGGGCTGCCGATGATGTCGACCAGCAGCGCCTTCAGCGTGGGGCCGCATTCGACCGGCTTGCCCCAGCGGGCCTTGATGTACTTGGCGAAGGCCGTGACGTGGCGGGCTTCTTCGCGGGTCTGGTTGGCGGCGTATTCCTGCGCGCCCTGGTCCTTCAGCACGTGGCAGAGGCTGGCCGACAGGTTCAGCGCGCCCTGCTCGCCGTGCAGGATCGACGAGAAGCTGCGCAGCGCGAACTGGTTCACGAACCGGACGCGGTCCTTGCGGTCCGACAGGCGGTCCGAAACGTACTTCGTCTGCAGGGACACCACCATGTCCTCCGGCAGGAGCATCTCGTTCTCCATGTCGAAGGGCTCGGAGAAGTCGATGTAGCGGGTGTCCAGCGGATCCCAGAAGTGGTCGTGCGTCGCGGAGATGATCTTGTCGAACGCGGTCGAGCGGTTCCCGTACCGGTCCAGCTCCAGCATGGACTCGAAGTCGTCGGGCGCGACGGCGTCGTAGATGATGTCCTTGGTGATGTTGCCGTCGGCGGCCATGGGGGAGATCCTCACCTGTTCTTTGACGGCACCATGCGATCTGAACGGTGATCAGTCAAGGAACCTGACGGGGGCGTCAACTTTCGCTCCTCCCCGGTCCCGTAGCGGACGGGGGAGGTGGCGGCGAAGCTGACGGTGGGGCGCTAAGCCTCAGTCGCCGCATCAGGGCTTAACGCCCCCTCCGTCTCGCCGCGTGCCGCGTCGATCCACCTCCCCCGTCGTCTTCGCGACAGGGGAGGAACGCTCACGCGCTGGCCTCGATCGCGTCGATGTCGGGGTCGGACAGGCCGAAGTGGTGGCCGATCTCGTGGACCAGGACGTGGGTGACCAGTTCCTCCAGCGTGACCTCGCCGTTCTCGGCCCACTCGTCCAGGATCGGGCGGCGGTACAGGAACACCCGGCTGGGCTCGCTCGCCGCGCCGAACACCGAGCGGTCGGCCAGGCTGACGCCGGAATAGAGGCCGGTCAGGCCGAACGGGTCCTCGATGCCCAGTTCGTCCAGCACCCGGTCCTCGGGAAAGTCGTCCACTCGGAACACGACCTCGCCGGTCATCCGCCGGAAGCCCTCGGGCAGGGCCGCGAAGGCGCGGGCGGCGATCTCGGCGAAATCGTCGAGGGAGGGCGCGCGGCCGGCGAAGGGGGCTTCGGTCACTGTGTCACTCATCCGGCATCACGATGTGGGGGGCGTCGGGCGGCCGGATCTCGAACAGGCCGATGTCCAGCGGCTGCTGCGGCTTGGTGGGCCGCATCGGGGTTCGCGCAATGGCGCGCAGGGTGTCGGGGTCCAGGTCCTGCTTGGATTTGCGGGCCTGCCGCGCCTGGGGCGCCTCCAGCGGCCGGTCCGCCGTCCCGATCCGCCAGTAGGAGACGGTGAGCCGCCAGACCGTGCGCGGCGCCTTGGGCGGCGCGGGCCAGCGGTGGCCGTCGGCATAGCTGGGCTGGACGCTCTTCGGCCGGGGCGCGCCCTCGGCGACCTGTTCCACCAGCCGGCAATAGCGGTCCTCGGCGTCCGGCATCGCGCCCGTGCGCTCGTCGTCGACCCGGCCGGCATAGGCGTCCAGCGCCGCCTCGCGGGTGGCGAACGCCGGCCCCACGGCGTCGGTGGCGAAGGCCACCGCCTCGCCCGCACGCCGCCCGGCCTCGCTCTGGCGGGCGGCGCGGCCCAGGGGCCGGCTCAGCGCCTGCTCGGCGTTCGTCGCCACGGGATAGAGGATGGCCGTCATCGCGCGCATTGTCGCTCAAAGGCCATGCCCACCACAACGCGGCAAGTGTCGGCCGGGGCCTGCGACAAGGCCGGACGTGCGGGGACGGCCGGCAAGCCCTAAGCTTGGGCCCAACGATTCGCCGGGGCGTCGATGAGTGCGCACGAACTGATGCTGGCGGCGGCGGCGGGCGCGGTGAGCCTGGCCATTTCCGCCGTCCTCTGGGCGTTCGCCCAGCGCCGCGCGGCCGACCGCCGGGTCGCGGGCCTGACCGCGCGCATCCGCCAGCTCGAAACCGGCGCCGAAACCGCCCAGGCCTCGGCCGAAGCCTTCGATTCCGCGCTGCTGGCGGTCGAGGATGGCCAGGCCCTGCTGGCGTCCGGCGAGGAGAGCCTGGGCGTCTGCTGCGAGGCGCTGGGGCTGACCGACGTCGATCCGCAATACCTGCTGAACGCCCTGATGCGCGCCGACCCCGACCATGCGCGGCGCCTGCGCGGCCTGTTCGAGCGCGGCGAGGCCTGCGCCTTCGAGGTCAAGGGCCCCGCCGGCGTGGTGACGGTCGAGGGCCGGGCCGCCGGCGCCCTGGCCTGGCTGCGGGTTTCCGCCGTGCTGGGCGAGGACCAGGGCCTGCCGACCGCCCCGCGCTTCGCCGCCCTGCTGAACGCCCGGATCTATCCCGCCTGGATCGCCGCCGCCGACGGCTCGCCGGTCTGGGTCAACGCCGCCTGGCTGAAGGCGGTCGACGCCGGCAGCCTGGACGAAGCCGTCCAGCGCGGCGTGGCCTTCGACAAGGGGGCCGACGCCATCGCCAGCGAGGCCGCCAATCTGGGTCAGCGGCGCGAGGCCGTGCGCTGGACCAGCTACGGCGGCCGCCGCCGGGCGTTCATGATCGCCGCCCAGCCCCTGGAAGGCGGCGGCGTCGGCGTCTGGACCGACGACCTCACCGACCTGGAAGAGGCGCGCGAAGAGACCAAGCGCAACATCGAGGCCCACGACGAGACCCTGAACCGCCTGGACGACGCGGTGGTGATCTTCGACCGGGCCAAGCGGCTCAGCTTCCACAACACCGCCTTCGCCGACCTCTGGGGCCTGGAGCCGGCCTGGCTGGGCGAGCGGCCCACCCACGGCGAGATCCTGGACCGCCTGCGCCAGCGCCGCCGCATCCCCGAGACCGCCGACTACGCCAAGTGGAAGGCCGCCGAACTCGACCGCTACGAGAAGCTGGAAGCCCAGCCCGACGACATGTGGAGCACGCCCGACGGCCGCACCCTGCGCGTCGTGCGCCAGTCGCACCCCCTGGGCGGCCTGCTGCTGCTGTTCGCCGACATCACCGGCGAGCTGAAGATGAAGGCGCAGTACAACGCCCTGATCCAGGTCCAGCAGGCCACGCTCGACAAGCTGTCGGACGCCGTCGCCGTGTTCGGCTCGGACGGCCGCCTGCGCTTGCACAACGAGAGCTTCGAGCGGTTCTGGAACATCACCCCGCTGCAGATCGAGGCCGCCGGCGACTTCGAGGGCGTGGTTGAGCTCTGCGTGCACAAGCTGCACGACATGGTGTTCTGGAAGGACCTGAAGGGCCGGGTCGCCGACCCCGATCCGACCGCGCGCATGCCGATCACCGGCGAGGCCCAGACCTCGGACGACCGCACGGTCGAGTACCGCACCCGCCCGCTGCCGGACGGGGCGACCCTGATCGCCTTCACCGACGTCACCGACGCGCGTCGGCTGGAGAGCGCCCTGGCCGACCGCGAGCAGGCGCTCAGCGAGGCCGAGCGCCTGAAGCGCGATTTCGTCGGCAACGTCAGTTACGAACTGCGCACGCCGCTCACCACGATCATCGGCTATTCCGAACTGCTGGAGCATTCGGGCGACGGGCTGTCCGAGCGCGCCCGGGGCTACGCCGCGTCGGTGAAGTCGGCGGCGACCCAGCTGGCCCGCTCCATCGACGACGTGCTGGACATGGCCCAGATCGACGCCGACGAGATGGCGCTGGACCTGACCCAGGTGAACGTCTCCGACCTGTTGATCGAGGTGGCCAGCCGCTGGCGCGCCGAGGCCGAGCCGGCCAAGGTGTCCATCGTGCTGGAGCGGCCCGATGACGTGGGCGTCATCCGTGGCGACCGCCGTCGCCTGTCGCAGATCCTGGACCACCTGATGGAGAACGCCATAGGCCAGACCCCGGCCGGCGGCACGGTCACCCTGGCCGCCCGCAAGACCCTGGGCGAGGTCCAGCTCCAGGTGTCGGACACCGGGCGCGGCATCCCCTTCCACGTCCAGGCGCACATCTTCGATCGTTTCATCGGCCGCGAGCGCGGCGGCCCCGGCCTGGGCCTGGCCCTGGTCAAGGCGCTGACCGAGCTGCACGGCGGCTGGGTGGCTCTGGAGAGCGAGCCGGGCGCCGGCGCCACCTTCACCTGCCACCTGCCCGAAGTGGCCACGACCGTCAGCCAACCCGAGCTGGGCTTCGCGCGCTAGGCGCAAACGAAAAACCCCGGCCTCGCGGCCGGTGTCTCGTCAGGTCCTCATGCGGATCGGTCGATCCGCGAGGGTAAGGGTTCAGATCGCGGCCAGGCGCCGACGCTGGCGACGGAGCGCGGCGCCCGCGCCGCCGAAGCCCATGATCATCAGCGTCCAGGTCATCGGTTCCGGCACCGCGGCGATGTAGACGCGGTCCACCAGGACGTCGACGGCCGGGAAGCCCGTGGCCGAGAAGGTGAAGCTGGTCGGCACGTTGTTCTGCGCGTCCGCCACGTTCACGACCGCCGAATAGTGCATCCAGTTGCTCGCGCCGATCGAGGTGCCCTTCAGCAGGACCGGGGCCCAGACGTTGGTGCCGATCGTGGCGGTGAAGGTCGCGTCGTTCGGGTTGTTGTAGCCGTTCTGCGGCACATAGGCGTCGAAGCCGACTTCGTACCAGCCCGCGCTCAGGTTGATCGTTTGGGTCAGCGACTCCCCGGGAACGTCCGACGAGAAGTAGACGGCCTTCGTGCCGTTGTCCTGGAAGGGGCCGGCGGCGTCATCGGCGGCGACGCCCTCGCCGAAGGCGCCGTTGGGATAGCCGCGGCCGATGCCGTCGGTGGTGATCACCACGGTCGGGGAATAGCCTTGGCCGCTGCCGGTCGAGATCAGGGTCCAGCCGTTCAGGCCGTCCTCGAAGCTGCCGTTGGTCACCAGGTTCACGCTGGCGTTCGCACTGCCGGCGATCGCCAGCCCGGCCGCAACGGCGGCCACGGTGAGAAATTTCATGTCTGTCCCCAGTCCCTGATCGCCGTGCCGGCGACGCGTCGTGTGATGCCTCTCGTTGGGTCACCCGACAGGCGGGCGTCCCGGTTCGAGACAGTCACGACGAGCGTTCGGCGCGACGCCGGCTACATCGCAAGAACGAAGCCATCCGGGTGGTGGAAGTCGGGCTGCGCGGTCGGATGGCGCAACGCCCAGTACGAGAGCCGGCCGCCGACCTCCTCGATGACGGCGGTCAGCCCCAGGCGCGATCCCGCCGGCCGGGCCAGCGACACGCGCATTTCCAGCAGGCCTTTGCCGACGGTCGTCGCGATGTGGGGCGCCTGGGTCTCCGCCAGGGGGGCCATGCCTTGTCGATAGTCGTCGAAGCGATAGGCCGCCCATTCGGTCGACGGCGAGAGGTTGAACTCGGCGTAGGCCGCCCCGTCGCCGCCGACGAAGGCCTCGAAACAGGTGCGCGCCCACAGGCCGCCCACCCGGGCCGGCGCCGTGACCGGCGGCACGACGATCCGGCTCATGTCGCCCGTCAGGACATAGCGCAGCGTCAGCTCGGCCCCCGCCGTCCCGACCTCGACCTCCAGGCAGCTCACCGCGTCGCAGGGCGAGCGGGGGTGGGGGATCAGCAGGTGACGCATATCCGCAGCCTAGCCCGAACCGCCGACGCCGCTAGACCTCGCGCACCACGTCCTGGATCAGGCCGCGCAGCCAGGCGATCGGCGCCTCCCGCAGGCGGTCCTTCAGGAACAGCAGGCGGATGTTCACCGGCGGCGAGGGATAGGGCGGCGGAAACAGCTTCAGCAGCCCCGCCTCGGCCCAGGCCCCCGCCAGCCGGCGCGGGACCAGCGTGGCCATGTCGGAACGGCTGGCGACCGCCAGGGCGGTGGAGGTGTCCGGCACGGTCACCGCGATCCGGCGGACGAGCCCGGCCTCGGACAGCGCCTGCTCCAGGGCCCCGAAGTCCTCCCAGCTGGCCCGGGTGACGAAGCCCCGCGTCGCCATCTCGTCCATCTGGGGCTGGCGGGCGATGCCGATATGCAGGGTGGCGGCCAGGGCGGCCAGATCCAGGGTCTCGCGCTTGGCCAGGGGCGCCGTGGCGCTGACCGCCCAGGCCAGGTCCTCCGTCACCAGCGGCTCGAAGCCGAAGCGCTCGGGCGCGGACATCACCCCGGCGACGGCGAGGTCGGCCGAGCGGTCGTCCAGCATGTCCAGCACGCCGCCGCCGTAGCCGCTGACCACCAGTTCCGCCTGGGGCGCCAGCTCGGCCAGCCGGCGCACCAGCGGCGGGGCCAGCACCGCAGCGCCATAGGCCCCCGCGACCAGGGTGAACCGCCGCTGGCTGGTGGCCGGATCGAATTCCGTTCGGGTGAGGGCCGCCTGTAACTGGGCCAACGGCCCGTGCACCCGCGTGGCGATCTCCAGCGCGCGAGGCGTCGGCCGCATGCCCGATGGACCCCGCACGAACAGTTCGTCGTTCAGCATATGGCGCAGACGGTTCAGGGCGTGGCTTACTGCAGATTGTGAAAGGCCGAGGCGCACGCCAGCCTTGGTGACGCTGCGCTCCTCGAGCAGCACGTCGAAGATGCGAAGCAGGTTCAGGTCAGGGGTCGACATGCATTGGATTCATATTGGACGTGACGACATACCATTTTGCTCATCGCCAAGCCTTACCTATCTGAGCCGCACGCAGCGAGAGCCGCGTGGCCGCGCGCCACGCCCCTCCCGCGCCAAATGATCAAAGCCATCGATGCTTAAGGGGCCCGGGACGTGAGCGACCCATCGGCGAACGCCGCGCATGAACGACCGCCTCGCCGCGCCACGGGGCTGCGGCGCTGGCGCTGGCCGCTGATCCTGGGCGGCCCGATCCTGATCCTGGCGGTGGTGGCGTTCTTCGTCCTGACCGGCGGGCGCTACGAGACCACCGACAACGCCTATGTCCAGATCGCCAAGACGGCGGTGGCGCCCTCGATCGCCGGCCGGGTCACCGCAATCTACGTCCACGAGAATCAGGTCGTGAAGAAGGGCCAGGTGCTGTTCCGCCTCGACCCGCGCGACTACCAGGCCAACCTGGAAGCCGCCCAGGCCCAGGTCGCCGTCGCCGAACTGGACGTCAGCCAGCAGCGCGCCGTCTACCGGCGTGAGGCCGCCAATGTCTCGGCCGCCACCGAAAGCGTCGGCTACACCGCCCGCGAGGCCGAGCGGCAGCGCCAGCTCGCCGCCGCCGGCGTCGCCTCGCGCCAGCAGGTCGACCAGGCCGTCCACGCCGCCCAGCAAGCGCGCGACCAGCTCACCGCCGCCCGCCAGCAACAGGCCGTGGCCCTGGCCGCGCTGGGCGGCGATCCCGATATCGGGTCCGGCGCGCCGGGCGTGATGCAGGCCCGCGCGCAGCTGGAGCGCGCGCGCCTCAACGTCTCCTACGCCACGGTGGTGGCCCCGGCCGACGGTGTCGTCGCCCGCGTCGACCAGATGCCGGTGGGCGCCTACCTCAACGCCTCGCAGACCGCCTTCTGGCTGCTGTCGGGCCAGCCCTGGATCGAGGCCAACTTCAAGGAGGACCAGCTCGCGCACATGAAGGTGGGCCAGCCGGTCGAGATCGAGGTCGACGCCTACAAGGGGACCGACCTGCACGGCCGCGTCGCCAGCTTCGCGCCTGGCGCGGGCTCGGCGTTCTCGGCGCTGCCGGCGCAGAACGCCACCGGCAACTGGGTCAAGGTCACCCAGCGCCTGCCGGTGCGCATCACCTTTGACAAGACCCCGCCGGCGATGGCCGCCCGCGCCGGCCTCTCGGCCAATGTGAAGGTCGACGTCCGCGCGCCCGGCCAGGCCCGCTAGGCCCGGCCGATGAGCGAGGCCCACGACCACGTCGACGCCTCGAAGCGCTGGCCGATCACCATCGCCATCATGCTGGCGACGGTGATGAACTCGCTCGACACCACCATCGCCAACGTCGCCCTGCCGCACATCCAGGGCAGCGTCTCGGCGGGGCCGGAACAGATCGGCTGGGTGCTGACGTCCTACATCGTCGCCGCCGCGATCATGACCCCGCTCAGCGGCTGGCTGGCGGGGCGGATCGGCCGCAAGCGGCTGTTCCTGATCTGCATCGGCGGCTTCGTCGCCGCTTCCATGCTGTGCGGCATCGCCACCAGCCTGCCCGAACTGGTGATCTTCCGCCTGCTGCAGGGGGTGTTCGGCGCGGCTCTGATCCCGCTCAGCCAAGCGGTGCTGCTGGATATCAACCCGCCCGAGAAGCACGGCCAGGCCATGGCTATCTGGGGCGCGGGCGCCATCCTGGGGCCGATCCTGGGTCCGGCCCTGGGCGGCTATCTGACCGAGAACTTCTCCTGGCGGTGGTGCTTCTACATCAACCTGCCGATCGGCATCCTGGCGTTCCTGGGCGTGTTCATCTTCATCTCGAAGGACCGGCTGGAGAAGGCCCGGCGGTTCGACTTCATCGGCTTCGGGATGCTGACGCTGTTCATCGGCGCCTTCCAGCTGGTGCTGGACCGCGGCCCCGGCGAGGACTGGTTCTCGTCCACCGAGATCTGGACCGAGACGATCCTGGCGATCATCGGCCTCTGGGTGTTCGTCGCCCACACGCTGACCGCCGAGAATCCGTTCTTCGACCGCCGCCTCATGCGCGACCGCAACTTCGTCACCGCCAGCGTCTTCGGCTTCTTCATCGGCATCCTGCTGTTCTCGACCATGGCCCTGCTGCCGCCGATGATGCAGGTGCTGATGGGCTATCCGGTACTGTTGTCCGGCCTGGTCAGTATGCCGCGCGGCGTCGGCTCGTTCGTCGCCATGTTCGCGGTGGGCCAGCTGATCGGTCGCGTGGACACCCGCCTGATCCTGTTCACCGGCCTCTGCATCAGCTGCGTGGCGCTGTGGCAGATGATGCACTTCGACCTGTCGATGACCGCGACACCGCTGATCGTCTCGGGGATCATCCAGGGCCTGGGCATCGGCCTGCTGTTCGTGCCGCTGTCGACCCTGGCCTTCGCCACCGTGGCGCCCGAACTTCGCGCCGAAGGCTCGGGAATCTACACCCTGGTCCGCACCCTGGGCTCCAGCGTCGGCATCTCGATCATGCAGGCGCTGCTGGTCTCCAACACGCAGACCATGCACGCCTCGCTGGCCGGCAAGGTGATCCCCACCGACCCCGTGGTGCGCGACGGCCTGCCGGCGATCTTCAACCCCGCCACCGAAGCCGGCCTGGGCGCCCTCAACGCCGAGCTCACCCGCCAGGCGACGATGATCGCCTACATCGACGACTTCAAACTCATGTTCATCATCACCATCGCCTGCATGCCGATGCTTCTGCTCATGCGGAAGCCCAAGCGTGGCGGCGGAGCCCCCGCCCATGCCGCTGTCGACTAGATCCCTCCTCGCCGCCGTCTCGGCCCTGGCGCTCTCCGCCTGCCAGACCGTTGGGCCGGACTTCAAGACCCCCGAGGCTCCCAAGGGCGCGGCGGCCGTCGGCTATGCGATGGCCGGCGACGCCGCCACGACGGGCGTGAGCCTGGCCCCCGAGGCGCGCGCCGCCGGGCCATGGTGGCAGGCGTTCGGCTCGCCCGAGCTGGACCGGACCATCCGCTTGGCCCTGAGCGACAGCCCCTCGGTGGCCGAGGCCAAGGCGACCCTGGAGCGCTACCAGGCCGAGGCCCGCGCCGCGCGTGGCTCCCAGCTGCCGCAGGTCGACGGCACGGCCGGCGCCCAGCGCGAGCGGATCAACACCCAGGCGTTCGGCTTCACCGGCTTCCCCAGCCCGACCATCAGCCTCTATTCCGTGGGCGCAACGGTCAGCTACGACCTCGACCTGTTCGGCGGCGCCCGGCGGCGGACGGAAGAGGCCAAGGCCCGCGCCGACGCGGCCGCCCGCCAGGCCGACGCCGCCTTCCTCAGCCTGTCCGGCAATGTGGCGATGCAGGCGATGCGGGTCGCCGGCCTGCGCGCCCAGATCGCCGCCGTGCAGGGCGTGGTCGAGGGCGACCGCCAGACCATCGACATCGTCCGTCGCGCCCAGCAGGCCGGCGGCGAAGCGCCCTCCGCCACCACCAGCGCCCAGGCCCAACTCGCCGAGGACGAAGCCCTGATCCCGCCGCTGCAGCGCCAGCTGGACCAGGCCCGCCACCAGTTGGCCCTGCTGGCCGGCAAGTCGCCCGCCGAATGGTCGCCGCCCGACTTCGACATGGCCGCCCTGACCGCGCCCGCCGTGATCCCGGTCAGCCTGCCGTCCACCCTGGTCCGCCAGCGGCCCGACATCCTGGCCGCCGAGGCCGAGCTGCACGCCGCCACCGCCGCCATCGGCGTTGCCGTCGCCAACCAGTATCCTGACATCAAGCTGTCGGCGAACCTGACCCAGAGCGCGATCAAGCCCGAGAACCTGTTCAACTATTCGTCCAGCGGCTGGAACCTCCTGTCCGGCGTCACCGCCCCGATCTTCAGCGGCGGGACCCTGAAGGCCGAGCGCCAGGCCGCCGAGGCCGAGGCTCGCGCGTCGCTGGCCCGCTACCAGCAGACCGTGCTGCGGGCCTTCGTCCAGGTCTCCGATGCGCTGGCCGCCCTGGGGACCGACGACCAGCAGGCCGCCGCGCTCACCCGCGCCCAGGCCGCCGCCGAATCCACCGTCCGCGACGCCGAGAACGCCTATCGCCTGGGGGGCGGACCGCTGATCCAGGTGGTGGACGCCCGCCGCCAGCTCAGCCGCGCCCGCCGCGCCCTGGCCGAGGCCCAGGGCCAGCGCTTCGCCGACCTCGTCCAACTCTACGCCGCCACCGCCGCCGACTGGGGCGCTCAGCCGGCGGCCGTGGCGTCCAACTCGCCGTAGAATTCCTCGTCCGACACCGCCCGCCGCGCGACCAGCAGGCTGCAGGTCAGGTGGTCGGCCAGATAGGCGCCGGTCTCGCCGGCCCACCAGCGCTCCAGCAGGCCCTTCTTGCGATGGCCCACCACCACCAGGTCGGCCTTCACGTCGTGCGCATAGCCGGCGATCTCCGCCGCCGGATCGCCGGTCACGACCTTGCCTTCGGGCCGGAAGCCCAGGGCCTTCAGCCGCTCCATCGCCTCGTCGAACAGGCCGCCGTAGGTGTCCTGGCTCTTGGCCACCGCGCCGGCGTGGGCCGCCTCGCCGATCCGCACCCCGGGGCTCTCGGCCACCACGCACAACAGATAGACCTGGGCCCCGAACCGCCGGGCCGCCAGCGCCCCCTCGCGCAGCGCCGTCCGCCCCTCGCGCGACCCGTCGTAGGCCAGCAGCACGCGCTCATACATGGCCAACTCCCTGACGTTCGCCGAAGCAAACGCATCACGCGCGGACAGGCCCGCGCCGTCCAGCGCAAATTGGCGCCCGGCGGCTTGAGATTATCCGGCCACTTGCTACCCCTTTCGCCGGAAACGGACACGGGGGCTGACGAGATGACTGCGAACACCGACCGCCGCGCGCTGCTGGCCGGGGCGGCCGCCCTGGGCGCCGCCACGCTGGCCCCCGCCACGGGCCTCGCCAAGGAAGAATACGCCGACGTCAAAAAGGCGCTGAGCGCCGGCCACGACGCCGCGGTCAAGCGCCTCCAGGACTGGATCAAGCTCCCGTCCATCGCGGCCGAGAACCTGAACTATCCGGCCGGCGCCGAGTACATGAAGCAGCTGGCCCTTGACGCCGGCTTCCAGCACGCCGAGATCGTGCCCTCGTCGGGCAAGCCCGGCGTGTTCGCCACCCTCGACGCCGGCGCCAAGAAGACGCTGGGCCTCTATTTCATGTACGACGTGAAGCAGTTCGTGCCGTCCGAGTGGGAGAGCCCGCCGCTGGAGGGCCGCATCCTCGACCGGCCCGGCCTGGGCAAGGTGGTCATGGGCCGCGGCGCCGTGAACCAGAAGGGGCCGGAGACCACGGTCCTCCACGCCCTCCACGCCATGAAGGCCGCCGGCCGCAAGCTGCCGGTCAATCTGGTGCTGGTGTGCGAAGGCGAGGAGGAGATCGCCTCGCCGAACTTCCACGAGATCGTGGGCGCGCCCCAGGTCGCCGCCGCGCTGAAGAAATCCGTTGGCGTCATCATCCCCTTCGCCTCCCAGTCGCCGTCCACCGGCGCCGTCACCATCAACCTGGGCGCCAAGGGCGCGCTGGAACTGGAGATGGTGGTCTCGGGCGAGAAGTGGGGGCGCGGCCCCAAGGGCGACATCCATTCCAGCCAGAAGGCCCGCGTCGACAGCCCGCCCTGGCGTCTGGTCGCCGCGCTGTCGTCCCTGGTCAGCCCCGACGGCAACACCGTGGTCATCGACGGGATTCCGGAGATGGTGCGCCCCCTGACCGCCCGCGAGCGCGAGCTGATCGCCATGACCGCCGCCAAGACCAGCGAGGCCGACTCCAAGGCCCAGCTGGGCGTGTCGCGCTGGATCGACGACATGACCTGGGAACAGTCGCTGGAGCGCCTGGCCGCCGTGCCCACGGTCAATATCCAAGGCCTCATCGCCGGCTACACCGGGCCGGGCGGCAAAACCGTCCTGCCGGGCAAGGCGACCGCCAAGATCGAGCTGCGCCTGGTGCCCAATATGACCAAGGACGACACGGTCAGGAAGCTCCGCGCCCACCTGGACAAGCGCGGGTTCAACGACGTCGAGGTCAATGTCTCCGGCGGTTATGGCCCCACCGAGACCGCCGAGGACGCCGCCCTGACCAAGGCGCAGATCGCGGCCTACAAGCGGTTCGGCGCCGCGACCACCCTCTACCCGCGCCTGGCGGGAAGCTGGCCGGGCGTGATCTTCACCGGCCCGCCGCTCAACCTGCCCGCCGGCCAGTTCGGCCTGGGCTACGGCAACGGGGCCCACGCGCCGAACGAGATCTTCCTGATCGAAAGCGCCAATCCGACCAAGGTCGCCGGCATGGACGAGGCCGCCCTGGGCTTCGTCGACTTCCTCTACCAGGTCGCCGCCATCGGCTGACGGCGCGCCCCCAGATCGCGCTAAAAGGGAATTCGCTTTCGCTATGCGCGAAACCAGCCGCGACTGAACGCCGATACGCAAGGATTCGGAACAGGATGCGGCGGATGACCCGGACTTCGATGATGCGCGGCGGCGCACTGGCCGCGTTGGTCGGCGCCGCCATGGCCCTGGGCGCCCCGGCGCAGGCGGCGACCTACACCGCCGTCGCCTCCTATGTGGATCCGCTGGGCGGCCGCACGGCCCTGCTGGGGATCAACAACGCCGGCTGGCTGACCGGCAGCCTCAGCTACGACGACGGGACCGGCCTGGGCCTGGTGCGCGACGCCGGCGGCGCCTACACGACGTTCTCGGTCGGCGCGTTCACTCAGGGCCGCGCCATCAGCGAGGCGAACCAGGTCTCCGGCTACGGCCTGGGCGAGGCGCTCAACTTCAACAGTTCGACCGAGTTCACCCGCACCGACGCGGGCGTCGTCGACATCCTGCAGAACCCCGACAACGGCCAGAACCTGCGCGGCATCGCCCAGGGGATGACCGCGTCCGGCGTCATCGTCGGCGACTACCTCACCGGCGTGGGCAACGAGCGCCACGGCTTCATCCTGGACGGCGCGACGTTCACCGACCTGACCCTGGTCGGCTCGCCCACCACCTCGGTGCGCGCCCGCGCCCTGACCGAGGCGGGCGATCTGGCCGGCTGGACGCTCGCCCCCGGCGGCATCTCGCAGGCCTTCATCCGCTCGGGCGGCGTCTACCAGTTCTTCAGCGCGCCGGGCGGCGTCAACGGCACGACGTTCGAGGACCTGAACGCCAATGGCGTGGCCGTCGGCAACTTCACCGACATCGACGGCCTGTCGCACGCCTTCACCTACGACATCCAGAGCGGCGTCTACACCAACCTCGAGATCGCCGGCGCGACCAGCGTCCAGGCGTTCGGCATCAACGACAGCGGCCAGGTGATCCTGACCACCAACCTCCAGGGCGGGCCGAACAACTTCATCTACGACCCGAACGTCGTGCCCGAGCCGGCGACCTGGGCGCTGATGATCCTCGGGTTCGGGGCCACGGGCGTGGCGGTTCGGCGCCGGCGGCGGGATATTCATTTGCTTGCAAAATGATCGCATGCAAATTGCGCCAACTCGAAACGTTGGAGCGTCTGTCATGCGTCTTGTCCTCCTGGCTGCGGCGGCGCTTGCCATCGCCTCTACGGCGTCCGCCCAACCGGCCGCGCCGCTGCCGCTCCGCGGCGTCGTCACCCAGATCGACGCCGGCCACATCACCGTCCGTCCCAAGGCCGGCAAGCCGGTGACGGTCGACCTGACCCCCGACTGGACGGTCCAGGTGACCAAGCCGATCGCCGTCACCGAGATCAAGGAAGGCAGCTTCATCGGCACCTCCGAGATTCCGCAGGCCGACGGCTCGGGCAAGTCGCTGGAAGTCCACGTCTTCCCGCCCGGCGTGAAGATCGGCGAGGGCCACTATGCCTGGAACCTGCGCAAGGGCTCGATGATGACCAACGGCACGGTCGGCAAGGTCACCGTCGGCGCCAAGGGCCGCGAGCTGCAGGTCAGCTACCCCACCGGCCAGCGCAAGATCGTGGTGCCGCCGAAGGTGCCGGTCGTGCAGATCACCGGCGGCACGCGCCCGCTGGTCAAGAAGGGCGTGTTGGTCTTCCTGCTGGCCTTCCCCAAGCCGGGCGCCGCCGGCAGCCTGATCACCGGGGCCGTCGCGGTCGGTGAAAACGGCGCCGCGCCGCCGATGTAGGCGTGTAGGGCACGCGGATGAAACCGTTCAAGGAACGCACCCGGCGCGGGGCGACGGCGGTCTACCGCCACCCCGTGCTGGTGCGCGCCACCCACTGGGTCAATGCGCTCTGCCTGCTGGTCCTGCTGCTCAGCGGGCTGCAGATCCTCAACGCCCACCCGGCCTTCTACTGGGGCGAGGTGGCCCGCTTCGCCCACCCGATCGCCGCCATCGACGCCGTGCCCCGCGCCGACGGCGAGCTGCGCGGCCGGATGACCGTGGCCGGCGCCACGTTCGACACCACCGGCGTCCTGGGGGCGTCCAAGTCGGGCGGTGAACAGCTCCAGGCCCGCGCCTTCCCCAGCTGGCTGACCCTGCCGGGCTACCTCGACCTGGGCGCCGGGCGGCGCTGGCACTTCTTCTTCGCCTGGGCCCTGGTGATCAACGGGCTGATCTATGCCGCCTTCGCGCTGGCCAGCGGCCGCATCCGGGGCCTCATCTGGCCCTCGCTCGGCGATCTGCGCGGCATCGTGCGGGACATCTGGGACCATCTGCGCCTGCGCTTCGCCCACGGGGACGCCGGCTACAACGTCCTGCAGAAGCTGGCCTACGCGGCGGTGATCTTCGGCCTGCTGCCGCTGATGCTGCTGACCGGCCTGGTGATGTCGCCGGCGGTCTACGCGCGACTGCCGATCCTGGGCGACCTGCTGGGCGGCCGCCAGTCGGCTCGCACGCTGCACTTCCTGGCCGCCTCCGGCCTGGTCAGCTTCGTCGTCGTCCACCTGGCCATGGTCGTCGCGGCTGGCCCGGTGAACGAGATCCGCTCGATGATCACCGGCTGGTTCGTCATCCGGCGCGAGAAGAAGACGCCATGAGCGCCAAGCCCCCCATCGCCACGCGTCGCGGTCTGCTGGGCGCCGCCCTGGGCGCGACCGGCGCGGGCCTGGCCGGCTGCGAGCGCCTGGCCACCTCGCCCGCCGTGAACCAGCGCCTGAACGCCGCCGAGGGCCTGACCTTCCACGTCCAGCGCCTGTTGCTGGGCCGCGACGCCCTGGCCCGCGAATACCCGGCCAGCGCCATCTCGCCCGACTTCCGCGCCAACGGCACCGTCAATCCGGATAGCGAGGACTACCAGGCCCACGTCGCCACCGGCTTCAAGGACTGGCGCCTCGAGATCGGCGGCCTGGTCGAGCGCCCGCTCCAGCTCTCCCTCGACGACCTGCGCCAGGCGCCCGCCCGCACCCAGATCACCCGCCACGACTGCGTCGAGGGCTGGAGCAGCATCGGCAAGTGGCGCGGCGCCCGCCTGGCCCCCCTGCTGGCCCGCGCCGGCGTGAAGCCCCAGGCCCGCTACGTCGCCTTCTTCTGCGCCGACACCCTGGAACTGACCCTGGACGGCACGGGGGACTATTACGAGACCATCGACCTGGCCGACGCCCATCACGCCCAGACCATCCTGGCCTATGAGATGAACGACCGGCCGCTGCCCGTCGCCCACGGCGCGCCCATCCGCCTGCGGCTGGAGCGCCAGCTGGGCTACAAGATGGCCAAGTACGTCATGCGCATCGCCCTGATCGAAAACTTCGCCGACCTGGGCCAGGGCAAGGGCGGCTATTGGGAAGACCGCGGCTACCAGTGGTACGCCGGCATCTAGCGCGCCCGGGACTCCGCGAAGGCTTGCGCTTCGTCACAGGCGCGCTACGACAGGGTCATGTCAGAGACTGTGGAAACCTGCTGAGCGTCTCGAACGACCGAGACATATCGCAGTAGCTGCGAGGGCCGCGGAGATCGTGGTCCCTCGGCCGGCTGCACGTCCAGCTTTCCGACAGGTTCTTCATCATGCAAATCCGACTGGAGCGTCCCGAGGACGCGGCCACCATCCGCGCGCTCACCGACGCGGCGTTCGAGGGCATGCCCTTCAGCCATCAAACCGAAGCCAAGGTCATCGACGCGTTGCGCGCGGCCGGCGCGCTGATCCTCTCGCTCGTGGCGACGGAGGACGGCGAAACCATCGGCCACGTCGCCTTTTCGCCCGTCAGGATCAACGGCGAGGCCGGCGACTGGTACGGCCTTGGACCGGTGTCCGTATGGCCGGATCGCCAGCGGAGGGGCATAGGCCAGGCCCTGATCCGCGAGGGTCTGCAACGGCTCCGATCCCTGGGCGCGGGCGGATGCGTTCTGCTCGGCGCCCCGGCGTACTATGGCCGGTTCGGGTTTGAGAACGATCCGGACCTCTACAACGTCGGCGCGCCGTCACGGGCCTTCCAGCGCCTGTCCCTCGATGGCTCCCGACCCAGCGGCGAGGTGAGCTTCCACCCGGCCTTCGACGTGTCGTAGACGGGGGAGAGAGCGGCTCAGCACGCGGGGCCGCTCTCCATTCCCTTGCCGACTCCCCCGGCTCTTCAGCCCGAGCCTACTCCGCCTCCGCCTGCCGCAGGCCCGCGATCAGCCGCTCGACGCTGGCCTTCAGCGCCGCGCTCTCTTCGAACGGCATGGGCAACTGGCAGAACATCGCCCCCGGCACCGCCGCCGCCTTCTCCCGCAACGCCTGCGCACGCGGGGTCAGGCCGATCAGCACGCGCCGCTGGTCCTCCGGGTCCCGGGTCCGGGTCACCAGGCCCGCGGTCTCCATCCGCTTGCAAAGCGGCGTCAGCGTGCTGGCGTCCAGCCCCAGCCGCCGCCCCAGGTCGCCCACGCTCTGCGGCGCCTGCGCCCACAGCGCCATCAGCGCCAGGTACTGAAGATAGGTCAGGCCCAACGGCTCAAGCAGCGGCCGGTACGCCCGGGTCATCAGGTTGCTGGCCGTGTACAGCGCGAAGCACAGCTGGATATCCAGCCGCAGCGGATCGAAGGTCTGCGCGCCCTGCGCCGCCCCCGTAGCCGCCTCGCCGTCACCCATCGCCGACCGCTCCCGCATCACGCGTCACCAGTGGGCATATGGAAGCCACGGCCCGCCCCGCGCAAGGCCTGCGCGGCCAGCCGGCCCGCCCGACCGCTTCCGGCCGAGGTCACGGACGTCCCAACACGATCGCGCACCACTCACGCAGCTCCCGCGCGATCGTGACGGCAGGATCGTCCGCCCGCGAGAACGCCCACCAGATCTGTGCGCCCTGCCATTGGCTGGCCATCAGCCGCCCCAGCCGCATCTGAGCATGAGGGTCTTTGGTCAGCCGCCGGCCGAGGGCCCCGGCCAGCACCTCGCCCCAGGCGACGCCGCGCGCCCGCAGCACCGGGTCGCGCATGTCCTCGCGCAGGATGAGCAGCCCCTCGGCATAATCCTGGTCGCCCAGGCTGGCGGGAAACATCCGCACCAACATGGCGATGGCGCCCTCCGGGTCGATCGCCTCGCTGGCGTCCGCCGCCGCCGTCAGGGCGTCGAGATGATCCCAGGCCCGCAACAGGGCGGCCCGCAGCAGCGCCTCCTTGTTCGGGTAGCGCTGCACCAGCGTCGCCGGCGCCAGGCCGACCGCCTGCGCCACCGCGGCGAAGGTCACCGCCGCCGGCCCGTCGCGACGCATGACGCCGAGCGCCGCCTCCAGGATCGCCGCGTCGGTCACCGTCCGGGGTCGCGCCATGTCGGAAATCCATTGATAAACGAATGATCGTTTATATATTAATCGATCTTTGGTTCAACGAGGAACGTCATGGCCAGGATCCTGGGATATGTCGCCGCAAGTCTCGACGGGTTCATCGCCACCGCCGATGAATCTCTGGAATGGCTGTTCACGCGCGGCGACATGGCGTTGGGCGAGCACGACTACAATCTGTTCCTCAAGCGCGTCCGCACCGTGGTCATGGGCCGCGCCACCTACGACTGGCTTGCGCGGGATGAGGCCCCCTGGGCCTACGGCGAGCAGCGGGTGATCGTCGTCACCTCGCGCCCCATCCCCGAACCCAAGGGTCCGCTGGAAACCCGCTCGGATGTCGAGGCCCTGATCGCCGAACTGCGCGGCTTCGACGACGGCGACGTGTGGATGCTGGGCGGCGGAAAGCTGCAGATGACGTTCCTGGAGCGCGGCGCTCTCGACGAGATCGAGATCTATGTCATCTCGTCGCTCATCGGCGGCGGGCGGCCGCTGTTCCCGCCAACCGGCGTCAAGGCGTCTCCCACCCTGCTTTCGGCCAAGTCCCTGGGCGGCGGCGGCGCCCGGTTGCACTACAGCTTCGAGACCGTGCGTCCCTAGCGCCCGTTCCGCCACGCGGGCGTCATCGCTGGTGCTGCCCGCGCCGTATCTCGTCCGCGCTATCCTGCCGCTTGGATCCCGCGCCGCCGCAGGGCGCCGCCGGCCAGGCCGAAGCCCAGGATCATAAGCCCCCACGCGCCAGGCTCGGGCACGGCGAGATTCTCCGGCGGCACGTCCCAGGCGATGAGCCGGGCCGTGCCGGTGTATTCGCCCCCGTCCACGTACTCTCGCGGCGGCCCCCCAAAATGGTAGCCGCCGACCCACTGGATGGCCTGTTGCCGCCAATACAAGTCACCGAACGTCTGGAGGACGTAGACCATTCCGCCGGGTGTGTTGGCCACGGCCGGCAGGATGTCGTTGAACTCGATGCGGTTCTGGTACTCGCTGAACCGCTCCGTGATCTCATCGCCTTGGAAGATGCGCTGGACCAATCGAACGGCGGTATTGCTGCCGGCCGTCGTCTGCATCAGGCCATAGCTTTCGTAGTCCGAGGGCAACGGCTCCGCGAACCCCCCGACGTCCAGCAGGTCGGCGGTCGCCGGCGTCTCGATGAGTCCGGTCACGTCGCCGACGAGCACTGGACCCGTCGTCCCGCTGAATGCGGTCGGCTCGAAGGTCCATGTCATCTGGAAGTCGTCGATCGGCGAGGCGTTTCCGCTCACCGACGTCACGTGGATCTGGAACGTCAGGGTGAGCGCCGCCGCGGGCCCCGCCACGAAGGCGCCGGCCAAGGCCGCGCCGGCCGCCAGAATTCGCGCAAACGCCATCATGCCACCGCTCCCAAACCCAGATTTTTTTAACCTTACGTGGTGCAGCTTGGGCATGCCAGCGGGCGCACGCATGGCGCGACCGCGAGATCACGGGCAACGCGCGCCAGTTGTGTGCCGGTCCGGCGCGCCGCGATGCGGCGGCTATCGGGCTCCGGCTGACCGCTTTCGGTCGACGGCCAGAAGTGTTCCGAGCAGGACGTTCGCGCCGTTGGCGCAGTCGGCCCAGGTCGTGAACTCCTTCGGCGAATGGCTGACGCCCCCGACGCTCGGCACGAAGATCATGCCCATCGGACCGATCTTCGCGACTTCCTGTGCGTCGTGCCCCGCGCCGCTCGGCAGGCGCATCGTCCTCAGGCCCAGATTGGCCGCCGCCGCCTCGATCGCCGTCTGCAGCGCCGGGTCGGCCAAGGCGGGCTCCAGGTGGAGGTAACGGGTCATGGTGATCCTGGTCTGCGTCTCCGCCGCGATCTGCTGGGCCCGCCGGGCCATTGCCGCCCCCAGGCGGGCGACCTTGTCCGATGACAGATCGCGGATCTCGACGGTGTGACGAACACGGCCCGGGATGACGTTGGCGGCGTTCGGCGTCACCTCCAGCTTGCCCACCGTCGCGACCTGGGCGCCCGGCTCGGCCGTCGCGATCTGGTTGACCGCTTCGATCATCTTCGCCGCCGCGATCAGCGCGTCCTGGCGCAGCGGCATCGGCGTCGTTCCCGCGTGATTGGCGACGCCTTCGATCGTGACCTCGTACTGGTCGATGGCGACGATGCCCTCGACCACGCCGATCGGAACCTTCTCGGCGTCCAGAACGCCGCCCTGCTCGATGTGCAGCTCGAGATAGCAACGGATCGACCCCGGCGCCCGACGCGCCGACGCAACCTTGGCCGGATCGCCACCGATGCGCCGCAAGGCATCTCGAGCCGCCGCATTGGCAGGGGCGGCCGAGTCCATCAGCAGCGCCGGGACGGGACCCGTCGCCGCGGCGCTTCCCATCGGGTCGCCTTCTTCGTTCGACCAGATCGCGATCTCGATCGGGTGGCGGGTGCGGACCTGGTGTTCTTCCAGCGTGCGGACGACTTCGATGGCCGCCAGCGATCCCAGGATGCCGTCGAAGTTGCCGCCGCCAGGGACGGTATCGATGTGCGATCCGATCAGGATCGGCCTGAGCGACGGATCCGAACCCGGGCGTCTGCCGCTGATATTGCCCGCGGCGTCGACGACGGGGGTCAGGCCCGCCGCGCGCATCAACTGCATCGCAAGGGCGCGCCCGGCGACATCGGCCTCTGAATAGGCGACGCGGCTGACCCCGTCGGCGAACGTTCCGCCCGCCGGCCGCCCGAACGCGCTCAGGTCCTCCAGCGACCGCCGCAGCCGCTCCGCGTTCACGGCGGGGACGGACAGGCCGGCGCGCGCCCAGGACGTGACCGGCAGGGTCGCGGCAAGACCTGTCGCGAGCTGCAGCACGGCGCGCCGACGGGTCGTGGTCATGGGTTCGTCCCCCAAACCGCCCTCCGCGACCGTCACGGCCGGGGCAGGCCAACCGCCCGCCGGCGGCCTCTGCGGTGCGACGGCGCCAGCGGAGCGCTAGTGCTGGCTTTCCGGCATGGTCACCGTCAGGCCGTCCAGGTCGTCCGTGACCTTGATCTGGCAGGAGAGGCGGCTGTTGTCCTGGACGCCCTCGGCGAAGTCGAGCATCGACTCTTCCATGGTCGACTTGGTCCCGGTCTTGGCCAGCCAGTCCTCGCCCACATAGACGTGGCAGGTGGCGCAGGCGCAGGCGCCGCCGCAGTCGGCGTCGATGCCGGGCACGTTGTTCTTCACCGCGCCTTCCATGACCGTCAGGCCGGTCTTCACGTCGATCACGTGCTCTGTGCCGTCGTGCTCGATGTAGGTGATCTTGGCCATACGCCCCTCGCCGCGTTTAGGCGGCGACCTCTTTCATGGAAACAGAAGGGTCTGCAAGCTTCGCCTTGTCGACGGGCTTGCGGTTAAGGATGAGCTGCTTGCCCATCATGAACTCCGGCGGCGAGTTGATCGCCTCGACGGACTGCACCTGGTCGCCCTTCAGATGGAAGACGGCGAACTTGGCGGTGGCGGGGTCGCCGCGCACCAGGATCTCGTCCACGTCGAAGGCGTAGCCGGCGATCTGAAGCTTGAGGTCGAACTGGTCCGACCACTGCCAGGGGCATTCCCCCGGCGGGCGCGGCCGGCCGGTGATGGCGCTGGCGACCTGCTTGGCCTGTTCCAGGGCGTTGGGCACGCTCTCCATCCGGAACATGCGGTCGTAGATCGGCATCGGGCGGTGGGCCACGTCGCCGATGGCGAAGATACTGGGGTCGCTGACGCTGCGGGCGTCCAGGTCGACCACTACGCCGCGCGCGCAGTCCAGGCCGGCGTCCTTGGCCAACTCGTCGTTCGGATGGGCGCCGACGCCCACCACGACGGCGTCGCAGTCGATCGTCCGGCCGTCGGCCAGGGGCACGCCGGTGACGTGGCCGTCCTTGCCGACGAACGCCGCGGCCGTGGCGCCCAGCTCGAAGCGGACGCCATGCTTCTCGTGATAGCCCTGGAAGAAGTCGGAGAGCGTGCCGCAGGCGACCCGGGCCAGGATGCGCGGCTCGCGCTCCAGCACCACCACCTCGGCGCCCAGGGCGCGGCCGGAGGCGGCGACCTCCAGGCCGATATAGCCGCCGCCGACGACGGCCAGCTTCTTGCCCGGCCCCACCTTGGCCTTGAGCGCCTCGGCGTGGGCCGCCGTGCGCAGGAACAGGATGCCGTCCAGGTCCGCGCCGTCGATCGGCAGGGCGATCGCCCGCGCGCCGGTCGCCAGGATCAGGGTGTCGTAGGCGACGCTGGAGCCGTCCGACAGGTCCACCGTCTTGGCGCCCCGGTTCAGCCGGGTCGCCGTGACGCTGGGCCGGAAGTCGATGTCGTTCTCGCCGTAGAATTCGGTCGGCTTCAGCGCCAGGGAGTCCGCGTCGGCCTCGCCCTTTAGCCAGGCCTTGCTCAGCGGCGGCCGCTGGTACGGCGCGATGGGCTCGTCGCCGATCAGCGTGATCGCGCCCGCATGGCCGTACTGGCGCAACAGCGCGGCCGCCGTGCCACCTGCGTGGCCCGCGCCGACGATCACAACGTGAGCCGCAGCTTCGCTCATCTGTCCTCGATGCCGAAAAGTGACGCTGGCGTCAACTTCATTGGCGCGGCGGCGCTATGGCCTTCGCGAGGCCACTCTTTGCCCGCTCACCTGACGGAGGGCAAATCCGTCGTGGCCGGCCACGGTCCGCCTCCGATGCAGAACGGGCTTGCCGAACAGTGTTTGGATGGGCGCCATGCTCTCAAGGCGCGAGACGCCGGGAGGAAATGCCATGGATGACGGATCTCTCGAGTTCCGTGAGGCCGCCGCGGCGGAGGTGTCGGCCACGCCGATCGAGGCGCTGAACCCGGCCCAGACCGACCTGTTCGTCAACGACGCCATGTGGCCGGTCTTCGACCGCCTGCGGAAGGAGTCGCCGGTCCACTGGACGCCGCGTGGCGACGAGTACGACGGCTTCTGGTCGATCACCCGCTACCAGGACATCATGGCCGTCGACACCAACCACGAGGTGTTCTCGTCGGCCGACGGCATCGTGCTGCAGTCGCTGGAAGCCAAGATCGAGTCCGACAAGCGGCCGCGCGGCAACAGCTTCATCGCCATGGACCCGCCGGGCCACGACATCCAGCGCAAGACGGTCAGTCCCGCCGTCGCGCCCCAGAACCTCCAGGCCATGAGCCCGCTGATCCGCAGCGAAGCCGGCAAGATCCTGGACAGCCTGCCGATCGGCGAGGAGTTCGACTGGGTCGAGCTGGTCTCCAAGGAGCTCACGGCCATGACCCTGGCCACGCTCTTCGACTACCCTCAGGCCAAGCGTCGCGAGCTGACCTTCTGGTCCGACATGTTCACCAACGCCCCCGGCTTCGGTCCGGCGAAGAGCTGGGAGCACAAGCGCGAGCAGGCCGACGCCTGTTTCGACGCCTTCGACGGGCTGTGGGCCGAGCGGGTGAACGCCCCGCCGAAGTTCGACCTGGTCTCGATGCTGGCCCACGCCGAGGCCACCCGGAACCTCAGCGCCGTGGACTATCACTCCAACGTCGTGCTGCTGATCATCGGCGGCAACGACACCACCCGGAACACCATCTCCGGCTCGATCTATGCCCTGAACAAGAACCCGGACCAGTACGACAAGCTGCGCGCCGACCCTTCGCTGATCCCCAACATGGTCTCCGAGACCATCCGCTGGCAGACCCCGCTGGCCCACATGGCGCGCACCGCCACGCGGGATTTCGAGATGGGCGGCAAGACCATCAAGGCCGGCGATCGGGTGGTCATGTGGTACGTCTCGGGCAACCGCGACGAGGCCCAGATCCAGGACCCGAACCGCTACGACATCCAGCGCGAGCGGCCCCGCAACCACCTGTCCTTCGGCTTCGGCATCCACCGCTGCGTCGGCAATCGCCTGGCCGAGCTGCAACTCACCATCATCTGGGAAGAGATCCTGGCCCGCTTCCCGGAGGTCCGCCTGCTCCGCGAGCCCCAGCGCACCCATTCGGTGTTCGTGAAAGGCTACGAGACGCTGCCGGTGATGATCCCGCGCCGGAATTAGGCGTAAGCTCGGCGTCGATGTCCGAAGGGCGCCGCTATCACATGGGAGACCTGCCCGGCCGCCTCATCCGCGAGGCGCGCGACCTGCTGGAAGAGGGCGGGCGCAAGCCGTTCAACCTGCGGGCCCTGGCGGCGCGCAGCGGCATCACCGCCGCGTCGATGTACCATCACTTCGCCAGCAAGACGGCGCTGCTGGCCGAACTGGCCGCGCTGGGGTTCGGCGAGATGCGCCGCGCGCTGGAGAGCGCCGACCGCACGGCGGTGGCGGGCGGCCGCCTGCGCGCCTGGGCCACCGGCTACTTCGCCTACGCGCGCCACGAGCCGGCGATGTTCGCCCTGATGTTCGAGCCCGAGATCGCCGAGCAGCCGCAGGTGGCGGAGGCGCGCGCCGCCGCCCTGGCCGTCCTGCATCGCATCGTCGAGGAGGTGGCCATCGCCCAGGGGCGGGTCGACGCGCCGCTGCGCCACATCACGCTGGCGGTCTGGGCCGCCGCGCACGGGGCTGCCGATCTGGCCCCCAGCACGCCCGAGGGCGACGAGCTGATCGACGACGTCATCGCGGGGCTGGAGGCGCTGTTCCGGCCCTTGGGGAGCTAGCCGGCGCAGCCGCCGGCTGGGCGCGTCTGGCTGGCCGGCCAGCTCAGCTCGTAGACCACCCGAAGCCCGTCGTGGTCGGACAGCGACGGACTATCGGGCCGGCCGTCGAACATCGCCTCGATGCGGATCGGCCGGATCGCCACCGCCCGCCCGTCCTCGAACAGTTGCAGGTCCTGGGTGTCCATCCAGGGCTCGTCCCCGTCCCACGACGCCTTGACGTCGCACAGGTCGCGCCGCTGGGCGCAGTAGCGCTGGACCAGCTGCATCGGCAGCAGGCCGTCGAACACCTCGAACCGCGCCTCGGACCCGCGCATGTTGAAATCGCCGCCGAGGATGTTGGGGTCCTGGGCGTCGTCGCGCCCGCTCAGGAACATCGACAGCTCGGCGGTCTGGATCACGTGGGCCGCCAGCGTCCGGCGCGAGGAGGCCCGCGACGCCCGGCGCGAGTTCATGTGGGTGTCGAACACGTCCACCGCCGCCGGCACGCCGGGAATGGCGATCCGGGCGTGCAGCGCGCCCTTGTTGCTGAGGCAGTCCAGCCCCGCGCAGCCGCGCCGGCCGAACGGCTCGCCCGCATGGTCAACGATCGGGTAGATGCTGGCGATGGCCAAGCCGCCCGTCGCCAGGCGCAGGCCGATCTCGCCGTTGATCCAGCTCCGCCGGCCCGGCGGCTTGCCGAACGACGGCAGGTCGCGACGGGTCCGCCGGCCGGGGCCGGCCACCAGCGCCGGGTAGCCCGCAGCTTCCACGGCGGCCACGGCCGGTCTGGAGAACACCTCCTGGAACAGCACGATGTCCGGCCCGGCGCCGGTCGCCCGCAACTGGGCGAGGCGGCGGCCGATCTCCGCGAGGTCCGCCGCTCGCCCCCGCCGGGCGGGCCAGCCCAGGCCTTCGATGTTGTAAGTCAGCACATCGAGGCGCGTGCGCGCGGTGCGTCCGTCCTCGGAGATCTGGATGCGCGGCGCGGGCGCGTCGCTGCAACTGAGCGTCCGCTGGGCGGGCAGGGTTGCGCACCCCGCCGCCAGCAGGCCGATCGCCAGGACCGTCGCCCGGCCGAAACGGCCGATGCGACCCGGCCGCATCACACCACCCGGTCGACCAGCATCTTCTTGATCTCGGCGATCGCCTTCGCCGGGTTCAGGCCCTTGGGGCAGACCTGGGCGCAGTTCATGATGGTGTGGCAGCGGTAGAGCTTGAACGGGTCTTCCACGTCGTCCAGGCGGGCGCCCGTGGCCTCGTCGCGGCTGTCGATGATCCAGCGGTAGGCGTGGAGCAGGGCGGCCGGGCCGAGGTACTTCTCCTGGTTCCACCAATAGCTGGGGCACGAGGTGGAGCAGCAGGCGCACAGGATGCACTCGTAGAGGCCGTCCAGCTTGGCGCGGTCCTCGGGCGACTGGCGCCATTCCTTCTGCGGCTCGGGGGTCTCGGTCTTCAGCCAGGGCTCGACCGAGGCGTACTGCGCGTAGAACAGGGTCAGGTCGGGGACCAGGTCCTTGACCACCGGCATGTGCGGCAGCGGGCTGATCGAGATTTTGTCGCCCGGGCATTCCTCGTGGCCGTGGATGCAGGCCAGGGTGTTGCGGCCGGCGATGTTCATCGCGCACGACCCGCAGATCCCCTCGCGGCACGACCGCCGGAAGGTCAGCGTCGGGTCGATGTCGTTCTTGATGTGGATCAGCACGTCCAGGATCATCGGCCCGCACTGGGTCAGGTCGACGTCGTAGGTGTCCCAGCTCGGGTTCAGCCCCGAGTCCGGATCGTACCGATAGACCTTGAAGGTCTTGACCTTCGCCGCCCCGGCCGGCGCCGGGAAGTGCTTGCCGCCCTTGGGGACGGAATTCTTCGGAAGGGTGAGCTGGACCATCTGTCTGTTCCCCTTCGCCTAATAGACCCGCGCCTTGGGCGGGAACGGCGCGATATCGTTGGTCATCGTGTAGTCGTGGACCGGGCGGTAATCCATTTTCACCTTGCCGGTCGGATCGTCGAACCACGCCAGGGTGTGCTTCATCCAGGTCGTGTCGTTGCGGTCCGGGAAGTCCTCGTGCGCGTGGGCGCCGCGGCTCTCGGTGCGATTGTGGGCGCCGACCACCGTCACGACCGCCTGGCCGATCAGGTTGTCCAGCTCCAGGGTTTCCATCAGGTCGCTGTTCCAGATCATGGACCGGTCGGTGACCTTCAGGTCGACGCGCTTGGCGTTGACGGCGTTCATCCGCGCGACGCCCGAGGCCAGGGCCTCGGAGGTGCGATAGACGGCCGCGTCCTCCTGCATCGCCATCTGCATTTCCAGCCGCAGCGCCGCGGTGGTCGTGCCGCCGCTGGCGTTGCGGAAGCGGTCCAGGCGGGCCAGGTGGCCGTCGGTCATCGCGGGCTTCAGCTCGACCTGGGTCGCGCCGGCCTTGATCGTGTCCGCGCAGCGCAGCGCCGCCGAGCGGCCGAACACCACCAGGTCGATCAGGCTGTTGGAGCCCAGGCGGTTGGCGCCGTGCACGCTGACGCAGGCGGCCTCGCCGACGGCCATCAGGCCCGGCACGACCTTGTCCGGATCCTTGCCGGCCTTGGTCACCACCTCGGAGTAGAAGTTCGTGGGGATGCCGCCCATGTTGTAGTGCACCGTCGGGAGCACCGGGATCGGCTCCTTGGTCACGTCGACCCCGGCGAAGATCTTGGCGCTCTCCGAAATCCCCGGCAGCCGCTCGGCCAGGATCTTGGGATCCAGGTGGTCCAGGTGCAGGAAGATGTGGTCCTTCTTCGGACCCACCCCGCGGCCCTCGCGGATCTCCATGGTCATGGCGCGGCTGACCATGTCGCGCGGCGCCAGGTCCTTCACGGTCGGCGCATAGCGCTCCATGAAGCGCTCGCCCTCGGAATTGGTCAGGTAGCCGCCTTCGCCGCGCGCCCCCTCGGTGATCAGGCAGCCCGAGCCGTAGATGCCGGTCGGGTGGAACTGCACGAATTCCATGTCCTGCAGCGGCAGGCCGGCCCGCAGCGCCATGCCGCCGCCGTCGCCGGTGCAGGTGTGGGCGCTGGTGGCCGAGAAGTAGGCGCGGCCATAGCCGCCGGTCGCCAGGATCACCTGCTGCGCCTGGAACCGGTGCAGGGTGCCGTCGTCCAGCTTCCAGGCGGTGACGCCCCGGCAGACGCCCTCGTCCATGATCAGGTCCAGGGCGAAGTATTCGATGAAGAACTCGGTCGCGTGCGCCAGGCTCTGGCCATACATCGTATGCAGCATGGCGTGGCCGGTGCGGTCGGCCGCGGCGCAGGTGCGCTGGATCGAGGCCTCGCCGTAGTTCTTGGTCATGCCGCCGAAGGCGCGCTGATAGATCTTGCCGTCCTCGGTGCGGGAGAAGGGCACGCCCCAGTGCTCCAGCTCGTACACGGCGGCCGGCGCGTTGCGGCACAGGTATTCGATGGCGTCCTGGTCGCCCAGCCAGTCCGACCCCTTGACGGTGTCGTACATGTGCCAGCGCCAGTCATCCTCGCCCATGTTGCCCAGGGATGCAGAAATCCCGCCTTGAGCCGCAACCGTGTGCGAGCGGGTCGGGAAGACCTTGCTGATGCAGGCCGTCTTCAGGCCGGCCTGGGCGCAGCCCAGCGCGGCGCGCAGGCCCGAGCCGCCGGCCCCGACCACCACCACGTCGAACTTGTGATCGATGAACTGGTAGGTCGACATCAAAAGCCTCCGGTCAAGGCGGCCTTGAGGATCGCGAAGACGCCCAGGGCGCCGGCGAGAGAGCAGACCGTGAGATTGAGCAACAGCAGGGCCGCCTTGGCGACGAACCCGTAGATATAGTCCTCGATGACCACCTGCATGGCGTTCTTCGCGTGGATCAGCCCGCAGATCAGCAGGGCGCCCGTGAGCACGCCGTTGATCGGGTGGGCGATCCAGTCGACCACGCCCTCATGCCCGGCGCCGACCAGGCCGACGGCGGCGAACGCGCCCCAGAGGACCAGGGGGACCAGGGCCAGGGCCGAGACGCGCTCGACCAGGAAGTGATGGACGCCGTGGTGGGCCGAGCCCAGGCCCGTGGCGATGGAACGGGGCGTGCGGAATTGCTGGTTGGCCATCAGAGGACTCCCCGGACGGCAAGGCCGGCCCAGAGGGCGACGGCGGCGACGATCCCGAAGGCGATGCTGGCCCAGGCCGTGGCCTCGGCGGTCTTGAGCTCGAACCCGTGGCCCAGGTCCCAGAACGCCTGGCGGATGTTGTAGGCCATGTTGAAGAACAGCATGACGCTGATGCCGAACAGCACCAGCAGGCCCAGCGGCGACCCGATCACCGCTGAATAGGCGTCCGACGCCTCCGCGCCGGCGGCCAGCGCCACCAGCCAGCCGGCGAGCAGCAACAGGCCCAGATACAGGGCGAAGATGCTGGCGCGGTGCAGGATCGAGGTGGCCATGGTGATGTGCCAGCGCCACACCTGGAGGTGTGGCGACATCGGCCGGTCGGCGGGTCCGCGTGGAACGTTAGTCATCGAAGCGCCGTCGCCTCCCCCAAAGCCTGCAGCCTCGTCGGTTTTAAGCACCGGGCGAGGGGTGTCAACGAACGCGCGACGTGTGACAGGCCCCACAGGTCGAACCGATCAAACCTGCAGCGCCTCATACTTGAGAATCGCTCGCAAATATTCCGGCTCATGGGCGCCTAGTCTTCCGCGCGATTGTCGAACTCTCATAGGTCGATGCTTGGACGCAATGCGCGATTGCGCTAGGCATCCTTCGCGAAAGGCGAAGGATGCGCTTCGATCTCATCGACCTGCGACTGTTCTGCGACGTGGTTGACGAAGGGTCTATCACGGCCGGCGCCGAGAAGAGCGCGCTGGCGCTGGCGGCGGCCTCCACGCGGGTGCGCAACATGGAGCTGGCGCTGGGCGCCGCGCTGCTGACCCGCTCGCGCCAGGGCGTCGCGCTGACCCCCGCCGGCCGCATGCTGTTGAAGCACGCCCGCACGATCCTGGGTCAGACGGCCCGGATGCGCGAGGACCTGTCCACCTTCGCCGGCGGCCTGTCGGGCGAGGTGCGGCTGCTGGCCAACACCAACGCCCTGACCGAATTCCTGCCCGAGGTGCTGTCCTCCTTCCTGGCCGCCCACCCCCACGTCAGCGTCGACCTGGAGGAGCGGCTGTCGGACGAGATCGTCGGCCTGATCGCCGAGGGCGTCGGCGACGTCGGCATCGTCGCCGGCACGGTCGACGTCGGCACGCTCCAGACCTACCCGTTCCGCTCGGACCGCTTCGTGGTGGTGACCCCGCCCGGCCACCCGCTGACCGCGCGCCCGGCGGCGACCTTCGCCGAGGTGCTGGCCTACGACTTCGTCGGCCTGGAACGGTCCAGCTCCCTGCAACGCTTCCTCACCGCCAAGGCCGCCCGCGAAGGCCGCCCGCTCCGCGCCCGCATCCAGCTTCGCAGCTTCGACGCCGTCTGCCGCATGGTCGAAGCCGGCGTCGGCGTCGGCGTCGTCCCCCAAACCACCGCCGCCCGCGCCGCCAAGGCCATGTCCCTGGCCATCACCGACCTGGCCGACGACTGGGCGCTGCGGGAACTGACCATCGTCGTGCGGGCGGACGACGAACTGCGACCCTATGCGCGAGAGCTGGTGGAGAGTTTGCGGGCGTAGCGCGGCGGTCCTTAGCTGGCATCTCGATTGGCGTAGAGGCCGGGATTCGAGCGACCGAACGCATCTCGCTCCTCGGACCAACAGGGCTCTTCGAAGCACTCCATCAAGAACCGGATGAAGTCGTCAATGCTCACGTCCGTGGTGCGCACGACCTTGGCGCCTCGCTTGAACTGGGAGCGCGCGAGGCCAGTGAGCGACTGGTGAAACGGCCAGATCGCTGCCTGAATAAGGAAGCTCTCGTTCGAAGCTTCGGCCTCAGCCGCCTCTTCTAGCCGGACCAAATTCCACGAGCAAAAGCCGCCCGCCGCGAACAATTCAGAGTCAGTGATCTCGATCTCAACCGGCCATTTCGCCCGAACGACCGCAAACAGCTGATCAACCCTCATTCCGCAAGAATAGCGGGACCCGAACTCTACAGCCAAGGTCCGCAAGGGCCGAAACCGGGCGCGCCAGGCGCACCCCGCGCCTTAAGTCCACGGCAGCCCACAAGCGCCGCCGTTCGGGCGGGTCACGGATCGCGCGCCAGCGCGGCCGCGCCAGCGGCTTGTCCTTGACGCGTCCGGGCGGCGGCGCACGCTC
>JAHJME010000004.1 GCA_018821435.1 Alphaproteobacteria bacterium
CTGGCGCGCCTTTGGCGCGGTCGTCCACGAACCACACGAACCACACGAACGGGCGGCGTCCTGGCCGAGCGCCGGGGCACGCACCGATGTTCGTGTGGTTCGTGTGGTTCGTGGACAATCTCATCGGCGCTGACGCGCCAAGGCGGCCTCACACCCTACGAAACCATCTGCGAAGCCTGGGCGGACGAGCCCGACCGCTTCAGACGCGATCCCGTCCACTTGACCTCGGGACTGAACACCTAGACCGGGCGACGAGCGACAGAAGCGCGAAGGCCCGGGTGGAAGCCTTGGCTCTAGTCGGTCATCTCATGAACCTCCGAGCCATACTTGGCCCCTCGGAGACTCAGATGGGAGGGCCGCGCCCCCAACCTTGGCGTGATCGTCAGCAAATCATCAGGCCGCCGGCAGCAAATAAGTCGTGCCGCCTTCCCCTTGGACGGTCCTCACATTGAAGCCCGAGCGCAGGGCGCCCACGAACTTTTCCGCTTCGTCGGTGCCGAACGTGCCGCCCACCCTCAGACCGGCAAGGTTTGGATCGCCGACCACGAGCTTTGCGGTCCGGTAGCGATTAAACTCCGCGACAGCCTGCTCAAGGGTCTCGCCGCGCAGTTCGATGACGCCATCGCGCCAGGCCACCCGGCGCTGCAGCGCTTCCGGGTTCAGGGGCATCTCTGCGATCGCGCCCGGTCCGACGACGGCGGCTCGGCCGGCGGCCACACTGCGGGCGCGGCCCGGATTCGCGGTCACGTTCGCCCTTGCGCCGACAACCTGCACGACGCCTTCCGTCACCGTCATCTCGACGAGGTGTTCCCGCAGCCGGACATTGAACGCGGTCCCGATCGCGCGGAACTGCGCCTCGCCGGCGGAGACGACAAAGGGGCGAGCGGGATCCTTGGCCACCTCGAAGAGCGCTTCGCCCTTCAAAAGCCGGACGGCGCGGCGCCGCGTCGTGAAATCGACCTGCAGTCGGCTGCCGGTGTTGAGCTCGACGATGCTGCCGTCGGCGAGCGTCGCGCGCTTCCGCTCGCCGAGCGCTGTCTCGAACACCTCGGGCGCGCCGAACCAGCGCCAGCCCGCAGCGCCGCCGAGCGCCACGACGCCGATCGCCGCAGCCCGGCGCGTCCACTGCGCCTTCGGGTTCGGCGTCGCCGTAGCGATGATGGCGTGAGGAGTCGCCTGCAGGCGCTCGGCCCGCTCCCACGTCGCCTCGACGCGGGCGTAGGCGACGGCGTTCTGCGGGAGGTCCAGCCAGCGATCGAAGGCGATGCGATCTTGCGGCGTCAGCTCGTCGCTGCGCAGGCGCGCGAGCCAGGCCGCCGCCTGGTCGTTCAACGCTTCTGCCGCTGGCTTCTCCATATCGGTCCTGCGTCTCGGCTCCGGATCGGATCGCTATCTTGCAGGGCCTTGGTCAGGGCCGCGATCGCCTTCGTGAAATGACCTTCTACCGTAGAAACGGATAAGTTGAGCCGTTCCCCGACCTGTCGTTGCGAAAGATTTTCGACGCGCCGCAGCAGGAACACCTCCCTGGCGCGTGGCGATAGCCTATCGACGGCGGCGCTCAGCACGCGGAGCTCGTCGCGGGTGGTGACAATGGCCTCCGCCGAGGGCTGATCGTCCACAAGCCCTAGGGCGTCGAGGTCGGCCACGGTCTCGAAGGCGACGATCTTCTGACGCCGCGCGGCGTCGAACAGGAGGTTGCGGGCGATCGTGAAGAGATAGCTGCGCCCGTGGGTGATCCGGCTCCAGTCCTCGGCGGCATAGGTTCGCGTCATGGCTTCGGACACGAGATCGTCGAGGTCCATGTCCGGGGCGCCCGCCCGGCGAAGGAAACGGCGCAACGCGGGCTCATGGGGAAGGATCCCGGCCTTGAACCAGGCGATGCGCTCCGCACGATCAAGCACGCCAAGCCTCCGGCGCGCGCGACGCGTGCCTGGATGCACTGCCGCTGCAGGGCGCGCGCAAGAGAAGATCCTCAAGGAGGATTGGGCCGGCCGATCGTCTGAGAGATGTGCTCATGTGGCGCCTGTTCGCCGCCCATGGCTCCATCTTCGGAGGGTACAGACAAGTCTATTTCTTCGCGGCGACAAGCCACTGATTATCAATGACTAAATTGGCGCTATTTGCGGTATATCGAACACCAACAACACGCCTCACCCCTTGAAGGCGGTCGCATGCGCCGTGGTGACGGCGTCGGCCGGCGAGGATGCGCGCCTGGCAGGCCAAACCGTTGAATCCACGTCGCTTGGACACTAGTGTTTGCGACATACTGAACACGCTGGACCGCAAGGACCACATGACCCTCGATGTCGGCCAGCGCCTCCGGGCCCTACGGGCGGAACACAAGCTGTCGCAGCGTGAGCTCGCCAAGCGGGCGGGGGTGACGAACTCCACGATCTCGCTCATCGAGTCGAACTCAACCAACCCGTCCGTGGGGGCGCTAAAGCGCATCCTCGACGGCATTCCGATCGGCTTGGCGGAGTTCTTCGCGTTCACGCCGGCGGCGGCGAAGAAGGTGTTCTACCGCTCCGACGACCTCACCGAGGTCGGCAAGGGCGCCATCTCCTACCGGCAAGTGGGAGAGATCATGGTGGGCCGGTCGCTGCAGATCATGAGCGAGCGCTACGAGCCGGGCGCCGACACCGGGCGGATTCCGCTCGTCCACGAGGGCGAGGAAGGCGCGATCGTGATCAGTGGCCGGCTTGAGGTCACGGTGGGCGATGAGCGGCGGGTACTGGGTCCGGGCGACGCGTACTATTTCGAGAGCCGCCGCCCTCACCGCTTCAGGTGCGTCAGCCAGGAACCCTGCATCCTCGTCAGCGCCTGCACCCCGCCCTCCTTCTGAGGTTCGCCCAGACCGTCGCGCCCTTGAGGAGACGGACCGCGCGAGAGGGGGGTCGATGGCCTATCCGGCCATCAGCCCGCGTCGAAGCGAACGATGCGGTGACGGGTCCCGGAACCCATCGCTCGCCGCGAGTCTGGCCGGAACCCAGACGCCGACTGGTGGCAAGTGGCTCGCGGGCATTGCGCGGACATGCAAGCCGTCCTCGGGTGGGGCCAGCCGCCGCCAGGCCCGCCCGCGGAGCCATTGAGCGATCCGTGGACACGCGACAGCGCGTCCACGACCCAGTCTCACGCGCGGTGCGGGCGAACGCGCCGAGGACCCACGCGCTAGAAGCGCGCCCGGGCCCCCAGGACGACATAGGTTCCAACAATGTCATAGTAAGGCGAGAACGCTGACGAGACGGGCGGATCCTTGTCGAAGAGGTTATTGACGTTCGCGAAGACCTCAACCTCCCTGTCTTCGAGGACGTCGAATTTGTACGACGCGCCCAGGTCGAAATACATGTACGCGGGAATCCGATTGTTCTGAATTGCGAGCGTCACGTTGTTCTTGCCTGCCGAGATGAACCGGCTGCGCACGCTCAGACGAAGGCGCTCGTCGTCATAGGTGATCGCCGAATTGACCCCAACCTTCGGCACGCCGGCCGAGCCGATCGTGCCCTGGGATGCCAGGAAGTCGATCGTGCTGATGCCGTTGTTGCTCTTGTATTCGTGCGTCCAAGTTCCGCTGCTCCGGAGCGAGAGCCGCCCGCCGTTCGAGAGCGGAATGCTGTAGTTCAACGACAGGTCGAGCCCGCTGGTGGTCAGGCGCGTGAAGTTCAGCAGCGTGGCGGACGTGGTGGTGATCAGGCCATCCGGGCCGCGCACGATCTGAGAGCAGAGGGACTGGACGCCCTGCGAGCAGAGGGTGATCAGCACCTGCGGCGAGATGGTGGAAATCGCGTTGTCGATCTCGATGTCGAAGTAGTCGGCCGACACCGTCAGCCTCGGAATCTGCGGCGGCGACAGCGTGACGCCGGCGGTCGTCGTCTTCGAGGTCTCCGGCCGCAGGTTCGGGTTGCCGCCCGTCATGGCCCGGACCTGGTAGGCCGTCCCGGTCTGGGGATCGCTGATCTGGCTCAGGTTGAGCACCTGGCCGGAGAACAGCTCCACGAGATTGGGCGAGCGGATGTCGCGCGAGTGGGTGAACCGCACCTGCACGCCGTCCGTCACCTTGTTCGTGAAGCCCAGTTTCCAGGACCAGATGGAGCCGAGGCGGTCGTCGGTGATCCGCGCGGCGCCGTTGAACGACAGCAGCTCCAGGCCGGGGACATCCCGGACGAGCGGGACCAGAACCTCACCGAAGGCTTCCTTGGTGGTGTTCTTGCCGGTGATCGGTGCGAAGTTGGAGAACGCGAAGGCGTTCGCAAGATCCAGCGCTCCCACCTTCTGGTCGATCTCCTCGCGCCGGGCCTCAGCGCCCAGGGCGATGGAGACGGGGCCCGCCCACGTCTCGAAGGGCTCGCCCCGGACGGTGAAGCCGCCCGTGTCGAGGTCCGCTTGAAGCCGCAGTTGACCTGTTCCGAGCACATAGGCGCGCGCCGCGTCGGACGGCGCGCCTTCGCCGAAGAGGTTAATCGGCACGCACGTCGTCGTCGGGTTGGTGAGCGCGACGCGGCAGATCGGTTGGCCCGTCGTGGGGCTGCGGACGGCGTCCGCGGCATTGGTGAAGTTGGCCCGGATGCGCAGGTTGCCGAGGTCATTGCGCTCGTTGAATTGACCGTGGCTGTAGTAAGCGTTCCAGCGCCACGTCTCACCGACCTTGCCCTCGAGCGCGAGCGTCCCCTGCGTGGTCTTGCGGCTGAAGTCGTTCTCAATGAAGGCGTAGTCACGGTTGGCGCGCCCCATCGTGAAGGCGGTTTCGCCAGCGGCGACCATCTGGGCCCGGATGGCGGCGGGCAGGAAGGGGTTGTCGACCGTGATCCTGATGTCCCCGCGGTTGGGGTCAAGCAGGAAGCCGAAATCGTTGTGGACGCGGGAGTGGAGCAGATCCGCGGTGAGCTTCAGGTTGTCGCTGAGCTCGTAAGTGGCGCGGCCCATGACGCTGTAGCGCGTGTAAGGTGCGGAGAAGTAGCCGTAGTCATCGTTCGATGGCCCCTCCCCGCCAATCGACGATGTGCCCGACACGCGGCCGAAGTCGAAGGCGCGGAGCGTCCCGTCCGGATTGAACGTCCGGCCGGAATTGACCCCCGAGAGGATCAGACCACCCAGGCTCGCGTTGGCGAAGCCGACGTCCGGCGCGAAGATCAGCGGCTGCTGGCCGTTGGTTGCCGTGAAGGTGGGGTTCGGCACTGCCGACCAACGGCCGACGTTCTCGCGGGACGTCTTCGGCCGCCCGCCGTCATTGTCGAGGTATTCGCCGCCGACGATGAGATGCCCCTTGCCGCCGGCGAAGCGCCAACCGCCAGCCGCCTCGAACTGCTTTTCCTCGACGTCGTCGCGGCTGGAGATGCCGTAGTGGCCCCCGACCCGGATCCCTTCGAGCTTGTTGTCGATGACGACGTTGACGACGCCCGCCACCGCGTTCGAACCCCAAGCGGCGGATGCGCTTCCGGTCACCACATCGACGCGATCGACCATGACGTTCGGAATGACCGATAGATCGATCCCGGCGGCGCCGTTCGAATAGCCGCCCGCCAGCCGACGTCCGTCGACGAGCACCAGACTGCGGGCGTTCCCGAGGCCACGGAGATCGACGCTGAAGCTGCCCGCCGCGAAGGAGCCGCCGGTAATCGTAGGCGACCAGCTCGCCTTGAACTGCGGCATATCCATCAGGCTTGCGATGAAGTTCGGACGCGCGCCCTCCCGGAGCATCTCATTGCTGAGCACCGTCAGCGGCGTCGGCACATCAGCGCGGTTCAGCCGCGAGGCCGTCACGACGACTTCGTCGACCCCGACGGAGGCCGGCGCTTGGGCGGACGGGGCGGGGTCTTGAAACTTCGGAGTACCGAGGGTGACGACATCTCCCTGCCGCGAGACGACGACAAGACCGGTATCGGCCAGCAGTTGGTCGAGTGCGGCCTGTTCGCTCATCGTTCCAGAGACCGGCCGCGTCCGCTTGCCGGCCACCGCCTCGTAGGGGAACAGGATGCGGAGACCGGACTGGGTCGCGAAGCGATTCAGCGCCTCCGGCGCGGCCTGGGCCGGGATATTGTAGGCATGCGTTTGGCTCTGAGCCATCGCGACGCCTCCGAGGCAGGCGATCGCCGCTCCAGCAAGGAGGGCACGGCGCAATTGGCGTAACACCGCCGTCGTACGAACTTCCATTGTCGAGCCCCCTCCGAGCCATCATCGGCTCCTCGCAGATTCAGACGGGCGGTCCGTCACGAACCCCTGCTTCCCCTGTCAAAAAACTTACACGGTGCGGGCGACGCACAGACACCGCCGCCGCGTTTCGACGTCCGGACATCAGAGCGTGCGCACACGCCTCACGGCGTGTCCCACGACGTGAGCGTCAACAGCGGCGCCGCGCTGAGGGTCGGTTGGGCCTCGTCCATTTCCATCAGCAATCCGTGCCGATGCGCGCCTCCGGTCGCGGCGGTGCTCGTGCGGCGTCAGCCACCGCTGCCGCATAGATCAAGAAGCCACGCGAGCGGCTTCGCCGCGCGTGCATCGGCCGGCGCCACCCGCGCACATGAGGTGGCTCACCACAACGTCGGTCCCAGCGCCTACGGCGCGCCGGCCTCACTCTGTGGGGCGCAACGGGGCGCGATCGGTTTGCCATCCAGGACCTTGCGGACGAACGGAAGGCTGTCCTTGAGCGAAGCGTTCACCGTTCCGGGGTGATCGAGTCCTTCGTAGAGGTGAGCTTCGACAACCGTGCCCGCGTCGCAGGCTTCACGCGCGAGCTGCAGCTGACCGGCCGGCGCCACGTCCTTATCCGCCGCGCCGGCGCCCATGAAGATCGGCATCGGCAGCTTGAGCGTCGGATAGACAAAGTGCGACACGAAGGGGATGAAGGCTTGCGCCTGCTTGGCGCCCTTCAACGCATTGTCCGGCGTCAGCCCCGCATCGGTGACCGCTTGCACCAAGGGACGGATGCACATCGATCGCGCCGACTCAAACAGCGGCATGGCCTTCTCGGTATAGATGTCCGACGCCGCGATGTCCGGCCGTAGCTGCTGGAGGGTCAGGGTCAGATAGAAGGCATAGGCGATGGTCGGGTCGACACGACTTCCATCACCATAGGTCTTCGTCGCATCGATCTTCGTCGCCGAGACATAGGGCGTGCCCGTCGACACGACACCTCGTATGTCGAGCTCCGGGGCGTAGGTCCGGGAAAAGCCAGCTGCCGTGACGGCGGCGCTCGCGCCCTGCGATTGACCGACGAGGATGACCTTCCGCGAGAGCCCGCGCTGCGTGGTCACCACAGCCCGAACGCTATCGAGGACGCTATAGGCGACGGGCCGCGTCATCATGTAGCCGTGCGGTCCCGGCGTTCCGATCCCCTGGTAGTCACTCGCGACGACCGCGAAGCCTTCCGAGAGCCAGCGGTTCAGATAGCGGATATCGCGGTCGGAGCGACCCGCCCAGGACGGCGCGCATACGTCGGCTAGCCCAACTGTCCCATGCGCCCAGGCGACGAGCGGCCAGCCGCCTTTCGGCGGCTTCCCCTTCGGGGTGAAATAGGCGCCTGAGACCACAACGCGCTCGCGGCCGCCGATCCCGTCGGTCGATGTGTAGAGAATCCGCGCGCCCTGCCCCGCCTCGGATAGAACGAGGTTCGGTGGCAAGGGCTCTTGCCGCAACAGCTTGCCGGGCCCCTGTGTGGGGCCAGACCAGGTGTAGAAGGCGGAAACACCACCATCCCCAAACCGGACGTCCGGGGTCGCACCGAGCGTCGACGTGGCGCTCAGGAGTAGAGCGGTGGTTAGCGCCAGGACGGCGAAGAGTTGCCTCATGTGGGACATCCGTTTCAGTCGAAGCTGATCGGGATCACGCGCGTGACGGTCGGGGCGACCCGCGGCGGCCCGCAAGCGCGGATCCGCCGGGCGTGACGTCCTGAGCCATGCAGCGATCCTCAGCTCTCCTGATGATCAGACGGACGGGACGCCAGAGACCCCTGGCCAAAGCCGAAATCTCTGGCTTTGCGCCGGCCGAGCCCCATGGCCGGCGAGCCATATCACCGATCGGGTGCGGGCCGCGCGCGGCGATCGGCTCCCCAGGGTGTCCCATATGTGAGCCAGCGGCGACCGTCAGGCCGCAACGCCATCGATCTCGACGATGGCGTCGACCTCCACGGCGAAACCCAGGGGGAGACGATAGACGCCGACAGCCGACCGGCTGTGGCGCCCGGCATCCCCAAGCACCTCCACAAGCAGGTCCGAACAGCCATTGAGGATCGCGGGGATCTCGCTGAAGTCGGGACCGCACTGCACGAAGCCGCCCAGCTTCACGACGCGGCGCACGCGGGAGAGATCACCGCGCGCCGCGACCCTCATCTGCGCGAGAAGATTGACACCGCAGAGCCGGGCGGCGTCACGACCTTGCGCGGGATCGAGGTCGACGCCGACGGTTCCGCGGATGCCCCCGCCTGCGTCGGACGAGACCTGGCCTGAGATGTAGGTGAGGCCACACGCCGTGACGGCGGCCACGTAGTTGGCGACGGGGTTCGGCGGCGTCGGAAGCGTCACACCGAGTGCAGCGAGGCGGGCGTCTATATCGGTCATTCGTCGTCCTTGAGATCCCTGCACCGTGGAAACGCGCTCATCGCGGCGCGCAGCGGTCATGCCGGAGCCGGCCCGAACCGGGCAAACGCCGGCGCGAGCGCGACGCGCCAAGCTTCCTGCGGCCCTCTAATGGATAAGACGAGCGAGCGGACGAGACCCCCCTGCCCCGCCCTCGGCGACGGACCGCCGCCGGGCGGACTGGGGCGCTAGCGACTCGCCCACCGAAGGGCTGGCGCGTCGCAGCGCCGATCAGAAGCGCTCGCGCGCGCCGCGCACCTGGTCCTGGAGGAATTCGATCACAGTCCGCACCCGTGGGAGATTGCGTTGGTCGGAGTGACTGGCCAGCCAGTAGGTCCGCTCGATCGCCACACTGTCGGCGAGCACGCGTTCGAGGCCTGGATCCTGATCCGCCACGAAGCAATGCAGGACCCCGAAGCCGAGCCCCGCAACAACAGCAGCCTGTTGCGCGGCGATCGAGGTCGAACGGAAGGCCGTGCGGGCGCCGGCGGCGATCTGGTCGAGGTAGCGCAGTTCCGGGATGTCGATCATCTCGTCGATGAACCAGACCAGGGGCCTAAGCCGGAGATCGTCCAGGCCGGCGGGCGGCCCATGGACGGCCAGATAGCTGCGCGACGCGTAGAGTCCGAGCCGATAGCGGGTGAGCTTCTGGACGTGCAGGCGTCCCCGGGGCGGCCGGCTGACGGTGATAGCGAGATCGGCTTCACGCTTCGTCAGGCTCACAGCGCGCGACTGCGCGATGAGTTCGATCTGGATGTCCGGGTGCTGGTCGTGAAGCGTCTTGATCGCCGGCGCGACGAAGCTCGCGCCGAAGACCTCGGGCGTCGCCAGGCGGACGACGCCGGCCGGCTTCAGGTCTGTGCCGCCCAACCGGGCGGCCGCGCTCAGGACCTCCGCTTCCATCTGCTCGGCGTGGGCGACCAGCATCGCGCCGGCCTCGGTGAGCCGGGCGCCGCGCGGCGAGCGCACGACGAGGCGGGCGCCGACCGCAGCTTCCAGGCTTCCAAGCCGCCGCGCCACGGTGGTGTGGTCCATCGCCAGATGCACACCGGCCTGCGCCAGCCCGCCAGCACGGCTCACGGCCAGAAAGATGCGCAGGTCGTCCCATTTCATGATGCGCATTTTTGCACATCGGTTGCGCGACTGTGAGCGTGGAGTTGGCGCAAACGCGAAGGCTTAGTCGCCACCTCGACAGCCTCGGAGTTCAAGATGCGCAAGATCGGCCACTTCATCCACGGCGAACCCCTGTCCCTGGCCGGCGCCCGGACGCAACCCGTGTTCGATCCAAACCGCGGCGGCCCGCAAGCGACGTTGGAGCTCGGCGATGTCGAGGTGGTCGCGCGCGCGGTCGAAAGCGCCAGGATCGCCCAACCCGGGTGGGCGGCGATCAATCCACAGCGGCGCGCCCGGGTGATGTTCGAGTTCAAGCGCCTGTTGGAAGCGCACGCGGACGACCTGGTCCGCCTCCTGGCTGCCGAACACGGCAAGGTCCTGGACGATGCGCGAGGCGAACTGCAGCGCGGGATCGACATCGTGGAGTTCTGCTGCGGCGCGCCCCATCTGCTCAAGGGCGAATACTCCGATGGCGTCGGCCCCGGCATCGACGTCTATTCGATGCGTCAGCCCCTGGGGGTGGTCGCGGGGATCACACCCTTCAACTTCCCCGCCATGGTGCCGCTCTGGATGCTGGCGCCCGCGATCGTGTGCGGCAACGCCTTCGTGCTGAAGCCGTCCGAACGCGACCCCTCCGTGCCGCAGCGGTTGGCCGAACTCCTACTCGAGGCTGGTCTGCCGCCGGGGATCCTCAACATCGTGCAGGGCGACCGCGTCGTGGTCGACGCCCTGCTGGATCACCCCGACATCAAGGCGATCAGCTTCGTGGGCTCCACCGAGATCGCACAGTACGTCTACGAACGCGGCGCCGCGCGCGGCAAGCGGGTGCAAGCCATGGGCGGCGCGAAGAACCATGGCGTCGTCATGCCGGACGCCGACCTCGACCAGGCGGTCGCCGACATCCTGGGCGCGGCCTTCGGCTCCGCCGGCGAACGTTGCATGGCCTTGCCGGTAGTCATGCCGGTCGGAGCGGCCACCGCCGAGGCCCTGCGCACACGGTTGGTCGACGCGATCGCCGGCCTCCGGGTCGGTGTGTCCTCAGACCCGCAGGCGCAGTTCGGTCCGGTCGTCAGCGCCTCGCACAAGGCCCGGATCGAGTCCCATATCCAACTCGGCGTGGACGAGGGCGCGGAACTGGTTGTCGATGGCCGCGGCTTCTCGCTGCAGGGCTTCGAAGGCGGTTACTTCCTGGGCCCGACGCTCTTCGATCACGTGACGCCGACGATGAGGAGCTATCAGGAGGAGATCTTCGGCCCGGTGCTGCAGATGGTGCGGGCCGCTTCCCTCGACGAGGCGATCGGTCTGGTCGACCAGCACCCCTACGGCAATGGCGTGGCCATCTTCACCCGCAACGGCGACACCGCGCGTGAGTTCGCGTCTCGGGTCGAGGTCGGGATGGTCGGCGTCAACGTGCCCATCCCCGTACCGGTGGCCTACCACTCTTTCGGCGGGTGGAAGCGGTCCGGCTTCGGCGACCTGAACCAGTATGGGATGGACGGGATCCGGTTCTACACCCGCACCAAGACCGTGACCCAGCGCTGGCCCACTCGCACCCCAAGCGCCGAGCCTGCGGATCAGTCCTTCCACTTCCCGACCATGCGGTAGGTAGATCCATGGCGACCGGGGAACCCGTGTCCGGTCGCCTGCGGATCCGGTTAGCCGCCCCGTCGTTCGGCTGCGTGACGCACGCCCTGCGGGTTGCGCGGCCGCGGGCAGAGCTTCAGCTTCGACTCACTGCGCGTAAAGGACGCCTCCCGGCGAGGGGCCGGGAGGCAGTCTGCTGGCTCGCGGGGAGGAGGCGGGCCAGGCCGATAGACGTCAGGTCGCCGCGTCGCGCGGTGCGGGAACGCCGCGCAACTCGCGCCGGATCTCGTCAGCCGACCCGCTTCAGGGCGTCGGACAGGATCGAGATCATGGTCTCGATGTGGGCCAATTCGACGATCAGCGGCGGCGACAGGGCGATGGTGTCGCCGGTCACCCGGACCAGCAGACCCCGTTCGAAACAGTCCACGAAGACGTCGTAGGCCCGGGCGCCCGCCGCACCCGCGCGCGGCGAAAGGTCGATGCCCGCCACCAGGCCGATCGTGCGGATATCGGTGACATGCGGCAAGCCGCGCAGGCTGTGGACCGCATCGCCCCAGGCGCCCTCGAGGTCCCTGGCCCGGGTCAGCAGGCCCTCTTCCGCGTAGATGTCCAGGGTCGCCAGGGCGGCGGCGCAGGCCGCCGGATGGCCGGAATAGGTATAGCCGTGGAAGAGCTCCATCTGCGCCGGCGGCCCTTGCATGAGCGCGTCGTGCACCGTGCGTCGGGCAAACACCGCGCCCATGGGGATCGCGCCGTTGGTCAGCCCTTTGGCGGTGGTGACGAGATCCGGGACGACGCCGAACCGGTCCACGGCGAAGGGCGCCCCCAGCCGGCCGAAGCCGGTGATCACCTCGTCGAAGATCAGCAGGATCCCATGCCGGTCGCAGAGGCTCCGCAGGCGCGCGAGATAGCCCGCCGGCGGCGGCAGCACGCCGGTGGAGCCGGCCATGGGTTCGACGATCACGGCGGCGATGGTCTCGGCGCCATGCAGGGCCACCAGGGCCTCCAGGTCGTCAGCCAGCTCCGCGCCGTGTTCCGGCTCGCCGCGGCTGAAGCCGTTGCGGGACGGGTCGTGGGTGTGTCGCAGATGGTCGACGCCCGGCAGCAGCGGGAAGATCCGCCGGTTGTTCACCAGCCCACCGACCGAGATGCCCCCGAAGCCGACCCCGTGATAGCCCCGTTCCCGGCCGATAAGGCGGGTGCGGGTCCCCTGGCCGATCGCGCGTTGATAGGCGATGGCGATCTTCAGGGCGGTGTCGACCGACTCCGAGCCGGAGTTGGTGAAGAATACCCGGTCGAGACCGGCCGCCGGACCGCCCGGCGACATCGCGGCCAACCGCTCCGCGGTCTCGAAGGCGATCGGGTGGCCCATCTGGAACGACGGCGCGAAGTCACACTCCATTAGCTGACGGCCGACGGCCTCTGCGATCTGGCGGCGCCCGTGTCCTGCGTTCACGCACCAGAGGCCGGCGTTCCCATCCAGGACCATGCGGCCATCCGGCGTGGCGTAGTGCATGCCGGAGGCGGCGCTCAGCAAGCGCGGCGCGGCCTTGAACTGCCGGTTGCTCGTGAACGGCATCCAGTAGCTGTCGAGCGCGACGCGCCCGGTGTTCGACGGCAGGTTCACGCGGTCGCTCCGGCCGCAACGCGCCCATCACGACGCGCATCCGCGTCGAGCGGGTACGTCGGTCGTTGCAGCTTCTCGAACTTGAGCTGGGTGTAGTCGGAGGTGCAGACCCCGAGGCCCGCGCAGTCGACAATCGCGGCGGCCAAGGGCCCGAGATCGGCCCGCCAATGGTGCCGGCTCTTGAGCGCCACATATTTGCGGCGGCGAGGATCGATGCCGACCGCGGTCAGCATGTCGATCGAGAACGGTTCGATCTGCTTCGAGACGAGGACGATCTCGACTCGACCCGTGTCGATGACAGCGGCCTTGCCCATGGACATCGTGACACCGAAGCTGGCCTTGCTGCGGCTAGGAACCAGGCCGTCCGACAGCGTCCTGACCGTGCCTGAGATCTTTAGGGGCAGGTTGGGAACGTTCAGGGACGGCAGGCTCGCCCGTCCGCCGACCTCGAGTTCGATTTTCCCGCCGACGCCGGCCTGGATCGCCGCCTGCACGGCCGCCGGGTCGCAGAGGCCGAAGAAGGCGACATCCTGGAGCTCCTGCCGCAGGATCTCCGCCAGCACGGCGGTGGTGTCCATCGTGCCGCCGGAGGCGGAGTTGTCGTAGTGGTCGAGCAGGAAGACCGGCCCGTCGAGCCCACTCATCTGCTTTGCGCGTGAGATGCTCTCGGCCAAGGGCTCAGGCACGTAACGGAAGTCGCCTCGCGCCGCCCAGGCGTTGTCGAGCAGCTCCTCGACCATCGCCTGCGCCGCGACCTGATCCCCATCGGTGACGACGACCGCGCTCAGACCCGCATGGCTCACATCGGCGAGGTTGAAGCCGGTGAAGACGCTGGCCGAGAGGGCGCGCCCGTCCGTTTCCAACGACGCGGCCAGGGCCTGGAGCTCCCGGTTCGGCCACTCGTGGGTCCCTTGGCGCATGGTGTGGGGCAGCATGGGGACGCTCCCCCACGCGGTCGTCGGGGCCACCTTTCCAGCGATCTTCGACAGGAGGATCGAGCCGGCCCGGCGCGCGGTCTCCGCCATGTCCGTGTGGGGGTACAGATGATAGCCGCTCGTGACGTCGGCGAGCTCGACCATGGCCGGGAAGATGTTCGCGTGCATGTCCAGCGCGACCGCGATCGGCACGTTCGGGCGAACCGCCCGGATCCGGCGCAGGATCTCGCCCTCGGCATCTTCGAGCCCGTCCACGACCATCGCGCCGTGCAACGCCAGCAAGAGGCCGTCGAAGGGCGAAGCCTCCAGGCCATCGATGATCATCGCGCACATGGTCTCGAACGCATCGCGGCTCGCGGGCGCGCTCGGCGGGGCGTTGGCGGCGAGCGGCAGTTCGATCTCGGCATTGGCGGCTTCCGCGATCTCGATGAAGCCGCCGACACAGGTCTCCGTCCCGCGATAGAGGTTGATCGCCCGCTGACCGCACAGGAGATCCGTGCCGTTGGGACAGAACCGGGCGAGCGGTGTCTCCACGGGGGAGAAGGTGTTGGTCTCATGCAGGAGACCGGCGATCAGCAGCTTCATAGGTGTGGATCTCTCGTGATCTTTTGCCGGCGTCGGGAGCCCACCCTGTTCGGAGGCCCGTGGGGAAGGCGATGGGTGGCCCCGTTAGTAGGGGCCGGTCAGGAGGGGGGCCGGCTTTTGCCGGTCGCGGACTGGCCCGCGTAGGTCGTGACGAGATCGAACATGTAGTCTCGGAAGGCATAGACCGATGACGTCCGCACCCGCTCGTTCAACCCGTGGAGCCCGTTGCCGTCGGGGTCAGTGAAGAGCCCGGGGACGCCATAGATCGGCATGCCGATCTTGCCGAAATAGACGCCGTCTGTCGCGCCGGGGAGCATCATCGGGTTCAACGGTACGCCCGGAAAGTGCTTCGCTGCGGTCGTCCGCATGGGCTCGATCACCTTGGGATCGAGCGGTGGCGGGACGGCCAGAGGCTTGTCGGGATTGGTCGCCTCGACCTTGACCGAGGCGTCGCCGATCACGCGCACGAGGGTGTCGCGCGTCTCGGCTATGGTTTCACCCGGGAAGATGCGGCAGTTGACATTGGCGGTGGCCGACTGCGGCAAGGCGTTCTGCGCATGACCTGCCGCCAGGAGGGTTGGCACGCAGGTGGTGTGGGTGATGGAATTGACCGCGGGATCGGCCTGGGCGGCGCGGGCCGCCGCCGCGTCGGACGGGTCGGCCATGAGGCGCTGAAGCGCCTTGCCGGCTGGATCACCCAGTGCGGCCCGCTGCGCGAGGAGGGCGCGCGTCGTGGGGGTGAACCGCGTCGGAAAGGCGTAGGCGTGCACCTTCTGAAGCGCGTCGGCGAGCTGGTAGATGGCGTTGTCGGCCCGCGGGCGGGACGAGTGCCCGCCGGGATTGGTAACAGTCAGGCGGAAGTCCTGCGTGGCCTTCTCGCCCGCCTGGAACAACAGCTGCAGGCGCTGCCCTTTGAAGTCCAGAAGACCCGTGCCGCCTTCGTTCAGGCCGAAGTCCGCTATCACCAGGTCCGGCCGGTTGCGCACCAGCCAGTCGGCGCCGTTGAACGCCTGATTGCTTTCTTCACCGCAGGTCAGCGCCATCTTCAGCGTGCGTCTGGGCACCTTTCCGGAGGCTTTCAGGCGCGCGAGGGTGTCGACCCAGACGGCGTCGATCACCTTCATGTCGACGGTCCCACGTCCGTAGAAGTAGCCGTCCTCCTCGAAGAGCGTGAAGGGATCGCGCGTCCAGTCTTCGCGACGCGCCTCCACCACATCGAGATGGCCCAGCAGCAGCACGGCGCCTGCCTTCGGATCCGACCCCGTGAGGATGGCGACGAGGCCCCCTTCCTTGGGGCGCTCAGGGACGGCGAAGTAGGTGAGCTCCGAGGATTTGAAGCCGGCCGCCGTCAACCGCGCGCCCATCTTGGCCGCCGCCTCGGTGCAACTGCCGACCGACAGCGTCGTGTTGGTCTCGACCAGCTCCTTGTAGAGGGCGCGGAACGCGACCTGGTCCGCGCGCAGGGGCGCGGCAGGCTCGGCGTGGGCTGCGCCAGCAAGGGCCGCGACGGCGGCAGCGACGGAAAGGGCAAGGCGCATCTGACGGACTCGCTGAGGAAGGATCCCGGCGGGACGGGCGCCGGTCGGTTGGGCGTCATGACGGCTGGCCTCGAAAACCCGCTTGCGCCGTGTGGCAAAGGGCGTCGGCCGCAGGCTCACCAGGCGGCCAGCCCCTCAAGCGCCTTCTGGTGCGCTTCGAACGCACGGGCGAGGATCGCCGAGCGCCAGGCCGGATCGGCTGGTGCAAAGGCGGTGATCATCTGCTCACGCAGGTCCTCCTGGGACTTCGAACTCTTGTTCGTTCGGCCGAACCGCAGGAAGCGGTCGATCATGATCGCCCCGCGCACCTCATGATTGGGGAAGGTCCCGAACTCGATCACGGACCCTGCGACCGCGGCGTTCGGGATGAGCGCCTGGAGAGAGGTCGCGAACATGCCTTGCCAATTTGGAAGCGCCCCGCCGGCGCCCTGGAAGGCGGTCGCGTTACGCGTGACGGCGTCGCGGCCCCACCACGTCGCCACACGGTCTAGCGCCTCCGAGCCCTCGGCATGGGTGCACAGGTGGAACAGCTCACCGTGCCCGCCGAAGCCGGAGTGCCAGTCGACGAAGGCGACCTTCTCGCAGGACGCCAGGTGTTCGGCGACGATCTGCTCCAAGGTTCTGCGCGTCCAGCTGGGGCCAGCGCCCCCGTAGTTCGTGCCCGTCGGCTCGTGCCGTTGGCCGCCCGTCGTTCCGGTCAGGACGAAGGCGCCGCCGTGTTCGTCCAGGACGCGCTTGGTATTCGCCGCGGCAAGATCGACGGCGTCGTCCGTCCAGTCCTGCGGACACATGAACGGGAAGATCTCGTCGAAGGCGACGTTGCGGACATAGGGGACGTCGAAGTCCACAAAGTTGCGATTGACGTCGACATTGTCCTCATTGCCGCGCGAGCCATGAGAGACGCCCCAAGGGTTCAGGGCATGCACCAGAACGACCTTGGTGTCCTTGGGCGGGTCCGGCATGCGCAGGAGAAGATCGAGCTGCGCGCCCGAGCCCGGCAGGCCTTCAAGGCCGTGCTCGCCGGACACCACCAGCAGCGCCTTGGGCGCCCCGGCCTCGCCGATGACGGCCACGTCCATGGCCAGGACCTCGCCCTCTCGTCCCTGAGCGCCGTTAAGCGGGTGCTCAGAGACCACCGCGGGACGGTCGCGGGCCGCCTGAAGAAATGCGACGCGGGCATCTTTGTAGGATTCGTAGATCAAGACTGGACCTCCCCTGGGACCGCGGCGGCGCGATCCGGGTGCGATGGGCGGCCGTAGCGGACGATCGCGAGCGCCCCCGCCACGAACAGGGCCGCCGGGATGAGAACGAAGGACAGTTCGAGGTTCTGCAGGGCCTCTGGGGAATTGAGGGTTCCGGCCTTCGGCGCGTAGCCGATCGCTTGCAGGATAAAGAAGATGACGCCGACGGAGACGGCGATGCTGGCCTTGGTCAGGCTGGAGTACACCGCGTAGAGGCGGCCGGTGAAATCCTCATCCAGCCGCTGCTTCACCTCGTCCGCGGCGTCGCCGACGATCGACTTCAGCATGATCATGGTGCCGGAGTAGCAAGCCCCGAGCACAAGTTGCCCCGCGCCCGCCAAGTAGAAGGCGCCATTCGGCAACGCCAGGACGGTGAGCTTGAACGCCGCCACCGTTAGGCAGATCGCGATCAGCACGTTCTCTTTGCCGAACCGGTACGAGATCGGCGCCCAGGCGCGCGAGGACGCGAACGCGCCGACGAAATAGACCAGGAGCAGCAGATTGGACTGCGCCGCCGTGAACCCCTTCGTCGGGGCGAAGAACAGGAAGAGCGCGCTCGTCACGCCCGACGCGAGCGCCGTGAGGACGGTGCTGGCCATGACGCGGGCCACCGGCGGGCAGGCCAGCGCCTTGCCGTAGTCCAGCACGGCGCGGCCAAAGGAGGGCACGTGCGTCAGGACCGCCCGCTGAGGCTCGGCGACCCGGGTCATCGCGATGATCGCCGTCAGCGGCGTCATGATGACGATGAAAAGCCCCATGGCGTGGACCGTCAGGTCCCGGTCGCCAGGCAGATAGGCCGCGACCAGGGGCAGCACCGCCATGATCAGCAGCATGCCCAGCGTCGAGGCGCCCTGGATGGCGCCGTAAGCGCGGGAGCGGGCGTTCGAATCCTCGCCCAGTACAGCGGCCCACGAGAATTGGGTGACTGTGATCAGGGAGTAGCCGATGAACACGGCGCTCAGCGCGCCGACCAGATAGGTCACGCCGACGTCTTGCGGCGGGAAGAAGGCGAGCCAGGACCCGATCATCGCCACCGGGATCCCGGCGAGCATCCAGGGCCGGAACCGCCCGATCGATGTCGAGGTGCGATCGATGGCGATGCCGAGCATCGGATCGAAGGCGAGGTCGCCGAGCCGGACGGCCATGAAGACGAAGCCGATGACGGCCAGGCCGATGCCGGTCTGGGTCGCATAGAACTGCGGCAGGTAGACGGCCAGCGACAGGTTCGTCACCGCCATCGGCATGGCGGGCGCGGCGAACGCGGCGAGGCGTGCGCCGCGCGTTGCATCGCGGCGTTCGGGGAGAGGGCGGCCCGTCATGATGCGCTGCTCAACGTCCGGTCTGGGCCGGCGTGGGAGCGCATTCCGACGCCATGTCGACGGCGCGGACGAGATTGCCTGGCACGACCGACGTGTGGGTCTCGCCTTCGACGACGCCGTATCTGATGTTGACGTTGGGCGAGTGGAGCCCGGTCATCCAGCCCCCGAACTCCGTGAGAGCAGAAACCATCCTCACGTCCGGCAGACCGCGTAGGCTGGGGACCCCCGCAAGCTGGCGCGCCGAGAACTCGCGCTCGAGCCCGCCGACGGAGAGCTCTACCCGGATCGGCGCGGTCAACGCGGCCGCCTTTTCGCGGAACTGCGCCTGCTCCTTCAGGACGGCGAAGTCGTTGTTCCAAAGCGATGGGCTGGAGGCGAAGTATTGCCGATATGTCTGCGGCGCGCGCAGCAGCGTGTCGGCGACGAACAGCCCACCGAGCGAGTGCCCAAAGAGCGTCGTGCAGGTGCTGTCGATCTTGGTGAAGGACCCGACGATGGACGGGAGCGCCCCCGTCACGAAGCTCCGGAACGCCGCCGCCTCGCCGCCCACCGCGCCCGGGGCCCGGTTCGCCAGCACCCCGGGATCGGTCGCCGCCACCGGCGTCAGGTCGGCCACCCGGCGGGCCAGGATCTCTTCAGCACTCGTGGTGGGATAACCCACCCCGACCACGACGACGGGCGACATTTCCTTCCACCGCGCCCGGCCCGAAGCCATGGCGGCGGCAGTGTAGAAGTTGAAGTTCCCGTCGAGCACGACGAGGAGCGGAAAGCCTCCCGGCGGGACCGGATCGGGGGGAACCGAGACGAAGACGCGGTAGGTCTTGCCATGGTGCTGGACGTCCACGGCCTGTCCCGGAAGGAACAGGCTCTTGGCGAGCGCATCGGCTGAGACGGGCCGTGGGGCGGACGCCTGCGCCGCCGGGGTCACGGCGACAGCGGCGGCAGCGAGGAGAGTCGCGAGCATCGTCATCTCCGACCTACGCGCGCCCAGGCGTACGGGCGATCATCCATCGATCGGTGCGAGCGGTTCGATTGGCCCGGACATGCATTGCGGAACCCCCGTGACGAGCCTTCGTCGGCTCCTTGGGGATTCAGACGGGCGGGCCGGAGCGACCCCCTGCTCGAGGTTCAAAAAAGTTGACGCCATGGCCGAGCGCGATCGCTCGCGCGGCGTGGCGAGGGTGTTTCGGAGGTTTCATCTTTCCACGCAGCCGTTGGAGCGAGGCGCTAGGCTTTGGCGCGGGCGGGCGTTCTGAGGTCGACCACCCAGTCCGGTGCGCAATCGGCGGTCTGGAGCAGGGTGAGCCGCGCCTCGCGCAGGGCGCCGCGGCGCGCCTTGCCGGCGTCGTCGCGCAGGTCTTCCGTCGTCCATTCGAAGGATTCCGGAACCTTGTTGCGGCTGAGCCGCGCCAGCAGGAACGTCTGCAGCGCCGCGGCGGGCGTCGCCACGCCAGGCTGCCATTGCACGATCGCATGCACCCGCTGACCAAAGTCCTCGTCGGGGAGCCCCACGACGATGGACGAAGCCACGTCCGGATGCTCGTCGAGCGCGCTCTCGACCTCGGCCGGATAGATGTTGGCGCCGCCACGCAGGATCAGGTCGGCGCGGCGGTCGGCTAGGTAGAGGAAGCCGTCTTCGTCCAGCCAGCCGATGTCGCCCAGGCTTTCCCAACCATCGCTGCGGCGCTTCGAGTCGGCGCCCAGGTAGTGATAGGTCGCGCCAGCGCCCTCGCGCGGCAGGAAGAAGATCTCGCCGATCTCGCGGGGCGCGCACGGCTGGCCCTCGGCGCCCACCACCTGGACCTGACAGCCCGGCGTGGGCCGGCCCACGGAGCCCTTGTGCATGAGCCAGTCGTCGCCCCGTATGACTGTGGAGCCCAGCCGCTCGGTGCCGCCGTAGAGCTCCCAGATCGTCTCGGCCCCCAGCCAGTCGATCCACGCCTCCTTCAGCCAGACCGGCATGGCCGAGGCCATGTGCCAGACCGTCTGCAGACTTGAGACGTCGTAGCGGGCGCGCACCGCTTCGGGCAGCCGCCAGATGCGCGCCATCATCGTCGGCACGAAGTTTACCCACTGGACCCGATAGGCCTCGATGAGCGCCAGGGCCCGTTCCGCATCGAAGCGGTCCATGTTCACGACGGCGGCGCCGGCGCACAGCGCCTCATGCGCGACGACGAACGGGGCATTGTGATAGAGCGGACCGGGATTGAGGATCACGCCGCCGGCCGGTTGGCCGAGCGTGGGCGTGTCGACATCGAACACCGCGCGCCGATGGTCGACGATGACCTTGGGACGTCCCGTCGACCCACCGCTGGTGATCGCCTTCCACTGCTGGGACACCACCTCCTCGAGCGGCTGCCCCGACAGCCCGACCGGGTCGACGCCGCGCGGAAGCCGGCGCAGCCCAGCCGGCGCGCCCTCGCCCTCCCCGTCTCCGATGAACAGTGTCGGACGCGCCGCCTCGAGCATGGCGCCGAGTTCTCGGGCCGGCAGCTTCGGTGAGATCGGGTTGGGCGTGGCCCCGAGCTTCCAGAGCGCGAAGGTCGTCTCGAAGAACTCCAGCCCGTTCGGCAGGTTGAAGGTCACCACGTCGCCAGGACCGATCCCCTGGGCCTGGATGAGGCGCGCGCGCCGGTTGGCGGCGACTTCGAGCTGCGACCAGCTGATCACCGCGTCGCCGTCGATCAAAGCCGCCGCGTCCGGGCCGAAGACGGCCGCGTTGTGGCGCAGGATAGCGTTCATCGGGACGAGATTCATGCGCTGCACCTCAACCCCGCGCCGGGGCGCATGACCGGTCGCCGTGCCCGTCCAACCGCTCGCCCATCGCCCGCCACGCACGTCGCGATTGGCGGAACACCGCAGTCGAACGAATATCCATAGTTGGGGCCCCAAAGAGCCCTCGTTGGCCCCTCGCAGATTCAGACGGGCGGCCCGTCACGAACCCCTGCTCTCCCCGACCAAAGAGCTTTCGCTACGCGTCAACCGATCGTTGGCCGCGCACCTTTAACTTGGGTGCATGAAGCCCTGCACCGCATAGGAACTTCCCCAAGGTGGCGCCGAGGGCCTAGCCGATGCGGACAGCACGAAGGTTTGGATCCTGCCCCGACACGCAATCCCGACCACTGAATGGGGGAACGAGCGACACACGCTGGCGTCAGCGTTGCGCCAGAAGCAGACATTGGCTTCCCAACTTCGGGTTGGAGTCGGTAGGGGTCTATTCGGGTCGGCAGCGAGCCTGGCCCTTGCATCCCACCCAATGATGTTCTATCTTTGTTCTCATGACGTCCGCCCCGAGCCGGCGTCGCCACCCTCGTCGCGCTCTTGGCCCGACGCCCCCGCACCGCCACCGGCGCACCCCCTCCGCTGAATCACCGCGCCGCTAAGTCACCGCGCGCTCGACACCTTCAGCCCCGCCTTCGCCAACCCTGCGCCACCGGCGTGGGGCCAGACGCGCTGGCGCGCCTTTGGCGCGGTCGTCCACGAACCACACGAACCACACGAACGGGCGGCGTCCTGGCCGAGCGCCGGGGCACGCACCGATGTTCGTGTGGTTCGTGTGGTTCGTGGACAATCTC
>JAHJME010000021.1 GCA_018821435.1 Alphaproteobacteria bacterium
GAAAAAGGCCGCCGAGGTTGCCCTCGGCGGCCCTGATCAGGTCTCAGTAAGCGCGTGGCCTACTTGAGGATCTTGGAGACGACGCCCGACCCGACGGTGCGGCCACCCTCGCGGATGGCGAAGCGCAGGCCCTGGTCCATGGCGATCGGCGTGATCAGCTCGATGGTCAGCTCGGCGTTGTCGCCGGGCATGATCATTTCCACGCCTTCCTTCAGCTTGATGATCCCGGTCACGTCCGTCGTCCGGAAATAGAACTGCGGACGATAGTTGGTGAAGAACGGCGTGTGACGGCCACCCTCTTCCTTCGTCAGGATATAGGCTTCCGCCGTGAACTCGGTGTGCGGCGTGATCGAGCCCGGCTTGCAGAGCACCTGGCCCCGCTCGACGTCCTCACGCTTGGTGCCGCGCAGCAGCACGCCCACGTTGTCGCCCGCCTGGCCCTGGTCCAGCAGCTTGCGGAACATCTCCACGCCCGTGCAGATCGTCTTCTGCACGTCGCGGATGCCGACGATCTCGACTTCCTCGCCGACCTTCACGATGCCCTTTTCGATCCGGCCCGTGACCACCGTGCCGCGACCCGAGATCGAGAACACGTCTTCCACCGGCATCAGGAACGGCAGGTCCACCGGACGCTCCGGCTGCGGGATGTACGCGTCGACCTGCGTCATCAGCTCCAGGATCGACTGCTCGCCGATCACCGGATCGCCACCGTCCAGCGCAACCTTCGCCGAACCCTTGACCACCGGGATGTCGTCGCCCGGGAAATCGTAGCCCGACAGAAGTTCGCGAACTTCCATCTCCACGAGCTCCAGCAGCTCCTCGTCGTCCACCAGGTCGACCTTGTTCATGTAGACCACCAGCGCCGGCACACCGACCTGACGGGCCAGCAGGATGTGCTCGCGCGTCTGCGGCATCGGACCATCGGCCGCCGACACCACCAGGATCGCGCCATCCATCTGCGCCGCACCCGTGATCATGTTCTTCACATAGTCGGCGTGCCCAGGGCAGTCGACGTGGGCGTAGTGACGGTTCTGCGTCTCATACTCCACGTGCGCCGTGTTGATCGTGATCCCACGCGCCTTCTCTTCCGGCGCCGCATCGATGTCGGCGTAGCTCATCGCCTTCGCGCCGCCCGCCTTCGCCAGCGTCATCGTGATCGCCGCCGTCAAAGTCGTCTTCCCATGGTCAACGTGACCAATCGTGCCGATGTTGCAGTGCGGCTTATTACGTTCGAACTTCTCTTTGGCCATGGGGTCCTGCCGGCGTTGTCTGATCTACGGTTCACAAGGAGCTGGAGCGGGTAGCGGGAATCGAACCCGCATCCTCAGCTTGGAAGGCTGCTGCACTACCATTGTGCTATACCCGCCAACAGCTTTTGCGGGGCCGCCGCAACTCCTCAATTCAGTTCGTCTCCGGCGCGTGGTGGGGGAAGTAGGACTCGAACCTACGAAGCGATAACGCAGGGGATTTACAGTCCCCCCCCTTTGCCACTCGGGACATTCCCCCAGCGCGCACGGAACCTTCTTCGGGGCCTTTCTAGAAAAGGCTTCCGCCAGGGGACGCGAGGGGCTTAAAGCGCCCAACTCATTGTCCAAAAGCGGCGACCCACCGAGGGGGCCCCAAATCGGAGCGCGTCTTATAGTGGCCTCGCCTACGGAACGCAACGACGCCCGAAAGGGTCGTAATTTTCATCCAAAAGGCGGGTCCAGAGGTCGTTCGGATCGGCGTCCCGCCACGGTCTCCGACGACTGGATCTGGGGCTGGCACGCGGTGGAAGCCGCGCTGGCCAATCCCGAGCGGGGAAAACCCCAGCAGCTCCTCGTCACCGCGGACAAGGCCAAGCAGGTCGAGGCCAGGTTCGGCCGCACGATCACCTTCGAGATCGCCGAGGCTCACAAGATCGGCCTGGGCCTGCCCCAGGGCGCCGTGCACCAGGGAATCGCCCTGCGTCCCGCGCCGCTGGAAGACGCCGACCTGGACGATTTCGAACAGCGCCCCGGCGCCATCGTGCTGGTGCTGGACCAAGTGACCGATCCGCAGAACGTGGGCGCCATCCTGCGCTCGGCCGCCGCCTTCGGCGTCGTAGGCCTGGTGCTGCAGGACCGCAATGCGCCCAAGCTGTCGGGCGCCCTGGCCAAGGCCGCCGCCGGCGCGGTGGAACAGGTGCCGGTCGCGCGCGTGGTCAATCTGTCGCGCGCCATCGACGAACTCAGCAAGGCCGGCTGGCGCACGGTCGGACTGGAAGGCGAAGCCGATCGCGGGCTTCACGAGGTGCTGGACGGAACGCCGACCGTCCTGGTGCTGGGCTCGGAAGGCGAAGGCCTGCGCCGCCTGGTGGCCGAGCATTGCGACGAACTGGCCAAGATCGCCATGCCCGGCGGATTCGAGAGCCTGAACGTCTCGGCGGCCGCCGCGGTCGCGCTCTACGAGGCCTCCCGACCCCGGAAATAGCCGTCCGGCCCGTGCGCCATACGCGTAGACGGTTGCAGTGGTACGTCAGCTGACGCATTGAGGCCGGATGTTCGAAGAGCTGCTCAGCCCCGGCGCCCTGACCGCCCTGTTCCAGGTCCTGATGATCGATCTGGTCCTGGCGGGGGACAACGCCGTGGCCGTGGGCCTGGCGGCCGGCGGACTTCCGGTCGAGATGCGGCGCAAGGCGATCTTCTGGGGCCTGGTGGCCGCGGTGATCATCCGCATCGGCTTCGCGCTGATCACCACCCAGTTGCTGGGCATCGTCGGCCTGCTGTTCGCCGGCGGCCTGTTGCTGCTGTGGGTCTGCTGGAAGATGTGGCGCGAGCTGCGGGAACAGGGCGCGCATGGCGAGGCCCAGGCCCAGGCGGCCATGGACAACGATCCGCTCACCGAGCCCAAGGTCAAGCCGAAGACCTTCAAGGACGCGCTGATCCAGATCCTGATCGCCGACGTCTCCATGTCGCTGGACAATGTGCTGGCCGTGGCCGGCGCGGCGCGCGAGCACCCGACCATCCTGATCTTCGGCCTGCTGATGTCGATCGCGCTCATGGGCGTGGCGGCGCACGCCATCGCCCGGCTGCTGCACAAGTACCGCTGGATCGGCTTCATCGGCCTGGCGATCGTGCTGTATGTCGCCCTGCACATGATGTGGCAGGGTGGGCGCGACGTGATCGATGACCTCGGCTACACGGCCCAGTTCAACGCCGTCACGCCGGACTTCCTGGATATCAAGCCGAAGATCCCCGCGCCGGCGCACCCTTAGAATCCGCTCATCCCGGCGAAAGCCAGGACCCAGATGGAATGGCTCGGACGCGGTCGATTGCCGCTGAGCTAATCCCGCCCGCACAAGCATTTCGCGATCTGGGTCCCGGCCTTCGCCGGGATGAGCGGATCAGGCTTGGGTTTCGAGTTCCGGCCCACCGAACCGCTCGCGCCATTCGGCGACCTGCTCGTTCTCGACTTTCTTGAACAGCACCTCCGGCGCGCGGATCGCGCGGCCCGGCGGCAGGGCCGACAGCACCCCCTGCCCGTCCAGCGACGGCCAGACCGCAGGATAAGGCTCGCCAAGCCCCTCGCTGATCTTCTCAGCTGCAAACGGAATGAACGGCTCCGAGACCTTGGCGAACAGCGCTGCCAGGTTCAGGCCATAGCGCACGGCCACGGCCGCCCGGTCCCGGTCGGTCTTGATCGCCGTCCAGGGCGCCGCCTCCGTCAGGTACTGGTTGCCCAGCACCCAGAGCTGGCGCAGCGCCGCCGCCGACTTGCGATACTCCCGGTCCTCCATGAACTCGGTGTACTCGCGCAGCTTCGCCAGGACGTCCGCTTCCAGCTTCTCATCCAGCGCGCCCGGCGCGCCGCCCTCGGGCACGATCCCCTCGAACCGCGTCTCGGTGAACTTGCAGATGCGGTTGACGAAGTTGCCCAGCACGTCGGCCAGGTCGGCGTTCACCTGGCTCTGGAACTGCTCCCAGCCGAACGTGGCGTCCGAGGTCTCCGGCGCATTGGCCATGATCCACCAGCGCCAGTAGTCGGGCGGCAGCAGCTCCAGCGCGTGGTCCATGAACACGCCCCGCTGCTGCGAGGTGGAGAACTTGCCGCCGTAGTAGTCCAACCAGTTGAAGCCCTTGAGCTCGTCGACCAGCTTCCACGGCGCGGTCTCGCGCGAGTTCACGCCCATCAGCGTGCAGGGGAAGCCCACCGTGTGGAACGGCACATTGTCCTTGCCCATGAACTGAACGTACTTCACGTCCGCCGCCTCGGGGCCCTTCCACCAGCGTTCCCAGGTGGCGTCGGCCGCAGGGCCGGTCCCGGCCTCCTGCGCCTTGGCGTCCGCCCACTCGGCGGTGGCGGCGATGTATTCGATGGGCGCGTCGTACCAGACGTAGAACACCTTGCCCGCCAGACCCTCGATGTCGGGCGTCTGACCCTCGGGGTTCGGGCCCCACTCGAACGCATTGACCGGCACGCCCCACGCCAGGTCGCGGGTGATCCCACGATCCTGGAGGCCCTCGTCCAGCCACTTCAGCGCGATCGAGGTCACCAGCAGCGGCCAGGTCCCGCGCTTGCTCTCGATCCAGCCGCGCAGCTTGTCCGAGAACACGCTCTGGCGGAGGAACAGGTGCTTGGAATCGCGGATCTCGATGTCGGTCGAGCCCGACACCGCCGAGCGCGGATGGATCAGGTCGGCCGGGTCCAGCACCCGCGTGCAGTTCTCGCACTGGTCGCCCCGCGCGCTCTCATAGCCGCAGTGCGGGCAGGTCCCGATCACATAGCGGTCGGGCAGGAAGCGCTTGTCGGCGTTGGAATAGACCTGCTGGGTCACCCGCTCCTCGATGAAGCCGGCTTCCCACAGCTGCTGGGCGAAACGCTGGGTCAGGCGATGGTTCTGCGGCGACGACGAGCGGCCGAAGTGATCCCACGACAGGCCGAACTGCCGGCCCAGCCGGTGCTGCACCTCATGCTGCTCGGCGCAGAAGCTGGCCGGATCCGTGCCGGCGGCCGCGGCGGCCAGCTCGGTCGGCGTGCCGTGCTCGTCGGTGGCGCAGATGTACAGCGTCTCGCGCCCCCGGGCCCGCTGGAACCGCGCATAGACGTCGGCCGGCAGCATCGACCCGGCCAGGGTGCCGAGGTGCTTGATGCCGTTGATATAGGGCAGGGCCGAGGTGATCAGGATGCGGGACATGGGCCTTGGCGAGCGTCAGCTTTGAGGGAACCGGGGCTTATAGGCCGCTCAGGTGGTTCGCCAAAGGCCGCCTTGCAAGAAACGCTCGCCAAGCTCTGCCATCGGCGCAAACTCAACCTATGGGGCGGATATGGCGGGTCTTGAGTCGCCGAAAACAAGAACCGCCCGGTTTGGGAGGGTCTGAATGTTGAAACGCGCGATTCCGTTCGCCGCCGTGGCGGCCTGTCTTCTGCTGAGCGCCTGCGAAAAGAAACCCGTCGAGCCGGCCACGACGGCCGTCGAGGCGCCGAAGAAATCCCTCGCCCGCCAAGCCCCGCTCTACGCGGGCCAGGAGCAGGTGCTCTCGATCCAGTCCGGCAAGATCGCATCGGACAAGGGCGGCGGCCTGAACCTGGAGGCCAAGGCCAGCACCGACGGCGGCGGCTGGACCCAGGTCGGGTTCCTGCCGCGGGTCTATGCCGCGACCCCGCCGGACGGCATCTACGAGGTCGACGTCGTGGCCCAGAAGCCCGCCACCGCCGGCAAGGCCGGCCCAACCCCCGTCGACGTGAAGAGCGGCTGGGACCGCTACAAGGACGGCCGGGTCAAGGGCGTGAAGTTCCTCTCCAAGACCAACGAGGTCGTGGCCATGCTGCCCGCCGGCGCCGCGCAGGCCGGGAAGTAGGCTCTTGAATTTTGCTCGTCATGGCCGGGCTTGACCCGGCCATCCAACAGGCGGTTCCGGATGGGGCTCTAGGCCCTTCGGCGCTCTGGAATGGATCCCCGGGTCAAGCCCGGGGATGACGAGCAGTTTTGGGGAGAAGCGCCCCCCTACAGCGGCCCCTTGAACACGAAGAACGCCCCCAGCGCGATGAAGCCGAACCCCACGCCGTGGTTCAGCGTGAACTTCTCGCCCAGGTACGTCACCGAGAACACCGCGAAGACGGCCAGGGTGATCACCTCCTGCATCGCCTTCAGCTCGGCCGGATCGTAGACGTGCCGGCCGATCCGGTTGGCGGGCACGGCCAGCCAGTATTCGAAGAACGCGATCCCCCAGCTCACCATCACGATGATCCAGAGCGGCTTGTGCTCGACCTTCAGGTGCCCGTACCAGGCGAAGGTCATGAACACATTGGACCCCACCAGCATCAGGATGGGGGCGACGGCGGTCCAGGAGAGGGGCATCGGGGCGGCTCCGGCTAAGGCGCCGCGCACTATCCCCGGATTCGGGCGTTAAACCGGCGGCGAAGCGGCGGTCGGCGCGCCGCGGCCGACGGCGAGGCTCGCCGCCGCGACGCCCAGTCCGGCCAGGGTGATGACTGCGCCGGTGAGCGGCAGGGCTTCCAGGCCCGGCCCATGCTCGATCACATAGCCGCCCAGGCCCGCGCCCAGGGCGTTGCCCAGGTTGAACGCGGCGATGTTCAGGCTCGAGGCCAGCCCCTGCCCCGCCCCGCCCGCCTGCTCCAGCACGCGGATCTGCAGCGGCGCGACGGTGGCGAAGGCGGTGACGCCCAGCAGGCCCGTGAACACCACCGCCCAGAACTGGCTGTGAACCGCGAAGGTCATCAGGCCCAGGCTGATCGCCAGGGCGGCCACCGTGCCCAGCAACGCCGCGACGGGCCAGCGGTCCGCCAGCTTGCCGCCGGCGATGTTGCCGATGAACAGCCCGCCGCCGAACACCAGCAGGATCGGCGACACCGCCGCCTTGGAGAACCCGGCCAGCTCCACCAGCATCGGCTGGATGTAGCTGATCACCGCGAACACGCTGCCGAAGCCGAAGACCGTGGTCAGCAGGGCCAGCAACACCTGCGGCCGGCGCAGCACCGCCAGTTCCTCGGACAGCGGCGCCAGGTCGGCCGTGGCCCGGTCCTTCGGCACGAAGAAGATCAGCGCCGCCAGCGCCAGGGCGCCGATCACCGTCACCATCGCGAAGGTGGACCGCCAGCCGTAGGCCAGTCCGATCCAGGCGCCCAACGGCACGCCGGCCAGCGTCGCCAGGGTCAGGCCGCTGAACATCAGGGCGATGGCCGAGGCCCGCTTGTCGGGCGCCACCAGCTGCGCCGCCAGCACCGAGCCGACGCCGAAGAACGTCCCGTGCGCCAGCGCCGTCACCAGCCGCGCGCCCATCAGCGCCTCGTAGGTCGGGGCCAGCGCGCAGGCCAGGTTCCCGATCGTGAAGATGCCCATCAGCATCATCAGGGTGGACTTCCGCGGCAGCCGCCGGGTCGCTAGCGTCAGCACCGGCGCGCCCACGAACACGCCCAGGGCATAGGCGGTGATCAGCATCCCCGCCGCCGGCACCGACACGCCGAGGTCCCCCGACACCTGCAGCAGCAGGCCCATGATCACGAACTCGGTCACCCCGATTCCGAACGCCCCCACGGTCAGGGCGTAAAGCGCCATCGGCATCGCACATCTCCAGCTTGGTCTCGGCACGGGAGATGGCGCGGCCCCCGCCGCCGGATTAGGCGCCGGCCGGGAACATCACATGTGCATCCGGGGCAAAGGCCCGCCGGGGCTTAACTCCGCCGCGCCACGCCGTATAACCTTCAGCCTGAGCGGGGGAGTGCGGCATGCGGGGATGGTTGAAGGCGCTGGGCCTTGCGGCGGCGCTGGCGGTGGCGGCGTGCAGCCCGAAGAGCGCGGAGAAGGCCGACGCCAAGGCCGGCGGGACGCTCCGGATCTACAACTGGTCCGACTACATCGACCCGGCGTTGCTGGCCCAGTTCACCAAGGAGACCGGGATCAAGGTCAGCTACGACACCTTCGATTCCAACGAGGTGCTGGAGACCAAGGTGCTGCAGGGCGACACCGGCTACGACCTGGTCGTCCCCTCCAACCACAACCTGCCCCGCTACATCGCCGCCGGCGCGATCCAGCCGCTGGACAAGAAACAGCTCCCCGGCCTGGACAAGCTGGACCCCAAGCTGATGGCGCACATGGCGCCGTTCGATCCCGGCGCGGCCTACGCCGTCCCCTACATGCAGGGCACCATCGGCATCGGCTACAACGCCGACGCCATCGCCAAGCGCCTGCCCGGCATGAAGATCGACAGCTGGAAGGTTGTCTTCGACCCGTTGGTCCTGGCCAAGCTCAAGGACTGCGGCGTCTATTTCCTGGACGCCTCGGAAGACATGTACGCCGTGGCGCTGAACTACCTGGGCAAGGACACCAATTCCAAGTCCCCCGCCGACTACGAGGCCGCCACCCAGCTCTTGATGCAGGTGCGGCCGTTCGTGCGGAAGTTCCACTCGTCCGAATACATCGACGCCCTGGCCAACGGGGATATCTGCATCGCCGTCGGCTATTCCGGCGACGTGCTGCAGGCCAAGGCCCGCGCGGCGGAAGCCAAGAACGGCGTGACCGTCGCCTATGCCATCCCCAAGGAGGGCAGCCAGGTGTGGTTCGACGTCTTCACGATCCCGAAGGACGCCCCGAACCCCGCCGCGGCGCACAAGTTCATCGCCTTCATGCTGCGGCCAGAGATCATCGCCAAGGCGTCGAACTTCACCCAGTACGCCAACGCCAACGCCGCGGCGACGCCGCTGGTCGACCCGGCCATCCGCAACGACCCCAACGCCTACCCGACGCCTGAGGTCTCCAAGCGCCTGTTCGTCACCACCACCAAGGACCAGGACCTGTTGCGCGAAGTGAACCGCGACTGGACCCGGGTGCTGACGGGGCATTGACCGACCGGGCGCAACATCGACCGCAGATCGGCGGCATCCGCTCCAGCTTCGCGCCGTGGGAAGACCCGGCGGCGCGCCCGCTGGTGCGCTTCGACGGGGTGTCGAAGGCGTTCGGCGACACCGTCGCGGTGACGGGCGTCGACCTCTCGATCTACGAGGGCGAGTTCTTCGCCCTGCTGGGCCCTTCCGGCTGCGGCAAGACCACCCTGATGCGGATGCTGGCCGGCTTCGAGACCCCGGACGGCGGCCGGCTCATGCTGGAAGGCCGCGACATCCAGGCCGACCCGCCGCATCGCCGCCCGGTCCATATGATGTTCCAGGCCTACGCCCTGTTCCCCCACCTCAGCGTCGCCCAGAACATCGCCTTCGGCCTCAGGCGTCAGGGCCTGCCCAAGGCGCAGATCGCTGCCCGGGTCGAGGAGATGCTGGCGCTGGTCAAGCTGGAGGGCCTGGGCAAGCGCCGCCCGGACCAGCTCTCGGGCGGCCAGAAACAGCGCGTCGCCCTGGCCCGCGCCATCGCGCCCCGCCCCCGCATCCTGCTCTTGGACGAGCCCATGGCCGCCCTCGACAAGAAGCTGCGCGAGGAGACCCAGTTCGAGCTGATGACGCTGCAGCAGACGCTGGGCATGACCTTCATGATCGTCACCCACGACCAGGACGAGGCCATGGTGGTCGCCGACCGGATCGCGGTGATGCGCGAGGGCCGCATCGCCCAGGTCGGCCGCCCCGCCGAGGTCTACGAAACCCCCGTCGACCGCTACGTGGCCGGCTTCATCGGCGACGTGAACCTGTTCGAGGGCAAGGTCGCCGCCACCAACGGGCCGATTCTGCGCCTCCAGTCCGACGACGGCGTGTTCGACGCCGAGGGCGCCGCCGCCGTCGGCGACCACGTCTGGCTGGCCGTGCGGCCCGAGAAGATCGCCGTCTACCCCGAGGCCCCCGGCGGGCCCCGCAACCTGCTGGCGGGCAAGATCCTCGACTACGGCTACCTGGGCGACTGGACGACCTACCTGGTCGAGATCGCGCCGGGCCGCACCATCCGCGCCGCCCGCGCCAACGCCACGCGCGTCGTCGACCGTCCGCTTGGCTGCGGCGACCCGGTCTGGCTCAGTTTCGCGCCGTCCAGCGCCGTGGTGCTGACCAAGTGAGGGCGGGCAAGTCGGCTCCGGCGGCGATCCTGCCCTTCCTCTGGCTGGCGCTGTTCTTCGCCTTCCCCTTCATCCTGGTCGCCAAGCTGTCGTTGTCCGAGACGGCCCTGGCCATGCCGCCCTATGCCCCGCGCCTGGACTGGAGTCAGGGGCTGGCGGGCCTCAAGGCCTTCTTCACGGCCCTGGACGGCGAGACCTATGGCCGCCTCACCAAGGACAGCCTCTACCTCGCCGCCTATCTCTCCAGCCTGCGGATCGCCGCCACCGGCACGGGCCTGCTGCTGCTGATCGGCTATCCGATCGCCTATGGGATCAGCCGCTGCCCGCCGTCGGTGCGCCAGGCGCTGGTGATGGCGGTGATCCTGCCGTTCTGGACCAGCTTCCTGATCCGCATCTACGCCTGGATCGCCATCCTGAAGCCGGCCGGCATCCTCAACGCCGCGCTGGCCACCCTGGGCCTGCCGCCGGTGGACATCCTCAACACCGAGACCGCGGTCATCCTGGGCCTGGTCTACGCCTACCTGCCGTTCATGGTGCTACCGCTCTACGCCATGCTGGAGCGCCAGGACGAGAGCCTGATCGAAGCGGCCCAGGATCTCGGCGCGACGCCGCTCAAGGCCTTCTGGCAGGTGACCTTCCCGCTCTCGATCCCCGGCGCGGCGGCCGGCGCCCTGCTCTGCTTCATCCCCATGGCCGGCGAGTTCGTCATCCCCGACCTGCTGGGCGGCTCCGACACCCTGATGCTGGGCAAGGTCATCTGGACCGAGTTCTTCGCCAACCGCGACTGGCCGGCCGCCTCGGCCGTCGCCATCGTCCTGCTGGCCACCCTGGTCGTCCCGATCCTGCTGTTCGAACGCCAGCAGGCCAAGGTGCTGTCGTGAGTACGATGCTCCCCCTGTGGGGAAGGATCTTGCGATGAAACGCGGCCCCTCCGCCTTCAACATCGCCTCGGTGGTCCTCGGCCTGGCGTTCCTCTACGCCCCCATCGTCATCCTGGTGATCTACTCGTTCAACGCCAGCCGGCTGGTCACCGTCTGGGGCGGCTTCTCCACCCGCTGGTACACGGCCCTGTTCCAGGACGCCCAGATGCTGGACGCGGTCTGGGTCACCCTGCGTGTCGGCGTCCTGTCGGCGACCCTCGCCACCGTGCTGGGAACCCTGGCCGCCGTCGCCCTGGTCCGGGGCGGCTTTCGCGGCCGCACCGCGCTCGCCGGCGGCATCTACGCCACCCTGGTGATGCCCGAGGTGATCCTGGGCCTGTCGCTGCTGCTGTTGTTCGTGGCCGCCGGGCTGCCGCGCGGCTTCTGGACCGTGACGCTCAGCCACGCGACCCTGACGCTGGCCTACGCCACCGTGGTGGTCCAGGCCCGGCTGGCGACCTTCGATCGCCATCTGGAAGAGGCCGCCCAGGACCTGGGCTGCCCGCCGTGGAAGGCCTTCGCCCTGGTCACCCTGCCCGGCATCGCGCCCGCCGTGGCCGCTGCCTGGATGCTGGCCTTCACGCTGTCGCTGGACGACCTGGTGATCGCCAGCTTCACCTCCGGCCCCGGCGCCACGACGCTGCCCATGCGCCTCTACAGCCAGGTTCGGCTGGGCGTGGATCCGAAGATCAATGCCGTCTCGACCCTGCTGATCGGCCTCGTGGCCACCGGCGTCATCGCCGCCTACCTGGTGCAGCAGCGGCGTCGTTCGACGCGATAAACGCCACAGGCGGTCCGGCCGCGACATTTGTGACCCTTACGCGCCACGAACCGGACCACCTGCGGCCAACGTCCCCCAGACGTTGGGTCCGGTCAGCCCCCCGAGCAAACCGAACCGTCGGTGGCGTTGCGTCCCGTCTCGGCACGCGCCCCCGACTTGCAACTGGAGCATTGCAACACCCGGGCCGGACCGATTCGGGGCTCCGAAACCGCTCCTTCTCCCCTTGCGGGAGAAGGTGGGCCGCGAAGCGGCTCGGATGAGGGGTCGCGCCGCGCCATCGGCCGCGATGGCGCGTCAGCGCGATCAAGTCGAACACCAAGATCGCCAAGGTCACGAAGACCACGAAGACGCCGCACGCCCTCGTTACCTTCGTGATCTTCGTGCTCTTTGTGGCCTTCGTGTCGAGGGCGCCGCGCCTGCGGCCCGCGCTGAGCCGACCGCTGCGCGTCGGAATGGTGCCGGATGCAGGACTCGAACCCGCGACCTTCGGTTTACAAAACCGCTGCTCTACCAGCTGAGCTAATCCGGCCTCTCTGGTCAGGACGCCGCTTATGATGCGAACGCGGCGCGGCGCCAAGCCGGAGCCGCATCCGTCGTCAGGTTGTCACATGCGGCGCCGCACTTAGGGCCTCTATCTCCGCGCGAGGCCCGCCCCATGTCGCTCACCGAAGCCGAGACCCTCAACCTCGACCGCATCCGCCGCGAACTGGCCGATGGGTTCGACGAGGAACTGGAGATGGAGCTGGACGACGACCGGCTGGACCGGATGCTGGCCGACATGAGCGAGCATCCCGGTCGCGAGACCGTGGACCGCCGCGTCTACTTCAAGGAGCTGTTCCGCCTGCAGGGCGAACTGGTGAAGCTGCAGGACTGGGTGCAGACTCAGAAGCTGCGGGTGGTGGTGATCTTCGAGGGCCGCGATTCCGCCGGCAAGGGCGGGGCGATCAAGCGGATCACCCAGCGCCTCAATCCCCGCGTCTGCCGCGTCGCCGCCCTGCCTGCGCCCAACGAGCGCGAGCGCACCCAGTGGTACTTCCAGCGCTACGTCGCCCACCTGCCGGCGGCTGGCGAGATCGTGCTGTTCGACCGCAGCTGGTACAATCGGGCCGGCGTCGAGCGCGTCATGGGCTTCTGCACGTCCGACGAATACGAGGAATTCTTCCGCTCCGTCCCCGAGTTCGAGCGCATGCTGGTCCGCTCGGGCATCATCCTGCTCAAGTACTGGTTCTCGATCACCGACGAGGAGCAGGAGTTCCGCTTCAACATGCGCATCCACGATCCGCTGAAGCAGTGGAAGCTCAGCCCCATGGACGTGGAGTCCCGCCGGCGCTGGGAGGACTACACCAAGGCCAAGGAAGTGATGCTGGACCGCACCCACATCCCCGAGGCGCCCTGGTGGGTGGTCGAGGCGGTGGACAAGAAGCGCGCCCGCCTCAACTGCATCCACCACCTGCTGTCGCAGATCCCCTACAGCGAGGTGCCGCACCCGCCGGTCGACCTGCCGCCCCGCGTCCGGCACGACGACTACGCCCGCGTGCCGGTCCCGCCGGAGATGTACGTGCCCGAGGCGTACTAGGCGGTCCAGCGCAGCGCGCGGACCACGTCGGCGACGCGGCGGCGGCGCGGGTCGTGGTCGGCGAAGCTCTGCAGTTCGGCGCGGCAGCGGGCCTCGGCGTCCTGGCCGAAGCGCACCCGCAGCGCCCTTGCCTTCGCCTCGGCTTGTTCGGCGGCGTCCAGCGCGCGCATCCAGAAGTTTTCCATGGGGCTATCCCCCTTTCGAAACACCCCCGACCTGGACCTTAGACCCCCGAAAAGCGGCGCTTGTTCGGCCATGTCGATCAAAGGCGCGTGAGGCCGGCGGCGGAATCCTGTAGGGCAGCGGCGATGCGCATCTTCATCGACGCCGACGCCTGTCCGGTGAAGGACGAGACCTACAAGGTCGCCGCCCGCTATGGCCTGAAGACCTTCGTGGTCTCCAACAGCTTCATCCAGATCCCGCAGTCATCGATGATCGAGCGCCGGATCGTCGACGCCGGGCCGGACGTGGCCGACGACTGGATCGCCGAGCAGACCCAGCCGGGCGACATCTGCGTCACCAACGACATCCCCCTGGCCGACCGGGTGCTGAAGGCGGGCGGCGCGGCCATCGCGCCGAACGGGCGGCCGTTCACGCCGGATTCGATCGGCTCGGCCCTGGCGCAGCGCTCGATCATGGAACACATCCGCTCGACCGGCGAGATCACCGGCGGCCCGCCGCCCTTCGGCCCCGCCGACCGGTCCCGCTTCCTCCAGGCCCTGGACCAGGCCGTGAACCTCCAGCGGCGCAAGCTGCGCTAGACAATGCTTGGGCCGGGGCTAGTTTGCCGGCGAGTTCATCCGGAGTTCGTCATGCGCCTGGCACAGATCCTCGCCGCCGCCGCCATCGCCACCCTGGCCACGGCCTGTAGCAAGCCCCAGGACAGCGCCTCGTCCTCGGGCGAGACCCCCGCGGCCGCCCCCGCCGCCCCGGAACTCAGCGACGCCGACAAGCAGGCGATCCTGGCGTCGTACCCCGCGCCGTACAACACGGCCGACCTGGCCAACGGCAAGTCCAAGTTCGCGCTCTGCCAGTCGTGCCACACCATCGCCCCCGGCGGCGCGAACATGACCGGCCCCAACCTGCACGGCGTGTTCGGCCGCAAGTCGGCCAGCAACGCCACCTTCAAATATTCCGACGCGCTGAAGAACGCCGGCTGGACCTGGGACGCCAGCCACCTGGACCAGTGGCTGGAAAAGCCGATGACCTACCTGCCCGGCACCAAGATGTCCTTCGCCGGCCTCAAGGAGGCCAAGGACCGCACGGACCTGATCGGCTACCTGATGGTCGAGACCGGCCACAAGGCCCAATAGACCGCTCGCCTGACAGGCGCGGAATTTCGCGAAACGACAACCTTGACGCGCGTTTCAACGCTCGTCATGGTGGTCCTGTCGACGAAGAGCATCTGTCTAGATCGACACCCCAATCCGAAGGGCGACGCCCCCCGTCGCCGGCCGGGCCCAGGGACCTGACACCCCCCCTATTCACAGGATCCCTGGCGCCGGCCGGACGGGCGGGCCTTCAGGTCCATGCGCGGGCGCGCGGCTACTCCGCCGCGTTGGCGACGCGGGCCTTCTCGGCGTCCTCGAAGGCTTCGATCCGGCGCGCGGTGGCCATGGGCGACTTCGTGAAGCGCGCCAGCATGTTGTAGAACACCGGCACGATGAACAGCGTGACCATGGTGGCGAAGATCGCCCCGAAGAAGATGGTTACCCCGATCGTCTTGCGCGACTCGCCGCCCGCGCCGCCCCAGACGATCAGCGGGATCGCACCCGCCGCCGCCGAGATCGAGGTCATGATGATGGGCCGCAGACGCAGGCTGGCGCTCTCGATCACCGCCTCGCGGATCGACAGGCCCTCGTCGCGCAGCTGGTTGGCGAACTCGACGATGAGGATGCCGTTCTTGGCGGCGATGCCGATCAGGATGATCAGCCCGATCTGGCTGTAGGTGTTGATCGAGGAGTCCACGATCAGCAGGCCGAACAGGCCGCCCACCGCCGCCACCGGCACCGTCAGCATGATAACCGCCGGGTGGATCCAGCTCTCGAACTGCGCCGCCAGCACCAGGAACACCAGCAGCAGCGCCATGGCGAAGGCCAGGCCCACCGAGCCCGACGCCTCCAGATAGTCGCGCGCGCCGCCGCCCCATTTCACCTGCACCGCCGCGGCCGGCTGCTTGGCCGCCTCGGCGCGGAAGAAGGCGATGGCCTCGCCCATGGAGTAGCCGGGGTTGAGCTGCACGTTAAGGCTGATGGAGCGCAGCCGGTCGACGCGCGGCCGGTCGGGCGTATCGCCGCGCACCTGGGTGGTCACCACCGAGGCCAGCGGGACCACCTCGCCGGAGCCCGCCCGCACATACAGCTTGTTCAGGTCCTGCTCGGTCTGCCGCCGCTCCCGGTCGGTCTGCAGGAGCACGTCGTATTCCTGGCCGTTCCTGATGTAGGTCGTCACCCGCCGCGACCCGAACTGGGTCTCCAGCGCCCGGCCGATGGTCTGGGCCGACACGTTGAGCGCCGCGGCCTTCTCCCGGTCGATGTTGACGATCACCCGCGGGCTGGTCGGCTCGTAGTCCAGGCGCGGGCGGGCCAGGCCGGGGTTGTCGTTCGCCGCCGCCAGGATCGGCTGGATCCAGCGGGCGATCTCGGGGTACTCGGTGCCCGTGGCGATCATCTGCATGCTGGTGCCGCCACCGCCGCCCCCGCCGCCGCCGCCGCGTTGCAGGCCGCCTTCCGCCGAGACGATCGCGCGCACGGCGGTCACCGACGACAGCTCCCGGTTCAGCGTCGCGGCCAGTTCCGGCGCGGTCACCTTGGTCTTGTCGGACAGGATGGCGTTGCCGCCCCCTGAGTTGAACGAGCTGTTGCCGAAGCGCGGCATCGAGAAGACGTAGCGATCCAGCGTGCCGTCCTTCAGGTGCTTCTGCAGGATCGTCTCGACCTGCTTGCTGGCCGCCAGGGTGTAGTCGAAGCCGGCGCCCTCGGGGCCGGAGAAGCTGACCTGCGCCCGGCGGCGATCCTCCTCGGGCGTCAGTTCGCGCGGCAGCACGCTGAACATGCCGTAGGCGACCACCGCCAGCACCACGACCAGGCTGGACGCCCCGATCGAGACGGCGCGCCGCCCCAGCATCCATTCCAGCGAGTTGTGGTACGAGCTCTTCAGCTTGCCCATGCCGGAGTCCACGCGACGGGCCAGCCAGCCCTCGCCATGCGCGGGCCGCAGCAGCTTGGACGCCAGCATCGGCGACAGCGACAGCGCCAGCAGGGCCGAGAACGCCACGGCGGCGGCCACCGACACGGCCAGCTCGACGAACAGCCGGCCGATGAAGCCCGGCAGGAACATCAGCGGCGCGAACACCGCGATCAGCACGATGGTGGTGGCGACCACGGCGAAGAACACCTGCCGCGCGCCGCGCTCGGCGGCCACGATCGGCGGCTCCCCGTCGTCGATCCGCCGCTGGATGTTCTCGACCACCACGATGGCGTCGTCGACCACCAGGCCGATGGCCAGCACCAGCGCCAGAAGGGTCAGCAGGTTGATCGAGAAGCCCAGCGGGGCCAGCACGATGAACGTCGACAGGATGCAGATCGGCGCTACGATCGACGGGATCAGCGCCGCGCGCCACGTGCCAAGGAACAGGAAGTTCACCAGGGCCACCAGCCCCAGCGAGATCGCCATGGTGACCCAGACCTCCTGGATCGCGTGGCGGGTGAACTGGGTGTAGTCGACCGAGACGCCCACCTGCGTGCCCTTGGGCAGGGTCTTGTTGATCTCCTTGATCGCCGCCAGCACGCCGTCCGAGATGTCCAGGTCGTTGGCCTGGCTCTGCCGGGTGATGGCGATGCCGACCATGTCCTTGCCGTTCGACCGGAACAGGCGGCGGCGCTCGTCGGGCCCTTCCTCGACCCGGGCGATGTCGCCCAGGCGGGTGATGTAGCCCTGCGCGGCCGAGGCGCCGACGACGTCGCGGGTGGCCCCCTGGGCCGCCCCCGCGCTGGCCGAGGTCCCGCCCAGCGCCGCGGACCCCTGGGTCGCGGTGGCGCCGCGGGTCGCCACGATGGGCATGAGCGCGAATTGCGCGGGCGTGGCGTAACCGCGGGCGACGCGGATGGTGAAGTCCTTGGCCGGGGCCTCCAGCGAGCCCGCCGGCAACTCGGCGTTCTGGCTGGTCAGTGCGGCTTCCACGTCCTCGACGGTGATGCCCCGCGCCGCCATGGCGTCCGGGTTCAGCCAGATGCGCATGGAATAGTTCTGCGCGCCGGCGACCCCCACGGTCGCCACGCCCGGCACCGTCGACAGCCGCTCGACCAGGTAGCGCTGGGCGTAGTCCGACAGCTGCAGCCTGTTCATCGTCGTCGACGTGAAGTTCAGGAACATGATCGGCTGGGAGTCGGCGTTCGCCTTCTGAATCTGCGGCGGATCGGCCTGTTCGGGCAGCTGCGCCGTGACGCGGCTTACGGCATCGCGAATGTCGTTTGCCGCCGCGTCCAGGTCGCGGTCCAGCTTGAACGAGATGTTGATCCGCGAGGTGCCGTCCCGCGACGAGGACTGGACGCGGTCGATACCCTCGATGCCGGCGACCTGGCGCTCGATCACCTCGGTGATCCGCTCCTCGATCACCTCGGCCGAGGCGCCGCGATAGTTCGTCGAGACGCTGACCACGGGCGGATCGACGCTAGGCAGCTCGCGCACCGTCAGCGCGCTGAACGAGGCCAGGCCCACGACGCACAGGATGATCGCCGCGACGGCGGCGAAGACCGGGCGGCGGACCGAGATGTCGGAAAGCATCATGCCGCGGGTCGCGCGCCGGTGGCCCGCGCTCCTGCCGAGGGGTTGGGATTGGCGGTCTTGATTTCGGCGCCGCCCGCCGCGCCGGGGCGCTGGCCGCCGGCCACGCGCACGGGTTGGCCGGGCTGGATCTTGTTCAGGCCGTCCGAGACGATCTTGTCGCCCAGCTTCACGCCGTCGGTGATCTCGACGAAGCCCCGCTGGCGCAGGCCCGTGACGATCGGCCGTTGCTCGACCATGGCGCCGCCCTGGGCGCCCTGCCCCTTGGCCTGCGCCTGCCCCTTGGCCTGGCCCGCCGGGCGGCTGTGCAGGATGTAGACGAACGCGCCGTCGCCCTGGACCGAGATCGCCGATTCCGGCGCGCTGGGGTTGGTGCGCTGGCCGCGGGAGACGCCCACGCGCACCAGCATGCCGGGCTTCAGCTTGCCGGCCCCGTTCGGGAACTCGGCGCGGGCGGTGATGGCGCGCGTGCGCTCGTCCACCCGCGTGTCCAGCTGGGCGATGCGGCCCGAGATGGTCTCGCCGGGATAGGCGTCGGCCGTGGCCAACAGGGTCTGGCCCTCGCGCAGCTGGCCCAGATAGCGTTCCGGCACCTGGAAATCGACGCGCATGACCGAGACGTCGTCCAGGGTCACGATGGGCGCGCCCGGATTGACCAGCGCGCCGGGCGCCACGTCGGACAGGCCCACCACGCCGGCGAACGGCGCGCGGATGGTGCGGTCGCCCTGGCGGGCCTTGGCGGCGGCCACATCGGCCTGCGCCGAGCGCCAGGCGGCCTCGAACTGCTCGACCTGCGCCTTCGAGGTCCAGCCCTGGTCGCCCAGGGTTTTGTAGCGGTCGTAGGCCTTCCGGGCCTCGACCAGCCGGGCTTGCGCCTGCGCGGCGCCCGCATCCTGTTCGGTATCCTTCAGCTGCACCAGCAAGGCGCCGCGCGCCACGCGCTGGCCGTCCTTGAAGAGCACCCGGTCCACCAGCTGCGTCGTCGCCGCGGTCAGGGTCACCGACTGGCGCCCCTTGGCCACGCCCAGCACCTCGATGGTGTCCTCGAACACCCGCGGCTGAACCGTGGTCACCGAGACCAGCGTCGGGCCGCCGAACGCACCGCGCCGCGCGCCGCCCTTGGCCTGAGGACCGCCGGCGCCTTGGCCCTGGGCGGCCTGCCCGCCGGCGCCCGCGCCGGCCGATGTCTTGGACAGCACCTTGAATCCGCCCGCCACGATCATGACAGCCAGGACCACGAGGGCCGCGACGAGGAAGAAGTGGCGTCGGATCAAACTACGGGTCCCCATCACCCGCGTGTCTGCAGGTGGTTCACTAAGATATCGGCAGCGCTCTTAGGACGGGTCCATATACGCGGTCCAGTGACAGGAGGATGGCTGTCCGTTGCGGCGCTGAAACTTCTCCCAAACAGTGAAACGGGCGCCCGAGATGGACGCCCGTTTGCATAAGCCGCAGGCGTTGCTGCCGACTTAAGCGTCGTATCCCGGCAATTCCCGGTCCAGCTTGCGCAGGCACGCCGGCCAGGCCAGCGCCCCGCCGATGCCGCGCGCGACCTGCGACGCCACCTCGGCCTGCGAGGCGTCAGGGGCGATCAGCACGTTCTCGCGGCCGGCCGACAGCGCCTGGACCTGCATCGTGCAGGCGCGCTCCAGATAGTACATGCCGACCCAGCAGTTCGCGGCGGTGTCGCCCACCGCCAGCGTGCCATGGTTCTTCAGCAACATCAGCGTCTTGTCGCCGATATCGGCCACCAGCCGCTCACGCTCGTCGTGGTTCAGGGCGATGCCCTCGTAGTCGTGGTAGGCCAGTCGCGGCAGCACGATCAGCGCGTGCTGCGACAGCGGCAGCAGGCCGTCCTTCTGCGCCGCCACCGCCACGCCCTGGTCGGAGTGCAGGTGCATAACGAAGTGCGCATCCTCGCGCGCCGCGTGGATCGCCGAGTGGATCGTGAAGCCCGCCGGATTGATGAAGTACGGCGTGTCCTGGAGGATGTTCCCGTCCAGATCGATCTTCACCAGCGACGAGGCGGTGATTTCCTCGAACAGCAGGCCGTAGGGGTTGATCAGGAAATGGTGTTCCGGCCCGGGGATCCGCGCCGAGATGTGGGTGTAGATCAGGTCGTCCCAGCCGTGCATCGCCACCAGCCGGTACAGCGCCGCCAGATCGACCCGCGCCTGCCATTCCTCGGCGCTGACCTTGCCCTTGAGCGAGGTGACGCCGGCGACCGAACCGTCTGCCATGGCCGTTCTCCCTGATGATCATGATCAATGTCTGATCGTTGTTTACTTCCTCGCGCCGCTGGCTGCGGGCGTCAAGCGCGCGCCATGCCGCGGCGCGGCCCCTAGCCGTCCAGCGCGCCGATCATCGCCACCCGCGGCGCATGCCGGCCGCCGTCGAACGGTGCGGTCAGGAACGCCTCCACGATATCCAGCGCCAGTCCCTCGCCCACCACCCGCGCGCCGATCGACAGCATGTTGGCGTCGTTGTGCTGGCGGATCATGCGGGCCGAGAAGGTGTCGGCGCAGACGCCGCAACGCACGCCCTTCACCTTGTTCGCCGCCATCATGATCCCCTGGCCCGTGCCGCACAGGATGATGCCGAACCGGCAGTCGCCGGATGCGACCCGCCGCGCCGCCGCCTCGCCGTGCGCCGGATAATCCGTGCTCTCCGCCGTCGTCGGCCCGATGTCGACCACCACCCACCCCAGCGCCGCGACATGACCACCGATGGCCTGCCGGAGCGCGATGGCGCTGTGGTCGCTGGAGAGCACGATGCGGTTGCTGGCTGTCACGTGAGAGTCGTCCCGTTGCGGTCGTCGCAGGATAGCACGGCCCCTGCGCTACCAACCGCCCGCGCTGCTCCTCTCCCAGGCGCGCCAGCGCCGTGGGAGAGGAGCAGCGCGGGCGCCTCCGTCAAAACCGGACGCACACCCGAGCGCACAAGCTTGCCTTTCCGCTGTCCGCATGTTCCCTTTTCGTTCATGTCCACGCCGCCCGACATCGCTGAACGGCATGCCCGCGTCCTGGCCCGGCTGACCGAGCTGGGCCTGGCGCTGGCCGAGCAGACGTTCACGGATGCGCAAGCGGCCGAGACGCCGGCCGAGCGGGTCGAGGCGGTGAAGGCGTTCCACACCATCTCGCGCTCGGTGCGCCAGAGCGTGGCCCTCGAGGCCAAACTGGTCCGCCAGCAGGCGCAGGACCTTCGCGACGCCGAACGCGCCGCCCTGACCGGGCCGCCCCGCAAACCGGGCGGGGTGGAGCTGTCGAAGCGGATCGGCGCCGTGCGCGACGCCGTCACCCGGGTGATCTGGCACGAGGCCGAGGACGAAGACTACGCCGAGTGGCTGGAGGAACAGCTCCGCGACGAACTGACCTCGGCCTGCCAGCGCGACAACTTCTGCGCCGAGCCGCTGGACGATCACATCGCCCGCCTCTGCCTGGAGATGGGCCTCCCCGAAGACGCCGCCCACAACTGGCGCGACCTGCCCGCCCCGCCCGATCCTGACGACGATGAGCCCACGGCGGACGACGCGATCTCACCCCCGCCCCGCGACGAAGCCCCGGAGCCCGACCCGCCAAGCTCCGCCTAACCGCCGCCCTGGCGCGTCAGCGCCGAGGAATTCGTCCACGAACCACACGAACCACACGAACGCACTCGGGACCGCGAGGCCGTGCCGGCGTCACCCCTGTTCGTGTGGTTCGTGTGGTTCGTGGACCATCATGACAGCGCCTACGGCGCGCGCAGCCCAAGCGACATGCCCACGGTCCTAAGTCGTCCCCACCCGGTTCACCGCATCCAGCCAGCGGGCATAGGCGCGCTCGCGGCGATCCGTGCTGATCGCCGGCTGATAGCCCTCGGTCTTCGGCCGCGACGCCGCCGCCTCCTCGACGTCGCGATAGACCCCCGCGCCGACCCCGGCGAACAGGGCGGCGCCAAGCGCCGTCGTCTCCTGGTAGGTGGCGCGGCTGACGCCCACGCCGGTCAGGTCGGCCAGCCGCTGGCTGAACCACGGACTGCGCGACATCCCGCCGTCGATCCGCAGCTCGACCTCGCCCTTGAACGCCTTGGGCGCGTCGGCGCGCATCGCCTCGATCAGGTCGCGGGTCTGCAGCGCGCAGGCGTCGAACGCCGCGCGGGCGATCTCGGCCAGGCCGGCGTCCCGGGTCAGGCCGAAGATCGCGCCGCGCGCATTGGCGTCCCACCACGGCGCGCCAAGGCCGGTGAAGGCGGGCACCAGCACCACGCCCAGCTCGTCGTTCGCCTTCGCCGCCAGCGCCTCGGCCGCCTTCGGCCCGCCTTCGATACCCAGCCCCTCGCCCAGCCACTGGATTGCGGCGCCGGCAATGAAGATCGAGCCCTCCAGGGCATAGGTTGTGCGGCCGTTCACCCGCGCCGCCACGGTGGTCAGCAGCCGCGCCTCCGAGACGGGCGCGGTCTCGCCGGTGTTGATCAGCATGAAGCAGCCGGTGCCGTAGGTGGCCTTCATCTCGCCCGGCCGGATGCAGCCCTGCCCCATCAGCGCCGCCTGTTGGTCGCCGGCCACGCCACGGATCGGGATCGCCCGGCCCAGGATCGACGCGTCGGTCTCGCCGTAGTCGCCCGTGCAGTCGCGCACCTCAGGCATCAGGCCCAGCGGGACCTCCAGCATATCGCCCATCTCGGCGGACCACTTGCCGGCCCGGATGTCGTAAAGCAGCGTCCGCGAGGCGTTGGTGGCGTCGGTGGCGTGGACCTTTCCGCCTGTCAGCTTCCAGATCACCCAGGTGTCGATGGTCCCGGCCAGCAGCTCGCCCGCCTTCGCCGCCGCCCGCGCGCCGTCGACGTTGTCCAGCACCCAGGCCAGTTTCGTGCCGGAGAAATACGGGTCCAGCAGCAGGCCGGTGATCTTGGTCACCCGCTTCTCGCGCCCCTGCTCGCGCAGCTTGGCGCAGACGCTTTCGGTGCGGCGGTCCTGCCAGACGATCGCCTTGTGGATGGGGCGGCCCGTGGCTTTCTCCCAGACCACCAGGGTCTCGCGCTGGTTGGTGATGCCGATGGCGGCCACCTCGCTCAACGCCCGGCCGGCCTTCTCGACGGCGCCCTTCAGGACGCTGACCGAGGCCTCGAAGATCTCGTCGGCGTCGTGCTCGACCCAGCCGTCCCGCGGGTAGTGCTGCTGAAGCGGCGCGCCGGCCTCGGCCAGGGGCTGACCGTCCGCCGAAAACAGGATGGCGCGCGTCGAAGTTGTACCTTGGTCCAAAGCGAGGATCAGAGGTTGGTCCATGCGTACTTTTCCCTCCCGACGGAGCTTAACCTTTAAGGGTGTCTTCACCCAGCAAGGGCAGAGTCGGATATAGCCGCGTTCGTACTGTAGAAATGGGAGATCCGGCGTTGAGTCTCGCGATGAGCAGCGAAAGCCTGCTCGATCTCGCAAAGAGCCGTCAGCCGGCTGACCGCGAACGCCTCCTTCTGGCGATCGCGGATCTGTGCGATTCGCCTCATGCCGGCCAGGCCATGAAGGGCCCGCCGATCCAGGCCCTGCTCTCCTCGATCTTCATGAGCCTCGTGGTCGAGGCCGAGCGCGATATACGCCACCGCCTGTCCGAGAAACTGGCCGCCGCCGACTGGGCGCCGAACGCCCTGGTCAACGTCCTGGCTCTCGACGATATCGAGATCGCCCGACCGATCATCAGCCAGAGCCCGGTGCTCAAGGACCTGGACCTGGTTCGCCTGCTGGTCGAGGCGACCATCGAGCACCAGATCGAGGTCGCGCGTCGCCCCGAGCTGTCGCGCGCCGTGGTCTCCGCCATCCTGGAACAGGCCGAACCCGCCGTCCTCACCGCGCTGGCCGGCAACCACACCGCCGAGCTGTCGCCGCACGACATGGCCGAGCTGGTCGAGGCGTCCCGCCAGGTCGCCGCCCTGCGCACGCCGCTGTCGCAGCACCCCAAGCTCACCGGCCAGCTGGCCAAGCGCCTCTATCTCTGGGTCGGTCTGGCCCTGCGCCAGGGCCTGGCCGAGCGCTTCCGCCTGGACGTCACCGTCCTGGACGAAGCCCTCGCCGCCTCGATGAACGAGGCCCAGAACGGCATCTCGACCGAGGCCCTGCCCCGCACCACCCGCGAGGGCGAGCGCGAGATGATGGAACAGCGGCTGATCGACAAGCTGCACGCCGCCGGCCAGCTCCGCCCCGGCTACCTGATCCGCGCCCTGCGCGAGGGTCGGCTGGGCCTCTTCGCCACCTCGCTGGCCATGCTGGGCCGCTTCGACGCCAGCCATGTGCAGGCGACGATCGATTCGGACCGCCCCGAACTGCTGGCCCTGGCCTGCGCCGCGGTGGGCATCGACCGCAGCGTTTTCCCCGACATCCTGGAAATGACGCGCAACCTCAACGAGGGCCGCCCGGGCGGCGGCGCAGAGGGCGCGCGCAAGGCGTCGGTGGCCTTCGCGCCGGTGACGCCGGAGGTGGCGGGGGCTGCTTTCCGCCAGGCCGCGCGCTCGCTGTCACCGGTTTGACTCGAACCGTTGTTTGACACGAAGCAGAGCTTCGGCATTTCTGGCGGCCGATGAAAAAGTCGTTTGTCACCCGCCTGACCTTCGTCGCCAGCAATCGGCCGGAAGCCCAGGAGGCGCGAGAGAAACTCGTCGCCCGCTATGGAGACGCCGGCCTGGATGAGGCGCAGGTCATCGTCGCCCTGGGCGGCGACGGCTTCATGCTGGAAACCGTCCACGACCTGATGGACGCCGGCAAGCCGATCTACGGCATGAACCGCGGCTCGGTCGGCTTCCTGATGAACGACCACCACGACGAGGACCTGCTGGGCCGGATCAACGCCGCCGAGCAGGCCGAGATCCACCCGCTGCGCATGCAGGCTGTGGACGTCGACGGCAAGACCCACGAGGCGCTGGCCTTCAACGAGGTCAGCCTGCTGCGCACCACGCGCCAGGCGGCCAAGCTGCGGATCTCGGTGGACGGCAAGGTGCGGCTGTCCGAGATGATCTGCGACGGAGCCCTGATCTCCACGCCGATGGGCTCGACCGCCTACAACCTCTCGGCGCACGGACCGATCATCCCCCTGGACGCCAAGATCCTGGCCCTGACCCCGATCAGCGCGTTCCGCCCGCGCCGCTGGCGCGGCGCCCTGCTGTCCCACACCGCCCGCCTGCGGCTCGAGGTGCTGGAAGGCGCCAAGCGCCCGGTCAGCGCGGTGGCCGACAACTTCGAAGCGCCCAATGTGCTCGAGGTCTACATCGCCGAGGATCGCGACGTGTCGCTGTGCATGTTGTTCGACGCCGGGCGCAGCCTGGAAGAGCGTGTTCTGGCGGAACAATTCTCGGCTTAGTCGCCGAAGCCCGCCAATACCGCTTATTAACGGGTTCACCTTACTTTCGACGGGCGATCGTTCGGGAGTGTCACGTGAGCGAACCCAAGACCGGCCAGATGATCCAGGCCCCCAGCGCCCTCCGCCTCAAGGTCGGCGGCAGCCGCCTCGGCGTGATCGATCCTGCGGCGATCGCCAAGGCCGAAGCGGCCCTGAAGAGCCTGTCCGGCAACTTCGCCCAATGGCTGAACGACGAGATCAACAAGCTCGAAGCCGCCCGCGTCACCGTGCGCGCCGAGGGCCCGACCGCCGAGAACATGGAAAGTCTCTACCTGCGCGCCCATGACCTGAAGGGTCTCGGCGCCACCTACGGCTTCCCGCTGATCACCCGCGTCGCCGGCCTGCTCTGCCGCCTGATCGACGACAAGTCCAAGCGCCTCGAGGCGCCGGTCGGCCTGATCGACGCGCACATCGACGCCATCAAGGCGGCCGCCCGCGACGACATCAAGACCGAGGATCACCCGGTGGGTAAGATCCTGGTCCAGGAACTGGAAAGCCGGATCAAGGCCTTCGGCGCCTAGACCTTCATCGCCAGCTTTACGGCGTCCATAGGCTCGGCGACCGCGCCGTAGCCCGCGTCCGACGGCAGCACCAGATAGCGCGCGCCGTCCCGCACCTCGACCACCGGCAACACCGTCACCAGCGTCCGCGCCTGCGCCCGCGCCACGCAATCCTCGGCGCTCGACGCCTCGGCCAGCATCTGCACGTTCATCCGCGTCGGGAAGATCACCGTGCGCTCGCCCGAGGCCTCCATCCGCAGGATCTCGGCCGGCGAGATCCACTCAGCGTCCACCGCCTCGCGACCGTCGGCGGCGGCCACCTGGTCGGCCGGCGCCCGCACCGCATAGAACCAGGTGTCGAAGCGCTTCGGCATCATCGTCGGCGTGATCCAGCGCGCGAAGACCGCCAGGGCGTCCAGCCGCAGCCGCACGCCCAGCTCCCGCACCACGTCGATGAACGCCGTCTCGCCGCGATCCACGGCCGAGCGCACCGCCGGGTCGCAGACCTCGGCGAAGTCGGATCCGTCCAGACCCTCGGCCAGCAGGATCCCGGCCTCCTCGTAGGCCTCGCGGATCGCGCCGATGCGTAGCGTCCGCTGCGCGTCGTCGAACTGGTCCCAGCCGTTGCAGTGATCGGCCCACGCCGGGTCCTGATCGCCCGCATGGGTCTTGCCGCCTGGGAACACCAGGGCGCCCGAGGCGAAGTCGATCTGGTGATGGCGCTTGACCATCAGGACCTGGAATTCCGGCTGGTCGCGGAGAAGCAGGATGGTGGCGGCCGCCTTGGTCTCGGCGGGCTCTCTCGTCGGCGTTTCGCTCATGTCCCCAGCTTGGGCCGTGGCCCAGGCGCAGGCAAGACTAGAGCATCACCGCTTCGCGTTCGGGTTGGGTCACGACCTCGGTCGTCTTGTCCATCCGGGCCAGCAGGTAGTCCACGTCTTCCCGCGATGCCTGCTCCGGCTGGGTCATGAACCGCTGCAGCATGCGCTCCTGGAACCGCTCCTGGTCCTTGGCTCCGCCGTCGAATTCCATGGAGTGGAAGGTGTCCACCGCCGCCCGGAACGCCGGGAACAGCCGCGCCGGCAGCCCCGCGCGCTCGTAGATCGCTCGCAGGCCCAGCGGCCCCGCGTCGTGGATCATCAGCCAGGTGCGGTGGTGCGGCACCCCCGCCAGCTCGGCCACGCCCCATTCGAAGAACGTCATGTGGCCGTTGGCCAGCGACCGCAGCAGCAGCGAGGCGGTCAGGCGCTTCTCGCTGTTAAGGTGCGTGACCAGCCCACGGACGTCGGCGGTCTTACCCGCCTGGTCCACGACATCGACGGTCGCCCGTTCGGCCGCTCCGGTGACGATCTCCAGCGCCGTCTCGGCGGTGACCGCGTGGTGGCTCACCAGATGGTCGCGCACCTTGTCGGTGACCAGGGTGATCAGGCGCTCGGTGATCGAGAGCGGCAGGACATTGCGATAGGCGATCGCCGCCAGCACCCGCTCGGACTTCTCGAACCGGTCGACGGCGCGCTTCAGCCCGCTTTCGGCGAAGTCGGCCCCGGGGTTGGCGCAGGCCGTGGCCACGGCGCGCTCGCCGCCATGCTCGGCCAAGCTGTCGGTGACGGTGCGCGAAAGCTCGGGACGCTTGGCGATGGCGACCTGGCGCACCGGCCCGCCCAGGCGGACGATCTCGGCCAGGTCGGCGTCGGTGAAGACCGGCGAGAACGCCAGCAGCGGCAGGCAGACGCTCTCGACGTCGCGCGAAAGCTGCACCGCCACGTCCCGGGGCACGACGTCGGAGGCGCGCAGGGTCTCGGCGATCGCCTTGCGCACCAGTTCGGCCGCGTCGGCGGCCATGACGCGCAGGATATCGGCGGCCAGCTCCCGGTCCTCGACGGACAGGGGCTCACGTTCCATCGACTGGCAAAGCTTGCGAGCCGCGAGCGCACGCTCGTCCGGCGTCGCGCCTTTCACCAGCGTACGGATATCCTCATCCGTCAGCGCTGACCGCGTCGTCGCCATCCCCGTCTCTCATCCCCATCCGAAGCAGCTTCGGAGTCCCGCGATTCGACATTTGCGCCGCGAAGCTTAACGGGAGGTTGCCGACCGAATCTGTGGATTAAGGATTTCGCGTAACACGCCGCCAACGGCTGCGTCCGTAGCGTACGCCTTCGCATGCGAAGGGACCTCTGAGTGGCCACGATCAAGTCGCCCGAACCGGCCCTCGGCCTCACCGCCGACGCCCAGGGCATGCGGGTCCAGACCGCCCTGCTGCCCTATGCGTTGCTGGCGTTCGGCGTCTGTCTGCCGATCTTCGTCTGGGTCGCCAGTCACGCCGCCAACGTCGCCTGGATGAGCGCCAGCTTCGCCGCCTTCGCGGTGGGTTGGGGCGTGTTCTATGCCGCCGTGAACTGGCTGAAGACGCCGGCTGCGACCGATCTACGCAGACGCGGCCTGGCGCACATCCTGTCCGGCCTGGTCTGGGCCCTGGCGATCGCCCAGCTGGCCCTCTTCGCCCAGTTCGCCGGACCGGTGCGCGAGACCCTGCTGCTGCTCACGCTGGGCGCGGCGATGATCTGCGTGGTCTTCACCACGCCCTGGCTGCCCAGCCTGCTGATCGTGGCGCCGGTCGCCATCGCCGGGCCGCTGATCGCGCTGTTCCTGGGCGGCGGCAGTCCCGCCATGGCCCAGCTGGCCCTCGCCGCCGCGGCCCTGGCGCTGGCCCTGGCCCTGCTGGTCAACCGCATCCTGCGCGGCCAGTTCGCGCTGGCCGCCGAGCGCGAGGTGCTGATCGCCGAGCGAGTCGAACAGGCCGAGTCCGCCCGCCGACTGGCCCGCTCCAAGTCCGACTTGGTCTCCACCCTCTCCGACGAGATCCGCAACGGCCTGACCGGCGTGGCCCACGTCCTGGCGTCGGCGGCCGGTCGCGGCCGTGCGGCCCCCACCCGCCAGCAGATCGGCGCCGCCCTGGACGCCGTGAACGACCTGCTGGCCGTGCTGGAGACCACCGTCGACGCCGAGAGCGCGGAGGCCGGCCGCCTGACCGTCGAGCCCAAGCCGGTGGACCTGACCGCCGTCGCCCGCGACCTGGTCCTGCTGAACCGCCCGGCGGCCGCGGCCAAGGGGCTGGAACTGGCGGTCCATGTCGACGCCGCCCTGGCCGACGGCCAAGGCTGCGCCATCGCCGATCCGGCCCGCGCCCGCCAGGTCCTGGCCGCCCTGATCGGCAACGCCGTGAAGTTCACGATGCGCGGGCGGGTCGAGGTGCGGCTGTCGCTGATCGGCGAGGACCGCATCGCCGTCGCCGTCGCCGACACGGGCCCCGGCCTCGCCGATCACGAACTGGCGGCCGCGCTCCGTCCGTTCGAGCGGGTGGCGCGGACCAGCGCGGGATCGTCCGGCGCGGGCCTGGGTCTGCCGCTGGCGGTCCAGCTGGCCAAGCTGATGGGCGGTGACCTGCGAGCCGAGAGCGCGCCGGGCGTCGGCAGCTGCTTCACCTTCGAACTGCCCTTCGATCCGGCCGCGCGCCTCGCCGTCGCGGAGCCTCTCCCGCAAGCCGTCGAGCGGCCGGGCCGCCGCCTGCGCATCCTCACCGTCGAGACCGACCCCCTCTCCGCCGCCATGCTCCGCGCCAGCCTGGAGCAGCTCGGCCACCAGGTGGTCCACGCCGCCGACGGGGGCCGCGCAGTGGACCTCGCCCGCATCTGCGACCTGGACCTGGTGGTCGCAGACGGCGCGGCGACCATCGCCGCCCTGCGCGCCTTGACCGGAGCCGCCGCGCACACCCCCGTGGTCGCGCTCACCGCCGGCGACGACGCCGAGTCCCAGGCCGCGCTGGCCGCCGGCGCCGACGCCCTGCTGCGCCGCCCCGTGGCCGTTCCGGCCGCCGCGCGGGCCATCACCGAGGCCCTCTCGGCCAGCGCTGCGGGCAGGGCCGCCGCGAACGACCGCTCAGCGGCATAGGCGCCGCACGGTCACCTCCGTTACGGTGCGTTCCAAACGGGGGAATGTGCGCGTGCTGCTCAAGGGTCTGAAGGTCGTCGACTTCTCCGCCTACATCGCCGGTCCCGGCGCGTGTGGCATCCTCGCCGACTGGGGCGCCTCGGTGATCAAGGTCGAGCGACCGGGCGGCGACAACATGCGCCACGTCTTCGCCGACCTGGCCAAGGACCTGGGCGCGAACCCGACGTTCGAGCTCGACAACCGCGGCAAGCGCGGCGCGGTCCTCGACATCTCCAAGCCGGCCGGCCGTGACGCCCTGGCCAAGCTGGCGGCCGAGGCCGACGTGTTCCTGACCAATGTCCGGCCCGTCTCGCTGAAGAAGCACGGTCTGGACGATGTGACCCTGCGCAAGATCAACCCGCGCCTCGTCTACGCCGTGATCACCGGCTACGGCTTGGAGGGTCCCGAGGCGCATCTGCCCGGCTTCGACGTCACCGCCTTCTGGGCCCGCGCCGGGGTGGGCTACATGACGGCCCCCAAGGGCGCCGAGCCGTTCCTGCGCACGACCGGCGTCGGCGACCACGCGACCTCGCTGGCGACCGTCTCGGCGATCCTGGCCGCGCTCTATGAGCGCAACAGCACGGGCGAAGGCCGGCTGGTGCAGACCTCGCTGCTGGCGTCGGGGGTCTACCTCACCAGCTCCGACCTGGCGGTCCAGCTGAAGTTCGGCCGCGTCGCCTCGGTGCGCCAGCGCGCCAACCCGATGAACGCCATCTCCAACTACTATCAGAGCGCCGACGGGCGGTGGTTCGTCCACAACCCGCGCGGCACGGGCGGCGGCTGGGAAGCGTTCTGCGCCGCCGCGGGCCGGTCCGACCTGGTCGACGACGAACGGTTCGCCAACGGCAAGGCCCGGCGGTTGAACGCGGTCGCCCTGTCCGCCGAGCTGGATCTGGGCTTCGGCGCCCTGCCCTTCGCCGAGATCGCGCGCCGGCTGGACGCCGCCGACCTGGTCTGGGCGCCGATGCAGACCCCCGCCGAGGTCGCCGCCGATCCGCAGATCGCGGCCGCCGGGGCCTTCGTCGAAGTCGAGGACGGCCAGGGCGGCACGTTCCGCTCCCCGGCCTCTCCGGCCCGCTTCCCGGGCGCCGACGTCGATCGCCTGCCGCCCGCGCCGGGGCTGGGCGAGCACACGCGCGAAGTCCTGGCCGAAATCGGCTATGGCGCGGCGGAGATCGAGGCGATGTTCGCGGACGGCGCCGCGGCCTGACCAGGCTCAGCTCTCGCGGCCGTCCGACAGCATCTTCAGCATTTCGCTGGTGAACAGCGAGCCGGTCAGGCGGCTGCCGACGCCGGCCTGGTCGGCGGGCTGGGAACCCTTCAGGATCATCGCGATCAGCGCGTCCTGCTCGCGCTCGCGCACGCTGCGCCGCGTCGAGGCGTATTGGATGAAGCCGCCGTCCACCGGATCGGGCTCGACCGCGCGAGGGCCCATCGCCGGCTGGCCGCCGCCCGACTTGGTCAGGTTGGCGTAGACCTCGCCCACGGTCTTCGGCTGGCCGTCGCGATAGAAGATCGAGCGATTGGCCCGCGCGGCGTCGGGGAACAGCGAGGCGGCCGAAGCGCCGGGCTGGCTCTCGGCGGCCTTGATCAGCTTGGCGGAACCTGCCGGACCCAGGAAGTGGGCGACATAGAGTTCGCCGGAGGTCGGCGACCGGCCCACCCGGCCCTTCAGATAGGCGGCGTGGTCGGCCGTCAGCTCGCCGGCCATCAATGAGGCGGCGTGCGGGTCCAGCTTCAGGTCCATGACCGCGCGCTTCGCCTCGCCGTCGGCGACGCGATAGCGGCCGTCCGCCCCTTGCGTGATCAGGTCGGCATAGCGGGCATAGCCGTGCTTGGAGCCATGCTGCTTCAGGGTCGACAGCCAGGTCTGATCCACGAACTGGAACAGGCCGGCGGCCGAGGAGGTGGATGCCTGGGCGCGCGGGTTGAAGCTGCTTTCGCGGCCCGCGGTCTTCATCAGGAATCCGAAATCGACCCCCGTCGCCTGGGAGGCGCGTTGGATCGCAGCTTCGACGATGCCCCGGATTCCCTGGACGGCCATGCGCCAGGAGTCGTCGATCATGGTTAACACCCAGCTAACCCTGTTAACGGACTTCGCCGCCGCGCCACGAGTTCTCGCCATATTACCGCTGTAATTCACCTGCGAACTACAAGTGTAAATCGCTTGGAGCCCGCCATGGTCATCCGTCAGACAACCCCCTTCGACTTCGTCGCTCCCCGTCGGCGCATGTCCCGCACGACGAGCCTCGTCGTCGCCGGCTCGCTAGGCCTGCACGCCTTGGTCGCCGCCTACCTCGCCATGATGCAGTTTGCGCCGCCCAAGGCGCCGATGGTGGACGACGCGCCGCCAGTCCTCGTCGACCTCCTGCCGAAGAAGATCGAGCCGCCACCCCCGCCGAAGCCGCAGCAACAGCGCGTCGTCTCGCCTCGCCAGCCGGTCATCCCCAACGTCCCGATCCCCGTGGCGCCGACCCCCATCGCGCCGGTCATCGACCCGCCCCAGACTCTGGGACCGGTGACCGTCGATCCGCCAACGCCCGTGACGCCGCCCAGCCCACCTGACATCCGCAACCCCACCTGGCTTAAGAAGCCCGGCGGCGACGAGATGGCGCGCTTCTATCCCGACCGTGCGGTGCGGATGGAGCAGGAAGGCAAGGCGATCATCTCCTGCGAGGTCACCGACGCGGGCGCCGTCTCGGCCTGCCGGGTCGCGTCCGAGACCCCCGCCGACATGGGTTTCGGCGCCGCGGCGCTGAAGCTGGCCAAGTACTTCAGGATGAGCCCCCAGACCGTGGACGGCCGCGCCGTCGGCGGCGCCCAGGTCTCGATCCCGATCGTGTTCAAGCTGCCGAAGTAGCCGTGGCCAGCGCCCCGCCACCTAACCGGCGGGGTGCTGTGGGCTGGAAGATCGGCTCAGAAAGGTTCGGTCCACGCGATGCGACGACGCCACCAACGGAGGATAGCGCGGACCAGGGCGAGAATAGTCCCGATCACCATGAGCAATAGCGGCAGAGGCGCCATGAAAATGACGAGGACGCCAAAGCCGGGAGCGTCCGAGTCGGTGGCGATACCCTGCCAGATCGGCGGAAACAGGGAGATCAAGAACATGACCAGACCACCTCGAAACGGCCAGCCTCGGAACAGAAAGCCAATTCCCGCTGCGCCGTAGAGCAAGATGGTCAAGACCAAGACCGTGCCGGACTGATCGCCGAGAGTCATCCTGCTGACAACGGCGCCGCGCGGCGTGCGCGCTTGCAGTCGACCAAAACCCGATAGGAGCGTCGTGCGCCATCCTTGCGCGCAGCGACACTAGCTTGCCGGACCACGCCTGCGGTCCCGTTCAAGGGGCACACGTTTACGGTCGTTGCATCGATCCACGCGATCGATGCTGGCGCCCAGATGCCTGTGAAGCTGCCTATTGGAACCCTTTCTGGCCAAGCTTTGCCGGGTTCCAACGCCGCTTCGAGGTACACTTCGTTGCGACGCCCCGCCTTCGGGCCGCCCGGCGCCTGGGGTTCGACGACGAGCGAGGCCGCATAGTCCGGGCTCACATAGGCAAACCGGGGATTGCGACCGCACCCTCCCAGCAACGCCGCGGCGATCACAACGGCGCCGATCGCCCTCCGCCCCCGCATCATCGCCTTCATCTAATGGCCCTTCGCGGACGCCGCGGGAAAATCGAAGCCCTCGACGCTAGGCTGCAGCTTCGGTTCGCCCACCCAGGCCGGCGTGCATTGCGCCACCACTTGGTAGGTGCGCCGCACGCCATCCTCACTGATCAAGGGCACGCTCAGTGGAAGGCGCTCATCACGGCGCAGAGGGCAGACGTTGACCGTCGTGTCGTCCAGCCATCCGAGGCCGTTGTTATTTTCGACAGGACCGAGGATGAACCTGTCATCGAACTTGCCGCCGGATAGGGAGAGCTCGCGCCGCGGCTCACCGTCTAGCGTGTCAAATTCCACCTCCAGTATCAGGCTAGCCGCCCGATCCGGACTGGGCGTCACGACATACTCCCTCGTTGGCTCGCAGGACGCGGCCACGAGAAGCATGAGCAGCACCAAGGCCAACAGCCCATGAGCCGCGACTCGCCAGAGGATCCGCGCCGATAACCAAGCGTACCGTCCCGCTTGACTAACGACCATTGCGAGCACGTTGCCGGCCATACTCGTAACCGTCGGAGATGGCGCGCTGGTCGTAGGGATCATCGCCATAAGGCGGATAGAAGTGTCCGTCGCTGGCCTTCAACGGCCCGCCCGCGAGCGCGTTCTCCAGATTCGACTTTCGCTGCACGACCCCACCCGCGAACAACGCGATGTTCTTTGGAATGCCAAGGGCTTCCGCCGTCGCGCCGTAGCTGAAGTTGCCTTGATACTCGAGCGCGTTGGGGTCGGCTCGCCGCTCCGACGGCAGGTGCGTGTTCGCAAGCTCCGCGTTGCCGCGATCGTCCCACGCACCGCCGGCCTTCACCCGCTTGTACCAATTCACGCCGGCGGCTGACCGAAGGGCAGCCGTGGCCACAGGCGCCGCAGCCTGGGCGTACCCGCTTAGCGCTCCGCCCATCTCGGCTTTCGTCTGCGCCCTTCGCCGATCCACCGTGGCTAGATCGACGGTACCAGGGCCGCTTCGCACCTGCGGTGTGGTCGAGCCCAGCAGCGCGTCGACAACCATGCCGGCCTTCGTCTCGGCAACACGCGCCTTTACGCGCTCCACGCCCGCCTTTACCCCGCTCGCGGCCTGCTGCACGCCCTTCGACACCGTCTGGACCATCTGACGCTGAGCGCGGAGCTTGGCCGCCTCCGCTTCTTCGCGCCGACGGTTCGTCTCGCGCCATCCGGCGGCTGCGCCCTCCCAAAGGTCTTCCAGGCCATCGAGCACGGTCCGGGGTGGGCTGGGCATGCGGGAGCTCCTGGACGAAATGGGGGAAGCCCTCAGCCTCTCATCAACGGCTCGGCCTGTCAAGAACAAACAGAGAACATCCTGCGCCGTTCCAGCGCAGATTCAATAGCTTTTCGGCAGGCCCAGGACGCGTTCGGCGATGTAGTTGAGGATCATCTCGCGGCTGACCGGCGCCAGGCGGGCGATCATGGATTCGCGGAAGTAGCGCTCCACGTGAAATTCCTTGGCGTAGCCCATGCCGCCGTGCGCCAGCACCGCCGCCTCGCAGGCGTTGAAGCCCGCCTCGCCGCCCAGGTACTTCGCCGCATTGGCCTCGGCGCCGCAGTCGCGGCCGGCGTCGTGCAGGGCCGCAGCCTTGAAGGCCACCAGGTTCGCAGCTTCCAGTTCGGCCCAGCTCTTAGCCAGCGGATGCGCCACGCCCTGGTTTTGGCCGATCGGCCGGCCGAACACGACCCGTTCCTTGGCATATGCGGCGGCCCGCTTCAGCGCCGCCCGGCCCAGCCCCACCGCCTCGGCGCCGATCAGCACCCGCTCGGGGTTCAGCCCCTCCAGCAGGTAGTGGAAGCCCCGTCCCTCCTCGCCGATCAGGTCCTCGGCCAGCACGTGCAGGTCGTCGATGAAGACCGCGTTCGATTCCACCGCCTTGCGGCCCATCTTCGGGATCGGGGTCGCCTCGATCCGGCTGCGGTCGAAGTCGGTGTAGAACAAGCTCAGGCCCTCGGTGGGCCGCTTGACCTGGTCCTTGGGCGTGGTGCGCGCGATGATCAGCATCTTGGTCGCGCGCTGGGCGTTCGTCGTCCACATCTTCCGACCCGAGATGACATAGCCGTCGTTGGTGCGGACGGCCTTGGTGGTCAGGCTGGTGGTGTCCAGGCCCGCGTCGGGTTCGGTGACCGCGAAGCACATCTTGTCCTGGCCCGAGATCAGCCGCGGCACGTGCGTCTTCCGCTGTGCCTCGCTGCCGAACTTCACCATCGGCATGGGCCCGAAAATATTCAGGTGCATGGCGCTGGCCCCGGAGAAGCCCGCTCCGCTCTCGGCCACCGCCTGCATGACGATGGCCGCCTCGGTCAGGCCCAGGCCCGCGCCGCCCAGTTCGGTGGGCATCGCTACCCCCAGCCAGCCCGCCTCGACCATCGCGGCCACGAAGGCCTCGGGGAACGCGCCGCTCTCATCGGTGCGGCGCCAGTAGTCGGCGTCGAACCGCTCGCACAGCCGGACCACCGCGTCGCGGATCGCCTGTTGCTCGTCGGAGAACCAGAACCCGTTCATCGTCATGCCCCGAAGCGCGCGGGATCCAGCGCGGCGGCATACGGCCCCGCGTCACGTCCGGTCACGCAAGCCGCCACCATCGTCGCCACCAGCGGCGCCACCAGCCAGCCGTTGCGCCGCGCCCCCACCGCCAGCAGCACGCCGGGCGCGGCGCTGGCGCCCACCATCGGCAGGCCGTCCGGCGTCGTGGCCCGGACCCCGGCCGCCATCTGCACCGGCGCGCCGCGCAGGCCCGGAAACAGCCGCAGCCCCGCCGCCAGCAGCGGCATCGCCTTGTCGTCCTCGATCCCCACGTCGCTGCGCCCGGCTTCCATCGTCGCCCCGAACGCCAGGCCCGAGCCCGGCGCGGCGTAGACGCCTTCGCCCCGCACGGTCGCGCCGGCCGATTGAGCCGCCACCCGCACGATGTGACCCTTGATCGGCGACAGGTGCGACAGCTCCGGCGCCACGGCCTCGAGGCCTTCTTTGGCGCCCGTGGCGATCACCAGGACGTCTGCGTCGCCGCGCTCGCGCACGATCCTGCGCTGGAACGTCACCCCGGCCGCCGTCGCCGCGCTCGTCAGGGCGCTGAGCGCGGTTGGCGCATCGACCCGCCAATCCTCGCGCGACAGCAGCGCCTCGTCGAAGGCCTCCGACAGGCCGGGCGCCAGACCCCGCGCCGCATCGCCGCCGATCGACATGGGCCGGATCTGCAGGGCCGCGAAACCCGCCGCCACCGTCTCCAGCCACGTCTCGTCGCCAACCGCCAGCGCGCCCGACCGGTCCAGGACGATGCCCGCCCGCTGGGCCAGCCCCGGCCACAGGTCGCGGGCCAGCATCAACAGGTCCAGGTGCGGCCGCGCGCTCTCGTCCAGGACCGCTTCGAACGCCGGCGCGATCATCCCCGCCGCGATGCTGGAGGCGTTCGGACCGCCGGGATCGCAGACGGTCACGTCGCAACCGCAGTCCGCCAGCGCGAGCGCCGTCGTCAGGCCCAGCACGCCGGCGCCGACCACGGTGACTCGGGGCGCTTTGCTCATGCGCCTAACGACCCGCTGCGGTTGGGAAAATCAAGGCTGGAGCTGAAGCCTGGCCGCCAGGCCCCGACTTGCCGCCCACGCCGACCGCCCGTAGCGTCCGGCTCGGCAACCTGCGTATTGCGATGCCGATGCAAATGCGCAATTGAGGCGCAGGCTGGCGCACGTAGAAAAGCCGGTATGCTCAAGCGTGGCCGTTTCGGCGCCCGCCACGCTCGGACTAAGAAGGTAAGAGTTTTCGGCGAGCGAAAACTCTAGGGGGGACTTCCAGCTTGATACGCGACTTCCTGGTTTGGATGGCCACCCACATCGGGAAGGGCCCGGGCGAGTACGACCCGTCCTGGAGCGAGGGCCTCGCCTCCACCCTCAACGTCTGGGGCCTGCTCGAAGGCTCCCACGTCCTGTCGCTGATGCTGTTCGCCGGCACCATCTTCCTGGTGGACCTGCGGCTGCTGGGCGTCGGCTTCAAGACCACGCCGGTCTCGGTGATCAGCGATCGCGTCCTGCCGCTGACGATCTTCGGCTTCGCACTGATGCTGGTGACGGGCGGCTTACTTTTCTACGCCAAGCCCCTACTTTATTACCATAATCTGTGGTTCCGCCTGAAGCTGATCTTCCTGGCGATCGCGGTCATCAACATCTTCATCTTCCACTACAAGGTGCAGAAGGATCGCGAACAGTGGGATACGGCGGTCAAGCCGCCGGCCAAGGCTAGGCTCTCGGCCCTGGTGTCGATCGCCTCCTGGATCATCGTCATCACCTTCGGCCGCTTCATCGCCTACGACTGGTATGAGTGCGGCAAACCCCTCCCCCACTGGGCCAATGTCGCCCAGGAATGCGCGGTCTCCGAACGCGGTGCGATCGACCTGACGGAGATGGCCAAGTGATCAGTCCTCAGGACATTTTCCCGCAGATCGCCCCCTGGGTCGGCCAACTCGACGAGACCTTCCCCGGCGCGCAGATCAAGCCGTACTTCGCCCAGTGGGAAGTGCTGCACATCCTGTCGCTGGCCCTGCTGGGCGGCGCCAGCATCCTGCTGAACCTGCGCCTCATCGGGTCCGGCCTCACCGACGAGAGCCCGTCCGAAGTGCGTCGCGGCGTCCTGCCGTGGCTGAACCTGGGTGTGTTCGGCGTCCTGCTGACCGGCGTGCTGATCGGCACGTCGAACCCGGAGCGGCTCTACACCTCCGAAGCCTTCACCGCGAAGATGCTGGGCCTGGCGGCGGCCCTGATCCTGACCTATGGCGTCGCCCTGCCGGCGGCCAAGGCGGATGGACGGATGGGACGCGGCGCGGCCGTGGCAGCCGCCCTCGGCCTGGCGGTCTATGGCCTCTGCATCGGCGTCTTCGCCGTCGCCAAGCTGGTGAACCCGGGCCTCTGGCACGTGATCATCGCCGCGGCCCTGATCGTTCTGTTCGTCACCAAGGGCTTGACCCGGATCGTCTATCTGATCGGGCTTTTGGGCCTGATGGCGACGCAGCTTGCCATCCACCAAGTGATCTACAAACCCGACGACTACGCCCACCTCGATCCGGCGAACAAGATCATGATCCTGGTCTACCTGGCCTGGATCCTGGCCGCCGCGGCGGTGCAGATCGTCAGCGCCGGACGCAGTCAGTCCGGCGCCGGTCCGGCCACCAAGGCCCTGGCCTACGCCGCCATCCTGGTCTGGGTGACGACCGCCGCCGCCGGCCGCTGGATCGCCTTCGCGTAATCTCTTCCCTCCCCGTCATGGGGAGGGAAGGTCACGCCTTCACCGGCGGATGCAGCTCGCCCCAGCCCTGGTGCCACTCCGGTTCCCCGGCGTAGCGCTTGGCCAGGAAGTCCACGAACGCACGCACCTTCGCCGCCAGGTGCCGGGCATGCGGGTACACGGCATGCACGTGGATCTCCTCCGGCTCGAAGTCGCAGAGGATCGGGATCAGCCGGCCGGTGCGCAGATCCGCCGCCGCCGCGAAGGCCGGGGTCCGCACGATGCCGAAGCCCCGCACCGCCGCCTCGACGCAGGCCTCCGCCCCGTTGAACCGCAGCCGGCCATGGACCTTCACCTCCTCGGCGTCGCCCTTGCGGCCGAAACGCCAGACCGTGGCGTCGCGGGCGTTGGTGTCCAGGATCGCGTCGTGTCCGGCCACATCCTCCAGGACCCGCGGCGTACCCGCCCCCGCCAGATAGTCCGGCGAGGCGCAGGTGATCATCCGCACCGCCGCCAGCCGGCGCGCCACCAGTGAGCTGTCCGTCAGGTGACCGATGCGGACAGCCACGTCGAAGCCCTCCTCCACCAGGTTCACCATCCGGTCCGAGAAGGTCACGTCCAGCGACACCGCCATGCAGCCGGTGGCGAACTCCAGCAGCGCCGGCGTCAGCTGGTTCTTCCCGAACGACACCGGCGCCGAGATCTTCAGGTTGCCCGACGGCCCGCTTTGGTCGCGCACCGAGCTCTCCAGCGCGTCGAACGTCTCCAGCATGTCTCGCGCCCGCTCCAGATAGGCCTGGCCGGTGTCGGTCAGCGAGACGTCCCGGGTCGTACGGTTCAGCAAACGGGCGCCCAGCCGGTTCTCCAGCCGCGCCACCAGCTTCGACACCTGCGCGCCGGAGACATCCAGTTTGCGCGCGCCCTGGGTGAAGCTGCGCGCCTCGGCCACGGCGGCGAACGCGCGGATTTCGTCCAGACGGTCCATGTCGATTGTTTCCCGTTTGGAGAGACAGTCCTTCAAATTGGCCGGATTATCAACGGCGAGGATGGCGACCATCTTCCCGTCCATGCCGAGACAATCGGCAACCACATCCTCTCGCTAAGGAAGTCTCACATGTCCCAAGTTCGTAATGTCGCCGTCGTCATCGGTTCGATCCGCAAGGACAGCGTCAGCCGCAAGCTGGCCAAGGCCTTCGCCGCCGTCACCCCCGGCCTGAAGTTCAACGTCGTCGAGATCGACGATCTGCCGCACTTCGACCAGGATCTGGAATCCGATCCGCCGGCCCAGTGGACGCGCTTCCGCAACGAGATCGCCAGCGCTGACGCGGTGCTGTTCGTGACCCCTGAATACAACCGCTCGGTCCCTGGCGTGCTGAAGAACGCCGTCGATGTGGGCTCGCGCCCCTACGGCTCCAGCGTCTGGAACGGCAAGCCCGGCGCGGTGATCAGCGTCTCCCCCGGCGCGATCGGCGGCTTCGGCGCCAATCACCACCTGCGCCAGTCGCTGGTGTTCCTGAACGTGCCGCTGCTCAGCCAGGAAGCCTATGTCGGCAACGCCTTCGCCCTGTTCGACGACAACGGCGAACTGATCAACGACGGCACGGCCGAGTTCCTGAAGTCCTACGGCGTCCAGTTCGCCGCCTGGATCGAGAAGATCGTCCACGACGTCCCGGCCGCCAAGGCCGCCTAAGCTCCCCCCGGAGCGTGTCCCAGGTATCGAGCTATGACCCTGCCCACCGTCTTCCTCCCCCACGGCGCGGGCCCCTGCTTCTTCATGGAGTGGGGCCGTGGTCCGGCCGACACCTGGGACCGAACCGCCGCCTACCTACAGGGGCTGATCGCCAGCCTGCCCGAGCGCCCGACCGCCATCCTGGTGGTCTCGGGCCACTGGGAGGCGCCGGTCTTCACCGTCGGCACGGGCAAGTGGCCCGAGCTGATCTACGACTACGGCGGCTTTCCCGCCCACACCTATGAGCTGACCTTCGGCGCGCCGGGTTCCCCCGGTCTGGCGCGCAGGGTCCGCCGGCTCCTCGGCGAGGCGGGCATCGCCTCGGCCGAGGACGCCGAGCATGGCTGGGACCACGGCGTCTTCGTGCCGCTGAAGCTGGTGACGCCGGACGCCGATATCCCGGTCGTCCAGCTGTCGCTCAAGGCGGATCTGGATCCGGAGGCCCACCTGGCCGCCGGCCGGGCGCTGCGTCCGTTGCGCGACGACGGCGTCCTGATCGTCGGCTCCGGCATGAGCTGGCACAACATGCGCGGCTTCTCGCCGGCCTTTACGGAACGGTCGGCGAAATTCGATGCATGGTTGGACGCCGCGATCAGCGATCCAGCCAATCGCGAAGCCGCCCTCGCCCACTGGGATAGCGCGCCGTACGGCCGCGAAGCCCATCCGCGCGAGGAACACCTTCTGCCCCTGATGGTGGCCGCCGGCGCCGCCCCGGGCGAACCGGCCGTCGTCGCCTTCCGCGACACGGTCATGGATGTGGTGGTTTCGGCCGTGGAGTTCGGCCGCGCCGCCTGATCGTCTCTAGCGAGAGGGACCGGAGATTCTCTTTAACTCCCCCGGCGCGCACACACCCGCCGAAGAGGATCTCCGGATCTCGCTAAGCCGCGACCGTCTTGGCGTCGGGCGCGCCGTCGACCGCCGTCTGCAGCGCTTCGTACAACCGCTGGGCCTCGATGGGCTTGGCGACGAAGGCGTCCATGCCGGCCTGCAGATATTCAGCGATCTGGTGTGGCATGGCGTTGGCGGTGAGCGCCACGATCGGCGTCCGCGCCCGCCCCTCCGAGCGTTCGCGCATGCGGATCAGGCCCGTGGCGGTCGGACCGTCCATCACCGGCATCTGCACGTCCATCAGGATCACGTCCCAGGGTTCGCGCTCCCAGGCCTCGACGGCCGCGCGGCCGTCCGCGACGATCTCCGGCTCGATGCCCACCTGGCCCAGCAGGGTCTTCAGGACCAGCTGGTTCATGACGTTGTCCTCGGCCGCCAGCACCCGGACCGGACGGTCGTGCGCTTCTGAATCGCGGACCTTGGACTGCACCTTGGCGCGCGGCGCCTTCTTCGGCTTCGGCGCGACGCCGGCCACCTTCTTCAGCGGCAGTATGGCGGTGAAGGTCGAGCCCATGCCCGGCGCGCTGGTGGCGGTGACCGTGCCGCCCATGGCCTCGGCCAACTCGCGGCAGATGGCCAGGCCCAGCCCGGTCCCGCCGAACTTGCGGGTCGTCGAGGCGTCGGCCTGCGCGAACTTGCGGAACAGGCCCGCGAGCTGGAACGCGGTCATGCCGATGCCGCTGTCGAACACGGTCAGCGACAGCGACCCCTGCTCGTGGCCGATGCGGACCTTGACCCCGCCCTTGTCGGTGAACTTCAGCGCGTTGGACACCAGGTTCCAGAGGATCTGGCGCACCCGCACCTGATCGCCCTCGTAGACGCCCCGCGCGGCCTTCTCGACGCTGAGCTCGAAGTCGAGCCCCTTGGTCTCGGCGATGGCCTGGAACGTGGCGTGGACCGTCCGCGCCAGATCGGCCACCTCGAACTGAGCGGACTCCAGGTCCAGCTTGCCAGCCTCGATCTTGGACAGGTCCAGCACGTCGTTCAGGATCGTCAGCAGGCTCTCGCCCGACTGCTTGATCACCTCGATCCGTTCGCGCTGGGTGTCGTTCAGGTCGGAGTCGGCGGCCATGGCCTGGGCCATGCCCAGCACGCCGTTCAGCGGCGTCCGGATTTCGTGACTCATGGTGGCCAGGAACGAGCTCTTGGCGCGGTTCGCGGCCTCGGCCTCGTCCTTGGCCTGCACAAGCGCCCGCTCGGACGCCTTCAGCGCGGTGATGTTGCGCAGCGCGCCCACCAGCCGGATGGGTTTGCCCTTGTCGTCGGTGATCAGCTTGGCCGTGCCGGCGGCCCAGACTTCCTTGCCGTCGCCGCGCGTGACCCGGTGTTCCGGCCGATACGGCTCGCCGTGGCTCTCATGCCGCGCCCAGGCGGCCTGGACGTGGGCTCGGTCCCGGGCGTCGATACCGCCCCAGATGTCGGCGGACAGCTGCGCGTAGGTGGTCGGGGTCTCGTAGAAGCTGTCCTCGGCGCCGACCTTGATCAGCTCCTGACGGACATAGTCCATCTCGTAGACGTGCAGCTCGGCCAGTTCGAGGGCCACCCGCAGGCGCTCCTCGGACCGTTCGGTCCGATCCAGCGCCTCGACGATATGGGTGATGTCATACGAGCTGATGATCAGGCCGCCGACCTGCCCGTCGACATCCGTCCACGGCGCCAGCTCGACCTTGGCCCAGGCCATTTCGCCGTCGTTGTTGGGGAACGGCACGCGCTCCAGCGAACGGCTGCGACCATCCATGCAGTTGAAGATGCCGACGCGCCATTGCTCGAAGATCTCGGGGCGCAGTTCGAACAGGGTCTTGCCGACGACCTCGACGCCTTCCAGGCCCCGCGCCTTGAGCCAGGGCGGGCTGGCGTACAGCACGCGCACGTCGCGGTCGGTAAGCACCACCGAGACCGGCATGGCGTTGACGATCGCCGACATGGTGTGCTCGGCGCCCATCTGGCCCCGCTCGGCGTTCACCCGCGCCCACTCGTCGGCGACGAAGTCGGCCAGATCCTGCAGGCGGCGCGCCAGGCCCCCGTCGTAGGCGCGCGGCTCCAGGCCTGCGACCCAGAGCGCGCCGGGGGTCGAGCCGTCGTGCAGTCGGATCGGAGCGCCCGCGAAGAAGGTGACTCCGTTCTCGCGCACTTCGATCTGGTCGCGGAAGCGCGGATCCTCGCGCCCGTCGGACACCCAGACCACCTCGCCAAGACGCATGACCTCGAGGACGCCCGCGGCCTTGCCCAGCGCGGCGATCCCGCCGCCCCGGCTGCGCCAGAACCCGTCGCCGATCTTCAGGGTGATTTGCGCGTCGACGTCGCCGAACAGCGTACGCGCCAGCCGGGTCGCACGATCGAACACCGGCCCGGATTGCTCCAGGCCCGCCGGCAACGTCCCTGCGTCTCGCGTCGGCGCCCGCGCCATGTAGCTCCCCCGAGGTCGCGCTTTTGCACGATCCCCAAAGTTCACTGTCCGACATTTCCGTTAAGCGCGGATTTAAGCGCGGCGCGCGCGGCCCGCGGCCAGGTGATGCAGCACGATGCCGCTGGTGGTGGCGACGTTGAGGGAATCGAACCCGCCGGCCATGGCGATCCGCACCGCCCGCGTGCGCGCCAGCGTCGCATTGGGCAGCCCCGGACCCTCGGCGCCGAACAGCGCCGCGACACGCGGACCGCACATCAGATCGCCAAGATCGACCTCGCCGCGCGGCGACAGCGCCACCGTCTCGAACCCGGCGCCGTCCAGCGCGGAGACCAGGGTCGCGGCGTCGCCCGCACGCGCGAACGGGACCGTCAGCGCCGCGCCGACGCTGACCCGGATCGCCTTGCGGTACAGGGGATCGCAGCAGGTCTCGTCCAGCAGCACCGCGTCGGCGCCGAACGCGGCGGCGTTGCGGAAGATCCCGCCCATGTTGTCATGGTTGGCGATCCCGACCAGGCCGACGACCAGGGCGTCCGCCGGCAGCGCGGCGATCAGCTTGGCGGCGTCGCGATCCGGCTTTCGTCCCACCGCCAGGATGCCGCGGTGGATGGGGAACCCCACCACCGCGTCCATCGCCGCCTGTCCCGCCGCATAGACGGGGGTCTCCGGCGGCAGGCCGGCCAGCACCTGGGCCAGGCTGTCCAGGCGGTGCTCGGCCACCAGCACCGAGGCGATGGCGGCGGGCATGGCCGCCACCGCCTTCTCCAGCACAACACGCCCCTCGGCCACGAACAGCCCGTCGCGGCCCACCAGGTCGCGCTCGCGGACCGCGCGATAGGGCTCCAGGCGCGGATCGCCGGGATCGTCGATCCGATGAACGGTCGGCAACGCGCCTACCAGATCTTCACGCGGTCGGCGGGCGCCAGGTACAGCTTCTGTCCGGGCTTCACCTCGAACGCCGGGTACCAGGCGTCCAGATTGCGGACCGTCAGCGCGCGCCAGGGTCCCGGAGAATGGCCGTCCGTCACCACCAGACGCCGCAGGGCCGCTTCCCGGTACTTCGAGCGATAGTTCTGCGCCCAGCCCAGGAAGAACCGCTGGTCGGCGGTGAAACCGTCGAGGGTCTTCGGCGCGGCGCCCTTCAGCGACAGGATGTACGCGTCATAGGCCGTGGCCAGGCCGGCCACGTCGGCGATGTTCTCGCCCAGCACCTGATCGCCGTTGAGGTGCAGGCCCGGCAGCGCCTCATAGGCGCTGTACTGGTCGGCCAGCTTCTTCGTCTCGGCGCGGAAGCGGGCCATGTCCTGGGCGGTCCACCAGTTCCGCAGATTGCCGTTCTCGTCGAACAGTGCGCCGGTGTCGTCGAAGCCGTGGCTGACCTCGTGGCCGATCACCCCGCCGATGGCCCCGTAGTTCACGGCCGCGTCGGCATTGGGATCGAAGAACGTCGGCTCCAGGATCGCCGCCGGGAAGCTGATCGAATTCTGCGCCGGCGCGAACAGGGCGTTCACCGTCTGCGGGCTCATGAACCACTCGCCGCGATCCACCGCCTTGCCCAGCTTGGCCACATTGCGGCGGTACTCGAACTGGCTGCCCCTGAACCAGTTGCCATAGGCGTCGCCGCGCAAGATCTGCAGGCCCGAATAGTCCCGCCACGTGTCCGGATAGCCCACCTGGATGCGGAAGTTGGCCAGCTTGCGCCGGGCCTGCGCCTTGGTCTCGGGCGTCATCCAGTCGATCTTCTCGATCCGCTGGCCGAACGCCTTCAGCACATTCTCGGCCATCTCGTGGGCTTGCGCCTTTGCTTCCGGCGAGAAGTGGCGCTCGACGTACAGCTTGCCGATCGCCTCGCCCAGGGCATTGGAGGTGAAGTCGACGCCCTTCTTCCAGCGCTCGCGTTGCTGCGGCGTGCCGGACAGGGCCTTGCTGTTGAACGCGAAATGCTCGTCGACGAACGCCTTCGACAGATAGGGCGCCCCCCGCTCGATGGTGTGGAACGCCAGATAGTCCTTCCACGCCTGAACCGGCTGGCTGCCCACCAGCTTCGCTTCCCCCGCGATGGCGGACGCCTGCCAGGCGCCGAAGCGCGACTGGTCGGCCAGGCCGGCGGCGGTCAGGAACGCATCCCAGTCCATGCCGGGCGCCCGCTTCGCCAGGCCGGCGCGCGTCCAGACGGTGTTCGACTTCGGCACGTCCAAGGTCTGGTCGACCGGGACGTGGACCTTGGCGATGGCCATCTCCAGCGCCACCACCCGCTTGGCGCGGGCGTCCACGTCGTCGAAGCCCGCCAGCGTCAGCATCGCGGCGACATGCGCCTGGTACTTGCCGCGCAACTCCACGAAGCGCGGGCTGTCGCCCAGGTAATAGTCGCGATCCGGCATGCCCAGGCCGCCCTGCATCAGGTAGGGCCGATACTTCGACGTGTCGTTGAGATCCTCGGCGACCCACAGGCCGAAGAGCCGGTCCGTGTAGAGGCTGGTGGCGTTGAGCACGTCGGTGTCGGCGCGGATCGATCCGCCCAGCACAGCCGAGACGTCCTTGCGGGTCTTGATGGCGGCGATGGCGTCCAGTTCCGGCTTCAGCGGGCTCGCGCCCAGCGCCTCGATGCGGGCCTCGTCCATGAAGCTGGCGAAGTAGTCGCCGATCTTGCGGGCCTCGGACCCTTGCGGCGCGTCGGCCTTGGCGGAGTCCTCGATGATCGCCCGGGTCCGCTTCGCCGTGGTCTCGGCGATGACCGCGAAGGCGCTGAGGTTCGACCGGTCGGCCGGGATCTCGGTGCGGTCCACCCATTTGCCGACGCCGTAGCGGAAGAAGTCGTCGCCGGCGTCCACGCTGGTGTCCATGCCCGACACGTCGAAGCCGAACGTCCCCACCTCAGCCTTCGGCGTCGGCGGCGGCGCGGGGGGCGGCGTGGGCTGAGGCGCCTCCGCGACGGGCGGCGGCGGGGTCGTCGTGGCGCAGGCCGAGAGCAGGACCGCGGACGAGGCGGCGGCGAGCCAGGACAGGCGGATGGTCATATGGCGGATAGCTCCCTTTGAGCGCGGGTTCGGCCTGCGCGTCGTGTCTCGACCTGCTTACACCCGAGGTAACGGCCGACGATCGTTACAGGTTCGTCATGCGCGTCAGCGGTCCTCTTCGGTCTCGCGAACGCGCACGATCAGCGACTGGCTGGCCGTCGCCATCAGTTCCCCGTCCTGGGCGTAAAGGCGCATCTCGCCGTGGCCGAAGCCGCCGTGCACGCCGGTGATCCGGATGTCGCACAGCACCCAGTCCGTGGGCACGATCCGCCGGATCCGCAGGGTGTTGTCCAGGCTGTTGCCGCCGGCGTTCTTGCCCAGGGCGTTGCCGATGCCCTGGGGCACGAAGTCGGCCATCACCGCCAGCATGCTGGCGTCGATCGCGAACCCCTCGCGCGGGCGCGCCCACAGCAGGGTGCGGCCGTCGGGCTCGGGATTGCCGATCCGATCCTTGCCCGTGCGACCCTTGGCGATCCGCACCTCCACCCGGCTGTGCAGGCCGTCGGGCGACGCGCGCCAGTGCTCGCTGGGATCGCAGTCCTCGGGCGGCGGGGCGTTGGGATTGTCGGTCCACTGGCCGGAGATCGCGCTGGGCCTGGCCCCCAGGGCGGCGCTGACCGAGATGATCTCCTTGTCGTCGACGTGGCCCTTGGTATTGGCCTGGGTGTTGTACTTGCCCTCGACCGGCGTCCAGACGTCGATGTCCACCACGCTGCCAGGCCGCGCGAAGCCCAGATACTGCGCCGTCGCCCAGATCAGCGGCCGGCCGGTCGTCCGTTCCAGCGCCGCCACCGAGGACGCCAGGCCGACGCCGCCGAACATGAAGATGCTGCCCGGCGGTCCCACGCAGATCGACGGATCGACCGGCAGGTACCAGCGATGCGGATTGTGCGTCGGGCGCAGGTCGAAGAAGAGCTTGTCCATCGGCTCCTGAAAGCGCGTCGTCCGGCCGGGCGCAAGGCCTGTCTCGCCGAGGCGCGCGATGTGGAAATATACACGCCTGACGGGAAGTCGTTCACCGCCGCGTTACCACGAAAATTAAGCGTGAAGTGACGCGCGCCGCTTACGGTGTACGTCGCGATGTTTGGCACACCTATCCCGGCAACCGGTCCGACCGGCCTACCCCGCACGCTGTATGTGCCGGTGGGCGCCGCCATGGCCGCCGTCATGCTGGCGCTGTCGCTGAGCCCGCTCACCGACGCCTTCGTCGCGCGCCTGCTGCTGTTCTACCTGGGCACCACGCTGGCCTACGGGCTGATGCCCTACGTCCGCCGCGGCGACATTCCGCTGGTGGCCGCCTGGGTGGTGCTGCTGGCCGAACTGGCGCCCTGCGTCGCCGGTCAGCTGATCTCGCCGGTCAAGGTCACGGCCGACGTCCTGGGCGTCCTGATGGCGGCGGGCCCGATCTATGTGGCCCGCCTGCGCCAGATCCAGCAGGGCGACGTCCGCCCCGGCGGACGCCGCGCCTCCGAAAACGGCTAGAAGTTCGCCCGGCGCGAGATCGCGCCGTCCACCACCATGTTGATCCCGGTCGTGAAGGCCGAGCGCGGGCTGGCCAGGAACACGGTTGCGGCCGCGATCTCCTCGGGCGTGGCCATGCGGCCCGTCGGGTTGCGCTTCAGCACCTGCTCGAAGAACGCCGGGGCCCCCGCCTTCGCATTGCCCCACACGCCGCCCTCGAAGAACACCGTCCCGGGCGACACCACGTTGCAGCGCAGCTTCTTCGGCGCGTTCTCGCGGGCCACCCCCTTGGCGTAATGGATCTGGGCGGCCTTCATCGCGCCGTACGAATTCGGGTTGTCCGTCTCGGCCGCGGAGACCGACGAGGTGATCAGGAACGCGGCGTCTCCCGTCTCCGCCGCAGCCTTCTCCAGGAAAGGCTTGGCCGCCTCGAACGCACGCACCGCGCCCATGACGTCGATATCGAACATCGCCTTCCAGGCCGTCTCGCTGTTGCCCTGAACCAGGGCGCTGGCGTTGGAGACCAGCACGTGGATGCCCCCAAGGGTCTCGCCCGCCTTGTTCACGAACGCCTGCAGCGCGGGGCCGTCGGCGATATCGACCACCTGGCCGAACGCCTTCACGCCCTTGGCTTCCAGCGCCTTGACGGTCTCGGCCACCTGGTCGGCGTTGCGCGCGCAGATGGCGACATTGGCGCCCTCGTCGGCGAAGCATTCGGCGATCGCCCGGCCGATGCCGCGCGTCCCGCCGGTCACCACCGCCGTCTTGCCTTTGAGCTGCAGGTCCATCGCGTTCCCTCTCGCATGTTGCGGCGGCGAACCTGCCCGATCCGTCAGGTTTCGAACAGCCGCTCGTACGCCTGCCGCAGCAGGTTCTTCTGCACCTTGCCCATGGCGTTGCGCGGCAGCTCGTCCACGAACACGATCCGCTTGGGCGCCTTGTAGGCGGCGAGCTGTTCGCGGGCCTTGGCGATCATCGCGGCTTCGTCGCCCCGGCCGATGACCACCGCCACCACGCCTTCGCCGAAATCCTTGTGCGGCACGCCGATCACCGCGCTCTCGGTGACGCCGGGAAGTTCGTCGAGCACCAGCTCGACCTCTTTCGGATAGACGTTGTAGCCCCCCGAGATGATCAGGTCCTTGGCCCGGCCCGAGATCCAGACCCGCCCGTCGGGGTCGCGGCGGCCCACGTCGCCGGTGATGAAGAAGCCGTCGGCGGTGAATTCCTCGGCGGTCTTCTCGGGCATCCGCCAGTATTCGCGGAACACGCTCGGCCCCTTGATCTGGATGACCCCGGTCTCCTCGCCGCCGCCGATCCGCAGGTCCACGCCCGGCAGCGGATAGCCCACCGAACCGGCGATCCGGTCGCCATCCAGCGGGTTGGTGGTGATGATCACCGCCTCGCTCATCCCGTAGCGTTCGAGGATGCGCTGGCCGGTGCGATCCTCGAACTCGGCGAAGGTGGACGGCAGCAGCGGCGCCGAGCCGCAGACGAACAGGCGTACATTCTCGGCCTTGGCCCGCGTGAAGCCAGGATTGTCCAAAAGCCGCGTGTAGAACGTCGGCACGCCCATCATGACTGTGGCCCGGTCCAGGCCTGCCAGCACCTCGGCGTCGGCGAACTTTGGCAGCCACACCATCGGACAGCCGCTCAGCAGCGCGCAGTGCAGGGCCACGAACAGCCCGTGGACGTGGAAGATCGGCAGCGCGTGCAGCAGCACGTCGTCGGGCGTGAAGCCCCAGGCCGCGTGCAGCGCCAGGGCGTTCTCGGCCAGATTCCCATGGCTCAGCATCGCCCCCTTGGAGCGCCCGGTGGTGCCCGAGGTGTAGATCAGCGAGGCGAGGTCGTCCGCGGCCCGCGCGACGGTCGTCTCCAGCGGCGCATACCCCGCGGCCTCGGCAACCCACGCCGGCGGATCGGTGACGAGGACCTTCGGCTCGGCGTCGCCCAGGAAATAGTCGACCTCGGCCGCCGTATAGGCGCTGTTGAGCGGCAGGAAGACCGCCCCGGCCTTCAGCACGCCCAGATAGACCATGATGGCCTCGGCGGTCTTCTCGGCCTGCAGCGCCACCCGGTCGCCCGGCTCCACGCCCTCGGCGATCAGCCGGCCGGCGACCTGCCCCGCACCGGCCTCCAACTCGCCATAGCTGATGGCGCGCCCATCGCTCAGGAGGAAGCAGGGCTTGGAACGGTCGGCCGGAAACCGGCGGCTCAGCAGGTCGTAGAGGTTCGCGGACATGACGCCTCCCTAGCGTGCGCGGACGCGTCGCGCGATAGTCCGACGCATGACTCCCGATGAGGCGCTCGCCCGCATCCGCCGCTACGATGGCCGTCTGAAGGCCTTCGTCCAGGTCTTCGATCCGCCTTTGGTCGGCGACGTCGCGACCGGTCCCGTTCTCGCCATCAAGGACCTGTTCGACGTGGCCGACGTTCCCACCGGCGGCGGCGCCCAGGTTCCCCTCGATCCCAGCCCCGCCCATCACGCCATCGTCGTCGAGCGTCTGTTGCAGGCGGGCTACGTCGCCGTCGGCAAGACCCACACCGTGGAACTGGCCTACGGCGGCTGGGGCACCAACCGCGCGGTCGGCGCGCCGTGGAACCCGTGGGACTCGACGGTCCACCGCGCGCCCGGCGGCTCGTCGTCAGGCTCCGCCGTGGCGGTCGCAGCCGGTCTCTGCGATGCGGCCCTGGGCAGCGACACCGGTGGCTCGGTGCGCATTCCCGCCGCCACCTGCGGCGTGGTGGGCCTGAAGCCTGGCCGCAGCCTGGTCAGCCTCAAGGGCGTCCATCCGCTCAGCCCCGCGCTCGACACTGTGGGCGTCCTCGCCCGTGACGTGGCGACGGCGGCCCGCGCGCTGGCGGTGATCTCCGGTCCTGACGGCGAGGCCGCTGTGCGGGGGCCCTTCGACGCCGAGCGCGCCTTGACCACCGACGTCCGTGGCCGTCGCCTCGCCGCCATCCCGCTGGACGCTCTGGGCGAGGTCCATCCCGAGATCGGCCGCCTGTACCTCGAGGCCCTGGCGCGTCTGCGCGCCGCCGGCCTGGTCGTCGAGATGATCGAGCCGCCGCAGACCCTGGATCACTCCTTTACGCCCAACGGCATGCTGATGGCCGGCGAAGGCTGGCGCATCTGGAAGGACCGGATCCAGGAACACGCCGAGGTCATGGATCCCTGGATCGTTCGTCGCTTCGAGGCGGGCCAGGAGATTTCCGATGCACGGCTCGCCGAGGCCCACGTGCGCCGCGCCGCCGACCAGACGGACTTCCACGCCTGGCTGGCGACCTATGACGGCCTGCTCTGCCCCACCTGCCCGATCCCGGCGCCGCCCATCGATACGGTGGACGAGACCGTCTCGCCGCTCAGCCGCCTGACGCGGGCGGCCAACTACCTGGACCTGCCGGGCATCAGCGTGCCCTGCGGCCTGACCGACGCCGGCCTGCCCGCCGGACTGCAGATCCTGGGGCGGCCGCGCGATGAGGCTGCGGTGGTGGCTCTCGGCGCGGCGTTCGAGGCGGTATCGGGCTGGAACGGGCGGGCGCCCGACCTCTCCGGCTTCGCGGCCTAGGCGCCGCGCGTGGGTGCGTGCATCGCCCTGAGCGCGATCCAGCCCACCAGCGCCCACATCGCGCCCAGGCACCAGCCGGCCAGCACGTCGGTCGGCCAGTGGACGCCCAGGTAGACGCGGCTGAACCCCACCCCCACCACGAATATCCCCGCCACCGCGTAGGCCAGCGCCTTGTTCCGCCGCCGGGGCTCCAGGCTGGCGATCAGCATGGCCAGGGTCAGGAATGCCGCCGCCGACATGGTCGAGTGCCCGCTGGGGAAGCTGGCCGAATAGACATAGGCCTCGTGCGGCACCAGGTCCGGGCGCGGCCGGTCATACAGCGCCTTCGTTCCCTGGCTGGAGCCCCAGGCGGCCAGCACGACGACCCCCATGACCAGAGCGTGCAGCCGCTTCTTGTGGAACAGGAACGCCAGGATCGCGACCACGGTCACCACGGCCACCAGGGTTGTCCCGCCCAGGGCTGTGATGTCCCGCACCGCCTCCTCGACGTTTTTCGACCCGATGGGATTGTTCAGGTCGCCCGGCTCGCGCAGCATCAGGATGATGCGGCTGTCGATGCCCTGGGTCTCGCCCTCGGCCATCTCGTCGGCGATGTTCAGGAACGCCCAGAGCGCGCCGGCGGCCAGGATCAACCCGACCAGCACCCACGTCTCGAAGCGCTTGAAGAAGTCCCAGACGCGCGTCAGAGCGACCCTCAACATTGCATCAGGCTAGGGCCGCTCGACGCGGCGGGCAATCGTCAGACGGTATCGCCGCCGGCGGATCGCAACGTGATCTCCACGGCCTGCTGCGCCGCGGCCTGGGTCGCGTGGAACCCGTCCGCCACCGTCACGCCGTCCTCGTCATAGACGCTCCAGCGCCAGACATCCTCGTCGTGGCTGAGCGAATAGGCCAGGTTCAACTCGCGCATACCCGTCCTCCGAATTACCGATCGGGTTCAGAACACCCAAAAGACCAAACGGTTTCGCACTGCACAATAGAGTTCGCGTGATGATGAAATCAGCTCACCTGTAAGGCGACTTCAGCCCTCGTCCAGCAGGCTCCTGCCCGCGTCGCGCACATCGGTGCAGCCGGTCAGGATCATGGCCACGGCCAGCTCCGCGCGCAGGATGTCCAGCATGCGCTCGATGGCCGGCTGGCCGCCCGCGCCCAGCGCCCAGGCCCACGGCCGGCCGACGAAACAGGCCTTCGCCCCCAGCGCCAGCGCCTTCAGCACGTCCAGGCCCGACCGAACGCCGCCGTCCATGTAGACCTCCAGGTCGCCACCCACCGCCTGGGCGATCCGGGGCAAGGCCGAGATGGAGGATTTCACGCCGTCCAGCTGGCGGCCGCCGTGGTTCGACACCACCAGCCCTTGCGCGCCGGCCTTCACCGCGTCGCGCGCGTCGGCGGCGTCCAGCACGCCCTTGACCACGATCGGCCCGTCCCAGGTCTCGCGGACCCAGTCCAGGTCCTTCCAGGTCACCGACCGGTCGAAGTTGCGGCCGATCCAGGACAGGAAGTCGTTGACCCGCTTGCCCTCCGTCACCGCCGCCTGCACCGAGCCCAGGGTGTGTGGCCGGCCGTTGACGAAGACGTCCCAGGTCCAGGCGGGGTGAGTCACGCCCTCCCAGGCCTGCACCATCATTGCCTCCAGCTTGCCCGCGCCGGTGAAGCCCGAACGGATATCGCGGTAGCGCGAGCCCGGTGTCGGCAGGTCCACGGTGAACACCAGCACCGGCGACCCGACCGCCTTCACCCGGGCCAGCAGCTCGCGCATGTAGCCGCGGTCTTTCAGCATGTAGAGCTGGAACCAGGGCGGCGTGCCCGTCGCCGCAACCTCCTCGATGGAACAGACGCTGACGGTCGAGAGGCAGAAGGGCACCCCGGCTTTCGCCGCCGCCCGCGCCGCCTGGGTCTCGCCGCGCCGGGCGTACATCCCCGCCATGCCCACCGGGGACAGGCCCACGGGCATGTTCATCGTCTGGCCCAGTGTCTGGACGCTCATGTCGAGCTTGGTGGTGTCGCGCATCACCAGCTGGCGCAGCGCGATCGCCTCCAGGTCGCCCACGTTGCGGCGCAGCGTCTCCTCGGCGTACGAGCCGCCGTCGATGTATTCGAAGAAGATGTTCGGTAGCCTGCGACGCGCAAGCTCACGAAAATCCGAGATCGAAGCCGCCTTCATCCAAGGTCCTCCCCGCGCGCGGTTGTGAAGGCCCTGGACGGGCGACGCAAGCGTCAGGCCGAAGCGTTCGCCGTCGCCGGAACCGGCATCGCCGGGCGCGGACCCAGCACGATCCAGACCTGATGCGCGCGGGCCAACAGCTGGCCCTCCCCATCGAACAGCGCCGTGCCGGCGATCTCCTTGCGGCCGTCCTTCAGGATCGGCCAGGCGACCACGACATACTCCACGCCCGCCTTCACCGGCGCGGTGATCTCGCCGGTCATGGTGCCCAGCAGGGCGCCGTGGCGCCCTTCCTGCTCGACCCACGCGAAGTAGCCGGGGCAATCCAGCGCGGCCCAGACCACTTCCGGCGCGACCACGCCATCGGCGTCGGCGAAATTGGCGTGCGGCGTCCAGGTGCAGGCGACCACGCCGGTCTCCGCCCCCTCGACCTGACCGGGCAGGACGCGCAGGCCGTCGCCGTCCTCGCGCTCGTTCCCACAGGTGAAGCAGATCGGATGCACCCGCTGGGTCAGGCCGATGTGGCGCAGGCCGGCGGCGCGCGCGGCGTCCAGGCTGGGCGCCGTCGGCGGCTCCGGCAGGTCCTGGGTCGCCGGCCCGCCCTGGCCGATCAGCGCGTCGGCCTCGCCCAGCAGCACATTGGCGCCGTCGCGGGCTTCGAGACTCAGGTCGGCGTCCAGCGGGATCGGCGCGCGCAGCACCGAGGTCACCGGCCCCTCCAGGCCCTTGGCCAGGATGCCGCACACATAGCCGCCGTTGCCGGAGTTCGGCGGGCCGCAGAATTGGCGGCCGATCGTGATCTTGCTCAAAATCGAAGGCTCACAGAAAAATGGATCGCGTCGAATGATCCGGATTTCTCATGCTTCCGCGGCGCCATGGAAGCCAAAAACCGACATCCCGCGTTGGACGGGACCAACGGTCGCGCTAAAGGGCATGGGACAACCGCCCCGGCGGGATCGAACACTACGACGGAGACTATCGGTGAGCGACCGGATCGAACGACCCTGGGCCCTGATGCGCCACCACGCGGGCTGGGCCGACGTCTTCCATATCGACAGCGAGAGCGCCGACTCGATCACCGGCTTCTATCCGGATCGCGAGACGGTGGGCCCGCCGGTGAACTATTCCACCCGCGCCGTCCTGGCCCGCTTCACCTCGCTGGAAGCCGCCCGCGACGCCCGCGAAGGCGCCGTCTCGGAGTGGCGCAAGCACGACGCCGGGGTCCGCGAGGCGGAAACCGCCCTGCGCGCCGCCGAGAAGCTGCGGGAAGACGCCTGGCTGGACTGCCTGCGCGACGCCTCGAACCGCAGCTAGTCGATTTCAGACCCTCGGGGGTTCGGGCCCTAAAGCCTGAACCCCTTCGAGAGCACCCAGGCGATCGCCGCGGCCAGCACGACCCCCGCGATCAGCCGCCACACCGGTGCGCCGGCCAGACCGGGATCGCTGGGCAGGGTGCGCCGGCCGGTGATCATCGCGCCGATCAGGTTCGTGCGCTTCCACAGCCAGTAAAACAGCACCGCGGCGACGTGCAGGACCACCAGGGCCTGCAGCGCACGGAAACTAAGCTCGTGCCAATCGGCGATCTCGCGGCCCAGTTCGAAGCTGACGCGGTCCGACAACGGCCCGCCCTCGAACGCGTCGATGTCCACCGCGAACAGACCCGTGCCAACCTGCACCAGCAGCACGGCCAGGATCGCCAGCACGCTGAGCGCGCCAAGCGGATTGTGGCCGGGCGTCGTGGCGACATCCCGCTTTCCTAGCGTCGCCGCATACGCCGCGACGGCCTTCGGCCCCTTCACGAAGCTGGAGAATTTCGCAGCGCCGCCCCCGGCGAAGCCCCAATAGATACGGAACAGCACCAGGGCGATGATCGTGTAGCCGCTCCAGCGGTGCCAGTTCAGGTGGTCGCCCGACGCCCACCAGGAGAACGCGATCAGCACGACCAGCAGCCAGTGGACGATCCGCACGGGACCGTCCCACAGCTTGGCCCTGACGCCCGCGGACGGCTCGGCCACGCCTAGTCCTTCTTTTCCAGGCGATACTTGTCGTGGCAGCCCTTGCAGGTCATGCCGGTGTTGCGGATCTGACCTTTCACGCCGTCGATGTCGCCCGCGGCGGCCAGCTGGTTCAGCTTCGTGGCCTGGGCCTGGAAGTTCGAGGCGGCGGTCGAGAATCCGGCGGCGTCACGCCAGATATCGGGCTTGGCCTCGCTCATCGCCCGGGCCTCGACCCCGCTGCCGCGCGGGAACCAGGTGGGCAGCGCGCCGGCCAGGGTCGCAATGGTCTTGGCATTGGTCGCCACCACCGCCTTGCTGGGGTCGCCCTTCTTCATCTCGTCGTTCAGGCCTTTGAAGGCGGCGCCCAGCTTCTCGAAGTTCTCGTGGCGCGCATAGGCCGTCTTGGTGGCCGGGCTGGCGTTGGCGGGCATCTTGTCGTTGTGCGCCAAGGCCCCCCCGGCGGCCACCGCGGCGCCGATTCCGATGGCCAGCGCCAGCGCCCCACCCTTGCTCATCATGGACGCCATTCGCTCACCTCGTTGACCCGATCGTTACAGTAGAGATTGAGGGTGTCAGCGCTTTGCCGTCAACGCTTTCGGCGCGCTGTTGATGGGAGCGCCGTCGGCTTGCGCCGCGGCGAGCAGCGCGCCGCAATTCGCGTCCTTCGCCAGGCCGGGATCTATGAACGGCAGAATGGCGGCCAGCGGCGACAGGAACGAGCCCAGCGCCACCGCCGCGCCGCCCTGGGCGATCGCCGAGCCGGGCTCCACGCCCAGCTTGGGCGCCATCAGCGGCCCCTTGATCGTCACCGGCAACAGGACGCGGCCCACGCGCAGCTTCTTGTCGTGGCCGCGCATCTCGAAATTCATCCGCTCCGTGCCCAGGTTCACCGTCCCCTTGCCGGTGATCAGCACAGGGCCGGTGTCGAAGACGATATTGTTCGCCCGCATGACGCCGCCCTTGGTCTCGAAGCTGGCCACGGCGCAATTGATCGGCGTGGTGTCCTTCTTGTCGAGCAGGCCCAGGCCCTTGATCACGTTCACGCCCGCCAGTTCGGCAAACGCCTTGCGGATCTCGCCGCCGGGCGCGACCACCGTCACCTGCCCGTCAGCGCTGGCGAAGGCCTTGTGGACGCTGTCGCCCGCGCCGGTCAGCCTGGCGCGACCGACCAGGGCCCCGGTCAGCGCCGGCGTCCCCTGGAACTGGAACGGGATCAGCGTCTCGATCCGCGAATTGGTCATCCGCAGGTCCAGGTCCGTCACCGGCACGGCCTTGCGCGCGTCCAGGTTCACATAGCCCGACACCTCGCCGCGCGGCAGCTCCAGCTTCAGCGGCTGGGCGCGCAGCATGCCGTTATCCAAGCGCACCCGCACGGAGGCCGCGTTCAGCTTCACCGGCGTGTCGCGGATCGAGCGGGCGCTATAGCTGACGTCGGCGTCCATGGCGCGGATCCGGCTGACGTCCAGCGGCGCATCGGGCAGCAGCCGCTGCTGCGCGACCATCGTCTTGGCCATCGCCGCCTGCTCGGGCGACAGCGTCTCGCCGGCGCCGGCCTTGGGCGCCGCGCCGAACAGCGGACCCAGGTCGTCCCAGTCCAGGCTCTGCGAGCTGAGATTCGCTTTCAGGAAGGGCCGCTCGGGCGCCGTGTCGATGGACGCGTCGCCCGACAGGTCGCTGTCGCCGACCCGGCCGCTCAGGTTGTCCACCTTCCACAACAGACCGTCGCGCGAAAGGCGGCCGCGCAGGCTGTACGGCGGCGTGTTCGGCAGGGCGACGCCGGTCAGCGGGAACAGCTGCGCCATGTCGGGGCCGCGCGCCGTCGCGTTCATATAGAACTGGCCCATGTCGAAGGGCTTCGGCACCGCGCCGCGCGCGGTGATGTAGGTCCGGCCGGCCTGCAGCTCCACATCGAACGGATAGGGCTTGGAGCGCTCGATGTTCAGCAGCGGCCCGCCGACGACCTCCGCCTTGAACGGCGCGCCGTTGATCGTGCCGCGGCCCAGCAGTTCGAAGCCGCGCGTGGCGTCGCCCAGCTGCTCGCGCGCGTTGATCGTACCTTCGAAGCGCACCTCGCGTTGGGCGTCCAGATACTTGAGCGTGCCATCCTGGATCACGAACTGCTGGATCGGCGGCAGGTTCATGGGGGCTTTCACCCGCCCGTCCGAGAAATCCCAGTTCTTGCGGCCCTTGGCGTCGGCCAGCAGGCTGAAGTTAGGCCGCTCGACGGCCAGCACCCGCAGATCGGCCTTGCCCCACAGCAGCGGCACCAGACGCACGCGGACGCGCAGCCGGTCGATCGTGCCCATCTTGGCCGTGCCCGCCCAGGCGGGGTTGGCGATGGAAATGCCGTCCACGGTGGCGCTGGGCTGCCAGGACCACAGGTTGACGTTCAAATCGCCGGCGATGGTCACCTCGCGATGCATCTTGGCCGATGCGGCGCGCTCCAGCGGCCCACGGAACCAGTTCCAGTCCCAGATGAGGATCAGGATCGTGATGATGATCGCCAGGATCGCCAGGATCGCGCCCGTCCAGGTCAGCGCCTTCTTTGTCGGCTGCGAGAACTTCGGCGGCGTAAAGCGCGGATGCGCCAGCCGTTCGCGCAGCGGACGGCGCGCGCCGGGGGGCTGGCGACGCGCCTGCGGCCCGCGGGCGGGCTTGGCGGAGGGAACGGGTTGCTGGCTCACGGACGCTTCAACGCACCGCGACCCGGTCTGTTTCCCTAGAATATTCTAATGGCTTACGCCGCGCGCCCGGATCGCCTGACGCAGGGTCGTCAGGATGATCGCCAGGTCGAAGCCGAACGACCGTCGTTCCAGATACTCCCGGTCCAGCCTGACCTTCTCGGGGATCGGCAGCTCGTCGCGGCCATTCACCTGCGCCCAGCCGGTGACGCCCGGCCGCAGCCGATCCACGCCCGCCGCCGTCCGGAGCGCCATGAGATCGTCCTGGTTGAACAGCGCCGGTCGCGGCCCCACCAGGCTCATGTCGCCCGCCAGCACGCTCCAGAGCTGGGGCAGCTCGTCCAGGCTGGACTTGCGCAGGAACCCGCCCAGCGGCGTGATCCAGCGGCCGGGATCCTCCAGCAGGTGCGTCGCCACGTCGGGCGTGTCGGTGCGCATGGAGCGGAACTTGGGCATCGGGAACTCGCGGTTCCCCCGCCCCACCCGGCGCGACCAGTGGATCGCCGGCCCCGGACTGGTCAGCCGCACGGCGACGGCCAGCGCCAGCAGCACGGGCCAGCCCACGGCCAGCCCGCTCAGCGCGACGACGATATCGAAGGCCCGCTTCAGCACCGCCCGTTGTTAGCGCCCGGCGGGCCGATGCGCCACGTCAGGCGTCGGTTTCCGGCGACGGCCCCGCCGCCTTCTTCGCGCGGGGCTTCGGTGCGGGCTCGGACTCCATCGCCATGGACACCGGCGCGGGCTCGTCGATCACCGGCTCGGGGGCGACGGCGAAGACCACCTCGGGCTCCACGACCAGTTCAGGTTCGGGAGCCGGCTCGGGTTCCGGCTGCGGCGCGGCGGCCAGCATCGCGCTGATCGGCGCGGCCTCGACCACCTCTTCGACCACCGCGGCCTCAGCCTCGATCACCGTCTCGACCATGGCCTCGGCGGCCTCGACCGCCGGCTCCAGCGCGGGCGGGATCGTCGGGATAGCTCGCGCCTTGCCGAACATGGCTTCCAGGTTTGCCGGGCGGGTCCACTGGGTCATCCACCAATAGGCCATGCCGCTGGCGGCGGCCGCGCCGAAGAAGGACCAGAGCGGCGAGGCCACGCCAACCAGCAGCGCGGGGCTCACGCGAGGTTGCGGAATTTCGGGAAGGTCGAAGGACGCCATGGGAATGTTCCTTGCGGCACAGGGATTGTGCGCCGCAACATAACACCCTCACCGGCTTCGCAGTTGCGAAACTATTGTGGCGTCAGCGCGTAGATCCGCGCGCCGCCGCCGGCGCCCAAAGCTTGCGCGACCCAGCCGCAGATCGCGGCAAGCGGACCGCCCAGGTCGGGACCGTTCATCAGCAACAGCGCGCAGCCGTTCATCTTCATCGGGTCGGTCAGCGGCTTGAGGCGCGTCTCGGCCACCAGCATCGGCGCCGCCACCTCGTCCTCCAGGTCGCGCAGAAAGCTGTCCAGCGTCTCCAGGTCCTTCACCGGCAGCCAGACCAGCGCCTGGGCCTGGGCGTTCTTCCGCCGCAAAGCCGCCAGCGTCTCGACGATGCGGTCGTAGTCGTCGGGCTTCTCGAAGGGCGGATCGATCAACACCAGCACCCGGCCCTCGCGCGGACACTCCGCCACCGCGGCTGCATAACCGTCGATGTTCAGCGTGCGAACGTTCTGCCGCCCACGCATCGCAATGCGCAGGGCCTCATGCTCGTCCGGCCGCAGTTCGCAGGCGACATAGCGATCGGCCGTGCGCAGGGCCCCGGCGATCAGCCACGGCGAGCCGGGATAGCGACGCACCTCCGCGCCGCCGCCCATCAGTCCCGCCACCACGGCCTTGAGGGATGCGAACTCCGCCGGCGCGTCGTTCGCCGCCATCAGCCGCACGATCCCCGCCTCGGCCTCGCCGGACTTGCGCGCCTCGACGCCGGCCAGGTCGTAGAGCCCGCCGCCCGCATGGGTGTCGATCACCGTCAGCGGCGGCCCCTTGGCGGTGAGATCGGCCAGCAGGCGCAGGAGCGCGGCGTGCTTCACCAGGTCGGCGAAGTTCCCGGCGTGGAAGGCGTGGCGATAGTTCAAGGGACTCCGGGGGCTGAGACAGGAACCAGCGTCGCCATATCACGTTGCCGCCGGGCAGGTGGAGGGGCTCGGATGCCTAAGGACATGAACGACACGCCGGTCCCCCAGGGCCTGAGCTACGTCAGCGACCAGGATCCGGGCATCCGCCGCAAGGCCGCACGCGGTCCGGGCTTCAACTATGAGGACGCCGCCGGCAGGCCCCTCACCGACGAAACGACGCTGGACCGCATCCGCGTCCTCGCCATTCCGCCCGCCTGGACGGACGTCTGGATCAGCCCCAAGGCCAACGGCCACATCCAGGCGACGGGCCGCGACGCGCGCGGCCGCAAGCAGTACCGCTATCACGCCCGTTGGCAGACCGAGCGCGGCGCCGGCAAGTTCGATCGGGTCCTCGCCTTCGGCCGCGCCCTGCCCCGGCTGCGCAAGCGCGTGGACGAGGATCTGGCGCGGCGCGGCCTGCCCCGCGACAAGGTGCTGGCCGCCGTCATCCGTGTGATGGAGATGACCCTGATCCGCGTGGGCAACGAGGAATACGCCAAGCAGAACAAGAGCTTTGGCCTGACAACCTTGCGTGACCGCCATGCGAAGATCAGCCGGGAAAGGGCGGTCTTCGAGTTCAAGGGCAAGAGCGGCAAGCTCCACTCGACCGGCTTCAACGACCGTCGCCTGGCTCGGGTGGTCAAGGCCTGCCAGGACATCCCCGGCCAGCGGCTGTTCCAGTACCTGGACGACGACGGCCACCGCCACGCGATCGAGAGCGCCGACGTCAACGCCTACATCCGCGAGACCCTGGGCGACGACTTCTCGGCCAAGGACTTCCGCACCTGGGCCGGCACCGTCGCCGCCGCCCGCGCCCTGACATCGCCGGAATGCGCCGACCTCAACGCCTCGAAGCGCAACGTGAACACCTGCGTGAAAGCCGTGGCGGGGGTGCTGGGCAACACGGCCGCCGTCGCCCGCAGCGCCTACATCCACCCCGCGATCCTCGACGCCTATGCCGCCGGCAAGCTGGACCTGAAGCCCGGCAAGGAGAACCGCGCGTTCGAGCTCGCGGTCCTGCGCTTCCTGGAGAACGCCCGCTGACGCGGCGACACCCTCGCCGCCCTCCACAACCAGGGCTATCGTGATCGCCGATAGGGCGCGGACCAACCGCGCCATCGGAGGATTTCCATGCTCGGCCCGCGCCTGCGCTTCGGCGCCTTCATCGCGCCCTTCCATCCGGTGGACGAGAACCCCACCCTGGCCATCCAGCGCGACCTGGAGCTGGTCCAGCACATGGACGATCTGGGCTTCGAGGAAGCGTGGATCGGCGAGCACCACTCGGCCGGCTACGAACTGATCGCCAGCCCCGAGGTGTTCATCGCCGCCGCGGCCGAACGCACCAAGCACATCCGCCTGGGGACCGGCGTCTCGTCCCTGCCCTACCACCACCCGCTGATGCTGGCCGACCGGATGAACCAGCTGGACCACATGACCCGTGGCCGGGTGATGTTCGGCATGGGGCCGGGCGCCCTGGTCTCCGACGCCATGATGATGGGCATCCCGCCGGCCGCCCAGCGCGACCGGATGGACGAAGCCCTGGACTGCATGGTCCGGCTGATGCGCGGCGAGGAAGTCACCTACAAGTGCGAGTGGTTCGAGCTGAACCAGGCTCGACTGCAGATGACCCCCTACTCCCGCCCCTCGATGGAGATGGCGGTCGCCAGCCAGGTGTCGCCCACCGGCGCGCGGGCTGCGGGTCGGCACGGCCTGGGCCTGCTGTCGATCGGCGCCACCGGCCAAGCCGGCTTCAACGCCCTGGCGTCCAACTGGCACATCGCCACCGAACAGGCCGCCGACCACGGTCAGACCATGGACCGCCAAGCCTGGCGCCTGGTCGGCCCGATGCACATCGCCCCCACCCGCGAACAGGCGATGGAGGATGTGAAGTTCGGCCTGGAGAAGTGGATCTATTACTTCCGCGAGATCGCCAACCTGCCCATCGTCCCGGAAGGCCCGGACCCGGTGAAGGCCATGGTCGAGAGCGGCCTGGCCGTCATCGGCACGCCCGACGACGCGATCGCCCGCATCCAGCAGTTGGTCGACGAGAGCGGCGGCTTCGGCGCCTTCCTGCTGATGGATCACAACTGGGCGCCTTGGGCCCAGAAGAAGCAGTCGTACGAAATGTTCGCCCGCTACGTCGCCCCGCGCTTCCAGCAGCTAAACGACAACCGCGAGGCCTCCATCGCGTGGGTCGGCGCGCGCAAGCCCGAGTTCAGCGCCCAGGTCATGGGCGCCATGGGCGCGCGCATCGCCCAGCATATCGCCGAGAAGGGCGCCTCCGACATCCGGCCCGAGTTCGCCGCGCTGCTGGGCGGAGCCACGCCACCGAAAGCGGACTGATCGCGCGACCCCGAAGTGGTCTGGCGAAGCCCGGCCGGCGCCGCTAACGCTTGGCCATGGATATCCAGGCCTACTTCGACCGCATCGGCTTCAACGGCGTCGCCCGCCCCGATCTGGCGACGCTGACGGCGCTGCACCGCGCCCACGCCCTGTCGATCAGCTACGAGAACATGGACGTCCAGCTGGGCCGGCCGCTGACCACCGATCCCGCCGCCGCCTTCGACAAGATCGTCCGCCGTCGCCGCGGGGGCTGGTGTTACGAGATGAACGGCCTGTTCGGCGCGGTGCTGGACGAGATCGGCTTCAAGGTCACCCGCCTGGCCGGCGGCGTCATGCGCGCGGTGCGCGGCGACGAGGCCATCGGAAACCACCTGGTCCTGCTGGTCGACCTCGATGGCGAACCGTGGATCGCGGATGTGGGCTTCGGCGACGGCCCGCGCGAACCCTACCCGCTGCGGCCTGGCCCGTTCACCTGCGACGGTTACGACTTCTCGCTGGAGCGGCTCGACGCCGACGGGTGGCGGCTGCACAACCAGCCGTCCGGCGGCGCCCCCAACTTCGACTTCACCACGACGCCGGCCGACCCCGTCCTGCTGGCCGCCAAATGCCAGGAACTCCAGACGTCGCCCGAGTCGATCTTCGTGCTGACCGCCATCGCCCAGCGGCACATGCCGGACGAGATCCGCATGCTGCGGGGCCGCGCCTTCCGCCGGATCACGCTGACCTCTGGCGCCGACAGCCTGATCGACACCGCCGACGACTTCGTGACCCTGCTCAAGCGTGAGTTCGAACTGGACCTGCCGGACGCCGCCGAGATCTGGCCCCGGATCGTCGCCCGCCACGACGAACTGTTCGCCCCGCAGCCGGCTTAGCGCCGGTAGGTGAAGCCCACGCGGATCGTCTGCGGCGCCGCGTAGCTCTCCACGCCGTCCGCCGTCTCGCCCACCTCGAGCTTCTTGTCGAAGAGGTTCTCGGCGGCGATGTAGACCTCGGCGTTCCCGGCGAAGGTCCAGGCGGCGCGGGCGTCCACCTGCACCCCGGCCGACAGGCGGCGGCTGTTCAGGTCGTCCTCCCAGCGCGCGCTCTCGTAGCGCACGTCGGCCGAGAGCTGCAGGGCCTCCAGCGGCCGGTAGCTGGCGCCGCCGGTGACCGTCCACTTCGGCGTCTGCGCCGGGCGCAGGCCAGTGAGTTGCGGCACGGCGCGCCCGCCATGCACCTCGGCGTCTGTGTAGGCCATGGCCGCGCGCCAACCGAGCGTCGCGCCCAAGTCGCCGGACGCCTCGCCCTCCACGCCCCAGGCCTCGATCTCGCCGGCGTTCTGGCGCTGTCGCAGGGTGCCGCCCGCGGGGATGAAGCCCGCCACCGGGAACGTGCCCGGGCCCACGCCGATGGTGACGTTGGTGATCGGGTCCTTCAGCAGGTTGTAGAACACGTCCGCCGACCACCGGACGGGGCCGCCGTCGCCGCCGAAGCCCGCCTCGATCCCCTGCAGGGTTTCCGGCTTCAGGGTCGGATTGGCCTCGGTGATGTCGTTGCCCACCCGGAAGGGGCGGTGCAGTTCGTTCAGCGTCGGCGCGCGGAAGCCGGCATAGGCCGCCGCGCGGGCATAGACCGCCTGGCTGAGGGCGTAGCGCACACCGATCCGCCCCGTGGGCGTGGTGTCCGAACGGTTGGCCGTGGCCTGGTTCAGGGTGATCGCGCCGGTCGCCGTGTCGCGCTCGATCCGCACCGCGTCATAGGCGCGGCTGCGGTCCAGGCGCACGCCGCCGGTAACCAGCCAGGGGCCTTCGTCCAGCGCGGCCTCCACATAGGCGCCGACCACCAGCGTCTTGCCACCGGCCTCGCGGTCGCGGGTGAAGGCGCCGTTCATGAACCGGAACCGCTCGTGCTCGGTCCCGTCGGTCAGCCGCACGTCGGCGCCGATCTCCCAGGCCACCGGACCCTGGCGCACTTGATAGGCGGCGTTGAGGCCATAGCCGGTGGCCGGCGTGTTGTACTGGTCGTTGGCCGGGGTCGTCGTCGCCCGCCCCGCCGCCACGGCCACCGAGCTGTTCTCCAGGTCGCTGTGGCGCACCCAGCCCTGCAAGCGCCAGCCACCCACGCCGTTCGCCGCCGGCTGGGCCAGGGTCACCGTCGCGGACTGACCGGTGGTGTTCGAGCGCGCGCCGCGCAGGCCCGCCTCTTGGTTCACCTGGAATGCCGAGATCCGCACGGCCGCCTGCACGTCGCCCAGTTCAGGCTGGAGCCGCAGCGCCACCGAGGCGTCGTCCAGACGCAGCCGCGTGTCCGCCGCGCCGCGCCGCGCGCCCCGGACGGCGTAGTAACCATCGGTCCGCGAGCCCGCGGCAGTCAGCAGCACGCCGGGCGCGCCGGCCGCGACAGCGGCGCGATAGCTGCCCCGCTCCCCGGCCGAAAGCTCGGCCGCCGCGACGCCGTCGGGGGTCGCCCGCTCCTGCAGCGCCACCACGCCCGTCAGAGCGCCCGCGCCGTATGGCCCCGCACCCGCGCCACGCACGATCGTGGCGCTCTCGATGCCTTCTGCCGGCAGGCCGCTCCAGATCACCCAGCCGCCGAACGGATCGTTCTGCGGCGCGCCGTCCAGGGTCACCAGCGCCCGGCCCGCGCCCGACGGCGCGATGGCCCGCAGCGACAGGCCCTGGGTGGTCGGATTGGCCGCGCCGGAGCCGGTGCGGCGGAACAGCGAGACGCCGGGCACGCTCTTCAGCGCCTCGTCCAGGCGCGGCTCGGTCTTCAGGACTTCCGGCCCGATCACCACGGCGCTAAACGCGGCCTCACCGCCCAGCGGCGCCAGACGCGGCGGGTGCACGATCACGATCTCGACGTCCGTGACCTGAGGGGGCGGCAGATCGGGCATGATGACTCGTAGGTCTGGTACGGAAACTGAGCCCGCGAGGGCTACTCACCGGGGATGGGAAGCGCAATGGCCAAGGTCGCGATCGTAACGGGCGCCGGCAGCGGTATCGGCCGGGCTGTGTCCCTGAAGCTACTCGGCGAGGGCTGGAACGTGGCGCTGGCCGGCCGGCGCGCCGACGTTCTGCAATCGGTGGTCGATGACGCGCCGGCTGACGCGGCGCTGGCCGTGCCCACCGACGTGTCCGATCCGGACGCCGTGGACGCCCTGTTCGCCGCGGCGACGGCGCGCTTCGGCCGGGTGGATCTGGTGTTCAACAACGCCGGGACCGGCGCGCCGCCGACGCCGCTCGAGGACCACTCCGTCGAACACTGGCGCCGCGTGGTGGACGTGAACCTGACCGGCGCCTTCCTCTGCACCCGCGCCGCGTTCCGGGTGATGAAGGACCAGGACCCGCGCGGTGGCCGCATCATCAACAACGGCTCGATCTCGGCCCACGCGCCGCGTCCCCGCTCGATCGCCTACACCGCCACCAAGCACGCGATCACCGGCCTGACCCGCTCGACGTCCCTGGACGGCCGCGCCTACGACATCGCCTGCGGCCAGATCGATATCGGCAACGCCGCCACCGACATGACCCGCGCCATGGCCAAGGGCGTGCCCCAGCCCGACGGCTCGGTGAAGGTCGAGCCGGTGATGGACGTCCAGGCCGTCGCCGACGCGGTCGCCTACATGGCCGGCCTGCCGCTCTCGGCCAACGTCCAGTTCATGACCGTCATGGCCACCCAGATGCCGTTCATCGGTCGAGGCTAGGTGTGCGTGCGGGCGCTCCACCGCATGGCGCGTAAGCGCCGATAGATTGACCACGAACCACACGAACAAGCCTTGCCGCTCGACACGCCGAGAGCCGTTGCGCCCCGTTCGTGTGGTTCGTGGTCGAAAGACAGCGCCTGCGGCGCGCAACAGGCCGGATGGCGGCGTGCGACGCCAGCGGCACGGCGCCGCAGGCCTGGCCATGGAAACTGCCCAATTCCGCGCCGCCCCGAGGCAAATTCCGGCTAAGTGATCATCGATCTCTTTGCAACGCACCATTCGCGCTGCGGTGCAGCAAGTTTACGCTTGCGTCAGGGGAAGGATGGCGGAATCATTGCGCATCGGCCGACGCGAATACCGGGGAGCGCTAGTCTCCACGTCCGCCGAGAGGAACGCCGGAAAGGGGTTGGTTCAACCCTGATCCCGGAAGCACATCATGATCCGTCTCCTGACCGTCGCGGCTACGGCCGCCATGCTCATCGCCGCGCCCGCCAGCGCTCAATCCATGAAGGTCGCCGTCGCCGGCAAGACCACCGAGCAACTCCACGCCGACATCGCCAAGGCCGCCAAGAAGGTCTGCAACCAGGCCGTCGTGGGCGCCTCGTTCCCGCGCGAGATGTTCGCGTCCTGCTACAAGGCCGCCGTGGCCGACGCCGTCGCGAAGTCCAACGACCCGGCCCTGGCCGCGGCCGCCGGCATCACGCTGGCCTCGCGCTAGGAGCTAACCGGCGCCGAACGGAGCCGGCGCCGAGGTATCCACCTCGGCCTCTGCGAAGTTCGGCGCCCGCTTCTCCAGGCCGGCGCGAACCGCCTCCACCTGGTTGGGCTTGCCCATCAGTTCGGTCTGCTCGCGGCTCTCCTCCAGCAGGATCGCCTGCTGGTCGGCGTCGCCGATCAGATTGAGCAGCCGCTTTCCCGCGCGGATCGCGTGCGGGCTCTTCGCCGCCACGTCCCGGGCGAACGCCAGCGCCTCGGCCAGCGGATGCTCGCAGACGCGGGTCGCCAGACCCATGGCCAGCGCCTCGTCGCCCGAGAAGATCCGGCCCGAGAACGTCAGGTCGCGGGCCACGTCGTCGCGCACGAGATTGCGAAGCAGGACCATCCCCGCCATGTCGGGGATCAAGCCCCATTTGATTTCCAGCACCGACAGCTTCACGTCGCTGGTGACGAAGCGCAAGTCCGCGCCCAGTGTGAGCTGGAAGCCGCCGCCGAACGCCACGCCATGGATCGCGGCGATCACCGGCACCGGGATCTCCCGCCAGACCATCACCGCGTGCTGGGCGCGGTTCGAGCCGCCTTCCGTGCGGTTGGTGGTGACCAGCGCGCCGGCCGTGCCCTCCCCGCCCGAGCGTTCGCCCGACGCCATCGCCTGGAAGTTGCCCATGTCGAGGCCGGCGCAGAACGCCCGGCCCTCGCCCGACAGCACGACGGCGCGCAGTCCGGGTTCGCGCTTCAGCCGCTCGCCGGTCTGGATCAGGGCCTCGAACATGGCGTTGTCCAGGGCGTTCATCTTGTCGATCCGCACCAGGCGCACATCGGCGACGCCATCCTGGATATCGACGGTCACGCGGTCGTTCATTGTCAGCTCCCCTTACCGCTTCGCCAGGACGTAGCCGGCGCGCGGGAAATGCACATGGACCACGTCCAGCTCGCCGCACTCGCGGGCCAGGGTCACGCGGTCGTTGCCCAGGTGTATCAGCACGCCCTCTACCGGGTCGCGGCCATAGTCGTCAGCCTGGACGACAATCGCGTCGCCCTTCTTCAGCCCCGACGGGTCGCCGGGCGCGCACTCGCCGTCGTCGGACGGCGCCGTCGTGGTGGCGGCCTGCAGCGCCTCGGCGGGCGTCATCTCCACCCGGTCGCCGTGGCCAATGGCCCGCAGCCGATCCCGCCAGGCTTGGGCGCGCGGCAGGCCGGCCAGCAGCTCGTCGGCGATCTTCGGCGCGCTGGCGCTCAGCCACCAGACGTTCATCCAGGCCGCCACGTCGGCCAGCGACGGCGTCTTGCCCCCCAGGAAGTCGCCCGTCAGGCCGTCCTCGATCCAGCCGGCGTAGGCCCGCCATTGGGCCCGCATGAACGGCGCGGCGGCCTTCATGGCGTTCACGTCGAAGGGGCGGCCGGACAGTTTTTCCCGGTCGGCGATGAATTCCTTCGGCACCCTGTCGCCCATCTCGGCGAAGACGACGGCGACCGTGGCCTGGAACCACAGCCGGTCGGCCCACAGGTTCACCGCCCAGTCGACCCCGGTCACCACCTTGGGCTTGGGATGCCGCCGCTCGATCTCGGCCAGGATCACCTGGCTGTCGCAATAGATATCCGCCCCGATCTGCATCACCGGGATGCGCCGGTAACCGCCGGTCAGCGGGATCAGGTCGGGCTTCGGCATGATCACCGGCTGGACCACCGAGCGCCACGCCAGCCCCTTGATCCCGAACATCAGCCGCACCTTCTCCGAGAACGGCGAGGTGTCGTAGTGGTGGAGGATGATCTCGGCGGGCATCTAGACCACCACCACGCCGTCGCCCGGCGGATTGGCGTAAAGCGCCTGCACCAGGGCGTGGCGGCGCTCCAGCGTGGCGCGCTGGTTCACATAGCCCTTGTCGGTGATCTCGCCCGCGTCGATCGACGGCGGCTCCAGCATCAGGATGAACCGGCCGACCCGCCGCGACGAGCCGCCGGCCGTGGCGTTGAATTCACCGATCCGCTCTCGTAGCAGCGCCTTCAGCTTCTCGATCGGGTTCTCGCCCAGGGCCGGCAGCGCCGCGGGCGACGGCCAGATCAGCGCGCCGGCGAACGGCTTGTCCTGCCCCGCCACCACCATGTCGAACGCATACGGCGTGCAGGCCGCCACAAGGTCGGGCCTGAGCGTGCCGACCGAGACCCAGGTGCCTGAGTCCAACTTGAAGTCCTCGGTCACCCGACCGTCGAACACCAGGCCCAGCTCGGGATGTTCCGGATCGAGGAACCGGCAGGCGTCGCCCAGCTTGTAGAAGCCCTCCTCGTCGAAGGCGGCGGCGGTCTTCTCGGGGTCGTTATGATAGCCGGTCGTCACCGTCGGCCCTTTCACCCGGACCTCCAGCTTGGTCCCGTTGGGCACGAGCTTCAGCGTGATGCCCGGCAGGGGCAGTCCGATCAGCCCGACCAGCTCCGTGATCCAATGGACCACGGTGATCCCTTGCGTCTCGGTCGCGCCGTACATCGTCACCAGCGGCACCCGGAAGCCGGTCTCGGCGATGGCCAGGGCCTGCAGCCGTTCCGACACGTCGGTCGACAGCGTCGCGCCGCCGTAGCCCATGCTGCGCAAGTTCTTGAAGAAGCTCTTCCTGAGCGCCGGATCGCGCTCCATCGCCTCGGCCAGCATGCCGAACGCTACCGGCGCCGAGCCGAACGACATCGGCGAGATCTCGGTCAGGTTCTTGATCGTGGTCTCGAACATGCCGGGGATCGGCTTGCCCTCGTCCAGGTGCAGGGTCGCCCCCGCCCACATCGCGCCGTTGAAGCCGATGTTGCCCGCCGAGATGTGGCTCCAGGGCATCCACTCCAGCCCCTGTGGCACGGCCTCCGGATCCGCCGGCTCGTCGCGCAGGCCCTCGGTGCCGGCGATCACACCCGCGAACATGCCGTGCGTCTGCGGCACGCCCTTTGGCATGCCGGTGGAGCCCGAGGTGAACAGATATTTGGCCACCGTCGAATGGCTCAGCGTCTCGCGCGCCGCCTCGACCGCCGCCGTGGGCTCGGTCGCGGTCAGGTCGGCCAGCGCCGTGGTCCCGTTCGCCCCATCCACCGTCACGAACGTCAGAGTCGGATCGATGGCCCTCAGCGTCTCGAAGGCGCGGGCGAACATCTCGCTGTTCTGGGCGAAGACCACCTTGGGCTTCACCGTGGCGAAGCAGTGCTTCAGCTTGGCGTGGTCGGTGGAGATCAGGCTGTAGGCCGGGCTGATCGGCGCGATCGGAACCCCGGCCGTGTAGCAGCCCAGCATGACCAGGGCGTGCTCCACCGAATTGGCCGACAGCACCATGACGCTGTCGGCGCCGGTCAGGCCCCGGCTCAGCAACCACTGGGCGATGCCGTCGGCGGCCCGCTTGGCCTGGCCATAGGTGACCCCGCCCCACGGTCCGTGGCCGGGCGCGCGCTGCAGGATGTAGGGGCGGTCCGGATGCGCCGCCGCCTTCTCGGCCAGCAGGTGCGCCACCGACCGCGGCCCTTGGGCCGGCGGATGGTTCGAGCGGACGTAATAAGTCCCGTCCGCGGTCTTCTCGACGCTGATGTCCGGCGCCTTCTGCGGCAACGGCTTGAACGGCGGCGGCGCGGCGGCGACAGCGCCCAGATCGTCGGCGGGGCTCATGCCCGTCCTCCCGGTTTTCATTGTTGCGCCAAGCCTACGCCTGCCGCGCGGGGCTGCAACCGGGACGCCACGTCAAGGACGGGTAAGAATGGGCCACTGATTCACCTCCACGAGGGCCCGCCGTGCGGTTCGTTCTCATCAAGGGCCAGTCGCAGTACGGCTCGCTGCGCCTGCACATCGACCAGTTCGCCGAGGCGCTGCGCCAGCAGGGTCACGAGGTCCGGGTGGTCGACATGATGGCCGGCGGACAGGCCGAACTGAACGAGACCACGACCAATCCGCCCGATTGCTACTTCGCCATCGGCGGGGTCGCGGGCGGGTATTCCAACGCCGCCGGCTCGATCTACGACCAGCTCGGCGTCGTCTACGCCACGCTCCACGTCGATCACCCGGTTCATCAGATCGAGCGGGTGACGACGAAGATCCGCAAGCATGCGGCGTTCTTCCTCGACCGCACCCACGTCCAGTTCGTCTCGGCCTGGCCCGCGGCGAAGGGCCTGGCGCACCTGGGCTTCATGCCCCCTGGCGCCAACGAACTACCGGAGCCGGTGGACACCTCGGACGAAGCCTTCGCCCGGCGCGACATCCCCCTTCTGTTCACCGGCACCTACCGCGGTCCGCCCCAGGCGGCCTGGGCGTCGTGGGACGACAGCCCCGCCAAGGCGATCGTCGGCGAGATCGCCGGACGCATGGCCGACGACGCCCGCCTGCCGGTGTTGGACGCTCTGAAGGCGTCGCTGGCCGACCGAGGCGGGACGCTCAGCGGCGACCTGTTCGACCAGTTCGTGCCCCTGCTCCAGCCACCCCAGGCCTTCGCCGAGGCCTTCCACCGCGACCGTCTGCTTCACGCCCTGGGCCGCGCCGGCGTGCCGATGCATGTCTACGGCAATGGCTGGGAGCCGCTGGTCGCGCAGTATCCCAGCTTTACGTACGGCGGCGTCGGCAGCTTCGAGGAGACCCTGCACCTCCTGCGTCGCGCCCGCCTGGTGCTGAACACCAACAACGGCTTCGTCTCGGGCGGCCACGAGCGGGTGTTCACCGCCATGTGCGCGGGCGCCGCCGTATTCTCCGACGCCAGCAAATACTACGCCGACGCCTTCAAGGAGGGCCGCGAGATCGCCACCTTCGACTGGCGCAAGCTGGACGCGGCGCCCGCCCAACTCCTGGCCCTTATGGACGACACCCCGGCCCTCGCCGCCATGGCCCGCGCCGGCCACAAGCGCGCCATGGCCGAACACCGCTGGTCCGACCGCGCCGCCCGGGTGGTGAAGGCGGTCAAACAGATCCGCTAGAGCAGGCCTTCGTACTCCGCCGGCGTGCCGCAGAAGACAACCTCGTCGCGGCCGATCAGGCTGTAGCCGATCCGCGAGCCCTGCCGGATCAGGTGATTGTAGAGCGGCGCCACATAGAGCTCGGCCGCCTGCGGGGCCGCTCGCTCCGCCGCCAGCGCCTGGGCGAAGTCCCCGGCGCGGGCGAAGTGATAGAGGCCGGTGCAGCACAGGTCCGAGATCGGCCGCTTCTCCGCTGTCTCCAGCGCGATCGGCTCCAGCCCCGGCGCGGGTTTCACGTAGGACCAGTTCGCCCCCTCGCCCCGGAACACCTCCAGCCAGCCGTCCAGCTCGTCGAAGATCCCGCCCGGAAACCGGAAGCCCGGCCGGAAGGTGTCGATATTGAAGATGGTGATCGGCGTGTCGGCGGCGACGCCCGCCCCGTCCAGGCCCAGCGCCACCGTCTCCGCCTGGCCGGCGGTCGGACGATCCAGGGCCACCACCGCCAGGTCGTCCAGGCCCATGGCGGCGCACTCGGCGCGGACGAACTTCACCGCGTCCGCCGCCGCGATGATCAGGAACGGTGTCCGGCCGAACTCCCCCTCGAAGCTCCCCACCGCGTGGGCGAACACGCTGCGGCCCTGAAGCGGCAGCATGTGCTTGGGCCGGCCATAGCCCGCGTTCAGGAACCGCTGCGAGCGCCCCGCCATCGGGATGACGATCATCCGGCGTCCAGCTCCAGGAACAGCCGCAGCGCATTGGCGATGAACGCCCGCTGCCGGTCCGGCCGGTCGGCGTGCAGCGGGATCATCGACAGGAACAGGCCAGTCATCGCCGCCCGCACGGTGGGCGACAGCGCCGCCACCCCGTCCACAGACATCTCGCCCAGGCCCGCCTCCAGCCACGGCTGGGCGGCGATCGGCTCGAACGCCAGGGTGAAGTCGCCGTCGTGCTCGCTCGCCACATATCGCCCGGCGACGATCTGGTCGTAGCGGCCGACAATGGAGTGGGCCAGCTTGGCCAGGTCGTAGCGCAGGTCGCCGTAGATGCCCGGCCGCTCGCCGACCAGGCCGCGCGGATCCAGCGCCCGGATGCGCCGCACCCGGCTGTCGTACAGCAGGTTCGAGAAGCACAGGTCGCCGTGCATCACGCTCTCGCGCCGCCCCGATTTCAGGTCCAGCATCCCCGCCAGCCGCTCGGCGATGGACGCCAGCGACGGGGTCGGACGGCCGGCGAAGCTTAGCGGGCGGGTGACGTCGAACCCGGTCTCCCGCGCATGCCGCTCCAGTCGGGCCAGCGTCTTGTCCACGCTGAGCGTCCGCAGCGCCGCGTCCGCAGACCCCTCGCCCTTGTCGGCCGCGCAGGCGGCCAGCAGCGCCTCGCAGGCCCCCAGGACCCGCATCCACGACGCTCGCCCCAACAGCCCGTGGACGAACAGCTCCGACACCACCGGCAGATACTCGTACTCGGTCTCGTAGAACGCCTTGCCGCCGTCGACCCCATGGGCCAGCAGCCGCGCGGTATGGATCTGCACGGGCGCGGGGATGGCGTTCAGCCAGTGGGCCTCGGCGCGGATCTTGGCCCGGTCCTCGCTGGTCTTGCGCGCCGTCAGTCCGTCGATGCGCACCGTGTTGAACGCCCGGGCCGTCGTCACCGCCAGCCGCGAGCGGAAGAACGTCTGCAGGTGGCCGAAGTCCAGCCACTGGCCGGCCGCGACGATCTCCACCGGATGGCCGCCCAGGTAGTGGTTCACGCCGGCGATGAAGTCGCCCCGCATCCGGGTCACCGAGCGCAGCAGGTCCAGCGACGAGCCGAAGCTGAAATAGCCCGCCGCGATCGGCCAGCCCTCGTGCCCGTCCTCACCCGCCGTCGAGGTCTCGAGGCTGATCACCCGGCCCGCCTCCAGCCGCATCTCGGCCCACGCATATTCGTTGGCGCGCGGCCCGCCGACGATCACGTCCGACCGGTCCACGGGCGGCGCGCCGATCAGGGTGTCGCCGTGCAGGATGTGGACCGGCCGCTCGCCCGTCCCCAGCGAATTGATCGCATAGACCACCGCCTCGCCCAGGCGCAGGCCCTCGGGGATCGGCAGGATCTCGACGCCCAGCTCGGCCAGCCGCCGCGCATCGTGCTCGGGAACCGGATACGTCTCCGGCAGCACCATGTGCAGGCCGCCGGCGCCCGCCAGCGCCTCCAGCTGCAGCTCATACAGCCGGCGCGTACCCACCGGTAGGAACGACGGCGGCAGCGGTCCGAACTCGGCGGCCAGTTCCTGGCCCACCACCGCCCCCGACATGATCAGCCTGAGCGGCTCCAACGCCTCAGGCCTCCGCCGCCAGCAGCGCGCGGATCTGGTCCAGGCTCATCGCCACGAACTCGCTGGGCCGGATGGCCTTGTCGTCGATGTAGAAGCCCTCGGTCCCGCACCACGGCTTGCCCACGTGGATCTCGTCGTAGGGGATGTCGTGCGCAGCCAGCCAGTCGATGATGACCGGTAGCGTCAGGGCGTTGATCTTGCCGATGGAATTCTGGTGCGTGCGCATGTTGCGCGCCGAGCAGATGACGATCTCGAACCCCAGCGCCCGATATTCCCGCAGCCGCGCCACCAGCGCGGTGTTGGGCCGCCGGTCGGCATAGGACCGGTCCGGCTCGTCGAGGGCCAGGGTGCCGTCGAGGTCGAAGACGAGCCGCTTCATGCTGGGATCCCGGCGTGGTCTGGACGTTCTAGGACGATTCCGGCCCTGTCGCGCCGTCTTGGCCCGCGACATGCACGTGACGGGGGATGTCGCTTGAAGGCGCCCTCCCCACCCGGTTCAATCACGGCGTTATGCCACGCGCCGCGATTCAGCCCGCAAACGTCGACGATGAGGCCGCCGAGATCCTGCGGTCGATCGGCGATGCGATCCATCCAGGCGATGAACGCGGCGGCGGCGCGCCCGTCACCCTGCCGGCCGGCGCCCTGGCGGCGGCGGTGTTCGATGCGCAGGGGGCCGTGCGCACCACCGACGCGCGCTTCGAGCGCTGGTTCGATCCCGACGAGGTGGGCGACGCGGTGCGCGCCTGGCTGCGCGGCGGCCGGACGCTGACGCCCGTCGCTGCCCGCGACGGCTCCACCACCGTCCTGCTGCTGGGCCGGGTCTCGGACGCCGAGGGCTGGAGCCTGCCGCCCGAGATGCGCGAGGCCCTGCGCAAGGGCGGCGCGGTCCTGGCCCTCGCCTACCGCCCCTTCGAGGAGCGCGACCTGGCCGAGCGGGCGCTGGGTAGCTGGCGGCTGACCCCGGTCGAGGCGAAGACCGTCCGTGGTTTGATCTCGGCCGGCGACCTCAAGGAAGGCGCGCGCCTGGCCGGCACGGGCTACGAGACCGCCCGCAAGGCGCTGAAGCTGGCGCTGCGCAAGGCCAACGCCCAGCGCCAGGCCGACCTGGTGCGCCTGCTGCACGCGGCCGTCGGCGGCGGCGACCTGCAGTTCGCCCAGGCGCCGCTGCTGCGCGACGCCCTGGGGCTGACCGACCGCTCGGCCGGCGCCTGTGTCCTGCTGGCCCTGGGCCTGACCCGCCTGGAAGCCGCCGCGACGCTGAAGATCAGCGAACACGCCATCAAGGACGAACTCGCCGCGCTCTTCGACCGGTTCGGCTTGCGCAGCTCAACCGATCTCGCCCGCCTGACCACCGAGGCCGCCGTGCTGCTCGGCGTGGCCGGCAACCGCAACCTGGCGCTGGGATCGTCATGGAGCGCGCAGCGGCCCTTGCGATTCGTGAACCGCCGGGGCCAGACCGGCCGCATCGCCCTGTCCGACTTCGGCCCCGCCAGCGGCCAGCCCGTCCTGCTGTTCCACAGCGCCGCCACCGGCAGCCTGCTGGACCGCCGCCTGGTCGCGGCGCTCCAGGCGCGCGGCCTGCGCCCCATCGCCATCGAGCGTCCGGGCTTCGGCCTGACGGATCCGCCGGAACGCGACGAGGCCGGGACCGCCCTGTCCGACGTCATCGACGTCATGGACGCCTTCGGCCTGAAGAAGGTCCGCCTGGCCTGCCGCGGCGGGGAAGACGTCGCCCTGGCGTTCGGCCTGAAGCATCCGGAGCGCCTGGAGCGCGCGGTGCTGATCAACCCCTTCACGCCCTATGCCGTGGACAGCCGCTGGGACGGCTACATGAACGGGGCCAAGTGGCTGTTCGTCCGCCAGCCGCACATGATCGACGTCGTGGCCCGGTTCCTCGCGCGCCGGCTAAGCCCGCGCACCCTGGAGCGCCTGTTGCGCAGGTCCCTGAGCAGCAGCCCGGCCGACGTCGCCCTGCTGCGCGACCAGACGGTGGTGGACGACTATGTGGAGTCCGGCCGGTTGGCGGCGCTACGCTCCACCTGGGGCTTCGTCCACGAGCAGCGGGGCTACCTGACCTGGGTCCCGCCGACCCTTCCCGACGCCTCGGCGTGGGTTCGGCTGATCGGCGAGCAGGACGTGCTGTATCGCCCGGGCGACGCCGACGCCGTCTGGGACGCCGCTCTGCCGGGCCACCACGCGATCCGCCGCGCCGACGCCGGCCGGATGATCCACGCCTCGCATCCCGAGCTCGTGGCCGAGGCGCTGCTGGCTTAGTCGAACCCGACGCGCTGCGGCGCATCGCCCGGCCGGAAGACCACCGTCTTCGTCACCTTGTTCCGTCGCACGTTCACTTGGTTCTCCTGGTCAGCCCAGGCGCCTTCGAACAGGTCGGAATCCACGGTCACCGCCGCAGCGCCCGCCGGTAGCCGGGCCGTGTAGGTCATCTCGACGTCGTCGCCGTCCAGGTCGGTGCGCTTGTGGACCAGGGCGACCGGCTTGCCCTCGGCGTCCCACAGCTTGAAGGCGCGACCGGCGTAGGCCTCCAGCGCGCGCAAGGCGTCCGGGTCGTCGACGCTGGGCTGTGCGTTGGGCGCGATGCCGGCCAGCGCCGGCTCGACGTCGTGGGCGGCCAGCCGGTGGGTGATCGTCACGGCTCCGGTGGCCGCGTCGATCTCCACCACGCTCAGCGAGGCGTGTCCTCGGTGCGCCCAGGCCGGCCCCGCCAGGGCCAGTCCGGCCAGGGCCAGCGCTATCGCCCGCCTCACTTGGGGCCCGGACCGATCGGCTTCGGTGTCGCCGGATAGGTCTGCAGGCTGTCGGGCATGACCTTCAGGTCGTTGTCCTTCAGCTTGCTCTCACTCTCGTCGTCGGGCTTCGCCAGCTTGAGCACGCGCGGGACGCCCGCGCCTTCATAGATATTGTTGTCCCGATCCGCGTCGGCGGTCTCCCAAAGCGGATCCAGTTCGGCGCGCTTCAGCGTCTTCGCGCTTACATATTGCCACGTGACCTGCTCGGCATTCTTGCGCCAGATCTCGGCTGGGATGCGGATCGTCTCGGTGCTGCCGTCGGCAAAGTCCATCTTGAGGATCACCGGCATCACCAGGCCGCCTAGGTTGCGGAACTTGAAGCGGTAGAAGGTGTCCGTCTGGTTCCGCGCCACGCGTTCCTCGGGCGTCAGGTCTTCGTTGGCGGTCTTGGCCTTCTTGCGCTGGGCTTCCGTGGCGTCGTCTCGGTTGATGGTCTCATAGTAGTCGCGGACGGCGGGGTCGCGCTCGACGACCGTGGTCGCGGTATTGCGGCTGGCGGTCAGGCTGGGCGGCTCGGCGGCAGTCTTCTCGCGGCGCATCTTGCCCGCGGCGTCGGCGTCCGCCGGCTCCAGGCGGCCCGCGGTCACACCCTCCAGGGCGATGTCCACATGGTCGGTGGAATAGAACCAGCCGCGCCAGAACCAGTCGAGGTCGACGCCGCTGCTCTCCTCCATGGTGCGGAAGAAGTCGTAAGGGGTCGGCCCCTTGAACCGCCAGCGCGTGGCGTAGTCCTTGAACGCCTTGTCGAACAGGTCGCGACCCAGGACCGTCTCGCGCAGGATCACCAGGGCCACCGCCGGCTTGTGATAGCTGTTCGATCCGAACTGCAGCAGCGAGTCCGATTGGGTCATCACCGGAACCTGGTTCTGGCTGACCATGTACTCGACGACGTCCTTGGGCTCGCCGCGGCGGCTTGGGAAGTCCTTGGACCAGCGCTTCTCGGCCTGGAACTGCAGGAAGCTGTTCAGCCCCTCGTCCATCCAGGTCCACTGGCGCTCGTCGCTGTTCACGACCATCGGGAAGTAGGTGTGTCCGATCTCGTGGATCACCACGCCGATCAGCCCGGCCTTGGTCCGCTCGGAATAGGTCAGGTCGCCGGTCTTCGGGTCCTTCGTCGGGCGCGGCCCGTTGAAGGTCATCATCGGATATTCCATCCCGCCCGTGATGCCGTTGATCGATTGGGCTTTCGGGTACGGATAGGGGAAGGCGAAGTCGTTGTAGGTGTGCAGCGTGTGGGCGATGGCCTTGGTCGACCAGGCGTCCCAGAGCGGCCGCGCCTCCTTGGGGTAGAAGCTCATGGCCATCACCAGCGGTTGCTCGGCGCTGTCCTGCTTCACGCCCAGCGCGTCCCAGACGAACTTGCGGCTCGAGGCCCAGGCGAAGTCGCGCACGTTGCTGGCGCGGAACACCCAGGTCTTCTCACCCGTGGGCTTGCGGCCTTCCGCGGCCAGGGCCTCTGGAGGCGTGACGATATAGACAGGCTCTTTGGACGTCCGCGCCTGCTCCAGGCGCTGGCGCTGGGCGACGGTCAGGACCGCGCCTGGGTTGGTCAGGTCGCCGGTCGAGGCGACCACGTGGTCGTTCGGAACGGTCAGTGCGACCTCGTAGTCGCCGAATTCCAGCGTGAACTCGCCCGATCCCAGGAAGGCCTTGTTGTGCCAGCCTTCGTAGTCCGTGTAGCGCGCCAGCCTGGGGAACCACTGCGCGCCCAGGAAGGTGCAGTTGCCGTCCTCGCCGGGCTTGGTGAAGCACTCGTAGCCGTCGCGCCCGCCGATGACCTTGTTCTCGATCATCGGATACGACCACTCGACCACCAGGGTCGTCGTCCCGCCGGACGCCAGGGTCTGGGCCAGGTCCACGCGCATAAGGCTGTCGACCACCGTATGGGGAATCTTGCGGCCGCCCGCGTCCGTCACCGAGATCAGGCGAAAGCCGCCTTCCCAGTCCTTGTACCGCTGCACGCGGCGGAGCGCGGCCAGGCTGATCTCACTCCCCGAGCCCACCGTGGCGGTCCGCTCGGCGATGCTGTCGCGCTTGAAGACGTTCTGGTCGAGCAGAAGCCACAGATAGGTCAGGCGGTCAGGCGAGTTGTTCTTGTAGGTGATCGTCGCCTTGCCGGTGACCGTCCTGGTCGGCTCGTCCAGGCGCGCCTGGATCTTGTAGTCGACCTTCTGCTGCCAGTAGCGATAACCGGGCGCGCCGCTGGCCGAACGATAGTCGTTCGGCGTCGGCCATTCCTCGCCCTCGAGCTGGCGGAACGCATCCTTGAAGGGCGCCTTGGTCTGGGTCACGGGATCGGCGACAGCGGCGGACGACACCACCAGGGCGGCCAAGCCCACGCCCAACAGCACCAACAACCGCTTCATCGCCCGCCCTATGCCCGCAAACCCTTGGCGTGATCAGGCAAATCGGCGGGGTTGGCAAGGCGTCGGGAGGCGAGCGGTGTCGCGCGCGGCGACATTGCTCGCTGGCGGCTAGAACAGGCCGGCGCGCTGCCCGATCACGACGATGGCGATCACGATGGCCACCACCTGGAGGATCCAGTTGAGGGGCGACGGGATGGGCATCTTCTGGATGGCGTAGAGCGCCAGGGACAGAAGGACGACGACGACCAGGATCAGGATCAGAATGGACATGCGGCCCTAACCTCCACCGTGGGAGAAGGTTCCCGCGCCTTAGCCAAACCCCGGCGCGAAGCGGATGTTGTCGCGCTCCAGGCCCTTCAGCACCACGTCGACCCCGCCGGACTTGATCATCCATTCCAGCCGGTGGTCGCGATACTCGCGTTTGAACAGGCCCTTCTCCACCAGCTCGGCGACGTTGGGCATGGCCGAGGCGCGGGCCGCGGTCATGGATTCCTCGGTCGTCTTGGCCACCGAGGGCCGCGTGTTCGCCCGCGCCAGCCAGGCCGCCAGCCGCGAGCCCTCCGGCGGCGGATGGCCGTGGCCGATGGAGCCGTTCAGATAGGGGGCGACGCTGAGATCGCCCCAGCCGAAGCTCTCGCCGTTGAACCAATCGCGGTCGCCCAACTGCGTCTCCAGCCAGGCGTAGAACCCCTCCGTCTGCTGGCGCGCGGCGGCCGTCAGCGCCTCGGCCTGCTCGCCCTTGGCGCGGCCGAACCAGCGGATCTCCGAGAGGCCCCAATTTATCGCCTCGAAGTGGGTGTCCATCACCTCTTCCAGCATCCGCACCCGCGCCCGCTCGGCGGGCCGCGCCGGGCGCATCGGCCGGTCGGGATAGGCGTCGTCCAGGTACTCCAGGATGATCGTCGAATCGAAGACGCGGACCTCGCCGTCGATCAGCGCCGGCACCTCGGCGCGCGGGCTGAACGCCAGGAAGTCGGCCGCGGCGCCGCCCGGCCCCATGCCGCCGGGCTGCTGGACCTCGAACGCCAGGCCCTTCTCGCGCAGCGCGATCTTGACCTTCTGGGCATAGGGCGAGAGCGGGTGTTCGTAGACCGTGATCATGACGATAGCGCCTCCGCCAAATCCATCTTCTGAGCGACCTTTGCGGCCACGAACGCGGGTCGCACTTTGAGCCGCTGCCAATAGGCCTTGATCGCCGGCGAGAATGTCTCGTCCAGCTTGAGTTGGTGCGCGAGCAGCAGCGCATAACCCACTGAAATATCAGCCGCCGTGAACCGGCCGGCGCACAACCAGTCGCCCTGCGCCAGCGCCCGGTCCACATGGCGCAGCCGGCTCAGGAACCACTTGGCGTAGTCGTCGGCGACCACCTCGGCCTTGCCCGGCTCGAACTGCCGGTAGCGCAGCACCAGGGTCTGCGGAAACGTCAGCGTCGCCTCCCCGAAATGCAGCCAGTTCACCCACGCCCCATAGGCCGGATCGTCCACCGGCACGGCCAGATCGTTGGGGCCGTAGCGGGTGACCAGGTACTGCACGATTCCCGCGCTCTCGGTCATGAAGGTCGGGCCGTCCTTCATCGCCGGGATGGTCCCCAGCGGATTGATCTGCAGGTACGCCGGCTCCCGAACCCGAGGCGGGAACGGCAGCAGATGCAGCTCGTACGGGAGGCCAAGTTCCTCCAGCGCCCACAAGGGCCGGAACGAGCGCGCGTCAGGGCAGTGCCAAAGCTCGATCATCCTCAACCGTCCCGCCGCGCATAATTCGGTTTGCGCTTCTCGAGGAACGCCTGAACGCCCTCCTGGAAGTCGCCGTCCGAGCTGGCCAGGATCTGGTTGCGGTCCTCCATGGCGATGGCGGCTTCCAGCCCCTGGGCGTCGATGGCGTGGTTCAGCGCCTCCTTGGTCAGACGCAGGCCCAGCGGCGTGGCGTGCAGCATGTCGTCGACGAAGCCCTGGGCCTCGCCGGCCATCTGGTCCTGCTCGACCACCCGGCTGACCAGCCCGAGCTGATAGGCCCGCTCGGCGGTGATGAACCGGCCTGTCAGCATATACTCGGCCGCCACGGACGAGCCGACCATGCGCGGCAGGAAGTAGCTCACCCCGATATCGCAAGCCGACAGGCCGATGCGGATGAAGGCGGCGTTCATTCGCACATCCGGCGTCGCGATCCGCACGTCGGACGCCAGCGCCAGGGCGAAACCACCCCCGGCCGCTGCGCCATTCACGCAGGCGATGATGGGCTGGGGACAGCGCCGCATGGCGATGACGATCTCGCTGATCTCCCGCTGGCGCGTCAGCCCCGCGCCGATGGAGCGCTGGCCTTGCGGGTCGCCCCGCTCCTTCAGGTCCAGCCCGGCGCAGAACGCCTTGCCCGCCCCCTGCAGCACCACCACGCGCACGTCGCGACGCCAGTAGAGGCCGACGAAGAACTCCCGCAGTTCGGTCACCAGGTTGCGGCTGAGCGCATTCAGCCGTTCGGGCCGGTTCATGGTCGCCCAGACGACGTCGCCGTCCTGACGCAGTTCGAGATCGGCCATGCTCAGAGCCCCTTCAGCCAGTCGAGCAGGATGGCGGTGACCTCGGCGGGCCGCTCCTGCTGGGTCCAGTGCCCGACGCCGGGCAGGATGTGCGCGCTGCGCAGGTCGGTGACGTGCCCCCGCATCAGCGCCGCCGGATCGGGGATGCGGCCGAAGCCGTTGAACGCCGGATCGCGGTCGCCGCCGATCAGCAGGCTGGGCTGTTCGATCTTGCGGTCCTTGAACGCCTGCAGCCATTCGAAGTCGCGTTCGTGGTTCCGGTAGCGGCTGATCGGCCCGAAGAAGCCGGAGCCCTCGAACTCGGCCACGTAGTAGTCGAGGTCCTCAGGCGTCAGCCAGGCGGGGAACACCTCGGGATCGACCATGCCCTCCAGCATGCTCGCGCCGTGTTTCTTCACCGGCCAGGACCCGTCCGGCGCCTCGCCGGCGATACCGTAGTAGAACTTGCGCAGGAAATCGCGGACGTCACCCTCGGCCTCGGCCTCCGGGGGCCCGACGTCCTGGAACCAGGCCTGGTAGAAGAAGTGGCCCTTGCTGGTGAACAGCTCGGTGAAGATCTCCGTGAACGGCCGGTGCGGCACGCCGGTGTACGGCACCGAAAGACCCGCCACCGCCGAGATCACGTCCGGCCGGGTCAGCGCGGTGTTCCAGACGATCGGCGCGCCCCAGTCGTGCCCCATCAGGATCGCTTTGCCCCCCGGCGCCAGCCCCTCGGCGACCCCGGCCACGTCGCCGGTCAGCTCCTGCATGGAATAGGCCGCCACGTCCTTGGGCTTGTCGGAACCCCCGTAGCCGCGCACGTCCAGGGCCACGACCTGGTAGCCCGCCTTCGCCACCGGCCCGATCTGGTGACGCCACGAGTACCAGCTCTCGGGGAAGCCGTGGACCATGATCACCAGCGGCCCCTCGCCCTCCACGGCGGCGCGCAGCTTGGCGCGTCCGGTGTCGATGGTGCGGAATTCCGGCATGCGTTCCCTCGTCTCTTGTTGGGGCGCATGTTCGCCTCCGTTTCCCCGCTGGCAAGTCTGACCGTGCGTCACCGTTGACCGGACTTCCAAGCGTGCAAGCATACGGAAAAGGGAGGAGCGCCCATGGTCTCGCTGACCGAGAAGAGCGCCGGCTTCGAACACGTCCGATGCACGCTTGAGGCTCACGTCGCCACCGTCGTGCTGGACCGGCCGCACCGGCGAAACGCCCTCAACTATGCGGCTTACGATGAGCTGGAGCAGGCCCTGCGCCTGAGCGCCGCCGACGACGAGGTGCGCTGCGTCATCGTCACCGGCGCCGACCCCGCCTTTTGCTCCGGCGACGACGTCGGCGAGATCATGGCCGGACCCAAGCCGGTCTCGAAACGCAGCCTCCCTGTCACCTATCAAGCGACGCCGGCCGCCATCGCGGCGTTGGAGTGCGACAAGCCGGTGATCGCCGCCATCAACGGCGCCGCCGTCGGCTGGGGCATGGAGCTGGCCCTTTTCGCCGACATCCGCATCGCCTCGGAGAAGGCCAGGTTCGGCGAGCTGTTCGTCAAGCGCGGCCTGGTCTGCGACGTCGGCGGCTTCTACCGCCTGCCCGCCATCGTCGGTCCGGCCAAGGCCGCCGAGCTGCTGTTCACCGGCGACATCTTCGACGCCGCCGAGGCCCTGCGGATCGGCCTCGTCACCCAGGTCACCGCCCACGACGACCTCATGCCCCAGGCCCGCGCCATGGCCGCCCGCATCGCCGCCAATCCGCCGCTGGCCGTGCGCCACCTGAAGGCCGGTCTCAGCCGCTATGCCTATGGCGATCCGCGCGAGATCGGCGCCTGGGCCATCGAGAAGATCCGCCTGCTGATGCAGACCGAGGACCACCGCGAGGGGGTCGCCAGCTTCCTGGAGAAGCGCGACCCCACATTCCAGGGACGATGACCACATGACCGCCAACAGCCGATCCGTCGCGGGCCTCACCGTCCTCATCACCGGCGCCGCCAGCGGCATGGGCCGCGCCACCGCCGAGGTGTTCGCCGCCGAGGGCGCCCACGTCGCCTGCACCGACATCGCCTTCGAGAGCGTCCGCGAGGTCGCCGACGACCTGGTCCACCGCGGCTACAGCGCCGAGGCCTGGGCGCTGGACGTCGCCGACCCCGAGGCGATCAAGACCGTGACCGACGCCGTGGCGGCGCGGTTCGGCGGCCTGGACGCCCTGGTCAACAACGCCGGCATCTCGGCCTTCTGCCCGATCGACGCCGATCCCTACGACGTCGTCTGGACCCGGGCCTTCTCGATCCTGGTCACCGCCCAGCAGCGGCTGATCCGCGCCGCCCTGCCCCATCTGCGCAAGTCGGCCTCGCCGCGCATCGTCAACATCGCCTCGACCGAAGCGTTGGGCGCCACCAGCCGCGACAGCCCCTACGCCGCCGCCAAGGCCGCCGTCACCGGCCTGACCCGCGCGCTGGCCGTCGAGCTGGGTCCCGAGGGCGTCACCGTCAACTGCATCTGCCCCGGCCCGATCCTCACCGGCATGACCGAGAATGTCCCCGACGAGGACAAGCAGACCTACGCGCGCCGCCGCACGGCGCTGCGCCGCTATGGGCGACCGGAGGAGGTCGCCCACATGACGCTCAGCCTGTGCCTGCCGGCTGCTTCCTACATCACCGGAACCACGATCCCGGTGGATGGCGGCCTGATGGCCCGCAACGCCTAGGTGGCTGGCGCAGCCGGCTTGGCCGGGCCGGTGTCCGACACCACGGCCAGGCTCTGCTTCCAGGCGCCGTCGGGCTGCACCCGGTAGACCGTCACCCAGTTGCCGTTCTCGACCACGGCCGCCTTGGTCTTCGGATCGGTGAAGGTGAACGCATAGCCGCTGCGCCACACCGCCATGTCGCCCGAGGCGGCCACGTCCACCACTGGATTCGACACCTCCAGCTTCACGTTGGGGTCGTTGAGCTGCTGCTTGGTCAGGGCCAGTTCTTCGGCGGGGCCATTGGTGTTCGGGCCGCCGTGGAACATGCCGACGAAGTTGGGGGCGTCGTGCGACACCGCCTTCTCGGCGTCCCGGGCGTTCACCGCATCGACGACCGCGAACATGTCGGCCTTCACGTCCGCCTCGATCTTGGCGAGGTCGACGGCGGGCTTGGCCGGCTCGGCCGGCTTGCTGCACGCCGCCAGTGTCAGGGCGATCGCCGCGCAGGCGGCCAGGGTTGTCTTGGACATATAGAAGCTCCTATCGACCCGCGCGGCGGGTCCGCGAACGTGGGTCTACAAACCGCCGCCAGGTCGCGACATGCCCGCGAGCCGATGGTTTGCCGATGAATTGCCGATGACGCACGCGCCGCCGTTGACGACGCCGCATCGGCGCGCGAGGCGTGGGATGAACATGAGGGGTTTGTCTTGATGCGCGGACGGCGACGGATGCTGGCGAGCGTTCTGATCCTTGGCGTGCTGTCCGCCGCCAGCGCCCAGGCCCAGGCCTACAAGCCGCCGCGAACCGCCCTTGGCGCGCCCGACCTGCAAGGTCTGTGGGACACCGACTCCATGACCATCCTGCAGCGACCCAAGGCGTTCAAGGCGCTGGTCGCCACGCCTGACGAAGCGGCGGCCTACGAGGCCAAGCGGCTGGAACGCTACGCCAAGGTGATCGCCGACGTGGACCCCAATGCGCCCGCCCCACCGGAAGACGGCGTGGAGGATGACGACCGGCTGGACAAGCCGCGCGGCCTGGCCCGCGTGCGCGGCGAGATCCGCACCTCCCAGATCGTCAGCACGCCCGATGGCCGCCTGCCCTACACCCCCGCCGCCAAGGCGGCCGCCGAGAAGGCGCTCGATAACGAGCTGGTCTACGACGACCCGGAGGGCCGCCCCTTCGACGAACGCTGCATCCTGGGCGGCGGCGGCGGGGTCGCCGCGCCGATCCTGAACCGCGACCACATCCAGATCGTCCAGACCCGCGATCATGTCGTGCTGGCCGGCGAGCAGAACCACGAGGTCCGCATCGTCCGGATGGGCGACCGTCGCCACCTGCCGGCGTCCGTCCGACCCTGGATGGGCGATCCCGTCGGCTGGTGGGAGGGCGACACCCTGGTGGTCGAGACGACCAACCTGAACCCCAGCGACCACTGGCGCTGGAACGCCGGCGAATGGATCATGCTCACCACAAGCGCGAAGATCGTCGAGCGCTTCGCGCGGACCGGGCCGGACGAGATCCTCTACAGCTACGAGGTCGACGACCCCGGCGCCTACACCCAGGCCTGGCGCGCCGAGACGGCGTTCCACGCCAGCGCCGCCCGCGTGTTCGAATATGCCTGCCACGAAGGCAACTACGCGCTCGCCAACATCCTCGCCGGCGGCCGGCAAGCCGACCGCGACGCGGCAAAGAAGTAGGGCGGCCAACGGCGCCCTTCTCCCCTTGCGGGAGAAGGTGGCTTGCGAAGCAAGTCGGATGAGGGGTCGCGCTCCCTGATCCGCCGCTGAGCGCGCCGCAGCTGCCGTTGCGGTTGAAGGCGCCCGACAACCCCTCATCCGTCGGCTACGCCGACACCTTCTCCCACAGGGGGAGAAGGACGACGGATCCTAGTCCTTCTTGCCGAGGCCGAAGTCAGGGATGCGGTCGCGCCACCCCTTCTTCTTTGGCGTGGGCGGCGTCGGCGAGAGCTCGGCGATCGCCGCTTCAGGCTTGGCGGCGACGACCGGCGCAGCCTCGGGGGCGACGGCCGGGTCGTTCGCCGCCACCTTCTGCAGGCCGAGGTCCCGATCGCAGCGCTCGTCGCGCTTGGGAACCTCGAACACCGTGGCGGTCAGCACCGGCTGGTAGCCCGGCTTGTTCGTGCTGATGAACACCGCCAGCGAGCGACGGCCGGGAATGTTGCAGAAGGTCTCGCGGAACGCCCAGTCGCCCGCGTCCCACCTGGTCTTCGCCGGCACGAACAGTTCGGCCCGCCGCTTGATCGCCGCCCGCACCGCGTCCTGCAACACCACCGGCTCGCCGGCGTTGACCCGAACCGTGCAGCTCACGGGATCCTTGCCGCGCCGGATCACAACATCGTCGCCGTCGATATCCTCGACCGGAGCGCCGTCGATCACCGCCGACAGGCAGGCGCCCGTCGCCGAGCGCGCCTCCTGCACAGGGTCGGCATGGGCCGCCACGGCGGGCAGGGTCAGCAGCAGGGCAAGGGCAAACGTTCGCATGTCGCTGGTTCGCCTAGCATCGCGGCGGCCGTGTGGCGATCAGCCGGTGTTCCGAAGGCCGGAGGCCACACCGGCCACGGTGAGCTGGATCGCCAGCTTGAGCTGCGGATCGTCGTCCCCGGCCCGCCGCCGCGACAACAGCTCCAGCTGCAGGTGGTTCAGCGGGTCCACCACCTCGGCGGCCAGGGCGACGGACTCGGCCATCTGCGGGTGGTTGTCCAACAGGCTGGTCCCGCCCCGAATCGCCAGCACCAGGTCGCAGGCCGCCGCGTGCTCGGCCTGGATGCGGCCGAAGATCGCCCTGGCCGCCGCGCCGGGATGCAACGCCGCGTACTTCGCCGCGATCGCCATGTCCGACTGGGCCAGCGCCACCTCCATATTGGAGATCATCGAGGCGAACAGGTTGTCGTCGACCATGGACCTCAGGTCGTCCGCCGACAGCCCCGCCTTGGCCGCGCCGCCCGCGAAGCCGTACCAGGCCGGCAGCATGAAGCGCGCCTGGGACCAGGAGAACACCCACGGGATCGCCCGTAGGTCCTCGATCCGCCGGCTGGCGGTGCGCGACGCCGGGCGGCTGCCGATGTTCAAGCCCACGATCTCGGCGATCGGCGTCACCGCCCAGAAGAAGTCCTCGAAGCCCGCCGTGTCGTAGACCAGATCGCGATAGGCCTCGAACGAGGCCTGGCTCAGCCTCTCCAGCATCGCCGAGCCCGCCTCGCCGTCGTCGGTGCGCGCGCTGGCCATGGCCACGGCGGCGGCCAGGCTGTCCAGGTTGCGTCGCGCCGTGGGCTGGTCGCCGAAGCGCCGCGAGATCATCTCGCCCTGCTCGGTCAGCCGCAGTCGCCCCTTCACCGTCCCTGCCGGCTGGGCCATCACCGCCTGCGCCGCCGGGCCGCCGCCGCGCCCCACGGACCCGCCGCGGCCGTGGAAGTACCAGAGGTCGACGCCCTGGGTCCGCGCCTGCCGCGCCAGCACGGCGGCCGCCTTGGTCACATTGTAGCGCGAGGCGACATAGCCGCCGTCCTTGTTGCTGTCGGAATAGCCCAGCATCACCTCGCGCCACCTGGGCTCGCCGAACATCTCGGGCGGCAGGCCCAGCGCCAGCCATTCCTTCAGCAGCACCGGGCCGTGCTCCAGGTCGCCGATGGTCTCCAGCAGCGGCGCGATGCGGATCGCGGTGCGGCCCTTGTCGCCGCCTTGCACCAGGCCGGCCTGCTTCAGCAGCACCAGCGGCTCCAGGACATCGGACAGGGTGGCGGTCTTCGAGATGATGTAGGCGCCCAGCGATTTCTCGCCGTACAGCCGCACGACCTCGGCGGCCGCATCCAGCGTGCCCAGCTCCCGCGCCGTCTCCTCGCTGTAGTCCAGGAACGGCGAGCGCAGGGGCCGGTCGTGGCTCAGTTCCTTGGTCAGCACCCTGACCCGCTCGGTCTCGTCCGAGCCCAGGTAGTCGATGTTGACCCCCGCGCGGACGTACAGCTCGTGGATCATCCGCTCGTGGACGTCGGCGTTCTGCCGCAGGTCGATGGACAGCAGGTGGAAGCCGCAGGCCCGCGCCACGGCGACCAGCGTCCGCAGCCGCGACCCGACCACCCGCTCGCCCAGGTGTTTGCGCACCGACTGCAGGATGGTGTCCAGGTCGCTCACGAAGTCGGCGGCGGCCGCGTAGGGCGGCGACTTGGTCGGCCAGGCGCCCCCGGCCAGCCGGTTGGCGGTGGCCGACAGCCGGTCCCAGATCTCCTGCAACGCCATGCGATAGGGCTCGTCCCGGCGATGGGCGTCGTCGGCTCCGGCGTTGGGCGAGGCGTTGGCCAGGGCCACGACCCCCGCGCTGGCTGGCGACAGGTCGGCGCTGACCGCCATGTCGAACCACAGCGCCCGCACCTCGTCGGAATAGTGGTTCAGGATCAGCCGCGCCTGCGAGCGCATGGCCAGGCGCAGGGTGTCGCCGTTGACGCCCGGATGGCCGTCGCGGTCGCCGCCCAGCCACGAGCCCAGGGTCAGCGGCGTGGCCGTCTCGAACTGCTCGCTCCAGACGTCGTACAGCTCGGCCAGCGCCGGCAGGATCGAGCGCCGCACGATGGCCAGCGAGTTGCGGATCTCGTCGGCCGGGCTGATCCGCTCGGGCCGGTGCATCCGCGCCTTCCACAGCAGCGCCACCTCGCGGAACAGGTCCTCGCGCAGCCGCTTCTCCACGTGCGGCGGCAGGCGGTGGGTCCGCAGCGACATCAGCCGCGCGATCTCGGCCTCGCGTTCCACCACCGCGCGCCGGCGCACCTCGGTCGGATGCGCGGTCAGGACGGGAGCCACGGCCATGCGCGGCACGATCCGCCCGGCGGCCTTGGGACCCAGGCGCTCGGCGGCCTCGACCAGCGTGCGGGGCAGTTCGCCGGGCTCCATCTCCGCATCGAGCGTCCGCCGGCGGCCGGCGACATCCTCCCCCAGGTTCGACAGCATCGAGGCGCAGGTGAACGCGCGGGCCAGATAGACCGCCTGGTCGGGGCGGAGCGCCGAGAACAGCGCCTCCAGCGCCTCCTCGTCGTCCTGCCGCGCCACGTCGCGGGCGCGCTTCACCAGCGCCGCCGCATCCTCGCCGTCCAGATAGCGGATCACATCCTCGAGCAGCGCCTCGAGATAGTGGACCGCCTCGCCCGCGGCCGCTTCGGGAACGTTGGCGACCTTCATGTCCATCATCGAGAAACGCCCTTGGCGACACGTCGCGGCAGCATAGAGCAGGGCCAGGGCCCGTCCGCCAGGATGCTGGCATGGAATTGCGGCCATGCCGCGGGACGCCTCGGACGGAGGCGCGAGATCGACAGGGCGCCCAGCCCTTGCGCGGCGTAGACGCCCGGCGACTGCCGCATGCGCGCGATATCGGCCTCGATGGTCGTGAAGGCGACAGCCCGGCCCTGGATGTCCCGCATGGCGGCAACGGCCCGGTCGGCGGTCCAGCCCAGCGCGCCCTGCCCGGTGTCGGCGACGATCCGCGCCATCCGGAACAGCCGCCAGTGCAGATAGCCCAGCTCGCCCGGCGGATCGTCCGCATAGGCGCCGAGGTCCGCCGCCAGTTGCTCCGCATAGGTCGCCCAGGCTTCGGAATAGACGCCGAGGTACGGTTGCTTGGCCGGGTCCGCCGACTGCAACGCCGCCTGCAGGGCGTGGCCGGGCACGGTCTCGTGGAAGGCGACGCTGGGCAGGGTCCACCCCGGCCGCTCGCCGATCGCCTTCAGATCGACGTAGTAGACCCCCGGGTCGCGATAGCCGCCCCGCCCGCGCGCCGCGTCGGCGGGCGACATGCGCCGGACCTGCGCCTCCGGGATCGCCAGGTCGCCGAACGCCCGCGCCAGCCGTGGCCGCAATGCCGCCAGCCGGGCGTTCATGGCCGCCACCGCCTGGTCGCGGCCGGCGTCGTCGTCCGGATAGAGGAAGCGCGGATCGGCGAAGAGCGCGGCGATCCGGCCGGCGACGGTTCCCTGCTCCAGCCCCTGCCCGTGCAACAGCCGGTCGGCCCGATCCCGCAGCCGCCGGACCTCGGCCAGGGCCTCCCGGTGCGCCGCCGTGGCGCTGACCGGTCCACCCCAGGCCCGCGCCAGCGCCTCGCCATAGTCGGCGGCCGCGGCCGGGGTCGCCAGGAGCGCGGCGCCGGACGCCAGAACGGTTCGACGGGTCCACATGAAACCCACGTCTAACGGACCAAAACCGCGAATGATACCGGTGTCATTGTGGACAGGTTTGACGCCTGGCTGGCCCGTGGCAAGCCCGCCCACGCCTGGCCCGACCTGTTCCTGGCCTGGGCCACCCGGCGGGGCTGGTTGAGGTCGCGGTAGCGCCCGCTATAGGTTGGTGCGTGTCCTCGCCCCAATCCACGTCGCTGAGCGGAGATGTCGACGTCGCCGTCGTCGGCGCCGGCGCGGCCGGGATCGCCGCGGCGCGGCGGCTCGTCGCGCTTGGCCGTTCGGTGCTGGTCCTCGAGGCCCTGCCCCGGCTGGGTGGACGCGCAGACACCGTCGACCTTGCGGGCCTGCCGTTCGATCTCGGCTGCGGCTGGCTCCACTCGGCCGAACGCAATCCCCTCGCCGCCCTGGCCGACGCCCAGGGCCGGCCGCTCGACCGCAGCGAGGGCGCCTGGCGGCGGCAACTCCACGACATCGACTTTCCCAAACGGGACCAGAGCGCCGCCTGGGCGGCGTACGAGCGCCTGGGCGAACGTCTCCGCCACGCGCCGCCGCCCAGCGACCGGGCCGGCGACGCGGTGGCGCCCGACGATCCGTGGCGGCCGTTCCTCGACGGCCTCAGCGGCTTCCTGAACGGCGTGGAGCTGGACCAGCTCTCGATCCGCGACTTCCTCGCCTACGACGACGCGGCCAGCGAGGCCAACTGGCGGCTGCCGACGGGCTACGGCGCCTTCCTCGCCGATCTCGGCGCGGCGCTTCCTGTGGCCCTGGACGCCCGCGTGACCTCGCTGATCGAAGGCGACGGCGTCACGGTCGAGACCGATCGCGGAACCGTCCACGCCAACGCCGCAATCGTCTCGGTCTCCAGCAACATCCTGGCGCGCGGCGACATCCGCTTCGCGCCGGCGCTGGACGACCACCTGCAGGCCGCCGCGCGCCTGCCGCTGGGCCTGGACAACAAGGTCTTCCTCGCCCTGTCCGAGCCCGACGCGGTCCCGCCGGAATCCCACCTCCTGGGCCAGCTCGATCGCGCAGGAACCGGCAGCTACTACCTGCGCCCCTTCGGCCGCCCGGTGATCGAGGCGTTTCTCGGCGGCCGGCTGGCCCGCGATCTCGAGGCGGCGGGCGAGGCCGCCACCTACGACTTCGTCCGCCAGGAACTACGAGAACTACTGGGCGCCAGGTTCGCCGGCGCCCTGACGCCGCTCAGGGTCACCCGCTGGGGCGCGGAACCGACGATCCTCGGGTCCTACAGCCACGCCGAGCCCGGCCATGCGGACGCCCGCGCGGCCCTCGCCACGCCGCCCAGCGCCCGCCTCTGTTTCGCGGGCGAGGCCTGTTCCGCGCACGACTATTCCACCGCCCACGGCGCCTGGCAGAGCGGCATCGCCGCCGCCGACTGGATCGCCGCGAACCTGCCCCGGGCCGCGCCTTGAGCTTCTTCGAAAGCCTGCTGGTCCTGCTGGCCGTCGCGATCGCGCTGCTGCAGATCTCGCGTCGGCTGACCATCCCCTACCCGACGATGCTGGCGGTGGCCGGGGTCGCCCTGGCGGTCATTCCGGGCGCGCCCGCGATCAGCCTGGATCCGCACATGGCCCTGGCGCTGTTCATCGCCCCGGCGCTGGTCGACGCGGCCTTCGACTTCCCGGTCCAGGCGCTCCGGCGCTTCTGGCGGCCGCTGTTCGCGCTGGCGGTGCTCGCCGTCCTGGTCAGCGCCGGGACCGTGGCCTGGCTGGGCGTCGCCATGGCCGGCCTGCCGCTCTATGCCGCCCTGGCGCTGGGGGCCATCGTCGCCCCGCCCGACGCCGCCGCGGCCACCGCCGTGCTCAGCAGCGTCAGCATGCCCCGCCGCTCGGTCACCGTGCTCAAGGGCGAAAGCCTGCTGAACGACGCCACGGCGCTGCTGCTCTTCGGCGCCGCCGTGTCCATCCACACCCGCGGCGAGATCGACACCGGCCTGGCGGTCCACCTGGGCCTGGCCGCGCCCGGCGGCCTGTTGCTGGGCTTCGTGATCGCCCGGCTGTTCCGGCACATCATCCCGTTCGTCACCGGCACCCTGGGCGGCAACCTGATGGAGTTCGTCACCTGCTTCGGCGTCTGGATCGTCGCCGAGCGCCTGGGCCTCTCGCCGGTGCTCTGCCTGGTCGCCTTCGCCATGACCATCGCCCGCAGCACCGGCCTCACCACCGCGCCGCGCATGCGGATCCACAGCTTCGCCGTCTGGACCAGCGCGGTCTTCCTGCTGAACGTCCTGGCCTTCCTGCTGATGGGCTTCCAGGCCCGCGCCATCGTCGGCGCCATGGAGCCCCAGCGCCTGCGCGAAGCGGCCATCTTCGCCGTGTCGGTCATCGCCTGCCTGATCGCCACGCGGATGGTCTGGGTGCTGATCTACAATCGCCTGGTGAACTGGGTCCCCGCCATCCGGGGCGACCTGCCGCCGCCGACGTTCAAACAAGGCATCCTGGTCGGGTGGTGCGGCATGCGCGGCCTCGTGACCCTGGCCACCGCCTTCGCGCTACCCGCCTCGTTCCCGGAGCGCGACCTGATCGTGCTCACGGCCTTCGCCGTGGTCCTGGCGACGCTGGTGCTCCAGGGCCTGACCCTTGCCCCGCTGGTCCGCCTGCTGAAGCTGGATGGCCACGACGACCTGGACGCCGAACTCGCCGAGACCCGCGTCGTGCTGGCCTCTGCCGCGCTCACCACGCTGGACGGCGAGACCGGCCCGGCGGCCGATCACTGGCGCTACGGCTTCGAGACCGTGCGCGCCGCCGCGCTGTCCAGCGAAGACCCGGCCCTCCCGGAAAAGCGCCGCCTGGGCCTGCAGGCCATCCGCCGCCAGCGCGAGCGCCTGGAAGAGCTGCGGACCCAGCAGCACGTCGGCCCCGACGCCTTCCTGATGCTCCAGGAGGAGCTCGACTTTTCCGAGGTCGCGCTGGTGGGCGAGTCCGGCGGGCACATCGAGGAGAGCTAGGGCAGGCGCGTCGGGCTCGGGATGTAGGTCTTATGGCAGCCGTTGCAGGCGTTGTAGATCGCCCCGCCGCCGATCTCGAAGGCCTTCTCCGCGTTCCGGGCCTTGGCTGCCGCCTCGCCCTCGACAGCGCCGTCCACCAGCATCTGGGCGAACTCGTTCCAGCGGCCCGGCCGCGAATGGGCCATCAGCTCGCGGCCCTTCACCTGCAGCGTCTGGGCGCCCTTCAGCGCCTCGGCCCAGCGGAGGTCGGCCTGGGCCTTGGTCTCGTCCTCGGGCGGATCGTTGCCGCCGGCCCAGAACGCCAGGGCGCCGGGGTTCACGCCCGTCGCCATGATCGCCTGCACCGGAAAATCGTGGGTCACCACCTGGGCCACGGCCCCGCCGGCGGCGAGGGCAGCGACGGCGGCAAGCAACAGGCGAATGCGCATCTGGAATCTCCGGTACGCGCCCGAGCCTAGAGGCTCAGCGCGCCTGGTCCAGATAGTCGATCAGCGCCGTCATGTTCTGGATGTAGGTCCCCGTCGAGATCCCGAGCGCCGGCTTGTCGCTCGGGTACGGCGAGGTGTCGGTGGCGTCGCCCACGTGGGTCACCGAATAGTCTTTGTCCGCCTTCGCCGGCGGCGTGGCCCCCGTGTACGGATTGCTGCTCGCCACCAGCGGCGTCGGCCAGTAGCCCTCGCCGTTCAGCCCGCCGATCAGCTTGCCGACCGCATCGCCCGTCACCGCCGTCACCCCCTTCTGAGCGCGGATGTTCAGGTCCGAGGTCTCCAGGTCGCGGGTGGCGAAGTACTTCGGCAGCGGCACGAGGCTCTTGGCCATCAGCGGCGAGTCCTTCGACGCCTCCGCCGGACGGGTCGCCGTCAGCCGCGCATAGCGCGCCCGCATCCCCGCCACGTCGATCTTCCGCCAGGCGCCGTAGTGGGCCAGCGTCTTCTGGTCCGAATAGTCCCAGTAGTATTCGCCGTTGACGACGTTCGAACCCCGGCGGTGGACATAGATCGGCCGGTCCGTGCCGATCTCGATATAGGTCGGGTGCGTCCGCCCGTCCGGCCGCGGCTTGGCCAGCTTCACCTTGTCCAGCCAGTCCAGCGCCTCGGGCACGCGGGCCAGGAACTTGGTGTCTCCGGTCAGCTCGTAGAAGTTCATCAGCTGGGTGACGTTGTTGGCCGTCGTGTGCGTGGTCAGGGCGTCGGGCTCATAGGTCCGCGCCCCCACCGGCTTCAGGTCGTTCACCGTGTACTGCATGCCCCAGCCCGGCTGCGGCTGGCCCTGTTGCGTCACGATAAAGCTGTTCATCGCCCGCCCCACCGCCTCCAGCGCCCGGGCGTCGCCCAGCGCCTGATAGGCCATGACCAGGAACTTGATGTTCTCGCCCGCCACGTCGTCGTTGAACGTGATGAAGCTGGTGTAGTCCGGCTTGCCGTGGTGGCTGAACTCGTTCTTCAGCGGATAGCGCTGCGGCCACCCGCCGATCGGATACTGGCTCTCCAGCACGAAGTTCAGCGCCTTGTCCAAGGCCGGCCGCCACTTCGGATCGCGCTTCTCGACATACAGCCGCAGCAGGAACTGCATGGCCTCCGACGTGCCGGCGTCGTCGAACGTGGCGTTGCCCCAATAGTGCTGGAATTCCTCCATCCGCCAGGCGTTCTGGCCATAGGTGGCGTACCAGTCCTTCATCGACGCCTCGCCGCCGAAGTCGATCATATAGTGCCAGCCGCCGCTCGGATGCTGGCCCCAGATCAGCGCCTCGCCGGCCTTCTCGGCGGCCCGGTAGTAATACTCGTCGCCCGTCGCGTGATAGGCGTCGAGGAACAGGTGGCCCATGGTCCCGGTGCCCGGCGGCTGCACCCAGATCATCGTGGGCTTGGCCTCCAGCTCCCCCCAGCGGCGCGACATGTCGGCGGTGTACGACCAGACGTAGCCGCCGTTGTAGGCGACCTTCTCGACCATGAACTGGGTGGCGGTCTTCATCGCCGCCAGGGTCTGGTCGCGGCTGGGAGCCTGGGCCGCCGCGGGACCCGAGAACGCCAGGACCAAGGCGCCGATCACGCCGGTCAGAACACCCCGTAGCATCGTCGTTTCCTCTATCGTTGCGACGGGTGTAGCGCGAATTGCTACCGGTGTCATAGTGCCGAAAGCGCGAAAAAAGGGCGGATTCGATGGGTCTGGAGCTTACCCGGCGCGGCGCGGTCGGCGCCGGCCTCGGCTTGGCCGCGATGGCCTGGAGCGCCCGCGCCGCGCAGACCGTTCCCGCGCCCGTCGCGACCACGAAACACGGCCCGGTGCGCGGCGATGTCGACGACGGAATCCTGGCCTTCCGGGGGGTTCGATATGGCGCCGACACCGGCCCCCGGCGCTTCCAGCCGCCCGCCCCGCCTACGCCCTGGACCGACGTCGCCGACGCCACGGCCTATGGCGCCGCCTCGCCCCAGCGCCGGGGCGGCGACCCCACCAGCGAGGACTGCCTGTTCCTGAACGTCTGGACCCCCGCGCTCGACGCGGGGCGGCGGCCGGTGATGGTCTACATCCACGGCGGCGCCTATTCGAACGGCTCGGGCTCGGCCCCGCTCTACGACGGCGTGCGGCTCTGCAAGCGCGGCGACGTGGTGGTGGTGACGCTGAACCACCGGCTGAACGCCTTCGGCTACGCCTACTTGGCCCGCCTGGTCCCCGCGCTCGCCGACAGCGGCAACGCCGGCCAGCTCGACCTGATCCTGGCGCTCCAGTGGGTGCGCGACAACATCGCCGTCTTCGGCGGCGATCCGGGCAAGGTGATGGTGTTCGGCCAGTCCGGCGGCGGAGCCAAGATCGCCACCCTGATGGCCACGTCCGCGGCCGCCGGCCTCTTCCACCGGGCCGCCACCATGAGCGGCCAGCAGGTCACCGCGTCAGGCCCCGGCAACGCGACCCGCCGCGCCCTGGCCTTCCTCGACGCCTGCAAGCTCAAGCCCGACCAGGCCGCCGCCTTGAGCACCCTGGCCGCCGAACGCCTGGTCGAGGCCCTGGGCGCCGAAGACCCCGTCCTCGGCTTCGGCGGCCTCTATTTCGGCCCCGTCCTCGACGAGCGCTCGCTGAAGCGCCACCCCTTCTACCCCGATGCCCCGGCTCAGTCGGCGAAGATCCCGATAATCATCGGCAACACCCACGACGAGACCCGCGCGTTCCTAGGCAATGACCCGACGAACTTCACCGTCGGCTGGGACGGCCTGGCCGCCAAGCTGACCCAAGCCAACCTGCGCGTCGACATCGACCCCGACACGGTGATCGCCGCGTACCGCCGCCTCTACCCGGCCTACAGCCCCAGCGACGTCCTGTTCGCCGCCACCACGGCCGCCCGCTCCTGGCGCGGCGCGATCATCGAGCTGGAGATGCGCGCCAAAGCCGGCCATCCCACCTGGGCCTACCAGCTCGATTACCCCGCCGCAGGCCCGCACCTTCGCGCAGCCCACGCCAGCGACATCCAGCTCGTCTTCGACAACCTCGCCAAACCCGGCGCCACGGCCGAAGGCCCCGCCGCCCAACAGCTCGCGGACCAGATGGCCGACGCCTTCCTGGCCTTCGCCCGCACCGGCGACCCGAACCACCAGGCTCTACCCAAGTGGGCGCCCTACGACCTCGCCCACCGTCGGACGATGGTCTTCGATACCCCCTCGAAACAGGTCGCCGACCCGCGCGCCGCCGAGCGCCGCCTGTTCGAAAAAGTCCCCTTCATCCAAGCCGGAACGTAGCGCCCGCCAAACCCTCCGATATCTCCAACCTCCCACTTGACGATTCTATGATTCTAGAAATATAGAATTACCAACTTAGCGCTGCAAACGGAGACCGGCAATGAAGCGCCTGCACCTGCACGTGAGCGTGCCCGACCTGGCCCAGTCGATCCAGTTCTACGAAACCCTGTTTGGCGCCCCGCCGACCGTGGTGAAGGGCGACTACGCCAAGTGGATGCTGGATGATCCCAAGGTGAACCTGGCGATTTCGCAGCGCGACCGCGCGGGTGGCATCGATCACGTCGGCATCCAGGTCGACAGCGCCGAAGAGCTTGGCGAACTCGCGACGCGGCTGAAGGCGGCCGGCAACGTCACCCTCGACCAGGACGCCACGACCTGCTGCTACGCCCAGTCTGACAAGAGCTGGGTCAACGATCCGGCCGGCGTGCGGTGGGAGACCTTCTACACCTTCGGCGAGGCCACCAGCTACGGCGAGGACGAGCCGCTCGTCGCGCCCGCATCCGCGTCCGCGTGCTGCGGCGCTCCGGCCCCCGCGCTGGAACCCAAGACCGCTCCGGCCTGCTGCTGATCCATGGAAAAGACGCTCGCCGTCTCGGCGCTGGGCGCCCTCGCCCATGAGGGTCGCCTCGATATCTTCCGCCTCCTGGTTCGCGCGGGGGCGGAGGGCATGGCGGCGGGCGACATCGCCCGCGCCACCGACGCCGCGGCCAGTACGCAGTCGGCCAACCTCACGATCCTCAGCCGGGCGGGACTGATCATGTCGCGCCGCGCCGGACGCTCGATCATCTATTCGGCGGCGTACGACCAGATGCGCGATCTGCTGGGCTTCCTCATGGAGGATTGCTGCGGCGGCAACCCGGCGATCTGCGCGCCGCTGGCGGCGCTGGCCAGCCAGCCCTGCGGCGCCGAAGGAAAGACCTGCTGATGACCCAGCCGCTCAACGTACTGTTTCTCTGCACCGGAAATTCCGCTCGCTCGATCCTCGCCGAAGCGCTGATGAACAACCTCGGGGCCGGGCGTTTCCAGGCCTACTCCGCCGGCTCGATGCCCAAGGGCGAGGTCAATCCCCACGCCTTTCCGCTGGTCCGCGCGCTCGGATTTCAGGACTCGGACTTCCGCTCGAAGCCGTGGGACGAGTTCGCGATACCTGGCGCCCCGCAGCTCGATTTCGTGATCACCGTCTGCGACAACGCCGCCGGCGAAGTCTGCCCGATCTGGCCGGGTCAGCCGATTTCCGCCCACTGGGGAATCCCCGATCCGGCTGCGGCCACGGGCACGGACGCCGAGATCGCCGTCGCGTTCCGTGAAGCGGCGCGCCTGCTGCGCAATCGTATCTCGCTGCTTCTCGCGCTGCCGGTCGAGAAGCTGGATCGCATGTCGCTCCTCGCGAAGACCCGCGAGATCGGGGAGCGCGCCGATCAGACGGAGCCGACGACGTGACGACGCGCGCCGCCGAACCTCCTGCGCCCATGTCGCGGTTCGAACGCTACCTGACGCTCTGGGTCGCGCTCTGCATCGTAGTGGGGATTGGCCTCGGCGACCTGATGCCGTCAGCCTTCAAGACCATCGGTTCGCTCGAAATCGCCAAGGTCAATCTGCCGATCGCCATCCTGATCTGGCTGATGATCGTCCCGATGCTGATGAAGGTCGATTTCACCGCCATGCGGACGGTTGGCCGCTATTGGCGCGGGATCAGCGTCACGCTCTTCATCAATTGGGCCGTGAAGCCCTTTTCGATGGCGGCCCTGGGCGCCGTCTTCATTGGCTATCTCTTCCGCCCCTACCTGCCGGCCGGAGAGATCAACAGCTACATCGCCGGACTGATCATCCTGGCCGCCGCCCCCTGCACGGCGATGGTCTTCGTGTGGAGCAACCTGACCCGGGGAGAACCGAACTTCACGCTGAGCCAGGTCGCCGTCAACGACGCGATCATGGTCGTGGCCTTTGCGCCGATCGTCGGCCTGCTGCTGGGCCTCTCGGCGATCACGGTCCCCTGGGAAACGCTGCTGCTATCGGTCGGACTCTACATCGTCGTGCCGGTCATCATCGCGCAGGCCATGAGAGCTCATCTGCTCCAGACGGGCGGTGAACCCAGGTTGCGGGCGGTGCTCTCCCGGATCGGCCCCATCTCGCTCACGGCGCTGCTCGCGACGCTGGTTCTGCTGTTCGGCTTCCAGGGCGAACAGATCCTCGCTCAGCCCGCGATCATCGCCATGCTGGCCGTGCCGATCCTGATCCAGGTCTATTTCAACTCGGGTCTGGCCTACCTCCTCAACCGCTGGTCCGGTGAGGCGCACTGCGTCGCGGGCCCCTCGGCGCTGATCGGCGCGAGCAACTTCTTCGAGCTCGCCGTCGCCGCCGCCATCAGCCTGTTCGGCTTCACCTCCGGCGCGGCGCTTGCCACCGTCGTCGGCGTGTTGATCGAGGTCCCGGTCATGCTGTCGGTTGTCGCCATCGTGAACCGCTCACGCGGCTGGTACGAGCGGGGGAAGTCCGTCCAAAGCGTCGCCGGGAAAGGCCGGTGACGGAGGGTCGGAAGCGTCATCTCCAAGACCCCAGCGTCCACCCATCGCGCAACACGTTCGGGATTGCGAAATCGATGGGCTGTTCTCCAAATCTTGACTCCCAGCCCCGGATGTTCTACCTTTGTTCCCATGCCTCCCGCCCCTGCGGTCCTCACGCCTGAGCGCATCGACGCCATGCTGTCCCGCACGGCGGAGATCTGCATGGCCGGCGTCGAGTCGGCGGGCGAGTGGCTGACGGCGGCCCCGGACATCGAGAGCTTTGAGCGCGCCGGGCGGGCGTTGCAGACACTCGGCCGCAACCTGCGCCAGACGATGGCGCTGAAGCAGCGCTTCGACCGCGAACAGGTGGCCGTGGCCGCCGCCCAGCGGCGCATGGCGGACGACGCGCGCCAGGACGCCGAGCGCGCCCACGGCGCCGCGGTCTGGCGCCACCAGACCCAGGTGCGCCGCCACTTCGAGCGCGTTCTGTGGGACGAATACGAGGCCGACGACGCCCAGGAGATTTTCGAGGAGTTGGACGTGCGCCTGGGCCAGTTCGGCGGCGACGACACCTTCCTGCAAACCCCGGTCGAGACCTTGATCGCGCGCCTGACCGACGAGTTCGTCGTCGAGCCGGTGGAGGACGACGCGTCCGACGACGCGGCCCCCGAACCGGATCCCGAGGACGCGACGCCCGAGACGACCGCCCTGCCCCTCGCCATGGCCGACGATGCGACATCCGGCCCGGATGAAGTGGAACCGACCGACCCCGTGATCGACACGGCGCCGGAGCCGCCGCCCGACCCAATCCTTCCCCCGCCCAGGCCGCCCGATCCGCCGCCCGCCCCGTACACCCCGCCGTGGGAGCGACTCCCACGCGGCGAAGCCATGCCCAGCGGAACCGGCTGGTAGCCCCTACCGGATGACCGCCGCGCCCTTGGCGTCGATGGCGGCTTCGATCTCGCGCACATCGACCATGGACGCGTCGCCCGGCGTGGTCATGGCCAGCGCGCCATGCGCCGCGCCATAGTCCACCGCCGCCTGGGCGCCCTTGCCCTGGAGCAGCGCATAGGCGACCCCCGAGGCGAACGCGTCGCCGCCGCCGACCCGGTCGAAGACGTCCAGGTTCTCGCGGGTGACCGAGCTCACCACCGCGCCGTCCATCCACAGCACCGCGCCCCAGTCGTTGGCGCTGGCGGACTGAGCCGTCCGCCGCGTGCTGGCCACGACCTTGAAACCGAACGCGCCTGCGACGGCCTCGGCGAAGGCCGGGAAGTCGCGCGGCGCATCGTAGCCCAGGCAGGCCTTGAAGCCCGCCGGGTCGCCGAACATCACATCCACCTCGCCAGCGATCTCGCGGTTCAGCGCCCGCACCGCCGCCGGATCGCCCAGGCTCTTCCAGAGCGAGGCGCGGTAGTTGAGGTCGTAGGACACCACCGTCCCGTGCCGCTTGGCGGCGCGCACCGCCTCCAGCACGACCTGCGGGGTCGCCGGCGCCAGGGCCGCGAAGATCCCGCCGGTGTGGAACCACCGCACGCCCTCGGTCCCGAACAACGCGTCCCAGTCCACTTCGCCGGGCGCGATCTGCGAGGCGGCGGTGTAGCCCCGATCCGAGACGCCCAGGGCCGGCCGCAGCCCGAACCCCCGCTCGGTGAAATTGAACCCGACCCGCGTGTTGCGGCCCACGCCGTCATAGTCGCGCCAGATCAGGTGGCTGACGTCCACTCCGCCCTGCAGGATCAGGTCCTCGGCCAGCCGGCCGACATCGTTGTCCGCAAACGCCGTGACCACCGTGGCGCGTAGCCCGAATGCCTTGCGCATCGCACGCGCCACATTGTACTCGCCGCCGCCCTCCCAGACCTGGAAGCTGCGCGCATTGCGCACCCGCCCCTCGCCCGGATCGAAGCGCAGCATGACCTCGCCCAGGGCCGCGCAATCCCAGCGGCAGTCCGCCGTCGGACGAATGCTCAGGCCCCGATCGGTCATCTACTTGCCTCGGATCGTCTTGATGCGCTGGACGGTCTCGCGGACGCGGGCCGCGATGCCGGCATAGTCACCGGCGTCCAGCAGCGCCTTGGTGATCAGGTTCGAGCCCATGCCGCAGGCGACGATGCCGGCGTCGAACCAGGGCTTCAGCGACGCCTCGGTCACATCCACGCCGCCGGTCGGCATGATCTTGGTCCAGGGCATCGGCCCCAGCACCGCCTTCACGAACTCCGGTCCGCCGACCGAGCCGCCGGGGAACACCTTGACGATCTCGCAGCCCAATTCCTGCGCCTGGCCGATCTCGGTCGCCGTGCCGCAGCCCGGCGAATAGGCGATCATCCGCCGATTACAGACCCTGGCCACCTCGGGGTTCAGCAGCGGCCCGACCACGAAGTTGGCCCCGTTGGCGATGAAGATCCCCGCCGTCGGCGCATCCACGATCGAGCCCACGCCCATGATCACGGAGGGGTCGGCCTTGGCGAAGTGACGGGTCACCTCCAGGAAGACCTGCGCGGCGAAGTCGCCCCGGTTGGTGAACTCGATGGCCTTGGCCCCGCCGTCGGCGCAGGCCTGGATCGCCTTCACGCAGACCTCCGGGTCCGGGTGGTAGAACACCGGGATCACCCCCTGGTCCATCATGGCGTTCAGCACGACGAGACGATCGCGGGCCATCAGGCGGTCCTTCCTTGCACTGCGGCTTTACGCTCAGCGCGCCAGCCAGCCGCCGTCCACGGGGACGATGGCGCCGTGCATGTAATCCGCTGCGCGGCTGGCAAGGAAGACCGCAGCGCCCGCCAGGTCGCCGGGTTCGCCCCAGCGGCCCGCCGGGATGCGCTCCAGGATCTGCCGGCTGCGGGCCTCGTCGGCCTGCAGCTGGGCGGTGTTGTTGGTGGCGAAGTAGCCGGGAGCCAGGCCGTTCACATTGATGCCCTTGGCCGCCCACTCGTTGCACAGCGTCTTGGTGATCCCCGCCAGGCCGCTCTTCGACGCCGTGTAGGACGGCACCCGCAGGCCACCCTGGAAGCTCAGCATCGAGACGACGTTGATGATCTTGCCGCCGCGACCGTCCGCCACCCAGCGCTTGGCCACCGCCTGGCTGAGGAAGAAGACGGTCTTCAGGTTGGTGTCCATCACCGCGTCCCAGTCCTCTTCGGTGAAGTCGAGGCTGTCGGCTCTACGGATGATGCCGGCGTTGTTGACCAGGATGTCCAGGCGCCCGGCCGCGGCATACGCCTCGAACACCACCCGGCCGATCGGCTCGGTGGTGCCGAGGTCCGCGCCGATGGCGTGCAGCTTTCGCCCAGCCTGGGCCACCAGCTCGGCGGTCTCGTCCGGCGCGCTGCGGCCCACCGCCACGATGTCCGCCCCGGCCTCAGCCAGCCCAACCGCGATCGCCTGGCCCAGACCGGTGTTGGCGCCGGTGACCAGGGCGACCTGCCCCGTCAGATCGAACAGGCCGCTCATTTGAGCTGGCAGATGTCGAGGACGTTCATGTCCGTGTAGTCCAGGTTCTCGCCGCCCATCGCCCAGATGAAGGCGTAGTTCGAGGTGCCCGAGCCCATGTGGATCGACCACGGCGGCGACATCACCGCCTCCTCGTTGGCCATGACGATGTGCCGCGCGTTGTCCGGCTCGCCCATGAAGTGGAACACCCGGTCGTTCTCGCCCAGGCCGAAGTAGAAATAGATCTCGGAGCGGCGGTCGTGCAGGTGCGGCGGCATGGTGTTCCAGACGCTGCCGGTGTTGAGGATCGTCAGGCCCAGCAGCAGCTGCGCCGACTTGCAGGTCTGTGGCACCACCAGCTGGTAGATCGTCCGCTCGTTGGACGTCTCCAGCGCGCCACGCTCCAGCGGCACGGCGTCGGCCAGGGCCAGCTTCTTGGTCTCGAACGCCGCGTGGGCCGGGGTCGACACCAGATAGAACCGCGCGCCCGGCCCCTCGAACGTCACGTCCTTCGCGCCCATGGTCACATACAGGCAGTCGCGCGGCGCCAGGGCATAGGCCGTCCCATCCACCGTCACCGTGCCGGCCGTGTCCGAGACGTTGATCACGCCCATCTCGCGCCGCTCCAGGAACGGATGGCCCTTGGCGCTCTCCGGCTCCGTCTGGTCGGGCAACTTCAGCGGGCCCGCGGCGGGCGCCGCGCCGCCGATCACGAAGCGCTCGTAGTGCGTGTAGTTCAGCACCACCTCGCCGGCCGCGAACAGGCCGTCGACCAGATAGCGCTGGCGCAGGGTCTCGTTGTCGACCCCTTCCATCATGTCGGGGTGGGTGGCGTGATAGGTCCGCTTGAACACGAAGAGTCCTCCCGTCAGACCAGCTCTGGCGTGCGTGTCGCCGCCGGCTCGTCCAGTTTGTAAGCCCGCTTGGGCAGGTTGTAGGCCAGATCGACAGCGGTCTCCGCCGCGTCATCCTCGTCGATGCGATGCTCGGTCACCAGCTTCGCCAGGAAGCCGGCGTCCACCCGCCGGGCCACGTCGTGCCGCGCCGGGATCGAAAGGAACGCCCGCGTGTCGTCGTTGAAGCCGACGGTGTTGTAGAAGCCCGCCGTCTCCGTCGTCTGCTCGCGGAACCGGCGCATGCCCTCCGGGCTGTCGTGGAACCACCAGGCCGGCCCCAGCTTCAGCGCCGGATAGTGACCCGCCAGCGGCGCCAGCTCGCGGGCATAGGCGCTCTCGTCCAGGGTGAAGACGATCACCGACAGCCGCGGGTCGTTGCCGAACTTGTCCAGCAACGGCTTCAGCGCACGGACGTAGTCGGTGCGGGTCGGAATATCGGCGCCCTTGTCCCGGCCGAACGCGCCATGGAGCCAGCGGTTGTGGTTGCGGAAGCTGCCCGGGTGGATCTGCATCACCAGCCCGTCGTCCAGGCTCATCTTCGCCATCTCGGTCAGCATCTGCGCCCGGAACAACTCGGCGTCGGCCGGCGTGAAAACGCCGCTCAGCACCTTGCGGAACAGATCGCGAACATCCACATCCGAAAGGTCGGCGGTCTGAGCCGTCGGATGACCATGGTCGGTAGAGGTGGCGCCCATGTCCATGAACGCTTGGCGGCGCAGGCGATGAGCGTCCAGGTACCCGTCCCAGCTGTAGACGTCCTTGCCGGTCATCGCTCCGAACTGCGCGATCTCGGTCTGGAAGTCCTCGTGTTCGGGATCGACCACCGGATCGGGCCGATAGGCGGTGACCACCCGGCCCGCCCAGCCCGAGGCGCGGATCGCCTTGTGGTGCGTGAGCGGATCTGTCGGCCCCTCGGTCGTGGCCAGCAGCTCGATGTTGAACCGCTCGAACAGCGCGCGGGGGCGGAACGGCGCCGTGGCCAGCAGTTCGCCGATGCGGTCGAAGTAAAGGTCGGCGGTCGAGGCCTCGAGCGCAACGTCGAAGCCGAACACCTCGGCGAACACGTGGTTCAGCCACAGGGACGACGGCGTCCCTCGAAACAGGTGCATGTTGGACGCCAGGCTCCGCCACGCCGCGCGCGGATCGGCGCTGGAACGGCCCTTGCGCGACGGCACGCCCAGGTCCTCCAGCGCGATCCCCTGCGAATAGAGCATCCGGTACAGGTAGTGGTCGGGCGCCAGCAGCAACTCGGTGGCGTTGGGGAACGCAGCGTCGCCCGCGAACCACGCCGGGTCCGTGTGGCCGTGGGGGCTGATGATCGGCAGATCCTTGACGCGCGCATACAGCCGCTTCGCCACCGCGCGGGTGGCGGGCTCGGCCGGGAACAGCCGGTCCGGGTTTAGCGTCAGAGGCCTTGTCACCGGCCATTCCTCCCGTTCGCGCGGTAGGTAACCGGTGTCATTATGGTGCGCAAGCCATTTGCACCGGCTCCCTTCGATGAGCGCTTTCAGCCGAAGATGTCGCGTCCAGCGCAAATTGACACCGGTTACCTCTTCGCACAATGTGCCGCCGATCAGGGCGGGAATCTCCCGCCCAAAGACCAGAACAAGCGCCGAGACCGCGACGCGGACCGGCCGGAGGACGACAGCACGTGACCGTTCCGGCGGCGAAAGCCGCGACCGCCTTTGATCCGGCCAATGTCGCGCGCCAGTTCGTCGAGGCGCGCTTGGCCGCGCGCGCGCTGCCCGATTTCCCCGGCCCCCTGCCCGCCGACATGGCCGCCGGCTACCGCGTGCAGGAGGCCGCCATCGGGCTCTGGCCCGAGCCCGTGATCGGCTGGAAGGTCGGCCGCATCCCGCTGGAACTGCAGGCCGAGTTGCGCGCCGAGCGGGTCATGGGCCCGGTTTTCGCCGGCCACCTCTGGCAAGGCGACCCGCGCGAGCCCACGCCGCTTCCCGTCATCGCCGGCGGCTTCGCGGCGGTCGAGGCCGAGTACATCTACCGCATCGGCCGCGACACTCCGGCCGACAAGCTGGAATGGACCCCGGACGAGGCGCTGGACTATGTCGAGGACCTGCTGGTGGGCGTGGAGTTCGCCGCCAGCCCGCTGGCCACCATCAATGTGTTGGGGCCGCGCATCGTGGCGTCCGACTTCGGCAACAACGCCGGCCTGATCCTGGGCCGCGTCGTGCCCGACTGGCGCGCGCGTCCCGACCTGATCCCGCCCTGCCGCACCTACGTCGAGGGCAAGCTGGTGGGCGAAGGCTCGCCGGATTCGATCCCCGGCCGCCCGCCAGGCTCCCTCGCCTTCCTGCTGGCCGCCTGCGCCGCGCGCGGCCGCCCGCTGAAGGCCGGCCAACTGGTGACGACCGGCGCGGCCAGCGGCATTCATGACATCGAGGCCGGACAAACGGCCCGCATCACCTTTGGCGACCTTGAGGAGATCCGCTGCGTCGCGGTTCCCGCCCTGCCGACCGAAGGCCCTGGAGGAAACACGAATGACCACCGCCGCCGCGACGGCTGACGCCGCCCAGCCGGGTCCGATCGGTCGCTATCGCTGGGTGGTCGTCGCGCTGCTCTTCACCGCGATGATCGTCAACTACGTGGACCGCCAGGCGCTGGGTCTGCTCAAGGCCGACCTCACCACCGAATTCGGGTGGAGCGAGACCGACTATGCGGACCTGGTCTTCTGGTTCCAGGGCGCCTACGCCATCGCCTATCTGGCCTGGGGCCGGATCATCGACCGCATCGGCGCCCGGTATGGTTTCGGCCTGGCCTTCCTCATCTGGCAGGTGGGCCACATGGCCACGGCCGGCGCGGCGTCGTTCGGCGGCTTCATCGCCAGCCGCGTGGTGCTGGGCCTGGGCGAAGGGGGCGCCTTCCCCTCCGGCATCAAGGCGGTCGCGGAGTGGTTCCCCAAGAAGGAGCGCGCGCTGGCCACGGGTGTCTTCAACGCCGGCACCAACATCGGCGCCATCGTCACCCCCCTGCTGATCCCGGTCATCACGCTCACCTTCGGCTGGCAGATGACGTTCATCGTCACCGGGGTGATGGGCCTGGTCTGGCTGCCGATCTGGCTGCTGGTCTACCGCCGGCCCCGCGAGCACAAGAAGCTCTCAGCGGCCGAGCTGGCGCACATCGAGAGCGACCCGGCCGACCCGGTCGACAAGGTTCCGTGGACCAAGCTGCTGGGCTACCGCGAGACCTGGGCCTACGCGCTGGGCAAGTTCCTGATCGACCCGATCTGGTGGATGTTCCTGTTCTGGCTGCCGGACTTCCTTGGCAAGCGCCACGGCCTGGACCTGAAGACCTTCGGCCCGCCGCTGGTGGTCATCTACCTGCTGTCGGATGTCGGCAGCGTCGGCGGCGGGTGGCTCTCGTCGCGGTTCATGAAGATGGGCTGGTCGATCAACCGGGCCCGCAAGACCACCATGCTGATCTGCGCCCTGCTGGCCCTGCCCGTGGCGGGCGCGGCGCTGGCCTCGAACCTCTGGGTGGCGGTGCTGATCATCGGCGTGGCGACGGCGGCCCACCAGGGGTTCTCGGCCAACCTCTACACCCTGCCCGGCGACGTCTTCCCCCGGTCGGCCGTGGGCTCCGTCGTCGGCATCGGGGGCATGGTCGGCGCGGTCGGCGGCATGGCGATGTCCAAGTACGCCGGCTACGTCCTGGAGAAGATCGGGACCTACACCCCGATCTTCGTCCTGGCGGCCTCGGCCTACCTGCTGGCCCTGCTGGTCGTGCACATCCTCACGCCGAAGATGGAGCCGGTGAAGATCTGACCTTCTCCCGCAAGGGGAGAAGGCCGAGTTCCTACCGTCCGCCGGGAACCCCGCCCGCGGGCGTGATCTCCGCGCTGGCGGCCGGCCGGCGCTTCGGCATCAGCTTCTGCGCGGCCTCCATCTCCTTGCGATCGATGCCGCCGTCCTTGTTGGTGTCGATCATCGCGAAGTACTTCTTCAGCGTGTCGCCCATGGCGCCCTTCAGCTCGGCGGGCTGGAGCTTGGCGTCCATGTCGTCGTCCATGACGCCGATCATCAGCCCGGCCTGCATCAGCTTGTCGTTCTCGGGCTTCTGGGCCGCCACCGTCTCGTCGGTCCAGCGGTAGTGCAGGTACAGCGCCAGCATCTCCTCGGACGATTGCTCGCCCCACTTGATCTCGCGCTTCGGGTCCGGATTGGCCGGGTTGCGGCTGGAGTTGTCGAAGGTCCACTTCGTGATCACCTTCGAGCCGGCCGGCACCTTCAGCGGCGTCTTCAGGAAGTACTCGTACTGCCAGTTGAAGTCGTACCGCGGCATGGCCAGCAGCATCTGTTCCTTGCCGTTCGGGTACCTCACCGAGACGTTCACCGAGCCGCCGCGATGGTGCGCATGCGGGGTCAGGCCGTAGAGGATCATCTCCTTCGGCACGTCGATGTAGGCCTGCTCGTGATGGTATTCCTCGCCCGGCGGGATCACGATCGAGAAGTCGAAGATGCCGAACGTGCGCAGCACGTACTTCGGCTCCTGGCCCTTGGGATAGAAGTAGATCCCCATCTGGGTCTCTTCGACCGTTTCCCGGCCATAGGGCGTGTAGTGGTTCTGGAACGCGATGCCACCGGACGGCGGCACCCAGACGCCGGTGTCCAACGGCTGCAGGTTCGAGCCGCGGCCCGGGCCATAGCCGCCCAGCGACGCGCCCCAAGAGGCTTCCGAGGCCGTATCCCCGGGCTTCGCCTCACCCGTGACCACGCCGGTCAGCATGTGGTGCACCACCTGGCGATCGGTGACGCGGAACGTCGTGGCCTTCATCCAGCGCCCCTCGGTCATCGCGTTCGGCACCACCGGCCGCGAATATTCGAGCACGCCGGACGCCGGGATCTTCACCGGCGGGATGGTCACGATGGTGTCGGGCTTGCCCAGCGGCCAGTCGGGAGCCTGGAACTTCACCTTGGCCAGCGGATCCTCGCCCTTGCCGCGCGGCGCGCCGGCCTCCACCCAGTGGACCAGGGTCTTGATCTCGGTGGGGCTCAGCCTCTCGTCGTGCAGGAACGACCCGACCGTCTCGTCGGCCAGGAACGGCGGCATGCGCTTGGTGCGCAGCACCTCGCGGATCATCGGCGAGAAGCCCTTCACCTGCTCGTAGTTGTTGAGCGGCATCGGCCCGATGCCACCGGGCTGGTGACAGCCGGTGCACTTGGCCTGGATGATCGGGGCCACGGTGCTCACGTAGCTGATCTTCTCGTGCGCCTTGCCGCGCTCGGGGAACGCGATGACCGCGCCGCGCGGCGCATGGCTGGCGACCGTCACCGGCTTGCCGGCCGAGACCGCCGCGATCGCGTCCTGCGCCCAGGGTTCGCCCGCGGGCCCGGCGACCGGACCGCGATAGGCCACGGTCCAGGTCTTGGGGTTGATGACGATCACTTCGCCGGTGCGCGTCACGCCCAGCTGCTCGCCGACCAGTTGCTCATAGTCGAACAGGATCGGCAGGGTCAGGCCGGCGGCCTTGGCCTCCGGGATCACCGTCTCGCGCTTGTCGCCCAGCCGCGAGTTCAGCATGTAGACCTCGGCGCCTGGCGAGGCCGCCTTGAGCGCCATATAGGCGGCGGCTTCCTTCTTCACCGTGGCGTCGCCGCCGGCATAGGTGATCAGCACCACCGCCTTGGCGTCGCCCTTCCGGTAGAGCTGGTGCGAGAGGTAGTTCTGATCCGGCAGGCGGAAATCGTCGACCATCGTGGCCGAGGGGGCCTGCGCATCCGCCCCCGTGGTGAGGCTGCCCGCACCCAGCACGGTCGCCGCGAGCAGGGCGGCAAGCCCAAAACGCCGCATGTTCATCGAGATGGTCATTGGCAGTCCTCCCCAAGGCGCCCCTATGTGCGTCCGCCCGGCCTCTTCGGGCCTGAGCGCCGGCCGCGAACGTGTCGCCACGGCAGAGCACTTACGATATACAGTGGATCATAACGGATCGTCACGCTTCGATGTCAACTCTCTTGGACGCCCGGGTGGTCCGCACGCGAGACGCGCTGCGGCAGGCGATGATCGACCTCGCCGCGGAAAGCCCCCTCGACACCATCACCGTGCGCGCGATCGCGGCGCGCGCCGGCGTCGGCTACGCCACTTTCTTCCGGCACTACGTCGACAAGGAAGCCTTGCTGGCCGACGTGGCCGACATGCTGACCCAGGCGTTCCTGGCGCAGGTGCGGCCGCTGCTGCGGGAGAAGGACCGGCGCGGCGCCGCCCGCTCGCTCTGCGCCTTCGTCGAGAACAACTTGCCGATCCACCAGGCGCTGATCGCGGGCGGCGCCGGCGAGACGGTGCGCGCTGGCATGCTGCGCCAGACCCAGGAGACGATCGGCCGGGCGCGAGCCTCGGCGCCGGGGGGGCCGCTGGACGACCTCCTCCTGGTCCATTTGGTCTCGGCGATCCTCAACCTGCTGGCCTGGTGGCTTCGCAACCTGGATCGGGTGGACGCCGAGACAATGGCCGAGATCATCGACCGCACGGTGCTGACCCCGGTCGGCGCGCTTCGGCGGCAACCGCCAGACGCGCTGGGCGGAGCCTGTCCCTAGCCGTTCAGTCGCCGCGCGGCGGGGCAGTCGACTCCCGCACCACCAGCGAGGGAAGCCGGCTCTTGGGATCGCGCCCATCGTCCTCGCGGCCCATCAGCCGCTCCACGGCCAGGCGGCCGATCTCGCGGGTGGGCGTGCGCACGGTCGTCAGCGTCGGCCAGAGCCGCGAGGCGATCTGGAAGTCGTCGAAACCCACCACCGACACGTCGTCCGGCACGCTAAGGCCCGCCTGCCGCGCCGCTTGCAGCACGCCGGCGGCCATCTCGTCGTTGCCGGCGAAGATAGCGGTGGGCCGGGGCGACATGGCCAGCAGTTCCCGCCCCCGCTCGATCCCGGACTCGTAGGTATAGGCGCCCTCGACCGCGAACGCCTTGGCCAGGTGCAGGCCGCGCTCCTCCAGCGCCTCCTCGAAGCCCGAGCGCCGCTCGTGCGACGAGCGGAAGCTGGGCGGGCCGGAGACGAAGGCGATCAGGGTGTGGCCCAGTTCGGCCAGATGGGCGGCGGCCTCGCGTCCGCCCAGCCGGTCGCGGGTCTCGATCATATGCTCCGGTCGGTCCAGGCTGACCGAAGCGACGCGCACATAGGCGCAGCCGATGTCGGCCATGATGGTGGCGGCGCGCTCGTCCTCGGACACCGAGGGGGTCAGCACCACCCCGAACAGCCGCTGGCGTTCCACGAACGACCGCAGGTCCTCAAGGAACGTGGGACTGGCGCGGTCGCACGGGTGGACCACCAGTTCGAAGCCCGAGCCCTTCATGCCGTCCAGCAGGCCCAGCTGCATGTTCACGACGTACTGCGGATTGGGGTTGTCGTAGACGAGTCCGATCAGGAACGCGCGGCCATAGGCCAGCCCCCGCGCCTGCGGGTCCGGCGCATAGCCCAGCTCGGCGATCACCGCCTCGATCCGCTCCCGCGTCTCGGCGCGGACGAAGGGCGAGGCGTTGATGACGCGCGACACGGTCTTCTTCGAAACGCCGGCCAGGCGGGCGATGTCGTTGATGTTCGGCCGCCGACGGGACTCGGCCGGCCCATCCTCGGGCGTGCGCGGCTTGCTCATAGGAGGCTTCACGGGCAGTCGGACCGATCCTTCGAAGGCGGGGCAGCGTTATTCATATCCCCTGACCTGTTCCGCGCCGCAACCGCAACCCGGCTGCGCTTGAGATTTGGATGACACCGGTTACCATTTCCCGATGACCGAACCGGCCGCAACCCTGGTGATCGATCCCCGCGACGACGTGGCCGTGGCGCTGCGCGGCGTGGCGGCGGGTGACCGGGTCGCCGAGGGGGTCACGGCCCTGGTCGACATCCCCGCCGGCCACAAGGTGGCGCTCCGGGCGATCGACGCCGGCGCGGACGTGCGCAAGTATGGCTGGCCCATCGGGCACGCCACCCAGGCCATCGCGGCGGGCGACCACGTCCACAGCCACAATCTGGCGACGTCGCTGTCCGGCGTGGAAACCTATGACTATGCGCCCGCCCCGGCCGAGGCGCTGCCCAGCGCCACGGCGGCGACCTTCCAGGGCTATCGCCGCGCCGACGGCCGGGTGGGTACGCGCAACCAGATCTGGGTGCTCTGCACCGTGGGCTGCGTGGCCCGCACCGCGCAGAAGATCGCCGCCGAGGCCGACCGCCGCTTCAAGGGTCGGATCGACGGCGTGGTCGCGCTGACCCATCCCTTCGGCTGTTCGCAGCTGGGCGGCGACCTCGACGCCACACGCACCATGATCGCGGCCCTGGCCGACCATCCGAACGCCGGCGGCGTGCTGATCCTGGGTCTCGGGTGCGAGAGCAACCAGCTGCAGGTCCTGCTGGACGCCGCCCCGCATCTGGACCGTCGCCGCCTGCGCGCCTTCACCGCCCAGGCCGCCGGCGACGAGATCGAGGAAGGGCTGGCCGCCGTCGCGGAGTTGGTCGCCATCGCCGAACACGATCGGCGCGAGCCCTGCTCCGTCGCCGACCTTGTGGTGGGTGTAAAATGCGGCGGGTCGGACGGCTTTTCCGGCCTCACCGCCAATCCGGTCGTCGGCCGCATCGCCGACAAGGTGAGCGCCGCCAAGGGCACGGCCATCCTGACCGAGATCCCGGAAATCTTCGGCGCCGAGCGCCTGCTGATGGCCCGCGCCACCACCCAGGCGGTGTTCGACGAGGTCGTCGCCGTGGTGAACGACTTCAAGCGCTACTTCCTGAGCCACGGCGAGCCGGTCAGCGAGAACCCGTCACCCGGCAACAAGGACGGCGGCATCACCACCCTGGAGGAGAAATCCCTGGGCGCCGTGCAGAAGGGCGGCCGGGGTCAGGTGACCGAGGTCGTCCGCTACGGCGGCCAGGCGCGCAGCCGAGGCCTGGTGCTGCTGGAGGCCCCCGGCAACGACGCGGTGTCGTCGACGGCGCTGACCGCCGCCGGCGCCACGGTGATCCTGTTCACCACCGGCCGGGGCACGCCGCTGGGCTTCCCGGCGCCGACGCTGAAGATCGCCACGAACTCCGGCTTGGCCCAGCGCAAGCCGCGCTGGATCGACTTCGACGCCGGGCGGATCGTCAGCGGCGAGAGCGTCGACTCCGCCGCCGACCGGCTGATGGACCTGGTGCTGGCCACCGCCTCCGGCCAGGTCACCCGGGCCGAGGAAAACGGCGAGCGCGAGATCGCGCTGTGGAAGCGCGGCGTCACCCTGTAATGCGCCTGTCCGACGCCACCCTGGCGCAGGTCCGCGCGCCCGTCCGCACGCCCGCCTATGACCGGGCCGCGACGCGCGTGGGCGTGGTCCACTTCGGCCCCGGCGCGTTCCACCGCGCCCATCAGGCCTGGTATTTCGACCGCATGCTGGCCAGCGATCCCGGCCTGGCGATCTGCGCCGTCTCGCTGCGCACGCCGGATCTTCGCGACGCGCTGACGCCGCAGGACGGGCTCTATGCCCTGGCCGAGAAGGACGCCGCGCCGAGCGTCCAGGTGATCGGATCCATCAAGGAGGTGCTGGTCGCGTCCGAGGCGCCGGACGCGGTGTTCGAACGGCTGATGCAGGCCCGGTACGTCACCGCGACCGTGACCGAGAAGGGCTATTGCCTGACCACCGGCGGCGCGCTGGACCTGGGCCACCCCGACATCCGTCACGACCTGGATGCGCCGGAGCGGCCGGTCAGCGTCATCGGCTGGATCACCGAGGCGCTGCGCCGGCGGAAAGCCGCGACAATTCAGCCATTTACGACGATCAGCTGCGACAACCTCTCCGACAACGGCTTCAAGCTGAAGCGCGCCGTCGTTCGGTTCGCGACGGCCCGCGGCGAACCCGAACTGGCCGCCTGGATCGAGGCCGACGCCGCCTTCCCCTGCAGCATGGTCGACTCCATCACCCCCGCCACGGACGACGCCCTGCGCGCTCAGGCCGCCGAGACCTTGGGACTGACCGACGCATGGCCCGTCCAGCGCGAGCGCTTCGTGCAGTGGGTGGTCGAGGACCGGCTGGGCGCCGACGCGTCGCTGTTCGCCGCCGCCGGCGTCACCGTCGCCACGGCTGTGGCCCCCTTCGAGCGGGCCAAGTTGCGCCTGCTGAATGGCGCGCATTCCACCCTGGCCTATGTCGGCCTGGGGCTGGGCCACGGGACGGTCGCGGCCGCCATGGACGACCCTCGGCTGGCTGGCTTCGTCGAGCGGATGATGCGTGAGGACGTGACCCCCAGCCTCCATGCGCCGGACCTGGATGCGCCCGCCTACATCGATGAGATCCTGGCTCGTTTTCGCAATGCGGCCATCGTCCACAAGCTGTCGCAGATCGCCTGGGACGGGTCGCAGAAGCTGCGCTTCCGTCTGCTGGAGACCGCATCCGAAGCCCTCGCCGCAGGCCGCCCGATAGACCGACTGGCCGTGGGCGTGGCCGCGTGGATGCGGTTCGTCGTCCGCCAGGCCAAGGGCGGGATCCCGATCGTCGATCCCCTCGCCCAGGTGCTGTCCGACACCGCGTCGGCCTGCGACGGCGCGACGGCCGATGTCGCCCGCTTCCTGGCGCTGGAGGCGGTCTTCCCGCTCGACCTGGCGCGCAACGCCCGTTTCAAGGTCGCTGTCAGCGACGCCTACGCGCGGCTGAACGCGGATCCTGACGGGGTTCTAGCGCGCTAGGCGGCGGGCTTCAGCGTCTCAAGCTGCTGGGCGATCCGCCCCACGAGGTCGTGCGCCGAAATGCCCAGGCTGTCGGCGATCCGGCAGAACTCCAGCAGGTCCACCCGCCGCTGCCCGCGCTCGATCATCGCCACGTGCGACCCGGTCTTTCCCAGCCGCGCGGCCAGCGCCCGCTGGCTCAGCCCCGCCTCGCGACGCGCGCCGATTAGCACCTCGCGCACGACGCCATACTCGTCGGAAAAGACCGGATTGGGCCGCCGCGGGGTGCGGGGGAACGGGCTCAGGGGCTGGGATGTCACCGTGTTGACACCGGTGTCAGTGAAAGGCATGTTCCCTACACGCCTGAAATTGCTTCAATCTGGAGCGCATGATTCCAGGCTAATATGACACCGGTGTCATTACAACGGGCGCCGGACGGGAAAACAAGGCCGCGTTGACGGTCACACGGAGGCAGGGCCTTCGTGGCAGGGGAGGTAACGATGATGCGACCAGGCGATTTCCGCCTGCGCCGGCTGGTGTGCGGCGCGTCGATGATGGCCCTGGGCTTGTGCCTCGCCGGCCAGGCCGCGGCCCAGGCGGCCCCCAACAGCGAAGTCGACGAGATCGTCGTCACCGGCTTCCGGGGCAGCCTGCAGCAGGCGCTTCAGGAGAAGCGCCTCTCGACCGTCGCCTCGGATTCGATCCTGGCGGAAGACATCGGCAAGTTCCCCGACCTGAACCTCTCGGAATCGATCCAGCGGATCCCCGGCGTCGCCCTGGCGCGTGACGCCGGCGAAGGCCGCAACATCTCGGTGCGCGGCCTCGGCCCCGGCTTCACCCGCGTGCGGATCAACGGCATGGAGGCCCAGTCCACGACGGGGTCGTCCGACGCCAACGGCGGCGTCAACCGTGGCCGGAACTTCGACTTCAACGTCTTCGCCTCGGACCTCTTCAACGCCATCACCGTCCAGAAGACGGCCGCGGCCTCGACCGAAGAAGGCTCGCTCGGCGCCACGGTCGACCTGCAGACCGCACGCCCCTTCGATCGTGAGGGCTTCAACCTCGCGGGCTCGGTCCAGGCCGGCTACAACGACCTTTCCGAGAAGGTGAACCCGCGGGCCGCCTTCCTGATCTCCAACACCTGGATGGACGGGACCTTCGGCGCGCTGCTGTCGGTCGCCTACTCCAAGCGCGAGATCAAGGACGTGGGCACGTCCACGGTGCGCTGGGCCACGGGCAACGCCTTCGCCCCCGGCTTCCGCTCGGCCGCGCCGACCGCCGGCGTGACCCTGGCCCAGGCCAATGCCGCGTTCCACCCACGCTTCCCGCGCTTCGACGACTTCACCACCACGTCCGAGCGCCTGGGCGCCACGGGCTCGCTGCAATGGCGGCCCAGCGACAAGACGCTGTTCAACCTCGACTTCCTCTATGCCGACTTCAACGGCTCCCGCGAGGAGCGCTACCTGGAGGCCCCATCCTTCAGCGTCGGCGGCGCCTGCACCGCGGCCACGACGGCCAGCGGCACGTGCGGCATCGCCCAGACCGACATCGTCTCGGGCACGATCAACGGCAGCAACACCCTGGTGAAGGGCACGTTCAACAACGTCGACCTGCGCGTCGAGGATCGCTTCGACAAGCTGAAGACCAAGTTCCGCCAGCTCACCTTCGGCGGCTCGCACGAGTTCAACGAACAGTGGAAGGGCGACTTCGTGGCCGGCCACGCCACCTCGAAGTTCGACAACCCGATCCAGACGACGCTGACGCTCGATCAGCTCAACGTGCAGGGTTACAGCTACGACTACAGCCAGGGCCGCGTGCCCCTGCTCTCCTACGGCAGCGCCAACCTGACCAGCCCCACCGCCTGGACCCTGACCCAGGTGCGCGAGCGGCCCCAGACGGCGGACAACACCTTCGACACCGTCCAGGCCAACATCTACTTCACGCCGATGGAGGCGCTGACCATCTCGGCGGGCGCCAACTTCAAGAAGTACAAGTTCGAGACCACCGAGCTGCGCCGCTCCAACGGCACCACCGCCAACCAGGAAGCGGTCATACCGGCCGGCCTCGCGGCCATTCCGCTGGCCAGCTACACGACCCTGACCAAGCTGAACGTCAGCGGCCTCGGTGTGCCGGCGGGCACGACGGTCAGCTGGCTGGTGCCGGACCTCTCCGTCGCCAAGTCGGTGCTCAGCCTGTACGATACCACGGCCTTCGGCGGCGCCTTCCGCCTCGGCCCCGAGCCGGCGCTGAACAACAACAGCAAGGTCAGCGAAGAGGACCGCGGCGTCTACGCCCAGGCCGACTGGCGCACCGAGATCGCCGGCATGCCGTTCCGCGGCAACATCGGCGTCCGCTATGTCGAGACCGAACAGGCGGCGTCGGGCTTCGGCTTCCTGGGCGGCGTGCCGGTCGAGATCGACAGCAAGCGGAAGTATTCCGACACCCTGCCCTCGATCAACCTGGTGCTGGAGCCGATCGACAACTTCCTGATCCGCGCGGCGGCCGCCAAGGTCATGTCGCGCGCCAACCTCGGCCAGCTGACCCCCGGCGCCACGGTCAACGTGTCGGGCGCCGGTCGGACCGTCACCTCGGGCAACCCGAACCTCGAGCCGTTCCGGGCCAAGGCCTACGACGTGTCGTTCGAGTACTACTTCAACCGCGGCTCGCTGATTTCGCTGGCGCTGTTCAAGAAGGACATCGGCAGCTTCGTCCAGAACCGCCAGACGATCACCACCTTCAACAACAACCCGTTCGGCATCCCCGACAGCGTGGCGGTCGCCGCCTGCGGCAACCTCGCGGGCTGCGACGCGACCACCACCCAGTGGCAGTTCACGGTGCCGGTGAACACCAAGGGCGGTCCGTTGAAGGGCTTCGAGCTCAGCTACCAGCAGTCGTTCACCGACATCCTGCCGGGCATCCTGGGCAACACCGGCCTGATCCTGAACTACACCGGGGTGAAGTCGTCGATCGACTACATCAACGGCGCGGGGGCGGTCGTGGCGACCAACGACCTGATCGGTCTGTCGCGCAAGTCGTACAACGCCACGGTCTACTACGAGGACGAGCGCTTCAGCGCCCGTGTCTCGGTCGCCCACCGCTCCGGGTTCTTCACCCGCGTGCCGGGGGCGGAAGCGGGCACGGACGTCGACGGCACCAACGGCACGCTCAACGTCGATGCCTCGCTGCAATACTCCTGGAACGACCACCTGAAGTTCACGCTGGAGGGGGTCAACCTCACCGACGAATTCCAGGACCAGTTCAACGACTCCTCGGACCGCGTGTCGTTCTACCACCACACGGGTCGCGAGTTCCTGGTGGGCGTGCGCTACACGTTCTAGCGCCGCGACAAGGCCGGGCGGTCACCCCTTCCGCCCGGCCTTTTTCTTCGACCTAGAGGGTCGGATCCGCGCTGATCCGCACCAGCATCTTGCCGAAGTTGCCGCCGCGCAGCATCTCGGCGAACGCCAGGGGCACGGTTTCCAGCCCCTCGCGAATATCCTCCAGATAACGCACCTCGCCCGCCGCGACCCAACCGGCCATGTCGCGCAGGAAGGCGTCCTGGTGCTCGGCCACATACTCGCCGACGAACAGGTCGCCGACCTTGACGCCGCGCGCCCGGAAGATCGCCTCACCCCGGCGCATCAGGTCGGCCCGCGCGTCGCCGCCGTCCGCATCGCCGTAATGAGCGATCAGGCCGCAGATCGTCATCCGCGCGCCCGTGTTGAACAGCGGCAGCACCGCGTCGAACACCGCGCCGCCGACGTTCTCGAAATAGACGTCAACGCCCGCCGGACAGGCCGCCGCCAGATCCTGCGGGAACGTCGGGCTCAGGTGCGAGACGCAGGCGTCGAAGCCCAGGTCGTCCACCACGAACCGGCACTTGTCCTCACGGCCGGCGATGCCCACCACGCGGGCGCCGCGCAACCGTGCGAGCTGGCCGGCGATCTGCCCCACGCCGCCGGACGCGGCCGAGACAACCACGGTCTCCCCCGCCTTGGGCTCGGCCATCAGGATCATCCCCGCATAGGCCGTCAGGCCCAGCATCCCCAACACGCCCACGGCTTGCGAGATCCGGCCCACGGCCGGGTCCAGCTTGCGCGGGATCATGTAGGCGGGCCGCGCGACGCCCTCCCCCATCAGCCCGTATTCGGCCCACCCGTTGGTGTTGAACACCAGGTCGCCGGGCGCCAGGCCGGCCATGCGGCTTTCGACCACCTGGGACACCGTGCGCGCGTGGCAGGGTCCGCCCGCCGGCTCGACGCCGCGCTTCTTGTAGCCCCACTGATAGGGGTCGAGGGACACGTAGATCGTCCGCGTCAACGCCTGTCCGTCGGCCGGCGTCGGGATCGGCTCCTCGCGCAGTTCGAACGTGTCCGGCTGCGGCCAAGGCGGCAGCGGGCCTTCGGCCAGGGTCCAGTATCGGTTCATCGGCGTCTCCCGAAGGGTCTTGCGAGCTAAAGGGCCGGCGGCGGCAGGTCCGGCGGCGGCGTGGTCCAGAGGTGGTCGCCCTGCGCGCGCGTCACCGCCGCATCGAACACCCGCTTCATGTTGGCGGTGTCGAAATTCAGCATGTTACCGTTGGCGGGATCGTCCAGCAGGGCCGTGGCGCTGAGCGGCAGGTTGTGGGCGGCGCAGAACGTCGCCGCGGTGCTGAGCGCGTTGCGATAGGAGAACCGCAGCATGGTGTCGAAGCTACGAAAAAGGATCGACGCGATGTTGTTGTGCGTGGTGCGCGGCGCCTGCTCCAGCACCGTGTTGACGATCACATAGATGCGGCCGTGATCCAGCCGGTTGCCCAGGTTTCGCCAGCGCAGCAGGGCTTCCGGCATGATGAACAGCGGGGCCGAGACGCCGCCGTCGACGTGCATCTCCTCGTAGGCGACGCCATCGGCCTCGCAGGCGAAGCGCCGCGGCGGGAAGAGGCCCGGCAGGCTCGACGACGCCACCAGGACCTTGCGGAACAGGGCCAGCGCTTCGGGTCCGCCGTGCGAGGCGATCTGCCCCATGTCCCAGATGCAGGTGGCCTGGCGGTCCAGGTCCGTCGTCATGGTCAGCAGACGGCGCCCCAGGGCGTGCTCCCGCGCAACGGCCTCCACGACATCTTGGTCGATGAACCGGTCGATCAACCTCTCCAGGGCCCGGGCCCCCAGCAGCCCCACGCCGAAGCTGTCCGGGCGGTGCTTGAGACTGAGCGCCTGGACCGCATAACCGCCCGTGTAGGCTTCGGTCAGCCGGTCGTCCCAGGCCGAACCCAGGAACGCGAACGGCGCCATCAGCGCCCCGGTGCTGACCCCGGTGACGATGGCGAACTTGGGCCGCGCCCCGGCCTGCGTCAGGCCGACCAGCACGCCCGCGCCGAACGCGCCGCCGGCGGCGCCGCCCGAGATCGCCAGGATGTTGAAGGGCTCGTCCGACAGAGCCGATCGGGGCAGCGCCAGCCGGTCCGCCGCAGCCACCAGGGAATCCTCGGCCTCCTCGACGCCGAACCGGACGCCCTCGAAGCCGGGCAGCTCGGTCCGCAGGCCTGCGGCGGGCGCGGGAAGCCGGATCGGAAAGAGGGTGCGCTTTGCGGGCGGTGGCATGCCCGCGCATGCTCACCACATCCGCCGGGCAAACAAAAGCCGCCGCCGGCCCTGGCGCGCGACGCTCAGTTCGTCGGCGGCTGTGGGCCGACGGGCGGCGCGGAGGCGTCCGGCGCGGCCGCCTGAACGGCCACCTCCACCGGCGGCGTCGGGACGGGCGCGGCGGGGCCGTAGGGGATCGCCTGGGTCGGCGCGCGCTTCAGCGCCGTGGTCATGAAGCTGCGCCACATCTCGGCCGGCGCGGTGGCGCCGCTGATCCGGCCCATCGGCCTGGCGTCGTCGCGGCCCATCCAGGCGCAGCTGGCGAAGCCGCCGGTGTAGCCGCAGAACCAGGCGTCCTTGTAGTCGGAGGTCGTGCCGGTCTTGCCGGCGAGGTCGTAGCCCGCCACCCGCGCCCGCCCGCCGGTGCCGGCGGTCATGACGGTGCGCAGCATCTGGTTCAGCTCGCTAAGCGCCGGATTGGCGATGGCCGCGGCCGGCGTCGGCGCGCGCTTCTGGTAGATCACCGTCCCGCCCGAGCGGATCTTCTCGATCCCGTAGGCCTGCACCCGGTTGCCGCCGTTCGAGAACGCCGCATAGGCCTGGGTCATCTCGAGCGGCGAGACCAGGGTCGTGCCCAGCGCCATGGCTGGGTCGGTGTTCACGGTCGAGCTGATGCCGATGCGCCGCGCGGTCAGCGCCACCTGGGGGCGGCCTACCTCGTCGGCCAGTCGGGCGGCCACGGTGTTCACCGACTTGGCCAGCGCCGTCTCCAGCGTGATCGGGCCCAGATAGCTGCCGACCTCATAGTTGCTGGGCGACCAGCCATTGATCGTCACCGGCTCGTCGATCACCTCGGTCAGCGGCGTCCGCCCCTGCTCCAGGGCGGTGAGATAGACGAACGGCTTCCAGGCCGAACCCGCCTGGCGTCGCGCATTGACCGCACGGTTGTAGGGCGCGCTGGGGTAATCGACCCCGCCGACCAGGGCGCGAACCCGACCTGATCCATCCATCGCGACGATGGCCGCCTGGTCGGTGGACTGGGCCTTGAAGCGGGTGACCGTCGCCTTGGCGGCGTCGCCGGCGGCGGCCTCCATCGCCTGGTCCAGGGTGGTGTCCACGACTAGGTCGCGGGTCAGCTTCGGGACCATGCGGCGGACCTCGGCGTCCACCCAATCGACGAAGTACTGCGACGGCGCGCTGGCGGCGGTCTTGTAGACTTTGGGCGTCTGGGCCAGCGCCTTGTCGCGCTGGGCCGGGGTGATGGCGCCGGTCTCGACCATCGCGGCCAGGACCAGCTTGGTCCGCTCGGCCGACCGCTCGGGCTGTTCGACCGGATTATAGCCCGTCGGTGACTTGAGGATGCCGGCCAGCATGGCGGCCTCTCGGATCGACAGCTTCGCCGCCGGCTTGTTGAAGTAGCGCTGCGAGGCGGCTTCCAGCCCGTAGGCTCCGGCGCCGAAATAGACCCGGCTGAGATAGAGGCCCAGGATCTGCTTCTTGGTGTACCCCCGTTCCAGCTCGATCGCATAGACCAGCTCGGTCGCCTTGCGCTCCAGCGTCCGCTCCTGGCTGAGGAACAGGTTGCGGGCCAGCTGCTGGGTGATCGTCGAGGCGCCCTGCGTCGCGCGCCCCTCGCTCAAGCCCGTCATGATGGCGCGGGCGATGCCGCGGGGATCAAAGCCGTCGTGCTCGTAGAAGCGCCGGTCCTCGATGGAGACGAACGCCGCAGGCACATGGGCCGGCAGCTTGGCGACATCCATCGGCGGCGCGAACCGGCCGCCACGCACGCCGATCACCGCGCCGTTGCGATCGAGATAGGTGACCTGGGGCGCCCGCTCGATCGCGGGCATGCGCGGCAGTTCCGGCGCCTGGGGGGCGGCCATGGCGAGGGCGGCGACAAGGGACAGCAAGGCGGGGCGGCTCCTGGGACCTGGGCTCCCTCAAGCCCGTCCGATGCGCCCCTTATGTGTCCCGCGCCGTCGGGCGGGCCAAGATAAATCGCGGTAATGCTGCGGCCGGGCGCCGCAAGCGCGCCGGGTCTTCACGGAATCTCAGCGGCGGCGCGGCATGGTCCGCACATGCCGACGCCGCCCTCCGCACCAGCCACCGTGTCCCGCGCCCTGATCCTGGGGGTCGCCGCCGGTGTCGTCCTGCTGGTGGTCTTGGTGCTGGGCCTGGTCTTCTGGGACGACGTACTGCCCGACACGCGGGCCGAGCTGAAACACGACGCCCAGGACCAGACCGAGCAGATCCAGGCGGCCCATACCGCCATCGTCGCCCGCGATCCGGACGCCGACACGATCACTTTCGGCAAGGTCGACGTCGACTGGATCGGCCAGTCGCCGGCCGTCTGCGGGATGGTCGATGTCGACGAACCCCAGGACTCGCTCGACGGCGAGGAGCGGTTCGTCTTCATCGATGGCGAGTTGACGCTCGAGTCCCTCGACGGCTCGGCGGCCGTCCAGCAGAAGTGGAAGGACGTCTGCGACGACGTCTAGAGCGAGACGATGCTCTGGAACCCGCCGTAGATCATCCGCGCGCCGTCGAAGGGCATGTCGCCACCCTTCAACCGGTCATCGGCCATCACCTTGGCCATGACCGCGTCACGATGTTCCCGGGACTCGTAGGTCGCCCAGGAGAACACCACGACCTCGTCGTCCTTGGCCAGCACGGCGCGGGGGAACGAGGTCAGTTCGCCGTAGGGCACGTCGTCGGCGATCGTCTCGACGTAGCTGAGCGCACCGTGGTCCATCCAGACCTTCCCGCCCAGGTCGGCGCTGGCCTTGTAGGCCTCCAGATTGGCCTTCGGCACCGCCAGCAAGAAGCCGTCGACATAGGGCATGGGAACCTCCGTCTGATTGTTCTGATCCTAGGACGCGTGGGCGCACCGTATCCCGACAATCGAGAAACCGAATTGTCGGCGCCGCGGTTGCTTGCTGGCAAGGTCGGCGAGGGCCAAATTGGCGCGTCCGGATTCGCGCCTGAATCCTTTGGACCAACAGGGAGACCGCCCGCGTGGCTGAAGCGATCCGGCGGCGCCGGCGGGTGAAGATCGTGGCCACCATCGGGCCCGCCTCCTCCAGCCTTGAGCGCCTGGAAGAACTGTTCCGCACCGGTGCGGACGTCTTCCGGCTCAACTTCAGCCACGGCGCCCAGGAGGGCCACGCCGAAGTCGTCGAACGGATCCGCAAGGTCGAGAAAAAGACCGGGCGGCCCATCGGCATCCTGGCCGATCTGCAGGGCCCGAAACTGCGGGTCGGCCGCTTCGCCGGCGGCGGCGTGATGCTGCAATGGGGCCGGACCCTGCGCCTGGACCTGCAGGAGCGGCCGGGCGACGGCGAGCGTGTGCAACTCCCTCACCCCGAGATCATGGCCGCGGCCAGCCCCGGCTCGGTGCTGTTGCTGGACGACGGCAAGATCCGTCTCGAAGTCACGCGCCAGACGCCGGAGTTCCTGGAAACCCGCGTCATCGTCGGCGGGCGCCTGTCCGACCACAAGGGCGTGAACCTGCCCGGCCTGGTGCTGCCCATCCCGGCGCTGACCAAGAAGGACCGCTCCGACCTAGCCTTCGCGTTGAAACACGGGTGCGACTGGATCGGTCTGTCGTTCGTGCAGCGCCCGGAGGACGTGGCCGAGGCGCGCGAGTTGGTGGGCGACCGCGCCTTCATCCTCTCCAAGATCGAGAAGCCCGGCGCGCTGCAGTCGATCGACGAGGTGCTGCGCCTGTCCGACGCCATCATGGTCGCCCGCGGCGACCTGGGCGTGGAGTTGCCGGCCGAGGACGTGCCGCTGATCCAGAAGCGTCTGATCCGCGCCGCCCATCGCTTCGGCCGCCCCGTCGTCGTGGCCACGCAGATGATGGAAAGCATGATCGAGAACCCGACGCCCACGCGCGCCGAGGCCTCGGACGTCGCCACCGCCGTGTTCGACGGCGCGGACGCCGTCATGCTGTCCGCCGAGAGCGCCACCGGCAAATATCCGGTCGAGACCGTGCGGATGATGGACCGGATCATCGCCCGCACCGAGGACGACGACGACCTGAAGGCCGCGCGCGCGGCCATGCGGCCGAAGCCGGAAAAGTCCGCCGGCGACGCCATCTGCGCCGCGGCGCGCCAGGTCGCCGAGACCATCGAGGCCAAGGCGGTCGCCGCATTCTCCCTCTCGGGCCGCACCGCCATCCGCATCTCGCGCGAACGGCCCGATGTGCCGATTCTGGGCCTGACGCCCAGCCTCGAGACCGCGCGGCGCTTGGCCCTGGTCTGGGGCGTGCACGCGCTCACCTCCGAGACCACGCACACCATGACCGAGACCGTCGCCCAGGCGGCGACGCTGGCGCTCAAGAGCGGCTTCGCCAAGCGGCGCGAGGAGATCGTGGTGATCGCCGGCGTCCCGTTCGGCCGCTCGGGCGGCACCAATTCACTGCGGGTGGCCCAGGTCAGCTGAGGCATCGCTTGACGGCCCGCCCTACTGGCCACAGGCTCCGGGTCAGTTGAAGGAGCCTTACATGCGGCTGTTCGCCCTCGTTTCCGGCCTCGCGATCCTGGGCGCCACGCCCTGCCTGGCCCTGACCGTCTCCTCGGCGCCGCCCAGCCGCGACGCCGCCCAGCATCTGAAGCCCACCGAGAACTCGGGGCCCCGGCTGCAGGACACCTTCGCCGGCAGCGGTCGCCCCGCGTCGGGCGCCAGCTACAGCAGCGGCGGGACCAGCGTCTACAGCAACACCACCAGCTACGGCTTCGGGTCGGTGCAGACCACGATCACCAACGACAGCCGCGACCCGCGCTTCAACGATCGGCGCGAAACCGCCGCTCCGCTGGGCCTCGTGCCCCGGCGCTAGATCCGAAAACGGCCCCGCTGAGACAGCGGGGCCGGTTCGATCAGCGACAACGACATTGCCGGAATCAAAAAAAGCCTCCCGAAGGAGGCTGCGTCTGATGTAATCTGGAAGCTTTGGGTGCGGGGACAGGATTTGAACCTGTGACCTTCAGGTTATGAGCCTGACGAGCTACCGGGCTGCTCCACCCCGCGGCAAAGCCTGAAATGAAATCGTAAATTGAAGGGTTCTGGATCCTGATCTGCTTGGTAGACCTGGCGGCGACCTACTCTCCCGCGCCTTAAGACGAAGTACCATTGGCCCTGAGGAGCTTAACGACCGAGTTCGGGATGGGATCGGGTGGGGACTCCTCGGCATAACCACCAGGTCAACCAAGCAGATCAGATTGAGAAGACATCATCGTCCGTGCAAAGCACGCATGAGTATTACTAAGAACGATCAAGCCGATCGAGCGATTAGTACCAGTAAGCTCCATGCCTCGCGGCACTTCCACACCTGGCCTATCAACGTGGTGGTCTACCACGGCTCTCAGCGAAGCCTTGTTTTGAGGTTAGTTTCCCGCTTAGATGCTTTCAGCGGTTATCTATTCCACACTTAGCTACCCTGCTGCGCGGCTGGCGCCACGACAGGTCCACCAGAGGTGTGTCCATCCC
>JAHJME010000022.1 GCA_018821435.1 Alphaproteobacteria bacterium
AGCGCGGGTTCTCGCCGCCGTCGCGCAGGCGGCGCCGGACGCCGTGGCCCCGGCCTCCCGCCCGGCCTGGCGCGGCGGATGGCTGGTCGCGGCCAGCGTGGCGGGACTGAGCGTGCTGGTGGCCCTGCAGATCCGTCCGCCGGTCGCGATCGAACAACCCCCCGCGCCGAGCGCGCCGGCGGCGACCGATGAGAGGGCCGCCCCGGCCGACACGGGCTCACCCACGCCGCCGCCGGCCCTCGCCAGCGCGCCGAAGGCACGAGCGACACCGCCCCGAGCGCCCGCCGCCGCGCCGGAACGGCCGGTCGCGGCCCCCGATGTCGCCGAGGTCGCGCCGCCCCCGCCTCCGCCGCCGCCACCATCGCCATCGCCCCAGATGGCTCGCGCAAAGGCGGCGCCCGCGATCGCGTCCGCGGCAGCGCCCTCGAACGACAGCCTCTCGGAGATCGTGGTCACGGGGTCACGGGTCGAGGAGTCCCGCGTGGCGCCGCGCGCCGCGACGCCCGTCGAAAGCCCGAGCGCCCTCGCCGCGAAGCTGCGCGACGCCGCCGCCCGCGGCCGGACGGGCGAACTGAAGAGGCTGCTGGCCAAGGGTGCGCCGGTCGACATGCCGGACGACGACGGCGAAACCGCGCTCATGCGCAGCATCCGCGCCAATCAGCCCGCGACCGCCGCCCTCCTGCGCCGTCACGGCGCCAGTCTCGACCTGAAGAACGGCGCGGGCGAGTCCGCGCGGGACATGGCGACGTCTATCGACGACGCGAAACTCAACCGCGCGCTGGGCCTCGACGGCTGAAGCCCTGGGCAAAATCACTGAAAAGAATGGTGCCGCCTAGGTGACTCGAACACCTGACCTACGCATTACGAATGCGCCGCTCTACCAGCTGAGCTAAGGCGGCCCCTGTCCGGGGACGCGGGCTTGTACCCGCACGGACCCGATTTGAAAAGCGTCACGCCGTCACGCCCATCCGGTCGCGCCGGCGACGGGTCGACGATGCGGGGCGCGGCTATGTCCGACCGCGCCGTCCGCCCGGTCCGCGCGGGGGCGTCGCGGGGCGGGGCGTCTCGGGCTCCTGGTACCCCTCGTCCACCGGATAGAGCACCGGCTCGCTCAGCATGGGGCCGGCGTCGGCGTAGGCGATGGGCAGGTCCGGCAGCTCGCGCAGGCCGCGTTCGCGACGCTCCAGCCTTGGGTGCAGCAGCTCGCCGGTCTCGGCGAAGGCGATGGCCAGCCGGGCCCAGTCCTGGGCGTGATAGGCGAACGCGCGGCCTTCGGGATCCAGGTCGGACCAGTCGGGCTCGGGCGGGGCGTTCATCCCTTTCGCCAGCCACATCCGCGCCTCGTCGATCGCCCCCGCCGCATAGGCCGCCCGCGCCATCAGGCCGGCGATGCGGGCAGTGACCGGCTCGCCCTCCAGCGCCTTGGCGGCCTCGCGCGCGGCCGGGGCGTCGCCGGTCACCAGCGCCCGTTCCACATAGAGCAGCAGGCTTTCGCGATGGGTGGGGTTCACGGCGGCCAGCTGGCCCAGGCGCTGGGCGCGTTCGCGCGGCGTCTCGTCGGTGCGCAGGTCGCGGTAGGCCAGGAACAGCGCGGGATGGGGGGCGGCGCGCCAGGCGTTTTCCAGCGTGGACGCGGCGCGGCCGACCTTGCCGTCGTCGGCCAGCAGCCGTGCGGCCATGACCACCCCGGGCGCGAAGCCGGGCTGGAGGCGCGCGGCCTCGACGGCCTGGTCCAGGGCGATGCTGCGGGCCTTGGGCTCGGGGGCATGCTCCAGCTGGGCTGCGGAGGCGGCCAGCAGGGCGGCGCGGGCGCGCTCGGCCACGATCGGCGGCACGATCTTGCGATCCAGGGCGCCCTTCACCAGCGATAGCGCGCCGTCCCAGTCGGCGGCTTCGAGCCGGGATTCCAGGAGCGCGCGCCAGGCCCAGCGGGCGGAGCGGGCCTCGCCATAGGCTTCCTGGGCATGGCGCAGCGCGGTCTCGCGCGCGCCCTGGGCCAACGCCAGCTGCATCAGGCCTTTGTGCCCGGCCAGCCGCATCTCCGGGAAGCTCAACATGGCGGTGTAGGCGGCCTGGGCCTGGGTGACATCGCCCGCCGCATCGGCGGCCTGGGCGGCCAGCACGCGGACCAGGGCCGGGGCGTCGGCGGCCAGGTCGGCGGCCTTCTTCGACAGCCGGAGCGCCTCGGAGCCGTCGCCGGCCGCCACGGCCAGGAAGCCCCGAGCCAGCACGTCGTTGGTCTGCCGCCGCCGCGCCTCGGCCCGGGCGCGCTCGGCGCGGCGCGGCGCGTCCAGCACCCAGAGGATCGTGCGCCAGACCACGGCGGCCAGCAGGCCGAAGGTGAGGGCGATGATAATGGCGGCCGCGGCGGTGGAGTCGGCGCGCCAGCCCAGCCACACCACCGTCGCCCGGCCCGGATCGTCGCTCAGCGCCAGGGCGCCGACGGCGATGGCGGTCATCAGGATCAGGACGACGCCTGCGCGGATCATGCAGCCGGCCCCGGCGCCTGCAGCGCACGCACGGCGCGGGCCCGCAGCGCCGTCACCTCGCGATCGATCTCGGCCCGGCGCTCGGCCTCGGCGCGCCACGGCGCCAGCGCCTCGCGAGCCTTGGGCGGCAGGCTGTCCAGGGCGCGCAGCGCCGGCACGACCTGACCCTCCTGCAGCGCCAGCTCCGCGCGGGCGACGATGGCGTCGGGGCTCGTTCCCACCGTTTCGTCGACCCGGCGGATCGTGACGACCTTGGCGGCGACATAGGCGATCCGCTGACCCAGCTCGGCGTCGCCGGCCGGCGGCTTGCGGGCCCGGCGGACGGCCTTGGCGGCGTAGGGCGGGAAGCTGGCGGCCAGCGCCGTGCGGCTGGGCGCGCCGGTCTCGGCCAAGCGGGCCAGGCGACCGAGTTCGGGCAGGCCGGGGGCGGCGGCGCGCAGGATCGCCAGCTCACGCCCGAACGGTTTCGACCCCTGGCTGGCGTCCACAAGCTGGGCCGCGGCCAGGGCGGCGGCGGCGGCCTCCGTGGTGCGCGCGCCCTGGTTCTCCAGCGTGGCGATCCGGGCGTTCAGCCGCGCCACTTCGTCGGCGGTCGGCGACGCGACGACGATGGGCAGGGTCTCAGGGGGCGGCGCGGCCAGGGACTGTCGCTCGACCGCCGTCACCGCCGGCGCGGGCTTCGTCGGCAACAGCCGCGCGCCGAACATCGCCACGCCCGCGCCGGCCAGCACGCAGAGAATCCCGAAGGCGATCAGGGCCCAGAACCCGATGCCCATCAGCGGCTTTGGCCGATACTGGGCCGGATCCTTGGGCAAGTCGGGTTCGGTCGGACTCATGGCTCAGGGCCGCCGGTCGATCAGGTTCAGCAACGCCGCCTCAAGGGGGAAGGGCGGGAAGGCCTTGGCGGCGAGCCGGGTGCGGGCCAGCGGCTTGACCACCGCTTTCGACAGCCCCAGCGCCCGCATCTCCGGCGCCGGATAGGCCTTGAGCAGCTTGGCCAGCACCTGGGCGGCGCGTGGCGAATGCAGCAGCACCGCGTCGCTGCGCCCCAGCGCCTCGGCCTCGGCCTGGGCCAGGTCCACGGGCGCGGTCTCGTACAGGATCAGCCGGCGCGCCTCGACACCCTGCTTCTCCAGGGCGCCGGCCAGGTCGCCGGCGGGCTCCAGGGCCCCTGGGTGCAGCACCGCGCCGCGCAGCTCGCCGCGCCGTGCCGCGATTCCCTCGGCCAGGGCTTCCACGTCGCCGTCGGCCGACAGCACCGACTTGAACCCCGCCGCCCGCGCGGCCTGGGCCGTCGCCGCGCCGACCGCGAACACCTTCAGGCCCCGCTCGCCGCTGGCGTCGGCGAAGGCGCGCACGCCGTTGGCGCTGGTGAAGGCCAGGGCCGCGACCCCGCGCAGATCGACGCCCACGTCGGGCAGCACGCGGACGGCCAGCAACGGCGCGACCACCGCGTCATGACCCATCGCCCGCACGCGCTCGGCGGTGACGTGCGCGCCCGGCTGGGCGCGGGTGATCCAAATTCGCTGTCTGCGGCCCGCCATAGGGCGATCCTGTTATCCGACCCGTCGCGCTTCACCAACGACGTTGCGGCGGTACGCCGGCATGTTCAACGCCCCATTCGCCAAGCGGCGCCTTAAGGCCTCTAGAGGACGATGGCGTCGCCGGCCTCGTCCTTGATCGCCTGGCCCAGCGAGACGCCCAGGTCCCGGGCCGAGGCCAGGGGGTCGGAGAGCTGGGACAGCTCGGTGTCGCCCGCGTGCCGGAACCGCACCGAGCCGTCGGGGGCCAGGGCCTCGACGATCAGCTTCACGAAGCCGCCTTCCAGCCAGGCATGGGCGCCGATGGGGGTCTTGCACGAGCCTTCCAGGGCCATCAGCGCCCCACGCTCGGCGGCGACGCACAGGGTGGTGGTCTCGCAGCGCAGGCCGGCGACCCAGGGCAGGTCGCGATCCGCCTCGCGGGTCTCGATGGCCAGGGCGCCCTGTCCGGGGGCCGGCGGAATCTCCTTGGGATCCAGCAGGCTCTTGGGCAGGTCGCCCAGCCCCAGGCGGCGCAGGCCGGCGTAGGCCAGCAGGATCGCGTCGGCGTCGCCTGCCGCCAGCTTCGCCAGCCGGGTGTCGACGTTGCCCCGCAGCATCTGCACGTCCAGGTCGGGGCGGCGGTACAGCGACTGGGCCTGGCGGCGCAGGCTGGCCGTGCCCAGCTTCGCGCCCTGAGGCAGATCTTCCAGGGTGATCGCCTCGCGGCTCAGGAAGGCGTCGCGCGGATCCTCGCGCTCGGGGATCGCGGCGATGCACAGGCCGGGCGGCAGTTCGGCGGGCATGTCCTTCATCGAATGGACCGCGCAATCGATGCGCCCGTCGATCAGGGCTTCCTCGATCTCCTTGGTGAAGAGCCCCTTGCCGCCGATCTCCAGCAGGCGGCGGTCCTGGATGCGGTCGCCCGTCGTGGTGATCACGATCAGCGGCGCGACGGCTTCCACCTCGGCGGCGTTATCGGGATCGGCCCCAAGGGCGGCGGCGATGCGGCGCTGGATCTGGCCGGACTGGGCCAGGCTGAGCTTGGAGCCGCGGGCGCCGATACGGACCTGGCCGGAATGGGCGGGCGGTTGCGAAGGCACGGTGGGCGGTCTACCTGCGGGAGCGAAAACGTAGCAGGGCTGCTACAGGAGCGGCCCGCCCCCGGCAACCGGATGACCGAAATCCTCACCGTCCTTGGACTCGAGACGAGCTGCGACGAGACCGCCGCCGCAGTCGTGCGCCGTCATGCCGACGGCCGCGTCGAGGTGCTGAGCTCCATCGTCGGCAGCCAGATCGCCGAGCATGCCCCCTATGGCGGCGTGGTGCCGGAGATCGCGGCGCGCGCCCATGTCGAGAGCGTGGACGCCATCGCCGAGGCCGCTCTGGCCGAGGCCGGCCTGACCTATGCGGACTTGAGCGGCGTCGCCGCGACCGCCGGCCCAGGCCTGGTGGGCGGCGTCATGGTCGGGTTGTCGTTCGGGAAGGCGGTGGCCCTGGCCCGCGGCCTGCCGCTGGTGGCGGTGAACCATCTGGAAGGCCACGCCGTCTCGGCGCGGCTGGGCGCGGACCTGCCCTATCCGTTCCTGCTGCTGCTCGTGTCCGGCGGGCATTGCCAGCTCTTGAGCGTGGACGGGATCGGCGCATGTCGTCGGCTGGGCACGACCATCGACGACGCGGCGGGCGAGGCCTTCGACAAGATCGCCAAGGCCATGGGCCTGCCCTACCCCGGCGGGCCGGCGCTGGAGGCGATGGCCGAGGGCGGCGACGCCGGCGCCTTCCAGCTCCCGCGCATGCTTCTGGGCCGCAAGGACTGCGACTTCTCGTTCTCCGGTCTCAAGACCGCCGCCGCCCGGCTGGCCGAAGGCGTCACCACCGACACCCAGCGGCGCGACCTGGCCGCCGCCGTCCAGACCGCCATCGCCGGCCAGCTCGCCGAGAAATCCGAGCGGGCCATGCAGGCCTATGCGATCGAACATGAGGGCCGGGGCCTGCGCTTCGTGGTCGCCGGCGGCGTCGCCGCCAACCGCGCCGTCCGCGCCAGGCTCCAGGACTCCGCCGCCCGGCATGGCTTCAGCTTCGCCGCCCCGCCGCTGGCCTACTGCACCGACAACGCCGCCATGATCGCGCTGGCGGGCGCGGAGCGGCTGGCCGCCGGGATCTCCGACCCACTGGACGCCGTTGCAAGGCCGCGCTGGCCGCTGGACGAAGCGGCCGCCAACGCCAGCCCGACCCACAAGGCCGGCCGCAAGGGAGCCAAGGCATGACGCCCAAGCCTCTGACCACCGTCGGCGTTATCGGCGGCGGCGCCTGGGGCACGGCCCTGGCCCAGGTCTGCGCGCGCGCGGGCCGCGACGTGATCCTGTGGGCCCGCGAGCCCGAGGTGGTCGCCAGCATCAACGCCACCCACGAGAACGCGACGTTCCTGAAGGGCGTGCCGCTGGACGCCGCGATCCGCGCCACCGGCGATCTGGCCGACCTCGCCGGCGCCGACCTGGTCCTGGCCGTGCCGCCCGCGCAACACATGCGCTCGACCCTGGCCGCGTTCGCCCCTCACGCCCGTGACGGCCTGCCGATCCTGCTGTGCTCCAAGGGGATCGAACAGGGCTCGCTGAAGCTGATGACCGAGGTCCTGGCCGAGACGATCCCGCAGGCGCAGCCCGCCGTCCTCTCCGGCCCCAGCTTCGCCGGCGAGGTGGCGCGCGGCCTGCCCACCGCCGTCACCCTGGCCTGCCCGGAGACCGGCTGCGCCGAAGACCTGGCCGACGCCATCGCCACGCCCACCTTCCGGCCCTACTTCGCCACCGACATGATCGGCGCCGAGGCCGGCGGCGCCGTGAAGAACGTGCTGGCCATCGCCTGCGGCATCGTCGAGGGGCGCGGCCTGGGCCGCTCGGCCCACGCGGCGTTGATCACGCGCGGCTTCTCCGAGCTGACCCGCTTGGCCGTGGCGCTGGGCGGCGAGGCCGAGACGGTGGCCGGGCTTTGCGGCCTGGGCGACCTGGTGCTGACCTGTTCCAGCCCGCAATCGCGCAACATGAGCGTCGGCTTGGCGCTGGGCGGCGGCCAGACCCTGGACGAGGCCCTGGCCGGCAAGCTGTCGGTGGCCGAGGGCGTGGCGTCCGCGCCCGCCGTACGCGACCTGGCCCGCAAGCTTGGCGTCGAGACCCCGATCTGCGAGGCCGTTGCCGCCATCCTGGCCGGCGAGGTCAGCGTCGACGACGCGATCCGGGGCCTTTTGTCCCGCCCCCTTCGAGAGGAATGACCCGATGCCGCTCTTCGTCCTGCACTGCCTCGACAAGCCGGACTCGCTGCCGCTGCGCATGGCTACCCGCGAGGCGCACCTGGCCTACGTCGGCGGCCGCGTGGCCGAGATCAAGGTCGGCGGCCCCATGCTGAACGCCAACGGCGACATGGCAGGCTCGCTGCTGATCCTGGACGTGGCCGATCTGGCCGCCGCCGAGGCGTTCAGCGCCGACGACCCCTACACCAAGGCCGGTCTCTGGGAGCGGGTCAGCGTCAAGGCGCTGAAGGCGACGCTTGGCCAACTCTGAGCCCGACAACCCGGCCCGGCCGCCCGTCGGGGTCCGCCTCTGCGCGCTGGACGAGATCAAGGATCCGGGCGGCAAGTCGTTCCGGTTCCGCGACGGCTCGCGGATGTTCGCCGGCTTCGTGATCCGCCAGGGCGAGACCGCGCGCGGCTTCGTGGACTCCTGCCCGCACGCCGGCTGGCCGCTGGCGCCCATGGACGACCGCTACCTGACCCGCGACGCCCGCCACATCCTGTGCGCCGGCCACGGGGCGCTGTTCAACCTGGACGGCCTCTGTGTCGCCGGCCCCTGCGCCGACGAGCGGCTGGCGACGTGGGGGATCGAAGTGCGGGACGGCGAGGTCTTCACGGCGTAAGCCCCTTCCCCCTTCGGGACCTCACCCAGCGGGGGGAGGAGCGAAACGCAGATGGTCCCCCTCTGGGGGAGCTCGCGAAGCGAGAGGGGGATCAGGCCGGCGCCTTCTCGGCCCCAAAGTCCGCCACGTCCTGCAGCAGCGACGCCGCCGCCTGCTTCACCAACTCACCGCCCTTTTCGGGCGTGGCCAGGCCGGGGTCGGAGCCCATGCGGCCGTCGGCGAAGCGTGCGCGGAAATCAACCGCCTCGCGGATCGGACCGGTCGGCGCGATCTGGGGCGCGTAGTTCGCCGACTTGATGCTGTCCGGATAACCCCACTGCGTCACCGCGATCTCGCTGGGCGTGGCGTGGCTGCCGTGACCCACCGGAAACTGACGGTTGGCGAGGGCGGTGACGCCGGCCAGGTCCCACCAGTTCTTCAGCTTGCAGGCGAAGCCCCGGTTTCGGCCCGAATAGCTGGCCTCGGCGTAGAGTTCGGAGAAGGCCGCCTCGATGGTGGCGACGTTACCCCCGTGGCCGTTCAGGAAGTACAGCTTCTCGAATCCGGCGTGGCTGAGGCTGCGGCACCAGTCGCCGATGGCCAGCATGAACGTCGAGGGTCGCAGCGCGATGGTGCCCGGAAAGTCCAGGTGGTGCTGGGCCATGCCGATATTGAAGGTCGGGCCGACCAGGATGTCGCCGGTCTTGTGCGCCTCGTGGGCGATGATCTCGGGGCAGAGCCAGTCGGTGCCGAGCAGGCCGGTGGGACCGTGCTGCTCGTTCGAGCCGATCGGAATGACCACAGTCTTGGAGCGGCCGAGGAAGCCCTCGATCTCGGCCCAGGTCGACAGGTGCAGCAGCATGGGGAGGATGCCTTCGATTCCAGGGGTCGTCGCCCGAATCCATAAGGTCTTCCGGCGGGTACAGTAAATTCCGAACTTGCGACCTAGTCGCCGGCGCTGGCGACCTCGATGCGCAGGTCCAGTGCCCGCATGCCCACCAGGCGCCATTTGGGGTCCTTGCCCTTGGCGAAGGTGAGCAGGCAGTTCTTCGGGCTCTCGACGTCCTTCAGGCAGACGTGGCCCTCATCCACCACCTTCATCAGCGGGACCACTTGGCGGGCGGTCGGCGGCGTGGTCAGGCGGGCGCCGGTCTTGTCGACCAGGCGGAGCGCGTCCGGGCTGATCATGCGGTCCAGGGCGAACTCCGACGGCCCACCATCGATCTCCAACGCCTTGGTCCGGGCCATGTCGTTCACCTGACGACGCACGTCCTCGCGCACGGCCGCACGGTCGATCTCGGCCTCGAAGGCCACACGGTCGTTCTTGTACGCCGCGGTCAGCAGGCGGCTGGCGGTCTCGGCCGCCCCCTTCGGCGCGGAGCCGTTGCAGGACGCGAGGCCCAGGGCCGCGAGGGCGAGAACGACAGTCGTACGGAGCATCCGCCAAAATCGCCTCGCCATTGAGTCGCCGCAAGGTCCTATGGGTGCGGCGTGTTGCGCCGAGGACCCCACTGCGGTTACTGCGGAGCGGCATCTTCGGAGGTTCAGTGGTGTCCGACGGCGAGGTTTTCCCGGTTCTCCAGGAATGGGCGGCAAAGGCCCACATGAATGCGGAGGCATATGACGCCGCCGTGCTGCACGTCGATGCCGACCCGCAGGCCTATTGGGCCGACATCGGCCGGCGCCTGGACTGGATCAAGCCGTTCACCGAGGTGAAGGACGTCTCGTTCGACCGGGAGACCTTCCGCGTCCGCTGGTACGGCGACGGCGTGCTGAACGTCTCGGCCAACTGCCTCGATCGCCACCTGCACTCCAACGGCGACACGGTGGCGCTGATCTGGGAGAGCGATGACGGCCAGACCTACGACGCCCTGACCTATCGCCAGCTTCACGCCGAGGTCTGCCGCTGGGCGAATGTGCTGAAGGCCAAGGGCGTCCAGAAGGGCGACCGGGTGACCATCTACCTGCCGATGATCCCGGCGGCGGCGGCCTCGATGCTGGCGTGCTCGCGGATCGGCGCGATCCATTCGGTGGTGTTCGGCGGCTTCTCGCCCGACAGCCTGTCCGGACGGATCCTGGATTGCGACAGCAAGGTCGTCATCACCGCCGACGAGGGCCTGCGGGGCGGCAAGATCGTGCCGCTGAAGCTGAACGTCGACGAGGCGCTGAAGGCCTGTCCCGATGTCACCGACGTCATTGTGGTCAAGCGCACCGGCGGCGCCGTGCCGATGACCGAGGGCCGCGACGCCTATTTCTCGGACCTGAAGCAGACCGTCTCGGCCGAGTGCGAGCCCGAGCCGATGGGCGCCGAGGATCCGCTGTTCATCCTCTACACCTCGGGCTCGACGGGGAAGCCCAAGGGCGTGCTGCACACCACCGCCGGCTACCTGGCCTGGGCCTCGTGGACCCACGAGGTGGTCTTCGACTACCGGCCGGGCGAGGTGTTCTGGTGCACCGCCGACGTCGGCTGGGTGACCGGCCACAGCTATGTGGTCTACGGCCCGCTGGCCAACGGCGCGACCAGCCTGATGTTCGAGGGCGTGCCGAACTTCCCGACCTCGTCGCGGTTCTGGGACGTCTGCGACAAGCACAAGGTCGAGATCTTCTACACCGCTCCGACGGCGCTCCGGGCGCTGATGCGCGAGGGCGACCTCCCGGTGCTGCGCACCTCGCGCAAGTCGATCCGCCTCCTGGGCACGGTGGGCGAGCCGATCAATCCCGAGGCCTGGCTCTGGTACCACCGCGTGGTGGGCGAGGGCCGCTGCCCGATCGTCGACACCTGGTGGCAGACCGAGACCGGCGCCTGTCTGATGAGCCCGCTGCCAGGCGCGCACGCGCTGAAGCCCGGCTCCTGCGCCAAGCCCCTGCCCGGCGTGAAGCCGATGCTGGTGGACGCTGAGGGCCTGGAGCTGACCGGCGCGATCAGCGGCAATCTCTGCATCACCGACGCCTGGCCGGGCATCATGCGCACGGTCTACGGCGACCATCAGCGCTTCATCGACACCTACTTCTCGACCTATCCCGGCAAATACTTCACCGGCGACGGCGCCCGGCGCGACGCCGATGGCTACTACTGGATCACCGGCCGGGTGGACGATGTGATCAACGTGTCCGGCCACCGCCTGGGCACCGCCGAGATCGAGAGCGCCCTGGTCAGCCATCCCGCGGTCGCCGAGGCCGCGGTGGTCGGTTATCCACACGATATCAAGGGCCAGGGCATCTACTGCTACGTCACGCTCAAGGTCGGGGTCGAGCCGACCGACGCCCTGATGGCCGACCTGCGCGGCCACGTGCGCCACGAGATCGGGCCGTTCGCCGCGCCCGACGTGATTCAGTTCGCGCCCGGCCTGCCCAAGACCCGCTCGGGCAAGATCATGCGCCGCATCCTGCGCAAGATCGCCGAGGACGACCTGGCCAACCTGGGCGACACCTCCACCCTGGCCGACCCTTCGGTGGTCGACGATCTGGTGCAGAACCGCGCGTCCAAGAAGGGCGACGACGAGGTGGTGGTCGCCGGACACAAACTGTCCTGCGCCGAAATCGAGACCGTGCTGAAGAGCCACAACGCCGTGGCCTCGGTCGCCGTGATCGGCGTGCCCGATGCGAAGCAGGGCGAGGTGCTCTGGGCGTTCATCGAGCCCGACCCGGAGATCATGGCCTCCGACGTGCTGGGCGCCGAACTGAAGGGCTTCCTGCGCCGCGAGCTCGGCGAACCGGCCGCGCCGGCCCATGTGATCTTCGGCCCGCTGCCCAAGACGCCGTCCGGCGAGGTCGTCCGCCCGCTGCTGCGCCGCATCGCCGAGACCGGCGAGACCGGCGACGTGTCGGGCCTTGCCGACCGCGACGTCGCCGCGCACCTGGCGAAGCTGCGGGCCGACGCGCTCAGCTGATGACGCCGGAGCTCCCGCCCGGCCTGCGGGCCGCCATCGACCGGGAGCTTGCGGGCGCCTCGCGCCGCGACCTGGCCGAACGCACGGCCGCGACCACGGCGGCCTATCGCGCCGGGCGTGGCTCGTCGGCGGTGATCAAGGGCCGCGACGACGCCCTGGCCTATGCCCTGGCCCGGCTGCCCGCCACCTACGCCGCCTGCGCCAGCGTGTTCGACGAGGCGCTGGATCGCGCCCCTGGCTTCGCGCCGGCCACCCTGCTCGACGCCGGCTGCGGCCCGGGCGGCGGAAGCTGGGCGGCGGCCGAAGCTTGGCCTTCGCTGAACCGCATCGTCTGGTTCGACGCCAGCGCGCCGTTCCTCGACATGGCCAAGCGCCTGGCAGAAGACGCGCCCGCCGCCGTCCGTGGCGCGAGCGTCCAGCGCGGCGACCTGACGGCCGGCCCGTTCGCGCAGGCCGATCTGGTCCTGGCCAGCTACGCCCTCGCCGAGATCGCACCCGCCGCCCAGGCCGCGCTGGTGGGCCGCCTCTGGGACGCCTGCGACGGCGTCCCCGCCCTGGTCGAGCCCGGCACCCCCGCCGGCTACGCCCGCATCCTCGCCGCCCGCGACACGCTGATCGCGGCGGGCGCCGGCATCGTCGCGCCCTGCCCGCATGAGGCCGCCTGCCCGCTGAACGCCCCCGACTGGTGCCACTTCAGCGTTCGCCTGCCGCGCTCGCGCGACCACCGCCTGGCCAAGGGCGCCGAAGTCCCGTTCGAGGACGAGAAGTTCGCCTATCTGCTGGCCGCCCGCCCCGCGGTGACCGCCCAGGCGGCAATGGCCCGCATCCTGGCCCGGCCCCGCGCCGGCAAGCCCGGAATCGAGTTCAAGCTCTGCGGCGCCGAGGGCTTGGAAGCTCGTTTCGTCGCCAAGCGTGACAAGCCGGCCCACGCCAAGGCCCGGCGGCTCGACTGGGGCGAAGCCTGGCCATAGGCCATGTTTTGGCCCCGACGCTGGGCGAGGACACCTCAGGACCCACAGATCAACGGAACGTGATGCCGGAAAGTTCGGCGGCGGCGCAGGGCTTGCGCCGGCGGGATGTCATGGCACTGGCGCCTGCCACGCTGCTCGCGGCGGGGTGGGCGCCCAGCGACGCCATCGGCGAGATGGTGCGACGGCGCGCGCGCGATCTGGGCCGCGCCCGCTACCGCCCGGTGGACCGTCCGTTGCAGGCCAGCCTCGCCAACATGGGCTACGACGCCTATCGCGACCTGCGCTTCCGGCCGGACCAGGCGATCTGGCGCGCCGAAGGGCTGCCGTTCCAGCTACAGATGTTCCACCGGGGCGGGCTGTTCCGCGATCCCGTCGACCTGTTCGAGGCCGACCACGGGCGCGTGCGGCCGATCAAATTCTCCGAAAGCCTGTTCACCTACGGCCAGCAAACGCCGGGGCCGCTACCCGCCGACCTGGGCTTCGCGGGCTTTCGCGTCCATGCGCCGATGGACGTGCCCGGCCGCTTCGACGAGGTGGTGGCGTTCTTGGGCGCCAGCTACTTCCGCGCCGTGGCCAAGGGGATCAGTTACGGCCTCTCCGCCCGCGGGCTGGCGCTGGGCGCCGGCGAGCCAGGCGAGGAGTTCCCGGCCTTCCGCGCCTTCTGGGTCGAGCGCCCCGCGCCCGGCGCGCGCAGCCTGGTGATCCACGCCCTGCTGGACAGCGTCTCCACCGCCGGCGCCTTCCGGTTCGAGGTCACGCCCGGAACCCTGACCGTGATGGAGGTGGAGGCCCGCCTGTTCCCGCGCCGACCCCTGGCCTCGGCCGGCATCGCGCCGCTGACAAGCATGTACCTGTTCGGACCCGAGCAGCCGCGCCGCTACGACGACTTCCGCCCCGAGGTGCACGACAGCGATGGCCTGCTGACCGACGACGGCCACGGCGGCCGGATCTGGCGGCCGCTGGTCCACACGCCGGCCACCCGCGTCCGCGACGTCGACCCCGGTCCCGCACGGGGCTTCGGCCTGCTGCAGCGCCAGCGGGCCTTCGAGGCCTACCAGGACCTGGAGGCCGACTACCACCGCCGGCCCGGCGCCTGGGTCGAGCCGCTGGAAGGCTTCGGCCAGGGCAGCGTGCGGCTGGTCGAGCTGGGCGCCCGCAGCGAGGCCGAGGACAACATCGTCGCCATGTGGCGGCCCGCCGCGCCACTGGCCGCCGGCCGCGAGCATCGCTTCCGCTACCGCCTGACCTGGGGCGCCTCGCCCGAGCCGCGCACCCGCCTGGCCCAGGCCGTCGCCTGGCGCGCTGGCAGCAGCCACGACCCCCGCCGACGCCGCTTCCTGGTGGACTTCGCCCCCCTGCCCCCGGGCGGTCTCCATGGGGTCGAAGCCCAGGCCAGCGCCACCGGGGGAAGCATCCGCGTCGAAACCGTGCAGCCGAACGCCTCAATCGGCGGCGCCCGCGTCAGTTTCGAGCTGGACCCGGGAACCGCGGCGACCAGCGACCTGCGGCTGACGTTAGTGCGGGGACGGACGCCCGTTTCCGAAGTTTGGATGTATCGATGGCTCGCGTAACGCGGCGCGCACCGAAGCCCACGTCCGCCAAGGCCGTGGTCTTCGCCGCCCCTGAACCCTTCCTCCAATCGGTGCCCGCCGGGGCGCCACTCGACATGCCCGAGCAGGATCTGCGCGCGTCGCCCGGTCGACTGGCGGCGCTACTGGACCTGCGCGGCCGACGCGTCGCCATCTTCGGCGGGACGGCCGGGGCGACCGCCGTCGCCGGCGGCGTGATGGCCAGCCTGCTGTCCACCGGCGGGTTCACGGTGTTGGACGCGGCGGCCCTGGCCCTGTTTCTGGTGCTGTTCGGCTGGACCGTCTTCGGCTTCGCCAGCGCGACGGCGGGTTTTGTCGTCCAGTGGCGCGCGGCGCGGCCCCGGCGGCCCGAACCGCAGCCGGTGATCCTGACCCGCACGGCGCTGCTGATGCCGACCTACAACGAGGACCCGGGCCGGGTGCTGGCCGCCGTTCAGGCGATCCGCGAGGATCTGGTGCGCCTGGGCGTGTCCGAGCTCTACGACGTCTTCCTGCTGAGCGACACGCGCGACGAGACCACCGCGCGGCACGAGGTGGTGGGCATGCTGCGCGTCCGCGCACGGCTGGGTCCCGACGCCCGGATCTTCTACCGCCGCCGGCCGCAGAACACCGACCGCAAGGCCGGCAACGTCGCCGACTGGGTCCGCCGGTTCGGCGGCGCCTACGAGGCCATGATCATCCTCGACGCGGACAGCGTGATGAGCGCCGACACCATCGTGCGGCTGACCGCCGAGATGGAGGCCGACCCGAAGCTTGGCTTGTTGCAGACCGCCCCGAACCTGGTGGGCGCCGAGACCCTGTTCGCGCGCCTGCAGCAGTTCGCCGCCCGCACATATGGCGGCATGCTGGCGGCCGGCCAGGACTGGTGGTCGGGCGCCGAGGGCAACTATTGGGGCCACAACGCCATCATCCGCGTGAAGGCCTTCGCGAGCTGCGCCGGCCTGCCCCACCTGCCGGGGCGTCGGCCGTTCGGCGGCCACATCATGAGCCACGATTTCGTCGAGGCCGCCCTGATGCGGCGCGGCGGCTGGGCGATCCGGCTGAACGCCCGCCTGGGCGGCAGCTACGAGGAGGCGCCGCCCACAATCGTCGACATGGCCCGGCGCGACCGCCGCTGGTGCCAGGGCAACCTGCAGCACCTGGGCGTCGTCGGCGCGTCCGGCCTGCACTGGATCAGCCGCCTCCATCTGGCGCGCGGCGTCCTGTCCTACGTCACCTCGCCGCTGTGGCTGCTGATGGTGGGCTTCGGCGCCACCGCCTGGCTGGGCCAGATCGGCGAGCCGGTTCGGGTCCACGGCGACGCCGCGGTCTGGCTGTTCGCCACGACCATGGCGATGCTCATCACCCCCAAGCTGTTGGCCGGCGTCCTGGCCCTGCGCGAGCGGACCGCGCCCGGCGCCCGCCGCACCCTGGGGCTCTGGGTCGGTATCGGCCTGGAGGTGATCCTGAGCGCCCTCGTCGCGCCGGTGCTGATGCTGATGCAAAGCGCCGCGGTGTTCGACGTCCTGATCGGCCGCGATTCCGGCTGGAACGCCCAGCAGCGCGACGCCGGACGGCTGTCGCGCAAGGAGGCCTGGCGCTCGCATCGCGGCCACGTGATCATCGGCGTCACCGGCGCGGTGATCGCCTGGCTGCTGGATCCGGCGATCTTCTGGTGGACCAGCCCGGTCTCGCTGGGCCTGTTCCTGTCGGCGCCGCTGTCGCTGCTGATGGCGCGCACGGACCTGGGCGGCCTGTTCCGCACGATGGGCCTGCTGACCACGCCCGAGGAGCGTCAGGTTCCGCCGGTGGTGGCCCGCGCCGTGGCCCTACGCGCGCTTCACGACGAGGAGCAGGCCGCCCGAGTGCAGATCGAGCGGCTGATGCGCGCCGAGGTGCCCGTGCACCGGCCCGAGGCCCGCGCGCTCGAGATGTTCGCGCCCCGCGCCCAGGCCGCTTAGCCGACGTTCTTCGTCGGGAACGGCACCACCGTCATGGCGTCCTCGGCCAGCCGAAGCCGGCCGCGCTCCTCGCTACGCCGCAGTTCCTGCTGCAGGTAGGGGGCCATGAAGTCGATGAACGCGCGCACGCGGGGCGTGTCCTTCAGCTCGCGCCGGGTGACGATCCACGAGGTCGAGCGGCCTTCCTCGATGATGTCGGAACAGCGCACCAGGTCGCGATCGGTATCGGCGATGGTGCAGGGCAGCGCGCCAATGCCCAGGCCCGCCTTCACCGCGTGCACCAGGCTGCTCATGCTGTTGGAGCGGGTGATCGGCGGCTTGCCGCCAGAGTGCTGCATCATCCAGGTCGCGCCCGGCATCTCGCCCACCTCGGTGGTCACGTCGATCAGGTCGTGGTCCTGCAGGCTGTTCGGCGAGTCCGGCGTGCCCCGGCGGCTGGCGTAGTCGCGGCTGCAGTACAGCGCCATCTCGTGGTCGCCGATCTTGCGCGCCACCAGATCGGAGACCGCCAGCGCCTTGGACGTACGGATGGCCAGGTCGGCCTCGCCGTTCTCCAGGTCCAGGCTGCGGTCGGTGATCACCAGGTCGACCTGGACGTCCGGATGCACCTTGCGGAACTGCAGCAGCGCCGGGATCACCATGGTGTTGGCCACCAGCTCGTTGGTGGTCAGCCGCAGCGCGCCCGATACGCCGCGCATCTGGGTCGCGGCCTGGTTGGCGAACCGGATCGCCGCTCGCTCGACGTTTTCCGCCTCGGGGATCATGGTCTGGCCGGCCTCGGTCAGCCGGCTGCCGGTCTGGCCGCGCTCGAACAGCTTGAAGCCCAGATCCTGCTCCAGGCTCTCGATTCGCCGCGCCACGGTGGTCTGGTTGACGCCCATGGCCTTGGAGGCCGCGAGCGTAGAGCCCCCGCGGGCCACGGCCAGGAACGCCTTGAGGTCATTCCAGTCGAACATGGCCCCATTCTGCGGTTGTGCGGAGCCAACCTGCAAGCGCGCTGATCGCCGAGAGGGCGAGCGGGCCCACGTCGAGATCGAGGGTTGCGACGAACGGGCGGTCCCAAGCGTCCACATGAATTCGTCGTAAGCTTTCCGCGTCCCCGTTGGGTGGTAAGGATTTCCCACCTTCCGCCCAACCGGGATGCTCCATGCTCCGAACCGCTCGCGCCGCCGGCCTCGCGCTGTTGCTGACGACCACCGCCTTCACCTCGGTCGCGCTCTCCACATCCGCCGTGGCTGCCGAAGTCCCTCCGATCCAGTTCAAGTCGCGGACCTTGGCCAACGGCCTGAAGGTCATGACCTCGCTGGACCGGGCCACGCCCAACGTCTCGGTCCAGGTCTGGTACGGCGTCGGCTCCAAGGATGACCCGCAGGGCAGGTCCGGGTTCGCCCACCTGTTCGAGCACTTGATGTTCAAGGCGACGCGGAACATGCCGTCCGAGCAGTTCGACCGCCTGACCGAGGACGTGGGCGGCTTCAACAACGCCTCCACCGCCGACGACTTCACCGACTACTACGAGGTGGTGCCCGCCAGCCACCTGGAGCGGCTGGTCTGGGCCGAAGCCGACAGGATGAGCACGCTGGTGGTCGACGAGGCGGTGTTCAAGTCCGAGCGCGACGTGGTGAAGGAGGAGCTGCGCCAGCGGGTCCTGGCTTCGCCGTACGGCCGGTTGACAGCGCTGTACCTGCCCCAGGCCAGCTATACGACCCACCCCTACAAGCGCCCCGGGATCGGCTCGATCGAGGAGCTGGACGCCGCCACCGTCGACGACGTGCGGGCGTTCCACCACACCTACTATCGGCCCGACAACGCCGCCCTGATCATCGTCGGCAACTTCGACCAGGCCAAGCTGGACGCCTGGATCGACCAGTATTTCGGGGTGCTCAAGAACCCCGACCAGCCGCTGCCGAAGGTGACCGTCAAGGAGCCCCCGCGCACCAAGCCGGGCGTGTTCGACGGCTACGGCCCCAATGTGCCGCTGCCCGCCGTGGTGCTGTCCTGGCAGGGCCCGGCGGCCTCCGATCCCGACGCCCCGGCGCTGAAGGTGCTGGACGCCATCCTGTCGGGCGGCAAGTCCTCGCGGCTGTACAACAGCCTGGTCTACGACCAGCAGATCGCCGCCGAGTCGTTCTCCAGCGCCGATCTCCCGCAGGATCCCGGCCTGTTCATGGTCGGCGCCATCATGTCGAACGGCAAGACCATCGCCCAGGGCGAGACCGCCCTCCTGGCTCAGGTGAAGCGCCTGCGCGACGCGCCGCCCACAGCCGCGGAACTGTCCGAGGCCAAGAACGAGCTGCTGGCCGGCGCCCTGCGCGAACGCGAGACCATCGAGGGCCGGGCCAGCGCCATCGGCTATGCGCTGCGGGTCGACGGCGATCCGAACGCGGTCAATACCGAACTGGCCAAGCTCCAGGCGGTGACCGCCGCCGACGTCCAGCGGGTCGCGGCCAAGTACCTCGCCGAAGACCGCCGCATGACCATCCGCTACCGTCCCGAGAGCGAGCGGCCCAAGGGCGAAGCCGTGGCCGCCGCGCCGACGCCGCCCAAGACCGTCGCCAGCTATGACGGTCCGGTCTTCACCCTGGCCCCCGAGGCCGATCGCACCAAACCGCCCGCCATCGGCGAGCCGGTCCAGCCGGTCCTGCCCAAGCCGGCGGAGAAGGTCTTGGCCAACGGCCTGCGCGTCATTGTCGCCCGCTCGTCGGACCTGCCGCTCGTCACCGCCGACCTGACGGTGAAGACCGGCGCCTGGGCCGACCCGCAAGGGCTGGCCGGGGCCGCGTCGATGATGGCCGGCATGCTGACCGAAGGCACCAAGACCCGCTCCGCCCAGCAGATCGCCAGCCAGACCGAGAGCCTGGGCGCCTCGCTGTCGTCCGGCGGTGGGCTGGAGTCGTCGTCCGTCACGCTCAGCGCCATCGCCGACAAGCTGCCCGCGTCGCTGACGATCATGGCCGACGTCGCCCGGAACCCGGCCTTCGCGGCCGAGGAACTGGAACGCCAGCGCGAGCAGGCCCTGGACGGCCTGCGCGTCGCCTACCAGCAGCCGGGCTCGGTGGCGGGCTTCGCCGCCGCTCCGGTGATCTACGGCGGCACGCCCTTCGGCCACGTTCCGCAGGGCACTCCGGAATCGATCCAACGGCTGAAGCCAGCCGACCTGTCGAAGCTGCACGCCGCCTGGTTCCGGCCCGACAACGCCGTGCTGGTGCTGACCGGCGACATCAGCGCAGAGCAGGGCTTCGCCCTGGCGCAAAAGGCGTTCGGCGACTGGAAGAAGCCCGCGACGCCCCTGGCGCCCGCCCCGGCCATCACACCGGCGGGCAAGGCTCGCGCCGTGGCCATCGACATTCCGGGCACGGGCCAGGCTTCGGTCAATGTCATGAAGCCGGCCATCGCCCGCGACGACCCCGACTATTACCCCGGCATCGTGGCGGCCTCGGTGCTGGGCGGCGGCTATTCCGCCCGCCTGAACCAGGAGATTCGCATCAAGCGCGGCCTGTCCTATGGCGCCAGCGCCCGCCTCTCGACCGCGCGGACCACCGGCTCCTTCCGCGCCAGCGCGCAGACCAAGAATGAGTCCGCGACCGAGGTTCTGGGGCTGATCAACGAGGAGCTGACCAAGCTGGGCGCGGCCCCCGCCGGCGCCGATGAGCTGAAGGCGCGCAAGTCCACGCTGGTGGGCGGGTATGGCCGGGAACTGGCGACGTCAGGCGGCCTGGCCGACATCCTGGGCGAACTGGCCCTTTATGGCGTGCCGCTGGACGAGGTGAGCCGCTACACGGCCAAGGTGGAAGCGGTCGACACCGCCCAGGTCCAGGCATTCGCCAAGCGGATCTTCGATCCGGCCCAGGCCAGTGTCGTGGTCGCCGGTGACGCCAAGGCGTTTTCCGCCGCACTGAAGGCCAAACTGCCGACGCTGGAAGTTATTCCGGCCGACCAGCTCGACCTTGAGAGCCCGACGCTGCGGAAGAAGTAGCCCGCAGGCGCGCGCCCAGCAGGCCGAAGCCCAGGATCATCAGCGCCCACGTCGCCGGTTCCGGCACCGGTGTGGTGGGCGGCTCGATGATCGGCGGCCCTGTCGGCGGCTCGACAATGGGCGGAACGGGCGGCGGCGTGCCGGGGCCACCGCCAGTCGGACCCGTGGGCCCGCTGTCGGGGAACTCCGGGCCGATGATCGGCGGCAGGGTGGTCTCGGTATCCGTCCCGGGAATGACGCCATCGGTCGGTTCGACGCCGCCCGGGGCGATGTCCAGCACCGGAACGCCGACTTCAGGCGCGCTGCGCGCAGCGGGCCCGCTTTCGCAGACCGTCGTGGCGATCAGTGCGTAGGCGCGGGGCGTGGCCAGTTCCGCAGCGGCCACCGGCATCGGGGTCGGCGCGGGCATGGCGCGGAAAACCGGGGCTGCGGTGGCGACGCGGCGGACGCCGGCCGAGGCCTTGCGCGCCGGACGATGGGCGGACGCCTTGCGGACCGTCGCCTTGCGCACCGTCGTTCCGGTGGCCTTGGCTTTGGTGGCCCTGGGGCGGCTGGGCGCCGCGGCGGGGCGGGCGACAGGACCCCGACGCACCATGTTCGCACGATAGGCCGGCGCGCCGCCGCCCGCGGGGCCGGCGATGGGCATCCGGCTCATGTGTTCGACGCAGTCGGCGCGCGAAGCGGAGGGAAGGGCCAGGAGCCCCGCGAGCACCGCCAACGCGAGCGCTCCGGGCCGGACGGACGCCGTACTGGAGACCGCTGAGTTCAGGAAGTGACACGCCATTACGGCGAGGCAAAAGCCCGACTAGCGTGGCCGTTCCTACGGCCGCGCTTGGGCGCGGATTAAATTTTTTGATGCGAAACCTTAGCGTCGTCAGCGTGTTATTGCCGACATCCCACGCAAACCTTCAACCGGAGCGGGTGGTCCAGCTGGATATATCCCGCTCGCGACCCATCAGCGCCAGGCCTGTCGCGATCGACTCCAGCTCCGCTCCCGTCTCGATGCGCGAGGGGTCGAAACGGCGGTGGAAAATGGCCCGCACCGCCGGGACCAGCGATGATCCCCCGGTCAGGAACACGCGGTCCACGCCGTCCGGCGTCAGGTTGGCGTCGGCCAGCGCCGCGTCGACCGCGGTCTCGATCTGCGACAACTCCGGCGCGATCCAGCCTTCGAACGCCGTTCGCGGAACGTCGCGGACGATCGAGATCGACCCGGCCTCGAACCGGAACTCCGCCATCGGCTGGCCCGACAGGGTTTCCTTGAGCTTCGACACGGCGCGGTACAGCTGGTAGCCGTAGTTCTCGTCCAGGGTCTCGACCAGGCGGGCGATCTTCTCCGGCTCGACGGCGTCGCGCTCCAGCTTGCGGATCTCGCGCATGTCGCGCCCGGCGCGCATCAAGGCCAGCTGGTCCCAGCGGGCGAAGGCCGAATAGTAGCGGTTGGGCACCGGCAGCACCTTGCCCAGGCTGGTGTAGCTGGAACCCTTGCCCAGTTCCGGCGACACCAGGTTGTCGATGATCCGGTAATCGAAGGCGTCGCCCGCCACGCCGACCCCCGCGCGGCCCAGCGGAATGGCCCGCATCTCGCCCGCGTGACGCTCGAATCGGATGATCGAGAAGTCCGAGGTCCCGCCGCCGAAATCGCCCACCAGTACGGTGGCGTCGTGATCCAGATCGCGGGCGAAGAAGAACGCCGCGCCGACGGGCTCGTAGGCGTAGCGCACCTCCTGCACCCCCATCCGGTGGAAGGCGAGGTCGTAGCGCGCCAGGGCCAATTCCTCGCTGGGCGAGGCGCCGACGAACTTCACCGGCCGGCCCACGATCACTCGCTCGGGCAGGCCGCCCAGCTCGGCGCCGGCATAGTCGCGCACCTTCAGCAGGAAGGTGGAGAGCAGGTCTTCGAACTTGTAGCGGCGGTTGAGAATATGGGTTTCGGTGAAGCTGGCCTGGGCGGCGAAGCTCTTGAACGACTGGATGAACCGGGTCTCGGCGGGGTCTTCCACATAGGCCTCGATGGCCCAGGGCCCCGCGGCGATGGCCCGGTCGGTGGCGTGGTCGTTCGGCGCATGGAACGACAGGCACGAGCGGAACGCGAACAGCTCACCTTCGGGCGCGGGGAACTTCACCAGCCGCGCCGGCCCGCGCTCGTCGGCCAGGCTGAGGACGGTGTTGGTCGTCCCGAAATCGATACCGAGACTATAGGCCACGACCGTGCTCCGAACCCTCTCCCCGCGTGGGGGAGAGGGCTTTTAGGAGCGAACCGCGCTTAATGCAAAAGCCGCTACTCGGCGATCTCGACCAGCGGGCGGTCATAGGCGCAGACCGTGGCCAGCTGCAGGATCTTCGACACCGAGGCGCCCAGCGGGCAGATCTGCACCGGCTTATCCAGGCCCAGCAGCAGCGGACCGATCACCTCGGCCCCGCCCAGCGCCTTGATCAGCTGGGTCGAGATCGCCGCCGAGTGGATGGCGGGCATGATCAGCACATTGGCCGGGCCGGTCAGGCGCATGAACGGATAGGCGCCGCGGCTTTCCGGATCCAGGGCCAATTCCGGCGGCATCTCGCCCTCGTACTCGAAGTCGATGCCGTCCATGTCGTCCAGCATCGCCACGGCATCGCGCACCCGCTCGGAGCGCTCGCCCATCGGGTTGCCGAAGGTGGAGTAGCTCATGAACGCCACCCGGGGCTCGTAGCCCAGGGTACGGACGGCGCGGGCCGCCTCGATGGCGATCTCGACCAGTTCCTCGGCCAGCGGCATCTCGGTGATGTTGGTGTCGGCGATGAACAGGGTGCGGCCCTTGGCCATCACCACGCTCATGCCGATGACGCGGCCGTCGGGCGCCGGGTCGATGACGTTCAGCACCTCTTCCAGCACCTGGTCGAAGTTGCGCGTCACGCCGGTGACCATGCCGTCGGCATGGCCCAGGGCCACCAGGGCGGCGCCGAAGCTGTTGCGGTCCTGGTTGATCAGGCGCTGCACGTCGCGGCGGAGGTAGCCCTCGCGCTGCAGGCGCCCGTACAGATAGTCCACCGAGGCCTCGTTGTGGTGCGAGATGCGGGCGTTCATCACCTCGATCCCCGCCTCGGACGGCTCCAGCCCGGCCGCGCGCATGTTCTCGTGCACCAGCTCCTCGCGGCCCACCAGGATCGCCTTGCCCAGCCCCTGGGTCTGGAAGGCGTAGGCGGCGCGGATCACCGACTGTTCCTCGCCCTCGGCGAAGACGATGGTCTTCTGCGGCCCGGACATCACCGCGCCCTGCAGCTTCTGCGAGAAGGCCGCGGTCGGGTCCAGCCGCTGCGCCAGGCTGGCGCGGTAGGCGTCCATGTCCGGGATCGGCTTGCGCGCCACGCCGGTGTCCATGGCCGCCTGGGCGATGAACGGCGGGATGTACGACAGCAGGCGCGGGTCGAACGGCGTCGGGATGATGTACTGCGGACCGAACTTGAGCTGGGTCCCGTGGTAGGCGGCGGCCACCTCGTCCGGAACGTCCTCCCGGGCCAGCAACGCCAGCGCGTTGGCGCAAGCGATCTTCATTTCCAGATTGATCTGCCGCGCGCGGACGTCGAGGGCGCCACGGAACAGGTAGGGGAAGGCCAGGACGTTGTTGACCTGGTTCGGATAGTCGCTGCGCCCGGTGGCCACGATGGCGTCGGGGCGGACCGCATAGACCTCTTCCGGCAGGATCTCAGGGTCCGGGTTGGCCATGGCGAAGATGATCGGCCGCGGCGCCATGGTCTTGATCAGGTCGGGCGTCAGCGCGCCCTTGGCCGAAACGCCGATGAACACGTCGGCGCCTTCCAGAGCGTCGGCTAGGGTCCGCTTGTCGGTGTCGATGGCGTGGGCCGACTTCCACTGGTTCATGTCCTCGGGACGGCCGCGCCAAAGCACGCCCTTGCGGTCGACCGCGATGACGTTCTCGTGCTTCACGCCCATGGCCTTCATCAGGCCCAGGGTGGCGATGCCGGCGGCGCCCGGGCCGTTCAGCACGACCTTCACTTCCGACAGCTTGCGGCCGGTGATCTCGCAGGCGTTGATCAGGCCGGCCGAGCAGATGATGGCGGTGCCATGCTGGTCGTCGTGGAAGACCGGGATATCGAGCAGTTCCTGCAGCTCGGTCTCGATGCGGAAGCACTCGGGGCTCTTGATGTCCTCGAGATTGATGCCGCCGTAGGTGACGCCGATGTTCTTGACGACCGTGATGATTTCGTCGGGATCGGTGCAGACCATCTCCACGTCGATGGCGTCGACGTCGGCGAAGCGCTTGAACAGGACGCCCTTGCCTTCCATCACCGGCTTGGACGCCAGGGCGCCCAGGTTGCCGAGGCCCAGGATCGCGGTGCCGTTCGAGATCACCGCCACCAGGTTGCCCTTGGAGGTATATTCGTAAGCCAGCTCGGGATCCGCGGCGATCGCCAGCACCGGCACGGCCACGCCCGGCGAGTAGGCCAGCGACAGGTCGCGCTGGGTGCTCATCGGCTTCGTCGCCTGGATGCCGATCTTCCCCGGCGTCGGATAACGGTGGAAGCTGAGCGCCTCCTCGTCGGTGAAGGTGCGTTTTTCGACCTGATCCATACGTTTTCCGCCCCGTCCCCTAGGCACAGTCATGTGGGAAGCGGCCAACCTATAGGCCCGCGTGCACAGGGACAACGCTTGCTGCGGCCGTCTGTCACGCTAGGGGACCAGGCGCCCGCGGAACCTTCAGCAGGCAAGCGGGTTTTGACTGGCCGGGTGCGGGGGCAAGCAGATGGGAGCACGCTGCAGATGAACAAACGCCTCGCCTTTACCGCCGCCGCCGTCCTCGCCCTGAGCGCCGCGCCGGCCCTGGCTCAAACGCCGTCCTCGGCCCCTGCGACGACGGCCACCACGGCGCCGACGCCCGCCACCGCGGCCACGCCGCCGGCTTCCGTGCCCTCGACGGGCGCGACCACGGGCACGACGCCCCCGGCCAGCACCGCCACCCCGCCCGCTGACGACCCCGCGACCCAGGAGCCGGCCGCCAGCAGCACGACGACCGGCGCGGCCAGCGCCACGACCTCGGGCGCCGACGTCAGCGTCACCACCGGCATGTCGGTGAAGGACAATACCGGCGCCACCATCGGCTCCGTGTCCGACGTGAAGACCGGCGCCGACGGCAAGAAGACCGCGACCATCAAGATGGGCGCCGACACCTTCGCCGTGGACACTGCCGCCCTGGCGGTCGCCAGCGGCGAGGCCACGGTCAACGCCAGCCAGGCCGAAATCAAAGGCATGCTGAAGAAGAAGTAGTCTTCCTTCGGCCAAGCCAAACGAAGGGCGGTCCTCGGGCCGCCCTTTTTTCTTTGCCCGCCAGCCGGCCGGACCGGCCGGCCCGAAACGAACAAGGGGCCGCCGGACAGCGCCGTGCGACCCCTCGTCCGTCACCCTTCGGGCGACACCTTACTCCCGCTAGGGAGAGGGTAATCCTAGCCCATGTCCTTGACGGTATCGCGTTCGCCGACCAGCTCGTCGTTGGTGATCTTGATCTTCGACTTGGCGAAGTCGTCCATCTCGTAGCTGTCGAGCACCTCATAACCCGTGGCCGTGGTCTTCACGGGCATGCCGGCCCAGACGCCGTCGGCGAAGCCGTAGCGGCCTTGGCTTTCCACCGCGACCGAGTGGATCGCGCCCGGGGTCACCAGGTCGCGCACGTGGTCGACCAGGGCGTTGGCGGCCGAGGCGGCCGAAGAGACGCCGCGCGCCTCGATGATCGCCGCGCCGCGCTTGCCAACCGCCGGAAGGAAATCGTTCTTCAGCCAGGCTTCGTCGCCGATGACCGACGCGGCGTCCTTGCCGCCGATCTTGGCGTGGGTGAAGTCGGCGAACATGGTCGGGCTGTGGTTGCCGTAGATGAACAGGTCGCTGACCTGGTCGATCGACACGCCGGCCTTCTGCGCCAGCTGGGCGCGGCCACGGTTCTCGTCCAGGCGCACCATGGCGGTGAAGCGGTCCTTCGGCAGGCGCTTGGCCTGGCTGGCGGCGATCATCACATTGGTGTTGCAGGGGTTGCCCACCACCGCCACGCGGCAGTCGTCGGCGGCCACCTTGTCGATGGACTGGCCCTGGGCGATGAAGATCTTGCCGTTGTCCTTCAGCAGGTCGGCGCGCTCCATGCCGGGACCGCGGGGCTTGGAGCCCACCAGCAGCGCCCAGTTGGCGTCCTTGAAGGCCACGTCGGCTTCGCCGGTCAGCACCATGCTCTGCACCAGCGGGAAGGCGCAGTCGTCGATCTCCATGGCCACGCCCTTCAGCGCCTTCTGGGGACCTTCGACGGGGATCTCGAGCAGTTGCAGGATAACCGGCTGGTCGGCGCCGAACATCTGGCCGGACGCGATCCGGAACAGCAGGGCGTAACCGATGTTGCCGGCCGCGCCGGTGACCGCCACGCGAATGGGCTGTTTCGCCATGATACTGCTCCTTGCTGAGATGTCGGCGGGTGCGTAGCTCGTTGAGACGAATGCTGCAATGCCGCAGGCGCGAGGGACGATGTTCGAGCTCCATCCGGCCTTTCCCCCGACCTCGGAGGCGCTGGGCGACCTGGCGCTGTGCCAGGCCCGGCTGCAGGCCGATGCGCGCTACGCCTGGATCGTCCTGATCCCCCGGATCGCCGACCTCCGTGAGCTGGAGGACCTGTCCGCCAACGACCGCGCCGCGCTCACCGAGGAGATCGTCCTGGCCGGCGCGGCGGTGCGCGCCGTGGGTTTCGCGCTGGGTCGGCCGGTGGAAAAGCTGAATGTCGGCCAGCTCGGCAACGTGACCCCGCAGCTGCACATCCATATCGTGGGTCGCCGGTCGGATGACGCCGCGTGGCCGGGGCCGGTGTGGGGCGTCGGGACGGCCGAGGTCTACGAAACTGAGACCCTCACCAGGGCGCTCGCCGCCGCCCGCGACGTGCTGGGCCTCTAGGGCGCGCGCCGCGCCAGGCTGACCGTCTCGCGACGCCCGGCTTCGGTAAGTTCGCCGGACCATCCGCCGCCCATGGGATGCAGGACCGCGACGACGGTGTCGGTGAGCCGGAAGGTCAGGTCGCCGCCCGAACGCTCGACGATCTCGAAGAAGCCCGAGGCGTCCAGGGCGCCGGTGCGGCGCAGGTCGCGCCAGGCGCCCTCGACCAGTCCGTTCCGGTCGGTGAGTTCGAACGCGTAGAGCGGCCGGCCAGCGGCCGCCAGGGTCCAGCCACCGTCCAGCGGCCCCTGGAAGCCCTGGACCGAGGCGGCCGAGGAGCGAAGGCGGCTGTCGTAGGCGGCTTCCGTGGGCGACGGCGGCGCGTCGGGATTCTTGCCCGTCTCGTTGACGAACACCGGCGCGGTCAGCGTCGGGTGCGGCGGCGGCACGTAGGGGCGGTACGCCTGCGGCCCGGACGGAAGCGTGGGATCGGGCTCCACCGCCGAGCCGGTGGCGGCGGTATCCGGTTCCTCGACGTCGACGTCCTTGGGCGGCGGGCGCAGCAGGACGTCGATCGGATCGGCGGCCGGTTGCTGGGCGTGCGCCGGCGCAGCGGCCAGCACCGCCAGGATCAGGACGGCCGCCAGCCTCACGCAGCGTCCCGCGCGGCGATGGCCTCGGCCACGGACAGCAGCCGCTTGGCTTCGGCGAAGTGCAGTCGTTCGACCATTCGGCCTTCCACCTTCAACACACCCTTGCCGGCGTTTTCAGGAAGGTCAAACGCGCCGACCACGGTTCGGGCCCAGGCGACAGCGGCGGCGTCGGGGGTGAAGGCGGCGTTGGCGGCGTCCACCTGGCTGGGATGGATCAAACTCTTGCCGTCGAAGCCGAACGCCGCGGCCTGGGCGCATTGCCGGGCCAGGCCGTCCGCGTCGGCGATCTCGTTGAACACCCCGTCCAGGATCGCCAGCCGGTGCGCGCGCGCCGCCATCAGGCTCAGCGACAGCGCCGTCAGCAACGGTTCGCGGCCCACCGTCAGGGCGCAGCGCATCTCCTTGGCCAGGTCGTTCGAGCCGATCACCCAGGCCTCGACACCCACATTCACGGATTCCGCGCCCAAGGCGTCCAGCCGGAACATCGCCGCGCAGGTCTCGATCATCGCCCAGATCGGCAGATGGTCGCCCAGCCGCGTGCGCGCCGCCGACAGGTCCTCGGGGGCCGAGACCTTGGGGACCAGCACGGCGTCGGGCTTGGCGGCCGCCGCCGCGGCTAGGTCGTCGGCGCCCCAGGGCGTGTCCAGGCCGTTGACCCGGATCACCACCTCGCGCCCGCCGAACCCGCCGGCCTTCACCGCCTCGACCGCACCCGCCCGGGCTTCGGCCTTGGCGTCCGGCGCCACGGCGTCTTCCAGGTCCAGGATCACCACGTCGCACGGCAGCGACCGGGCCTTGTCGACCGCCCGCGCATTGGACGCCGGCAGGTAAAGGGCGCTGCGGCGGGGGCGTGCGGACGGGTTCATTTTGATTAAGGCTCCTTCGCGCATTGGCGACGCTCAAGTCTTAGCGTTTAGGATACGTGCATGGCCACACGTCCGATCCGCTATGACGCCGGCGCCCGAAATGTCCTGGGCCAGGAACTGGTCCCGTGCTCGCTGGATCCCGTCACCGGTTTCTTCCGCAACGGTTGCTGCGAGACCGGCCCCCACGACGTGGGCATGCACACGGTGTGCGCGGTGATGACCGCCGAATTCCTCAGCTATTCCAAGAGCGTCGGCAACGACCTCTCGACGCCCCGGCCCGACCTCGGCTTCGAAGGCCTGAACCCCGGCGACCGGTGGTGCCTGTGCGCGCCGCGCTGGAAAGAGGCGCTCGACGCCGGGGCCGCGCCTCAGCTCGTGCTGGAGAGCACCCACGAGGAAACCCTGGCCATCGTGCCCTTGGGCATCCTCAAGGACCATGCGGTCGAGGCTTAGGTCAGCGGATACTCCGCCTCCAGGCGGTAGCGCGAGCCGTCGTGGGTCTGGAAGCTGGCGTAGACGCCAAAGCGGTCGACGGCGATCGGCGGGGATTTCAGCAGGTTGTTCCCCTGGATCCAGGCGGCCACCTGCGCCGGATCCGGGTGGCGCAGATAGGCCAGCGTCACGTGAGGCTTGTAGTTGCGCGCTTCGGGCTTGAGCCCCACGCGGCGTGCGGCGCTCTCGCAGGCCCCGGCCAGCCGCCGCAGCTCCGCGTTCTCCGCCACGCCCGCCCAGACGGCGTCCAGCCCCTGGCCATTGTCGAACGCACCCGCGCCGGCCAGTTCGATCGCGAAGGGCTGTCCCGAAACGCCGATCAGCTCGGCGTCCAGGTCCCGCGCCACGTCCTCGCGGACGTCGCCGAAGAACCGCAGCGTGACGTGCAGCGCCTCCAGCGGCCGCCAGCGCGCGCCGTCGATTCCCGTCTGCCGGGTCTGCAGGCCCTGGCCGATTTCGGGCGGAATAGACAAAGCTGCGAAGAGCCGGATCATACATGTATCCTAACGCGTTCACCGTATCTTGCGTGTTGGGCCTTGCTTCCGACACGCTGCGAAACGATATTTGACCTGCGTCCGTTCGGGACGCGCATCATAGGGCCTTGCTCAAATGAGCGACTTCAACCGCGGCTACGCACGCCAGATCCCGGCAGAGCGCGCCGATATGTCGGTGGACGCGGGCCTCCGCACCTTCATGCTCGGCGTCTACAACAAGATGGCGCTGGGCCTCGTACTGTCGGCCGGCCTCGCCTTCCTCACCAGTTCGTTCCCGCCCGTCCGGGACATGCTGTTCACAGTGGCCAACGGCCGCGTGGGCTATAGCATCCTGGGCATGGTGGTGGCGTTCGCCCCCCTCGCCGTTCTGCTGTTCTCCGGCTTCGCCATCAAGAACCAGAGCCCGAAGACGGCCAGCCTCACCTACTGGACGGTGGTCAGCCTGATCGGCGCCTCGCTGGGCGTCGTGGCGCTGCGCTACACCGGCACGTCGATCGCCTCGACCTTCCTGATCACCGCCACCGCCTTCGGCGGGCTCAGCCTCTTCGGCTACACGACGAAGAAGAACCTGACCGGCATGGGCAGTTTCCTGATCATGGGCGTCTGGGGCCTGCTGATCGCCGGCCTGGTCAACATCTTCCTGCAGAGCTCGATGATGCAGCTGATGATCAGCGCCCTGGGCGTCCTGATCTTCGCGGGCCTCACCGCCTACGACACCCAGCGCCTGAAGATGCAGTACTACGACCTGGGCGGCGACCAGGCCGCCATGGGCGTGGCGACCAGCTACGGCGCGCTCAGCCTGTACCTGGACTTCATCAACATGTTCCAGTTCCTGCTGGCCCTCTTCGGCGACCGCCGCTAGGCGCTCACGCAGACCTGAACGACGAACCCCGGCGAGCGATCGCCGGGGTTTTTCTTTGCCTACTCCACCACCGAGAACCGGCCCTTGTCGAAGAAGCGGAGCACCTGCTCCAGGTCCTGGCCGCGCTTCAGCACGTGGCCGCCCTGGCCGACGATCGCCCAGGCGCCCTGCTTGCGGGCCAGGGCCGGGTGTTTCTCGATGCGGTAGAGCGGCGCCTCGGCGCTGCGGCGGAAGACCGAGAACACGGCCGACTCGCGCAGGCTGTCCATGCCGTAGTCGCGCCACTCGCCGGCGGCGACCATGCGCCCATACAGGCGAAGCAGGCGCTCCAGTTCGCGCCGCTCGAAGAACACGCCGGCCTGCCGTGGGGCCGCGGGGCTCTGATCGAATGCCATCGCCGTCGAGCGTGTCTGAAATTTCTGAGTCCGACCACCCCCGATTTGCCGGCGCGCGCCAAGAGATCGCCGCCCAGAAATGACCTCATTTCGGCCCAGCGCCCGCCCGAAGAGCCCCCGATATTCACATTGTCGGTTGGTCAGAGACTGTTGGTCCCGGATCCTGAACAGCCCCCCCAGCCCCCCTGGATCGGCGGTTGGCCAACCGACACTCTAACTGCTTTCCCCAAGCGTAAGCCCGTGCGGATACTCTCCAGCCGCACGGGCTGACGCATGTCTTCGCATCGGCGTCAGGACGTCGGCGGACTCAGGATTTGCGCTGGGCCAGGCCCAGCACGCGGCCGCCACGGGGGGCCTGCACCACGACCACCGTCTTCAGCCCGTCATCGGCCTCGGCCGGCAGCCGGTAGGCCTGGGGCTTGCCGCGCCAGGACCCAAGGCGGCGGATCTCCCGCACCACATTCTTCTGCACGACGGTCTCGCCGCGATTGTCGCCGGCCTTCACCGTCACCTCGACCGCGCGCGGGTCGTAGCGGATCAGCCAGACTTCGCCGCCGCCCTTGGCGACCCGGGCCGAGCCCACGTCGACCCGGCGCGCGCCCACGAAGCGGATGTCGGGGGCGTTGCGCGGCGCGGCGGCGGCGGCGCGCACCAGCCGGTCGACCTCGGCGGTCTTGAGGCCCTGGGCCTCGTCGTGGCCGTCCACCACCACCTGCGGCGTATAGGGCTCGCGCAGCTTCAGGCGGGTAACGTAGGCCTTCTGCCGCTCGGCATACTCCGGCTTGGCGAAGGTGTCGGTCCAGCCGAGGTAGTCCCAGTAGTCGACCGAGAATGTGAGAGCCAGGACGCCCGGCCGATCCGCCAACTTGGCGAGATAACCGTTGGCGTCATTGCACGAGCCACAGCCCTGCGCCGTGAACAGCTCCACGAGCACCGGGGGCTTGGCCGCCGCGCCCACCGGCCAGGCGAGCAAGAACAGGCTGAGTAGCGCGGCCTTCCGCATCGCCATCGACTTAGGGCGTGTTCAGGGGGCTGTAAATCTCAAGAAGGCGTGAGGAGGCGCGATGGGCCGGTCGTTAGAGCCGCGCCGCCGCCAGGATCGGCCCGCCGTCGCTCGCCTGGACCAGCACGACGCTGCGCAGCGAGGGGTCGGCGGCGGGGGCGGCGAAGGTCGCGGCCTGGCCCCGCCAGCCGCCCATCCGCGTCAGGCTGCGGACGACATTGCGTTGCGGCAGGGTCTTGCCGCCGTTCTCGCCGGCCTTCACCGGCACCTGGATCACGCGGGGATCATATCGCACCAGCCACACGTCCGCGCCCCGCCGCGGCGCGACACCGGCCGCCACCGTCACCTTGCCGCCGGACGCCGTGACCATGGTCGTGGCCTGGGTTCGCCCGCGCGCGATCAGGGCGTCGACCTTGGCGGGCGTATTGGCCACGGCGTCAGTGCGGCCGCCGGCCACCACCTCGGGCGTGAACGGCGCGTCGTGGCCCAGCGCCTTGGCATAGGCGACCTGCCGGGCCGTGAACTCGGGCCGCGAGAAGGTGTCCTTCCAGCCCAGGTGGTTCCAGTAGGTGACGTTGAAGCTGAGCGCGATCACATCGGCCCGGTCGGCGGCGCCGGCCACCGCCAGGTCCGCCGGCGGACAGGAGGAGCAGCCCTGGCTGGTAAACAGTTCCAGGACGACCGGCTGTGCGGTCTGGGCCCCGGCGGCGGGTGCGGCGAGGACGGCGGCGGCGACGAGGATCGAGCGCAGGGTCATGGCACCTAGTTCGCGGATGACCGGCAAAGGTTACACCGGACCGCGCCGGCAGATCAGATGGCCAAGCGCAACACCGACGCTAGAGTGATCGCGTCGACATCCCGCAGGAGACGCCTTGTTCCAGGCCGCCCCGCCCCCTCCGCCGCCCCCGCCCGAGATCGTGCGCACCGAGTCCAGCTACCTGCAGGTGTCGCGCAAGGACGTGCCGCTATCGCTGGTCAAGGACAAGCGCACCGAGAACGCGCTGATCCGCTACCAGCTGTTCGTGCGCACCGATGTGGAGGCTCGCCAGGCCCAGGCCGTGCCCGACGCGCCGCCGCCCCCGGTGTTCTGCCAGTGGGTGGTCAGCGTCTACCTGGAGCGCGAGCCGTGCTTCGAATCGATCAGCGGCAAGCTGGCCTGCGCCGACCGCTACACCGTGCGGCTGCAGGATCAGAGCCGGGGCAGCGAAACCCTGCCGCTGACCGCGGAGGCCACGGCCTGCGCGGTCGGCAAGCCGGAGATCGCCGCGGCCAGCGCCTTGCTGGCGGCCGCCGGCGAAGCCGCCGCCGACGCCCACTTCGGCGCCGACCTGACCAAGCGGCTGACGCCCGAACTGGCCAAGGGCGGCATCAAGGCGACGATCCGGGCCGTGAGATAGCCTTCTCCCCTTGCGGGAGAAGGTGGGCGGCGAAGCCGGTCGGATGAGGGGTTGCGCCAGACCATCCCCAAGGCGCCAAGCCGAAAACGAAGAAGGGGTCGCCGGCCAACGCCGCGCGACCCCTCATCCGTCAGCCTTCGGCCGACACCTTCTCCCGCAAGGGGAGAAGGACGTTCGTTACGCGTCCGGCTTGGCCAGGCTGCGCAGGACGTAGTTCAGGACGCCGCCGTGCTTGAAGTATTCCAGCTCGGTGGGCGTATCGATCCGGCAGCGGACCGGGAAGCGGGCGATGCGGCCGTCCGACGGACGGTACATCTCGACGATCAGCTGCTTGCGCGGGGCCAGCTCGGTCAGGCCACGGATCGTGACGATCTCCTCGCCCGTCAGGCCCAGCTTGTGCCAGCCTTCCTGCAGGAACTGCAGCGGCAGCACGCCCATGCCCACCAGGTTCGAACGGTGGATCCGCTCGAAGCTCTCGGCCACCACGGCGCGGACGCCCAGCAGCTTCGTGCCCTTGGCGGCCCAGTCGCGCGACGAGCCGGTGCCGTATTCCTTGCCGGCGAACACCACCAGCGGACGGCCTTCGCCCTGATAGCGCATGGCCGCGTCGTAGATCGACATCTGGTCGCCCGACGGGAAGTGCTTGGTCACCCCGCCTTCGACGTCCGGGGTGATCCGGTTGCGGATGCGGATGTTGGCGAACGTGCCGCGCATCATCACTTCGTGGTTGCCGCGACGCGCGCCGTACCCGTTGAACTCGGACGGCGGCACCTGGCGTTCGATCAGGTACTGACCGGCCGGGGACGTCGCCTTGATCGAGCCGGCGGGCGAGATGTGGTCGGTGGTGATGCTGTCGCCGAACACGGACAGGACCCGCGCCTCGACGATATCCGTCACCGGCGTCGGCTCCATCTGCATGTCCTGGAAGTAGGGCGGGTTCTGGACGTAGGTGGAGCCCATGTCCCAGTCGTAGGTCTGGCCGCCCTTGACCTTGATGCCCTGCCAGTTCTTGTCGCCCTTGAAGACGTCGGCGTAGCGGGTGGCGAACATCTTGTTCGTCACGTGCTTGCGCTGGAGCGCGGTGACTTCGGCGGACGTCGGCCAGATGTCCTTCAGGAACACCGGCTTGCCGTCCTTGCCCTCGCCCAGCGGCTCGTTGATCAGGTCGATCTGCATCGAGCCCGCCAGCGCGTAGGCCACCACCAGCGGCGGCGAGGCCAGGTAGTTGGCGCGGACGTCGGGGTTCACCCGGCCTTCGAAGTTGCGGTTGCCCGACAGCACCGAGCAGGCGACCACGTCGTTCTTCTGGATCGAGTCCGAGATCGCTTCCGGCAGGGGGCCCGAGTTGCCGATGCAGGTGGTGCAGCCGTAGCCGACCAGGTTGAAGCCCAGCGCGTCCAGCGACTTGGTCAGGCCGGCGGCCTTCAGATAGTCGGTGACCACCTGGGATCCGGGGGCCAGCGAAGTCTTCACCCAGGGCTTCACCTTCAAGCCCTTTTCGATGGCCTTCTTGGCCACCAGGCCCGCGGCGATCAGCACCGAGGGGTTAGAGGTGTTGGTGCACGAGGTGATCGCGGCGATCACCACGTCGCCGTTGCCGATGTCGAACTTCTCGCCTTCCACCGTGAAGCGGTCGGCCAGGCTGTCGGGCTTGCCGAAGGTCTCGCCGGTCAGGGCCGACTTGAACTCGGGCGCGGCGTCGGACAGCAGCACGCGGTCCTGCGGACGCTTGGGGCCGGCCAGCGACGGCATCACGCCCGACATGTCCAGTTCCAGGGTGTCGGTGAACACCGGATCCGGATCGGTCGGCTCGCGCCACAGACCCTGGGCCTTGGCGTAGGCCTCGACCAGCGCCACGCGTTCCGGCGTGCGGTTGGTGGCGGCCAGGTAGTCGATCGTGGCGCTGGTCACCGGGAAGAAGCCGCAGGTGGCGCCGTATTCCGGGGCCATGTTGGCGATGGTCGCCTGGTCTTCCAGGGTCATGTTCGCCAGGCCGGGGCCGTAGAACTCGACGAACTTGCCGACGACGCCCTTCTTGCGGAGCATCTGGGTGACCGTCAGCACCAGGTCGGTGGCCGTCGCGCCTTCCGGCATCGCGCCGTCCAGGCGGAAGCCGATGACTTCCGGGATCAGCATCGGGATCGGCTGGCCCAGCATGGCCGCCTCGGCCTCGATACCGCCCACGCCCCAGCCCAGAACGGCCAAACCGTTGATCATGGTGGTGTGGCTGTCGGTGCCGACCACGGTGTCGGGATAGGCGACTTCCTGGCCTTCGTCGGAATTCGTCCAGACGGTCTGCGCCAGATATTCCAGGTTCACCTGGTGACAGATCCCGGTGCCCGGGGGCACGACGCGGAAGTTGTTGAAGGCCGAGGAGCCCCAACGGAGGAAGTTGTAGCGCTCGATGTTGCGCTCGTATTCGCGCTCGACGTTCGAGCCGAACGCCTTGGACGTGCCGAAGTAGTCGACCATCACCGAGTGGTCGATCACCAGGTCGACGGGGTTCAGCGGGTTGATCTTCTCGGGGTTGGCGCCGAGCTTGGTCATGGCGTCGCGCATGGCGGCCAGATCGACCACCGCGGGCACGCCGGTGAAGTCCTGCATCAGCACGCGCGCGGGGCGGAAGCTGATCTCGTGCTCGACCGAGCCCTTGTTGTCGACCCAGGCGGCGACCGCCTTCAGATCGTCCTCGCCGACGGAGATCCCGTCTTCATTCCGCAACAGGTTCTCGAGAAGCACCTTCATCGAGATGGGCAGGCGGGAAATGCCCGAAAGTCCCGCTTCCTCCGCCGCCGGGAGGCTGTAGTAAGCGTAGGTCTTGTCGCCGACCGTCAGAAGACGGCGGGTCTTGAGGGTGTCCACGGACGCCATATTCAGGAGATCCTTTCTGCTCGCTGCCGGCCGGACACCCAAAGGGGATCGCGCGCTCTTTCAGAGACGGACACACAGCGTTCGTCCCCGCGCGGCGTTGGTTCCCCCCAAGCGTCGGCGGCCGCCGCTTCATAGACCCGACCTATCGCGGCGTCCATGCGCGGGCCCAAGAACCTTCCTAAAAGCCCGGATGACAGCTTGATCACGCAGCTTCTGCTCAAGGACGCGGCCGTCAGGCGCGGCGGACGGCTGTTGTTCGAGGGCGTGTCCCTGAACCTGGCGGCCGGCGAAGCCTGCGCGCTGACCGGTCCCAACGGGTCGGGCAAGACCAGCCTGCTGCGCGCCGTGGCCGGCCTTGTGCGGCTGGAGGCGGGCACGATCGGCTTCGGCGACCTCGATCCGGCGGACGCGCGCGGCGAGGGCCTGCACCTGGTGGGCCATGCCGACGGGTTGAAGTCCGCGCGCACGGCGCGGGAGGAACTGAACTTCTGGAGCCGCTGGACCGGCGGGGCGCAGGCCTCGATCCAAGAGGCGGCCGAGGCGCTGGATCTGGTTTCGCTGCTGGATCTGGAAGTCCGACGCCTCTCGGCCGGTCAACGCCGCCGGCTGGCGCTGGCGCGGATGCTGGCGGCCCCGCGTCCGCTGTGGCTGCTGGATGAGCCGCTGAGCCCGCTCGACGCGAAATGGCGCGAGGGCTTCAGCGCCTTGATGAAGCGGCACCTGGACGGCGGCGGCCTGATCCTGGCGGCGGTTCACGATCCGCTGCCGGTGGCGACCCGCAGCCTGGAGCTGCGCCAATGAGCCGCCTTAGCGCCCTGATCGCGCGGGAAACCACCCTGGCCTGGGGCCGGGGCGGCGGACCGCTGGTGGCCCTGGGCTTCTATGCCGGGGTCGCCACCTTCCTGCCGCTGGCCATCGGGCCGCAGCACGACCGGCTGGCCGGCATCGCCACAGGCGCGGCCTGGGTCGCCCTGACCCTGGCCTCGCTGCTGTCGCTGGAGCGGATGTTCGAGCGCGACTACGAGGACGGCGCCCTGGATCTGCTGCTGCTCTCGCCCGTGCCGCTGGAGCTGACCTGCGCCGTGAAGTGCCTGGGCCAGTGGCTGGCCACCGGCGCCCCGCTGGCCTTCGCGGCGCCGATCGCCGCCATCGGCCTGGGCGCCGACCCCGGACTCTCGCCCCTGATCTTCCTTTGCGCCCTGCTGGGCGGCTTGGCGTTCGCCTTCATCGGCGGCATCGGCGCCGCGCTCAGCCTGGGCGCGCGGCGGGGTGGCCTGCTGACGGCGGTGATCGTGCTGCCGCTGTTCGTGCCGCCCGTGATCTTCGGTGGCGGCGCTCTGGCCAATTTCGCCGGCGGCCTGCCTTGGACAGGGGGCATCGCCTTCCTGGGCGCCTATGCCGCCGCGGCGGTGGCGTTCGGCCCCCTGGCGATGGCCGCGGCCTGCCGCAACGCGCTCAGCTGAGGTGAAGAAAGCTTAATCCCGGCCGCCGTCATTCGGCCCCATCCTCCGGTCGAGCTGTCCTTCGAAGGGAACCTCAATCGGGAGACTGAAGATGATATCCAAACCCACCCTGTGGCTTCTCGTCGGCGCCGCCCTGACCGTGTCCGCCGGCGTCGCCCTGGCCGACCAGCCGGGCGAGGCCCAGCGCCAGGCGGCCGAGGATTCCGCTCGGGCGGCGAAGGGCCCGATCCGCCACGAGGGTCGCCACGTCCACGTGTACAGCGCCGGCGGCCGGTCGGACTATTTCGCCGACGCCCTCCAGCTGCGGCCGGATCAGCAGCCCGCCCTGAAGGCGTTGCTGGAGGCGACCGGCGACCACGGCCCGCCGCGGCCGCCGACCCCCGGCTTCGATCGTGACGGCGAGCACCGCACCACGCTGGAACGGCTGGACGACATGCAGGCCCGGATGACGGCCCAACAGGCCGACGCGACCCGCAGGATCGCCGTGATCAAAGCCTTCTACGGCCAGCTCGACGCGCGGCAGAAGCAGGCCTTCGACGACATGCCCATGCTGATGGTGGTCGGTCCCAGCGTCGGGCCGATGATGCTGCCGGGGCGGATGTCGGTCGCCCACCGCATGCCGATGCCGCCCAGGCCGCCGGAGCCGCCGCGGCCGCCCGGGGCGTAGCGTCACTTGCGGGGCGGGCGCGCGGACTCTATGCCGGACGCATGAGCTGGGCGCCCGCCTTCCTGTCGAATCCAGACCGCTTCATGGCGTTCTCCCGCTGGGCCGCGCCGATGTTCGGCCTGATCGCCCTGGGCCTGGCCGTGGTCGGCCTCTACCTGGGCTTCACCGCGCCCGAGGACTACCAGCAGGGCCAGACGGTGCGGATCATGTTCATCCATGTGCCGGCGGCGCAGATGAGCATGTTCGCCTACGCCTGCCTGGGCGTGGCCAGCTTCCTGTCGCTGATCTTCCGCCACACCCTGGCCGACTGCGCCGCCCAGGCCGCGGCCCCGCTGGGCGCGGCCTTCACCTTCCTGGCCCTGGTCACCGGCTCGCTCTGGGGCCGGCCCATGTGGGGCACCTGGTGGGAGTGGGACGGCCGGCTGACCTCGGTGCTGGTGATGTTCCTGCTCTACATCGCCTACATGGCGCTCAGGGCGTCGATGGACGACGAGGTCAAGGCGGCGCGCGCCGCGGCGATCCTGGCCCTGGTGGGCTCGATCAACCTGCCGATCATCCATTTCAGCGTCGAGTGGTGGAACTCCATCCACCAGGGCTCGTCGATCTTCCGTAAGGACGGGCCCTCGATGCCCGCCGTCTTCTGGGTTCCGCTGCTGCTGATGGCGCTGGCCTACATGTCGGCCTTCGGGTCGCTGTGGCTGGTTCGCATCCGGGGCGAGGTGTGGCGCCGCAAGGCCGAGATCGCAGCCCAGCGCGCGGCGAGGGACTGAGGCCCAGATGTTCGACTTCAAGCACGCCGAGTACATCGTCCCGGCCTTCGCGATCACGGCGATCGTCTTCGCCGGCATGATCGGCTTCTCGCTGAACCACGCCCGCCGCTGGCGGAAGCGCTACGAAGAGCTGACGCGCAAATGATCCTCCTTCGCCAAGGCTACGGAGGACACTGTCCTGCGAAGCTCCCGAAGGGAGCGAAGTAGGATGAGCCGCTGGCTCGCCTTCATGCCGATCGTCGCCCTGGTCGCCCTGGGCGCGCTCTTCTACTTCTTCGCCCTGCAGCGCGCGGACTCGAAGTATCAGCCCCAGGCGCTGGTGGGCCGGATGGTGCCCGACGTCACCCTGCCCGCGCTCGCCGACGGCAAGCCCGTGCGGATCCGCGAGGCCGCGGCGGACGGGCCGATGGTGGTCAACTTCTTCGCCTCCTGGTGCGCCCCCTGCGAGATCGAGCATCCGATCCTGATGGGGATGAAGGGCTCCGGCGCGCGGGTCGTGGGCATCGCCTACAAGGACGCTCCGCCCAACACCCAGGCCTTCCTCGGGCGGCTGGGCAATCCGTTCAGCTCAGCCCTCGTGGATCGCGACGGCCGCGCGGGCGTGGAGTTCGGCGTCACGGGCGTGCCCGAGACCTACGTCATTGGCCGCGACGGCAAGGTGCTGGCCAAGCACACCGGCCCGCTGACCGAGGCCGAGGCCGAAAAGCTGGCGAAGCTCGCGCGTTAACCCTGCGTTGAGACGGACGCGCCAGTTTGGGTGCGTCGTTAACCATGTTGGCCGTCCGTGACCACGATCCGCCCCAACCTCTATCCGCAGACCCAGGCCCACCCGCAGGCGCAGGACAGCGGCAAGCTGGCCGCTCAGCGTGCGTTCTTCGACGCGCTCAGCCAGGCCCGCGCCCCGACCCAGACCGCCGCCGCGTCCGCGCCCACCACCACCGCCGCGACCCAGAGCGTCCAGCCCCCCGTTCAGCGCATGGCCGCGAACGCGATTCCGACGGAACAGCCGCAGAAAATCCTGCGCCCCGGCTCGCTGTTCGACATCCGCGTCTAGCTACACCGTGGCGGGTTGCACGGCTAAGTCTCGAAATTAACTCTAATTTATCGGGGAACGTCGTACCCCTCCGGCGGGTTTGGTCCGTGCAACGCACAGTAGATGGGCCCCATGGGACGCGATGACCGAGTTTACGAGGAGGCTGTCGCGCTATGGCGCCAGCTCTATCGCGACCCGCCGCCCACCGAGGCGGGCGGCGCCGAAATCCTCGGCATGATCGTGGGCGGCCTGGCGGACGCGGACTACAACCGCATCCAGACGCCGCACCTGCGCCCCAACAACATCACCTTCCCCAAGTAAGGCGACTGCCCTTACTCGGTCGGCGGCGGCGGCAGCTCCTCGGCCTTGACGTACTTCATCAAGAGCGGCGCGTGCGCCAGCGAGAAGAGCACCGTCAGGATCATCATCCCGGGGAAGCGGAAGAACACCCAGGTGCCGTCCGTCTGGGTACGCCAGACGAACTCGTTCAGCGCCGCCAGCGACAGGAACAGCCCGGCGTAGTTGAGGGTGAGCTGGCGCCAGGTGGCCTCCGGCATGTCGAACGCGTCGCCCAGGACCAGCTTCAGCGGATGCTTCTTCAGCACCAGCCCGCCCAGCAGCAGCAGGCCGATGGCGGTGTTCACGATGGTCGGCTTCACCTTCAGGATCCGAGGGTCGTGGAAGAACAACGACGCGCCACCGAACACCAGGCCCGCGCCGCCGACGAACAGCGGCAAGGGTGCGATGCGGCGCTCCACCGCAAAGCCCACCACGATCGCCACCACCGAGCCGGCGACGAGGCCCCAGGTGGCCTTCTGGATGTCGCGGGTGATCAGGAACGCGGCCAGGAACGCGGCCAGGGCGGCGTAGTCCACGAAGTACCGGACCCAGTGCCGGTTGTTTTCCGCGCTCATCGGATCGGTTCCTCGAGGCCCACCAGCGAGCGGGCGAACGCGCGCGCATTGAACGGTTGCAGATCGTCGATGCCCTCACCGACGCCGATCAGCTTGATCGGACTGTCCGACGCCTGGGCCACCGGCACCAGCACCCCGCCGCGCGCGGTGCCGTCCAGCTTGGTCATCACGATGCCCGAGACGCCGATCTGGTTGCCGAAGATGTTCTCTTGGGCCAGCGCATTCCGGCCCACGGTGGCGTCCAGCACCAGCAAAGTTTCGTGCGGGTAGGACGGGTCGACCTTCTTCACCACGCGTATGATCTTCAGCAGCTCGTCCATCAGGCCCTGCTTGTTCTGCAGGCGGCCGGCGGTGTCGATCAGCACCACGTCGTAGCCCTCGTCCCGCGCCTTGGTCACCGCGTCGAACGCCAGGCCGGCCGCATCCGATCCCGTGGGTCGGCCCATGAAGTCGGCGCCGGCCCGCTCGGCCCAGATCTTCAGCTGCTCGACGGCGGCGGCGCGGAACGTGTCGCCCGCCACCACCAGCACCTTGGCGTCCTGGCGGCGCAGGTCCGAGGCGACCTTGCCCAGGGTGGTGGTCTTGCCCGAGCCGTTCACCCCGATGAACAGCACGACGTAGGGCTTGGGACCGGACAGCGGCTCGAACGAACCCTGGCGGTCCGACAGCTCGTCGCCGATGGCGACCGACAGCGCCTCGCGGATCTCGGCCTCGTCCACGTCTTTGCCGAACTTCTCGGCGGCGAAGCGTTCGGTGATGCGGGCGGCCGAGTGCGGACCCAGGTCCGCCTCGATGAGCATCTCTTCCAGCTCGTCGAGCTTGGCCTGGTCCAGGGGCTCCTTGGCCACGAAGACCTGGGCGATCTGATCGCCCATCTGCTTCGACGACTTGGTGAGCCCTTCCGTGAGCCGGGCGAACCAGCCGCGTTTGGGTTCTGACATGCCGGCCTTCTAGCGGCGCGCTTGCGCGGCGTCACGCGCCACCGCATCAAGGGGCATGGACGCCCTGACCTCCACCCTCACCGTGCTGGACTACGCCGCCGTGGCGGTGTTCGGCGCGTCGGGCGCGCTGGCGGCCGCGCGGGGCCGGCACGACATCGTCACCTTCGGCTTCTTCGCGGCGGTGACGGGGGTCGGCGGCGGCACCCTGCGCGACCTGCTGATCGGGGCGCCGGTCTTCTGGGTGGGGCGGCCGGAGTACATCATCGTCTGCCTGGTCGGCGCGGTGGCGATCTGGGTGATGGGCTGGGGCCGGGAGCGGGAACGCATGCTGCTCTGGCTGGATGCCCTGGGGATGGCCGCCTACGCCGTGGTGGGCGCCCTGAAGGCGACGTCCCTGGGCATACCGCCGTTCTCGGCGGTGATCATGGGCGTGCTGACCTCGACCTTCGGCGGGGTGCTGCGCGACGTCCTGGCGCACGAACCCTCGATCCTGCTCCGCCGCGAGCTGTACGTGACCCCAGCTCTGGTGGGCGCGGCGGTGTTCGTGGGGCTGCATAGTTTCGACCTGCCGCTGGTGGTCAGCGGCGCCATGGGCTTCTTGGCCGCCTTCACGGTGCGAGCCGGCGCGATCCTGTTCGGCTGGCAGATGCCGGGGTTTCCGGGGCGGAGTCCGCCGACCTGACGAACCTCCACTGCGAAGCGGGGGAGGGATCAGGTGTCGTGGTCGGGGTGCTGGTGGCTGACGACCTGCGCCTGGTAGGCGGCGGTCTTGGCCTGCCCCTCGGCCGACTGCGTCCGAAGCGATCCCAGCGCGTCCACCCAGGGTAGCTTGGACTCCAGACCGATCTGGATCGTCGGCTCGATGTCGGCGGGGTCGTCGAACGCGCCGATGGCGATGTCGTAGAAGCCGGCCCCTTCGAACGTGAGCTGCGTGCCGCACTCAGGGCAGAAGCCGCGGCTCACGACGTTGGAGCTGGCGAACAGCTTCGGCTCACCCCGAGTCCAGGTGACCTGCTCCCGCGTCATCGCGACATAGGGGCCGTAGAACCCGCCGAACGCCTTCTGGCACATGCGGCAGTGGCAGATGCTGGCGCGGCCAAGCTCGCCTTCGACGCGGAACCGCACGGCTCCGCACTGGCATCCGCCCGACCGAGTCACGCCGCCGCCAGCGCCATCGTTTCCGCCAGCAGGCGCTTGCCGTCGTGGCCGGTGACCCGCAAGGCCGCGACCTGGCCCACCACAGCCTCGCCCGTGAAAGCGATCTCGGTGAAATCCTCTGCCCGCGCCACGCCCGGCCGCTCGACCAGGCCCGATAGCGTCCGGCCGACCTGGCTGTCCAGGTGCCGCGCGAGACCCGCCTCGCCCGCCGCCCGCAGCCGCGCGGCGCGCGCCTTGACCACGTCGCGCTTCACCGCCGGCATCCGCGCCGCCGGCGTGCCGGGACGCGGGCTGAACGGGAAGACGTGCAGGAACGCCAGGCCCGCCTCCTCGACCAGCTTCAAGGTGTTCTCGAACATCTCGTCGGTCTCGGTCGGGAAGCCGGCGATCAGGTCGGCGCCGAACGCCGTGTCAGGGCGCACAGCCCGGACCTCGGCCACCAGCTTCAGCGCATCGGCGCGCAGATGGCGGCGCTTCATCCGCTTCAGGATCATGTCGTCGCCCGCCTGGAGCGACAGGTGCAGGTAGGGCATCAGCCGGGGCTCGGTGGCCAGGCAGCGCATCAGGTCGGGATCGATCTCGGCGGCGTCGATGGACGAGAGCCGGAGCCTCGGCAGGTCGGGAACCAGCTTCAGGATCCGCGCCACCAGCTGGCCCAGGGTCGGCTGGCCCGGCAGGTCGGAGCCCCAGCTGGTCACGTCCACGCCGGTCAGCACCACCTCCCGGTAGCCCTCGGCGGCCAGCCGCTGGACCTGGGCCACCACCTCGCCCGCCGCGGCCGAGCGGGAATTCCCGCGGCCGTAGGGGATGATGCAGAAGGTGCAGCGGTGATCGCAGCCGTTCTGGACCTCGACATAGGCGCGCGCCCGATCCTTCAGGCCGTCGATCAGGTGTCCGGCCGTCTCGCGAACGCTCATGATGTCGTTGACGCGCACCCGCATGGGTTCGGCCTGTTCCGCGTAGACGCCCGCCTGGCTCTTCTCGGCGTTGCCCAGGACCAGGTCGACTTCCGGCATGGCGGCGAAGGCGGCCGGGTCGATCTGAGCCGCGCAGCCGGTGACGATCACCCTGGCGCCCGGCCGCTCGCGGCGCGCCTTGCGGATCGCCTGGCGGGCCTGGCGCACCGCCTCGTTGGTGACGGCGCAGGTGTTGAACACAATGGCGTCGGAGAGGCCATCCTCGGCCGCCCGCTTGCGGATGACCTCGCTCTCGTAGGCGTTCAGCCGGCAGCCGAACGTGACGATGTCCACGCCTCGGGCGTCGACGTCGTTCGTCGCGGTCATGGCGTCAGGGGCGTCGGCCGACACGGCTCTTGTCCTTCGCATAGACGATCTTCAGCGCCACCGCGCAGATGTCGGAGCCCGGCACGGGGCCGAAGCTGCGCGAGTCCACCGCGTCGTCGCGATTGTCGCCCATCAGATACCACGAACCCGGGGCCAGCGTCGTGGCGCGCACCTGATCGTGCGCCCCGTTGGGGCCGAAGTCGTAGATCCGATGACGCACGCCGTTGGCCAGGGTCTCTTCGAACTCGGTGACCCGGAGCGGCGTGCTCGGCATGGCGACCGAGCCCATCGGGCGCCGCGCGAGAGGCGTCCCGTCGATGGCCAGGAGGCCGTCCGTCATCGCGACGGTCTGGCCCGGACCCGCCACGATGCGGTGCATGTACGGCGCGGCGTCGCCCGGCCGGCGGAAGACCACCACGTCGCCCACCTTCATGTCGCCGCGGCCGCAGTTCGCGCGCGCGCCCTCGACCATCACGATGTCGCCCGGCTTCAGCGTCGGCTCCAGGGCGGCCGAGGTGATGTTGTAGGTCGGGTGCGGGCCGTAGGCGCCGAAGAGCATATTGGCCACGAACAACAGGGCCCAGGGCGCGATATAGAGCAGGGCCAGCTTGCTGGGACGCCCGCCCCGCGGCGGCGCGCGCCCGGCCAGCCAGGCGGCGTGCAGGCCGAAGACCGCCGCCAGCACCGCGGCGCCGACCAGCAGACCGTTCAGGCCATCGGCATAGATCCCGGGCGGCGAGGCCAGGGTCCATTCGTTCAGCGCCACGGCCCCGGCCATCACGCCGACCACGGTGACGACCACCATCTTCCACGCGCCGGCGTAGGCATAGCCCACCGGCGGGAACAGGGCGTTGAGGATCAGGGCGATCCACCAGCGGCGAGGCCGCGGGGCATAGGTCTGCGTCAAGGCAGCTCGCCCATGAAGTCCACGGCGGCCGGCCCGGTCATGATCACGTGGCCGTCCTCGCGCCACTCGATGTGCAGCTCGCCGCCGTCCAGTTCCAGCGTGGCGTGACGACCGACCAGGTCGCGGCGCGAGGCCGCCACCAGGGCCGCGCAGGCGCCGGTGCCGCAGGCCTGGGTCAGGCCGGCGCCCCGTTCCCACACCCGCAGGCGGATGTAGTGGCGATCGACGATCTGGGCGAAGCCGACGTTCACGTGCTGCGGAAACAGCGGATGCGTCTCGATCACCGGCCCGATCCTGGCGATCGGCACGGCCTCCACGTCCGGCACGAAGAACACCACGTGCGGGTTGCCCATGGAGACGCAGCCCGGAGGCGCCATCAGGTCGGCGTGGTGATAGAGGGCCACCTCCAGCGCGGCGGTGTCGTGTTCCTCGGCCAGCGGGATGTCCTGCCAGCCCAGGCCGGGCTCGCCCATGTCGACGCTGACCAGCCGGTCGCCGGCGCGGGTGGCGATCAGCCGGCCCGCCTTGGTCTCGATCACCGCCTCGTCCTTGCCGGACGACTGCATCAGCAGCCAGCCGACGCAGCGCGTGCCGTTGCCGCACGCCGAGACTTCCTCGCCGTCGGCGTTCCAGAACCGGACCTTGGCGTCGGCGTCCTCGGCCTTGTCGATGACGATCAGCTGGTCGCAGCCGATCCCCGTCTTGCGGTCGGCGATCGCGCGCACCTCGTCCGCGGTGGGATCGAAGGGGGCGGTGCGGGTCTCGATCACGACGAAGTCGTTGCCGAGACCGTTCATCTTGAGGAACGGACGGGTCATGGGGGCCGCATATAGGCGAAACCCGGCCAAACCGCACCTGAGACCAAAAAGAGAGCCCCCGCTCGCGCGGAGGCTCAGGTCGGACCGCGGGGATTTGGGGAGGCGGCCCGGGCGTCAGGTCAGGTGCGCTCGATGGCGGCGGCGGTGTCGTCCAGCATGCCGATGATCCGGTCCAGCTCCTCGGGGCTGACGGGCCGGCCCATGCGATTCCGCAGCGCCATGCCGAGGTTCATCATCGCGCGGCCGATCCGGGGGCGGCCGGGGCCGGCGCTCTTGGAGGCCTCGTCGATCTTGGCGAAGACGGCCTCGACGCCGGGGCGGTTGCGCTCCAGCTCGGCCTTGCCCTCGGGGGTGATCTCGAAGTGCTTGCGGCCGGCCTCGCCTTCCGCCTGGCGGATGAAGCCTTCGTCCTCGAGCATGGCCAGGGTCGGGTAGACCACGCCGGGCGAGGGCCGATAGGCGCCGCCGGTGCGCTCTTCCAGTTCCTTGATCAGCTCGTAGCCGTGGCGGGCTTGCTCATCGAGCAGCGCCAGGACGACGAACCGCAGATCGCCGTGGCCAAAGAAGCGGCCGCCCCGGCCGCCACGACCGTGTTCGCGGCCTTCGCCGTGATGGCCCATCCGGCCGCCCCAGCCGCCACGCCCGCGATGAAAGCCGCGTTCGCTGTGTTCGTGAAAGTGTCTGTGCATTTGGTTTTAGATCCTATTTCGATATGTCTGATATTTAGATACATCGAAATTAAAGCCGGCTGCAAGCGCTTTTTAGATACAGTCTAAATCGTATCTAATTGGCACGCTGGCCGCCGGCCTCTCCGCCTCGGACCGAGCTTTTACGTGGACGGGCGAACATTCGTTCGGCAAGCCAGCCGCACGCGCGCCAGGAGACCTCCCGCATGAGTCGATTGTTCGGACCGATCCGCCAGAACGGCTATGTGGTGCGCGATATCCGCGCGGCCATGGACCACTGGGTCAACGTGGTCGGGGTGGGGCCGTGGTTCTTCGTCGAACAGGTGAAGACCGACTGGTTCCGCCACCGCGGCGCGGACTCGCCCATGACCATGAGCGTCGCCCTGGCCAACTCCGGCGACCTGCAGATCGAGCTGATCCAGCAGACCAACGACGCCCCGTCGCTCTACAAGGAATTCCTCGACGCCGGCCATGAGGGGCTGCAGCACCTGGCCTACTGGTCGAACGACTACCAAGGCCTCTACGACCGCGCACTGGGCCAGGGCTACACGGTCGGCCACGAAGGTCAGATCGGCGGCGAACAGGGCCGCTTCGCCTATTTCGACACCGCCGCCCCGCACCCGGGCGCGATGATCGAGATCTCGGACATCAGCGGAAACAAGGGCCGGTTCTTCGAGCACATCCGCAAGGCCGCCCAGGATTGGGACGGCGTCGATCCCATCCGCACGGTCGCCTGACCGCCCCGACCGCCCAGAAGGAAAAGCCCGTGACCGACCTTGCCGAACGCCGCCTGAAGACGGTCCGCGACCACATGGCGCTGGAATGCGTCAACGACTGGGACGCCGTGATCGCGACCTTCGAGCACCCCCGCTACGAGATGTACGGCGCGGGCCAGGTCTTCGACGGCGAGACCCAGGTGCGCGGCTACTTCGCCGCCTCGCGGACGCCGTTCCCGGACCAGGCCAATGAGATCATCGCCATCGCGCATGGCGGCGACACGGTGCTGGTCGAGTTCTTCCTGACCGGCACGCACCTTGGGCCGCTCAACCTGGGCCAGGGTCGCGTCGCCGAGCCCACGGGCAAGACCTTCCGGGTGCGGATGGCCGCCACCTTCGAATTCCCGCCCGGCGGCGACAAGGTGATCTGCGAGCGGCCCTACTTCGACCAGGGCGCGGTCCTGCGCGAACTGGGCCTCGTCTAGGTCAGGCCTCCTTCAGCACCTCGGCCAGCAGCTTGCCCTCGGCGCGGCGGTTCGAGCCGGAGCGCCAGGCGACGACGATCTCGCGGGAGGGATTGTCGGCGTCGATGGGGCGGATGGCCAGCTGCGCGGCCTCGGCCAGACCCGCGCTCACCGCCATCCTGGGCAGGAACGTCACGCCCAGGCCCGACCCCACCATCTGCACCAACGTCGGCAGGGACGTGGCGGCGAACGGCTCCTCGCCCACCCCCACACGCGGCGGGTTCAGCCGGCAGGCCGACAGCGCGTGCTCGCGCAGGCAATGCCCGTCCTCCAGCAGGATCAGATTCTCCTGCTCCATCTGCTCGGGGGACGCGGACTTGAACTTCGCCAGCGGGTGGTCGGCGGGCAGGGCGGCCAGCAGTTCGTCGTCGGCCACGTGGGCCCACTCCAGCCCGCTCATGTCGTAGGGCAGCGCGATCAGCGCCGCGTCCAGCCGACCCGCCTTCAGCTCGGCGATCAGCCGCTGGGTCAGATCCTCCCGCAGGAACAGCCGCAGCTTGGGGAAGCGGTCGCGCAGCAGCGGCAGGGCGCCCGGCAGCAGGAACGGCGCGATCGTCGGAATGACCCCGAGGCGGAACCGGCCGGTCAGCGGCTGGCCGGCGTTCTTCACCGCCTCCACCAGTTCCTCGGCCTCGTTGAGGATCAGGGTCGCCCGGCGCAGGGCCTCCTCGCCCACCGAGGTCAGGATCACGCCTGTGCGGGCGCGGTCGACGACGGGCGCGCCGAGGGTCCGCTCAAGCTCCTGGATGCCGGCCGACAGGGTGGGCTGGGTGACGTGCGCGGCCTCGGCCGCCTTCCCGAACGCGCCGTGCTCGGCAAGCAGCTTCAGGTACTGGAGTTGGCGGATGGTCGGCAGCATCGAAACGCACCTCTCGGAGTGATGAGAATAGATCGCATCTATGCCAAACACAAAAACAATCGATTGGAACTGTGGGGAGCGACCCCCTATCTCCCCTCCACGGCGCTCGCCTCCCCGCGGCGCCGACAAGCTTTTTAGGAGTGAATTGTATGCTGGGTGTTGGTCAGACGCTGCCCGATTTCAAAGTTGTGGGCGTGAAGCCCAAGTTCATGCGTCACGAGGAAAACGGCGAGAGCGCGTTCGAGACCGTCACCAAGGAAAGCTTCCCCGGCAAGTGGAAGGTTATCTTCTTCTATCCCAAGGACTTCACCTTCGTTTGCCCGACCGAGATCGCCGAGTTCGCGCGCCTCGGCCGCGAGTTCTCCGACCGTGACGCCGTCGTCTTGGGCGGCTCCACCGACAACGAGCACTCCAAGCTGGGCTGGCGCCGGGAGCACCCGGATCTGCACGAGCTGCCGATCTGGAACTTCGCCGACAACTCCGGGAAGTTCGCCACCGCCCTTGGCATCCTGAACGAGGATGAAGGCGTCGCGCTGCGCGCCACCTACATCGTCGATCCCGATAATGTGGTGCAGCACGTCTACGTCACGAACCTGAATGTCGGCCGCAATCCGCAGGACACGCTCCGCGTCCTCGACGCGCTGCAAACCGACGAACTCTGCCCGTGCAACCGTTCGGTTGGCGGCGAGACCCTGAAGGCCGCGTAAGCACACACCACGCGGACTTAAGGCCTGGCCCGGGCGGCGTCGCCCTTCTCCCCCCAGACGCCGCCCGGGCTTTTTCATTTCTGGAGATACCCCGATGTCCCTCGACACCCTCCGCGACGCCCTGCCCGCCTATGCCAAGGACATCAGCCTGAACCTCGGCAGCCTCGCCTCCGAGACCGTCCTGACCGACCAGCAGAAGTGGGGCGCGTTCGTCGCCTCAGCCCACGCCGTGGGCACGCCCGCCGTGGTCAAGGCCATCGAAGCCGCCGCCGACGCCGCCGGCCTGTCCGCCGAGGCCAAGACCGCCGCCAAGGCCGCGGCCGCGATCATGGCGATGAACAACGTCTACTACCGCTCGCTGCACCTGCTCTCGAATGGCGAGTACAAGACCCTGCCGGCCCGCCTGCGGATGAACGTTCTGGCCAATCCGGGCGTGGACAAGGTCGACTTCGAGCTGTGGTCCACCGCCGTCTCGGCCGTGAACGGCTGCGGCATGTGCCTGGACGCGCACGAGGCCGAACTGAAGAAGCACGCCGTGCCGACCCAGAACATCCAGGCCGCGCTCCGCATCGCCGCCGTGGTCAACGCCGCCAGCCGCGTGATCGGCGCGGAAACCGCGCTGGCGGCCTAGCTCTGCCCGATTGCTCCCCCGTCGGGGGAGCTGTCGGCGAATGCCGACTGAGGGGGTCCGCTCAGAACGTTGTGGAGGACCCCCTCCGTCGCCTGCGGCGACACCTCCCCCGATGGGGAGGAATTAGGTTTCCAGCGCCGCCGCCAGCCGCGCCACGCCCGCGTCCATGGCCTTCGCCGGGAAACCGGTGAAGCCCATGAGCAGGCCGGGGCGCGGCGGGGCGTCGTGGTAGAGCGGGCTGATGGCGCGGGCCAGCACGCCCTTGGCCGCGGCCCGCGCCTCGACCTCCAGGTCGGACCGGCCGTCCTTCAGATAGGCGATCAGGTGCATCCCCTGGTCCGGTACGTCCGGCTCCAGGACGTGGCCCAGCCTGCGCCGCAACGCCTCGGCCAGGGCGTCCCGCTGCGTCTTGTAGGCCAGCCGCCGACGACGGATGTGGGCGGCGAACTGGCCGCTCTCCATGAAGTCGAGCGTGATGGCCTGGGTGAGCGTCGGCGGCTGCCGGTCCGCCAGGCGGCGCAGGCCCGACAGCGACGCCGTCAGCGCGCGCGGCGCCACCAGGTAGCCCAGGCGCAGGCCGGGGAAGAGCGACTTGTTGAACGTGCCCACGTAGATCACCCGCTCGCCGCCATCCAGGCCCTGGAGCGAGGCCAGCGGCGCGCCAGCGTAGCGGAACTCCGAGGCGTAATCGTCCTCGATGATCCAGGCGCCGGCCGTGCGCGCCCAGGCGATCAGGTCCAGCCGCCGGCCCATCGACATCGCCACCCCCAGCGGGAACTGGTGCGAGGGCGTGACGAACACCGCCTTGGCGTCCGGCGCGGCGGCGACCCCTGCCTGGACGATGAGGCCCGCGCGGTCCACCGGCACCGCGACGCCCTGCGCCTGCGCGGCCAGCAGCGCCTGCCAGGTGTTGGCGTAGCCGGGATCCTCCAGCCAAACGCGGTCGCCGGGCTTCAGCAGCAGGCGCGCCGCCAGGTCGACGGCATGCTGGGCGCCGGCGGTGACGATCACCTGCTCGGGCTCGCAGACCACGCCCCGCGCCGCGCGCAGATAGTCGGCGATCGCCGCCCGCAGCCGGGGCTCGCCCGCCGGGTCGGAATAGCCGAAGTGCGCGGGACCCAGCGTCCGCAGCGCCCGCCGGGTGGAGACCGACCAGGCGTCCTGGGCGCGGGCGTCCATCAGGGTGCGGCCGTTGGAGAAGGCCTGCGGCTCCAGCGAGGGCGCCAGGGCCGCGACGGCGGCCATGTCGTGGGCCCGCTGCGGCACGACCGGCGGCGCGGCGGCGGACGCGGGCGTCGGCGCCGCCACGTCCATCACGCCGGACAGGTCCTGCGAGACATAGGTGCCCGAACCGGTCCGACCCTGGGCATATCCCTCGGCCAGCAGCTGGTCGTACGCCGCCACCACCGAAGCCCGCGCCACGCCCAGCCTGACCGCCAGGTCGCGGCTGGACGGCAGGCGGCCGCCGGGCCGCAGCGCGCCCGCGTGGATTGCCCCGCGCACCTGGTCGTAGACCTGCCGGATCACCGGTCGACCGGTCTCGGGAATGGACCAGGGATAGACGTCGGCCCAGCTCATGGCGCCCTCAAGTGGTCTGTCCAGATTGGACGAAGTGGACCTGTCTAGCAGACCACACAAGGCTTAGCTCGCCAATCCCGAAAGGAGCTTCGCCATGAGTCCGCCCGCCGACGGCGCCGCCTTCACGCCCACCGCCCGGTCCCAGGTGCGGCGTCGCCCGCAACGCGCCCGCTACGACGAGGCGGCGGTCTACAAGGTGCTGGACGCCGGGATCATGGCCCATGTGGGCTACGTCATCGACGGCCAGCCGTTCGTGACGCCGACCGCCTATTGGCGCGAGGGCCGCAAGCTGTACTGGCACGGCGCGGCGGCCAGCCGGATGCTGGCGACCGTGGCCGATGGCGCGCCCGCCTGCGTCACGGTCAGCTTCCTGGACGGCTTCATCGTCGGCCGCTCGGGCATCATGCATTCGCTGAACTATCGCTCAGTGATGGCCTTCGGACGCGCGCGGCTGGTCGACGATCCGGCCGAGAAGCGGGCGGCGATGGCCAGCTTCATCGACCGCCTCTACGCCGGCCGGGCGCTCAAGCTGCGGCCCACCACCGACACGGAGCTGCGGCAGATCGCGCTGGTGGAGATGGAGATCGAGGAGGCCTCGGCGAAGGTGCGCGACAGCGGCGTCGGCGACCTGCCCGCCGACGAAGGCTGGCCCGCCTGGTGCGGTGTCTTCCCGGTGGAGACCCGGATCGGCGCGGCCCTGCCCCAGCCCGGCATGGGAACCGGCGGCGCGCCGACCCCCGACCTCGCCCCCTATCGCGAAGGCGCCCGGCTGGACGACACGCTGGCCACGGCCGCCAAGGCCTACGGCTTGCCGGTCTCGACGTAGCCCATCGGCCTCAGGCCGGCTCGAAGCTTAGCGGGCCGCCCCAGAACGTCTCGACCAGGCTGTTCTGCGCGCCGGCCTCGCCGGTGGTCAGGAAGCGACGAACGGCGCCGGTCCCGGCATCGAACTCGGGATGGCGGGCGAAGTAGCGCTCCAGGGCGTCGGCGGTGGCGTCCGGCTGGCGGATCAGCGGGGTTCCGGCCGGCAGCGCCGCCTGGAACAGATCGGCCACGATCTCGTAGTGGGTGCAGCCCAGGATCGCCCGGTCGGGCGCCCGGCCGATGCGAGTGGTCAGCGCCTTCACATGGCCCTGGATCACCGTGGCCAGCTCGTCGCGCGGGGCGTTGGCCTCGATCATCCGCGCCAGCTCCGGGCACGGCTCGGAAAAGACGGCGACGTCCTGCCGGCGCTTGTCGATCTCGATCTCGTAGACCCGGCTCTTCGTCGTCGCCGGCGTCGAGAAGACGCCGAGGATCTCCAGCTTCTCGGCCTTCTCCTCGCGCCACTGGGCCTCGTGCTCCCAGGGCAGGCCGGTGGCCGCCTCGATGGTCGGCACCACGATGCCCAGGATGTTGATCGCCCGCCCCAGCTCGCGCCGGTAGCCCGGCAGCCAGGTCTGCTGCAGGCGGCGCAGCGCTACGCTGGCGGCCGTATTGCAGGCCAGGACCACTAGGTCGCAGCCGGCCCCGAACAGGCGGATGCAGCCGGCCTTGGTCAGCTCGACGATCTCCTCGCCGGGCCGCCCGCCGTAGGGCGCGTTGGCCTGGTCGGCCAGATAGATGAAGTCCGCGTCCGGGAACCGCTCCACCAGCCGGTGGTGCACGGTCAGGCCGCCGACCCCGGAATCGAACACGCCGATGCTCATGCCCCGGTGTTAACGACGGTCGCGGGGCCTGTCACCGACCGCGTGACGCGGGGCGCCGGAGCATGACACGCTGCGCGTCATATCTGCACGGCGGGCGGAGAGCCTGCGGGCCGCATTGGGGGGTTAGCGTCCATGTCGCCGATCGACGTCGCGTTGCTCGTGAGCCTGCTGGTCCTGGCAGCCTGGCGGTTGATCGCCCCCCATCGGGGGCGACAGGCGCGAGCCGTCGCCTGCGTGGCCGTCGTCCTACTGGCCGGGGTGCAGTACGCGGCCCACGGCTACACCTGGCAGTTCCTGACCGGCTATTTGCTGCTGGCCGCGACCGCCCTGCCGGTCCGCAGCCCCGGCCGCATCGGCCGCGTACTGGGCGCGATCGGTCTGGCGGCGTTGATGGCGGCCGCCCTGGCGCCGTGGGCGCTGCTGCCGACGCCGACCCTGCCGACGCCCGCAGGGCCGCATCCGGTGGGATCGGTGACGATGCGCTGGGTCGATCCCGCCCGCGCCGAGGCCGCGACGCCCGACCCGGCCGATCGACGCAACGTCATCGTCCAGGCCTGGTATCCCGCCGACGCCGGCGCCCAGGGGTCGGATTCTCCCTACATCGATGGCCTGGGCCGCCTTCCCCGGCGCGTCAGCGCGTTCCCACGCTTCGTCTTCCGGCGCTTCGGCGAGGTGGACACCCACGCGATCCAGAACGCCGCCGTGGCGCCCGGCGCGGCCTGGCCGGTGATCCTGTTCTCGCCCGGCTATGGCGCGCCGCGCGCCTTCTACACCGGCCTGGCCGCCGACCTGGCCAGCCGAGGCTACGTGGTGTTGGCCGTGGATCATCCCTACGAGGTCGCGGTGACCCAGCTGGCCGACGGCCACGTCGTCGGACCGGCGCAGCAGGTCGGCCAAACCGACATCGAGCGGGTGGCCTATATGGATCGGCAGGTCGTCGTTCGCGCCGCCGATCTGCGCTTCGTGCTGGACCAGCTCGCGCGGCCGAACCAGCTGGGACCGATCCTCTTGGGCCATCTCGACCCGAACCGGGTGGCGGCCACGGGGCACTCCTTCGGCGGCGCGACGGCGGCGCTGGTGGCCAGCGAGGACCCACGGATCCGGGCCGCCGCCGACATCGACGGCATGCTGTATGGCGACGTGCGGGGCGAAGCGTTCCAGGGGCCGCTGCTGCTGGTCGAGAGCGATCACGACGGCACGGGTTTCCGCGCAGCCTATGTGGCGGCGACCCAGGCGGTGATGTCGCGGGTCTCGGCCAGCGGCTGGCGCTACATCATCGGCGGGGCGAACCATTTCAGCTTCACCGACGCCGACCGGTTCTTCAGCCCGCCGGGACGCTGGGCGGTGTCACGGGTGATCGGCGGCCAGCGGGGCGGCGCCTCGACTCAGGCGGCGACGGCGGACATCCTGGACGCCTTCCTCCGCGCGCCGCTGAAGGGCGAGCGGGGCGATGTCGCCGCGGCCGCCGCGCGGCATCCGGACGTTCGGGGCGGGCCGGCCAGCTAAGCAAAGATTGGCCAGCTAAGCGAAGAGGTCGGCCTGCGCCGCGGCCTTGGCGCCCTCGATGCCGAGCAGCTTCAGCTTGGTGTTCACCCCGCCGCGCGCCGAGAAGCCGCCGGGCTTGCCGCCCGCCGCCGTCACCCGGTGACAGGGTACGACGATGGGCCAGGGGTTCTTGCCCAGCGCCTGGCCGACATCGCGGGCCAGCAGCTTGTCGCCCAGCTTCACCGCGATCTCGCCATAGGTCAGGGTCTCGCCGGGCGGGATGGCGCGGGCGATCTCATAGACCTTGGCGTGAAACGCGGGCGTCTGCGACGTGTCGATGGCCACGTCCATCAGGTCCGGCTTCTCGCCGCGCATCAGGGCGCGGATATCCTCGACGGCCTTGTCCAGCTCGGCCGGCGCCGGCGCTTCGACGGCCTCGGGGAACCGGCGCAGGAACGAACGGCGCGCCGTCTCGGCATCGCGCTCGGGCAGGTGGACGCCGACCAGGCCGTGATCGCCCCAGGCGAGGCCGGCCCAGCCGATGGCGGTGTCGAAGAGGGCGTATCGGGTCATGGGCTGAAGATAGTCCCGCGCGCCGATAACCGCTGGCGGCTTTCGGACGTGGATCGCCTATTCGGCCGGGATCGCCACGGCCGGCGCCGGCGCGGCGGCCAGCGGCATGCGCAGGGTGAAGCGGGTCTCCTTGGCGTCGGAGGTCACCTCGATCGCCCCGTCGTGCGCCTTGGCGATCTCGGCGGCGATCCACAGGCCCAGGCCCAGGCCCTGCTGCTTGGGCCGCACGATGGCGCGGGAGAACGGTTGGAACAGCCGCTCGCGCGCCGCCTCCGGGATCGGCTCGCCCGCGTTGGCCACCGACAGCTCCAGTACGTCGCCGGTCACGACGCCGCGCACCTTCACCGGAGCGCTGTCCGAGCCGTGCGCCAGGGCGTTGGCGATCAGGTTGGACAGCAGCTGCGCCAGGCGTCGCCCGTCGGCGTTCACCACCCGGTCGAAGCGGATGTCGGCGTCGATCCGCCGTTCGGGATGACCCATCCGCAGCTCGGTGACCACCTGCTCCAGCGCCCGCGCCAGTTCGGGCTCGGCCCGCCGCTCGGCCACGAAGCCGCCGCCCAGCCGCCCGCGCGCCAGGTCCAGCACATTGTCGATCAGGCCGGCCATGCGTCCGACGCTCTGGTGCATCATGTCGACCAGGGCCACGGCCCGATCGTTCAGCGGCGTCTTCTTCATCAACCGGCCGGCCGCGTCGATCGAGGCCAGGGGATTGCGCAGGTCGTGGCCCAGGACGGCGATGAACTGCTCGCGCAGCTCGGCCGCCTCGCGCTGGTCCAGCAACGCGGCCTCGCTCTGCGCGACGCGCTGCTCGGCGTCGAGATGGGCGGCGATCAGTTCGGCGAAAAGCTCGAACATCGCCAACGCCTTGGTGTCCGTCAGCCGCGCCGGGTTCGGATCGATGGCGCAGAGGGTGCCGAAGAACTGCCCGCGCAGCATGATGGGCGCCGAGATATAGCTCTGGAAGCCGTATTGCGCCGGCGTGTGGTGGCCGTGGAACGCGCTGTCCTCGGCGACGTGGTCGATCACCACCGCCCGGCCCGAGTCCCGGATCTCGTCGCAGATGGTGGTCTTGACCGCCAGCTCGCCGCCCGGCTTCAGGCCGAAGTCGATCTCGTCGCGCACCGCGCACGCCACCCACCGGTCCTCGGTCACCCGCGCCACGGCGGCGAAGCCCATGCCGGTGGTGCGGCAGACGACCTCCAGGATCCGCGCAACCGCGTCGATCCGCGCGATGGCCGCGACGTCGTCTGCGATCGAAGGCGGTATGGTCGTGCTCCTGGAGCCGCAGCGGCCCACCGCCAAGCTAGGCCCGCCAGCATACCGAGTCACTGAAATCCTTAAGTTTGTCGGGTACATGACAGAGGCGCCCAGGCGCCGTCCCTCCCCGCACGACCCCTTGCTCGTCATGGCCGGGCTCGTCCCGGCCATCCAGACGCGCCGGTGGCGGGGATGCATCTCGGCGACGCCTGGGTCCCCCGGACAAGCCCGGGGATGACGAGGGTAGAGGGTCAAAAGAAGCCGGCAGCGGCGAGGTGCGGCTTGAAACTCATGGCAGCCAGTTTGCCTGTCGCTCCAGGTCTCTCAAGGACCGGCCGACGGCCGGCCGCCGCGCGGCGCGCCAGGGGCGCGTCCTTGACAGACCTGGAGCGGCAGGCTCGCATCCACCGTGAGGTTTAAGGGCGGGAAGCATCTGACGATGACCCCATTCATCAACACCGTCAGGCCTCGTGAGGCGCGGCCCGCGTACCGCTGCCCCTGCTGCTATTTCACGACCCTTCATGGCCGAGGTGATTACGACGTCTGTCCGGTCTGCAGCTGGGAGGACGACGGGCAGGACGATCATGATGCGGATGAAGTTCGAGGTGGTCCGAACTCAGACGTCTCGTTGACCGAGGCGCGAGCGAACTTCCGACGCATGGGCGCCTTCATCGCGGAGGCGGCGCCATATGTTCGAGCGGCCACCGACGAAGAGCGCAAGCCGCCCCTTCCTTGACCTCCACCCCCTCTTGAGCGCATAAGCGCGCCCTTCCGGCGCAACCTCGGTCAGCGCCCTCTACCGCTACGACCCCCAGGCCTTATTTGGGACGAGAGCGGCGAGGCCCCCCGTCCACGCAATCGTGCACGGGGGTCGACTGCGTTTGGGTCATAGGAGTGGTCTTTGTTCGACGCGCTGACAGATCGGCTGACAGGGGTTTTCGACCGGCTTTCCGGTCGCGGCGTGCTGTCCGAGAAGGACGTCGCCGAGGTGATGCGCGAGATCCGCGTCGCCCTGCTCGAGGCCGACGTGGCCCTGCCGGTCGTCCGCGACTTCATCGCCAAGGCCACGGAAGCGGCGACCGGCGAGGCGGTGATCCGCTCGATCCGTCCCGCCGACCAGGTGGTGAAGATCACCTATGACGGCCTGGTCGAGATGCTGGGTGGCGACGGCGAGCCCGAGGGGCTGAACCTCTCGCTGAACCCGCCGACCGTGATCCTGATGGCCGGCCTCCAGGGCTCGGGCAAGACCACCACCGCCGGCAAGCTGGCCCTGCGGCTGGTCAAGGATCGCAAGAAGGTCCTGCTGGCCTCGCTGGACACCCGCCGTCCCGCCGCCATGGAACAGCTGGGCATGCTGGCCGAACAGGCCGGGGCCAACTTCCTGCCGATCGTCGCCGGCCAGGCCGCCCCCGACATCGCGCGCCGCGCCATGCAGGCCGCCCGCCTCCAGGGCTTCGACATCCTGATCCTCGACACCGCCGGTCGCACGACGATCGACGAGGCGATGATGGCCGAGGCGTCCGAGATCGCGAAGATCTCGAACCCCTCCGAGACTCTGCTGGTCGCCGACGCCCTGACCGGCCAGGACGCGGTGCGCACCGCCAAGGCCTTCCACGAGCGCCTGCCGCTGACCGGCCTGGTCCTGACCCGCGCCGACGGCGACGGCCGTGGCGGCGCCGCGCTGTCGATGCGCGCGGTCACCGGCCTGCCGATCAAGTTCCTGGGCGTGTCGGAAAAGATCGACGGCCTGGACGCGTTCGACGCCCAGCGGGTCGCCGGCCGGATCCTGGGCCGGGGCGACGTCGTGGCGCTGGTCGAAAAGGCCGCGCAAGAGCTGGACATGGCCAAGGCGGAAGCCACGGCCCGCAAGCTGGCCAAGGGCCAGTTCGACCTGGACATGATGTCCGACCAGCTGGCGCAGATGAAGCGCATGGGCGGCATGGAAGGCATGATGGGCCTGCTGCCCGGCGTGCGGAACATGAAGAAGCAGATCAGCGAGAGCGGTCTGACCGACAAGACCTTCGACCGCCAAGTGGCGATCATCTCCTCGATGACCAAGGCCGAGCGCAAGAAGCCGGACATCCTGGCCGCCTCGCGCAAGCGCCGCATCGCCGCCGGCTCCGGCGTCGACGTGGCCGAGGTGAACCGGCTGCTGAAACAGCATCGCCAGATGGCCGACGCCTTCAAGTCGCTGAGCAAGAACGGCGGCAAGGGCTTTGGCCAGATGGCCAAGATGCTGGGCGGCGGCGGCGGGATGGACATGGCCAAGATCGCCCAGATGACCGGCGGCCAGGCGCCCACCCCCGAACAGATGGAAGAGATGCAGGCCAAGCTGAAGAGCATGCCCGGCGGTCTTCCCAAGCTTCCCGGCCTCGGCGGCGGCCTGCCGCCGGGCTTCAACCCCTTCAAGAAATAATCTGAAAGACCAAGGACTTATCCAATGCTGAAGATCCGTCTCGCCCGTGGCGGCGCCAAGAAGCGCCCCTACTACTCGATCGTCGTCGCCGACAGCCACTCGCCCCGCGATGGCCGCTTCATCGAGAAGGTGGGTTCGTACAACCCGCTGCTGAAGAAGGACGACCCGAACCGCGTCGTGCTGAAGGTCGAACGTATCCAGGAATGGATGTCCAAGGGCGCCCAGCCCACCGACCGCGTCGCGCGCGAACTCGGCAAGCTGGACATCGTGAAGTGGCAGGCCGGCAACAACCCGAACAAGGGCGTCCCCGGTAAGAAGGCCAACGAACGCGCCGAAGAGAAGACTCAGAAGGAAGCCGCCCGCGCCGCCGCGGCCGCCGAAGCCCTGGCCAACCCGCCGGTCGTCGAAGAGCCCGTCGCCGAGGAAGCCCCGGCCGAAGTCGCCGCCGAGGCCGCTCCGGAAGCCGCTGCTGAAGCTCCGGCCGCTGAAGAAGCCCCCGCCGCTGAAGCCGCCCCCGAGGCGCCCGCCGCCGCTGAAGCTCCCGCTGCCGAAGCCGCCGCTGAAGAGCCGGCCGCCGAGGCCGCGCCCGAAGGCGAAGACAAGGCCTAAGGGTCTCTACGGGTGAGTTCGGATCTCATCCAGGTGGGCCGGGTCGCGGGCGCCTTCGGGGTCCGCGGCGAGGTCCGCATCACCAGCTTCACGGCCGATCCCGTGGCGCTGGTGGACTACAAGGACTTGAAGCGTGAGGACGGCTCGCCCGGCCTCACGCTGACCTCCGGGCGCGCCGCCAAGGGCAGCATCATCGTCCGCGCCAAGGAGGTGGAGACCCGCGACCAGGCCGAAGCCCTGCGCGGCCTCAAGCTCTACATCGCCCGCGACAGCCTCCCCGCGCCGGAGGAAGACGAGTTCTACGTCACCGACCTGGTCGGCCTGAAGGTCGAGACGGCCGAGGGTGAAGCGCTAGGCGTCGTGAAGACCGTGCAGGACTTCGGCGCCGGCGACCTGCTCGAGATCATCCCCCCCGAAGGCGGCGCCACCTGGTACCTGCCCTTCACCCGCGCCGCCGTGCCCGAGGTGCGCCTGGCGGCCGGCGTCGTCGTGGCCGTGAAGCCGGACGAGGTGGAGTAGGGGCGCTCCAATTCCTCCCCTTTCGGGGGAGGTGGCGCGAAGCGCCGGAGGGGGTCGTCCCTGACGTTTGAGCGGACCCCCTCAGTCGGCTTTCGCCGACAGCTCCCCCGAAAGGGGAGCAATTGGCGGGCCTAGCCCTTCGGTTTCGGCTTCCGCATCCGCATCAGCCCTTCCTGCGCGCACGTCGCCACCAGCGCCCCGTCGGACGCGCGATAGATGTAGCCCAGGTTGAAGCCCCGCCCGCCCGAGGCCGAGGGGCTTTCCTGGTGATACAGGTGCCATTCGTTAAAGTCGGTCGGCTGGTGGAACCACATGGCGTGGTCCAGGCTCGCCGACTGGAAGCCGGGGGTGTTCCAGCTGACCCCATGCGGCCGGATCGACGTGCCCAGCAGGCTCATGTCGGACGCATAGGCCAACATCACTTGGTGCATGTGCTGGTCGGCGCCGATCGGGTCGCGGGCGCGGAACCACAGCTGCTGGCGCGGCTCGCGGGGCACCGGCTTCAGGTCCATCCGACCGCCCACCGTCCGCATCTCGATCGGCTGCGGCCGCTCCATCGATTCCCGCATCTCGGGCGGCGCGCGGTCCAGGAACGCGCGGCGCGCCTCGACATCGTCCTGCACGTCCTCGATGGCCGGGGCGTCCGGCATCTCCGACTGGTGCTCGAAGCCCTCCTCCAGGACCTGGAACGAGGCGGCCAGGTTGAAGATCTGCTGGCCGTGCTGGACGGCGATCACCCGCCGCGTCGTGAAGCTGCCGCCGTCGCGCGACCGGTCCACCTCGAAGATGATCGGGATGCTGGGGTCGCCCGGGCGGATGAAATAGCAGTGCAGCGAGTGGCACAGCCGATCCTCGACCGTCTGGTAGGCCGCCAGCAGCGACTGGGCGATCACCTGGCCGCCATAGATCCGCTCGCGCTTGGCCTCTTCCGCCGGCGTCGTACCGCGGAACAGATTCACTTCCAGGCGCTCCAGCGTGAGCGCTTCCACGAGCGTCTGGGTGTCCATCGGTAGAGCCATGCTGCAGTTGCGAAGTCGCGTGGCTTACGCCTCGTAACGGCGAGCGGCAAGGCTCGGACCATTTCCCAATTCCGCTCATCCCGGCGAAAGCCGGGACCCAGATGGGGGACGAAAAAACGGGCTCCAGAGGCGCTGAGTCAGGCCAATCAGCCATCCTGAGCGGGATCTGGGTCCCGGCGTTCGCCGGGATGAGCGGCTATTTCTGAGGCTTCATCCGCAGCAGGCCTTCCTGCGCCACCGAGGCCACCAGCGTCCCGTCCTCGGCGAAGATCTGGCCGCGGATGAAGCCCCGCCCGTCCGAGGCCGAGGGACTGTCGTGGACGTAGAGGTGCCACTGGTTGAAGTCGGTCTGTTTGTGGAACCACATGGCGTGGTCCAGGCTGGCCGACTGCAGGCCGGGCGTCTCCCAGTGCACGCCGTACGGACGCATCGCCGTCGACAGCAGGTTCATGTCCGAGGCGTAGGCCAGGATCACCTGATGCATGTGCGCGTCGTCGCCGATGGGCGTGCGGCAGCGGAACCAGTTCTGTGAGACCGGCTCCTGCGCCTTGCCCGTCACCCAGTAGGTGCGGGCGTCCTTCGACCGCATCTCGATGGGCGGCGTGCGGCGCATCCAGTCCTTGATCTTCTCGGGCGCGCTCTTCATCAGCTCGCGCATGACCTCGGCCTGGTCCCGCAGCTCGCTCCAGTGCGGGCCCTTGGGCATCACGGCCTGGTGGTTGAAGCCCTCTTCCGGGTCCTTGAACGACGCGGCCAGGTTGAAGATCTGCTTGCCGTGCTGCACGGCGATCACCCGGCGCGTCGTGAAGCTGCCGCCATCGCGGGACCGGTCCACCTCGAAGACGATCGGCACCGTCGGATCGCCGGGCCGGATGAAATAGCAGTGCAGCGAGTGGCAGATCCTCTCGTCCACCGTCTCGTAGGCGGCCAGCAGGGACTGGGCGATCACCTGGCCGCCGAAGATCCGGCCGGGCGCATTGTCCGGCGTGGTCCCCCGGAACAGGTTCATCTCGATCCGCTCGAGTTGCAGCGTTTCGACCAGGGTTTCGTCCTGGCCCTCGGATTCCGGCATGTCGGTGGCGCTCATTCGGCGGCGATTACGCCCCGGGCCGCCGGGGGGCAAGACGCGTGAGCCTTGCGCACGCTCCGCGAGCACCGTCATCTACGCCTGATGGGTGAAACGCCGTACATTCGGCCGGTATGGCGCACGCGGCTTGCCGCGGTCCTGGTCGCCTGGATGGCGCTGGCGACCGCCGCGACCCTGGCCGCCGCGCGCCTGATGGAGCTCACGCCCCCCGCCGCCGCGCCGCTGCTGATCGTGGCGCTCTATGTCATCCCGCCGCCGACCCTGCTGGTCTGGAGTTTCTGGGCCATGCTGCGCGAGCCGGTCACCGGCTGGCTGGCGCCCACCCTGCTGATGGGCTTCATCGGCGCCTTCGTGCCCGTCGCCCGGCCGCTCTACGACGCCGGCGTGCGCCTGAACTTCGACGACCGCCGCCCCGCCTACGAGGCCATCGCCGCCGAGGCCCGCGCCGGAACCCTGGGCGGCCTGCCCAATGCGCGGGGCTGGATCGCCGGATCGCGGGAGGGCGTACGCTTCCGCTACCGCCGCACCGATCCCGGGATGATCGACTTCAACTGGACCCAGGCCTACGGCTTCAAGGTCGGCGTCCGCTACGACGACAGCCCCTGCGTCGCCCGCCCCGGCGCCCGCTGCATCGACCAGGGCGAACCCCTGGCGAAGGGCTTCACCTACTACGCCCGGTTCTTCTGAATGGCGGGGACCGGGGCCGGGGGCGCGATCTTCCGCCGTGCGGTCGTCGCCTGGCTCATCCTTGGCCTCTGCGTCCTGCTATTCAGCGCATCGCTGGAAGGCTTGCTGCCCGAGGCCGTGTTCATGACACTGCCTTGGGTGCTGTACATCGCGCCGCTGCTGGCGCTTCTCGCCATCGCGATGGGGCTCTGGCTTCGGCGACGCGCCACCTGGAGAACCCCGCTCGGCGCGCTGGGCGCCATAGTCGTGGTGGCCGCGGCGGTCGTCCCCTTTGACTACCTGAGCGTCCGGCTGAACTTCTGGCTTCATAAGCCGATCTACGATTCGATCGTCCGGGACGCGCTGGCTGGGCGGCAGATCGGAGCCTCGGGGCCCGACGGCCGGCGGCAGGGCGTCCGCCGCGGCGTGAACTACAGCTTCCACCCGCAACGACCGTTGGTGGTGAGCTTTCAATGGAAGACGAGCACCATGACCATCCGCATGGTCGAGTATCACGAGCATCCGACGGTATGCCCGCCACCCCCCAAGGCGAGGCCGGAAGGACCGGATCCCGAGACCTTCTGCGTGGAATGGCCCTCCCTCGGCGACGGCTATGTCTTCTGGCAAGGCATCGTCTGAGACTTGACGGCGGCGGCCTGAGCAGCGCCTTCACCGCCCATGTCCTTCGACTGCACCGTCCTGACCATGTTTCCGGAGGCGTTTCCGGGTCCGCTGGGGGTTTCCCTGATCGGCACGGCGTGGCGAGAGGCCGCGCTCTGGTCCTTGGAAACGGTGGACATTCGGGGGTTTTCCACAGATAAGCGCGGCTTCCTGGACGACACCCCCGCGGGTGGCGGTCCTGGACAGGTGATGAGAGCGGACGTGATCGCCTCTGCGCTGGACAGCGTGGATCGGCGGGGACGGCCGCTTTTGTACATGAGCGCCCGGGGTCGGCCCCTGACCCAGGCGCGCGTTCGTGAGTGGTCTGCCGGCCCGGGACTGATCGTCCTGTGCGGGCGGTTCGAGGGGGTGGACCAGCGGGTGCTCGACACCCGGGGGTTCGAGGAGGTCGCCGTCGGCGACGCGGTCCTGGCCGGTGGCGAGGCGGCGTCCATGGTGGCGATCGAGGCTTGTGTTCGGTTGGTTCCCGGCGTGCTGGGACAGGCCGAAAGCCTCAGCGAAGAAAGCTTCGAGGACGGGCTCCTCGAGCATCCGCAGTACACGCGACCGCGGACGTTCGAAGGCGCCGACATCCCCGAGGTCCTGCTGAGCGGCCACCACGCCGAGATCCGGAAGTGGCGGGCGGCCCAGCGGGAAGAGACGACGCGCAAGCAGCGGCCCGATCTGTGGGCCACGGCGAGCGCCAATCAACAGGCAAAGAGCGATAAAGCTCAGTAAGGACAAGACTATGGCTGCGAACATCATTGAGACCCTCCGCAAGGAAGAGTCCGACCGCCTGCTGGCCGTCCGCCAGATCCCCGAGTTCCGGCCGGGCGACACCGTCCGCGTGAACGTGAAGATCAAGGAAGGCGAGCGCGAGCGCGTCCAGGCCTACGAAGGCGTCTGCATCGCCCGCGCCGGCCAAGGCGTCGACGAGAACTTCACCGTCCGCAAGATCTCCTTCGGCGAAGGCGTGGAGCGGGTGTTCCCGATCCTGTCGCCGAACATCGAATCCATCGAAGTGAAGCGTCGCGGCGTCGTCCGGCGCGCCAAGCTGTACTACCTGCGCGATCGCCGCGGGAAGTCGGCCCGGATCGCCGAGCGCTCCATGGGCGCCAAGGTGGTGGCCACGGCGGAGACCGAAGAGGCCTAAGCCCCTTCGAACGACCCGAATTCAAAACGGCGGTTGGAGCGATCCAGCCGCCGTTTTTCATGCGCTCAGAGGCGCAGGATGTCGCCGTAGACGCGGGTCTCCATCGCCGCCCAGATCGGGTTGGCGGCGTAGAGGCCCTCCAGCTCGGCGGCCGTGAAGTAGAAATCCAGCGCCTTCACGTAGTCGAGGGTCGTCGGGTTCACGACCTTCTTCAGCTTGTGAGCCGCGGCGCGGACGCGGGGGCCCAGCACGCCCTCGAACTGGTCGACGAAGTCCTCGGCCAGATGCTCCAGCCGCACCCAGCCGTGGATCGCCTGGCCATGCAGCCGGCCCACCTGGGAGTCGGCGTGGTTGATGCTGCCGTCGCGCTCGAAGAACTGGCCCCGGCACAGCATCTCGCGGGTGGCGCAACGGTGCGGCGGCCGGGCGGCCTCGTAGTGCACCCGGCTCAGCACCCACCAGGGCAGGCGGCGGATGCCCGAGATGATCCGCTTGTCCCTGGGATCGAAGCTGCGCTCCTGGGCCTGCCGTTCGGCGATGGAGTCGTGCCAGCGGTGGTCGTCGGCGCCGGCCACGTCGAACACCACGTCGTCGCGCCCACGCCCGGCGTCGCGGATCGCCGCCGCCACGGCATGTCCCCCCGTCTTGGGGAAGTGCATCCACACGAAGTTGCGCCCCACGATCACGCGGGAACGCTAGGGGGCGCGGGCCGGGCTCGGTAGCCCGCGGGCATCGACAAGGGCGTTCGACGTGGTCGAACAATCAGGCGGCGGCGCGACCGGAGGCGCGACCGGCGATCAGATCCTGCACCTCTGGCCGGCGGAGATACTCGGCCAGCGCGCGCAACGGACCGGTCATGTTGCGCCGACTGGGATAGTAGAGATGCCAGCCATCAAAGGTGGGAGCGTAGGGTTCGAGCACGATCCTGAGCCGGCCCGCGTCAAGGTGCCGCCGAGCGTGGAGCTCGTTGGTGTAGGCGATGCCGACACCATCGAGGGCCGCCTGCATCACCATGTCCATGCTGTCGGTCGCGAGCGTGCCGGTGACCGGAAGCTCGACTCGCTGTCCGTCCTGCAGGAACTCCCACTTATAGGCGCCGCTGGACGCCCCCAGGCGCAGCTGGATGCAGTTGTGCGCGGCGAGGTCGGCGGGGGTTCTCGGCGTTCCGCAGCGCCGCAGGTATTCGGGCGCCGCCACAGCGAGCTGCCGGGCGGGCGGGCTGACGCGCAGGGTGATCATGTCCTGGGGGATCAGGCTGAGACCACGGATGCCGGCGTCCTCGCGTCCCTCGGTGAGTTCGCCCGTCTCGTTGTCGACCACCGCCTCCAGCGCCACGTCGGGATAGGCCTTGGCGAACCCCGGCAGGATGCGGGCGACCACGATGCCCAGGCCCAAGCTGGAGACCGACAGCCGCACACGACCGCGCGGCTCGTCGCGGAACTCGTCGAGGGAGCCCAGGGCGTCGCCCAGGTCGGCCAGGATCGGCCGCACGCGGGTCAGCAGCCGCTCGCCCGCCTCGGTCAGGGTGACGCTGCGGGTGGTGCGGTTCAGGAGGCGGAGCTGGAGATCGTCCTCCAGCGACTTGATCGCATGGCTGACCGTGGAGGTGGTGCGCCCCAGCGCCCCCGCGGCGCGCGCGAAGCTGCCGCGCTCGGCGACGGCGACGAAGGTCGAAAGGCGGGTCAGATCGGCGGATTGCATCGGCCCTGACGTCCCGGACAGGTTCCGTTTCCCACGACGGACGAGCCGAAGCGGGCGACTACAACCCTAGCGACGCCACGCTTCCGTAATATTGCAGACCACCGTTAGGCGGCGCCGGTCATTTGCCCAGGGCGGCGTAGGCGCCCAGTTCCTGGCTCAGATGGTCGAACATCAGACGCATGCGCGCGCTGCCGCGCAGGGTCTCGTGCATGCAGATCCAGATATCCAGCTTGAACGAGAAGACGTCGGCCATGATCGGGACCAGGCCGAACCGCTGGCCGATCTGCCGCTGGCAGGCGCCGATGCCGAAGCCGGCGCGCATGGCGGCCAACTGCGCCACGTCGTTGTCGGTGCGCAGCGCGAACAGCTCCCGCGTGATCGGCCGGCCGATCGACAGCTCGTTCACCAGGTCGGGAAAATCGCGGTCGAAGCCGATCAGGGTGTGCTCGGCCAGCTCGTCGAAGGTCTTCGGCAGGCCCTTGCGCGCCACATATTCGGGCGTGGCGTGGAAGCCGATGGTCAGCTCGCCGACCTTCTTGGCCACCAGGCTGTTCTGGGTCGGGCGCGACATCCGCACCGCCACGTCTGCGTCGCGGCGGGTCAGGTCCTCGTTCTTGTTGGAGAGCACCATCTCGACATCGATGCCGGGGTTGGCCCGGTTGAAGCTGGCCAGCATGTCCGGCAGCACCTCGATCCCGATGATCTCGCTGGCGGCCAGCCGGACCACGCCGCCCTCGCCGCTGGCCGCGCCGGTCGCGTCGCGGCCCGCCGCCTGGGCCGCGGCAGCCATGTCGGCCAGGTGCGGGCGGAACGCCAGGGCCAGGTCGGTGGGCTTCAGGCCGCGCGGGCTGCGCAGGAACAGCGGCGCGCCCAGCTGACGCTCCAGCTGGTCGATGTGGCGGCCCAGGGTCGGCTGCGTCAGCCGTCGCAGCCGCGCGGCCGCCGAGAAGCTGCCGGCTTCGAGCACGGCGTGCAGGCTCTGCAGAAGATCCCAGTCGGCGGGTCCGGACATGCGCCAATGAATAGCCGTTTCGGCGGCCGCCGCAAATTCAGGGCTCGTCGTAGACGATCAGGCCGCAGCCGTAGCGGTGCGCGCTGGCCATCGCATCGCTGAAATCCTCCGGCATGGCGGCGGCGTCGATCACCTCGGCGGTCCGGAGCACGCGGGCGTCCGAAAACCCATCGCGGCCGGCCTCGACGACGGCGACCGCCTCGGCGTCGGCCTCGGTCTCCGCCTTGACGAAGGCCAGGATGGTCAGCGCCGGGGGCCGGCCGTCCTCCAGCGCCTCCAGGGTGACCACATATACGCCGGCCGACGCCTCATCCATGCCCACCTATCCCGCGATCCGGGCCTGCGCCAAAGGGTCAAATTCACCGCAGTTCCTTAGTATGCTAATGAATTATCGCATCGCAGCACTAGACGCGCCCGCCTCGGGAGACCTACATGCGGCCCATGTCCGGCAAGACCCTCTATGACAAGATCTGGGACGCGCACGTCGTCGATACGCAAGACGGCGAGGCGATCCTCTACATCGACCTGCACCTCATCCACGAGGTGACGACGCCGCAGGCCTTCGCCGGCCTTCGCGCCAACCGCCGCGCCGTGCGCCGGCCGGACCGCACGCTGGCGGTCGCCGACCACAACGTGCCGACCGAGGGCCAAGCCCTGGGCGTCGACGCCGTCGCCGACCTGGAAGCGCGCCTGCAGCTTCAGACCCTTGGCAAGAACGTCGAGGAATACGGGATCGAGTATTTCCCGATGGGCGATATCCGCAACGGGATCGTCCACGTGGTGGGGCCTGAGCAGGGCCGCACCCAGCCGGGCATGACCATCGTCTGCGGCGACAGCCACACCTCGACCCACGGCGCGTTCGGCGCCCTGGCCCATGGCATCGGCACGTCCGAGGTCGAACACGTCCTGGCCACCCAGACGCTGCGCCAGAAGAAGGCCAGGAACTTCCGCGTCCGCATCGAGGGCGAACCGGCCCTGGGCGTCGGCGCCAAGGACTACGCCCTGGCCGTGATCGGCCAGATCGGCACCGCCGGCGGCACCGGCTACGTCATCGAATACGCCGGCTCCGCCGTCCGCGCGCTGTCGATGGAGGGCCGCATGACGCTGTGCAACCTCACCATCGAGGGCGGCGCCCGCGCCGGCCTGATCGCCCCCGACGACACGACTTTCGACTATCTGAAGGGCCGTCCGGCCACGCCGAAGGGCGGCGCCTGGGAGATGGCGCTGGCCTACTGGAAGACGTTCTTCACCGACGACGACGCCGTCTTCGACCGCGAGATCGTGCTGGACGCCGCCCAGATCGCACCCACCGTCACCTGGGGCACCAGCCCCGAGGACGTGGTGGCCATCACCGGGACGGTCCCCGACCCCGCCGCCGCCGAGACCCCCGACAAGCGGGCCTCGGTCGAGCGGGCGCTGGACTACATGGGCCTGACCGCCGGCCAGCCGATCACCGAGGCCAAGGTCGACGTCGTGTTCATCGGCTCCTGCACCAACAGCCGCATCGAGGATCTGCGGTCCGCCGCGAAGATCGCGGAGGGCCGCCAGGTCGCGGCCGGCGTCCGCGCCATGGTCGTTCCGGGCTCCGGCCTGGTCAGCGCTCAGGCTGAAGAGGAAGGCCTGGACCAGATCTTCAAGGCCGCCGGCTTCGAGTGGCGCGAGCCGGGCTGCTCCATGTGCCTGGGCATGAACCCGGACAAGCTGACCAGCGGCCAGCGCTGCGCGTCCACCTCGAACCGCAACTTCGAGGGCCGCCAGGGTCGCGGGGGCCGCACCCACCTGATGAGCCCCGCCATGGCCGCCGCCGCCGCCATCGCCGGCCACATCGCCGACGTGCGGGACTTCCTGTGATCACCGGCCTCGACCACGTCGCCTACGTCGTCCGCGACCTCGACGCCGCGGTCGACGGCTATACGCGCTTGTTCGGCGTCACGCCCGAGTGGGTCGGCCGTGGCGGCGGCGTCCGCCAGGCCTGGTTCCAGTTCCCGAACATGGCGCTGGATCTCATCGCGCCGGAGGGCGAAGGCCCATTCGCCGACGGGGTGCGCGCGCAACTCGACGCGTCCGGCGAGGGCCTCTGGGCCCTGGCCTTCACCACCGACGATATCGCCGGCGACGTGAAACTCATGAACCGCCGGGGCGTCCCGGCCAGCGGTCCGGCGCCGGTCAGCACCACGGCCGACGACGGCCGGGTCCGAGAGTGGGTCGGCGCCCGCCTCGACCCGAAGGCCACGGGCGGTCTGCGCATCCTGCTGATGGCCGCGTCGGCCCAGCCCTGGCCGCTGGCCACGCCGGCCGGCGACGCGCCGATCACCGAGCTCGACCACGTGGTCGTCGTGACGCCGAACGTGGACCGGGCGCTGGCCATCTATGGCGCCAAGCTGGGCCTCGACCTGCGCCTCGACCGCGAGAACCCGAAGTGGGACGCGCGGCAGCTGTTCTTCAAGGTCGGCGGGACCGTGATCGAGATCGGCGCCAAGATCGGCGCGGCCCCGACCGACGCCCCCGACCGCTCGGGTGGCCTTGCGTGGCGGGTGGCCGAACCGCAGGCCGCCCAGGCCCGCATCGCCGCCGCCGGCTTCGAGGTCTCCGAGGTCCGCGCCGGCCGCAAGCCCGGCACCCACGTCTTCACCGTCCGCGACGCCCCTGCCGGCGTGCCCACGATCCTGCTCAGCGCCGAGCCCGTTTTGGAGACCGCGTAGTTGCCGACGGTCCTTCGCTGGAACGGCTATCGGTTTTACTTCTTCTCGAATGAAGGAGCCGAGCCGGCTCATATCCACATCGACAAGGCGGGTTGCACGGCCAAGTTCTGGCTCGCGGATAGCCGGCTCGCCAGGAATGTCGGCTTCTCCAATCGAGAGGTCGCGGAACTATCTGATAAGGTGCGTGAGCAAAGCGCTGCATTCCAGGAGGCTTGGCTTGGCTATTTCGGCGATTGAGATCGATCCGCGGGTGGCGGACGTCGTCGTCACCGACACGGTGCTTGAAGTCCGCCTGCGGGACGGGCGAACCATTGCGACGCCCCTGAGCTGGTTCCCCCGTTTGGCGGCCGCAGCGCCTCTTGCCCGTGCGCGGTGGGAAACCTCCGCCGCCGGGCTGGGAATCCACTGGCCGTTGATCGACGAAGACTTGAGCGTGGAAGGTCTTCTGCGCAGCCGGAGCAATTGATGGAAGCCTTCACCCGCCTCGACGCGCCCGCCGCGCCGCTGCCGCTGTCCAACATCGACACCGACCAGATCATCCCCAAGCAGTTCCTCAAGACGGTGGAGCGCACAGGCCTGGCGAAGGGCCTGTTCTACGAATACCGCTTCGACGAGCAGGGCGTCGAGAAGCCCGACTTCGTGCTGAACCAGCCGGCCTACAAGGGCGCGGGCGTCCTGATCACGGGCGACAACTTCGGCTGCGGATCGTCGCGCGAGCACGCCCCCTGGGCCCTGCTGGACTTCGGCATCAAGGCCGTGGTCTCCACCAGCTTCGCGGACATTTTCTACAACAACTGCTTCCAGAACGGCCTGCTGCCGGTGGTGCTGAAGGCCGAGCAGGTCGCCCAGCTGATGGACGAGGCGCGCGGCGGCAACCACGTGGTCTCGATCGACCTGGAGAACCAGACCGTCACCTCGCCCTCCGGCGCGACCTTCACCTTCGAGATCGACGAACAGCGCAAGCAGAAGATGCTCCAGGGCCTGGACGCCATCGGCGAGACGCTGATCGCCGCGCCGTCCATCGACCTCTACGAACAGAAGCGCGCCCTGGACCGGCCCTGGCTTGAGCGGGCGTGACCCTGATCATCGCCGGCACGGTCCGCCTGCCGCCCGAGAATCTCGACGCCTTCCGCCCGCACATGGACGCCATGCTGACCGCCAGCCGCGCCGAGGACGGGTGCCTGACCTACTCGTATGCGGTGGACGTACAGGACTCCGGCTTGATCCGGGTGTTCGAGGCCTGGCGCGACCAGGCGGCCATCGATGCGCATTTCCAGGCCGCGCACATGGTGGCGTGGCGCGCGTCCTGGCCGGCCTTGGGGGTTTCGGCCCGCCGGCTCTCCCTGTACGAGGTCGCCTCCGAGCGCGAACTCTAGCTTCCGGGACTTGATGATGACCGACCTGCTGCTCCTGCCCGGCGACGGGATCGGGCCCGAAGTGACCGCCCAGGTGCGCCGGGTGGCCGAGAAACTCACCCCCGACCTGACGCTGGAAGAGCGGCCGTTCGGCGGCGTCAGCTACGACCGGCACGGCGTGCCGCTGACCGGCGAGACCCTGGCCGCCGCCAAGGCCGCCAAGGCCGTGCTGATGGGCGCCGTGGGCGGCCCGCAGTGGGCGGATGCGCCGCGCGACAAGCGGCCCGAAGCCGGGCTGCTGGGCCTGCGCGCCGGCATGAACGTCTTCGCCAACCTGCGCCCGGCGCTCTGCTTCCAGCCCCTGGCCGACGCCTCCAGCCTCAAGCGCGAGATCGTCGAGGGCCTGGACTTCATGATCGTCCGCGAGCTGACCGGCGGCATCTACTTCGGCGAGCCGCGGTTCATCGAGGACCTGCCGGGTGGCGGCCAGCGCGCCGTCGACACCCAGGTCTATACGACCATGGAGATCGAGCGCGTCGCCCGCGTGGCGTTCGAACTGGCCCGTGGCCGGCGCAACAAGGTTCACTCCGCCGAGAAGTCCAACGTGATGGATTCCGGCCTGCTGTGGCGGCGCGTCGTCACCGACCTGCACAAGCGCGACTACGCCGACGTCGAGCTGGAGCACATCCTGGCCGACAACGCCGCCATGCAGATCGTCAAGAATCCCAAACAGTTCGACGTCATGGTCACCGACAACCTGTTCGGCGACATCCTGTCCGACGCGGCCGCCCAGCTGACCGGCTCGCTCGGCATGCTGCCCTCGGCGGCGCTGGGCCTGCCCGGAACGCCCGGTCTCTACGAGCCCATCCACGGCTCGGCGCCCGACATCGCCGGCCAGGGTGTCGCCAATCCGCTGGCCGCGATCCTGTCGTTCGAAATGGCGCTGCGCTGGTCGCTGGACCGCCCGGCCCAGGCCGATCGCCTGTTCGCCGCCGTGGAGAAGGCCCTGGATAACGGCGCCCGCACCCGCGACCTGGGTGGGACGCTGTCGACCGTCCAGATGGGCGACGCGGTGCTGGCCGCGCTCTAGAGCACCATCCGCCAGGTCTCCGAGACCTCGGGCTTGCCGAACTCGTCGTGGGTCCAGGTCTTTTCGAGCTTGAAGCCGACCGAGGCGTAGATCGCCCGCGCGGCGGTCAGCACCTCGTGGGTCCAGAGCACGATCTCGCGGTAGCCAGTGGCGCGGGAGAAGGCGATGCACTCCTCCACCAGGCGGCGGCCCAGCCCCGTGCCGCGGGCCGCGGGTTGCAGCAGCAGCAGGCGCAGCCGTGCGACGCCCTCGCCATCGTCGACGATGAAGATGCTGCCGACCCGCTCGCCGTCGCGCTCGGCGATCCAGCAGCGGGCGCGCGCGGGGTCATGGTGCTCCAGGAAGTCGGCGACGATCCGCGCGGTGACGCCTTCGATGTTCCAGCCGTATTCGCGGCCGTAGAGCGCGGCGTGGCGCTCGACCACCCAGCCCATGTCGCCGGGCCGATGACCGCGCAGGCTGATCGGCCCGGGCGCCGCGGCGCTCATCAGCGTCTCCACCTCGGCCATGGCGCCGGTCAGCCGCTCGCGCTGCGGCGACGACAGGCCGTCGATCAGGCCCTCGACCAGCTCCGCCGAGCGGCGGTCGAAGGGCGCGAACACCTCTTCGCCGTGCGGGGTCAGGCGGAGGGCGGCGCGGCGGCCGTCGGTGGCGGAGCGTTCGCGAGTGACCACGCCGTCGCGCGCGAAGCGGCCGACGATGCGGCTGAGGTAGCCGGCGTCCAGGCCGGTGATCTCGCCGATGGCCGAGGCGGTGATCCCGCCCCCCTTGGCGATCTCATATAGCACCCGGCCCTCCGCCACTGTGTAGGGCGTGCCGAGGTAGCCCCGCTCCAGCACGCCGATGGCGCGAGTGTAGAAGCGGTTGAAACGGCGCACGGCCGCGACGGTGTCGGTCTCGCTCATCCGCCGATTGAGCGATATATAGTTGACGGCGTCAAGTATCATGGAACTTTAGGCGCCCGTTAAGGTCGTGCTGCGACACTTAGCACTCACAGCATTAGCGCCCAGCCGGATGACCCCCGCCGTCCCATGACCGACGACGACGACGCCCCGAAGAAGAAGCCCGACCGGCGCGCCGGCGACGCGGCCGTGCTGGCCCTCTCCGAGGGCCTGCTGGCCGCGATGGGCAAGACCGCGTCGCCGTCCGACCTGAAGATGCTGCGCGACGTGGTCGAGACCTATCCCGACGACGGCCGCGACGGCGCCGGCGAAGTGGTGGCCAGTCTGGTGGGCCTGCTGAACGACCTGCTGGCGTCCAGGCAGTCCGACCGCCAGGCCCTGGCCGTCCACATCCGCGCTTGGCGCTTCATGGTCTCGCGCAAGCCCGACAAGGCCGAGCGCGCCAAGGTGATGCTGGGCCTGAAGGCCGTCCGCGAGCTCTACGCTCCGCCCTCCAAGGCCGCCTAGCCGTCATCGCCACAGCCGTGGCATTGTCCCGCCCTGAACAGCGAGGGACGCGCCCATGGGATCCTATTGGCTCGTGAAGTCGGAGCCGGCGACGTACGCGTTCGCCGACCTGCAGCGTGACGGCAAGACCGTCTGGGACGGCGTGCGCAACAACGCCGCGGCCCTGCACCTCAAGGCCATGAAGGTCGGCGACGAGGTGCTCTACTACCACTCGCAGGAGGGCCTGGCCGTGGTGGGGATCGCCAAGGTGGCCAAGGAAGCCTTCCCCGACACGACCGATCCGGCGGGCCGCTTCGTCGCCGTCGAACTGACCCCGGTGCGCGAACTGAAGCGGCCGGTCACCCTCCAGGAGATGAAGGCCACGCCCGCGCTCTCGGCCATGGAGATGATCCGCCAGGGCCGCCTCTCGGTCTCGCCCGTGCGGCCCGAGGAGTGGGCGACGATCCTGAAGCTGGCGGAGGGCTAGCCTCATGGTCGCTTTGAGGATCGCCGCCGCCCTGGCCCTGCTCTGCCTGGCCGGCCCCGCCTGCGCCCAGAAGCCCGAGGACACGGAACAGGCCGGCCCCGCCCCGCCCGTGGTGACCCCCGCCGCCCAGCCCGGCGGCCCGCCCTCGGACGCCGTCGTCCTGTTCGGCGGCAAGGAGCTCGGCGAGTGGGTGTCGGTGAAGGACAAGGGTCCGGCCGGCTGGGCCGTCGAGGACGGCGCCATGGTCGTGAAACTGGCCGCCGGCAACATCGAGACCAGGCGCACCTTCGGCAGCTACCAGCTCCACCTGGAATGGCGGGAGCCGGCGACCATCACCGGCAGCGGCCAGCTTCGCGGCAACAGCGGCGTGTTCCTGGCCTCCACCGGCCCGGGCGACGCCGGCTACGAGCTGCAGATCCTCGATCCCAAGGACAACCCGACCTACGTCAACGGCCAGGCCGCCAGCATCTACAAACAGGCCCCGCCCCTAGTGAACGCCGGCCGTCCGCCAGGCCAGTGGCAGGTCTACGACGTGGTCTGGACGGCGCCGACGTTCACCCCCGATGGCGCCCTGAAGACCCCAGCCAAGGTGACGGTGCTCCACAACGGCGTGCTGGTGCAGAACGACTTCGTCCTGGCCGGCCCCACCCGCTTCATCGGCAAGCCCGTCTACGCCGCCCACGGCCCGTCGCCGATCAAGCTCCAGGCCCACGCCGGCGGCGGCCCGGTCAGCTTCCGCAACATCTGGGTCCGGCCGCTGGATTAGGCGGGCTGGATCGTCATCTGGGTCTGGATCACCAGGCACAGCAGCTTGCCGTCCGCATTGGTGATGCGGGTCTGCCAGACCGAGGACCGGCGACCCACATGCAGCGGCGTGGCCTCGCCCTCGACGGTCGTGCCCACGGGCGCACCGCCAAGGAAGTTGGTCTTGCTCTCCAGCGTCGTGGTCCGCGCGCCGGGCTCCAGGTTCATCACGCCCCCGATGGCGCCCAGGGCGTCGGCGAAGGCCATGTAGGCGCCGCCGTGCAGGATGCCGCCGGCGGTGCACAGGTCGTCGCGCACGACCAGCCGCCCGCGCACCCGGTCCTTGGTCCGCTCCACGATCTCGATGCCCATCAGGTTGGAAAACGGCATGCCGGTGTCGGCCACGGATCGATCCTCCTCGGTTTCTCCACCGAATACGGCGCCGATCCACAGGCCGCCATGACCTCGCGGGTCATAGATTCGCCGCGGCCGACTTCCGCCAGACGGATCACAGCCTATCTGATGGAAGGTTCAGGATCGCTCGGTTGCCTTGCGGGGTGGCAGGGCGTAACGGGACGCTCCCTCAAGTTCTAGGAGACGACCAATGGGTTACCGGGTCGCCGTTGTTGGCGCCACGGGCAACGTGGGCCGTGAAATGCTTAACATCCTCGAGGAAGTGAAATTCCCCGTGGAGAAGATTCACGCCATCGCGTCCCGTAAATCCATCGGCCTCGAAGTCTCGTTCGGCGAGAAGATCATCAAGTGCGAGGACATCGCGCAGTTCGACTTCTCGACTGTCGACCTTGTGCTGATGAGCGTGTCCGGGACCTTCTCCAGGGAATGGTCGCCCAAGATCGGCGCCGCCGGCCCGATCGTGATCGACAACTCGTCGGCCTTCCGCATGGACCCCGACGTGCCGCTGGTCGTGCCGGAAGTGAACCCCGACGACGTCGAGTGGGCGAACAAGAAAAACATCATCGCCAACCCGAACTGCTCGACGGCCCAACTGGTCGTGGCGCTGAAGCCGCTGCACGACCGCGCGCGCATCAAGCGGGTGGTGGTCTCGACCTACCAGTCGGTCTCGGGCGCGGGCAAGGAAGGCATGGACGAGCTCTTCGACCAGACGAAGAACGTCTACGTCCTGGGCGCGACGCCGCCGAAGAAGTTCCCCAAGCAGATCGCCTTCAACGTGATCCCCTTCATCGGCGAGTTCCAGGACGACGGCTACACCGACGAAGAAGCCAAGATGTGGAACGAGACCCACAAGATGATCGACCCGGCGATCAAGCTGACGGTCACCTGCGTCCGCGTGCCGGTGATGGTCGGCCACTCCGAGTCCGTGAACATCGAGTTCCACGACCCGATCGACGAGGACGAAGCCCGCGACCTGCTGCGCGAGAGCCCCGGCCTGATCGTGATCGATAAGCGCGAACCCACCGGCTACATGACGCCCAAGGAGGCCCAGGGCGAGTTCCCGGTCTTCGTCAGCCGCATCCGCAACGACCCGACGGTCGAGCACGGGCTGAACCTCTGGGTCGTCGCCGACAACCTGCGCAAGGGCGCCGCGCTCAACGCCGTACAGATCGCCGAGCTGCTCCACGAGCGCGGCCTGATCAAGACCAAGGCCCTGGCCTAGGATGTCCTCGCCGAAAGCGTCCGGCGACTCCCGCCTGGCGCTGTCGGCGGGGGTCGTCTGCTTCTTCATCTGGGGCTTCGTGCCCCTGGCCTTCCAGGCCATCGGCAAGCTGGGCGTCGGCCCGTGGGAAACACTCTCCCAGCGGATCGTCTGGAGCGTGCCGGCGGCCACGGTGTTCGTGCTGCTGGCCGGTCAATACCGCCAGGTGCTGAGCGTGCTGCGCCAGCCGAAGGTGCTGGCCTGGCTGGCCCTCTCCTCGCTGCTGATCGCCATCAACTGGGTGGTGTTCATCTCGGCCGTCACCAGCGGCCGGCTGCTCGAGACCAGCCTGGGCTACTACATCAACCCGCTGGTCAACATGGCGGCGGGCGCGCTGATCTTCCGCGAGAAGATCGACCGCATCGGCCTGGTCGCCATCGGCCTGGCGCTGGTGGGCGTGGTGTTCCAGGCGGTGGCGCTGGGCCACCTGCCCTGGATCTCCCTGATCCTGGCGTTCAGCTTCGCGGGCTACGGCGTGGTGCGCAAACAGGTGGCCGCCGACGCCCAGACCGGGCTGCTGGTCGAATGCCTGATCCTGGGCCTGCCCAGCCTCGCCTTCATCGTCTGGCTCCAAGGCCAAGGTCAGGGGCACTTCACCCAGGATGTGCCGACAGCGCTCTGGCTGATCGCGTCGGGGCCGATCACCGCCGTTCCGCTGGTGCTCTTCTCCTGGGCCGCCCGACGCATCCCGCTCTCGGCCATCGGCTTCCTGCAGTTCCTGGCCCCGACCATCAGCTTCGTCATCGGCCTGACCCAGGGCGAAGCCTTCACCACCGCCCGGGCGATCTCGTTCGGCTTCATCTGGTGCGGCGCGGCGGTGTTCCTCTACGGCGCGTGGCGCCGCTCGCGCACCGTCCTGCGCGCGCAGATCGTGGCCGAGGCCGCCGCGGAGTAGCGACCCTCAAAACGTCGGTGTGCGAAAACGCATAGCCGGTGTGTGAAAACGCTGATCTATGCAGCGTTCAGATGGTGCTATCTAAACAGTGTCCAGACGGACAGCCCCGCTCCCCCGGGGTTTCCCAAGAACCAAACTCAAGGTGTGTGTCATGACCTTCTTCTCGAACCTCGAACGCCAAGCCGACCGCTTCGCCCCGATCGCCCTGCTGATCGTCGGCATGCTGACCGCCTTCGCGACCGCCGGCCTCGGCGCCTAAGCCCGACCCACAGTTCAAGCTTCGGATGAGGGCTCCTCCGGGAGCCCTTTTTCGTATTCCTCCCCATCGGGGGAGGTGGATCGCGGCGCCGCCGCGAGACGGAGGGGGTCCGCTCAAAACGCTCCGTCGGCGCCAGACGCCGCGGCGGACAGGCCCGACGTTCTGAGCGGACCCCCTCAGTCGGCATTCGCCGACAGCTCCCCCGAAGGGGAGCAATTGGGGTGTTCAAACCGCCGCGTAAGCCGCCGCGATCAGCCGCTTCGGCCGCGCATCGCCCATCAGCGCCACGCCCTGCTTGTTCATCACATAGGCCCCGCCCAGCTTGCGCGCCGGATCGGCGAAGGCGCACGCCCCGCCCCAGCCCGAGTGGCCGAACGTCTGCGCGCCCGGCCCCCAGGGGAAGTTCGGCTCATTGCGCATGAAGCCCGCGCCCCAGCTCATCACGAACGGCAGCACCAAGTCCTGGCCCCGGATGCGCTCGCGGCTGGCCTCGGCGATCAGCGCGGGCGACAGGATCTCGTCGCCCTCCAGCCAGCCGTCGTTGCCCAGCGCGCCCATCAGCCTGGCCAGCGCCTCGGCCGTGGCGTGGCCGTTGGCCGAGGGGATTTCCATCCGCCGCCAGTCCGCCTGGCCCCGGCCTGACGCCGAGGACCAGGGGGTGAGGAAGGCCGCCGTCGTCGCGGCGTTGATCTCGCCGAAATCCGGCACGGCGCTGGGCCGCTGCAGGTCGGCCACGCGGTCGTGCTCGTTGTCCGGCAGGCCGATCCAGAGGTCCAGGCCGAACGGCCGGGCGATATCCTCGGCCAGGGCCTGGCCCAGGGTCCGGCCGTCCACGCGGCGGAAGATCTCGCCGGTGATGTAGCCCACCGTGATCGGGTGATAGCCGCTGGCCGAGCCCACCGGCCACATCGGCGCCATGGCGGCCAGCTTCGCGCAGATCGCCGCCGGATCGAACCACAGCACCGGGTCCATTTGCTCTGGGAAGCCGGGCAACCCCGCCTGGTGCGAGATCACCTGTTCGATGGTGACGGCGCCTTTGCCCGCCTGGGCGAACTCGGGCCAGACGCTGGCGACCGTCTGGCCGTAGTCCAGCTTCCCCGCGTCGACCAGCCGGGCGATCATCAGGGCGGCCATCGCCTTGGTAGTGGAGAAGATCGGCGCGAGGGTGCGCTCGTTCCAGGCCACGGTGCGCTTGCGGTCGGCCCAGCCGGCCCACAGGTCCAGCACCACCTCGCCGGCCTCGACCAGGGTGAAGCGCGCGCCCAGTTCCTCGCCGTCGGCGAAACTGGCGGCGAACACATCCTTCACTGCGGAAAACCGCGCCGGGGCGAACCCGGAGATCTCAACGCTCATAGGCGTTCAATACGCACTTCCGCGGTGGGATTCACGATCCGATCGGCCATGGCCACGATCGGCAGCTCGGTGCTGTTCCAGGCCTTGGCCAGCGCCACGGCCTCGGCGGCGGCCCGCGCGGCGCGCTCGGCGGCGTCGCGGGGATCACGGCCCTCCACCAGGCCGGCGCCGAAGCTGGCGGTCACCAGGTCGCCGGTGCCCTTGGGCGCCGTCTCCAGGCGCGGGTGGGCGAACAGCACCGCCTCTTCCTTGTCGACGTACAGCAGGCCGACCTCGCCCTCGCCCGCCGGGGCCGACGTCACCAGCGCGCAACGGCCCAGCGCGCGCACGGCGTCTCGCGCCTGCTCGGCGGTGTCGATCTGCTTGTCGGCCAGGAAGGACAGTTCCCAGAGGTTGGGGGTGATCCAGTCGGCCTGCGGCGCCAGACGCGTCTCGATCGCTTCGGCCACCTCATAGCTGACGTAGAGGCCGGCGGGCGCATCGCCCAGGATCGGGTCGACCAGGACCAGGGGCCGCGCGCCCCAGGCGTCGTTGCGCTCGGCGGTGCGCACCCGCTCGATGACGCCGGCGGCGATCTCGACCTGTTCGGGATCCGAGAAGTGGCCGGTGATGATCAGGTCGACCATGCCGAACAGGGCGTCGGCCTCGATGTCCCCCAGCATCCGGCGGAACACGTCGGGCGAGGTCACCTCGCCGCGGCCGCCCCGGGCCGGGGTGCGGCCGAACATGACGGTCGGCGCCAGGACCGGGTCGATCTTGTGCGCCGCCAGCACATACTGCTGCGCCGCCCCCCCGATCCGCGAGGCCGCGACAAACGAAGAGAGGATCAGAGCTAGGGGCACCAAAGGCCCCTAGCCCAATCGCAAAAGCGGAACCAGCGTTCTTCTACCTAAGAAGGTAAACGACCGTCGATTCTAGTAGCGGTAGTGTTCCGGCTTGAACGGCCCCTGGGTTGTGACCCCGATGTAGTCGGCCTGTTCCTGCGACAGCTTGGTCAGCTTGGCGCCCAGCTTTTCGAGGTGGAGCATGGCCACCTTCTCATCCAGGTGCTTGGGCAGGGTGTAGACCTGGACGTCGTACTTGGCGCCGTTCTGCCAGAGCTCGATCTGCGCCAGGGTCTGGTTGGTGAACGAGGCGCTCATCACGAAGCTGGGGTGGCCCGTGGCGTTGCCCAGGTTCACAAGGCGGCCTTCCGACAGCACGATGATCTTCTTGCCGTCCGGGAATTCCACGTGGTGGACCTGCGGCTTGATCTCGTCCCACTTGAAGTTGCGCAGGCCGGCGATCTGAATTTCCGAGTCGAAGTGGCCGATGTTGCAGACGATGGCGTTGTTCTTCATCGCCCGCATATGCTCGACGGTCAGCACGTCCTTGTTGCCGGTGCAGGTGACGAAGATGTCGCCCTTGCCCGCCACGTCTTCCACGGTCTGGACGTCATAGCCTTCCATCGCCGCCTGCAGGGCGCAGATCGGGTCGACTTCGGTGACGATGACGCGCGCGCCGCCGTTGCGCAGCGAGGCGGCCGAGCCCTTGCCCACGTCGCCGTAGCCCAGGACGACCGCGACCTTGCCCGACAGCATGACGTCGGTGCCGCGGCGGATCGCGTCCACCAGGCTTTCACGGCAGCCGTACAGGTTGTCGAACTTCGACTTGGTGACGCTGTCGTTGACGTTGATGGCGGTGAAGGGCAGCTCGCCCTTCTTGTGCATTTCGTACAGGCGGTGGACGCCCGTGGTGGTCTCTTCCGACACGCCCTTGATGGCGTCGCGGATGGCCGAATAGAAGCCCGGCTTTTCCTTGAGGTAGCGCTTCATCACGGTGAAGAGCGCTTCTTCTTCCTCGTTCTGCGGGTTGTTCAGGACGCTGGGGTCCTTCTCGGCCTTGGGGCCCAGCACGCAGAGCAGGGTGGCGTCGCCGCCGTCGTCCAGGATCAGGTTCGGATAGCCGCCGTCCGACCATTCGAAGATGCGGTGGGCGTATTCCCAGTACTCGATCAGGGTCTCGCCCTTGATCGCGAAGACCGGGGTGCCGGTGGCCGCGATGGCGGCGGCGGCGTGGTCCTGGGTCGAGAAGATGTTGCACGAGGCCCAGCGCACGTCGGCGCCCAGCGCCTGCAGGGTCTCGATCAGCACCGCCGTCTGGATGGTCATGTGCAGCGAGCCGGCGATCCGGGCGCCCTTCAGCACCTGGGCCTTGCCGAACTCGGCGCGCGTGGCCATCAGGCCCGGCATCTCGGTTTCGGCGATGTTGATTTCCTTGCGACCATAGTCGGCCAGCGACAGGTCCTTCACGACATAGTCGGTCATCTTCAATCCTGGGGCGGAGAGTCTGTGTTGGTGGTCCCTATATCCGCGCGCCCTTAATGGATCAACAATCACATAAAGAATTCTTTATGCCTCTGCCGTTGCCGGCCGCAGCGTGACCGGTTTATCCCCGCGCCCTTCCTCCCCCGGAGCCGCGCGCCATGAACGCCCACGTGAAGCCCTTCGACCCCGCCCAACCCCGCTACGACTGGACCCTGGACGAGGTGGAGGCGCTGTTCGAGCTGCCGTTCACCGAGCTGGTGTTCCGGGCGGCCGAAGTCCACCGGCGCTGGTTCGATCCCACCGAGCTCCAGCTCTCCCAGCTCCTCTCCGTGAAGACCGGCGGCTGCGCCGAGAACTGCGGCTATTGCAGCCAGTCCCAGCACTTCAAGACCGCCACCACCGCCTCCAAGCTGCTGGACGCCGACACCGTCATCGCCGCGGCGCGGGACGCCAAGGCCGGCGGGGCGCAGCGCTTCTGCATGGGCGCGGCCTGGCGCGATGTGAAGGATCGCGACATGCCCAAGGTCGCCGCGATGATCTCCGGCGTGAAGGCCCTGGGTCTGGAGACCTGCGCCACCCTGGGGATGCTGACCCCCGCCCAGGCCCGGGGCCTGAAGGCGGCCGGCCTCGACTACTACAACCACAACCTCGACACCGGTCCGGACTACTACGACAAGGTGGTCACCACCCGGACCTACCAGGACCGCCTGGACACCCTGGCCGCCGTGCGCGACGCGGGCATGTCCACCTGCTGCGGCGGGATCGTCGGCATGGGCGAGACCCGCCGCGACCGGGCCGGGCTCCTCCACCAACTGGCGATCCTGCCCAGTCACCCCGAAAGCCTGCCGATCAACGACCTTATGCCCATCCCCGGCACGCCCCTGGGCGACTCCGAGCCGGTCGATCCGCTGGAGTTCGTCCGCATGATCGCGGTGGCGCGCCTGGTCTGCCCCAAGGCCATGGTCCGTATCGCCGCCGGCCGCGAGCACATGTCGAAGGAACTCCAGTCGCTGTGCTTCCTGGCCGGCGCCAACTCGATCTTCGTCGGCGCCCGCCTGCTCACCACCAACAACCCCGGCCGCGACAACGACGACGCCCTGCTGGCCGACCTGAAGATGCGCCCGATGGGGTCGAAGGCGGGGGAGCTCGCGTGATCGCCGCTGACAGATTTCGGTGACTATCCCTTAGATACACGTATGCAAGCGTGGCGCTATCTCCTCACAGGAGACGAGCGATGCCCGCCAAGTTCACCGTTCGTGAGTTTTCAAGCGCTTCCCCGATGACGACGCTTGCCTCCAGCACGTCACGGAAGTCCGTTACGCCTGCGTCACACCTGCGAGAAGTGCGGCGTGGTGGACGCCACCTTCCACAAGCTGTCGGAGCGCCGGGCCTATTCCTGCGCCCACTGCGGCGCCCACATCTACCCCTGTGCCGGGACCATCTTTCAGGACAGCCGCACGCCGCTCACACTGTGGTTCTACGCGATCTACCTGTTCGTCACGACGCGAGCGGCAGGGAGCTAGAGTGCCAGCTTGGGTTACTTACAAAACGGCGTGGCGCATGGGGCACCAAATCCGCGTCCTCATGGCCAAGGCTGACGGCTTTGAAGCCCTCGGCGGCCACCTTGAGGCCGATGAAACCTACGTCGGCGGCAACGCCGTTGGCGGGAAGCGTGGGCGGGCCTTTGACGGCAACAAGACCGTGGTTGCTGGTCTTTCAGTGCGCGGCGGACGCAAGGTCGCCAAGTTCGTCCCCGATGCAAAGATGGTCACCCTCAAGGGCTTCATCCTTGAGAATGTCGAGCCCGGCGGGACGATCAGCACTGATGAACATGGCGGCTACAACTTACTCACTAGCTACGGCTATGAGCATGGCCGCGTGAACCACTCAAAAGAGGAGTGGGTGCGCGATGAAGCCGACGGGAAAGCCCACCATACGAACACGCTGGAAGGCTTCTGGAGCTGTTCAAACGGTCGGTGAAGTCCACCCACATCCACGTATCATCGAAGTATATGGACCGTTACCTGAACGAGCTCACGTTCCGGTCGAACCGTCGTCAGATGAAGAACGCGATGTTCGATCTTCTGATCGGTGTGGTTTGACGTTCTTCGCCAAGCCAGCTTCCACCGCCGGACGTGATGGAGACTGAAAGCCCAAGTCTCGCAAGCGTGCGTCAGCGAGTTCAGCAAACTCGTCTAAGCGCCCCTGCGCTGTCGCATCCACCAAAGGCAGTTCGAAGGTCAGCTTGGACACGGGTAACTCCTGCCCGCTGGTCATGATCTAATGGGGAGGACAGCGCCCAGCCCATTCCGGCCTGGTCCTAACTATCATCGTTCGAGCCCACCGACACGATCCGCTGCGCCTCGGTGGGCTGGTTGATCCGCGACGACGACCAGATGAACGCGTTGGCGCCGAACACGGGAGCCATCAACGACGAACGCAGCCTGCAAGTTTCTGGAGTATCCAGATCCCCACAGGCTGCGTCCTACGCGTTACTCAGCTCAGTGAACCGGGGTTCACTACTTAGGCTTCTGACCCTTGGTTTGGTCCTGGCCCAGCGCGGAGGCCGCGAGGGTTTTGGACTGCGCCACGGTCGGCTTCACTTGTCCGGAGAGGACGTTTGAAGCGAGCGTGGAAACCTTGGAAGAAGTCTGCCGTGGTGGTGGCGGTTTGCCGGCCATGATGGCCTCCGTGTCTAAGTTTGGGGGTGACGGAATCCGTAGATTCCGCTAGACAGGAGCCGTGAGGGGAGCCGTTAGGCCCCCCGCACGGCACCGTCTAACAAGGCGGCTTGCCACATGGGATACTCCTGACTTCTGCGCCTGCGACGGCTGGGGTTGGTGATCTCGGAGAAGGTCAAACGGCCTCCTCATCCGAAGCGCCGGACGTGCCACCGTCCGGCGTTTCGTTCTTCTGCCCGAGCACCGCCACGCTGAACCTCCGGTGGAGGTCGAGGTGCTGAGCTTTGTCTTCTTCAGTAGGCAAGCGCCACAGGCGGCCATTCTGCCCGATGAGCCCCGCCGCTTTCAGGCGGGACAGCTGCGGCGTGATGGAGCTGCGTTCCACAAACGGACCCCCCATCTTCCGGATGGCCTCAATCACGGAGTCTGTCTCCAGGCCGTTTTCGAAGGACGAGAGCGCGCGCATGACCCAATCCTTGATCGTGCCGTCCCGAACGAAAGTTGGGCCTCGGGCGCCGATCATGACAGTCCGCCCCGAGGGCGCGCCACTAAGGGCCGCCTCCGCGATGCGGATTTCATTCAGTTCGTTCCTGAGAGCCCTCATCTGGGTCTCGATCTCCTCGCGGCGCGTGGCCAGATAATCCATCAGTGCCATTTCCACGGTGTAGCCGTCCCAAGTCCGCCTTGCAACTGACGCAGCGCGGCTAAGTCAGTTGTCAGTGCAAATAAAAACCTGTGATCCGCGACGTCGGGCCATTGACCGAATCTAGGTTTCGAGTCCCTCCCCGCCCTTACGTGCGCTCAGGGGATAGTCATCCAGATTTCGACCAATCGCCCCGTTAGAGCGCCCGTCGTCGGGACGGCCCTAGCTCAGCCGTCCTCAGACCCCTATCTGGGAGGCGTCGAGGAGAGCGCGTGCAGCCGATCATATCCATCCAGGGCCTGGCCAAGACCTATGCGGGCGGCTTCCAAGCCCTGAAGGGCGTCGACCTCGAAATCCGCAAGGGCGAGATCTTCGCGCTGCTGGGCCCGAACGGCGCCGGCAAGACCACCCTGATCGGCATCGTCTGCGGCCTGGTCCGCATGACGGCCGGCACGGTCACGGCCGACGGCCACGACATCCTCAAGGACTTCCGCGCCGCGCGTATGAAGATCGGCCTGGTGCCCCAGGAGATCTCCACCGACGCTTTCGAGAAGGTCTGGGACACGGTGAAGTTCAGCCGGGGCCTGTTCGGCAAGCCGCCGAACGACGCCCACCTGGAGAAGGTGCTGAGGGACCTCAGCCTCTGGGACAAGCGGGGCGAGAAGATCATGGCCCTGTCCGGCGGTATGAAGCGCCGCGTGATGATCGCCAAGGCGCTGAGCCACGAGCCGACCATCCTGTTCCTGGATGAGCCCACCGCCGGCGTCGACGTCGAGCTGCGGCGCGACATGTGGGAGATGGTCCGGGGCCTGCGCGAACAGGGCGTCACCATCATCCTGACCACCCACTACATCGAGGAAGCCGAGGAGATGGCCGACCGGATCGGCGTGATCTCGAACGGCGAGCTGATCCTGGTCGAGGACAAGGACGTCCTCATGCGCAAGCTGGGCAAGAAGCAGCTGACCCTGCAGCTGCAGGAGCCGCTGACGGCGGTGCCCGCCGGCCTGGACGGCTACGCGCTGGAACTGGCCGCCGATGGCGCCGAACTGGTCTACACCTTCGATGCCCAGGCCGAGACCACCGGCATCGCCGAGCTGATGAAGCGCCTGGCCGAGCGAGGCGTCGACTTCAAGGACCTCCACACCCAGGAGAGCTCGCTGGAAGACATCTTCGTCAGCCTGGTGAGGAGCCGCGCATGAACCCGCACGCCATCCGCGCCATCTACCTCTTCGAAATGCACCGCTGGGTCCGGACCATCGTCCAGAGCGTCGCCGCCCCGGTGATCACGACGTCGTTGTATTTTATAGTCTTTGGGGCCGCCATCGGCAGCCGCATGCCCGAGATCAACGGCATCAGCTACGGCGCCTTCATCGTGCCGGGCCTGCTGATGCTGTCGATCCTGACCGAGAGCATCTCCAACGGCTCGTTTGGAATCTACATGCCGAAATTCGCGGGCACGATCTACGAGGTGCTGTCGGCCCCCGTCTCCGCCGCCGAAGTGGTGCTGGGCTACGTGGGCGCGGCGGCCAGCAAGTCGTTCGTCCTGGGGCTGGTGATCCTGGCCACCGCACGGATCTTCGTGCCCTACGAAATCAACCACCCCTTCGTGATGCTGGCCTTCCTGGTGCTGACCTCGGTGACGTTCAGCCTGTTCGGCTTCCTCACCGGCATCTGGGCCGACGGCTGGGAGAAGCTGTCGATCATCCCGACCCTGGTGATCACCCCGCTGACGTTCCTGGGCGGCAGCTTCTACTCGATCGACATGCTGCCCGGCGTCTGGCGCACGATCGCCCTGTTCAACCCGGTGGTCTACCTGGTCAGCGGCTTCCGCTGGAGCTTCTACGGCGTCTCCGACGTCGGCGTCGGCGTCAGCCTGGCGGCCACCCTGGGCTTCCTGGGGCTGTGCCTGGCCGCAGTCACCTGGATCTTCCGGACGGGCTGGCGGCTGAAGACCTGAGGCTACTCGTCTTCCTCGAACCGCGCGGCGACCAACTCGGCCAGCGCGCTTACCGCCTCTTGCGCCTGTTCGCCCTCGGCCTCGATGTCGATGCAGCAGCCGGGGGCGGCGGCCAGCATCATCAGGCCCATGATCGATCGGGCGTCGACGGTCTGGCCGTCCTTGGAGACTTTGACTTCGGCTTCGAAGGTGGCGGCCAGTTTAACGAACTTCGCCGACGCGCGGGCGTGAAGCCCCCGCTTGTTGACGATCTCGACGGTGCGATTGGCTTCGCTCAGCTCACTTCTCTCCGGCCAGGACGTAGGAGGCCACCGAGATGTACTTTCGCCCGGCTTCCTGCGCCGCCGCAACAGCATCTTCGAGACTGACCCGGTTCCGCAGGCTGGCCAGCTTGATCAGCATGGGCAGGTTCAGCCCCGCGATCACCTCAGCCTTGGTCTGTTCCATGACGGAGATGGCGAGGTTCGAGGGAGTCCCGCCGAACATGTCGGTCAGCAGAATGACGCCCCCGCCGGTTTCCACGCGTCCGCAGGCGGCCAGGATATCCTGACGCCGCCGCTCCATGTCGTCTTCCGGTCCGATGCAGATGGCTTCCACGGCGGCTTGCGGGCCGACCACGTGTTCCATGGCGTACACGAACTCTTGCGCCAGCCGGCCATGCGTGACGATCACGAGGCCGATCATGCCCGACAATCCAAGGGTATCCCCACCCGTGACGACGCCTGCGGAGAGGCGCGAGCCGAGCTAGATACGCCTCTTGTGCGCCGCGTCAAAGACCTCCATCGCGCGGCTTAGTTTCGCAGGGGCCGAGGTTTCGAACGGATTCACCGCCAGGAGTGGAATCTCGATTCCAAGGATCGTCTTGGTTGTGGGTTCGGGCATGCGTTCGGGCGTCTCCAGTCGGGCCATGAAGCCGATCTCGCAGAGCGGCAACGGCTCGACCGTGATGACGTCCAGCCCGCGCACCTCGATCAGCCCGCGCAGCGTATCTGGCGCGCGGCCGTAGAGCCGACCCTCGGAAACCCAGACCAGCACCCGGTCGTCGGCCACCAGCCGGAATCCCTGGTCCAACGCCCGAAACGCCAGGTCGCTCTTGCCCGACCCGGAGGGCCCCTCGATCATCACCCCCCGCCAGAGGCCCGCCTTCCGCCGCGCGATCAGGCCGGCATGCAGGATCATGGTGCGCTTTCAGGCAGTGTCAGGGTGAACATGGCGCCCAGGACCTTGCCCTCGCCGCCGGTGCGGTTCTCGGCCAGCAGGCCGCCGCCGTGGGCCACGGCGATCTGGCGGGCGATGGACAGACCCAGGCCGGAGTTGCCGCCGAACGCCGCGCCCTTGGGCCGCGAGGTGTAGAAGCGCTCGAACACCGTCTCCAGGTTCTCGGTGGGGATGCCCGGGCCGTTGTCGGTGACCGTGACCATGGCTTGTCCCTTGACGCGCAGCAGCCCCACCGTGACCTCGTCGCCGGGTGGGCTGAACGAGCGGGCGTTGTCGATGAGGTTGCGCAGGATCTGGCTGAGCGGCCCCTCACGGCCCAGGACCGTGATCGCTTCCATCCCCTGGTGGGGCATGAAGCGCACCTGAACGTCGCCCGGTTTCGCGGTCGCCTGGTAGAGGGCGACGATATCGCCGATCAGCCGGCCCACGTCGATGATCCGTGGCTGGTCGCGCGACAGTTCGGCATCGAGACGCGAGGCGTTCGAAATGTCGGTGACCAGGCGGTCCAGTCGCTGAACGTCGTTCTTCAGAACGTTCATCAGCCGCTCGCGGGCCGTCGGGTCGCTGACCAGGTCCAGCGTCTCCACGGCGGAGCGGAGCGAGGTCAGCGGGTTGCGGATCTCGTGGGCCACGTCGGCGGCGAAGCTTTCGATGGCGTCCATCCGCTCGGACAGCGACTGGGTCATGGCCTCGAGGCTGCGGGTCAGGTCGCCGACCTCGTCGTCGCGGCGGGTCAGGTCCGGCAGCGAGATCGCCCGGGCCCGGCCCTGGCGCACCCGGTCGGCGGCGCGGGCCATGCGCAGCACAGGCTGGGCGACCAGGCTGTTCAGCAGCAGGGACGAGCCCACCGTCACCGAGATGGCGATCAGGATGAAGGGGATCAGCGCCCGGCGCTCGTCGGCGATGATCTTGTCCACGTCGCTGGCTTCGAGCGTCACCACGCCCAGCACGGCGCGGACGTGCTGGATGGGGATCGAGACCGAGACCACCTGCTCGCCGCTGTCGCCGCGCCGCTTGTGGGCCTGGTGGCGGCCCTGCAGGGCGGCGATCACCTCGTCGGCCAACGCCTTCTGGGCGTCGTGCTGGGCGGGCCTCAGGCCGGGCGGAAGCCAGTCGAAGCGGCCCGCCGCCTCGTCGCGGGCGCGCGCCGGGGGCAGGGCGCGGCGCACGACCTCGTCGGCCATCCAGTCGCTGTCGGCCACCAGCCGCCCGCGGCTGTCGAACAGCCGCGCCCGCTGGGCCTTGGGGTTGGACAGCGTTTGCAGCAGCTCGGTGGCCAGGGCCGCGTCCATCTGCGGCTCGGGCTCGCCTACGGTGGCGGCCTGGTTGAGGATGCTGGCGATCAGCTCGCCCTGGGTGGTCAGGCTGTCGATGCGCGCGTTCACCAGCCCCTGGCGCACCTCGTTGAGCACCAGGGAGCCGACGATCAGGATCGCCAGGCCCAGCAGGTTGAGCGCGAGGATCAGCCGCCCGAGGCGCGACCCCGGCAAGCCACGGACGCGCGAGCGGCGTGGCGGCCGCTCGACCGCCATCCCCTCGCGCAGACCCGTCGGCTCAGGATTCCCGGTATCGGTAGCCGACGCCATAGAGGGTTTCGATCGCGTCGAACTCAGGGTCCACCTCGCGGAACTTCTTCCGCATGCGCTTGATGTGGCTGTCGATCGTGCGGTCATCGACATAGACCTGATCGTCGTAGGCCGCGTCCATGAGGTTGTCGCGGCTCTTCACGAAGCCGGGCCGCTGGGCCAGGGACTGGAGCAGCAGGAACTCGGTGACCGTCAGCTTCACCGACTTGCCTTCCCACAGGCTCTCGTGGCGCGCGGGATCCAGGGTGAGCTTGCCGCGCTTGACGGCGCGGGCCGCCACGTCGGCGGGGGTCATCGGCGGCCCTTCCGAGCCATCGGTCTCGCCGCGTCCGGCGCGGCGCAGCACCGCCTTCACCCGTTCGATCAGCAGGCGCTGGCTGAACGGCTTATGCATGTAGTCGTCGGCGCCGAGGTTGAAGCCGAGGATCTCGTCGATCTCCTCGTCCTTCGACGTCAGGATGATCACCGGCATGTCCGACGTGCGCCGCAGCCGGCGCAGGACTTCCATCCCGTCCATGCGCGGCATCTTCACGTCGAGGATCGCCACGTCCGGCGGATCGTTTTCCAGCGCGGCCAGGCCAGAGGCGCCGTCGTAGTAGGCCTTGACGGTGTGCCCGTGGCTCTCGAGCGCCAGGCTGACGGACGTGACGATGTTCTCGTCATCGTCGACCAAGGTGATCTTCGCCATCTGAGGTGGAACTCTCCTTAACCGAAGTGCGGGAAGGTATTGAGCCTTCACCGTGGCCTCAATGGGGCCGGGTGGAAAAACCGAACAAAGTCAACACGGCCTTAAGCTTGTTGAGAGAACGTCATTCCCTCGCGGGGGAATGCGTAGATGGATGGGTCGAGAGTGCACTTCGAGGTCTTCATTCGGAAGGTCCCGGGCGCGGCGTGGACGCTCGACCTGGCGACCGAGAATCGCGCGACCGCGATGAGCTCCGCCCAGGACCTGATGGCCGAAGGCCGCGTGGCGGCCGTGAAGGTCACCAAGGAAGTGTTCGACGAAGAAAGCCGCGAGTTCCAGTCCATCGTCATCCAGAAGTTGGGGGCCGCCGAGGTGGCGCCCAAGTCGAAGCCGCAGGCCGATCCCCAGCCGCTCTGCGTCACACCCCAGGATCTCTACACCATCCACGCCCGCGAGCGTATCGGCCGCCTGCTCGAAACCTGGCTCGAGCGCAACAACGCCACGCCGTTCGAACTGTTGCACCGCCCCGACTTGGTCGAGGCCCTGGAAGCGTCCGGGATCGACCTGCAGCACGCCATCCAGAAGATCGCCATTCCCGAGGCCCACGCCCGCGCCATGTCGGTGCATGAGCTGATCCGGGTGTTCCACAGCCTGATCGAGCGGGCGGTGGAGCGCCTGCTGAAGGACCACCGCAAGGGCGTGCTGCCCAACCTGGACAAGGAGAAGTTCGCCTCGGCCGCCGAGCGCCTGGCCCAGGATCCGGAGCGCAGCTACCTGCTGGGCGCCGGCGTCGCCGCCTCGATCGCGCCGGCCAAGTCCTGGTCGGAAAAGGTCGATCGCCTGCTCGACCTGGCCGACGCCGCGCCGGAAAAGGGCCCGGGCCGCGGCCTGGCGCTCAGCGTCATCCAGCAGCCGCTGGCCGAGATCCTCGAGGCCAAGCCCGGGATCACCGACATCCTGGGCAAGGGCCGCGACCTGGGCGCCAACCTGGCCGCCATGACCCGCCTGGCCGCCTACGATTCCGTCGCCCGGCTGATCAAGATCGAGGCCTCGGTCGCCAAGGTGATGCCCGAGCTGTCGCCCCAGGCGACCCGGCTGGCCCAATGGCTGACCGGCGACAATTTCCAGGACACCCGCGCCGCCATCGGCCGCCGCATCCTGCGCGAACTGGTCGGACCCCGGCGGCTCTGCCCCGGCGAGGCGGCGCGCGAGATCGACGTCCTGCGCGCGCTGGCCATGTCGCTGACCGCCGCGGCCGGCAAGCTGCTGCCGCTGGAGGAGGTGCAATCCGCCTTCGCCGCGCGCTCCAAGATGCTGGTCACCGGCGACTTCGTGGAGGCCTATCTCGGGTCCGGCATGTCCTCGTACGAAGAGGTCGAGGCGCTGATCTGGCTGACCGAGAACATCATCGGCGCGGCCAACAAGCGTCAGGCCGGCGGCTGGCTGAAGGCCGTCGTCGCCTCGCTGCGCTTCGAGAAGGAAATGGTCACCGGCGACGAGAACGCCGGCGCGCGCCTGGGCCAGCTGGCGGCGCTGCACAAGGCCGTGGGCCGCTGCGGCCTGGTGCCCGAGGACTTCCACCCGATCCAGGAGAAGCTTGGCGAGCTGGGCGGCCAGGTCGAGAGCAACGCGCGCCTGTCCCAGACGGTGGCCCGCGCCAACGCCCCGCTGATCCAGCGCCTGACCCTGCTGCTGAAGCTGGCGTCCGGCGAGAACGCCCCCCTGGGCCCCGCGGCCAACCGGGCCCGCGCCGAGGCGCTGAAGCTGTTCAAACAGGACGACACCCGCGCCGAACTGGCCAACTCGCCCGACCAGATGAAACAGGTCCTGGGCCTGATCCAGCAGTCGGGCCTGGCGGCCTAGGTCCTGGAGTGTCGGGCTGGGTCCGGTCTTGCGGTGGATGGCAGTGGTGGCGTTCGAGCCTAGGCGGGGGTAAGCACTCCTCTCCCCCCGACCCCGGCCTTGAGCCGGGGGAAGAGTGGGGAGAGGGTAGGGAGAGGGGCGACGCAGGCCTCAACGCTTGCACGATGGTCCAGCCATGACCCACCTTCAGATCATGGCGACCTTCAAGACCCTCAAGGACACCACGCCGCTCGATCGCGCCCGGGCGCTCCGCCGCAACGACACCGACGCCGAGGCGCGGCTGTGGAACGCACTACGGGCGCGCCGCCTGGGTGGCTGGCGCTGGCGCCGGCAGGTCCCCAAGGCGCCGTTCATCCTCGACTTTCTCTGCGTTGAGGCCGGCTTGGTCGTCGAGCTCGACGGCGGTCAGCACGCCGAGCAAATGGCCTATGACGACCGTCGGACGGCCTATCTCGAAGGTCTGGGGCTGCGGGTCATCCGCTTCTGGAACTCCGCCGTGCTGACGAACCGCGACGGCGTGTGCGACACGATCCTCGACGCGTGCGGCGGCGAGCATCCGTCCATGGGTCCTGGCTGAACCTGGAGCGGCGGCTTCAGGTCCTGCGTCGCCCCTCTCCCTACCCTCTCCCCACTCTTCCCCCGGCTTAAGGCCGGGGTCGGGGGGAGAGGAGGCGCCTGCTCGTGGATGGATTAGCGGAAGCGGACGTGCGCGGTTTCATCCGGGGCGCGCAGGCGCTGCGCAACTCCACGTCCTCCTTGGCGTTCGACGACCCGAGCAAACCGGCTCGTACCCTCACTGCACTGCGCCAGGACACAGATTTGGCGGGGGGGATTGAGGGAGGTCGTCGTTGGAGGCGTCAGAGTCGTGGAGACTGGAGACCACGCATGACCCCAACCACGCCTCTCGCGCTCGCGGCCACAGCAATGATCGCGATCCTGACGACAATTTCCAGCCCGGCTTTTGCCCAGCCCGTCCTGGACTCCTTCCCCGCCTGGTCGATCGATCCCAGACTGCGCGTCGCGAAGCGCACGGCAGGCGACATTCTCGTGCAGCCGATCCGCGACACCGGATTGATGAGCGTCGAGATCCCCGAGCCGCTCGTCCAGGCGACCGCCGCGCCCTATGCGCTGTCCACCGGCGCAAGTTGTGCCGAAGTCAGCGCTGAGATCGCCGGGCTGAGCGCGGTGCTGGGGCCGGACCTCATCGCCGAGCCGGGGCAACGCGAAAGCCGGGTCGGCAAGCTGGCGGAAGCCGGCGGACGCGCGGCCGTCAACTCGCTCATTCCGTTTCGATTGCTCGTGCGCGAGGTGACCGGCGCTGCGCCGGCCCAGCGGCGTTTCCAAGAGGCCGTCGAGTTGGGATACGCCCGCCGCGGCTTCCTGCGGGGAATCTATCGCCTGCGCGATTGCCCTGCAGATCCCGCCGCCGGGATTGGCCCTGCACCTTATTGACGGGCGAAGTTCTGCCTTCCGGCCACGACGCAAGGACGGCTCGCGACCCATCGTAGACGTTTGAGGGCTGGCTGTCAGAAGGAGTTATGGCCCGCAGCGGACGCCAACTCGCTCCTCTTTCGAAAGGCCCCAGCCGCAGTAGGGCCACGGTATCTTGTCCGGCGGCGTGGAGGCATCGAAGGTATCGTTGGCGATGGTGAAGGTTCGAGCGTTGCACGTCATCCTTGGCGCAACGGGCGGTTCTCTCGCGATAAGGAGTGTGGCGCTCCACACGGCGCCAATCGCGGGGTCGTTCCGGATGGAGACGTCGCCGACCTCCCCACGCACCTTCGCGGCCAAGCCATCGCCCAACTGAGCGCACCGTCGCGCCACAGGGTCGCGACCCTCCAGCGCCCGGATCTGGGCGCTCTTCGGAGCGACCGTCGTGCCAAATGCTGGAACCTGTGGCGGCTGCGGCGATCCGGCCTGTTGAAGCATCAAGCCCGCGAGGGCCGCCATAATCGCCATCGTCTTCCTCGAGGTCTGCTATCCGCCACGGCGCAAGGATGGCTCGCGACCCGTTGAGGACCTAAGCACTCATCTCCGCCCGAGCGAAGCGAAGAGCGGGGAGAGGAGGCGCGCAGAACGGCGCCTGCAATCCACATGACACTCAGATTTTCAGGGCGGCTCTGAGCGCGCTCACAACCGTCGCCACGTCGCCGTCCTCCATGCCGGGGTAGAGCGGCAGGGACAGACAGCGCGCGTACCAGGCGTCAGCGCCCGGCAGATCCAGGTCGCCGTAGAGGTCGCGGTAGTACGGCTGGCGGTGCACGGGGATGTAGTGGACCTGGCTGCCGACGCCGCGGGCTTTCAGCGCCTCCACCACCTCCAGCCGCGAGCGGCCGGCGGCCTCGAAGTCGATCAGCACGGTCATCAGGTGCAGGACGGGGTCGCTCCAGGCGGGCCGCACGGCCTGGCGCACCAGCGGGGCGAGCGGGGCCAGGGCTTCGGCATAGGCCGCCGCCAGCGTCCGCCGCCGCGCGGCGAAGCGGGGCAGCTTCTTGAGTTGGGACAGGCCAAGGGCGCAGAGGATGTCGGGGAGGCGGTAGTTGAAGCCCGGCTCGGGCATCTCGTACCACCAGGGCTCGGCGCCGGCGGGCCGCACCATACCGTGGCTGCGCAGGGTGCGCAGGCGCTCGGCGATGGCCGGATCGTTGGTGGTGACCATGCCGCCCTCGCCGGTGGCGATGGTCTTCACGGGATGGAACGAGAAGGTGGCCATGGCGGAGTGGCGCACGTCGCCCACCGTCTCGGCGGCGTTGCCGAACCGCATGGTCGTGCCCAGGGCGTGCGGCGCGTCCTCGACCAGCACCGCGCCCGCCGCGGCGGCCAGGGCGGCCAGGGCCGGGAGTTCGGCGACGTCGCCGCGCAGGTGCACGGGCAGGACGGCGCGCAGCCGGCGGTCGCCCACATGGCCGATCGCCTGGGCCAGGGTCTGCGGCGTCATCAGCCCGGTGTCGGGGTCCACGTCGGCGAACACCACGTCGGCGCCGACGTAGCGGGCGCAGTTGGCGGTCGCCAGGAAGGTGATCGACGGCGCGATCACCACCTCGCCCGGCTGGACCTTCAGCGCCAGCATGGCCAGGTGCAGGGCCGCCGTGCCGTTGGCGCAGGCCACCGCGTGGCGCGCGCCCACCGTCTCGGCGAAGGCGCGCTCGAAGGCCTCGACCGTCGGGCCGGTGGTCAGGAAATCGCCGCGCAGCGCCTCGGCCACGGCGGCGATGTCGTCGTCCTCGATCGTCTGGCGGCCGTAGGGCAGCATCGGTCGCCCTCGTTCAGTCGCCCGCGCGCCGGCGGCGCTTCGGCTTGCCCTCGTCCAGCATCGCCTGCAGGCCCGCGCCATCCAGCCAGTCGTCGTTGGTGTCGGACGCGTAGCTGAACTCTTCCGGCAGGCGGCCGCCCTCGAGCGGCGCGCGGGTGTATTCCACGAACGCCGGCTCGATCGCGTAGCGGTCGCCCAGGTCGACGGTGTTCCGCGCATCGTCCTGGCTGATCATCATCTCGTGCAGCTTCTCGCCCGGGCGGATGCCGATGTTCTTGGTCGCCATGCCGGGGGCCATGGTGGCGGCGATGTCGGTGATCTTCATCGACGGGATCTTGGGCACGAACACCTCGCCCCCGTGCATCCGGTCCAGGGACGACAGCACGAAGTCGACGCCCTCCTCCAGGGTGATCAGGAACCGCGTCATGCGCGGATCGGTGATCGGCAGTTCGGTGGCGCCGCGCTGGATCAGCCGCTCGAAGAACGGGATCACCGAGCCTCGGCTGCCCACCACATTGCCGTAGCGGACCACCGAGAACCGGGTCCCGATGTCGCCCGACAGGTTGTTGGCCGCCACGAAGGTCTTGTCCGAGGCCAGCTTGGTGGCGCCGTACAGGTTGATCGGGTTGCAGGCCTTGTCGGTGGACAGCGCCACGACCTTCTTCACGCCGTTGGCCAGGCAGGCCCGGACCACGTTCTCGGCGCCCATGATGTTGGTGTGGATGCACTCGGACGGATTGTATTCCGCCGCCGGCACCTGTTTCAGCGCCGCGGCGTGGATCACGATGTCGACGCCCCGAAACGCCAGCGACAGCCGCTCGCGGTCGCGCACGTCGCCCAGGAAGAAGCGCATGACCGTCATCTTCTCCGGCCCGAACCGCTCGGCCAGATCGATCTGCATCTCGCTCTGCTTCAGCTCGTCGCGCGAATAGACGATCAGTTTCCGTGGCTTGGCGCGGTCCAGCACGGTCTCGATGAACCGCCGGCCGAACGAGCCGGTGCCACCGGTGACGAGAATGACCTTGCCGTCGAGGTCGAGATTGGTCGGCGCAAATCGGCCCAAGGGGCGCTCCGCAGGCAGCCTATATGCCGACAGTCTGGCTGCGCCGCGTAAAGAGACCGCTAACCATGATCGGCCATATGCAGGGCCATGGACCGCCGCCTGTTTCTGACCCTGGCCACCCTCGCGGCCGCCGCGCCTGCCTGGGCCATCGCCGCGGAGGGCGAGAAGAAGCCGGCCGGCGGCGGGTCCTACGTGGCGATCAACACCCTGCTGGGCGCCACGATCCGCGCGGGCGGCCGCCACGGGGTGATGTCGGTGGACTGCGGGCTGGACGTGCCGGACGCGACGCTGCGCACCCGCGTCGAGCAGTCGATCCCCCGCCTGCGCGCGGCCTACGTCCAGACGATCCAGACCTATGCGGCGGGCTTGAGCGACGGCGCGCTGCCCAACGCCGACTATCTGGGCCAGACGCTGCAGCGCCAGACGGACGCCATCCTGGGCCGCCCCGGCGCGCGCCTGCTGCTGGGCGGCATCGTCGTCAACTGAACCGGTCGCGCGCCGTCGCGGGCGCCGCTAGTCGTCCTTGATCCCGGCGCTCTTCGCCGCCATGTCCATCAAGCCCGCCAGGGTGACGTCCAGCGCCGTGACCCCGTCCGCGTCGTGGGTCGTGAGGATCACGTCGACGCGGTTGTAGACGTTGAACCACTCCGGATGGTGGTCCAGCTTCTCGGCCATGATGGCGATGCGGGTCATGAACCCGAAGGCCGCCGCGAAGTCGGAGAACCGGAACGTCTTGGCGATGGCGTCGCGCGGGCCGTCGGCGACGGCCCAGCCGCTCAGCTGCTTCAGCGCCGCCTCGGCGCCGATCTTGGAGGGCCGGGTCACGCCGGCTGTTCCGCGTCGAACGTCAGGCCCGTGTAGCCGGCCAGTTCGGCCAGGGTCTGGTCCACGTCCACGACCTTGATCGCCTTCATGCCCAGGCCCGCGGCCGGCTTGCAGTTGATGCCCAGGTCGTCGAGGTAGACGCAGGCCTCGGGCTTCACGCCCAGCAGGTCGCACATCATCAGGTAGATCTTCGGGTCGGGCTTGCGGACGCCGGCCTTCGAGCTTTCGATGATGGCGTCGAACAGCGGCATCACCTGGGCCATGGCGCCGGCCGACTTCTGGCTGTCGGAGGCGCCGGGGCTGTGCATCGAGACCACGTTGTTGGTGATGCAGCCGACCTTGAAATGCGCCTTGCACGCCTTCAGCGCCGCCACCATCCGGGGCCTGAGCTCGCCGTTCAGCCGGGGCAGCACGTCGGCGCCCCGCAGCGGATGGCCCAGCGCGGTGGATTCCTCGAGGAACAGGGTGTCGAAACGGGCGGTGTCGATCTCGTTGCGTTCGAAGAGGGCCCAGGCATTGGTGTCCGGGTTCAGCGAGTTCACCCGGCGGACCAGATCCTTCGGCAGGCCCCGCTCCGCCTCCAGGCGGTTGAAGGCCTCGAACGGCGAGGTGGTGAACACCCCGCCGAAATCCCAGATCACCGCCTCGACCGCCACTGCACCGTTCCTACGCCAGTTCTTGAGCGGGCGGACGCTAGAGAGCCACAGTCGCACGTGCAAGTAAGGGCGATGCATCCTTCCAGGTTTCCCCGGTTCGTCCGGCTCGGTCTGTACGCCCTGGCGGTCGGCATCCTGCTGGTCCTGTGCCTGACGCCGTCGAAGGACCTGCCGGACCCCGGCACGGGCGACCGGTTCGAGCACATGGCCGCGTGGTTCGTGCTGACCCTGTCGGGCTTCGTGCTGGCGCCCAGGCGCCGGCTGGCGATCCCGGCGTTCGCCCTGGGCTATGGGTTGCTGGTCGAGGTGCTGCAGACGGTGACGCCGTTCGGGCGCCACGGCGATCCGGCGGACTTCGCCGCCGATGTGGTGGGCGTGGCCCTGGCCAGCGCGCTGTGGTTCGGCGTGCGCCGCCTCATGCCCCGGCCAATCGACGGCGGCTGAGGCTGGCTTTATGAGAGGCGCCATGCCCGACGCGCCCAAGACGTTCCTGTACCTCGCGGTCCCCTGCTACGGCGGCCAGCTCACCCTGCATTTCGTCAGCTCGCTGCTGAAGCTGCAGGACGCCTGCCGCGAGCGCGGCATCGGCATCTTCGTCGACATGATGGGCGGCGAGGCGCTGATCACCCGCGGCCGCTCGCGGCTGGGCGCCCGGTTCCTGGCGCACGCCGAGGCGACGCACATCCTGTTCATCGACGCCGACATCGGCTTCGCCCCGCAGAACGTCTTCCGCCTGCTGGAGGCCGAGAAGGACGTGATCGCCGCGGTCTGCCCGCTGAAGCGGATCGACTGGGACAAGGTGCGCATCGCGGCCAAGGCCGACGTCGCCGACCTGCAATCGGCCGCCATCGGCTACGTCGTCCGCTTCCTGCCCACGGCCGACAAGAGCGTCGAGGTCGAGAACGGCATCGCCAAGGTGGCGTACGGCGGCACCGGCTTCCTGATGATCAGCCGCCAGGCGATGCAGAAGATCGTCGACGCCCACCCCGAGCTGCGCGCCAAGATGGGCGACATGGGCGACAACCTCGCCGACGAGGCTACGATGGTCTTCGAGACCATGATCGAGCCGGAGACCGGCCAGTATCTCTCCGAGGACTACGCCTTCTGCCGCCGCTGGCGCGACCTGGGCGGCGACATCTGGGCCGACTTCGAGGCGCGCCTGACCCACGTGGGCCACGCGGCCTACACCGGCAGCCTGATGCAGGCGCTGCGGCCGGGCTAGGTGGCGGGCGTCGCGGCGGCGACGCCGGGCGGGTCCTTCACCGGCGGCGGCTCGGTCGGCGATATGCCGGCCGCGCGGCGCGCCTGGATCGCGGCGCGGGTCGCTTCGAACGTCGCCCTGCTGATCCGGTAGCGGCTGTAGCAAATCGCCGCGATGACGCCGGGAACGGCGGCGAATACGCCATCCCACAGCGCCAGGTTCATCAGAACGTCGTCGCCGACCGCGCCGGGCTTGGCCTTCTCGGGGAAGGCGATGATCAAAAGCACATAGCCCGCCAGCAGCGAACCGATGGCCTGGTCGATCTTGGCCGCCAAGGCCCGCGTCGAATAGAGGATGCCTTCCTGGCGCACGCCGAACCGCAGCTCGTTCTCGTCCGCGATATCGGCCAGCGCGGACATGGCGCCGATCTGCAGCACGCTCATCGAGCCATAGGACAGGGCCGACCAGGCGATCAGCATCCAGACCAGGTTCGGCGTCTGCGGCGTCAGGATGCCGAGGAGGCCGGCCACCAGCGGCGCGGCGGTCGTCAGCGCATAGGCCACCGCGCCCCACACCATCGTCGCCCGCTTGTCGAACTTGCCGTGCATTCGCGCGGCGAAGATGAAGGCGGTGGCGTAGCCGACGAAGCTGCCGAGCACGAACAGCCGCAGCTGCTCGCTGTTGAGGCCCCAGTAGAACGTCGCCGTGTAGAGGCGAAGCCCTTCCTTCAGCCCGATCATCATCGACAGGAAGAAGATGCCGATCAGCAGCCAGACGTAGTTGCGGTTGCGCAGCGCCTTCCAGATATCGGCGAAGAACTCGGCCATGCTGAACTTCTTCACGTCCACGCCCGGCTGCGGAAGGAACGGAATGCGGTCGCGGGTGAACCATGCCGAGGCGAAGAGCACGACCAGGATGATCGTCGCCATGGTCAAGGCGAATGCCGGCCATGGCTCCGGGTTCAGGAGACCGCGCGGATATGTCGGCGTCGAGGGGAAGAAGTAGGTGAGCGCGATCCACGTCATGGACGCGCCGCCGGCCCAGGTGAAGAAGCTGTTGTAGGCCATCACCTTGGAGCGCTCGATGTAGTTCGGCGACAGCTCGGCCCCCAGCGCGAGGTGCGGCGTATGGAAGAAAGTCATCACCTGCCGCAGCAGCGACGTCGTGACACCGCACCACATCGCCAGCCCCATCAGGTCCAGTCCCTGCGGCGGGTTGAAGATCGCGAAGAACGTCAGGGTGATCGGGATCGGCGCCGCATACATCCACGGGTGCCGGCGGCCCAGCTTCGATCGCGTGCGGTCCGACCACGAACCGATCAACGGCTCGGTGAGGCCGTCAAAGATCAGGCTGACCGAAATGGCGATGCCGACCCAATGGGGCGGCACGCCCAGCACCTGATTGTAGAACACCAGAGCGAAGCTCGAGACCGCATAGAGCGCGATGATCTCCGCAGAGCTGCCGACCCCGAAGGCGACCTTGGTCTTGAGAGGCAGGCGATCCGCCGATAGCGGCGTGGTCTGGGTCATGACGCTGGTTTCCTCCGCCGCGCTCTGGCGGCGCGATCTCAAGAGCCAGCGAACCCCAACCCGGACGTTGCGTCAATCGTTGCGTACCGGGTCTTCGATAATGGCAGAGCCGGGGCAGGGCGCCCGCTATGATCGCACCGTCCACCCCGAACCCCGGCCATGTCAGGTCCCCACTTGCCCGAAGCCCGCATTTCTGTAGCAAAGTCCGCCCCTGATCGATCTCCGTCCGGAACGTCCATGCCCCAGACCCAACCCGTCGCCCCCGCCGGTCACAATCGCGGCGCCGAGCATGACCTGGAGATGCTGCGGCGGATCGATGATCGCCTCCGCTGGCTGGCGACCTGGACGATCCACAACGCCAACCACCTGCGCGAAAGCCGCGACGGGTTGAAGGTGGGCGGCCACCAGGCCTCCTGCGCCTCGATGACGACGATCATGACGGCGCTCTACTTCCATGCGCTGAAGCCCGAGGATCGGGTGGCGGTGAAGCCGCACGCCAGTCCGGTGTTCCACGCCGCGCAGTACCTGATGGGCCGCCAGACCCGCGAGCAGATGGAGGCCTTCCGCAGTTTCGGCGGCGCCCAGTCCTATCCCTCGCGGACCAAGGACAAGGACGACGTCGACTTCTCCACCGGCTCGGTGGGCCTGGGCGTGGCGATCACCGCCTTCGCCTCGCTGATGCAGGACTACCTGTCGGGCCACGGCTGGCTGGCGCCGGAACGCCGGGGCCGGTTCGTCGCCACCATGGGCGACGCCGAGCTGGACGAGGGCAACATCTACGAGTGCCTGATCGAGGCCTACAAGCACGACATCCGCAACGTCTGGTGGATCGTGGATTACAACCGGCAGAGTCTCGACGCGACAACAGCCGACCGGATGTTCGACCGCTTCGACGACATCTTCGAAACCGCCGGCTGGCGGGTGATCACGCTCAAGTGGGGCAAGGCCCAGATGCGCGCCTTCGCCCGGCCCGGCGGCAAGGCGCTGCAGGCCTGGATCGAGGCCTGCCCCAACGCCGACTTCGCGGCCCTGACCTACCAGCAGGGCGCGGCCTGGCGGGCGCGGCTGATGGCCGACATCGGCAAGCAAGCGGGCGTTCGCGCGCTGCTGGACAGCTACGCCGACGACGAGCTGCACAGCCTGATGATCAACCTGGGCGGCCACTGCATCGAGACCCTGACCGAGGCGTTCGACGCGGCCCAGGACGACACGCCGACCATGTTCATCGCCTATACGGTCAAGGGCTTCGGCCTGCCGCTACAGGGGCACAAGGACAACCACGCCGGCCTGATGACGCCCACCCAGGTCGAGGCGCTGCGCCAGACCATGGGCGTGGCCGAGGGCCAGGAGTGGGAGCCGATGGCCGGGCTGACGTCCGAACAGGCCGACGCCGTGACGGCCTTCGTCGCCGCCGCGCCCTTCGCCCAGCCCGCGACGCGCCAGTTCAAGGCGCCGCCCGTGCCGGTCCCGAACCGCGCCGACTTCCCCAGCCCCGACGGCGCCGAGCAGTCCACCCAACAGGCCTTCGGCCGCATCCTGCTGGACCTGGCCAAGAGCGGCCATCCGCTGGCCGACCGCATCGTCACCACCTCGCCGGACGTGACGGTATCCACCAACCTGGGCGGGTTCGTGAACCAGCGCGGCCTGTTCCGCCGCAGTGAGACCGCCGACGTCTTCCGCGACGCCAAGATCCCCTCGCCGCAGCGATGGGCGGGCAAGACCGCGGGCCAGCACGTCGAGCTGGGCATCGCCGAGCACAATCTGTTCCTGAACCTGGCGGCCTTCGGCCTGTCCGCGCCGTTGTTCGGAGAGCGCCTGCTGCCGATCGGGACGGTCTACGATCCCTTCATCAGCCGTGGCCTCGATGCCCTGAACTACGCCTGCTACCAGGACGCCCGGTTCATGCTGGTGGCGACGCCCAGCGGCCTGACGCTGGGCCCGGAGGGCGGGGCGCACCAGTCGATCTACACGCCGCTGATCGGCATCGGCCAACCCGGCCTGACCTACTTCGAACCCGCCTTCGTGGACGAGCTGGCCGAGGTCATGCGCTGGTCGTTCGGCCACATGCAGGCCGACGACGGCGGCTCGGTCTATCTGCGCCTGACCACCCGCCAACTAACCCAGGTCGAGCGCGCCGACGACGCCTGGCGCGAGGATGCGCTGAAGGGCGCCTATTGGCTGAAGGCGCCCGGCCCGGCCGGCGACGCCGCCATCGTCTTCTGCGGCGCCATCGCGCCAGAAGTGCTGCAGGCGGCCGAGCAACTGGCCGACGACATCCCGGGTCTGGGTGTGCTGAACGTGGTCTCGCCGGGCCTGCTGCACCGCGACTGGATGGCCAGCCGCCGCAGCCGCTGGCAGGGCGGCGGCAAGCAGGTCAGCCACGCGGAGGCCTTGCTGGGCCAGCTGGCGCCGGGCGCCGGCCTGGTCACGGTGATCGACGCCTCGCCGGCGACTCTGTCCTGGCTGGGCGGGGTGCTGGGCCAGCGGGTCAGTTCGCTGGGTTTGGATAGCTTCGGCCAGGTCGGCGACCTGCCCGATCTCTACGCCCACTATCGCCTGGACGTGGACGCCATCGTCGACGCGGCGGCGGACTTGTTTCTGTAACCCCCTCTCGCTTCGCGAGCTCCCCCAGCGGGGGAGCATCTAGGCCCGAGGTCCTCCCCCACCGGGGGAGGTCCCCGAAGGGGGGAGGGGGTCACACCCCCAGCGCCCGATCCAGATCGGCGATCAGGTCGTCGACATTCTCGACGCCGACGCTCAGGCGGATCAGCCCGTCCACGATGCCGATGCGCTCGCGGGTTTCGGCGGGGATCGAGGCGTGGGTCATGATGGCGGGGTGCTCGATCAGGCTTTCGACGCCGCCCAGGCTCTCGGCCAGGGTGAACAGCTCGGTCCGTTCCAGCATCCGCTTCGTGCCGTCCAGGTCGCGGTCCAGGACGGCGGTGATCATGCCGCCGAAGCCGGACATCTGGCGTTTGGCCAGCGCGTGCTGCGGGTGGCTCTTCAGGCCCGGGTAGATGACCTTGGCCACGTCCTTGCGGCCTTCCAGCCATTCGGCGATCGCCTGGCCGTTCTCGCAGTGCCGCTGCATGCGCAGCGCCAGGGTCTTCATGCCGCGCAGGGTCAGGAAGCTGTCGAAGGGCGAGGCGACCGCGCCGATGGCGTTCTGCAGGAAGGTGATCCTGTCGCGGAACTCGGCGTTCTCGCCCACCACCAGCGCGCCGCCCACGATGTCTGAGTGGCCGCTGATGTATTTGGTCGTCGAGTGCATGACCGCGTCGAAGCCGAACTCCAGCGGCCGCTGGATGTAGGGGCTGGCGAAGGTGTTGTCGGCGGCGGCGATCAGGCCGCGCCGCTTGCACAGGGCCGCGATGGCTTCCAAGTCGGCGAGGCGCAGCAGCGGGTTGGTGGGCGTCTCCACCCACACCATCTTCGTCTTGGGCGTGATCGCCGCCTCGATGGCGGAGACGTCGGCCAGGTCGACGAAGCTGAACTCCAGGTTGGCCGAGCGGCGGCGCACCTTGTCGAACAGCCGGAACGAGCCGCCGTACAGGTCCTCGCTGGCGATGATGTGGTCGCCGGCGTCGAACGCCTCCAGCAGGGTGGCGATGGACGCCAGGCCGGAGGCGAAGGCATACCCCTTCGTCCCGCTCTCCAGGTCGGCCAGCCCGCGCTCCAGGGCAAAGCGCGTCGGGTTCTGGCTGCGCGAATATTCGAACCCGGTGTGCACGCCCGGGCTGGACTGCGCATAGGTCGAGGTCGCGTAGATCGGCGGCATCACCGCGCCGGTGGTGGGATCGTGTTCCTGGCCGCCGTGGATGGCGCGGGTGGCGAAGTCGAGCTGGTTCTTGCCGTGTCCGGCGCCGTTGGGGGTCTTGTCGCTCACGCTGCGCGCCTCAGATAGTTGATCAGGTCGATGCGGGTGATCAGGCCGAGGAATTCCTTGCCCTCCATCACGATCGCCACCTCGTCACGCTCGAAGATGGGGAGCAGCGTATCCAAAGGCGAGCCCGCCTGCAGTGTGTGCAGCTTGGCCGTCATCGCCGTGGAGACCGGCTGGCGGAAGCGGGCGTCCTGGCGGCGGTCCTCGACGGCCTCCAGCAGGTCGCTCTCGTCGATCAGGCCGATCAGCCGGCCGTCGTCGATCACCGGCAGCTGGCTGACGTCGGCGGCGCGCATGCGGTTGTAGGCGGTCAGCAGGGCGTCGTCGGGCCCCACGGTCACCGCGTCGCCCGGCGTGCGGGCGATCAGGTCGCGCAGGTCGCCGTGCAGCTCGCGTTCGGTCAGCCCTTGTTCCGCGACCCAGCTGTCGTTGTAGACCTTGGAGAGGTAGCGGCTGCCGGTGTCGCAGACGAGGGTCACCACCCGCTTGGCCTCGGTCTGGTCGCGGCAATAGCGCAGGGCGCCGGCCAGCAGCGTGCCCGACGACGAGCCCGCCAGGATGCCCGCCTTGGTCAGCAGCAGGCGCGCGGTGGCGATGCTCTCGGTGTCGGAGATTTCATAGGCCTTGGACACCAGGTCCAGGTCGCAGTTGTCGGGGATGAAGTCCTCGCCGATCCCCTCGACCACCCAGGAGCCGGGCTCCACCGTCTCGCCGCGCTCGACCAGCGGCGCCAGGATCGAGCCCACCGGGTCGGCCAGCACCATCCTGGTCTTGGGCGAGGCCTTGGCGAAGAAGCGGCCCATGCCGGTCAGCGTGCCGCCCGAACCCACGCCCACGACCACGGCGTCGATGTCACCGCCCATCTGCGCCAGGATTTCCGGACCCGTGGTCGTCTCGTGCGCCAGCGGGTTCGCGGGGTTGGAAAACTGGTTGATGAAGACGGCGTTGTTCAGCTTGGCGGCGATCTTCTGCGCCATGTCCTGATAGTATTCCGGGTGACCCTTGCCGACGTCGGAGCGGGTGATGCGCACGTCCACGCCCATGGCGCGCAGGTGCTGGATCTTCTCCCGCGCCATCTTGTCGGGCACCACCAGCAGCAGCTTGTAGCCCTTGAGGATCCCCACCTGGGCCAGGCCCAGGCCGGTGTTGCCGGCCGTGGCCTCGACGATGGTCCCGCCGGGCTTCAGCGAGCCGTCCCTCTCCGCCGCGTCGATCATCGAGCGCGCGATGCGGTCCTTGATCGAGCCGCCGGGGTTGGCGTTCTCCAGCTTGACGAACAGGCGGCAGAGGCCGGTGTCGAAGCCCGTCAGCTCCAGCATCGGCGTGTGGCCGATAAGGTCGAGGGCGGAGGTCACCGCCGGCGGCAGGGGTTGGTCGGTCAAGGAAGCATCCTGGGTCGGGTCGCAGAACGACGATTGGGGTGCATATTGCGCGACACCCGCTCGAAGGGAAACGCTCAACCCGCATTTCCCTTCCCAACGGCAAGAACAATCTAGGCCGAAGGAGTCCAGGCGCCTTCCGCCGCCACCCGCCCGGCATAGGCCGCGAAGCTGCGCGCCGGGCGGCCCAGGGCCTGACGCACGCCATCGGCCGTGGGCGTGTTGCGCCCGTCCAGCACCGTCGTGAACAGGTACATCACCAGCTCGACGTACGCCGGCGGCAGGTCGGCGCCGACCAGGGCGGCGCGGTAATCCTCGACGGGGATCTCGACGTGGCGGATGGGCCGGCCCGTCGCCGTGGCGATCTCGGCCACCGCCTCGCCGAAGGTGAGCGCGTGGGGACCGGTCATTTCGTAGAGCTTGCCCGCGTGGCCCGGGCGGGTCAGGGCGGCGAAGGCCGCGTCGGCGATGTCCTCGGCGTCCAGGAAGGGCTCGGCCGCCAGCCCTGCGGGCGTCACGACCTCGCCGGCCAGCACGCCGTCCAAGAAGACGCTCTCGCTGAAGTTCTGGCTGAACCAGCTGCAGCGCAGGATCGTCCAGTCGACGCCGCGCGACCTGAGTTCGTCCTCGCAGGCCTGGGCTTCCGGCTCGCCACGACCGGACAGCAGCACGACCCGGCGCACGCCCGCCGCCTCGGCCGCATCAAGGAAACCCCGGATCGTCTCCAGCGACCCCTCCACCGCGAGGTCGGGCGCGAAGGCGACGTAGACGGCCGTCACGCCCGCCAACGCCGGACCCCAGGTGTCCGGCCGCGCCCAGTCGAAGGCGGGGTCGACGGCGCGCGAGCCGGTCCGCACGGGCCGGCCGGCGGCGGCCAGGCGCTCGACGATGCGGCGGCCGGTCTTGCCGGTGGCGCCGGTCACCAGGGTCAGGTCGCTGTTTGTCGGGTGGGGCATTTGGTGTCTCCGTTTCTGATGTGAGTAAGTCTCACATTTACGAACGTGACAAGTCCTCATATTTGAGCATGACTGTTGCCGAGACACGCATGACCACCCAAGAGCCCGCCTCCGCCGCCCGAGGACGCTCGCCGATCCAGGCGCGCAGCCGCGATCGCGTGGATCGCATCCTGGCCATGGCGACCGAGATCATCGCCGAGCGCGGCGGCGACCACCTGAAGATGAGCGACCTGGCCGCCCGGACCGGGATCTCGATCGGCTCGCTGTACCAATACTTCCCCGACAAGGCGGCTGTGATGCGGGCCCTGACGGCGCGGGTTCATGCGGGATCCCGCCAGTGCATCGAGGACGCCCTGGCGCCCGTGCGGAGCCGGGCCGAACTGATCGAGGCGTTCAACGGCCTGATCGACGTCTACTGGTCGCTGTTCCTGGCCGAGCCGGCGATGCGCGACATCTGGGCCGGCGCCCAGGCGGACAAGGCCCTGGTCGAGCTGGAGCTGTCCGAGAGCCGCCGGCACGGCGAGATGCTCGCCGCCGCCATCCGCCGCGCCCGGCCGGACGCCGACCCGGAGGCCGTCGCGCCGACCGCATTCCTGATCTGGCAGTTGGGCGAGGCGACCATGCGGCTGGCGATCGCGCTGCCCCGCGCCGAGGGCGACGCCATCGTGGCGGCCTACAAGCGCATGAGCGTCCAGGCGATCCTGGCGGCCGGCTGAAGTGTCGATTGTAACCGTTCCGTACGGTGGCGCCGGCGAAAGCTCCGGCTAAGGTCGGACTGCACAATGTCGCGCGGCCCAGGAGTTCGGCCCTTGAAGCATCTGATTACCCTGGCGGCCTGCGCCGCGCTGCTGACCGCCTGTTCGCCGGGGAAGCCCGCCGCGCCAAAGGCCGGCGAGCCGAAGTTCAACACCGACCTGCCGATGACCGAGTTCATGGGCCACTTCGTCGACCCCGCCGCCTTCATGTACTGGAAGGGCTCCGGCACCATGATCGACGAACAGGGCGAGCACGACCTGTCGCCCACCACCGACGAGGGCTGGGACGTCCTGGTCACCGGGGCGACGATGCTGATGGAAGCGGGCAACGCCCTGCAGCTTCCCGGCCGCGCCCGCGCCCCCGAAGCCGACTGGAACAAGTACGCCCAGATGCTGACCGACCGGGCGATCATCGCCCGCGCCGCCGCCGAGAAGCACGACAAGCAGGCGGTCTTCGACGAGGGCGGCAAGGTCTATGAGGTCTGTGTCGCCTGCCACGAGCAGTTCGTGATCCAGCCCGACATCAAGGCCAACGGCCCGGCCAAGGGCGACCCCCTGCCGACGATCCCGGACGACAAGAAGAAATAGCTACCAGTCGGAGAGCGGCCGGACACACCGGCCGTTCGGCCCGCCCATGGTGTCGAGCGGCCGGAGCGCGCTCATGCCTTCGAGGTCGCAGCGTTGACGGTCGGGGCCGCCGCCGATGCCCAGCGGGCCGCCGGCGAAGGCGCCGCCGTAGCCGCGCCGGCCGTAGCCATAGTAGCCGCCCTTGGTGTCCTCGAACGCCAGGCTGACCCGCCCGTTCTTGCCCACCGGAATCTCGGTGCGGCCATAGACGCTGCGATAGCCGCCGGTGCCGACGCCCACGCTGATCTCGCCGTGCGGCTTGCCGTCGTCACGCGGAACCACGCCGTCCAGCGCGTCGTCGCGGCGCGCGTCGGGAATGGGCGTGGTCTTGATGAAGTCGTCGATCTGCTGGGCCGTGCTGACCGCGCCCGAGGCAGTCTCGGCCTGGACCGGCGCCGTCGCGACAGGCGCGTCGGGTTCGGCGGCGAAGGCCGGCGCGGCGATCAGGGCCGCGAGCAGAGCCAGACGGATACGCATACGGAGGTCTCCTTCGCCCGACACTAGGCGCGCCAATTGCGGCGAAGGTGTTGCAACGTCAGGGCCGCGCTTCGGCCGCCGGCACATTGGCGACGATTCCGGCCTCGTTGCCCGGCTGGCCCGACGGGATCAGCGTGTAGAAGCCCGCCAGCCGCAGCTTCACCACCACCGGCTTTTCGCTGGAGTTCGAGAACTGCCAGCCCTGGATCCCGTCGAACGGCGCGGTCAGCGCGCCGCTCTGCTTCAGACCGTAGCCCTGCTTGTAGGTCGCCACCGTCATCGCCTCGCCGGGCTTGGGCGTCGTGTGGCCGTGCTGGTCGAAGTGGAAGTCGCGCGGCTCGGTCGTGCCGACCACCTCCCACGAATAGGTCAGGGTGGCGTCCCTCGGCATCCGGACCTTGTATTCCAGCTCGGACTTGTCGGCCCCGGCCATGAAGTCGCCCAGCGGGATCTCGACCACATCGGTGCGGAAGGGAATGTCGTATTCGCGGGCGCGGGCCACGCCGCCGGCCTTGGGGTCGACGGTCTTCTCGTCGGGCGCCCACAGCCGCGACAGACCCGACAGCTTGCCCACGCCCAGCGGGTCGCGGTTGAACTCGGCCGGCAGGATCGCGCCCAGGACGATCAGCACCGCCAGGACGACGGCGCCCGGCAGCGCGGCGAGCAGCGGACCACGGGCCAGGGGACGGGTGGGTTCTTGGCTCATGCGACGGCTCCCCCGAAGACGTATCCGGCGATCTGCTGGCCGGCCAGGACGAAGCCCGCCAGCATCAGCAGGATATTGGCGCCCTGGGCGGCCGGCTCGAACGTGCGCGTACGCCGCCACAGCGTCATGGCGACCAGGATCACCGACAGGGCCAGCACCTGGCCGATCTCGACGCCGACGTTGAACGAGATCAGGTTCGTCAGCAGGCCGTCGGGGTTGAGGTTCAGCGCCTGCAGCTTGGTGGCCAGGCCGAAGCCGTGGATCAGGCCGAAGCCCAGGACCGCCAGGCGCGGATCGGGCTGCACGCCGAACAGGGTGCGGAAGCCGCCCAGGTTCTCGAACGCCTTGTAGGCCACCGACAGGCCGATCACCGCGTCGACCAGGTGCGGATCGGCGTGGATGTCGAAGAACACCCCGGCCAGCAGGGTGATCGAATGGCCCAGGGAGAACAGGCTGACGTACAGCGCGATCTGGCGCAGCCGGAACAGGAAGAAGATCACGCCCACCAGGAACAGCAGGTGGTCGTAGCCGGTCACCATGTGCTTGGCGCCGAGATAGATGAAGGGGATCGGGTCGGGTCCGCGCGTCGCCGCGACGAAGGCGGCGTCCGTGCCGCCGATGTTGTGCGCCAGCGCCGCGCCGGCCCAGGCCAGCACCAGCAATCCGGCGCCAAGGCCGGCGAACCGCGGCCACGTCACGCCCTTCCCCATGCCGACTGCGTACCGTGGTTTCGGAACGGCGGCGAGGGGCTACGACTAAAGTCCTACGACTTCCGTCCAATATCGGCGCCCCAACGTAGATGCTAGGACGAGAGGGCAGGGTGGACGGCGCAAAGCCGATCCGCCGGGCGGCCGACAGGCCGTCATCCGGACCGGCCGACCCGCTTGCGGGAGAGCCCGGACCACGAACGCGTCGGGCGCGGCGTTGCCGCCGCGCCCGCGCTTCTCAGACTAGAACGTCTTCCGGACGGTCGCGCCGTAGGTGCGCGGCGCGTTGGTCAGGAAGCCGTAGCGCGCGCGCAGGCCGCGCTCGCGGTCGATCGAGAGCTTGGCGCGCTCGTCGCCCAGGTTGTTGATGAAGGCCGCGGCCTCCCAGCTGTCGCCCCGCACGCCGATCCGCAGGTTGAGGATGTCGTACGACGGCAGTTCCAGCGGGAAGATCAGGCTGGTCGCCGTGGTCGCCCCGACGTTCGGGAAGAGCGGGACCGTGCGCGGGTTCTGCTCCTGGTCAGAGACCTGGGTGTAGCGCTTGCCCACGTGCTGCCAGGTCAGGTTCGAGAACCCGTTCAGGCCCGACATGACCTCCTGCTCGTAGCCGACGCTGAACGAGCCCTGGAACTTGGGCACGGTCGGCAGGCGGTTGCCATCGCGCAGGCCCTGGATCGGGTTGCCCGCGGCGTCCTTCAGGCTCGAGGTGAGCTGGGCGTCGTTGTACGAGGCCGTCGCCGCGATATCGAAGTGGTCGGTGAGGCGATACGAGAACTCGGCGTCGAAGCCGGACGACTTGGCGCTCTTGACGTTGGCGATGATCCGCGACGAGCACGAGCCGGCGTCGATGGTGGCCTGCAGGTTCGAGATGTCGGCGTAGAAGCCGGCCAGGGTCAGCGAGCCGCGGCCCCCGCCCAGGCGCGCCTTCATGCCGGCCTCATAGTTCCAAACCGTCTCGTTCTTGAAGCTGGGCGACGACAGGGCGTTGAACGTGGTGAAGTCGGCCGGGGTGCAGAGCGGCCGGTTCAGCGGATCGTTGATCCCGCCCAGCCGGAAGCCCTTGGACACCTGGGCGTTCAGGGTGATGTCGTCCGTCGCCTTGTAGGCCACGATGGCGCGGGGGGCCCACGCATCGGCCTTGGTCTTGCCGGGGACCGCGATGGTCTTGTCGGCGAAGATGCCGTCGAAGGTCAGCGTCCGGGTTTCCTTGTAGTCTGCCCAGCGCAGGCCGCCGGTGATGTCCAGGCGATCGGTGACCGAATAGGTCGCCTCGCCGAACAAGGCGAACTGCTTCTGCTTATAGGGCACCGTCGAATAGTAGAGGTGGTCGGTCGGGGCCACGTCGCTGGCGCTCGGAATGCCGCTGATGGCGCTGAAGCCCTGGACGAACAGGTCCTGGGCGTAGTCGCGGTCGATGTGCGAGTAGAACGCGCCGGCCACCCACTGCAGCGGACCTTCGCCGGTCGAGGCGATCCGGGCTTCCTGGGTGAAGGTCTTGGAGTCGGTGGTGTCCGAGAGCGGCGAGTTCAGCGTGTAGACCGCCGGCGAGAGGCCGATGGAGCCCCCGGTGATCGAGCTGGTCAGGGCCCCCGCGTCGCGCAGCACCAGGACGTTGCGGTCGCTGTAGCTGGTCACCGAGGTGAAGCGCAGGTCGCCCATGTCGTACTGGACGGTCAGGTCGCCGAGGGTGAACTCGTCCTTGAACTTCTCCTGCAGTTGCGTGAACTGCTTGGTCCCGCCCAGCTGCACGCGCGGACGCGTGGTGGTGAACGGGTTGCCGAGGATGTTGAAGACGTCGACCCGGTTGAACCCGTCGACGTCGATCTTCTGGTACAGCACGCGCGGTGTGATCGAGAGGTTGTCCGTGGGCTGGAACAGCAGGGCCGCCCGGACGCCGTAGCGCGTGCCGTCGTTGACGTCCTTGTCCACCCGGCCGCCCGGCTGGACCGCGTCGATGAAGCCCGGGAATTTCTCGGCATAGGCCGTGATGCGCAGCGCCGCCTGCTCGCTCAGCGGCATGTTCACGGCGCCCTTCACATTGCCGCCGGTGGATCCGCCGGTGACCGTCGAGGCGGTGGCCTCGACCGTGCCCGAGAACGCCTTCAGGTTCGGTTGGTTGGTGATGTAGCGGACGGTGCCCGACAGCGAGCCCGAACCGAACAGCGTGCCCTGGGGACCGCGCAGCACTTCCACCCGGTTCAGGTCGAACAGGTCGAGGTCCGGGGTGAACAGCGACATCGAGATCACGGATTCGTCGAGATAGACGCCCACCTGTTCCTTCACGCCCGGCTGGTCGCGAACGATCTGGCCGGCCGAGATGCCGCGGATGGCCACCTGGCTCTGGCCGGGGCCGAGATTCTGGACGGTGAAGCTGGCGACGGTGCGCGACAGCTCCTCGACGTTGGTGATGCCGCGGCTGCGCATCAGGGCTTCGCTCTGCGCGGCGACCGAGAACGGCACGTCGATCAGTTGTTCGTCGCGCTTCCGCGCGGTGACCACCAGTTCCTGGACTTCGGCGTCGGCGGCAAAGGCCTGACCGGCCGGGAGGCCGATGACGAGGGCCAGCGCACTGGCGCGCGCCGTCAAGGCGAGCTTTCGGGTATTCATGGAGACGTCCTTCCGCAACCGCAGCTTGTGTCGCTGCCTGTTTGTGCGGCAGGCGTAGTCAAAAAAACATCGTAATGGCAGGCCGGAGACGCGAGTTGCTACGCTTGGAAGGCGAATGTTGCCGCGCGGACACAGATCCTGGACGAGCCGGACACAGCGCAAGACGCTCGGTAGCCGAAGCGCGGCAGGTCGTGGGCTCGGCTGGCCCCGACCCTTTGTTTACACACCTCGCGTGTCGCGGGATGGTCGAGCCGAACCGTTCTGGTGCCATCCAGATCAAAATGAGAGCGGACTCGGTGTAGAACGTGTCGTGAACGCAGATTCGCTGTGTTTGGACCGCTTGAGAAGGCTTGGCTATGTCTGGGGAGATCATCCTCTACACGACCGAGGACGGGCGCTCGGCCATCCAACTCAAAGCCGAGAACGGTTCCGTCTGGCTGACACAGGCGGAGATCGCCGAACTGTTCGACACCAGCGTCTCAAACATCAACAAGCATATCAAAGGCATAATCGATGAGGGGGAGCAGCCGCAGGCAACTATTGAGCATCACTCAATAGTTCAAATCGAGGGCGCCCGGAGCGTGTCGCGCCAGATAGCCCACTACAGCCTGCCCATGATCCTCGCGGTCGGGTTCCGCGTCCGATCTCCGCGCGGCGCCCAGTTCCGGCGTTGGGCGTCGAACAGCCTATCGGACTACCTGATCAAGGGCTTCGTCATGGACGACGCCCGGCTGAAAGACCCCGGCGCCGACTATTTCGAGGAACTGCTGGCGCGCATCCGCGACATCCGGTCCTCCGAAAAGCAGTTCTACAAGAAGGTCTTGGACATCTACGCCACCAGCGTGGACTACGATCCCAGCGAGGCCGCCAGTCAGCTTTTCTTCCAGACGGTGCAAAACAAGATGCACTGGGCCGCGCACGGTCACACGGCCGCCGAGATCGTCGCCGCGCGGGCCGACGCCGACAAGGATCACATGGGCCTGACCGCGTGGGCCAACCAATCCAAGGGCGGGCTGCCGCGCAAGGGCGATGTCCACATCGCCAAGAACTATCTGGCCGAGGAAGAGATCGAGCCCCTAAACCGGATCGTCACCGCCTATTTGGAGTTCGCCGAGCTACAGGCTCTGGCCCGCAAGCCAATGGGCATGCGCGACTGGATCGCGAAGTTGGACGATTTCCTACGGCTGAGCGACCGCGACATCCTCACCAACGCAGGCCGGATGTCCGCCGATGTAGCCAAGGCCAAAGCGCAGGTGGAATACGACAGATGGCATGCCCGCCAACTGGATCAGCCCAGTTCGGTTGAGCGGCATTTCATCGAGGCGACCCAGAACGCCAAGCGGATCGCCGCAACCCGTCCGAAGGGCAAAATGGAGCGGGAATAGCGTCAGGCGCTGCATCCCGGCCACGATCCGTCTTCGAGATGAGCAGGGTCCACGCCGGGATAACGAACCCGGTCGATATGAGCGAGCTCATGCACGCTGATGGGATGAATTAGATTATTGGCCCAAATCAAATGGATGACTTGGAAGGTTGGCGCACCCGACACGATTCGAACGTGTGACCTTTGCCTTCGGAGGGCAACGCTCTATCCAGCTGAGCTACGGGTGCGTCTTCAGCGGAGGGTGTCTCTAGCGGAAAGGGCGCGCCGCCGCAAACGCGCACAGCGGATTTCAGCGGGGCAATTCCCCTGCGCGCCCCGGCGAGTAGCTTCCGCCCGGAGAATGCGGTCGAATGGCCGGTATGTTCGGCCGGCTTCCGCCGAAGTGGAAGCCGGTTCGGCGACCAGAAGCCGGCCTAGCAAAAACTGGAGGCCAAGCGAGCTATCGCTCGCTTGGCGGGGGGGAACTTCATGAGCGTCTGGAAGCAGTTCGCCGGCGTGGGTGCGGTCGCGACGGCGACAGTGCTGGCCGGTATCGGCGTCGGCAGCCTGGCGCGGGCCCAGGCGACGGACGACGCGGCGCACCCCGGCAAGGCGGTCTATGACGCGAATTGCGCCGCCTGCCACGCCGCCCCGCCGGCCGGAGATCGGGCGCCGCCCGTGGCGTCACTGCGCAAGATGAGCGCCCAGACGATCACGGCGGCGCTGACCACCGGCGTGATGAAGGCGATCGGCGATGGCTTGGATCGTCGCCAGCTCCGCGATGTCGTCAGCTATCTGGCCGCGCCCGAGGGGCCGACCGGCACGGGCTGGATCGACGATAACAAGTGCGCCGACGGCACGGTCGATCTCACGGCCAAGCCGGCGCAGGTGGGCTTCGGCGTCGACCAGAGCAACACCCGGCGCATGACCTCGGTGCAGGCCGGCCTGGCCACCAAGGACCTCGCCAACCTGGAAGTCGCCTGGTCGTTCGTCATGCCCCGGACCTCGGTCCTGCGCGGCCAGGGCGTCGTGGTGGGATCGACCCTGTTCTACCCCGCCGGCCAGGCGGGCTATGTCGTCGCCCTGGACACCAGGACCGGCTGCGTGAAATGGGCGACGCCCGGCGGCGTACGCGCCAGCCTGGCCTATGGCCAACTGGGCAAGAACGGACCCTGGGCCGTGGTCGGCGGCGACGGGGCGGGCAAGCTGACCGCCTTCGACGCCAAAACCGGCAAGGTCGTGTGGTCGGTCGATCCGCGCCACGACAAGACCGTGCCGCTGTCGGGCTCGCCGATCTTCGCCGGCGACAAGATCGTCGTGCCGATCTCGGCCATCGACGTGGCCAATTCGATGCGGCCCAACTTCGAGTGCTGCAAGGCGCACGGGGCGGTCGCGCTGCTGAACGCAGCCGACGGCAAGCTGCTGTGGACCTGGCACACCATGCCGGACGCCAAGCCGCTGGGCCGGAAGAACTCGCAGGGCGTGGAGATGTTCGGCCCCTCGGGCGCGCCGATCTGGTCCAGCCCCTCGGTCGATCTGAAGGCCGGCGTGGTCTACGCCGCCACCGGGGAGAACACCTCGCCGCCCGCGACGAACACCAGCGACAGCCTGGTGGCGATCGATCTGGCCACGGGCAAGCAGAAGTGGGTGTTCCAGGCGCTGGCGAACGACGTCTGGAACATGTCGTGCCCCGTCGGGTCGCCCACGGGCGGCCGGGCGCCGGGCCCCAACTGCTTCTTCGCGGCCGAGGGCAGCGTACTGCGCGACCACGACTTCGGCGGCGGGCCGGTGATCTGGCGCGGGAAGGGCAAGACCCTGATCCTGGGCGGTCAGAAATCTGGCGACGTCTGGGCGCTGGACACCTCGGGCAAGACGGTCTGGCATCAGCAGTTCGGCAAGGGCTCGGCCCTGGGCGGCGTCCACTGGGGCATCGCGGCGGATGCGACCCGGGTCTACGCACCGATCGCCGATCCCAATATCCCCGAGAAGGACAACGCCGCCGGCCTCTACGCCATCGACGCCGCCAGCGGGAAGGTCGCCTGGTCGTGGAAGGCCTCGGCCAACTGCGAGGGTGGCCGCAAGGCGCGCGTTCCGACCTGCGACGGCAAGTTCGGTCTGTCGGCGCCGCCGCTGGTGATCGACGGCGCGGTCGTCGCGGGCGGCCTGGACGGGCGGCTCTATGTGTTCGAGGCGGCCACCGGCAAGCTGCTGGCGACCCACGACACGGCGGTCGCGTTCCAGGGCGTGAACAAGCTGGCGGGGGCAGGCGGGTCGATCGACGCAGCCGGCCCGTTCGCTGGCGACGGCCTGCTGTTCGTCAGCTCCGGTTACGGGAGCTTTGGGCAGCAGGCGGGCAATGTGCTGGTAGCGTACCGGCCGAAGCGCTGAACCGTCTTTTCCCTCCCCTTCATGGGGAGGGAAAAGGACTTACGCCTTGCCCGTCACGTCTTCCCAGAAGCGCTTGGCCTTGCCGGTGAAGCCGGCGGATTTCGGGTGCTGCTGCTCGCTGCAGATCTCGGCCAGCTCGCGCATCAGTTCCTTCTGGCGCGCGGTCAGGCGGGTGGGCGTCTCGACGAACAGTTCGACCACCAGGTCGCCCTTCTCGCGGCCGCGCAGGGACGGCATGCCGCGGCCCTTCACGCGCACGGTCTTGCCGGTCTGGGCGCCTTCCGGGACCTTGACCTCGATCTTGCACTGACCATCGCAGGTCTCGCCGCCCAGCAGGCAGGGGGCGTCGATCTCGCCGCCCAGGGCCGCCGTGCACATCGGCACGGGCACGGTGCACAGCAGGTCCAGGCCGTCGCGTTCGAACAGCTCGTGCGGGGTCACCGAGATGAAGATGTAGAGGTCGCCGCGCGGACCGCCGCGCGCGCCCGCGTCGCCTTCGCCGGCCAGCCGGATCCGCGCGCCGTCGTCGACGCCCGCGGGAATGCGCACCGCCAGGGTGCGCTGGCGACGGATGTGACCCGCGCCCCGGCACTCGACGCAGGGATCCATGACCATGCGGCCGGACCCGCCGCAGCGGGGGCAGGCGCGTTCGATGGAGAAGAAGCCCTGGGAAGCACGGACGCGACCGGCGCCATGGCAAGTGGTGCAGGTGGTCGGCGTGGTGCCCGGCTTGGCGCCCGACCCCTCGCAGGGCTCGCACACCAGGGTGACCGGCACGGTGATCTCGACTTCGGAGCCGGCGTAGGCCTGCTCCAGGCTGATCTCCAGGTCGTAGCGCAGGTCCGAGCCGCGCGCGGGTCCGCCGCGCTGCCGCTGGCCGCCGCGCCCGCCGAACATGTCGCCGAAGACGTCGCCGAACACCTCGTTGAAGATGTCGTTCACGTCGTGGAACTGGCCATTGCCGCCACCGCCGCCCTGGCCGTTCACCCCGGCGTGGCCGAAGCGATCGTAGGTGGCGCGCTTCTGCGGATCTGAGAGGACCGAATAGGCCTCGTTGACCTCCTTGAAGCGGCCGGAAGCCTCCTCGCAGCCGCCATTGCGGTCGGGATGGTGCTCCATCGCCTGCTTACGGAAGGCAGCCTTCAGGGCGCTGTCATCGCAGCCCCGTTCGACGCCCAGGATCTCGTAATAGTCCCGCATGGAAACGTCAGAAGCTCAGGTTTGCTTGTGAATTGAAGTGGGTGGGCCCCCGCCCGTCTGCAAGGTGTAGCACCGAGCGGACGGGGGCCTCCAGTCCCGCGAAAGCGGCGGCGACGTCCCCATGGCCATCCTCATCACATCTGATGCCGAGGCGGGCCATGAGGTGCGTTGTCACGCCGACTTCTTGCCGTCGCCGTCGACTTCCTCGAACTCCGCGTCGACCACGTCGTCCGAAGAGGCGCCGGCGTCCGAGGCGGCGCCGTCTTCGGCCCCACCGTCGCCCTGCTGGGCCTTGTACATCGCCTCGCCCAGCTTCATCGAAGCCTGGATGAGGGTCTGGGTCTTGGTCGAGATCGCTTCCGCGTCACCCGAGTCCAGCGACCCCTTCAGGTCGTCCAGCGCCGTTTGAATCGCGGTCCGCTCGGCCTCCGAGACCTTGTCGCCGTGTTCGGCGAGGGCCTTTTCCGAGGAATGGAGGACGGCGTCGGCCTGGTTCTTGGCCTCCACCGCCGCCTTGCGCTTCTCGTCGTCGGCCTTGTTGGACTCGGCTTCCTTGACCATGGCGTCGATGTCGCTGTCCGAGAGGCCGCCGTTGGCCTGGATGCGGATCGACTGTTCCTTGGACGTGGCCTTGTCGCGGGCCTGGACGTTGACGATGCCGTTGGCGTCGATGTCGAACGTGACCTCGACCTGCGGGATGCCGCGCGGCGCCGGGGGGATGCCGACCAGGTCGAACTGGCCCAGCATCTTGTTGTCCTGCGCCATCGGGCGTTCGCCCTGGAAGACCCGGATCGTCACGGCCGACTGGTTGTCGTCCGCGGTCGAGAAGGTCTGGCTGCGCTTGGTCGGGATCGTGGTGTTGCGTTCGATCAGCGGGGTGAACACGCCGCCCAGCGTCTCGATGCCGAGCGTCAGCGGGGTCACGTCCAGCAGCAGGACGTCCTTGACCTCGCCGCCCAGCACGCCGGCCTGGACCGCGGCGCCCAGCGCCACGACCTCGTCCGGGTTCACGCCGGTGTGCGGCTCACGACCGAAGAACGCCTTCACCGTTTCGATGACCTTGGGCATGCGGGTCATGCCGCCGACCAGGATCACTTCGTCGATGTCGCCCTTCTTCAGGCCGGCGTCCTTCAGCGCCTGCTCGCAGGGACCGACCGTCTTGGCGATCAGATCCTCGACCAGCGCTTCCAGCTTGGCGCGCGACAGCTTGATGTTCAGGTGCAGCGGACCCGACGCATTCATCGAGATGAAGGGCAGGTTCACTTCGTACTGGGTGGTGAAGGACAGTTCCTTCTTAGCCTTTTCGCCCTCTTCCTTGAGGCGCTGCAGGGCCAGCTTGTCCTTGCGCAGGTCGACGCTGTTCTCTTTTTTGAACTCGTCGGCCAGGTAGTCGACGATGCGCATGTCGAAGTCCTCGCCGCCGAGGAACGTGTCCCCGTTGGTCGACTTCACCTCGAACACGCCGTCGCCGATCTCCAGGACCGAGACGTCGAACGTGCCGCCGCCCAGATCGTAGACCACGATCTTCTTGCCGTCGTTCTTCTCGAGGCCATAGGCCAGAGCGGCGGCCGTCGGCTCGTTGATGATCCGCAGGACTTCCAGGCCGGCGATCTTGCCGGCGTCCTTGGTCGCCTGGCGCTGGGCGTCGTTGAAGTAGGCCGGGACGGTGATGACCGCCTTGTCCACCTTCTCGCCCAGGTGCTGCTCGGCGGCTTCCTTCATCTTCTGAAGGATGAAGGCCGAGACCTGCTGCGGGGAATAATCCTTGTCGTGCGCGCGCACCCAGGCGTCGCCGTTCGGACCCTTGACGATGTCATAGGGCACCATGCCCTTGTCCTTCGCGACCACGGGGTCGTCGAAGTTGCGGCCGATCAGCCGCTTGATCGCGAAGAGGGTGTTGGTCGGGTTGGTGACCGCCTGGCGCTTCGCCGGCTGGCCCACCAGCTTCTCGCCGTCATCCATGAAGGCGACGACCGACGGGGTGGTCCGCGCGCCTTCGGCGTTCTCGATCACTTTCGGCGTCTTGCCGTCCATGATGGCCACGCACGAATTGGTCGTGCCGAGGTCAATGCCGATGATCCTGCTCATAACCTAGGTCTACTCGCTCCTTGCTTGGCGAACGTCGCGGTGGGGCCTTCTACTGAAGCGCCCGGGCAAATGCGACGCCCCCGGTTCGATTGTCTCCCATCCAGCTCCCGTCTTTCGACCGCGGAAGCCAGTGTCGAGAGCCGATATGGGGGAAATTGCGGGGGCTGCAAGAGCGAAAGCCCCTAATCCGATCAAGGGCATGACTCATGTTCGCCGCCAGTGGACGCTGGCCGCGGCGTACAGGGGCCCCGCATGCGGCGTCTCGCCGCCCCTGGACGCGAGGAACGCGTGCTCCACCACCATGGCCTGCTGTTCGATGTTCATCGCCGCGAACCCCCGCTCGCCGGCCAGGTCGTAGGCGTAGGACGCGTCGCTGTCGCCGGCCCTGATCTTGCCCAGGATCAGCGAGACGCCGTTCTGCGCCTGCCAGACATGGGTCAGCTCGTGGACGAAGACCGCCTGGACGCCCAGCGGCACATCGGGCGCCGCGAAATCCGCCGGAAGGGTCGCCGCCGGCCAGACGATCAGCCGCGGTCCGGCGACAAAGGCCCGGTCCCAGACCGGAATCGCGAAGATCCGCACCCGCCCCGCGTCCAGGCCCGGGCCGAACATCTCGGCCGCCAGCCCGCGCTCGCCGGGCGTCAGGCCGCGCCAGATCACCTGTTTCATGCGGTTCGAGGCCATGGACGGTTGACGCGGCAAGGGGCCGTGGGTTCCGTTCTCCACCATCTCGCCAATCGTCGAACAAGGAAACGCCCATGGTCACGCTCACCCGCCCCGACGGCACGCGCCCCGAGGACGTCCACCTGTCCCGGCGCGGGCTGACCCTGGCCCTGACCGGCGGCTACGCCCTGGCCGCCTGGTCCGCCGAGGCCGAGCCGATCAAGACCGACGGCGTGAACATGGTTCAGAGCCTGGTGCAGATCAAAGCGCCCGACCGGGAGATCCCGGCCTTCATCGCGCGGCCGACCAAGTCGGGGAAATTCCCCGTCGTGGTGCTGATCTCCGAGATCTTCGGCCTGCATGAGTACATCCGCGACACGGCGCGGCGCCTGGCCAAGGCCGGCTATGTGGTGATCGCCCCGGACTTCTTCGTCCGCGCCGGCGATCCGTCGACCATGACCGACTATCCGGCGATCATGAAGATCGTCGCCACCGCCAGCGACGCCCAGGTGGGCGGCGATATCGACGCGGCGATCACCTACCTGAAGGCCCAGCCGTGGGCCGACACCAAGCGCATGGCGATCACCGGCTATTGCTGGGGCGGCGCGGTGGTCTGGGAGACGGTGGCGCGGCGGCCCGATCTCAAGGCCGGCGTCGCCTGGTACGGCCGGATCACCAGCGGCATGTCCCCCGATCCCGCCAACAAGAACCCGATCGACGTCGTGGGCGAGCTGAAGGCGCCGGTGCTGGGCCTCTACGCCGAAAAGGACACCGGCATCCCGCTGACCGATGTCGAGAAGATGAAGGCGGCGCTGAAGGCCGCGGGCAAGACCAACAGCGACATCGTCGTCTATCCCGGCGCCCAGCACGGCTTCCACGCCGACTACCGCCCTTCCTACAACAAGGAAGCGGCGGAGGACGGGTGGGCCAAGATGCTGGCGTTCTTCAAGACGAACGGCGTCTAGAACGGCGGCTCTTCGACCTTCGGCGGGGGCGGCGCGGGGGCGGCCTCGGCCGCGACCGCCGGGGGCGGGGGCGCGATCACCGGCGCGGATTCCGGACCGGCTGGAGCGCCCTTCTCGGCCTCGGCCTTGGCCAGGGCGGCGGCTTCGGCCTTGGCCTTCTTCACGGCGTCGAGGGCGGCCTGCTCCTCGGGCGTCAGTTCTTCCTTGTCCTGGGTCGCGCCCACGATCCGCTCGTCGGTGAGCGGCGTGGCGTCCTGCGCCTCCAGCACCTGGCCGGTGATGCCGTCCAGCCGCTCGCCGGGCAGCCGGCTGCGGGCGGGGGCGGTGATGGCGCCGAGGGCGAAGGCGCCGAGGCACGCGGCCACCAGGCCGGTGGCGACGACCTGCAGCACGGGGCGGGGCATGGACCAGTTCATGGAGCGGAACCTAATCCGCCCGGACGCCGCGCGGAAGGCCGATCGCGCAACCTTCGGATCACGGTAAACGCGCGATTAACGGTCCCTGGCCCAAACAGGGGTGAACGACTCGTTTTGGAGGCCTTTGGCGTATGGCTCGGGTGGCGCGGAAAACCGGCGGGGAGCTTGCGCTCCACATCGCCAGGCTGACGTGGAGCCATCCCGCGACGGCGCGGCTGCGCGGCGGGGTGACCGCGGCGTTCGGCGCGGCCCTGGCCGTGGCCTTCGCCACCTATAGCGCCGCCGATCCCAGCCTGAACGCCGCCGGCCCCAGCGAGCCGTTGAACGCCCTTGGCGGCGGCGGCGCCGTCCTGGCCGACATCGGCGTGCAGTCGCTGGGCGTCACGGCGGGGCTGGCCGCCCTGCTGCTCGTCACCTGCGGCCTGTCGCGCGTCGCCGATCCCGAACCCGACGTCAGCCGCGGCCGGCTGCGGCTGCGGGCGGCCATCGGGACCCTGGGCGTGCTGGCCCTGGCCGGCGCCCTGGCGTGGGCGCCGATCCCGGCCGGCTGGCCCCTGGCCAAGGGTCTGGGCGGGTTTTGGGGCGACACCCTGCTGACCGGCTTCGCCGGCCTGATCGAATACGCGCGCCTCGGCTTCGGAACGGCCATCGCCGGGACGGTGCTGCTGGTCGCCGGCGTGGTGGCCTACGGCTACGGCCTGGGCCTGTCGCGCGTCGACTTCCGCAGCCTGGCCGACGGCATGGCCCACGCGCTGGCCGCCAAGCCGAAACTCAAGGCGGCCAAGCCCGAACCGCTCGCCGCTTCCGCAAAGGTGGCGCGCCGCAACAAGGCCGCCGATCCGGTGATCGCGGACGCCCCGTTCGATCCCGAGCCGATCCCCGTCGTCGCCGACGGCCCGGTCCTGCAGGTCAAGGCGCCCAAGCCCGCGCCCAAGGAAAGCGTCCGCGAACAAAAGGAGGCGCAGTCCACCTTCGCCTTCGCCCAGACCGGCGGCTTCCAGCTGCCCGAACTGGCCATGCTCACCAAGGCGCCGCCGCGCGCGGCCCAGTACGACGAGGGCGCGCTGCGCCAGAACGCCCAGCTGCTGGAAAGCGTGCTGGCCGAATTCGGCGTGCGCGGCCAGGTGGACCAGATCCGCCCCGGCCCCGTGGTCACCCTCTACGAACTGGTTCCCGCCGCCGGGGTGAAGTCAGCCCGCGTCGTAGCCCTGGCCGACGACATCGCCCGCTCCATGAGCGTGGCCTCGGCCCGGGTCTCCGTGGTGCCCGGCCGCAACGCCATCGGCATCGAACTGCCGAACCAGCGCCGCGAGACGGTCTATCTGCGCGACCTGCTGGCGGCCCCTGAATACGAGCGCGGCGGCCAGGTCGTGCCCGTGGCGCTGGGCGAGACCATCGGCGGCGAGCCCTACATCGCCGACCTGGCCAAGATGCCCCACCTGCTGATCGCCGGGACCACCGGCTCGGGCAAGTCGGTGGGCGTCAACGCCATGATCCTGTCGATCCTCTACCGCCTGCCGCCCGAGCAGTGCCGGATGATCATGATCGACCCGAAGATGCTGGAGCTCAGCGTCTACGACGGCATCCCGCACCTGCTGGCGCCCGTCGTCACCGATCCCAAGAAGGCCATCGTCGCGCTGAAGTGGACCGTGCGCGAGATGGAGGACCGCTATCGCCGCATGTCCAAGATCGGCGTGCGCAACGTGGCCGGCTACAACGAGCGCGCGCGGGAAGCCGCGGCCAAGGGCGAGCACTTCGAGCGCACCGTTCAGACCGGCTTCGACGACCGGGGCCAGGCGATCTACGAGAGCGAAAAGATCCGCCCCGAGCCCATGCCTTATCTGGTCGTGGTCATCGACGAGGTCGCCGACCTGATGATGGTCGCCGGCAAGGATATCGAAGGCCTGGTCCAGCGGCTGGCCCAGATGGCGCGGGCCGCCGGCATCCACTTGATCATGGCCACGCAGCGCCCGTCGGTGGACGTCATCACCGGCACCATCAAGGCCAACTTCCCGACCCGGATCAGCTTCCAGGTCACCTCCAAGATCGACAGCCGCACCATCCTGGGCGAGCAGGGCGCCGAGCAACTGCTGGGCCAGGGCGACATGCTCTACATGGCCGGCGGCGGCCGCATCACCCGCCTGCACGGCCCGTTCGTCTCGGACGGCGAGGTCGAGGCGGTGGCCAAGTACCTGCGCGACCAGGGCACGCCCAGTTACCTCGAGGAAGTCACCGCCGGCGGCGACGACGAGGACGAGGGCGGCGACCTTGGCCTGGGCGGCGGGGACGGGGAGGGCAACGACCTCTACGACCGCGCGGTCGCCGTGGTCGCCCGCGACGGCAAGGCCTCGACCAGCTACATCCAGCGCCGCCTGCAGATCGGCTACAACCGCGCCGCCTCGCTGATCGAGCGGATGGAACAGGAAGGCGTCGTCGGCCCCGCCAACCACGCCGGCAAGCGCGAAATCCTGGTCAGCGCCGCGCCTTAGCGGGCGCGCCGCACGCCTGGTTTGTGACCGGTGGTCATCGGGTCGGGCTTCTTGGGCAGCGGCTTGTTCGGGTCGGGCACATAGCGCTCCTGGCTCGATCCAAGACCCATGCGGCCGGGCTTCTGTTCGACGAAATTGGTGTCGCCCGAGCGGATCCGGGCGATGGCGTCGCGCAGCGTGGCGGCGGTTTCGAAATCGCCGGCTTCGGCGGCCTGCGCCATTCGCCGTTCCAGATCCTCGATCATGCCCATGGATTACCTCCGCCCTGGAACGCCATATGCGAGGCAAGCGTTGCCGCTGGCCCAAATGCCGCCCCTCTGGCGCGATACGACGTCGCCACGTTACGGAGCAACCATGACCCTGACCCGACGCAGCCTGACCCTTGCCCTCGCCGCCACGCCGCTGGCGACGCCGGCGTTCGCCCAGGCTCCGCTGTCGCCAGCCGACAAGGCCCTGGTGGATCGCGCGGTGGCCTATCTGGAAGGCCTCAGCGAGGCCAAGGCGCGGTTCGTGCAGACGGATGGCCGTGGCCGCTCGACCACCGGCCAGCTGTTCATGAAGCGGCCCGGCAAGGCCCGCTTCGCCTATGACGCGCCCTCGGGCCTGCTGGTCGTCTCGGACGGCGGCGTGGTCTCGGTGCAGGACACGCGCCTGAAGACCTTCGATCAGTACCCGCTGGGCGTGACCCCGCTGTCGCTGTTCCTGGCCAAGACCATCCGGCTGGACAAGGGCGTCACCATCAGCCGCGTCGCCCGCATGGCCGACGGATTCGCGATCACCGCCCGCGACGGCAAGAAGGAAACCGCCGGCACGATCACGCTCAGCTTCACCGATACGCCGCTGGCGCTGGCCGGCTGGACCGTGACGGACGCCCAGAACCGGCCCACCCGCGTCCAGCTCCAGGGCCTGGAGCGCACCACCGGCCTGGACCGCTCGCTCTTCGTGCTGAAGGACCCCCGCCCAAAGAATCCGGGACGCGGGAAAGTCTGACGCGGCCCGCAAAAGTGTGCCCAAAGCAACACATGCAAGCTTTAGTGCGAAAGACCTTTGACATTCTGTCATAGTGTGGCGATATTATCACTACGTCGTCGGCGCGCCGGTCGTGTCGACGAAACCCGTGCCGGAACCTATCCCCTCCCGGCGGCGGCATGAGAGACAACTCTTACAGCCCGGGCGCACGCCATGCGCCCGGGCTTTCTTTCGTCTAGAAAGCCCCGATGCGACTTCGAATCTGCACGTGGAACGTGAACTCCGTCCGGCTGCGCGCGGAGCAGGCGGCCCGCTTCGTCCAGGAACAGGCGCCGGACATCCTGTGCCTGCAGGAGATCAAGTGCCGCGAAGGCGAGTTCCCGGTGAATGCCTTCAAGGAGATGGGCCTGCCCTATCTCAAGATCGCCGGGCAGAAGGGCTGGCACGGGGTGGCCATCGCCTCGCGCCTGCCGATCGAGGACGCGCCCGCGCTGGACGTCTGCCGCGAGAAGCACGCCCGCTGCGTCGGCGGCATGATCGCCGGCGTCGAGGTCCACAACTTCTACATCCCGGCCGGCGGCGACACGCCTGATCGGGTCGAGAACGCGAAGTTCGACCACAAGCTGGATTTCTACGAGAAGCTGACCGCCGAACTGGGCAAGCGCGATCCGAAAGCGCCGCTGGCCCTGGTCGGCGACCTGAACGTGGCCCCCGGCGAATTCGACGTCTGGAACCACAAGTACATGTCCAAGGTCGTCAGCCACACGCCGGTGGAGATCGAGGCGTTCCGCAAGCTGGAAGCCTCGCTGGGCTTCATCGACCTGATGCGCGAAGCGACGCCGGAGCCGCAGAAACTGGCGTCCTGGTGGAGCTACCGCGCCGCCGACTTCCGCCAGTCGAACCGCGGCCTGCGCCTGGACCACATCCTGGTGACGCCGGGCCTGAGGGACGCCGCCTACCGCCTGGGCGCCCCGGCGACCCGCATCCACGACGACGTTCGGGGCTGGGAACGGCCGTCAGACCACGCGCCGGTGAGCGCGGATCTGGTGCTGTAAAAAAATTTCTCTCCCATCGGGGGATGGGGGATCACGAAGCGGTGGAGGGGGTCATCCCCGCCTTTTGAGCGGACCCCCTCAGTCGGCATTCGCCGACAGCTCCCCCCCAAAGGGGGGCAATAGAAAACTAAGGCGCCAGCTTGTACCCGCCCTGCTCGGTCAGCAGCAGGCGGGCGTTCGCGGGATCGGGCTCGATCTTCTGGCGTAGCCGGTAGACGTGGGTTTCCAGCGTGTGGGTGGTGACGCCGGCGTTGTAGCCCCAGACCTCGGCCAGCAGCTCCTCGCGCGACACGGCCTTTTCGCCGGCGCGGTAGAGGTACTTGAGGATGTTGGTCTCTTTTTCCGTCAGCCGGATCTTCTTGCCCTTGTCGTCCACCAGCACCTTGGCGGCCGGGCGGAATTCATAGGCGCCCAGGCGGAAGATCGCGCCTTCCGAGTGTTCGTAGTCGCGAAGCTGGGCGCGGATACGGGCCAGCAGCACGGCGAACTTGTAGGGCTTGGTGACGTAGTCGTTGGCCCCGCTTTCCAGTCCCAGGACGGTGTCGTCGTCGGTGGCGGCGGCGGTCAGCATGATCACCGGCGTGGTCACCCCGTCGTCGCGCATGCGCTTGCACGCCTCGCGGCCGTCCATGTCGGGAAGATCGACGTCCAGCAGGATCAGGTCGGGCTTGGCGTCCCGCGCCTGGCGGATGCCTTCGCCCGCGGTCTCGGCCTCGACGGTGTCGAAGGCTTCGGCCTGGAGCTGTTCGGCGATCGCTCCGCGGAGGTCCTGGTCGTCATCGACGATGAGGAGGGTCTTGCGTTGAGCCATGCGCGGCAACAAACACCATCTGAGCGGTTCGCCGCAAAGAGTTTCGAGGTTCCCGTGATCTTCGTAGCGACATCGGACGGCTGGCTGGACATCGGCGAACGCAAGGTGCGCTGCGCGTTGGGGCCTGCCGGCGTGGTCTCCGCCGCCGCCAAACGGGAGGGGGACGGCGCCTCGCCCGCGGGGGTCTGGCCGATCCGCGAGGTGATCTATCGTCCCGACCGGGGACCGCCGCCCGCCTGCGAGCTGCGCGTGCGGGCGATGACCGAGGACGACGGCTGGTGCGACGACCCCGCGGACCCCGAGTACAACCGCCAAGTCAAACTGCCGTATACGGCCAGCGCCGAGCGGCTTTGGCGGGACGACGCGGTCTATGACATCATCGTGATCCTGGGTCACAACGACGATCCGCCGGTGGCCGGGATGGGCTCGGCGATCTTCCTGCACATCTGCCGGCCCGGCTATCCGCCCACCGAGGGCTGCGTCGCGGTGATGCGCAGCGACCTCGAAGAGATGCTGGACATCGCGCGGCCGGGCGACGCGGTGGAGATCCGCGCCGCATGAGCGCACCACCGCTTCGCCAGCGGCTGACCGGCGGCGAGCTGGCCCGTCATCGCCATGCCGAAGGCTACCTGGCTGTGGTGCTGGCCGGCGGCTACGAGGAGGCCGGCGAGGGTGGACGGCGTCAGGTGGCGCCGGGCGACGTCATCGTCCATCACGCCTTCGAGGCGCACATGAACCGCGTGCCGGGTCGCGGCGCGGTGGTCTTGAACCTGCCCCTGCTGGCGCGCTTTCCGGCAAGCTTCGGTCGTATCGCCGATCCCGACGCGATCGCCCGGGTGGCCGAGCGCGATCCCTTGGCGGCGTTCGGGGTGCTGGAAGCCACCTTCGCGCCCGTGTCGGCGGCGGACACCGACTGGCCCGACGACCTGGCCCGCCTGCTCGCGGCCGAACCCGCCAGCCTGCAGGCCTGGGCCGAGGCGCGGGGCCTGTCGGCCGAGCATCTGTCCCGAGGATTCCGCAAGGTCTTCGGGGTCGCGCCCCAACGCTTCGGACTGGAGGCCCGCGCCCGCGCCGCCGCGGCCGACGCCGCGACCACCGGCGCCGCCCTGGCCAGCATCGCCTTCGACCGCGGGTTCGCCGATCAGGCGCACATGACCCGGGCCGTGGCCGCCGTGACGGGACGCACCCCCGGCGCCTGGCGGATATCAAGCCCGTTCAAGACCCCGGCCTGAGCGCCCGCCATCTGTCGGGCATGAACCGACGCCAACTCCTGCTGACCACCCTGGCCGCCGCCGCGCCGCTGCCCGCCTTCGCCGCCATCCGCACCCAGTGGAAGGTCCGGGGCTCGGAGGGCTTCGATGCGCTATGCTTCCTGGGTCCGCTCGCCGGCAAGCCGCTGTACACCCGCTATTACGAGACCGAGCTGGCCGAGTTCCGGCCCAGGTTCCCCGCCACGGCCCAGGCCGCGCTGGACCGGCTGCAGACGGCGGCCGACGCCGCGAGTTCGCTGCTGGCCCCCGGGCTCTGCACCATGCTGTCGGCGGCTCCTGACGCGACCCTGGACGAGGTGATCCTGGCCGTGCGCGAGGCGGAGACCCGCGTCCTGCCCGCCTACCGGGCCAGCGAATACTGGAATCAGGAAAGTTGGGACGGCTTCCTCGCCGGTCGCGCCGACCTGCTGGTGGTGCTGGGCGGCCTGCGCGAGGCCGGGTTCCCCGACGTCCGCCGCCGCCTCATCCAGCCGAAGCTGGAGCCGAGGATCGCGGCGCTGTCCGCACGCCTCGCGACCCTGGACGTCATCGCCGAGCAGGAACGGTTGATCGGCCGCAAGCTGGAGCCCGGCATCGAGATCGTCCTGCTGTGGTTCTCCAAGCCGCACGGCGTGCGCATCCAGGGCCAGCGGTTCCTCAGCCATGTGGACTATCCCGACGCGCTGACGGTTCGCATCGCCGGCCACGAGATCCTGCACCCCCCATTCCCGATGGAAGGCCCGACGGCCAAGGCGGCCATCGCCGTGCTGGACGCCGATCCCCTGCTGGTGCGCGTGCTGAAGGAGCACGACCCTGCGTTCGGCTACAACACCATGGAAGGCATCCTCAACGAGGACACCGTCCAAGCCCTGGACCAGATCATCGCCGAGCGGCTTGGCGTCGCGATCCCGCCCGCGCAACGCTGGGCCAAGGCGGACGACGGCATGCACATCCTGGCGGCCGGGCTGTACGGGACGCTGAAGGCCGAGGGCTACGACCGCACCGGCGGCGATGTCGAGACCTGGATGGCCGGGGCGGTGAAGGCCGGGAAACTGGGGCCGGCTCGCCTGCACGCCGCCGCATCGAAGGTGCTGGAGGTCCCGGTGGACCAGCTCTGGCCCAGGCCTAAGACCTGACCCCGAACACCGCCGAGCCGACGCGCACGCTGGTGGCGCCGAAGCGGACCGCCGTCTCGAAGTCACCACTCATGCCCATGGACAACTTCGCCAGGCCGTTGCGCGCGGCGATCTTGCGCAACAGGGCGAAGTGCGGCCCGGCCGGCTCGTCGGCGGGCGGAATGCACATCAGCCCCTCGGGCTGGAGGCCGAAGGTCGCGCGGCAGGCGGCGATGAAGGCGTCGGCCTCGGCGGGGATCACGCCCGCCTTCTGCGCTTCCTCGCCGGTGTTCACCTGGACGTAGATGCGGGGACTGCGGCCCTGGCGCTGGACTTCCTCGGCCAGCACCCGGGCCAGCTTCTCGCGGTCCACGGTTTCGATGACGTCGAAGAACGCCACGGCCTCCTTGGCCTTGTTACTCTGCAGGGGGCCGATCAGGTGCAGCGTCAGGCCGTCCGCGCGGCCGTCCCAGCGGGCCATGGCGTCCTGCACCCGGTTCTCGCCGAACACCCGTTGCCCGGCCGCCAGCACCGGCTCGACGGCCTCCCACGGCTGCTGCTTGGAGACCGCGACCAGGGTCACGTCCGCCGGATCGCGCCCAGCGGCTTGCGCGGCGCGGGCGATCCGGGCCACGACATCGGCATAGGCATCGGGAGCGATCGACATCTCGGACTTCTGGACCCTTCGGCGGACAGCCCGGCTTCTACCGAGGCGCAGGTCCCTGCGGAAGGCCCTGCCGGCGCTGCTGTTCTTCACCGATCCGGTGCGGACCCCCGATCCGGAGGCCGTGGCGGCCACGCTCCCGTGCGGCGCGGCCATCGTCTATCGCCATTTCGGGGCCGGCGACGCCGAGGCGCGCGCCCGGCGGCTGAAGGTCATCGCCCGCGCGCGGGGCCTCAAGCTGCTGATCGGCCAGGATATCGCCCTGGCGGCGCGCATCGGCGCGGACGGCGTCCACCTGCCCGAGCGCCTAGCGCACTGCGCCCCGGCCATCCGCCAGATGCAGCCCGGCTGGATCGTCACCTCGGCGGCCCATTCCCTGGCCGCCGCGCGGGCCAGCCGGGCGGACGCCGTGGTGATCTCCACGGCCTTCCCTTCGAAGAGCACCTCGGCGGGCGCGGCGCTTGGCTCGATCCGGCTGGCGGCCCTGGTCCGCGCCGCGGGGCGGCCGGCCTATGCGCTGGGGGGCGTGAACGAAAAAACGGCCCGGCATCTGCTGGACGCGGGCCTGGTCGGACTGGCGGCCGTGGAGGGCCTTAGAACTTGAAGGCGGTCTCGAGCCGAACTTTCGGCTGGTCGGCCGGGCGCGACTGGTTGCGGCGCGGCGTCAGGTCCTGTTCGCCCAGCGCCACCGAACCGCCGACCCGCACCGAGGGCGTGATCCGGAAGTAGGCGCCGGCCGACACGTCGTTCGGCGCCGTGGGGCGGCCGTCGGACTGCTGAACGTCGAGGGTGAAGCCGAAACGGCCCTTGGACGCGTCCAGCTTCATATTGCGGCCGGCGATGGGGTTCATCGGCTCGGACTTCACGGTGAAGTCCATGGGCTTGGTCGCCGGCTTGTCGGCCGCATACGCGCTGCCGCCCACCGCGCTCAACAGCGCGGCTGCAACAATCACGACGCTCATGCGGCGCTTCGACATGACAACCTATATGGCCCCAACGGTCTGCAATTGCGACCTGACCCGAAAGTGCAGCTTCGCGATTGCCATCGCATTAAGGGCCGCGAAGTTCCCGGGTCAACGGGACTCACCCCCGAAGAGTTCACTCTGTGACCAGATGCTTGGCTTGTGTGGCGATACGGCCACGCGATTCCTGTTTGGCGACCTGCACCGCATTGTTATAGAGGCACCCGGCGCGGGGTGGCGCCGTGGCGCTTGCGCCGCGGAAAAGTATGGAGACGGATACATATGCCGGCTGTGCGCGGTAATCGGATGCGTGGCTTGATGATCGCGGCTGCGGCGCTCAGCGTCGTCGCTGTGGGGGCCTGCGGAAGCATCCCCAACCCGCTGGGCGGCGGAAAATCCGCCAAGGTGCGTTCGTCGGGCGACAACGCCGCGGCGATCGGCGTGAACGGCTATCTGTGGCGCGCCACGCTGGACACCCTGTCCTTCATGCCGCTGCAGTCGGCCGACCCGTACGGCGGCGTGATCGTCACCGACTGGTACACCAACCCCGACAAGACGGACGAGCGCTTCAAGTGCACCGTCTACATCCTGGATTCGCGCCTGCGCGCCGACGGCCTGAACGTGGCCGTCTTCAAGCAGCGCCGCGATGGGACGGGGAACTGGGTGGACGCGCCGACGGCCGGCCAGACCGAGACGGATATCGAGAACTCGATTCTGACCCGCGCGCGCCAGCTTCGACTTTCGAACATCAAGGGCTGATCCAGCCACCGCCGGCGCGAGCCGGCGGCTCCTTCGGGAGAACGTTCGTCTGTCGGCGCGCCTGACGATACCCTAGGCCGTTGACCGGAAGTCCAACTCCAGTCCAAAGGCCCCGTCATGGCCCGCTATAACCCTAAAGAGACCGAGCCCCGCTGGCGTCAGGCGTGGACCGACGCCGACAGCTTCCGTGCGGTCATCGATCGCTCGAAGCCCAAGTACTACGTGCTGGAGATGTTCCCGTACCCATCGGGGCGTCTGCACATGGGCCACGTGCGCAACTATGCGATGGGCGACGTCATCGCCCGCTTCAAGCGCGCGCGGGGCTTCTCGGTGCTGCACCCCATGGGTTGGGACGCCTTCGGCCTGCCCGCCGAGAACGCCGCCATGGAGCGCGGCGTCGATCCCAAGGCCTGGACCTACGAGAACATCGCCCGGATGCGGGCCGAGCTGAAGGAGCTGGGCCTGTCCATCGACTGGTCCAGGGAATTCGCGACGTGTGACGTTGAGTATTACGGCAAGCAGCAGGCCTGGTTCCTGGACCTGTTCCAGCGTGGCCTGGTCTATCGCAAGGAAAGCGTCGTCAACTGGGACCCGGTCGACCAGACCGTCCTGGCCAACGAGCAAGTGGTCGACGGGCGCGGCTGGCGCTCGGGCGCCGTGGTCGAGAAGCGCAAGCTGAACCAGTGGTCCATGCGGATCACCGACTACGCCAACCAGCTGACCGACGACCTGGAGACCCTGGATCGCTGGCCCGAGAAGGTCCGCGTGATGCAGGAGAACTGGATCGGTCGCTCCAAAGGCCTGAAGTTCAAGTTCCATTTCGCCGACCCCGCCCGGACCGAAGGGCTCGAAGTCTACACCACCCGCCCCGACACCCTGTACGGCGCCAGCTTCGTCGGCATCGCCGCCGACCACCCCCTCGCGGCCGAGATCGCGGCCAAGGATCCCAAGGCGGCCGCCTATATCGAGGAATGCCGGAAGGGCGCGGCAACCCAGGCCGAGATCGATACCGCCGAGAAGACCGGCTACGACACCGGCTTGCGCGTGAAGCACCCGTTCGATCCGACCTGGGAGCTGCCGGTCTGGATCGCGAACTTCATCCTGATGGACTACGGCACGGGCGCGATCTTCGCCTGCCCGGCCCACGACCAGCGCGACCTGGACTTCGCCCTCAAGTACGGCCAGCCGGTGAAGCCCGTCGTCCTGCCGCCAGGCGAGGACGCCGCGACCTTCGACGTCGGGACCGAGGCCTACACGGGCCCTGGCTCCATCTATAACTCCGCCTTCCTGGACGGCCTGGACATCGAGGCCGCCAAGATCGCCGCCATCGACCGCATCGAGGCCGCCGGCGACGGCGAGGGCGCCACCGCGTTCCGCCTGCGCGACTGGGGCGTCTCGCGTCAGCGCGCCTGGGGCTGTCCGATTCCGGTGGTGCACTGCCCCACCCACGGCGTCGTGGCGGTCCCGAAGGACCAGCTGCCCATCGCCCACCCCGCCGATATCGAGTTCGGCAAGTCGGGCAACGCGCTGGAGCGGCACCCGACCTGGAAGCACACGACCTGCCCGACCTGCGGCGGGCCGGCGACGCGCGAGACGGACACGCTGGACACCTTCGTGGACAGCTCCTGGTACTTCGCCCGGTTCACAAATCCCGAGGCGGCCGAGCCCATCGACAAGGCGGCGGCCGACTACTGGCTGCCGGTCGACCAGTACATCGGCGGCATCGAGCACGCGGTGTTGCACCTGCTGTACGCCCGCTTCGTCACCAAGGCGCTGGCCGACGACGGCCAGCTGAGCGTGCGCGAGCCGTTCGCCGGCCTGTTCACGCAAGGCATGGTCACCCACGAGACCTATCGCCGCCAGAACGGGGACTGGGTGGAGCCTGGTCAGGTCGAGGTCGTGGTTGAAGGCTCCACCCGCCGGGCGACACTGGTCGAGGGCGGCGAGCCGGTGGTCATCGGCGACATCGAGAAGATGTCGAAGTCCAAGAAGAACACCGTCGCGCCCGAAGAGATCTTCGACGTCTACGGCGTCGACGCCGCGCGCCTGTTCGTACTGAGCGACAGCCCGGCCGAGCGCGACGTCCAATGGACCTCGGGCGGCGTCCAGGGCTCATGGCGCTTCGTGAACCGGGTGTGGGACGAGTTCGACAGCCAGCCGCAGGGCGCCGCCGCCGGCGAACCCGACTCCGAGCTGCGCCGGGCCACCCACAAGCTGGTGAAGCAGGTGACCGAGGCGATCGACACCTTCCGCTTCAACGCCGGCATCGCGCGCCTGTACGAATTCCTGAACCTGCTGAAGGCCAATCCGGTCGCAGGCGCTTCGCCGGCGGTCCTGGCCGCGCGCCAGGAAGCGCTGAGCGCCTTCGCGCGCCTGATCGCGCCGTTCACGCCCCACCTGGCCGAGGCCTGCTGGGAGCGGATCGGCGGCGCGGGCATGGTCGTGCAGGCCGAGTGGCCGGCCTTCGATCCCGCCCTGACCGAGGACGCGGTGAAGATCCTGCCCGTCCAGGTCAACGGCAAGCGCCGGGGTGAAATCACCGCCCCCGCGGGCGCCGAGCAGGCCGAGGTCGAAGCCATCCTGAAGGCCGATCCCGATATCGCCCAGCGCCTGGAAGGCCTGACCATCCGCAAGATCATTGTGGTGAAGGACAGGATCGTGAATATCGTGGCCGCATGAGCCGGTTCCTCGCCCTCGCCCTGGTCGCCTCGACCCTCGCCCTCAGCGGTTGCGCGGGCTTCCAGCCCCTGTACGCCCAGCCGAACGTGGTGAGCAGCCTGGCCGCCATCCACGTGAATGCGCCGGGCGGCCGCACCGGCTACCTGATCCGCCAGCACCTGGACGACGCCTTCGCCAAGGATCACTCGGCGGCGCCGGCCTACACCATGGACATCAGCCTCGGCGAAGCGCGCTATCCGCGTGGCGTGCGGATCGACAACGTGGCCACCCGCTACGAATATGTGCTGACCGCCAGCTACGTCCTGCGGGAGTCGAAGTCCGGGGCCACGGCGAAACAGGGCCAGGTGCGGGTCGAGCTGACCTACGACAGCGCCGACCAACCCTACGCCTCCATCGCCGCCCAGCAGGACGCCCAGGACCGGGCCGCCGACGAGGCCGCGCGGCGGATCGAGATGGAACTATCGGTCTGGCTCGCCAACGGCGCGAAGGTGGCCTCGGCCAAGTGATTTCCGCTCCGCGGGTAGGTTTGTCATGATCCTGGGCAAGCGACCGGATATCGAACGCTTCCTCGGCAAGCCCGATCCGGCCATCCGCGCCGCGCTGATCTATGGCCGCGACATCGGCGTGGTGCGCGACCGGGGCCACGCGCTGGCCGCCAAACTGGTCCCCAATCCCGACGACCCCTTCGATGTCTCGCTGCTGACCGAGCAGGATCTGACCGACGATGGCGGCCGCCTGGAGGGCGAGCTCGCGGCTCAGTCGCTGATGGGCGGCCGCCGTCTGGTGCGCCTGCGCCTCTCGGCCGAGAAGCCCGCGGTCGACAAGCTGGCCGCCGAGGCGCTGGACCGCCACGCCAAGGGGGAGCTCAACCCCGACGCCTTCTTCCTCATCGAGGCCGGCAACCTGGGCAAGGACTCGGCCCTGCGGAAGATCGCCGAGAAGGTCAGCGCCGCCGCCGCCATCCCCTGTTACGAGGACGAGCCCGGCGACGTGGCCCGATTGATCCGCGATCTGCTGGCCAAGGACGGGGTCTCGCTGAATTCCGACGCCGTGCAGGTCCTGGTCGCCCGCCTGCCCAAGGAACGCGGCGTCGCGCGCCAAGAGATCGAGCGGCTGGCGCTCTACCTCGGCCCCGGCAGCGGGGTGACCGCCACGCCCGCCGACCTCGAGCCGTTCCTGGGCGTCGAGCCCGAGTCCTCGCTGTTCGACGCGGCGTCGGACGCCTTCGGCGGCCGATTGGGCGAAGCCCAGGCGGGCCTGCGACGCGCGGCCCAGGAGGGCGAGGCCGGTCCCGCCGCCGTCCGGGCCCTGGGCATGCACCTGGGCAAGCTGCGCCGCACGCTGACCCTGGCCAAGAACGGCGCCGGCCTGCAGGAGGCCGCCAAGGCGTCCGGCGTGTTCTGGAAGCAGGAGCGCGAGTTCCTGCGCCAGGCTCGCACCTGGACCCTGGAGGAGCTGGACCGCATCCAGCCCGAGGTTCTCAACGCCGACCGCGCCTGCAAGACCGCCGGTTCCCCGGACCGCCTCATCGCCGAGCGCCTGGCGCTGACGGTGGCCGGTCGCGCGCGGCGGTTGGGGTTGTAGGCGCATGGCGCTACGCTCTCCGCAGGGAGGCGTCGCAATGCTCAGGATCACCGTTATCGCCGCGACGTTGCTCGCCGCCGCCGCGAACGCCGCGGAGCCGCTGCCGCCCTCGACCTATGTGAAGCCGGCCCAGCTCGTGACCCTGCCCGATGGGCGGAAGATCAACCTGTTCTGCCAGGGGTCGGGCGCGCCGACCGTGGTGCTGGACGCCGGCTGGGGCTCGGGGATCAGCACCTGGTCCAAGGTGCAGCCGGGAATCGCGGAGACCACCCGCGTCTGCGCCTTCGACCGCCCGGGCATGGGCTTCAGCGATCCGGGCCCTCTGCCTCGCGACGCCGCCGCCGTGGTCGCCGATGAGCGCGCGGCGTTGAAGGCTGCGAAGATCCCCGGGCCCTACGTCCTGGTCGGGCACTCGATGGCCGGCCTGCACGTCCGCCTGTACGCCTCGGAGTATCCCAAGGAGGTGGCCGGCGCCGTGCTTGTCGACCCCTCCAATCCCCACCAGGCCGCACGCTTCGCCGAGGTCGCGCCCAAGGGGGCGGCGCTGAACGACAAGATGATGGGAATGATGCGCGGTTGCGCCGACAAGGTGGTCGCGGGAACGCTGAAGGCCGGCGAGCCCGGCTTCGCCCTCTGCTTCCCGCCCCCGGCCGCCACCTTGCCCGAGGACTATCGCGCCGTGATCATCGCCCGCCAGGGCGAGGGCTGGCGGCTGAAGATGCAGGCGTCCGAGGTCGACAGCATGGCGACCACCTCCTCGGCAGACATCGACCGGACGAAACGCTCGCTGGGCGCCCTGCCCTGGACCGTGCTGACCGCCGACGCCACCGGCAAGGGTCCGCCGACACCGGTCGAGGAACAGCCGGCCTCCGGCCAGGTCTGGAAGGCCATGCACGACGAAGCCGCCGCGCTCTCGACGATCGGGGAAAACCGGATGGTCGCCTCGGGCCACAACATCCAGGCGGACAAGCCCGAGGTGGTGATCGCCGCCGTCAACGAAGTTGTGGCCGCCGTGCGGGCGAAGCCCCGCCGCTAGCTCCGCATCAAGCGGCGGCAGATTTCGTCGAGCTGTTCCAGGCTGGCGTACTTGATCTTCACTTCGCCGACGCCGTCGCGGTCGGTGATGTCGACGCTCATGCCAAGGGCGTCTTCCAGATCCACCTCGAGCGAGGCCGTATCCGCGTCCTTCGGCGCCTTGCGCGGTCCGGACGCCTTCTTCGGCGCGTCGGCCTTGTCGCGCGTCAGCGCCTCGGTCTCGCGAACCGACAGACCCTCGGCGACGACGCGGTCGGCCAGAGCCTCGGCGTTGTCGGCGGTCAGCAGCGCGCGGGCGTGGCCGGCGGTCAGCCGCCTGGCGACCAGGTGATCCTGCACGCCGGGCGGGAGCTGCATCAGGCGCAGGGTGTTGGCCACGTGGCTGCGCGACTTGCCCAGCCGCTTGGCGGTCTCGTCCTGCGTGATCGACAGGCGGCCCATCAGCGCGGAATAGGCGCGGGCCTCTTCGATCGCGTTCAGATCCGCGCGCTGGATGTTCTCGATGATGGCGATTTCGAACGCCTCGGTGTCGCCCAGCGTTCGCACCAGCGCCGGGATCGCCCGGAGGCCCGCCCGCTGCGCCGCGCGCCAGCGGCGCTCGCCGGCGACGATCTCGTACTCGCCGTCCTTGCCCGGCGATGGTCGCACCAGGATCGGCTGCAGCACGCCCTTGTCGCGGATCGAGGCTTCCAGCTCGGCCAAGTCGGCCTCGTCGAAATTCTGACGCGGCTGTTCGGGGTTTCGGTGGATCAGTTCGATCGGGATGTCGCGGACGCCGGAGGCCGGATCCGACGCGTGGGCGATTTCCTCGGACTCGCCCAGCAGCGCGGAAAGCCCGCGCCCTAGTCCTCTGCGGTTTTCCGCCATCAGCTCAGTTCCAGTTGGGGGGCGCGCCGCTTGCGTTCGCGCAGGACGACCTCGCGGGCCAGCTTCAGATAGGCTTGGCTGCCCGAGCACTTCAGATCGTAGACCAGCACCGGCTTGCCGAACGACGGCGCCTCGGAGACACGGACGTTGCGCGGGATGACGGTCTGGTAAACCGCGTCGCCGAAGTGGCTGCGCACGTCGCTGGCCACCTGTTCCGACAGGGAATTGCGCCGGTCGTACATGGTCAGCACCACGCCCTGCAGCTCCAGCGCAGGGTTCAGGCTGCCGCGCACCAGATCGATGGTGCGCATCAGTTGGGTCAGGCCTTCCAGGGCGAAGAACTCGCACTGCAGCGGCACCAGCACGGCGTCGGACGCGGCCATGGCGTTGACCGTCAACAGGTTCAGCGACGGCGGGCAGTCGATCAGGATGTAGGTATAGGCCCCGGCGTCCCGAACCGGCGCGATCGCGTCGCGCAGTTTGAACGAGCGGCGGGCCTGCTGGCCCAGTTCCAGCTCCACGCCGGACAGGTCGGGGTCCGATGGGATCAGGTCCAGGCCGGGAACCGAGGTCTTGACCACGGCCTCCAGCAGCGGCTGTTCGCCCATCAGCACGTCGTAGAGGGTCTTCTTGCGCAGCGCGCGGCCGATCCCGAGACCGGTCGAGGCGTTGCCCTGTGGATCGCTGTCGATCAGCAGCACCTTCTCGCCGACGGCGGCCAGGGCGGTCCCCAGGTTGATGGCGGTCGTGGTCTTGCCCACGCCGCCCTTCTGGTTGGCGACGACCAGTACGCGTAATCCCCGGTCAGACCTTGCGGGCACGACCCAACCTCCTCACACGCACGATCCGGCCGCGCTCATCACTGAGCGACGGTACGACATCCGCCTCGTATTCCCAATATCTAGCGGCCTCAGACATCTCCGGCACCACATCTTGTCCCTTGAGGAACAGGCCTTGCGCCCCGTCCAGCAAGTATGGCCGAGCATACCCCAACAGGCGGTGAAGAGGCGCGCAAGCGCGTGCGGTGACGATGTCCACATGCAAGGCGAGGTTTTCCGCCCTTTCGTTGTGCACCGTCGCCGGTAGCTCCAGCGCCTCGACCACCTGGGTCAGGAAGCGGCAGCGTTTCGCCATGCTCTCGACGAGGTGCACGTGAAACCCTTCGCGGTCCTTGCCCAGGATCGCCAGGACCAGGCCGGGGAAGCCGGCGCCGGCGCCCAGGTCGGCCCAGGTGACCGCGTGCGGGGCCAGGCGGAAGAGCTGGGCCGAGTCCCAGGCGTGGCGGTTCCAGAAGTCCGGGATGGTCGCGGGCCCCACCAGGTTCATGACCTCGTTGCCGGCCGTCAGCAGATCGAGGAACCGCGACAGCTCATCCATCTGCTCCGGCGTGGCCTTGGTGGCCTTGGCGAAGGCTTGGGCGTCGGCGACCGCCACGTCAGGCCGCACGACGGCGGACGTGCGCCAGCAGGGCGGTGAGCGCGCCGGGGGTCACGCCCTCGATGCGGGCGGCCTGGCCCAGAGTCAGCGGGCGGACATTGGCCAGCTTCTCGCGGACCTCGTTGGAGAGGCCGCCGATGGCGGCGTAGTCCAGCTCGCCGGGCAGGCGCAGGTCTTCGTCGCGGCGGAAGGCTTCGGCGTCGGCGGCCTGGCGGTCCAGGTAGCCGGCATAGGAGGCGTCGATCTCGATCTGCTCGCGGACGGCCGGCGCCCAGGCGGCGATCTGCGGCCAGATGGCGGCCAGATCCTCGAAGCCGATGGTCGGATAGGCCAGCAGCTCGACCACGTCGCGGCGCTGGCCGTCGGCCTTCACCGGCAGGCCTGCCTTGGCGGCGGCCGCGGGGGTAAGGGTCAGGGCGTGGGCCATGGCGCGGGCCTCGGCGAGTTGGCTGGCCTTGGCGCCGAAGGCCTCGGCGCGACGGGAACCGACGACGCCCAGATCGACGCCCCGCGCCGTCAGACGCTGGTCGGCGTTGTCGGCGCGCAGCGTCAGGCGGAACTCGGCGCGGCTGGTGAACATGCGATAGGGCTCGGTCACGCCCCGGGTTACCAGGTCGTCGATCAGCACGCCGATGTAGGCTTCGTCGCGGGCGAACTGCACCGGCTCGGCGCCGGAAGCCGCACGGGCCGCGTTGAGGCCGGCGACCAGGCCTTGGGCCCCCGCCTCCTCATAGCCCGTGGTGCCGTTGATCTGGCCGGCCAGGTAGAGGCCCGGCAGGCGCTTGACCTCAAGGGTGGGGTAGAGCTCGCGGGGGTCGACGTAGTCGTATTCGATGGCGTAGCCGTGCCGCTTCACCACCACCTGCTCCAGGCCGGGGATGGTGCGCAGGAACAGATCCTGGGTCTCGGCGCTGACCGAGGTGGAGATGCCGTTCGGATAGACGGTCGTGTCGTCCAGGCCCTCGGGCTCCAGGAAGATCTGGTGGCTGGTCTTGTCGCGGAAGCGGACGACCTTGTCCTCGATCGAGGGGCAGTAGCGGGGGCCCTTCCCCGACACCCGACCGCCGTAGACCGCGCTCTCGGTCAAGCGCTCGGCGATGATCCGGTGGGTCTCTTCGGTGGTGAAGGTGATGCCGCACTGGATTTGGGGGACCGTGATCCGGTCGGTCAGGAACGAGAACGGGATCGGCTCGGCGTCGGCGTCCTGCATCTCCAGGCGGTCCCAGGCGATGGTGGAGCCGTCGAGGCGGGCGGGCGTGCCGGTCTTGAGGCGGCCCATCTGGAGGCCGGAGGCGTAGAGGCGGTCGGCAAGGCCGATGGCGGGGGCGTCGCCCATGCGGCCGGCGGGGGTGCGCAGCTCGCCCTGGTGGATCACGCCCTTGAGGAAGGTGCCGGTGGTGAGCACGACGCGGCCGGCGCGATACGCCGTGCCGGTAGCGCCGACGACACCCAGCACCTGTGCATCGTCGCAGATCAGGTCCTCGACGGCCTCGGCGATGATGGTGAGGTTGGGGGTGGCGGCCAGTTCGGCCTGCATGGCTTCGCGGTAGAGGCGGCGGTCGATCTGGCTGCGGGGGCCGCGGACGGCGGCGCCCTTGGAGCGATTGAGCATCCGGAACTGGATGCCGGCGACATCGGCCAGGCGGCCCATGAGGCCATCCAGGGCGTCGATCTCGCGGACCAGATGGCCCTTGCCCAGGCCGCCGATAGCCGGGTTGCAGCTCATCTCGCCGATGGTCTCGAGCTTGTGGGTGAGCAGCAGGGTGCGCGCGCCGAAACGCGCCGACGCGGCGGCGGCCTCGCAGCCGGCGTGTCCCCCACCAATGACGATCACATCCCAGGTCATGAGGGGGTGCATATAGGGGAAAGCCGCTGACGTTTCACGTGAAACAGTGGTGCGGGTCGTGGAGGACCCCCTCCGTCGCCTTTGGCGACACCTCCCCCGAGGGGGGAGGAATTCTCAGCGCTCATTTGCCGATGCAGAAGGTGGAGAAGATACGGCCCAGGACGTCCTCCGGGTCGATGCGGCCGGTGATGCGGTCGAGGGCGCGGGCGGCGAGACGGACGTCTTCGGCGGCGAGTTCCAGGTGTTCGTCCTGGCCGAGCGCATGGCGCAGGCGATCGGCGGCCTCTGACAGGAGTTCCTGGTGGCGCAGACGCGTGGCGGCGGGGGGCTCGGCGCCGGCCAGGGCCTCGACGATCCGCTCCTCCAGGGTCGAACGGACCCAGGCCAGGTCGCTGGGGCCCTTGGCGGTGATCTCGGCGATGGCCAGCTCGAGCCGCCTCGCCTGCCCCGCCGCCCAGGCGCCGGCCGCGCCGTTCGGCAGGTCGCGCTTGGTGATCAGGCAGAGGTCGCCCGGCCGCATCTCCATCGGAACGGCGCCGATCTCGGCGGACGATCCATCCACAAGCCAGAGCCGCAGGTCCGCGCCAGCGGCCCAGGCGCGGGCGCGGCGGACGCCCTCGGCCTCGATCTCGTCGCCCGTCTCGCGCAGGCCGGCGGTGTCGGCCAGCAGCGCCTTGTAGCCGGCCAGCACCATCGGGACCTCGATGATGTCGCGGGTGGTGCCCGGCGTGGCGGTGACGATGGCGGCATCGCGGCCGGCCAGCGCGTTCAGCAAGGTGCTCTTGCCGGCGTTGGGCGCGCCGATCAGGGCGATGCGATAGCCCTCGCGGATCCGCTCGCCGCGCTCGGCGTCGGCAGCCGCGGCCTCCAGCTCGGCGACCAGCATCTCCAGCGCCGGCCGGGCGCGGGCGGCCACGTCCTGCGGCACTTCTTCGTCGGGGAAATCGACGGCGGCTTCCAGCATGGCCAGGCCTTCAAGCAGGGCGTCGGTCCAGCGCGCCTGGATGTCGGACAGTCGGCCGCCCAGCTGCTCCAGGGCCTGACGACGCTGGGCCTCGGTCTCGGCCTCGATCAGGTCGGCGACCCCCTCGGCCTGGGCCAGGTCCAGCTTGCCGTTCTCGAAGGCGCGGCGGGTGAACTCGCCCGGCTCGGCCAGGCGAAGACCCAACTCGTGCAGGGCGGCGATCAGGGCGGCGACCACGGCGCTGCCGCCGTGCACGTGAAACTCCACCGCGTCCTCGCCGGTGTAGCTCTCCGGCCGATCAAAGGTCAGCACCAGGGCCTGGTCGATGGTCTCGCCATTGGGCGCGCGCAGACTTCGCAGGGTCGCCCGCCGCGCCGCGGGCACACGCCCGATCAGGGCGCGGACCGCCGTCTTGGTCCCCGGCCCCGACACTCTCACCACCGCGACGGCCGCCCGGCCCGAGGCCGTCGCCGGCGCGTAGATGGTGTCGGTCATTTGCGGGTCGTGGCGACTTCCATGAACTTGCGGAACTGTTCCTGGGCGCCCGTGCCGAAGGTCATCCAGTTCTTCATGAAGTCCTCCGGGTTCAGCATGTTGATGTTGGCGTCGATGCGCTTGGTCATCTCGCCGACCAGGTGATCGTTCAGTCCGCTGACATCCGGCAGGCCCATGAACCGCCGGGCCTCCTCCGGGGTGCAATCCACCTCGATGGTCATCTTCATGACGTCTGGCCCTTCCTATCCTAGAGACCCATATGGCCGTGAGCCGGGGTGCTGCGCTAGTAGGCTACGGCAGTCAGTAACGCACGAGGACGGATCATGGGCGAACACATCAGCGTTTCAACGCCGGAGGGCGAGTTCTCCGCCTATGTCGCACGGCCCAAGGCGGCGCAGGCGCCGGCGGTCGTGGTGATCCAGGAGATTTTCGGCGTGAACCAGGTGATGCGCGACATCACCGACGGCCTGGCCGAGCACGGCTACCTGGCGATCTGTCCGGACCTGTTCTGGCGGATCGAACCCGGCATCGACATCACCGACAAGTCCGAAGCCGAGTGGAAGCGGGCGTTCGAGCTGTTCAACGCGTTCGACGTCGACCAGGGCGTGAAGGACATCAAGGCCACGATCAAGACGATCCGCGAGGACGCCGGCAGCAACGGCAAGGTCGGCGCCGTCGGCTTCTGCCTGGGCGGCAAGCTGGCCTTCCTGACCGCCACCCGCACCGACGTCGACGCCGCCGTCTCGTACTATGGCGTCGGGCTGGAGGGGATCGTCGGCGAGGCCGAGAAACTGACCCGGCCGCTGCTGATGCACATCGCCGAGGAGGACCAGTTCGTGCCGAAGGAGGCGCAGGCCATCATCCTGCAGGCGCTGAAGGATCACCCGCAGGTCGAGATCCACACGTACGCCGGCCGCGACCATGCCTTCGCCCGGGTTGGCGGCGAGCACTATGACGAGGCCGACGCCAAGCTGGCCGGCGGCCGCACCCTGCAATTCTTCCAAAGGACGATCGGCTGATGCGCGCGATTCGGTTCGAAGCCCCTGGCGGCCCCGAGGTCCTGAAGCTGGTCGAGATCGATACGCCCGAGCCGGGTCCCGGCCAGGTGCGGATCCGCCATGAGGCCATCGGCATCAACTTCATCGACACCTACCACCGCACGGGCCTGTATCCCGTGAAACTTCCCTGCATCCCCGGCGGGGAAGCGGCGGGCGTGGTGGATGCCGTCGGCGCGGGCGTGACCCGGCACAAGCTGGGCGATCGGGTCGCCTATTCCGGCGGGTTCGGCGCCTATGCCGAGGCCAATGTCGTGGCCGCCGACCGGGTGGTGAAGATCCCCGACGGCATCGAGACCCGCGTGGCCGCGGCGGTGCTGCTGAAGGGCATGACCACCGAGGCCTTCATCCGCCGGACCTATCCGGTGAAGGCCGGCGAGACGGTGCTGGTCCATGCGGCTGTGGGCGGCGTCGGCCAGATCATGACGCAATGGCTGAAGGCCTTGGGCGCCGAGGTGATCGCCACGGTCGGCTCCGAAGCCAAGGCCGAGAAGGCCCGTGAGCTGGGCGCCGACCACGTCATTCTCTACCGCGAGCAGGACGTAGCCGCCGAGGTCCGCCGGATCACCGGCGGCAAGGGCGTGCCGGTGGCCTATGACTCGGTGGGCAAGGACACGTTCGAAGGCACGCTGGGCAGCCTGGCGCGCCGGGGCCTGTTCGTCAGCTTCGGCAATGCGTCCGGACCGGCGGCGCCGTTCGCGCCGGGTCGGCTGGCGCAGGCCGGGTCGCTGTACCTGACCCGCCCGACCCTATTCGACTACATCGTCACGACCGAGGAGCTGGACGCCTGCGCCGCGGCCGTGTTCGAGGTCATCGCGTCCGGCAAGGTGAAGATCGAGATCGGCCAGACGTTCGGGCTGGCGGAGGCGCGGCAGGCGCACGAGGCGCTGGAAGGCCGGGCGACGGTTGGGGCGAGTTTGCTGATTCCGTAGGGGGGTGCGGGTTAGTTGCTCCCCCGTTGGGGGAGCTGTCGGCGAATGCCGACTGAGGGGGTCCTCAACGGTCGTGGATGACCCCCTCCGGCGCTTCGCGCCACCTCCCCCGATGGGGAGGAACTGGGAGCGGTTTGCTTCCCTTTTGGGGGAGCCCGACTGAGGGGTCCTCAACGGCCGGGGTGACCCCCTCCGGCGCTTCGCGCCACCTCCCCCGAAGGGGAGGAACTGGGCGGCTCGACTTCGTCAATTCCTCCCCTCTCGGGGGAGGTGGCCCGGAGGGCCGGAGGGGGTCCGCTCAAAAGGCGTGGATGACTCCCTCCACCGCTTCGCGGTCCCCCTCCCCCGATGGGGGAGGAACTTGCGCCTTCCGTTCCCACGGCATGGGAAAGGGAGGGAGTCATACCCACTTTCGTTGAACGCGTTTGGTGTTTCACGTGAAACAGTCAAGCTCGTAAGACCGGTATGGCCTGCGGCACTACCGCACGTGCTAAGTTGGGCGCCTACACGCCTAGGTCGGCCCGTCCTGGGCGCACAGAGACGGGCTACGACACGGCCCTCGCGGCTTAATTCGCGAGAGGGCCAATTTCCTCGGCCGACCTTTGAATTTGCTCGGGTTTTTCCGCTCGCAAAACCGTCGTTCCGCGCGTCGGCGCCAACGAAAAGGGCTCCCGTTTCCGGGAGCCCCAAATCGCAGCGCGGACGTCGATCCGACGGTCGGATCAGGTGTTCATCGACTGGAAGAACTCGTCGTTGTTCTTCGAGCTGCGCAGCTTGTCGAGCAGGAACTCGATGGCGTCCTGGGCGCCCATCGGCGCCAGGATGCGGCGCAGGATGTAGGTCTTCTGGAGCTGGTTCTTCTCGGTGATCAGCTCGTCCTTCCGGGTGCCGGACTTCAGCACGTCGATGGCCGGGTAGATCCGCTTGTCGGCGACCTTGCGGTCCAGAACGATTTCCGAGTTACCGGTGCCCTTGAACTCTTCGAAGATGACTTCGTCCATCCGGCTGCCGGTGTCGATCAGCGCGGTGGCGATGATGGTCAGCGATCCGCCTTCCTCGATGTTCCGCGCGGCGCCGAAGAAGCGCTTGGGGCGCTGCAGGGCGTTGGCGTCGACACCGCCGGTCAGCACCTTGCCCGACGACGGGACTACGGTGTTGTAGGCGCGGCCGAGACGGGTGACCGAGTCCAACAGGATGACGACGTCGCGCTTGTGCTCGACCAGGCGCTTGGCCTTTTCGATCACCATTTCGGCGACCTGCACGTGGCGGGTGGCGGGCTCGTCGAAGGTCGAGGAGATGACCTCGCCCTTCACCGTGCGTTGCATGTCGGTGACTTCTTCCGGGCGCTCGTCGATCAGCAGGACGATCAGGTAGCACTCGGGGTGGTTGGTCTCGATCGACTTGGCGATGTTCTGCAGCATCACCGTCTTGCCGACCCGCGGCGGGGCGGTGATCAGGCAGCGCTGGCCCTTGCCCAGCGGGGCGACGATGTCGATGACCCGGCCGGAACGGTCCTTCAGCGTGGGATCGTCGATCTCCATCTTGAAGCGCTGGTCGGGATAGAGCGGGGTCAGGTTGTCGAACAGCACCTTGTGCCGGACCGCCTCGGGGTCCTCGAAGTTGGTCAGGTCGACCTTCACGAGGGCGAAGTAGCGTTCGTGTTCGCGGGGCGCGCGGATGGCGCCGTCGACCGTGTCGCCGGTGCGCAGGCCGAACTTCCGGATCTGCGAGGGGCTGACGTAGATATCGTCCGGACCCGGCAGGTAGTTGGCTTCCGGCGAGCGCAGGAAGCCGAAGCCGTCCTGCACCACTTCCAGGGTGCCCGAGCCGGAAATCTCGATCCCCTCCTCGGCCAGGGTCTTGAGGATCGCGAACATCATGTCCTGCTTGCGCATGGAGTTCGCGTTTTCGATGTCGAGCTGTTCGGCGAAGGCCAGCAGGTCGACCGGCGGCTTGTCCTTCAGTTCCTGAAGGCTCATGCGCGTCAGCCCCAGGGCGGCGATCGCCTTGGAGGCCTCGGTCGGCTCGTCGTTCTCGGCTTCGGCGGCGGCCTCTTCAGCGGCAGCGGCGGCGTCGGCCGCGGCAAGCTGGGGCTCGAGCGTGTCGGCCAGGGTGTCGGCTTCGGTTTCGTCGGCCGGGGTGTTGTCTTGGGTATCGTCTTGCATGGATTTCACTTTGGACTTCGCACACGGCAGGACGGAGTCCGAGCGTGGGCGGTTTTGGTCTGAGGGCGCCGTTCAGCGCCGATTTGGTCTTCGTTCTGGGAGCCGGCTCGAAGGCGCGCTGTTCAGCGCGGAGCCGGAGATAAGGCGGGGCGCGCCGGAGACCGACACGTATGCGAGGGGTGCCATAGGCGGGGGGTTGGGTCAATGTTTTCCCCGCGCGCCGCCGTTACTCATCCCCGCGCATGCGGGGACCCAGGCTTGTTTTTCTTGCGGGAGGATGAGGCTCGAACGCGCGCCATGACGTCGGTGTGGCGGCTAAAGTAAGCCTGGGTCCCCGCATGCGCGGGGATGAGTAGGTAAGGCGGTTGAGGACCCCCTCAGTCGGCATTCGCCGACAGCTCCCCCAACGGGGAGCAACTACGCTTGCGCTGATATCGGACTAGCGCGACCAGAATTGAAGGGTCACGGCCAGCACCGCGACCACTGCGGCGAGGAAGGGGAGTTCGTTGGTGGCGCGCCAGAACTTGCCCGTGCGAGGGCGCTCGCCGGCCAGGAACTTCTTGTACGCGCCGGCCAGGAAGCCGTGCCAGCCGGACAGGAAGATCACCGCCGCCAGCTTCACCATCATCCAGGGCTGGGTCAGGAACGCCCACCCCTCCTTGGCCGCATAGACGTGCCAGAGGATCAGGCTCAGCCCGAAGATCCAGGTGATCGTCATCGCCGGATTTATGATGATTTTCAGCAGCTTGCCTTCCCACACCTTGAAGTGTGCGTCGAACTCGCTGCCAGGCGGCGCGGTCTCGGTGTGGTAGGCGTAGAGCCGGGGCAGGTACATCATCCCCGACATCCACGCGATCATCGCGATGATGTGCAGGCCCCGGAGCAGGTCGAAGCTTAGAAAACTTGGCCAGGTCATGCCGCCGCCTCGTGTCTATGCGGGCATTTGCCATGCGCCGCGGGGCAGAGCCAGGGGCCGAAGGACGCCACGCCGTCGCGCGGCAGCGCCTGGGTCACCGCCGTGGCCAGGTCGCCGATGAAGGTCGCGCCGACGCCGGGTGTGCGGGCGCGGAGATAGGGGGCGACGCCCAGCTCCTTCGCCAGGTCGGCGTACTCGTGGTCCAGCTCGACCAGGGTCTCGACGTGCTCGGAGACGAAGGCGATGGGCGAGACCAGTACGCCCTTCCCGTCGTCGCGGGCCGCGCGGATGGCGTCTTCGGTGGAGGGCTTCAGCCATTGCAGGCGGCCGACCCGGCTCTGGAACGAGACCCGCCAGTCGGAGAGTTCCGGCAACAGGGCGGCGACTGTGGCGGCTGTCGCGTTGATCTGCGCCTCGTAGGGGTCGCCGGCGTCGACGATCTGCTGCGGCAGGCCGTGGGCGGAGAACAGCAGGCGGACGTTGGCGGGCCGGCCGGCGGCGTCCCAGACCTTGCGGATCTCGGCGGCGTGGGCCTGGGCCAGGCCCGAAGCGGTCGGGTAGCAGCAGACAGTGCGGGTGCGGCCGGGGCCCTTATAGACCTTGGTCCAGTCCTTCACCGACGAGCCGGTCGTTGTGGTGGAGAACTGGGGGTAGAGCGGCAGCAGGACGATCTCGTCGGGGGCATAGGCCGCGACCTGCTTGGCGGTTTCGTCCGCGAACGGATGCCAGTAGCGCATGGCGATGAAGACGCGAGCGTCGTGGCCCTGGGATTTCAGCACGGCTTCCAGGGCGGCGGCCTGGGTTTCCGTCTCGGGCAGCAGGGGCGAGCGGCCGCCCATGATCGCGTAATTGGCCTGGGCGGTCTTGTTGCGGGTGGTGGAGATCAGGGCGGCCAGGGCGTAGCGGGCCGGGGCCGGCAGCTGGATGATCGCCGGGTCGCGGAACAGGTTGAACAGGAACGGGCGAACGGCCTTGAGGCTGTCCGGGCCGCCCAGGTTGAAGAGCACGACGGCGAGTTTCATTTCGCTCCTCCCCTGAACCGGAGAGTTCGGGGGAGGGGGACCACGAAGTGGTGGAGGGGGCGCAACGCGGAGAGCTCGGCGCATAGGGCTTTACGCCCCCTCCGTCTCGTCGCTGCGCGCCGATCCACCTCCCCCGTCGTCTTCGCGACATGGGAGGAGCGTGAGCTTGTCATTCCGCGGCCATCGCCTTCGCCGGTTTGCCCGTCACGCGTTCGACGACGCGGGCGATGTGGGCGATGGGGGTGTCGGGGATGACGCCGTGGCCCAGGTTGAAGATGTAGGGTCCGCCGGACCACTGCTCGAGCAGGGCGTCGACGCGGGCGTCGAGGGCTGGGCCACCGGCGCGGAGCAGCAGGTTGTCCAGGGCGCCCTGGATGGCCTTTCCGCCGGCCTGGATCTTCTGGCCCAGCGCGGCGCTGGCCTGGGTGTCCAGGGCGACGGCCTGGACGGGGACTTCCGCCGCATAGCGTTCGACCAGGGCTCCCGCGCTGCGGGGAAAGCCGATGAACGGGGCGTCGATGCCCGCGGCGCGGACCTTTTCGACGATCCGTTTGTGGGGGCCGATGACGATGCGCTCGAAGACGTCCTCGGCCAGATTGTCGGCCCAGCTCTCGAACAGTTGCAGCGCCTGGGCGCCCGACTTCGCCTGCATGACCAGGTAGCGGGCGGTGCTTTCGACCAGGACGTCCAGCAGGGCGTCCAGTTCTTCCGGGTGTTCGTAGGCGTAGGTGCGGGCGGCTTCGCGCTGGGAGCCCCGGCCCTCCAGCATGTAGGTAGCGACGGTCCAGGGCGCGCCGGCGAAGCCGATCAGGGCCCGCTCGGGTTCCAGCTCGGCGCGGACGCGGCTCAGGGTCTCGCCGATGTTGGCCAGGTGGGCGGTGGAGCCCTCGATGGCGTCCTGCATGGCTTGCAGGGGCGGCAGCGGGCCGAGACGCGGCCCCTCGCCCGCCTCGAACCAGACCTCCTGGCCCAGGGCCTGGGGGATCAGCAGGATGTCGGCGAAGACGATGGCGGCGTCCATCGGGAAGCGGCGCATCGGTTGCAGCGTCGCTTCGGCGGCCATCTCGGGATTGAAGCAGAAGGCCATGAAGTCCTTCGCCCGGCTGCGCAGCGCCAGGTACTCGGGCAGGGAGCGTCCGGCCTGGCGCATGAACCACACCGGCGGGCGGTCCAGGGTCTCTCCGGCAAGGACACGCAGAAGGCGGGGCGTCTCGGTCGTCATGGGGGTGACTTAAAGCCTGCCCGCCCGCCCGGCTCAAGAGCGACCCCTTCGTCCCGGCCAGACCTTCCTTCCTTCTAAAAGATAAGAATCCTGAAAAGGGTTGGAGCAGGAGGGTTAGGGCCTGTCGGCAGCGGGGAAAACCTTGACGATCCTTTGACAATCCGGCGGTTCCCCCCAGGTCGTCCCCAGGCGCCGGCACAGTGTGTGACAGCCTGTGAATTGCGGGGATCGCCGCCAAGGCGGCTGACGGCATTAAGGTTTCGGTAAGGACTTGGTTAAGAAACCGGGGGCCGGGGTGGAAAACCGAGTTGTTCGCATCGGCGCCCAGCCGTCGGCGCCCGGCGGTCCGGGCCTGGGGGTTAATGGATGGTTAACGGGGCGAACTGTCCTCGTGTTGCACCGGGCGGCCGGCGTGGCCGGTTTCTCAGCCGATCTATCCCCATCGCCGTCCAGCTTCGCTAAGAGTGAGTCCACAGGATCCGTCCCCAGGCTTATTTTCGCGGAGCGCCATTGTCGAACTCCCCGCCCCCCCGGCTCGCGACGTACTTCCACGTCCACCTGGTGTCCGATTCCACCGGCGAGACGCTGAACGCCATGGCGCGGGCGGTGTGCGCGCGGTTCGAGAACGTGCTGCCCATCGAACACATCTACGCCCTGGTCCGCTCGCAGCGGCAGCTGGACCGGGCGCTGGGGGATATCGAGGAGGCGCCGGGGATCGTGCTGCACACGATCGTCGACGACAAGCTGCGCGAGGCGCTGGAGGAAGGCTGCCGGCGGCTGGACATGCCGTGCCTGCCGGCGCTGGACCCGCTGGTCAGCGCGATGCAGCGGTATCTGGGGGCGGCGACGACCAGCCGGGTGGGCGCGCACCTGCGGCTGGACAACGACTATTTCAACCGGATGGACGCGCTGAACTACGCCATCGGCCACGACGACGGCCAGGGCGGGCAGGACCTGGACCAGGCGGACGTGGTGCTGCTGGGCGTGTCGCGCACCTCGAAGACGCCGACGTGCATCTATCTGGCGCACCGCGGCGTGCGGGCGGCCAATGTGCCGCTGGTGCCGGGGCGGCCGCTGCCGGAGAAGCTGTTCCAGCTGCAGAACGCGCTGATCGTCGGGCTGCTGATCTCGCCGGACCGGCTGATCCAGATCCGCCGCAACCGCCTGCTCAGCCTGAACGAGAACCGGGAGTCGACCTACATCGACACCGACTCGGTGCGCGAGGAGATCATCGCGGCGCGGCGGCTGTACGAGCGCCACAACTTCCCGACCATCGACGTCACCCGCCGCTCGGTGGAGGAAACGGCGGCGGCGGTGATGAACCTGCTGCACAAGGGCCACGGCCAGGTCGAGGTGCTGGGATGACCGTTATCCTGGCGTCGAAGAGCGCCGCGCGGCGGGCCGTGCTGGATGGCGCGGGCGTGACCTACGAGGCCACGGTCGCGGGCGTGGACGAGGAGTCGGTGAAGGCCTCGCTGCTGGCCGAGGGCCACGGGCCGCGCGACATCGCCGACGCCCTGGCCGAGCTGAAGGCGATCCGGGTGTCGCGGGCCAGGCTGGGCCTGGTGATCGGGGCCGACCAGACGCTGGACCTGGACGGGATGCTCTACGACAAGGCCGAGACCGTGGACGAGGCGCGCGACCGGCTGAAGCTGCTGCGCGGCAAGACCCACAAGCTGCATTCGGCGGTGGTGGTGGCCAAGGAGGGCGGGCCGATCTGGCGCGACATGGTCACCTGCAGCCTGACCATGCGGGATTTCTCCGATGACTTCCTGGAGCAGTACCTGGCGACCGAGGGGCCGCACGCGCTGGGCTCGGTGGGCTGCTACCGGCTGGAGGGGCCTGGCGCGCAGCTGTTCTCGAAGATCGAGGGCGACTATTTCGCGATCCTGGGCCTGCCGCTGATGGGCCTGCTGGACCTGCTGCGCCGGCACGGGGAGCTGGCGGCATGATCACCGGCAGGACCGTGGTGGCCGGGGTGCTGGGACACCCGGTCGCGCACTCGCTGTCGCCCGTGCTGCACAACGCCTGGCTGGCCGCGGCGGGGATTGACGGGGTCTATGTGGCCCTGGCGCCCACGACCGAGACCTTCGCGGCGTTCGTCCAAGGCCAGCGGGGCGGCGGCGCGCTGCGGGGCGTGAACGTCACGGTGCCGTTCAAGGAAGCGGCGCTGGCGGCGGCGGACGCGGCCACGGACCGGGCGCGGCTGGCGGGGGCGGCGAACCTGCTGCTGTTCGACACCGACGGCCGGATCCTGGCGGACAACACCGACGGGATCGGTCTGCTGCGGGCGTTCGAGGTCCAGGCGCCGGGGTTCGATCCGGCGGCTGGGCCGGTGGTGGTGCTGGGCGCGGGCGGCGCGGCGCGGGGCGCAGTGGCGGCGCTGCTGCTGGCGGGGGCGCCGGAGGTCCGGGTGCTGAACCGGACGGCCGCGAAGGCGCAGGCGCTGGCGGCGGACCTCGGGGGCGCCGTCGTGGCCGGGGCGTTGACCGACGCGGGCCAGGCGTTCGCGGGCGTGACGGCGGTGATCAACGCGACGGCGGCGGGTCTGGACGGCGGCGCGCTGGACGTTCCCCTGGAGGCGACGCCGGACGGCGCTGTGGTGATGGACATGTTCTACAAGCCGCTGGTGACGCCGTTCCTGCAGCGGGCCAGGGACCTGGGCCGCCGGACCGTGGACGGGCTGGAGATGCTGGTCCGCCAGGCCGAGCCGTCGTTCGAAGCGTTCTACGGATCGGCCCCGCCGGCGGAGATCGACGTGCGGGCGCTGGCGCTCAAGGTGTTGAATCCATGAAGATCATCGGCCTTACCGGCTCCATCGGCATGGGCAAATCGACCACGGCCGCGATGTTCCGCGAAGCCGGCATCCCGATCTACGACGCCGACGCCGAGGTGCACGCGGCCTATGACGTGGGCGGGGCGGCGGTCGAGCCGGTAGGCGCGGCGTTCCCCGGCGTGGTGAAGGACGGTCGGGTCGACCGCGAGGAACTGCGCAAGCGGGTGCTGGGCGATCCCGAGGCGCTGGGCCGGCTGAACGCCATCGTCCACCCGATCGTCGGCCGGGCGCGGGTCGATGTGTTCGCGCGGGCCGAGGCCGCCGGCGCGGACATGGTCATCCTGGACGTGCCGCTGATCTACGAGACCGGCGGCGAGAAGAACATGCACAAGGTCATCGTGGTCTCGGCTCCGGCGGAGATGCAGCGCCAGCGGGTGCTGGCGCGCGAGGGCATGACCCCGGAACGCCTGGACGCCATCCTGGCCCAGCAGGTCCCCGACGCCGAGAAGCGCCGCCGCGCGGACTATGTGATCGACACCGGCAAGGGGCTGGAGGCGGCGCGGGAACAGGTGCGCGCGATCATCGCGGATTTGCGGGCGCAATAGCTTCACTTTCCGGCGTCATCCCGTTTTCGCCGCAGGCGAAAGGTGGGGATGGGGGAGGGGATGCGACGCCGCATCCGTTGAGGCTTCGCGCGAACCGGGGCATTAAAGCCCCATGGCTCGCGAGATTGTCCTCGATACGGAAACGACGGGGTTCGACCCGAAGACGGGTGACCGGCTGGTGGAGCTGGCGGCGCTGGAGATCGAGAGCTTCGTGCCGACCGGGCGGAGCTTCCACGTCTATATCGACCCCTGCCGCGACATGCCCGCCGAGGCGCAGCGGGTGCACGGGCTGTCGGCGGACTTCCTGCGCGGCAAGCCGAAGTTCCATCATCCCGATGTGGTCGAAGGGTTCCTGGAGTTCATCGGCGATGCGCCGCTGATCGCCCACAACGCGGCGTTCGACCGGGGCTTCATCAACTGGGAGCTGGAGAACATCCGGCGCGAGCCGATCCCGGAGCCGCGCTGGATCGACACCCTGGCGCTGGCCAAGCAGCGTTTCCCGGGGATGCACAACTCGCTGGACGCGCTGTGCAAGCGCTTCAAGGTCTCGCTGAGCGAGCGCGAGAAGCACGGCGCCTTGATCGACGCCAAGCTGCTGGCCGCCGTCTATCTGGAACTGAAGGGCGGGCGTGAGCGCCGGCTGGAGCTGTCGTCGGCGGCGATGATCAACGCCGTGTCGGTGGCCACGAAGAACGAATACGGCGTGCGGCCCCGGCCGCTGGCGCCGCGCTCGACCGAGGAAGAACGCACGCTGCACGCGGCGTTCATCCGTGGGGTCGTGAAGAGCGAAGATCTCTGGGGCAAGTTCGGGCTCTGAATTGCTCCCCATCGGGGAAGCTGTCGGCGACTGCCGACTGAGGGGGTCATCCACGGCGGTTGAGGACCCCCTCCACCGCTTCGCGGTTCCCCTCCCCCGACGGGGGAGGAATTTTTTAGCGCTCCGAACATGGGCGAAATCAAATGTTGGGGACACCTGGGCCGGAGGGTCGGTGGGTAGCGTGGGTGATCGGGGCGCCGCGCCCGCCGAGGCCCACGGATGCCACCCCCACTTCTGCAGGCTCGCCGGCGCGGCGCCCCGAAACCGCGCGTCGTCTTCCCCCTCATTGCCCAGTGGCATCAGGCGCTGCATAGCCTGCCCATCGCCGCCGCCCTGTCGCGGCGGGGCGACTACGAGGTGCATGTGGCGGCGCCGGGGGCGACGCTGGCGCGGGCGAAGACGCTGATGGCGGCCCTGGGCGGCCGGGGCGTGGTGTTCCACAATCTCTGGACGTCCAGCTTCCTGCGCGAGAACCCGCCCAAGGCGCTGATGCTGGCCGCCGCGGCGACCTGGCTCACGGACTTCGCCGCCGTGGTCGCGCCCGAGCGGACGTCGCTGATGCTGAAGCGGTTCGGGGTGACCCGGCCGCTGTTCATCCACTCCGATCACGGCGCCGGCGATCGCGCCGTGGGCTATGAGCCGCGGATCCGGCGGTTCGACGGGGTGCTGCTGGCCGGCGCCAAGCAGGAGGCGCGAATGCTGCGCGCGGGGCTGATCATACCCGGCCGCTACGCCATCGTCGGCTATCCGAAGTTCGAGGCGGCAGCCGCCAGCCGCCAAGCCGGCCCGCCGCTGTTCCGCAACCCGCGCCCGACGGTGCTGTACAATCCCCACTTCCGCGCGGACCTGAGCTCGTGGCCGGCGTTCGGCGCGACGGTTCTGGAGGGGTTCGCGGCCCAGGACCGCTACAACCTGATCTTCGCGCCGCATGTGCGAATGGCCGCCGAGCGGGCCGAGGAGCTGAAGGCCGTGGCGGCGCGCTATGCCGGTGCGGCCAACATCCACGTCGACCTGGGCGGACCCCGCTGCTGCGACATGACCTACACCGACATGGCCGACGCCTATCTGGGTGACGTGAGCAGCCAGGTCTACGAGTTCATCCGGGCGCCTCGGCCCTGCCTGTTCCTCAATGCGAGCGGCGTGGACCGCGCCGGCGACGAGAACTACGCCCACTGGGCGCTGGGGCCGGTGGCGACGACGGCCGAGGGGATCACGGCGGCGGTCGATCGGGCGCGGGCGTCGCACGGCGACTATCGGCGGGTTCAGGCGGCGGCGTTCCGCGAGACGTTCGACCTGGGCGAGCGGCCTTGCTCGGAGCGGGCGGCGGACGCGGTCGAGGCGATGATGCGGGACGGCGCGGTTGTTGCTCGCCCGTTGGGGGAGCTGTCACCGACGGCCGACTGAGGGGGTCCTCAACCGCGTTTTGAGCGGACCCCCTCCGTCGCCTTTGGCGACACCTCCCCCGACGGGGGAGGAATTACCGCGGATTAAGCGTGGCCGACCTGGGGTTCGCCTTGGGCCTTGCGGGCGGCGTAGACGCCGGCGAAGTCGATGGGGTCGAGGAGGAAGGGCGGGAAGCCGCCTTCCGAGGTGACCTCGGCGATGATCCGCCGGGCGAAGGGGAACAGGTAGCGCGGGCACTCGATCAGCAGCACCGGCTCCATCTCCTCGGCCGGCACGCCGCCGATCTGGAAGACGCCGCCGTACAGCAGCTCGACATGGAACAGCGGGCCGTCGGGGCGCGCGGCGCGGGCCGAGAGCTTCAGGTCCACCTCGAACAGGCCGTCGTCGCGGCCACGCGCGTTCATTTCGACGTTGAGGTCGATCTGCGGCTGGTCCGGGCTGGGACGCAGGGCGTCGGGCGCGCGCGGGTTCTCCATCGAGAGGTCGCGGATGAACTGGGCCAGGATGCGGATCCCGGGCTCGCCGCCCTGGGCCGAAGGCGCACCCGCGCCAAGGTCGATTTCGCTCATGATCTGACGGAATTCTCTATAGGCGGAGCGGCGAGGATCGCGCTCTTTAGGGCCGAGCGGCTATCATGGCGCCCAGCCGTATGCAACGCCGCCCCTGACGGCGGCGTTCCTGCGGACTATATTGAGATATTCAGCGTATAACGTCCCAGAAGCCTCCCCACTCCCGAAAGCCCCGCGTTGCAAGTCCTGGAATTGATCATCTTCGCCGGCCTCGCCGTCATCGTGCTGTACCAGCTGTATTCGGTGCTGGGCCGGCGCGTGGGCCGCCAGCCGGAAGACCGCCCCGCGGTGGAGACCACGTCCTCGGCCGTGCGTCCGCCCGAGCGGGCGACCGACGCCATCGACGACGGGATCGAGCTGACCGGCCTGGCCGCGATCAAGTCCAAGGACCCGGCGTTCGACATGAACCGCTTCCTGGCGGGGGCGAAGGGCGCCTACGAGATGATCGTCAAGGCTTTCGCCGAGGGCGACAAGGCGACGCTGGCCAACCTGCTGGCGCCCAATGTGCTGGCCAGCTTCGAGGCCGCCATCGACCAGAAGGCGGCCGAGGGCCGGACCGAGACCGTGGAATTCTTCCATGCGCCCCGCGCCGATCTGGAAAAGGCCGAGGTCAACGACGGCGACCTGGCGCACATCGCCGTGCGCTTCCTGGCCGAGTTCCGCAGCCGCACGAAGGGTCCCGAGGGCGAGGGCGTCGAAGACCGCCGCACCGCCGAGCTGTGGACGTTCGAGCGCCGGCTGAAGAGCCGCGACCCCAACTGGATCCTGGTCCACGTCGACGCCGCGGAAGCGTAACGTCCGTGCGCTGGGGGGTCATCGCGGCGGCGTTTGCCGCCCTGAGCGTCGCTGCCTGCGCCACGCCGTCCGAGCACGGACCGCCGCCGCCGGTCGATTATCCCCGGCCGACGGCGCCCCCGCCCCGTCCGGGCCCGCCGCCGCCCGCCCCTGAGCCGGCCCGCCGGCTGGAGCTGTTCGCCCTGCCCGGCTGGGCGGCCGAAGACCACGACGCCGCGTTCGAGGCCTGGCGGGCCAACTGCACCGCCATCCGCGACAAGGCCGTGGCCGACCTGTGCTGGCGCGCGCGCTCGGCGGGACCCATCGCGCGCGGCGACGGGCGGACGTTCTTCGAGCGGGCGTTCGTGGCGGAGCGTATCGGCAATGAGGGCGTGCTGACGGCCTATTTCGCCCCGGTCTACCAGGCGCGGCGGAAGCCCGACCTCGAGTTCAGCGCCCCGGTGCGGCCGAAGCCCGCCGACCTGGTGGTGGCCAACGGCGGCATCGTGCTGCGGACCCTGCCCGACGGGTCGGCCGAGCCCTATCCCGACCGCACGACCATCGAGACCACGCCGATCGACAAGCCGCTGGCCTGGATGCGTCCGGAAGAGCTGTTCTTCCTGCAGGTGCAGGGCTCGGGCGTGCTGACGTTCGAGGACGGCAAGCGGATGAAGGCGATGTACGCCGCCCATAACGGCCGCCCGTTCGCCGGCATCGCCAACCCGATGCGCGACCGGGGGCTGCTGGCGCGGGACAACACGGGCGGCGACGCCATCCGCAACTGGCTGGCGGCGCACCGCGGGCCGGACGCCAACGAGATCATGCGGCTGAACCCGCGCTATGCGTTCTTCAAGCTGGGCCCCGACGACGGTAAGCCGCCGGTGGGGGCGGCCAACGTCCCCCTGCCCGCCGGCCGCGCGGTGGCGGTGGACCCCGCGTTCCATGCGTATGGCGAACTGCTGTGGGTGGATGCCGAGGCGCCGCTGCTGTCGGGCGCTTTCCCGGCCTATCGCCGATTGGCCAGCGCGCTGGACACCGGCGGGGCGATCAAGGGCGAGGTGCGGGCGGACCTCTACCTCGGCGAAGGCGACGCGGCCGGGGCGGAAGCGGGCCGGGTCCGGCACACGCTCAGGCTCTATCGGCTGGTCCCGCGCCCATGAAACGGCCGCTGAAGCCGGAGGAGCAGAAGATCTGGTCGATGGTCGCCGCCACCGTCCACCCGCTCACCGGCCGTCGCGAGCCCAAGAAGGCGATGCCGCAGACGCTGGACGCCGCGGCGCGCATCGAGCCCAAGCGGCCGGATGCGAAGGCCAAGACCCTGCGCTATGGCGTCGATGGCATCGAGCCGCGCCGCAAGCACCGGATCGCCAAGGAGCGCGAGGAGATCGGCGCGCGGATCGACCTGCACGGCATGACCCAGGACCGGGCCCGCGCGGCGCTGGCGGCGTTTGTGGCGCGGGCGTGGGACGACGGCTGGCGCGCGGTGCTGGTGATCACCGGCAAGGGCGTTCAGGGCGACGGCGTGCTGCGCAAGGCCGTGCCGGGCTGGCTGGGCGCGCCGGAGCTGTCGCACATCGTGGCGGGGATCTCCGAGGCGGCCCGGCACCACGGGGGCGAGGGGGCGCTGTACGTGGCGCTGAAGCGGCGGGGGCGGGTTTAGAGCCCGACGTTCTGAGCGGACCCCCTCCGGCGCTTCGCGCCACCTCCCCCGATGGGGAGGAATTATTTAGCGCGCCCGGCCTTCTCGCTTAGCCCCGACGTCCCCTCGCGGGCTTCCAGCTTTTCGGCGACTTCTTCCAGGCTCACGCCGGCGGCGGCGATGACGACCAGCCAGTGGTAGATGAGGTCGGCGCTTTCGGCGGTGACGGCTTCGCGGTCGCCTTGGGCGGCGGCGATGACGACCTCGACGGCTTCCTCGCCCAGCTTCTTGGCGGCGCGGTCCAGGTCGCCCAGGAGCTGGGCGGTGTAGGAGGTCGAGGTGTCGCCGCCGCGGCGGCTCTCGATGGTGGCGGCCAGGCGGTCGACGACCTTGGCGAAACGGGTCATGCGGCGAACTCCGTGAGGCGGATGGGGACGCCCGCGGCGGCCATGGCGCGTTTGGCCTCGCCGATCGAGACCTCGCCGAAGTGGAAGATCGAGGCGGCCAGCACGGCGTCGGCCCCAGCCTCGACGGCCTCGACCAGATGGCGCGTATTGCCGGCCCCGCCCGAGGCGATCACTGGCACGCTCACCGCCGAAGTGACCCGGCGCAGCAGGTCCAGATCGTAGCCGATCTTGGCGCCGTCGCGGTCCATGGAGGTCAGCAGGATCTCGCCCGCGCCTTTGGCGACCACCTCGGCGGCGTAGTCCACCGCGTTGAGGCCGGTGGCGTTGCGGCCGCCGTGGGTGAAGACCTCCCAGTGCTCGCCGACCCGCTTGGCGTCGACCGAGACGACGACGGCCTGGCTGCCGAAGGCGTCGGCGCAGCGGCTGACCACGTCGCGGTCGTTCACGGCGGCGGTCATGATCGAGATCTTGTCGGCGCCGGCCAGCAGCAGGCGGCGGCCATCCTCCACCGAGCGGATGCCCCCGCCGACGCTGAGCGGCATGAAGCAGACGTCGGCCGTGCGGGCGACGACGTCCAGGATCGTGCCGCGGTTCTCGTGGCTGGCGGTGATGTCCAGGAACATCAGCTCGTCGGCGCCGGCGAGGTCATAGGCCTGGGCCTGTTCGACGGGGTCGCCGGCGTCGACCAGGTTGACGAACTGCACGCCCTTCACCACCCGGCCGTCCTTGACGTCCAGACAGGGAATGAGGCGCACTTTCAAGCTCATGCCGCGATTTCCAGGGCCTGGGCCGGGTTGATCGCGCCGTTGTAGAGCGCGCGGCCCAGGACGGCGCCGGCCACCGGCACGCCCTTGCGGGCCTTCAGCTTGACGATGTCGTCGACGGTGGCCAGCCCGCCGGCGGCGATGACGGGAATGGAGACGGCGTCGGCCATCGCGCCGAACGCCTCGACGTCGAAGCCCATGACGGTGCCGTCGCGGTCGATGTCGGTGACGATCAGGGCGGCGACGCCCGCGTCCTCGAAGCGGCGGGCCACGGTGATGGCGTCCAGCTCGCTGTCGGCGGTCCAGCCCTCGACGGCGACCTTGCCCTTGCGGACGTCGACGCTGACGGCGATCTGCTCGGGGTAGAGCTTGGCGGCGGCCAGGACGATCTTGGGGTCCTTCACGGCGACGGTGCCCAGGATCACGCGGGAGACACCCGCCTCGATCCAGCGCTCGATGTCCTTCAGGCTGCGGATGCCGCCGCCCAGCTGCACGGGCACGGAGACCGACGACAGGATGGCCTCGACGCCCGGCGCGTTGATGGCCTTGCCCTGGACGGCGCCGTTCAGGTCGACCACGTGGATCCAGTGGAAGCCGGCCTCCACGAAGGTCTTGGCCTGGGCGGCGGGCTGGGTGTTGAACACCGTGGCCGTGGACAGGTCGCCGTGCAGGACGCGCACGCACTGGCCGTCCTTCAGGTCGATGGCGGGATAGAGGATCATGGGCGCCATTCCAGGAAGTCGGCCAGGATCGCGAGGCCGGCGGCTTGTGATTTTTCGGGGTGAAACTGGACCCCGGCGAAGTTGTCGCGCGCCACGGCCGCGGGGAAGCGCCCGCCGTGGTCCACATAGGCCGCCACGTCGGCCGCGTCAGCCGGGAACATGGCGAAGGAGTGGGTGAAATAGACGGGCGCCCCGGCCTTGGGCCCCGCCAGCATCGGCAGGTCGGAGACCGCCTCCAGCGTGTTCCAGCCCATGTGCGGCACCTTCAGCGCCGGGTCGGCGGGGGCGATCTTGCGGACGTCGGCGTCGATCCAGCCCAGGCCGGGGGTCTCGCCGAACTCCAGGCCGCGCGAGGCCATCAGCTGCATGCCGACGCAGATGCCGAGGAAGGGGGCGCCGCGCTGAAGGACGGCTTCGTTCATGGCCTGGATCACGCCGGACCGCTCGGCGAGCGCGGCCATGCAGGCGGCGAAGGCGCCGACGCCCGGCAGGACGATGCGGTCGGCCTTGGCCACCGTGTCGGGATCGTTGGTCACGACGATGTTCGCGGTCCCCGCCGCGGCGCGGACGAGGGCCTTTTCGGCCGAGCGCAAATTGCCCGACCCGTAGTCGATCAGGGCGACGGTCTGCATGGGGATCCCTTCTTCCTCGTCAGCCGGACGGAAAACCGCTCCGCACTTTTCCTGGCTGTCGAGCCCTACAGCACGCCCTTGGTGGAGGGGGCATGGCCGTGGGTCTTGGGGTCCAGTTCCACCGCCTGGCGGACGGCGCGGGCCAGGGCCTTGAAGCCGCTCTCGGCGATGTGGTGGCTATTCGCGCCGTAGAGGGTTTCCAAGTGCACGCAGGCGCCGCCGTTCATGGCGAAGGCGTGGTGGAATTCCTTGAACAGCTCGGTGTCCATGTCGCCGACCTTGGGCGTCTTGAACTCGACCTTCCAGATCAGATAGGGCCGGTTGGAGAAGTCGATGGCGCAGCGCGACAGGGTCTCGTCCATCGGGATATAGGCGTGGCCGAAGCGGCGGATGCCCTTGAAGCCGTCGAGGGCTTCCTTGATCGCCTGGCCCAGGACGATGCCGGTGTCTTCCACCGTGTGGTGCATGTCGATGTGCAGGTCGCCCTTGGTCTCGACCTGGATGTCGATGCCGCCGTGGCGGGCGAAGCTGTCCAGCATGTGGTCGAAGAAGCCGATGCCGGTCGAGACCTTGGACACGCCGGTCCCGTCCAGGTCCACGGCGACGCGAATCTGGGTCTCCTTGGTGTTGCGGACGACCTCGGCCGTGCGGCTCATCGTTACAGCCCCTTCGCTGCGGCCAGGTCCTTCAGCGAGACCTGGGGCCGCGGCCCGTAGTGCGAGATCACCTCGGCCGCCGCGATGGAGGCCAGCCGGCCGCAATCGTGCAGCGACCGCCCCTGGGAGAGGCCGAAGAGGAACCCGGCCGCGTATTGGTCGCCCGCGCCGGTGGTGTCCACGACTTTCTCCACGGGCTCGGCGGCGATGTGCAGGGTCTCGCCCTTGGAGAGCACGACCGAGCCTTTTTCGCTGCGGGTGACCGCGGCCAGGTCGCAGTGGCGCAACAGTTGTTCGCAGGCCTCGTCGAAGTTGGCGGTCTCGTAGAGCGCCAGCAGCTCGGCTTCGTTGGCGAACAGGATGTCGACCTGGCTCTCGATGAAGCCCTTCAGGCCGCCCCGGTGGCGCTCGACCACGAAGCTGTCGGAGAGGGTCAGGGCGATCTTGCGGCCCGCGCCGTGCGCCAGGCCCGCGGCCTTGGCGAAGGCGCGCCGGGCGGCCTCGGCGTCGAACAGATAGCCCTCGAGATAGACGATCTTGGCCGCCTCGACGGTGGCGGTGTCGACATCCGAGTCGGTGAACTCCACCGAGGCGCCCAGGAAGGTGCACATGGTGCGCTGCGCGTCGGGGGTGACGTTGATCATCGAGACGGCGGTGGCGGGGCCGCCGACCAGAGGCGCGTTCTCGAAGCGGGCGCCGATGGCGCGCATGTCCTTGGCGAAGGTGCGGCCCAGTTCGTCGTCGGCGACCTTGCCCATGAAGGCGCCCTTGCCGCCGAAGCTGGCGAGGCCGGCGATGGTGTTGGCCGCCGAGCCGCCCGAGGCCTCGACCCCGTGGTTCATCTTCGAATACAGCGCCGCCGACTGGACGGGATCGACCAGCATCATCGCGCCCTTGGTCAGGCTGTTCTCGGCCAGCCAGGCGTCGGTGGCCGGCGCGATCACGTCGACGATGGCGTTGCCGATGGCGGCGACGTCGTAAAGGTCGGGCATTGCTGACGAAGTTCCCTGAGGCGCGTAGGCGCCGCGACTTACAGGGAAAGGGGGCGTGAGGCTAGCTGCGCCATCCAGTTCCTCCCCTTCGGGGGAGTTGGCGCGAAGCGCCGGAGGGGGTCCGCTCAAACGTCCGGGAGGACCCCCTCAGTCGGCAGTCGCCGACAGCTCCCCCGACGGGGGAGCAATTTGCTGGGGTAAGGTCAGCCGCCCCAGCTCTTCCCGCCGCTGGCGTAGCTGCGGCTGGACATGCGACCGCCGAAGCCGCCGCGGGAGATGACGGAGGAGCGGGTGATGGCTTTGTCGGGGCCGCGGCCGACGTCGGGGGCGTCGAAGCCGCGCTGGCCGATGCGGGCGCGGCCGGTGGAGTAGTCGGTGGAGACCCGGCCGCCGTTGGGCGTGTAGTAGCCGCCGTCGCGCCAGTCGCGGTAGAGGCCGCGCCCGCCCCAGCCGCCGTCCATCATCCGGCCGACCACGAAGCCGGCCACCAGCGGACCCCAGAACGACCCCGTGCCGTTGGCGCTGGAGCGCGGCACGCACTGGCCGGGGCCATAGACGTCCTCGCAGGTCTTGGTGTCGGCGTAGCGGGCCTCGGCGTTCTCGTCGTCCTTGGCGTTCTTGGCCGCGGTCTCGCAGGCCTCGGCGGGGACCTCGCCCTTGTCCTTGCACTCGGCCAGGGACTGGTAGGCGTAGGCATCGGTGGTCTTGCCCTGGTCGATCGCGGCCGGCGCGTCGCCGCAGGCGGTCAGCGAGACGCCGCCCGCCGCCATCAGGGTGGTGAGGACCAGTTTCCGGGTACGCTTCATGGCGGCTACGAGGTCATGCAGGCGGCGTTCAGGATGCCGACCGCGATGGAGATCATCATCAGATAGAGCGCCGTCGACATCTCGCCGCGCTCGATGCGGGCGGAGACGTCCGGCAGGGCGATGCGGCGGACCAGCCAGAAGGTGGCGATCTGGATCACGCCGGCCAGCAGGGCCCAGGCCACGAACTCGGGCAGGGAGTGGGTCTGGGTCAGGGCCGAGGCCAGGGGGATGACGTAGCCGATCAGGGCGCCGCCCAGGGCGACGGCCGCCGCCGAGTTGCCGGCGCGGATCAGCGCCCCCTCGTCGTGCGGCGTCATCCAGCGGTAAAGCGCCTTGAAGATCAGGGTGAAGCCGCCCGCCGCCAGGAAGGCGAGGGCGAAGTTCAGCGCGCCGGCGCCGAACGCGATGGGATCGAACCCGATCATGCTTGGAATTCTCCGATGTTCAGCGGAATGCCGACCATGATCTCATGGGTCAGGTCGCCGCCTTCAGGCTCCATCTCGATGGCGAGAAGGAGTTCGCGCCCGTCGCCCGGCAGATCGCGGGCGAAGAGCATGCTGGTCTGGTAGATGCGCCGCGGGTCGCGGCCGGAACGGTCGTCGTAGACCTCTTCCCAGAAACTGACCGGATCCTGCCGCTCGTCGGTGTCGCCGAACCAGAAGCGGCGGTACTCGGGCAGGTCGGCGTCGGTGAAGGTGCGGGCGCGCAGGCGGTCGGCCCACTCGCGCCTGGCCCGGGCGTCCGGGGGGTAGGCCGAGGCCCAGGGCACGAAGACGGTGAAGTCGTCGGCCTCCAGGCCCGCCGCGTCGGGGCTGACCATCTGCAGCATCAGGTCGTCCTCGGTATAGAACCGGTGGACGAAGCCGTCGGCGCCGAGGTCGATCACGCCCTGGGCGACGATGTTGAGCACGTCGGTCTTGAGCTTGACCCGGGTGTCGCCGCCATAGCGGCGCCAGGCCAGCGGATCGAGCCGCACGCTGCGGCCGATGGTGACATTTCGCACCACTGGAACGGCCGAGACCCTTGCCTCGTCCTTGCGTCCGCCGAACAGTCCGCGAAAGATCACGCCATCAGCCCTTGTAGAGGTTTAAGCATAGTCCCATGTTGTGGGTTGTCAAACATACGCGTATACATACCTGGTATGCGGAGTCCTAAGGATAAGGCGGCGGGCCTGAGCCCCGCGGAACGGACCCGGCTGTGGCGCGAGGAGCGCCAGCGGCTCGGGCTCGTGAAGCTGGAGCTGTGGGTTCCGCCGGGCGCCAAGTCCGATATCCAGGCCGCCGCCAGATCCATTATCACAGCTTCGAGCCGCGGACCGGCGCTGTTGAGAAACCCAGACCCTCCGCAGGGATCGTTCCAAATGGACCATGTCATCGACACCGACTGGTCGGTGAAGAGTCTTTCGCAGGCGCTCACCGAGACCCGCCTGCTACGCGACGGCGAATTGACCGCTCGTGTGCTGGAAGGCGCTGAACCCGTTCTGCAGATCACCATGCATGAGTTCGGCGACCTGCCGATCTTCCTGTCGGTGGGCGCCGAACAAATCGTCGTGTCCGCCCTGATGTGGCCGGTCGACGAACAGAAGGACCAGGCGGCGTTCAACGTTTTCCTGCTCAAGGCCCAGAAACTGGTGCCGCTATCGAACTTCGGCATCACCACCGTCGGCGGACGGGACTATTACGAGGTGTTCGGCGAGCTGTCGTGCAAGACCACCTTGCAGACGGTCGTCATCGAGGTTCGCATGTTGGCGGAGAACGCGATCCGCGCCGCCGACGAACTGCGCGACACCTTCACCGCCGCCGCCTGAGGATCATCGAATGTCGATTTTCACGAAGCTGATCACCCTGTTCCGCGGCACGGCGCACGAAGCCGGCGCGGCGGTGGTGGACGCCAATGCGCTGCGCATCCTGGACCAGGAAATCCGCGACGCCGACAACGCCCTGGGCCGCGCCCGGGACGACTTGGCGACGCTGGTGGCGAAACGCCGGATGCTCGAGAAGGAGCTGCAGGGCCTGTCGGACCAGTCCGGCCGCTATGAGAGCTCGGCCCGCGCAGCCCTGGCGAAGGGCGACGAAGCCCTGGCCATGGAGGTTGCGACGCGGATCTCCGAGCTGGAGAGCGAGGTCGGCCTGAAGACCCCGCAGCTGGCCGACATGCGCAGCGCCGAGGAGCGCATGCACCAGACCATCGCCACCACCCAGCAGCGGGTCGAGAACCTGCGCCGGGAAATCGACGTGGTGAAGGTCAACGACAGCGTCCAGCGCGCGCAGGCCGCCGTGGCCAGCCAGGGCGCCGGCGCCTCGGCCCGCCTGGGCTCGGCCGCCGACAGCCTCAAGCGCATCAAGGAGCGCCAGGCGATCGCGGACGAGAAGTTCAAGGCCGCCGGCGAACTGGAAGACCGCCGCACCGGCGCCGACCTGGACGCCAAGCTGAAGGCCGCCGGCATCCTGCCGGGCCACTCGTCGGCCAACGACGTGCTGGCGCGGCTGAAGGCGCCCAAGGAAGACCCGATGCCCCAGCTGGAGGCCCCGCGCCTGCAGATCGAGGCCCAGCCGGTCCCGGTGAAGCGCGGCGAAGAGAGCTGATCCAAACCCCTCCTCTCCCCCGGGCGTAGCCCGAGAGGGAGAGGGTCGGGAGAGGGCGGCGCGGCGCTTTTGATAATCACGACGGTCGGTCGAGGGCCCTCGGCTTGAAGCCGTGCGGCCGGTTCGCCCAGCCGCCCTCTCCCTACCCTCTCCCTCTCCGCTGCGCGGGGGGAGAGGAGGCTTCAGGAGCCACCCATGAAACGCATCAAGACCGCCGAGCGCCCGGGCTGGGACGACAAGGCCGAGGCGCTGGGGTTCACCTGGCGCCATCTGGACGGGGCGCGGTACTGGGACGAGCGGGCCTACTACGCCTTCAGCCTCGACGAGATCGAGGACGAGATCGAGGCGCCGGCGCGCGAGCTGCACACCCTGTGCCTCAGCCTTGTCGACGAGGTGGTGAAGTCCGAAGAGCTGATGGCCAAGCTGGCCATCCCCGAGGCGTCCCGCGACGACGTGGCGGAGAGCTGGGCGCGAAAGGATCCGTCGCTCTACGGCCGCTTCGACTTCGCCTATGACGGCACGGGCCCGGCCAAGCTGTTCGAGTACAACGCCGACACCCCCACCAGCATCTACGAGACCGGCACGTTCCAGTGGGTCTGGCTGGAGGACATGATCGCGTCCGGCGCCTTGCCCGCCACGGCCGACCAGTTCAACAGCCTGCACGAAAAGCTGGAGCAGCGGTTCAAGGCCATCTTCCCGGCCGGCGGCTTCGTCCACTTCGCCAGCGACGCCGACACGGTCGAGGACCGGCAGACGGTGAAGTACCTGGAGGACATCGCGACCCAGGCGGGGATCGAGCCCAAGTTCGTGCCGATCGACGCCATCGGCCTGGATGCCGAGGGCCGGTTCGTCGACCAGGACAACTACCTGATCAACGCGCTGTTCAAGCTGTACCCGTGGGAGGAGATGTTCCGCGAGGACTACGCGCCCAAGATCAAGGGCTCGAAGACCCAGTTCATCGAGCCGGCGTGGAAGGCGATCCTGTCCAACAAGGGGATGCTGCCGCTGCTGTGGGCGCGCCACGCGGGCCACCCGAACCTGCTGCCGGCGTTCTTCGAGGACGACCCCAGGTCAGCGGAGCTGGTCAAGTCGTATGTGCGGAAACCGCTGTTCAGCCGCGAAGGCGCCAATATCGAGCTGGTCGACGACGGTCGGCGCGCGAAGGTGCTGGACCAGGGCTATGGCGAAGAGGGCCACATCCGCCAGGCGCTGCACGCGCTGACGCCGTTCGATGGGAACTACCCGGTCATCGGCGCGTGGATCGTGGGCGACGAGCCGGCGGGCGTCGGCATCCGCGAGGACCGCAGCCGGGTGACGAAGAATCTGAGCCGGTTCGTACCGCATGTGATCCTTCCCTAGTTCGAAGTGTCATCCCGGTTTTGGCGCAGCCAAAGAGCGGGACCCCGATCTGTCGAGGCGGGGGGTTGGTTAGGTGGCGACGCGTTGCGCAGCGTTCGACGCAACACATCGGGGTCCCGGTCTTCGCGTGCCGCGAAACCGGGATGACACCTGAGGTAGGTGTGACGGTTCGCCAAAAAGTCAGAAGGCGCAGGGTGTGGGCCCCCGCGCCTTCTGAAGTTCCAGGCGGCTGCGGTTTGCGGAACGCAGTCCTGGTGACTCGGTGAAACCCCTCATCCGTCGGCCTGCGGCCGCCACCTTCTCCCGCAAGGGGAGAAGGACCCAGGGAGCGGCCGCTACAGCAGCGTGAAGACGCCCAGGGTGATGGGGATGATGAAGACCACCGCGACGACCAGGCCGATGACCACATCGTGCAGGTGGCGGTCGGCGGTTTCGGCGCGGAAGTGGACGTTGTCGATGCAGTCGGTGGTCATGGGACGCTCCTGGGGCGGGAGGTTTCGGATGACCGTCTTAGACGCCGACAGAGCTTGGCCGACAAAGGAGAAGTCGGCCGTTCAGTTGAGCTGAGATCACTCGAAGCGCTGCAGTCCGTCGGCGTCGGCCTGGGCGAGGAGCCAGTTTCGGAACTTGCGGATGTCGGGCCGGTCGGCCTTTTCCGGCAGGGTCAGGATCCACTGGCTGAACGAGCTGCGCAGCTCGATGTCGAAGGGCTTGACCAGCCGGCCGGTGGCCAGTTCGTCCAGCACCAGGGCGCGTTCGCCCAGGGCCACGCCGCGCCCGGCGATCGCCGCCTCGATGGCCAGGTAGACGTTCGAGAACTGCTGGCCGCCCCGCCAGTCCACCTCGGGCGCGCCGGCCTGCGCCAGCCAGTCGCCCCAGTGCGGCTCGCCCTGGGCCAGATAGACGTCGGCCAGCAGGTGCGCCCGCGCCAGGTCGTGCGGCGTGGTCAGGTGGGTCTGCTCCAGCAGGCGCGGGCTGCAGACCGGGAACATGAACAGCGACACCAGCTTGTGGGCCGAGAAGCCGGGGTAGGGGCCGCGGCCGAAGCGGATCGCCACGTCGTAGCGCTCGCGCACCAGATCGACCGCCGCGTCGGAGGCGGCGACCAGCACCTGGATGTCGGGATGGCGCTCGTTGAACAGGTGCAGGCGCGGCACCAGCCAGCGGGCGGCGAACGAATGCATGGCGGTGACGGCCAGCACGCCCGGCCGCTCGGCGCGCACCTCGGCGACGGCCTCCTCCATCAGGCTGAGGCCCTGGCGGACGCCGACCGCCAGGCGCCGGCCGGTCTCGGTCAGGCGGACGGCGCGGTTGAAGCGCTCGAACAGGCGGATGGCCAGTTCGGTCTCCAGGGCCTTGATCTGGCGGCTGACGGCGCCGGGGGTGATCGCCAGCTCCTCGGCGGCCTGGAGGAAGCTTTCGTGCCGGGCCGCCGCCTCGAAGACCCGCAGGGCGGTCAGTGGGAGGCGAGGGGCGCTCATGCGGCGAGGAACAGGTGGCGCGAGGGGCAGAGGTCGGCGACGACGCAGTCCTCGCACTTGGGCCGGCGCGCCACGCAGGTGTAGCGGCCGTGCAGGATCAGCCAGTGGTGGGCGCGGGTCAGGGCCGGTTCGGGCACGATGGCCATCAGGTCGGCCTCGACCTTGTCCGGCGTCTTGCCGGTGGAGAGGCCCAGGCGGTGCGAGACGCGGAAGACGTGGGTGTCGACGGCGATGGCCGGCTCGATCCGCAGCTCGTTCAGCACCACCGAGGCGGTCTTGCGGCCGACGCCGGGCAGGGCCTGGAGTTGTTCGCGGACCAGGGGGACCTCGCCGCCGTGCTGGTCGATCAGGATCTCGGCCATCCGGATCACGTTCTTGGCCTTGGTGTTGTAGAGGCCGATGGACGAGATGAACGGCTTCAGGCCGGCCTCGCCCAGGGCCAGCATCTTCTGCGGCGTGTCGGCGACGGCGAAGAGCCTGGCGGTGGCCTTGTTGACCGAGACATCCGTGGCCTGGGCCGACAGGGCGACCGAGACGACCAGTTCGTAGGGGCTGGCGTAGTTCAGCTCGGTGCGGGGGTCGGATTCCTGGGCCTCGAACCGCTCGAAGATCTCCGCGATCCGCGCGACCTCGGCGGGTTTCAGTTTCCGGCGGGGCGGGGGCTTGGCCATGGGGGGTTAGCCCCGATCCACCGCGAACGGGCCGAACGCCTGCTGGACCGGCATGAGCTCCAGGGTGTTGACGTTGATGTGGGCCGGCAGCTTGAGGACGCCTTCGCAGACCAGGGCGACGTCGTCGGCGCTCATGGCGTGGACGCCAGTGTAGACCTTGTCGGCGGCGGTCTGGTCGCCCTTGAAGCGGACGACCGAGAACTCGGTGTCGGCCATGCCGGGCTCGATGGAGGTGACGCGGATCTTCGTGCCGATCAGGTCGGCGCGCAGGTTCAGCGAGAACTGGCGCACGAAGCTCTTGGTCGCCCCGTACACATTGCCGCCGGGATAGGGGTAGCTGGCCGCCACGGAGGAGATGTTGACCACGTCGCCGCGGTCGCGGGCCACCATGCCCGGCAGGACCGCGCGGGTCATGCGCACCAGGCCGGTGACGTTGGTGGCGATCATCGTCTCCCAGTCGCCGAGGTTGGCCTCGTGGGCCTTGCTGAGGCCCAGGGCTAGGCCGGCGTTGTTGTAGAGGATGTCGATGGCCTCGAACCCGGCCGGCAGGCTGGGCAGCAGGGCGGCGATCGAGGCGGGGTCGGTGACGTCCAGCTCGCGGGTGAGCAGGCGGTCGGTCTTCAGGTCTTTGGCCAGCGCCTCCAGCCGCTCGGCGCGGCGGCCGGTCGCGATCACCTGCGCGCCGGCGGCCAGCAGGCGCCGCGCCATGGCCTCGCCGAAGCCGGAGGTGGCGCCGGTCACCAGCGCGATGCGGCCTTCAGCCCAGGTCTCGGTCATTGGTCTGCCTCTTCGCTTCGCCGGTGGGATAGGGGGTCGCGCGGCGGCCTTCAAGGCGCGAGAGCCAGTTCCGCAGGCGTGGACTTCCCGCTATCGTCGCCCCCCGATGACCTGGCCGCTCTACATGGACGCGGAGATCAAGCCGAACCGCTCGCTGTCCGAGCGGGGGTTTGTCATCCTGATCTCGGTGATCACCCTGGCGAACGTGGCGTCGGCGGCGGTGTTCGTGCGGATGGGCGCGCCGTTCGTGTTGCCGTTCCTGGGGCTGGATCTGCTGGCGGTCGTGGTGGCGTTCATGGTCAGCTTCAAGTCCGGCCGGGTGATCGAGCGGGTGCAGGTGAGCCCGGCCGAGGTGCGGATCACCTATGAGACCGCGAACGCCAGCCGCGTGGTCTGGGAAAGCCCCACGGCGTTCACCCGGGTGACCACCGAGCGCGACGACGAGGACCGGGTGATGGGCCTGCGCCTGGCGCTGTCGGGCCGCCAGACGGCCGTGGCGGCCGCGCTGAGCCCCGGCGAGCGCGGCGAGTTCGCCAAGGCCCTGGAAGAGGCGATCCGCCAGGCGCGGAGCCACAGGACCTAGAGAATGAACTTGCTCAGGTCGGCGTTGCCGGCCAGGGCGCCGATGCGGTCGGTGACGTAGGCGGCGTCGATCTGGATCGTCTCGCCGCTGCGGTCGCCGGCGGTGAAGCTGATCTCCTCCATCACCTTTTCCAGCACGGTCTGCAGGCGCCGCGCGCCGATGTTCTCGACCGAGCCGTTCACCGCCACGGCGGCGTCGGCGAGGGCGTCGTAGGCGTCCTCCGTGAAGGTGATCGTCAGGCCCTCGGTGGCCAGCAGGGCCTGATGCTGGCGGACCAGGTTGGCCTCGGGCTCGACCAGGATGCGGCGCAGGTCGTCGCGGGTGAGGGCCTTGAGCTCCACGCGGATCGGCAGGCGGCCCTGCAGCTCGGGCAGCAGGTCGGAGGGCTTGGCGACGTGGAACGCGCCCGAGGCGATGAACAGGATGTGGTCGGTCTTCACCGGGCCGTACTTGGTGGAGACGGTGGTCCCCTCGATCAGCGGCAGCAGGTCGCGCTGGACGCCTTCGCGCGACACGTCGGCGCCGGAGCGCTCGCGGCTGGAGGCGACCTTGTCGATCTCGTCCAGGAAGACGATGCCCTGGTTCTCGGTCAGCTCCAGCGCCTCGGTGGTCAGGGCGTCCTGGTCGACCAGCTTGTCGCTCTCCTCGGCGATCAGCGGCGCCCAGGCGCCGGTGACGGTGGTCTTGTGGGTCTTGGTCTTGCCGCCGAACGCCTTGCCGAACATCTCGCCGATGTTGAGCATGCCCATGTTGGGCTGGCCGGGGATTTCCATCATCGGCATCTGCGGCGCGCTGTCGGCCAGCTGCAGCTCGACCTCCTTGTCGTCCAGCTCGCCGGCCCGGAGCTTCTTGCGAAAGCTCTCGCGGGCGGCGACGGAGTCGGGGCCGGTCAGGGCGTCCAGGATCCGCTCCTCGGCGGCGGCCTCGGCGCGGGCGCGCACCCCCGCCCGGCGCTTCTCGCGGACCATGACGATGGCGCTTTCCACCAGGTCGCGGACGATCTGGTCCACGTCGCGGCCGACGTAGCCGACCTCGGTGAACTTGGTGGCCTCGACCTTGAGGAAGGGGGCCTGGGCCAGCTTGGCCAGGCGCCGCGCGATCTCGGTCTTGCCCACGCCCGTCGGGCCGATCATCAGGATGTTCTTCGGCGTGACCTCGTCGCGCAGGTCGGCGGGGATGCGCCGGCGGCGCCAGCGGTTGCGCAGGGCGACCGCGACCGCCTTCTTGGCCTCGTGCTGGCCGACGATGTAGCGGTCGAGTTCGGAGACGATCTCGCGGGGGGAAAATTCGGTCATGTCGACCGCTAGATAGTCACGAAGCGGGCGGTGCGACAGCCTTGACGGGCGGACTCTTCAGGGCGGGGGCCGGCAGCAGCTCGTCGAACAGCAGCCGCCAGCCGGGCTGGTCGTTGCGCCAGATGCGCACGTAGTGGCCGCGCTGCTGGGCGCCGTCCCTGGTCCAGCTGGCGACACCGTAGGTCCAGGCCAGGTCGCCGGCGGAAGAGGCCTGGCCGCCCAGGGCGGAGAAGGCGACCGACGTGGGTCGGGTGGCCAGTTCGGCTTCGAGTTCGGCGCGGGTGGCGGGCGGCCTGGCGTTGGAGCCGACGATGCGGCCGTCGTCGGCCACGGCGGCCAGGAAGGCGGCCTTCACGTCGGTCCTGGCGGCGGCGTGCAGGGCGACCTCGGCCTTCATCACCTGGTCCAGGGCCTTGGACGGCGAGCCGGTCTGTCTGGCGGCAGGCTTCGCATAGGCGACGTCGGAGCCTTGCGGCGCGGCGCCGGTCGTGTCGCTGGGCGGGCCGCCGTCGAACAGCCACTTCCACGACCCGTCGGGCTGCTTGGACCAGACGGTGAAGTAGTAGCCGCCCGGCTTGCCGTCGGCGGTGTAGGGGCCGGTGGTGAAGCCCAGGTCGCCCGAGCGGGCGATACCCGCCCACAGCGGCCACCAGACCAGCGCCGTCCCCTTGGGCCGCGGCGTCCCGAAGACGGCCTTGGCCAGCACCGGCTCCGGCGCGAACAGGATCCCCTCCGGCGCGGAATGCTTCAGGAAGCTGGCCTGCACGCCAAGCTCCAGCCCATCGGCCGCGAACGCCCGCTCGGCGGCCACCACCGGCGCGGGGTCGATCGGGGCGGCGAGGGCGGGTGAGGCGAGCAGAAGGGCGGCGAGCGCCAGGCTAGAGGACTTCAACCGTGAGGGCTCCATTGGTGTAGACGCAGATGTCCGCGGCGATGCCCATGGCCTTGCGCGCCACGGCCTCGGCGTCCAGCCCCTCCACGTCGACCAGCGCCCTGGCTGCGGCGAGCGCGTAGTTTCCGCCGGATCCGATCGCCGCGACCCCATGCTCGGGTTCCAGCACGTCGCCGACGCCGGTGACGGTGAAGATCTGATTTTTGTCGGCCACGATCAGCATGGCCTCAAGCCGGCGCAGGTAGCGGTCGGTGCGCCAGTCCTTGGCCAGGTCGACGCAGGCGCGGGCCAGCTGCTCGGGATATTGCTCCAGCTTGGCTTCCAGCCGTTCGATCAGGGTGAAGGCGTCGGCGGTGGAGCCGGCGAAGCCCGCGATCACCCGGCCGCCGGCCAGGGTGCGGACCTTCTTCGCCGTGCCCTTGACCACCGTGGCGCCCATGGACACCTGGCCGTCGCCGGCCACGACGGTTTTGCCGTCCTTGCGCACCGCGAGGATCGTGGTCCCGTGCCAATCGGGAAAGGCTGAGCTATTCGACATGCGGGCGATGTGAGCAGGGCGCCGGTCCAGGTCAAGGCCAGCAAGGTTCAAGGTATGACGTTCACCGACGACGAGATCGAACGCTACGCCCGGCACCTGGTGCTGCGCGAGGTGGGCGGTCCCGGCCAGCAGAAGCTGAAGGCGTCCAGCGTGCTGATCGTCGGCGCGGGCGGCCTGGGCGCGCCGGCGGCGCTGTACCTGGCGGCGGCCGGGATCGGGACCATAATCCTGGCCGATCCGGACGAGGTGGACCTGTCGAACCTGCAGCGGCAGGTGATCTACGCCGACGACGATATCGGGCGACCCAAGGTGGAGGCCGCCGCCGACCGGCTGGCGGACCTGAACCCGCATGTGTTCGTGGCCGGCTTCCAGGGGGCGTTCGACGCCGGGACGGCGGACAAGCTGGTCGAGGGCGTCGACCTGGTGCTGGACGGCACCGACGACTTCGCCACCCGGTTCTGCGTCAACGCGGCCTGCGTGCGCCACGACAAGCCGCTGATCTCCGGCGCCATCGGCCGCTGGACGGGGCAGGTCGGCGTGTTCGGCAGGAAGCCCTGCTACCGCTGCCTGGTGCCCGAGATCCCGCCGGAGGCCGAGACCTGTGTGGCGGTGGGCGTGGTGGGCGCGCTGGCCGGGGTGATCGGCTCGATGATGGCGCTGGAGGCGGTGAAGATGATCGTCGGCGCCGGCGAGGCGCTGACCGGGCGGTTGTTGATCTACGACGCGCTGGCGGCCGAGACGCGGACGGTGCGGGTGGCGGGGGATCCGGAGTGTCCGGTGTGTGGGGGGTGAGCGCTCCTTTCCCCCGCGAAGCGAGAGGGAGAGGGTAGGGAGAGGGCGGCTGGGCCTGTCCGCCTCCCCCGATGGTTCCACCAGAATCAGCGGCGCCGATGCGGGTCATGGCGGGACCGTCGGCGGATCACGATGTCACGCGCCGCCCTCTCCCTACCCTCTCCCTCTCGGCGCTTCGCGCTCGGGGGAGAGGAGGGGCTCACACGTACTTCGCGATGAAGTCGGTGGTCGTCGTCAGCACGGTCATCCAGGTCTCGTCGGACCAGTTTCGGTGGCCTTGGCCCTTGAGTTCGAGGTGTTCGCAGGATTTGCCGGCGGTCTTCAGGGCCTTGGCCATGATGCGGGACTGTTTCGGGTCGACGATGGTGTCCTCGGTTCCGTGGATCAGCAGTACGGGGGCGGCGATCTCGTCGGCGCGACGGGCGGGGGAGGCGCGGAGCAGCAGGGCTTCGTCGGCCTTGGGGTCGCCCATGGAGGCGCGCCAGTAGGCGTAGGTGGGGGAGTCCGCTCCGTCCTCCTTGCGCGAGAAGGCCAGGCTCTCGATCAGGTCGGCGTCGCCGGCGATCGACACGATGGCCTTGTAGAGGTCCGGCCGGCGCACGGCGCCCATCAGGGCCGAATAGCCGCCGTAGCTGGCGCCGAAGATGGCCAGGCGCGCGGCGTCGGCGCGGCCCGAGGCCACGACGTGGGCCACGGCGTCCTCGACATCCGCCTGCATCCGGTCGGCCCACTGGCGCCTGCCCAGCTCGGCGAAGGCGCGGCCATAGCCGCCCGAGCCCCGGAAGTTCGGTTGCAGCACCAGCCAGCCCCGCGCCGCCAGCGCCTGAACCGTGATGTCGTAGTCGAGGTAGTTGCGGATCTCCGGCCCGCCGTGCGGCATCACCACCATCGGCAGGGGCCTGGCCCCGGCGTTGATCGGGGTGGTCAGGTAGGCGGTGATCTCGGCGCCGTCGCGCGTCTTGACCTTTAGGGCCTGGGTCTGGGCCAGGCGCTCGGGCGTGAGCCAGGGCTTGCAGTGGCCGACATACTCCAGGCTGCGCGTCTGGCGGTCGTAGAGCTGGAAGGCGCCCGGCTCCTGCGGCCCGGTGGCGCGCAGCAGCATGCGACGGTGCGAGACGTCGATGTCGTAGAGCTCGACATTGCAGCTGTTCTTCAGCGCCGCGTTCACCGCGCGGAAGTGCGGGCCCAGCGTGGGATCGGCGAACTGGTAGTTCAGCCGGTCGTCCCAATAGGCGCTGCCGACCAGCTTCAGGTTCTCGTCGACGAAGGCGGTCTCGAAATCGCGGTCGGGACGCTGGGCGACGATGTCCCCGAACTTCAGGCTGGCCAGGTCGAAGGTGCGGATGACGCTGGTGTCCCGGTCCTCGGCCCGCTGGCAGACCAGGAAGACCCCCGCGTCGGGGGTCGGGCCCACCACGTCGAAGTCGGACAGCTTCTTGCCCTCGTTGAACCGCGACTTGCGGATCAGCTTCCAGGTCTTCTCGCCGGGCGCGCGGCCATAGACCCAGCCCACGGTGCCGCGTGCGTTGCTATCCATCCGCAGCATCGGCACGCCGCCCTGGGTGAGCCAGAAGTCGGTGGCCGCCACGCCCTGTTCCATCAGCTCGGCGGCGCCGGTGTAGACGTCGACCTTGAACAGGCCGTAGGCGCCGCGGCCGTCGTTCCAGGCCTGCATCAGCACCCGGCGCGGGTCATCCTTCAGGTAATCGACCACTCGCGAGGCGTCGAAGCCGCGCCGCAGCACCGAGCGGGAGCCGGTGAACATCACCACCGGGTCCTGGCCCTTGAGGTCCACCGAGACCACCCGCTTCACCGGCACGGGCACGAAGGCGTCGTAGAACCACAGGCCGTAGGGCTGGCCCTTTTCGTCCTTCTCAAAGGTGATCCAGATCAGCAGGCGCTCGTTGTTGGCCCACTCGACGTGGCTGACCGACTGCTCGCCGATCAGGGCGACGGCGGGCTGGGCGGACAGGTCGGCCATGCGCGAGAGGGTGACGAAGGCGCTCTTCTTCCCGTCCTTCACCCCGGTGCGCAGGATCGCCAGCTGCTCGCCGTCGGGCGAGATGGCCGCGTCATGGACCTGGGGCTCGCGCAGCAACTCCTCGAGCGTCGGCGGCGTCGGCGCGGAACCTTGGGCGTGCGCCAGCGCCGGCGCGGCCAGAGGCGACGCGGCCCCGGCCGCCAGCATCGCGCGACGCGTCAGCATGGTCCGAAAGGGGTCTCCGACCGCAAGATGGCCCGATGGTTGGGCGCGCGGCCGGGCGTCGTCAATGGCGGGGGCAGCGGGACCGCCGCCCTCAGAGCATCTGGGGCAGGACGCGGTCGGGCGGGCGGTGGCCGTCCATCCAGGTCTTGATGTTGATGATCACCTTCTCGCCCATGTCGACGCGGGCCTCGACAGTGGCCGAGGCCATGTGGGGCAGCAGGACCACATTGGGCATCTTGAGCAGCTTCGGATTGATCCGCGGCTCGTGCTCGAAGACGTCGAGGCCGGCGCCGGAGATCTTGCCGTCGGCCAGCAGCTCGGTCAGCGCCTGTTCGTCGATGATGCTGCCGCGCGCGGTGTTGATCACGATGGCGTGCGGCTGCAGCAGCTTCAGCCGGCGCGCCGACAGCAGGTGGAAGGTGGCGGGCGTGGCGGGCGTGTGGATCGAGACGATGTCCACGCGGGCCAGCATCTGGTCCAGGCTGTCCCAGTAGGTGGCTTCCAGCTCGTCCGAGACCCGGGAACTGACCGGCTTGCGGTTGTGGTAGTGGATTTGCAGGCCGAAGGCCTTGGCGCGGCGGGCGACGGCGGCGCCGATCCGGCCCATGCCGATGATCCCCAGGCGCTTGCCGGTGATGCGACGGCCCAGCATCCAGGTGGGCGCCCAGCCGGTGAACTCGCCCGCCTGAACGGCGGCCGCGCCCTCCACCATTCGGCGCAGGGTGGCCATCATCAGGGCCAGGGTCAGGTCGGCGGTGTCCTCGGTCAGCACGCCGGGCGTGTTGGTGACGACGATGCCCCGGGCGTTGGCGGCGGCCACGTCGATGTGGTCGACCCCCGCGCCGAAGTTGGCGATCAGCTTCAGCCGCTCGCCCGCCTTCTCGATCAGGCCGGCGTCGATCTTGTCGGTGATCGTTGAGGCCAGCACATCGCACTGGCCGACGGCCTCGATGAGCGCCTTGCGGCCCATGGGTTCGTCCGACACGTTGAGTTCGGTGTCGAACAGTTCGCGCATCCGGGTCTCGACCGAGTCCGGCAGTTTGCGCGTGACGATGACTTTCGGCTTGCGGGCGGCCATGTGCCTACGGGAAAAAGGGTGCGTTTCCTGCGCCGCTCGGGGCGCGCGATTTGTCGACCCTTAGCAAAGGGACCCGGCACGGCCAAGGCAAGGCCGCTCTTAGGGGGCAAGGATTGGCTTAGGGGCGCGGATTGAGCTTCAGATCACGGCAAAAATGGGCGCGAGCCTCGGCGGCGCTCGGATTGGCGGTCTCGATCGGCTGGGCGGGCGTCGCCCAGGCCGCCGACCGTCCGACGCCGTCCGGCTTTCCTGTGCCGCGCTATGTCACGCTGAAGTTCGGCAAGGTGAACGCCCGCTCCGGCCCCGGCGACGATCATCGCCTGCTGTGGGTGTACGGTACGCGCGGCCTGCCGGTGCAGGTGGTGGCCGAGACGGCGGAATGGCGCCGCGTCTGCGATCCCGAGGGTGGAATCGCCTGGGTGCACAAGCGCGTCACCGACGGCCGCCGCGCCGTGCTCAACACGCAAAACCGGCCCATGCCGCTGCTGCACAAGCCGAAAACCGGGGCGGAACCGGCCGCTTTCCTCAACGTTCGCGCCATGGCCTCCCTCGTCCGCTGCGAGAAGGGTTGGTGCAAGGTGAAGACCGACGGCGCGTCCGGATGGGTGCGCGAAGGGACCCTGTGGGGCACGGCGGAAGCCCTGCAATGTCGTTGAGGGCCTGGGCGGGGCTGTGCTAGGCCCTCGGGCCGCATCGGATCGGAAATTTCAATGAGCGCCGTCAAGGCCAAGGATCACTACAGCTTCGAAGAGCTCATGGCTTGCGCCCGGGGCGAGATGTTCGGGGCGGGCAACGCCCAGCTCCCCGCGCCGCCGATGCTGCTGTTCGACCGGATCATCAAGATCACGGACGAGGGCGGCGAGCACGGCAAGGGCTATATCGAGGCCGAGTTCGACATCAACCCGAAGCTCTGGTTCTTCGATTGCCACTTCATCGGCGACCCGGTGATGCCCGGCAGCCTGGGCCTGGACGCCCTGTGGCAGCTGGTCGGCTTTTACCTGGGGTGGATCGGCGGCAAGGGCCGCGGCCGCGCCCTGGGCTGCGGCGAGGTGAAGTTCGCCGGGGAAGTCACGCCGGACATCAAGAAGGTCACCTACAAGATCGAGATGAAGCGGGTGATCAACCGCCGTCTTGTCATGGGAATCGGCGACGGGGTTCTCGAAGCCGATGGAAAGCCCATCTATACGGCGGCGGACCTTCGGGTCGGCCTCTACCAGCGCCCCTAGCCGCTTTTCAGGAACGCACCATGCGCCGCGTCGTCATCACAGGGATGGGCATCGTTTCCGCGATCGGAAACAACGCCAACGAAGTGCTGGCTTCGCTGCGCGAGGCGAAGTCCGGCATCAGCGCCGCGCCGGAGTACGCCGAGCTGGGCTTCCGCTCGCAGGTTCAGGCCAAGCCCGACATCGACTGGGAATCCATGGTCGACCGCCGGGCGGCGCGCTTCCTGGCCCAGGGCACGGCCTATGGCCACATCGCCATGGAACAGGCGATCGCGGACTCGGGCCTGGAAGAGAACGAGGTTTCCAACGAGCGCACCGGCCTGATCGTCGGCGCGGGCGGCCCGTCCACCAAGGTGATCGTCGAGGCCGCGGCCACGGCGCGCGAGCGCGGCCCCAAGCGGGTCGGTCCGTTCGCGGTGCCCAAGGCGATGAGTTCGGGCGCCTCGGCCACCCTGGCCACCTGGTTCAAGATCCGCGGCCTGAACTTCTCGATCAGCTCGGCCTGCGCCACCTCGGCCCACTGCATCGGCGTCGGCTACGAGCAGATCCTGATGGGCAAGCAGGACGTGGTGTTCGCGGGCGGCGTCGAGGAGCTGGACTGGACGCTGAGCGTCATGTTCGACGCCATGGGCGCCATGAGCTCGAACTTCAACGCGACGCCGGCCGTGGCCAGCCGCGCCTATGACCGCGACCGCGACGGCTTCGTGATCGCCGGCGGCGCCGGCATCGTGGTGCTGGAGGCGTACGAGCACGCCAAGGCGCGCGGAGCCAAGATCTACGGCGAGATCATCGGCTACGGCGCCAATTCCGACGGCTACGACATGGTCGCCCCCTCGGGCGAGGGCGCGGCGCGCTGCATGAAGATCGCCATGTCCACCATTGGCGGCCGGGCCATCGACTATCTCAACCCGCACGGCACCTCGACGCCGGTGGGCGATATCAAGGAGATGGAGGCCGTCCGCGCCGTGTTCGGCGACAAGGCCCCGCTGATCTCCTCGACCAAGAGCCTGACCGGGCACAGCCTGGGCGCGGCCGGGGCGCAGGAGGCGATCTATTCGCTGCTGATGCTGAACAACGGCTTCGCCGCCGAAAGCGCCCACATCGAGAACCTGGACCCCGCGTTCGCCGACCTGCCCATCGTGCGCAAGCGCGAGGACCGGACCCTGGACGTGGTGATGAGCAACAGCTTCGGCTTCGGTGGCACGAACGGCTGCCTGGTGATGTCGCGGGTCTGACGGCGGTGGCCGACCTGCCGCGCCCGCCGCAGGAACCCGACCCGCAGGAATGCTGCCAGCGCGGCTGCGACCCCTGCATCCTCGACTACTACGACCGCGCCATGGAGCGCTGGGAGACGCGCGTGCGGGCGCTTGGGCATGACCCGGCCGAGGTGCTGGCGGCGCACCGGGGGATGACACCCGGCGGCTGATCGGCCACAACCCGCCCAACGACGGATGGGAGAGACCACGTGGCCGACGAATACCAGATGCCGACCGGGACGCTCATGAAGGGCAAGCGGGGGGTCATCACCGGGGTCGCCAACCACCAGTCCATCGCCTGGGGCATCGCCAGCCAGCTGGCCGCCCAGGGCGCCGAACTGGCCTTCATGCACCTGCCCGGCATGGAGCGGCGGGTGACGCCGTTGGCCGAGAGCGTGGGCGCCAAGCTGATCGTGGCCGCCGACGTCACCGACGACGCCTCGATGGACGACGCCTTTGGCCAGGTGAAGAGCACGTTCGGGGAGATCGACTTCTTCCTCCACGCCATCGCGTTCGCCAACAAGGACGAGCTGAAGGGCTCGTTCGTGGACAACACCACCCGCGAGGGCTTCCTGCGGGCGATGAACATCTCGGCGTTCAGTTTCGTGGACTGCGCCCGGCGCGCGGCCGAGCTGATGCCCGAGACCGGCGGCTCGATCGTGACGCTCACCTACATGGGCTCGGAGCGGGCGATCCCGAACTACAACACCATGGGCGTGGCCAAGGCGGCGCTGGAGGCGGCGACCCGCTATGCGGCGCGCGACCTGGGGCCGAAGGGCATCCGGGTGAACGCCCTGTCGCCCGGGGCGATGAAGACCCTGTCGCTGGCCGGGATCTCCGGTGGGCGCGGCATGCTGGCCAAGGGCCGTTCGCTGTCGGCGATGAAGGAAGACACCTCGATGGAGGGCGTGGCCGGGGCCGCGCTGTGGCTGCTGTCCGACCTGGGCAAGTCCACGACCGGCGAACTGATCCACGTCGACGCCGGCTTCCACATCATGGGCTTCAGCGACGACGAGGGCGGCGAGGGGTAGGGCGACCTGCTCACTACTCATCCCCGCATGCGCGGGGATGAGTAATTACGGCGCGTAGGCGCGCATGAACCGCGCGGTGGCTTCCTTGGCGACGCGGTCGATCTCGGCGTCGTCCAGGTGGATCGGGATGCCCAGTAGGTTGGGGGTCTGGTAGCGGCCGAGCACCATGCCGGCGAAGAACTCGGCGGCCTCCAGCGGGTCGGGGGCGTCGAGGCGGCCGGCGGCGTTTTCCAGGCTGAGGAAATCGGCCAGGTGCTGGCGGCTGGCCTTGGGGCCGGCCTCGTAGATCGCGCGGGCGACGTCCGGCAGTTCCGGGGCGGACAGCATCGCCATCCGATAGACCGCCATCCCCCGCGTGTTCAGCACCGCGTGCATCAGCAGGCGGGCATAGGCGGCCAGCGCCTCTTCCGGCCGGTCGACGGCGCCGGGGGCGGCCAGCACGGCGCTGACCTCGTGGGCGCGGCGCTCGGACATGGCGCGGGCCAGTTCGGCCTTGGAGCCGTAGTGGTTGTAGATCGTCTGTTTCGAGACGCCGGCGCGGCGGGCGATCTCGTCCATGGAGGCGCCGAGGCCGCGCTCGGCCATCACCTCGATGGCGGCGTCCAGGATCGCCTCGTTCTTGGAGACGTCGATCTGGCCGGCGAGACGCGCCATCAGTGACCTCCGCCTTGGGGCGGGCCGGGCATGGCCTTCCCCGGCCGGGCGAAGAACGCCAGGGCGACCGCGATCCAGCAGCCCAGGGCCAGCACGGCGAAGGCGTCGCCGAAGCTGAGCACGGCGGCCTGGCGGTGGATCATCATGCTCATGGCCTTGCGCGCCGTGCCCTCGGGGTCGGCCAGGCCGCCCTCGGTCATCATGGCGGTCAGGCCGTCCATCATGCCCACGCTGGACGCGTTGGCCTGGCTGGCGGCGCTGGCCAGGTCCATGTAGTGGACCGCGCCCTGGTGGCTGAGGATGGTCGAGAGCACGGCCAGGCCGATGGCGCCGGCCACGTTGCGGATCAGGTTTATGAGCCCGGACGCGTCCTTCATCATCGTCACCGGCAGCGAGGCGACGCTCATCTGTTGGGCGGCGATCATGGCGATCATGGTGCCGAGGCCCCGGCCCACCTGCAGCAGGAAGAACTCGTCGAAGCCCCACTGGTCGGTGACGCGCGACCCGAGCTGAATGGACCAGGCGGCCAGGGCGAAGCCGCCGATCATGGCGATCCGGGCGTCGACCATGCGGACGAAGCGGCCGGCGATGGGCGCCGAGAGGAACATGGTCAGGCCCGACACCAGCATGGTGTTGCCCACCTCGGCCGAGGAGAAGCCGCGCACCTGGCCTAAGAAGATCGGCATCAGGAACGTGCCGCCAAACAGACTGACCCCGGTGACGAAGGTCATGACGATGCCGAGGGTGAAGTTGCGGTCGCGGAACGGCGCCAGGGATACGATCGGCTGCCAGTAGGTGAGCTGGCGCCAGATGAAGGCGACCCCGGCCAGGACGGCGGTGACCCCCAGCCAGAGGATGACGCTGTCGTCGAACCAGCCGTCGCCGTTCCCCTCTTCCAGCACGTACTGCATGGACAGCAGGAAGACGGACATCAGGCCCAGGCCCCACCAGTCGATGCCCTTGGACAGGCTGGGGTCGCCCTTGTCGAAGTTGGCGTAGCGGCCGACCAGGAAGATCACCAGCACCCCCACGGGGATGTTGATGAAGAACAGCCAGCGCCAGCTGAGCAGGTCGGTCAGGTGGCCGCCCAGCGTCGGGCCGATGGTGGACGACAGGGTGACGATCAGGCCGACGATGACGTTGGCGGTCAGCCGCTTCTCGGGCGGGAACACGGTCATGGCGGTGGCGAAGACCGGCGGGATCATCGCCCCGGCGAACAGGCCCTGCAGCGCCCGGAACACGATCATCATCGCCACCGACGACGACAGGCCCACCGCCACCGAGGTGACGATGAAGCCGATGACGGCGATCACGTAGAACGACCGCGTGCCCCACATCTTGGTCAGGTAGGCCGTGAGCGGCATGATCACGACCTCGGCCAGCAGGTAGATCGTCTGCACCCAGCTGATCTCGTCGGCGGTGGCGCCGATGCCGGACTGGATCTGCACCAGCGAGCTGGCGACGATCTGGATGTCGAGCATGGCCATGAACTGGCCGATGACCATGCCGCCGAAGCCCAGGAAGACCTTGGTCCAGTTCACCTCGGCGCCGTCGGCGCCCAGCACGACCGGGACGTCGGGCCGCTTGGTGGGCTTGCCGCCCGGCTGGAGGACCGCGTCGGTCATCGGATCAGTTCGCGGCGCCTTGGCGGGCGAAGCGGGCGGGCGTCTGGCCGGACTGGGCGAACGAGGGGCCCGTGTCGCGGGTGACGTCCACCTTGACCTTCAGCGACAGGCCCGGCCGCAGGCCGCCGGCCAGCTTCTGGTTGCCATCGATGGCGATGCGGACCGGCAGGCGCTGGGTGATCTTGGTGAAGTTGCCGACGGCGTTCTCCACCGGGATCAGGGCGAACTCGGCGCCGGTGGCGGGGGCGAAGCTGGCGATCCTGCCCTTGATCACGTCCTTGCCGAAGGCGTCGGCGTGGATCTCCACCGGCTGGCCGATGCGCAGGCGCGAGACCTGGGTCTCCTTGAAGTTGGCGATCACATAGGCGTCGGCCAGGGGCACGATGCTCATCAGGGCGCCGCCGGGGCGGACGTACTGGCCGATGCGCACGGCGCGGGCGCCGACCACACCGGCGACGGGCGCGCGGATCTCGGTGCGGCTGAGGTCGATGCGGGTCTGGTCGGCCGCGGCGCGGGCCGCGGCGGCCTGGGCCAGACTCTGATCCTTGGCCGAGCCCAGGGACTGGGCGGCGCGGCGTTCGGCCTCCAGGGCGGCCTTGGCCTGGCCGACGCCGGCGGCGGCCTGCTGCTGGGCGCTGCGGGCGGTCTGGGCGCGCTGGGGCGAGACCCAGCCTTCCTGGGCCAGGGCGCCGTAGCGCTTGAGCTCGGCGTCGGCCAGGTTGGCCGAGGCGTGGGCGCTGTCCACCATGGCCGCCTTCTGGGCGATCATCGCCTGTTCCAGGCGCGCCTTGTCGTCGACGGCGGAGACGGCGGCGTCCAGGGCCTGGGCGTTGGCCTCGGCCTGGGCCAGGCGGGCCTTGAGCGTGGCGGGGTCGATCCGGACCAGCACCTGGCCGGGGCTGACGGCCTGGTTGTCGTTCACCAGCACCTCGGCGACGTAGCCGTCCACCAAGGGCGCGACGGTGACCTTGTCGGCGGCCACGAAGGCGTTGTCGGTGGTCTCGAACTTCTGACGATCCTGCCACCAGACGACGCCGCCCACGGCGACCGCCACGGCGGCGACACCCCCCGCGGCGAGGGGAACGATGCGACCCTTCGGCATGCCGGCCATGTGACGAATCCCCCACGCACTGAAAAATGGACGCTGCCGTCCATCCTACCCATCGGGGATATGCCCGTCGTGGGTTAGCCGCAAGTGAACAGTGGACGCCGCGGTCCAGTCTTAGACGCGGCGGCTGGACGCAAGGCGAGGTTCGTGGCCTATCCGCGGCATGAGCCAGGATGCGGATGTCATCATCGCGGGCGCCGGGATCGCCGGGGCCACGCTTGCCCTGTCGCTGGCGCAGGCCGGGCTGAAGCCGATCCTGATCGACCCGGTGATTTTCGACGCCCAGGTGGCGCCGACCTTCGACGGACGATCCTCGGCCATCGCCTATGCCGCCTTCCGCCAGTGGCGGGCGCTGGGCCTGGCCGACGCCCTGGATCCGCACGCCCAGCGGATCGAGCAGATCCTGGTCACCGACAGCTCCACCCCCGGCGCCGCGTCGCACGGGCCGCTGCCGTTCTTCCTGCGGTTCGACAGCGCCGAGATCGCCGATCGGTCCGACGGCGAGCCGCTGGGCTATCTGCTGGAGAACCGCCACATCCGCGCCGCCCTGGCCGCCGCCGTCCAGGCCGCCGGGATCGAGGTGCTGGCGCCGGCCCGCGTGGCCAGGGCGACGTTCGGCGCCCGCGCGGCGGAGGTCACCCTGGCCGACGGCCGGACCCTGAGCGCGCCGCTGGCCGTGGGCGCGGAGGGCCGGGGGTCGGTGATCCGCACCGAGGCTCGGATCGGCGCCATCGGCTGGGACTATCCGCAGACCGGCGTGGTGGCGACGGTGCGGATGGAGCGACCGCACGAGGGCGTGGCCCACGAGTATTTCCTGCCGGGCGGCCCCTTCGCCATCCTGCCGCTCACCGACAACCGCGCCAGCCTGGTCTGGACCGAGAGCACGGCGCGGGGCGCGGCGCTGAAGACGGCGCGGCCCGAGATGTTTCAGGCGCACCTGGAGCGGCGGTTCGGCGACTTCCTGGGCGACCTGACGGTCGAGGGACCGATCTTCACCTATCCGCTCAGCCTGCAGCTGGCCGAGCGCTTCGTGGCGTCCCGCGTGGCGCTGCTGGGCGACGCCGCGCACGGGGTGCACCCGATCGCCGGCCAGGGGCTGAACCTGGGGCTCAAGGGTGCGGCGTCCCTGGCCGAGGTGCTGGTGGACGCCCTGCGGGTCGGCGAGGACATCGGCTCGGAGGTGGTGCTGGAGCGCTACGCCGCCTGGCGCCGCTTCGACACCGTGACCCTGTCGGCGGGCATGGACGCCTTCGTGCGCCTGTTCTCCAACGACAACCCGCTGCTACGGCTGGCGCGCGGGGTCGGCATGGCGGCGGTGAACCGCGTCGCGCCCGCGCGGCGGTTCTTCATGCACGAGGCCGGCGGCGCGGTAGGGGATCTGCCAAGGTTGTTGAAGGGGGAAGTGCTTTGACTTCCCTCCCTTAATGGGGAGGGACAGACCGCGAAGCGGTCAGGGTGGGGATGTCACGACCGAGCGCTGAGCTTGAACTTGGGAACCCCACCCCGCGCGCCTTCGGCGCGTCGACCCTCCCCATTAAGGGAGGGAGGTTTACTCCCCTTCGCCCAGGTCGCGGGCTTCCTCGGGCAGCATGATCGGGACGCCGTCGCGGATGGGGTAGGCCAGCCGGGCGCCCTTGCTGACCAGCTCGGCCTTCTTGCGGTCGTAGGTCAGCGGGCCGCGGGTGACCGGGCAGACCAGGATCTCCAGCAGGCGCGGATCGACGTCGAGTGCGGCAGGTTCGCTCATGGCTTCCCTCTACTGCAGGGAGTGATGCTCGTCATCCGGGTCGGTGGCGTCGATCTCGAGCAGGGTGGTCAGCACCTCGAAGCGGCCGGCCAGATCGGGCGCCTCCAGGAACGCCTGCTTCTCGGCCGGATCGAAGGGCAGACCCATGCAGAGGCTGTTCACCAGGGCCTCCAGCGGCGCCTCGTGGGCGGTCTCCCAGTCGATGTCGAGCTCGCGCTGGTTCAGGTAGCGCTTGAGCGCCGTGGCGAAGCGGGCGCGGGCGTCCTCGCTGGCCTCGGCCTCCTCGTCGTCCAGGTCGTCGCCGAAGCGCTCGTAGTTGGCGCGCAGCTGGCGGTAGGGCAGGCGCAGGTCCAACTCCTCGCCCGCCTGGAAGCGGCAGACGCCGGTGAGCGTGATCAGGTAGCGCCCGTCCGGGGTCTCGGCGTAGCTGGTGATCCGGCCGACGCAGCCCACCTGGGCCAGCTTGGGCCGCAGGCGGCTGCCGCCCCGGGTCTGGATCATGCCGATCACCCGATCGCCGGCCATGGCGTCGTCGATCATGTTCAGGTAGCGCGGCTCGAAGATCTGCAGTGGCAGCTCGCCGCCGGGCAGCAGCAACGCGCCATCCAGCGGGAACACCGGAATGAGCTGCGGCAGGTCGGAAAGCTGGTTGTAGGACGCCATCGGGTCCCCTTCCCTCAGCTGAACAGAATGGACGACAGCTTGCGGCGGCCCTGCTTCGCGACGTCGGACATCTGGCCGGCGGCCTCGAAGATGGTCAGGAGCTGCTTGCGCGCGGCCTCGTCGTTCCAGGCGCGCTCGCGGCGGATGCTCTCGATCAGCTGGTCCACCGCCTCGTGCATCTGGCCCGACGCGGCCAGGGCCTTGGCGTACTCCAGCCGGGCCTCGTGATCGTCGCCGTCGGCCTGGATGCGGGCTTCGAACTCGGCGGTCTCGGACGGCGCCTCGGCGGCCAGGGCCAGGGCGGCGCGCACGGCGTCGATATCGGGGTCCTTGGCGTTCGGCGGGGCCAGGGCCAGCACCTCGGCCGCCTGTTCCAGGTCGCCGGCCTGCTGAAGGATGCGGGCCATGCCGCCGATGGCCTTCACGTTGGTCGGGTCCATTTGCAGCGCTTCGGCATAGGCCTGGGCCGCGCCGCCGGCGTCGCCCAGCTCCAGCGACTCTTTGGCCATCGCCAGCAGGTCGTCCACGGGCGAGGCGCCGCCCCCGCCCTGCTTGGCCACGCGGTCGACGAACTGCTTCACCTGGCTGTCGGGCAGGGCGCCCATGAAGCCGTCGACCGGCTGGCCGTTCACGAAGGCGAAGACCGCCGGGATCGACTGCACGCGAAGCTGGCCGGCATAGGCGGGGTTCTGGTCGATATCGACCTTCACCAGCTTCACCGCTCCCTTCGCGGCCAGCACGGCCTTCTCGATGGCCGGCCCAAGCTGACGGCACGGGCCGCACCAGGGCGCCCAGAAGTCCACGATGACCGGGACGCTCTTGGAGGCCTCGACCACGTCGGCCATGAAGCTGGCGTCGGTGGTGTCTTTGATGAGGTCGGCCGCGGCCGGCGCGGCTTGGGTTTCCCCGATCAGGGTCATCGCCCGAAAATCCCTTGTCTGATGTCGTTGAACGTCTTCACGCCAAAGATGGTCGCAAGTTGGCCCGATCGCTAGTCGAGCACGGTCATCGCGACGAAATCCACCACCAGCGGCCGGATATCCAGCGACGCCAGGAATTTGGCGAAGCCGTCGGCGCTGATCGTCGTGGTGGCCGTGTTGATGAGCGGGTGGAAGTTCACCAGGTCGGCCTCGGCCAAGGTGCGGTCCAAAACGAAGCGCACGCGGCGGTCGGTGTCGTTGATCAGGCCGAACGCGGTCACCGAGCCCGGCGTAACGCCCAGGGTCTGCGCCATCAGCGCCGGGCTGCCGAAGGACAGGCGCCCCGACCCGATGACGGTGTGGAGGCGCTTGAGGTCAATCCGAGCATCGCCCTCCGCAGAGATCAGCCAGAGCTGATCCTTTGAGTCCTTGAGGAACAGGTTCTTTGTATGAGCACCCGCGATGGCCGCCTTAATGTCGGCGCCTTCTCCGACCGTGAAGACGGCCGGATGCTCAAGCGTCACCTGATCGACGCCGAGAGCGGAGAGATGCTTAACAAGGTCGTTGCGGCTCTTCATGGAAGACGTCATAACTGTGGCAGCGAGGTGCGCCAATCGGCCGCTCACGCTCAAGGTCCGTCCCGATAGGCCACGGATTTTGCAGGAGTTCCCGAAAAGATACGCCCGTTAGGCGAATCGATTCGGCGAACCTCCGCCATTAATATACTGTTAGTAATGAAGGTCGCGTCCGACTTCCGGGGCGGGCTAGTTGGGGAATGCAACAATGAATATCCGTACGCTTGCTGCGGCCTCTGCCGCTCTTGGCCTCCTGGCCACTGCTTCGGTCGCCAATGCCGCGATCACCGTGAACACCTCGGCCGGTTACCCGGTCGCTGACGACCTGTTCGGCACTTCGCTGGGCCTGAACAACCAAACCATGCTGTACGACTTCGACGCGATCGCCAACGCGAACGTGGCGTGGTCGGGCAACGTCCTGCAGGGCCCGCAAACCGGCGGTTCGTCGGCCTCGCCGCCCTACGGTGGCAGCCAGTCGGGCGACACCACGATGTTCTCGTCGGTGCAAGCCAACCAAACCAGCACGTTCTCGGCCACGAACGGCTACTACCTGACCTCGTTCAGCTTCTACCTGGGCTCGCCGGACGCCTATAACGGCGTGGTCTTCCACCTGACCGACGGCACCTCGCAAGCCTTCGACGGCAACCAAATCTGGGGCGGCACGCCGGCTTCCCCCGGTGGTAACCGCGACATGGGCTTCCGCGTCTATTACGATTTCGGTGGCGCGCACGTCTCGTCGATCGACTTCACCTCGACCGGCCAAGACGCCTTCGAATTCGACGGCCTGGCTGGCCAAGTCGGCGTTCCGGAACCCGGCACCTGGGCTCTGATGATCCTCGGCTTCGGTGGCGCCGGCGCCATGCTGCGTCGTCGTAAGATGGCCGTGGCCTAAGCTACGCCTGCTGGAGCCTTCGGGCTCCGCGGACCAAGGACAGCCCCGGTCGCGCAAGCGGCCGGGGCTTTTCCTTGTCTGGACGGTCGCTTCTACGTCCGGGCCTGATCCTGCCCACTGGACGGGACGCGTCGCCCGCGCTTAAGGGTCGTCGCAGCAGCGCGAGTGAGACCCCATGGAACTGGAGTGCTTCCCGACCACCGAGCGGCCGCCGGAGATCGTGCCGGGACGCCCGCAGCGCGCCTGGATGGACACCTTCACCGCCCGCCACCCTTATCGGTGCCTGCCGCTCAGCATGGCCAACTCGTCGGGCTGGGAGATCCTGTGCCCCGTGGCGTTCACGGCGGAGTGGAACGGCGGGCTGATGCAGGCCGACATCACGCTGAAGCCGGACTATCCGAACCCCGACTTCCACCGCCTGGCCACCAGCCACTTCAGCCATGGCGTGCTGACGATGCACCCGGGCTACCTGTTCCGCACGCCCCCCGGCTGGTCGATGATGGCCATGGGAGCCCCTAACCACGTCAAGGACGGCATCCAACCCCTGTCTGGCGTGGTGGAGACCGACTGGCTGCCGTTCCCCTTCACGATGAACTGGATGTTCACCCGGCCGGGCAAGGTGCGCTTCGAGAAGGGCGAGCCCTTCTGCTTCATCACCCTGGTCCAGGACAAGATGCTGCACGAGATCCAGCCGGTGATCCGGCGGATGGATTCGGACTCGGAGCTGCGCCACCAGTACGACGTCTGGGAGAAGCACCGCTCGGAGTTCAACCAGAAGATCTTCCGCGGCGATCCCGAGGCCACCAAGGCGGCCTGGCAACGCTTCTATTTCAAGGGCGAGTTCCCCGAAGAGGCCAACACGCCGAACCCGGAAGGCCACGTCAACAAGCGCCGATTGAAGACCCCGAAATTCCGCTAGAGCCCGATGCGATCGGACCGCTTGCAAAGGCAAAGTCCGTCTGCCATAAGGCCGCCTCTCGCAATTGGGGCCTTCGGACCCCTACGGAGCGCGGGCGTAGCTCAGTGGTAGAGCACAACCTTGCCAAGGTTGGGGTCGAGAGTTCGAATCTCTTCGCCCGCTCCAATTTTCCTACACTTCCAGCCGCCGACGGCGGGCCCCAGGGCCCGACGGACGCGGTCGGCTGCGTGGGTCGTGGCCGCCGGCTCCGGACAGGGTGACCTGGGCCACCGCGCGTCTGTAACAATCGGGTGCTAGGGCGGCCCGATGGGGTACGACCGGCTCTATTTCCTGAAGAAGGCTTACGCGATCTGGCCGGGCGTCGTGGCGCCGGTCAGCGGCGGCTTCCTGGCCGCGCATTATCGTCGCCGGCGGGCAGAGCGAGGGCCGCTGCGGGCGGCGCTGGACGCGCTGGTGGGCCTGGCCTTCAAGGCCTGGATCCCGTGGCGAGCGGGCAAGGTGCAGCGGAAGTTCGGCCTGGACGATGCGTGGCGGGCGCGCGCGGTCCGCATCGCCCGCGCGCGGTTCGCCGATCCGCAGGACGTGGCGCTGTTCCGGATCGAGGCGGCGAACGACCTGGACGGCTATGTCCGCCGGTTCGAGGACGCGGCGCTGAACAAGCGGATCAATCCGCGGGGCTGGCGGCCCGATTGCGCCCTGGCGGACAAGGCGCGGTTTTACGCCCGCTGCCGCGAGGCGGGCCTGCCGCACCCGCAGACCGTGGCCGTGTTGCGCCAGGGCCGCCTGGAGATCCACGCCGATCCCGCCGGCCGCGCCCTGATCGCCAAGCCGGCGGACGGCGAAGGCGGAGACGGCCTCGTGGTGCTGGGCGCGTTCGCCGACGCGGAAGAGCTGGAGGCCGCGTTGCCGCCGCATGTGCGCGGCCGACCCGGCGTGACGGTCATCCAGCCCCGGATCGGCATCCATCCGGCGCTGCGCGACCTGGCCCTGGACGCCCTGCCGACCGTGCGGGTGGTGACGATCCTGGACGAGGGCGACGCGCCCGAGGTGGTCAGCGCCACCTTCCGCTTCGCCTCCGATCCCACCGCCCGCGTGGACAACATGAAGGCCGGCGGGTTGATCGCGGCGGTGGACCTGACGGCCGGGACCCTGGGCGTGGCCTGCCGGGGTTATGGCGGCGGCGACCATGAGGTCCATCCGGTGACGGGCGCGCCGGTTACGGGGCGGGCGCTGCCGGACTGGGACGCGGTGAAGGCGTTGGCCGTGCGTGCGCACGCCGTGGCCTTCGCCGACTACGCGCTGATCGGCTGGGACGTGGCGATGACGCCCGACGGCCCGCTGCTGATCGAGGGGAACGGCAAGCCGGGTGTCCTGATGCCGCAGCGGGCGGCCCGGCGCGGCCTGGGCGAGGGGCGCTACGGCGCGCTGCTGGCGCATCATCTTGCCACCAAACCGTAGCGCGGGCGTCACGGCGGACCGGTAACTGAGGGCGCGAAGGCCCGCCGCCTCTGAGTCGGCAGACCACGCGCCGGGCTGCGGATCTGGGGAGATTCCGATGAGCCGTCACGCCGCGCCGCGCACCATCCCGGCGACCCTCAAGCGCGCGCTGAGGGTGCTGTTCATCGCCAAGCACGCCCGCTGGGAGGGCGGCCTGCACCCCGGAGACGGCACGCACGCGGTCTATCACCGCGAGATGCGCCAGGTGCTGGAGGGGATCGGCCTGAACCTGATGCTGGCCGACGACTATCGGGTGCTGTTCGACGAGCCGCTGGTGGACTTCGTCTTCCCACTGCTGAACCGTGGCGGTTTCCTGAACTCCGAGATGCTGCTGCCGCTGCTGTGCGAGCGGCTGGACCTGCCCTACCTGGGCGCCAGTCCGATCCTGCGCGGGCTGGCCGACGACAAGCACCTGGCCAAGCGCGCCGCCGTGGCGCGGGGCGTGCCCACGGCGCCCTGGGCCATCTTCCGCCAGGGCGCGCCGATCGAGGCGGCGGCCTGTCCGGCGGGCGAGCGGTTCGTGATCAAGCCCAACGCCAGCTCGGCCAGTTGGGGCGTCTCGGACGCCCATAACTGGGCCGGCGTGCGCCAGGCGGTGATCCGGCTGCACGACGAGGGCCATGACGCCATCGTCGAGCCCTTCATCGCCGGCCACGACATCGAGGTCTCGGTGATCACCGTCGACGACGAACCGCTGATCCTGCCGACCCAGATCGTCGAGCAGGCGGACCCCGGCCTGCTGCGCACCTACCAGGAGAAGCGCAACCTGTGCGCCGGCCAGGCCTATGAGATCCGGCCGCTCACCGATCCGCAGGTGCTGGCCGTCGTCGAGGCGCGGGCGCGGGAGATGATGCGCGAGTTCATGCCATTCGATTACGGGCGGTTCGAGTTCAGGATCGATGTCGCGACCGGCGCGATCCAGTTCCTGGAAGTGAACCTCAACTGCAATCTGTGGTCCCGGAAGACCATCGCCATGGCCGCCGCCCAGATCGGCTGGAGCCACGGCGAGCTGATCGAGACCATTCTGGCCGAGAGCCTGAGTCGTCACGGTCTGATGGGCCGCAAGATCGATGTCGCCGCCTGACGCCCCGCCGTTCACGGCGATCGTGCTGGCCGCCCAGCGCGCGGGCCGCGTCGACCCGCTGGCCGCCGATGCGGGCGTGGCCAACAAGAGCCTGGTGGCGATCGCCGGCGCGCCGCTGATCCGCCACGTGGTCGAGGCGCTGTTCGCCACGCCGGGGCTCAGCCGGGTGCGGATCGTGGTCGAGCCGCAGACGCTGGCGGCGATCCAGGCGATCCTGCCGCGGGGGCCGGCGCCGGTGGACTTCGTCGACGCCGCCGACAACCTCGCCGACAGCGTCTATGCGGCGGCGGCGGGCGTGGACCAGCCGATGCTGGTGACGACCTCGGACAATGTGCTGCTGACGCCTGGCGCCGTACTGGCGGTGCTGGCGCCCCTGGCGGCGGGCGCGGACGTGACCCTGGCGCTGGCCACCCAGGCGGCGGTGCTGGCGGCCCACCCCGAGGGCCAGCGGCGGTTCTACCGGTTCTCGGACGAGGCCTACTCGAACTGTAACCTCTATGCGCTGGGCGGTATCAGCGCGATGCGGGTGGCCGAGAGCTTCCGCAGCGGCGGCCAGTTCGCCAAGAAGCCGCTGCGCATGATCGTCGCCCTGGGGCCGATCACCTTGGCCCTGATGCTGATGAAGCAGCTGTCGGTGCGGGGCGCGCTCCGGCGCTTGGCGCGGCGGTTCCGGCTGACGGTGGAGCCGGTGATCCTGGCCGACGGGGCCCACGCTATCGACGTGGACAACGCCCGCACCTACGCCTGCGCGGAGATGCTGCTGACCAGGCGGCGCGAGGCGCTGGCGGCTTAGAATTTCCTCTGTTCGTCATGGCCGGGCTTGTCCCGGCCATCCAGACACGCGGGCGGCGCAGAAAAGTCCGCAACCGTGACGTTACGCGTGAATCTCAAACCCTCGGTGCTTCTGGGTCCCCGGGACAAGCCCGGGGATGACGAGCGAAGGGGAGGCGGATAGGCGGGGGCCTACCCCAACCCGAAGTTCGAGAGCAGGGCGTAGAAGATCGAGTCCTTGCGTTCGGCGGCCTGGATGTCGGTCATCAGGGTGGAGAGCCGGCCCTTGCCGTTGTCGCGGGCGGCGATGACGGACTGGTTGTAGGCGCGGATGTTGGTCGGGCCGACCGGGGCGGGCGGCGGCGGGGGCGCCTTGGCGGCGCCCTTGCCCTTCCCGCCCTTGGCGGCGGTCTGGACGGGGGCCGGAGCCGAGCCGGGCGGACCCACCTCGGCGGCGCGGACGTAGCCGGTCTGGCCGCCCACTTCGACTTCCCACCAACCGCCTTCGGCGGCGCCGGACTTGGCCTGGACGGCGCTGCCCACGGGCAGGCTCTTCACCGGCGCGGCCGAGGCGACGGGAGCCGATCGGACCACGGCGGCCTTGATGGTCACCAGGGCGGGCGGCGGCGCGGCGGCCGGGGCGGCTTGCTGGCCCTGGGCGGGGGCGCCGGCCTTGGGCATGGAGACCTTGGTCACCGAAGCGGCGGTGGCGTAGGCGGGCGCCTGGCTGCCCAGCACGTCGGCTTCCGAGGACCCGTCGGTCATGGCCCGGCCCTGGGTGAAGGTCTTGGCCATGTTGGCGTGCTGGTCGACGACGCCGCCGGTCAGGTCGATGTCCTTCTTGAGCGCGCTGGTCAGCTCGGTGCGCTCGCGCTTGATCGCCTTGCGGTCCTTGTCGTTGCTGGCGCCGGCGAGGCGGGTGTTGATGTCGGTGAGCTGGGCCGAGCGGCACTCCACCAGCGAGCTGCCGCTGTCGACGATGGAGCGGCTGACGGCCAGCTGGCGGCCGGCGTCCTGGTCGATGTTGAACGAGGCCTTCTTCAGGTCGCCGCCGGCTTCCTGTTCCTTGAGCTTGGCATAGGCGTCGGCCGTGGCGACGATGGCCACCAGCACCGCCAGGGCGGCATAGGCCTTCACGTTGTCGCCGCCACTCCCGCCGAAGCCGCCATAGCCGCTGACGCCGGGCACGTTCAGGCCCATGGCGCCGGACAGCATGTCCTGGCCGAACATCATCGAGGCCGCGGCGGGCGGAGCGCCGCCGCCGCCGGCCTGCTGCTGGGCCGCGCTCTGCATCGCCATGTTGGCCACGCCGCCCATCAGGCCGCTCATGCCGCCCATGGCGCTGCCGAAGCCCCCCCCGCCGCCGCCACGACCCAGGGGGATGCCGCCGCTCATCACGGCCTTGCCCAGCACCATGGCGCCGGACTTGATGCCCTCGCCGATGGCGGCGCTCATCTTCGACTTCTTGAGGTCGGTGTATTCCTTGTCGAGCTTCTGCAGCGGCTCGCGCTGCGGCGCGCAGGCGTTGAGGATCGCGTCCTTGCCGCCCTTGCTCTGCGCCATCACCGGCTGGACGGTGAGGCTGAGCAGCGCCACCGCGCTGACCGCCATTCGCAGGCGGCGTGAGTTGCGAAGCGTATCCATGGTCGTCCCCCGTCGTGCCTTAAACGCCGGCCCCCAGCCGATCCAGTTCGCTCCGCGCGTCCTGGTCCCCGGCCGCAAGCGCCTTGCGGTAGTAGTCGATCGCCTTCTTCCGGTCGGCGCGCACGCCCTGCCCGGTCTCGTACATGATGCCCAGGTTGCGCATGGCCAGCGCGCTGCCACGGTCGGCCGCGGCCTGGAACAGCCGCACCGCTTCCGCCGGATTGGCGCGCAGGCCCGCGCCGCGCGCGGTCATGCTGCCTAGGCCGAGATAGCCCCGCGCGTCACCCGCGTTTGCGGCCAACCGGTAGTATTCTGCGGCGCGCCCGTAATCCTGCTGCAGGCCGGCGCCGTTCTCCAGCATGACGGCCAGGCTGGACATGCCCTCGCTGTTCCCGGCCTCGGCGGCGCGCTGGTACCAGGTGGCGGCCTGGATCTCGTCCTTGCGGACCGCCTCGCCGTCTTCGTAGGCATAGCCCAGGTGGACCATGGCGTCGGTGTCGCCGGCCACGGCGGCGCGTTCGTAGAGGGTGAAGGCGCGGCGGGGGTCGCGGCCCACGCCCTGGCCCTTGTCGTAGAGGTCGGCGAGCTGGGCGATGGAGGGGCCGTCGCCGGCGTCCACGGCCTTCTGCAGCCAGCCGGCGCCCTGGCGGGCGTCCTGGCTCACGCCGCGTCCGCGCAGATAAGCCTCGGCCAGCATGCCCATGGCGTTGGCCGAGCCCTTGTCGGCGGCCTTCTGCAGCCAGCGGAAGCCGTCGGCCTCGTCCTTGGGCGCGCCGAAACCGTTCAGCCGGCAGAGCGCCCAGTTGACCATGCCGCCCGAGTGGCCGGCGTCGGCCGAGGCCTTGAACCACTTGGCGGCCGCGGCGACATCCTTGGGCGCGCCCTTGCCGGTCAGCGACATGACGCCGAGGTTGTACATGGCCGCGCCGTTGCCGGACTTGGCGGCGGTGTTCCAGTCGCGCGCGGCCGAGGCGTAGTCGCCACGGGCGAAGGACTCGCGGGCCGTGACCACCAGCTCCTGGCCCGGCTGGGCCGAGCGGGAGGCCACCTGGAACGAGCCGGCCGGCAGCTTGTCCAGCGCGCGGATGCGGTTCGAGGCCAGCTTGCGGAACGACCCGGTGATCTCGCCCCGATCCTGGGCGTCCATGTAGGCCTTGAAGTCGGCCGGATCGTCGGAGTCCTTGATGGACGTCCAGAAGACCTGGTCCTTCTCCCACTTGATCTTGGTGACGTCCGCGCCCGGCGCGGCCGCCGCCGCCAGCTTCGGGGGGTTGGGGTCGAACGACCAGTGGACGTTGGGCCAGATGCCTTGCAGGTCGGGCGTCTGCTCGCCCTCGGTCATCCGCTCGACCTCGGCCTGAACGTAGCTGGGCAGCTCGCCGACGGTGACGCCGGGTCGGGTCATCCCCTGGGTCAGGGCGATGGCGAAGGGACTGTTGGCGGCGCCGGCCGCGCCGTCCTGGGCCACCTGGCCCGGGCCGGCGGCCATGAGGGTGACGACCGCCACGCTGGTGGGGCCGGTCTCGCGGGTCAGGCCACGGCTGTTACCGCCGATGCTGCGGGTGGCGGTGGGGTTGTTGCGGCAGGCGTCCAGGATGATCAGGCGCACCGACTTGGCGCCCATCAGCGACTGGCCCAGGCGCGCGGATTCCACGGCGGTGCCGGTCAGCGCGGACTTGTTGGTGCTGACGGCGTCCTTGGGCAGCAGGTAGTTCACGCCGTCGATCATGGCGCCGTGGCCGGCGTAGTAGATCACCGCGGCCTCGGAGCCCTTGGCGGCCTCCTCGAACTCGCCCAGGCCCTCGATGAGCTGGGTGCGGGTTGGGTCGGTCAGCACCTTCACCTGGAAGCCCAGCTTCTGCAGGGTGGCCTGCACCAGCTTGGCGTCCTTGGCGGGGTTCGCCAGCGGGGGGACCTTGTCGTACTTGGCGACGCCGATGATCAGGGCCACGCGCTGCGCGGCCCAGGCGCCGTTGACCACGGCGACGTTGATGACGACGGCGGCGAAGACGGCTTTCCAGCGCATCTTCGGTCCACGATCGGCGCCAGGCGACGACGACGCCCTACGCATACAGCTACCCTCCAGCCCAACCGGCACAGAATACCCCAAAAATCCCAAACACCAGCGCTTTGCGACGTGCGTTACGGTGGATTCACGACGTTTCCCCTCTATTCGTTGCGCGGCCCCGCTTGGACGCGAGAGGCAATGCGTCGAAGACGTCGGATTCAGCGGCGGGGGCATGAGTTTCCCCTGTCCGATCCGCGCTTTAACCCCCTGTTCGGGGGCGGCGGACGTCAGGGCGTAAAAGCTGGAGATCGTCGACATGCGACGGGCCGCCGCGACCCTGGGTGCGGCGTCGGCCTCGGACGCGTGAATCCGGCCCTACGGAAAGGCCGCCACTTGCGTGGCGGCCCGGCCGGCTAGCTCTTGGGGGTGGGGTACTGGACCCGGGGCTTGAGGTTCTCGATCACCGCGCGGGCGTCGAAGGCCTTCACGTCGTCGGTGGGCTTGGCGCCCTTCTGCATGACGATCTCGGCGGAGGCCTCGTAGCGCTCGACGGTGCGGACGTCGACGCGATCGCTCCAGAAGGGGTCGCCCCAAAAGGGGTCCCAGCCGCGCCAGCCGAAGCCGCGCCCGTAGTAGCGCCACGACGGGCGCCAGAAGCCGTACGATCCGTACCAGGGGCGGTAGAAGGGATCGGGCTCGACGTAGGACTGGGTGCGCTTGTCGGTGTCGCGGTCGACGACGGCGAACCAGTCGTAGCCGCTCTCGATGGTCAGCTCGGCGGCGCGGAAGAGCAGGTAGCCCTCCACGGTCTCGCGGCTGGTCAGGGAGTTGCCCATGAAGTTGACCCGATACCGGTTCGGCTCCAGCCGCACCTCGGAGTAACCCCCGGCGGCGGACTGGCCCTTGACGTTGGGCTGATAGGGCGTGGACGTGGCGCAGGCCGCGAGCCCTGCGGACAGGGCGACGGCGACAAGTAAGGCGGCTGACTTCTTTAGCATTTTCCGGTCTCGAACTCAGACGTCCCCATCCACGCGGATGTAAGCATCACAACACCTTGCCGCAATTGTGGTTGCCCGGCATCAGGCGCCCGTGATCGCCAGCACATAGACCAGGCGGCCCAGCGAGCCAAACAGCAGCACGGCCACGGCCAGCGCCTGGATCATGAAGCCGACCTCGCGCTTGGCCGGATCGGCCATGTAGCCCAGGGCGTAGAGGATGCGTCCGGCGATCCAGACCAGGCCCAGCGCCGCGGCGATGTTGTCGTTCCAATAGATGGCGAACAGCCACATCGGCACGAGCAGCAGCGGCAGCCATTCCAGGGTGTTGTAGTGGACGCGGATCGTGCGCTCCAGCACCGGGTCGCCGGTCATGGCGGGCGCCTTGATCCCGGACTTGCCGCGCGCGCGGCCGACCAGCAGGCTCATCCAGAAATAGGTCAGCAGGGCCAGCAGGCTGACGATGGCGACATAGGCGTGGGACTGCATCCGGGGCTTCCTCGACAACCGGCGAACAAGCGCCGCCGTTGCGGGGAGAGTGGCGCCTTCTGAGAGCCGGGGGAACCGGTACGATCCCGTCGTGCGTTCTAGGAGCGCCAGACCCGTTGGGAGCACCACCCATGGACGTCGATTCCGCCGCCATCCAGGCCATCGACTACGACGAGGTTCACGACAAGCTGTTCGTCCGGTTCAGCAGCGGCGAGCGCTACCTGTACGTCGGCGTGCCCGGCGAAGTCTGCCGCTCGTTCCTCGACGCGGACAGCAAGGGCCGGTTCTTCCAGGCCGAGATCCGCGACCAGTATCCTTACAATCGATTGGAAAGTTGACGGGCCGCAGCTGTCGGACTGCGGCCCGTCGCGCTTTCAGAAAGCCGCCGTGAGAGAGAATACGACCTTGCTGTCAGCGATCGAGCTGCCGTTGGAGTTCGAGAAGTTCGGCAAGAGATAGGCCGACTCCGAACGGCTGATATCGGTGTCGATGTAGGCGACGCCCAGGGTGATCGGACCGACCGGCACATCGGCGCCGATCATCCAGTCCAGGTACTTGCCAGTCGGCGCGACGCTGGTCCCGTTGGGCCCCAGGCCGGGGTTGCCGTCGGAATAGCCCAGGTGCGCCTTGAGGATCACCGGCGTGCCGGGAACCGTGCCGCTGACGTCGCCCCAGATGTAGAGGTTGTCTTGCTTCTGGCCGCGGCTTTGCGGGGTGGCGGAGAAATTGCCCAGGGCCTTCTGCTTCGGCGCATAGGCCACGCCCGCCAGGACCGACGCCGGGCCGACCGTGCCGCTGACCTTCACATAGGGCTCGGCGAAGGACGTATCGTCCGCGCCGCCCGGATAGAAGTACCAGAGCAGGCCTGCGTCGATGGCGACGCCGTTGGTGAGTTCGAACTTATAGCCGCCGAACAGATCCAGCTCGATATTGGCGCCCCCGAAGGTGCCCCAGCCGGCCAGGTTCGACGCCCAGGTCCCGGCGTAGAAGCCGCTCGCGTGGGCGACGGTGACGCCGCCTTGCAGCGCCATTTCCTCATCCGTCTGCGAGACGCCACGGAAGCGGTAGTCGGACACCAGCGCGAACGAGCCGGAGACCGTGAACGGACCCTCTGCCGCCTCTTGGGCGTGAGCGGAGGTGGCCGCCAATAGCAGGGCGGCGGCAGTGAAAACCAGGCAACGCATCTTGGAGTATCCCCATTCCTTTGGTTCAACTCCTTCCTACCGCTCCGTCGATCAGTGTTCCGGGTTGGTCCCAGCCCCGTCGTTCGAAGTCAGCGGGGCCAAGGTAGCGGGGGGATGCGTACAGGATAGGCATAACGGCCGCCCGCAAGACTTGCGGACCCGCGCCATGACCTAATTGTCACGACTGTTATCTTGTTCGTGACGTCGTGTGTACCGAACGTGTCTGGATCGTATCGTAGTGTTGCTGGCGGCGGTTCGGGCATGAAAAAGCCCCGCGGGCCGGAGCGCGCGGGGCCATCTCGTCGGCAGTGGCGTGGAGGCTAGCCGCCGGTCAGCTTGTCGCGCTTTGCCGCGACCCGCAGGCGCAGCGCGTTGAGCTTGATGAAGCCCGCCGCGTCGCGGTGGTCGTAGGCGACCTTGCCCTCTTCGAAGGTGACCAGCTCCTGGTCGTACAGCGAGTAGGGGCTGGTGCGGCCGATGATGGTGACGCCGCCCTTGTAGAGCTTCACCCGGACCTGGCCGGTGACCTTCTGCTGGCTGTAGTCGATGGCGGCCTGCAGCATCTCGCGCTCGGGGGCGAACCAGAAGCCGTTGTAGATGAGCGATGCGTACTTCGGCATCAGCTCGTCCTTCAGGTGCATGGCGCCCCGGTCCAGGGTGATGGACTCGATTCCGCGGTGGGCATGCAGCAGGATGGCGCCGCCGGGGGTCTCGTAGACGCCGCGCGACTTCATCCCGACGTAGCGGTTCTCGACCAGGTCCAGGCGGCCGATGCCGTTATCGTGGCCGAGCTGGTTCAGCTTGGTCAGCAGGGTCGCCGGCGACATGGCCACGCCATCGATGGCGACGGGGTCGCCGCGCTCGAAGTCCATGGTGAAGACGGTGGGCTTGTCCGGCGCGGCCTCCGGCGAGAGCGTGCGCATGTGGACGAACTCGGGGGCCTCGACCGCCGGGTCCTCCAGCACCTTACCCTCGGACGACGAGTGCAGCAGGTTGGCGTCGACGCTGAAGGGCGCCTCGCCGCGCTTGTCCTTGGTGATCGGGATCTGGTGCTTCTCGGCGAAGTCCAGCAGGGCCTCGCGGCTCTTGAAGTCCCACTCGCGCCAGGGGGCCACGACCTGGATGTCGGGCTCGAGCGCATAATAGGCGATCTCGATCTGCTTCTTGGCGATCAGCGGCCGCGCGATCGAGGTGCCCAGCAGGTACTGGCCCTCATAGACCGTGTTGGCGCGGAACATCGGGAAGACGTAGTCGCGGACGAACTCCTCGCGCACGTCCTCGACGAAGGCGTTCTCCGGCTTCACGCCCAGGGTGATGGCCTTGGCGCGGGCCGGCTCGACCTCTTCGCCCTGACCGAGGTCGGCGGTGAAGGTCGCGACCTCCGCGCCCAGTTCGGTCTGCAGCCACTTGACGATGGTGGAGCTGTCGAGCCCGCCCGAATAGGCGAGGACGACCTTCTTGATGTCGGCCATGGGAGTGCGGGAGCCTTCGGAGAGAGGAAGAAAAGTCGCGCGCCTTAAAGGGCACGCGAGCCGAGGGTTCAAGGGATAACGACGCCCTCGTCCTCGAGCGTACGCAGACTGCCGCGAAGCCATGTCAGGCAGACGACGGCGAACAGGGCGGCCAGCAGCGTGCGCATCAGGAACAGGATCACCGCCGACTGGGCGTCGTGGACCGCCAGCCGCGAGAGGGCCGAGAGCCCCAGGCCGACGACCAGGGGCAGGCCGAACATCCAGCCCAGGGCCACGTTGCGCGACAGACGCCAGGTCGGCTTGCCGTCCTTGCCCCACTGCATGGGCATCTTCGCGTCGGCCGGCACGCGCTTCAGCGCACCCTGGCTGGTGGAGGCGATCAGGGCCATGGCAACGATCCAGAGGCCATCGGCGATGAAGTGCAGGGCGGTGAGCATCTAGACGGTGACCTGAGTCCCCATCTCGACCACGCGGCCGGGAGGGATCTTGTAGAAGTCGGTGGGGTTGGCGGCGTTTTTCATCAGGAAGATGAAGAGCTTGTCCTGCCAGAGCGGCATCCCCGACTGGGCGGACGGGACAACGCTTCGGCGGCCTAGGAAGAAGCTGGTCGCCATGATGTCGAACTTCAGCCCCTGCTTGCGGCACAGGCCCAGGGCCTTGGGGATGTTGGGGCTTTCCATGAAGCCGTAGCCGATGATCACCTTCTTGAAGTCGTCGTTCACCGGCTCGATCCGCACCCGGTTCTCATCGCTGACCCGGGGTGTCTCGGCGGTGGTGACGCTGAGGATGATGTTCTTCTCGTGCAGCACCTTGTTGTGCTTGAGGTTGTGCATCAGGGCGACGGGGGCGGTGTCCGGATCGCTGGTCAGGAAGATCGCCGTGCCGGGCGCGCGGTGGGGCGCGCGGGCCTTCAGGATGTCGGCCAGCTCGGTGAGGCTGACGGAATCGCGCCGGGTTTTCTCGGTGAGGATCTGCGCGCCGCGGTTCCAGGTCCACATCACCACGATCAGGCAGCCGCCCATGGCCAGCGGCAGCCACGCCCCGTGGAAGAACTTCAGCAGGTTGGAGGTGATGAACACCACGTCCAGGACGCCGAACATCGACGAGGCCGCCACGGCCTGCCAGAGCGGCCGCTTCCACATGTAGCGGACGATGTAGAAGAACAGCAGCGTGTCCACGAACATCGAGCCGGTGACCGCGATGCCGTAGGCCGACGCCAGGTTCGACGAGTTCTTGAACAGCACGATCAGCGCCAGCACCCCGACCAGCAGGAAGCTGTTCACCTGCGGCACATAGATCTGGCCGGCCTGGGTCTCGGACGTCCGACGGATGTCGATGCGCGGGAACAGGCCCAGGGACACGGCCTGCTGGGTCATGGAGAAGGCGCCGGTGATCACCGCCTGGCTGGCGATGATGGCGGCGGCGGTCGCCAGCCCCAGCACCGGCCAGTAGGCGATCTCCGGGATCATGCGGAAGAACGGATTCAGCCGCGCGGACGGGTCGGACAGCACCAGGGCGCCCTGGCCGAAGTAGTTCAGCAGCAAGCAGGGCAGGCAGATGATCAGCCAGGCGGCCTGGATCGGTTTCTTCCCGAAGTGGCCCATGTCCGCGTAGAGCGCCTCGGCGCCGGTGACCGCCAGGAACACGCTGCCCAGGATCACGAAGCCCAGGAAGCCGTTGTCGATCAGGAAGACGACGCCGAAGTGCGGCGACAGCGCCCGCAGGATCGAGATGTCGTCGGCGATGTGATAGAGGCCCAGGCCCGCGAGGGTGAGGAACCAGAGGGCGGTGATCGGGCCGAAGAACTTGGCCACCATGGCCGTGCCGCGGGACTGGACCAGGAACAGTCCGATCAGGATGCCGGCCGAGATCGCCTGCACCATCCCCTGGTCCAGGTGTGCGCCCATGCCGGGCGCTAGCTTTACGCCCTCGACCGCGCTCATCACCGAGACGGCCGGCGTGATGATCCCGTCGCCGTAGAACAGCGCCGCGCCCAGCACGCCCAGGAAGAAGATGATCCGCGAGCGGCCGCCGGGGCTGACCCGCTGGGCCAGCGCCATCAGCGCCAGGGTGCCGCCTTCGCCCTTGTTGTCGGCGCGCATCAGGAAGACGACGTACTTGATCGTCACGATGAGGATCAGCGCCCAGGTGATCAGCGAGACCACGCCCAGCACCGCTTCCTCGCCGCCGCCGCCGCCCTTGCTGTGGCCCAGGGCCTCGCGCATGGCGTAGAGCGGGCTGGTCCCGATATCGCCGAAGACCACACCGATGGACCCGAGCGCCAGCGCCCAGAATCCTTCCTTGTGTGGCGAATGCGACGGGTCTTCGGACGCCTTTTGAGCGTCGACGGCTTGATCAGCCATCCATTATCTCCGGGAAACCCAAGCGAGGCTCCCATGGCCGGCCCGATGCCGTCGCGGCGGGCGCGATACACCCAATCCGTACGCCATACAATCGGATGACGCCGGTCAGGGATGTCGCAGCCCAGCTTGCGCCTTGAACGGATCAATGTCCGCCGTAGTTTCAGCGGGCTGTATCGAGGGGCGGAAATGGATCGAAAACTGGCGCTGGTGACCGGCGCTTCGGCGGGGATCGGGGCAGCCTTTGCCCGCATATTGGCCAGCCACGGCTACGACCTGGCGCTGACCGCCCGGCGGATCGAGCGGCTGGACGCCCTGGCCGAGGAAATCCGCCTGCGCTACGGCGTCGAGACCCTGACGGTGGCGGCCGACCTGACCGAGCCGGAGGCGCCGGGGACGATCCTGGACCACCTGACCGCGCATGGCCGCACGGTGGACTGCCTGATCAACAACGCCGGCTACGGCCTGCCCGGCGTCTACGGCGACACGCTGTGGAAGGACCAGGCGGCGTTCATCCAGGTGATGACCACCGCCCCCTGCGAGCTGGCGCACCGGGTGCTGGCCGGGATGCAGCAGCGCAAGTTCGGCCGGATCGTCAACGTGGCCTCCCTGGCCGGGCTGATCCCGGCGGCGGCGGGGCACACGCTGTACGCGGCGTCGAAGGCGTTCCTGGTGCGGTTCTCCCAGAGCCTGCACCTGGAAGTGGCGGGTGACGGGGGGCATGTCTCGGCGCTGTGCCCGGGATTCACCTATTCCGAGTTCCACGACGCCAACGGCACGCGGGAGCTGGCCAGTTCCTCGACGCCGGCCTGGCTGTGGATGGGCGCCGACGAGGTGGCGGCCGCCGGCTACGAGGCGATGGAGGCCAATCGCGCGATCTGCGTGCCCGGGGCGCCCAGCAAGGCCATCGCGGCGTTGGCCAAGGCGATCCCGGACGACTGGGCGCTGGCGCTGATGGCGTCGCAGGGAAGTCGGTTCAGAAAGCTGTAGTTGCTCCCCCGTTGGGGGAGCTGTCGGCGAAGGCCGACTGAGGGGGTTCTCAACGGCCGGGGGTGACCCCCTCCGGCGCTTCGCGCCACCTCCCCCGATGGGGGAGGAATTGGGGCGCTAATGCCCGTACGGGTTTGCCACGCCGGGGCGGATGAAGCCCGTGGTGCTCTCCGCGAAGCCGGCCAGGATGAACTGGATGGCCAGGGCGCAGAGGATCAGGCCCAGGACGCGGACCACGATGGTCAGGCCGATGCGGCCCAGCAGCTTGGTGATGATCGGCGTCGCCAGGAACGACAGCAGGGTGGCCAGCGCCACGGCGCTGATCACGCCGACGCCGACGAACGCGCCCTGCATGCCGAACTGGCGCGCCTGGCTGGCGTAGATGACGACGCTGGAGATCGCGCCGGGGCCGATCAGCAGCGGCATGGCGAACGGCACGATCATCCGCTCGAATCGCTTGCGGACATAGGCGCGGCCCGAGGTCACCGGCGCTTCGGCCGCCTCGGCGTAGGTGGCGGTGAAGTCGTCGCGGGCCATTTCGAGCCCGAGCAGGAAGAGGATGATGCCGCCGGCGATCCGGAAGGCGGGCAGCGAGATGCCGAAGAACTCCAGCAGGCTGAGGCCCGTGAAGTAGAAGAAGGTCAGGAAGCCCAGGACGAACAGCGAGATGTAGAGCGCGATCCAGGCGCGATCGCGCGATTTCGCGCCAGCGGTAGCCGCCGCGAACAGCGGGACGTTGCCGACCGGATCCAGCAGCGCGAAGAGCGCCACGAAGAAGTTGACCGCGAACTCGGCCTGGCTCATTTCAGGGTCTTAGCCCAAATCGATGACGGCGGACCACCCCGCCGCCCAGCCGGAGCCAAAAACCATGGCCGCCGAAGCCGCGCTTGCGCAATCTCCCGTCAAGGCCGACCCCCGCCTGATCATTCCGCTGGACCTGCCCTCGGTCGAAGAGGCGCGGGCCATGGTCGAGGCCCTGGGCGACGCGGTCTCCTTCTACAAGGTGGGGCTGGAGCTGTTCGCCGGCGGCGAGGGCATGACCCTGGCCCGCGAGCTGAAGGCGGCCGGCAAGCAGGTGTTCCTGGACTGGAAGCTGCACGACATCGGCACCACGGTGCAGCGGGCCGCCGCCGTGCTGGCCGGATCGGGCTGCGATTTCCTGACCGTCCACGGCGAGCCGCAGGTGATGGCATCGGCGGTGCGCGGCAAGGGCAAGTCGGACCTGAAGATCCTGGCGGTGACGGTCCTGACCAGCCTGACCGACGAGGACCTGATCGACACCGGCTATCACGAGACCGCCCGCGCCCTGGTCGAGCGCCGCATCCACCAGGCGATCGCCACCGGCTGCGACGGCGTGATCGCCAGCCCGCACGAGGCGGCCCTGGCCCGGGCGCTCGGCGGCAAGGACTTCCTGGTGGTGACGCCGGGCGTGCGGCCGGACTGGTCGGCGAAGAACGATCAGGCGCGCGCCGCGACGCCGGCCGATGCCTTGCGGTCGGGCGCCAGCCACATCGTGTGCGGGCGGCCGATCACGGCGGCCAACGACCCGGAAGCCGCCGCGCGGCGCGTGGCCGGGGAGATGGCGGGGATTTAGCTGAGCACATTCCTCCCCTTTCGGGGGAGGTGGCGCGAAGCGCCGGAGGGGGTCGCCCACGCCCGTTGAGGACCCCCTCAGTCGGCAGTCGCCGACAGCTCCCCCGACGGGGGAGCAATTTCACGGCTTCGCGCCGTTAGAAGTCGACCGCGATGCCTTTGCGTTCCCAGTCGCCGAAGCGGGTCGGTTCGGGGCCTTTGGGGCCGCCGTCTTCGGGCGGGAGGGCGGCGGCGTCCGCTTCGGCGGCGTGGCGCTGGGCGGCCTCTTCCAGGGCGCGGATCGCGGCGGGGGAGAGGTCCTTGCCGGGGGCGGCGTTGGGGGGGAGATCGGCCATGGGCTTCATCTAATCCCTTGCGCGGCCGCGCCCAAGAGGCCAAGCCGCCGCCGTGAACGCGACCGATCCCGAAAACAACGACATCCGTGGCCTGCCGGCCCGCGCCGCCGCCCTCGACCTGCTGACCACCGCCCTGTCGCGGCGGGCGGGGCTGGACGAGGGGCTGAACCATCCCGCGCTGGCCGCCCTGCCGCCGCGCGACCGGGCGTTCGCCCGCGCCTTGGTGATGGCCACCCTGCGCTGGCTGGGTCCGATCGACACGGCGCTGCAGGCGCGGCTGAAGAAGCCGCCGCCGGAAAACATCGTCCACGTCCTGCGTCTGGGCGCCGCCCAGCTGCTGGTGCTGAAGACCCCGGCCCACGCCGCCGTGGGCGCGACCGTCGATCTGGCGGCGGCCCAGAAGGGCGGATTGCCGTTCAAGGGCCTGGTCAACGCGGTGCTGCGCGGCCTGGACCGCGAGCCGCCGGACCTGAACGATCCCTCGCTGATGGCCCCTACCTGGCTGCAGGCGCGCTGGCGCTCGGCCTATGGCGAAGAGGCCGCGACCGCCATCGCCGCCCAGATCGGCGCGGAACCGGCCACCGACCTGACCGTCCAGGGCGAGGTCGGCGACCTGGCGGGCGAACTGGAGGCCCAGGCCCTGCCCGGCGGCAGCCTGCGGGTGGGCCTGAAGGGCGAGGTTTCGGCCTGGCCCGGTTTCAGCGACGGCCGCTGGTGGGTGCAGGACGCCTCGGCCGCGGTTCCGGCCCGCCTGCTGGACGTGCAGCCCGGCAAGACGGCGCTGGACATGTGCGCCGCGCCGGGCGGCAAGACGCTGCAACTGGCCGCCGCCGGCGCGAAGGTCACCGCCATCGACCGCTCGGCGGGCCGCATCAAGCGCGTGTCGGAGAACCTGATGCGAACCGGCCTGGGCGCCGAGATGGTGGTCGCCGACGCCGCCGAGTGGAACGACAGCCGCACGTTCGACGCCGTGCTGCTGGACGCGCCGTGCTCGGCGACCGGCACGTTCCGCCGCCACCCCGATGTGCTGTGGGTGGCGAGCCCGGCCGACGTGCCCAAGCTGGCCGCCGTCCAGTCTAAGCTGCTGGACTCGGCCGCGCGCCGGGTGAAGCCGGGCGGCCAGCTGGTCTACTGCGTCTGCTCGCTGGAATGGGAAGAGGGTGAGAACCAGGTCGCGGCGTTCCTGTCGCGCACCGGCGGCTTCGCCCTGGAGCCGATGACGGCCGGCGAGGGCGGCGCGCCCGAGGGCAGCCTGCGGCCCGACGGCACGCTGCGCATCCTGCCGCATCACCGCGAGGGCGGGACGGACGGCTTCTATGTGGCGCGGATGAGGAAGGCCGGATGATCGCCATCGCGCTGGCCCTGGCCGTGCAGCTGGGCGACCTGACGGGCTATCCGCAGGCGGCGGCGTACGGGCCGTTGCCACGCGAGGTGCGCGTGCTGATCGACCGGCGGCTGAACTGCGACCACTGGGCCGGCGAGGAGCCCTATGACCGGGCCCGCAAGCGCGAGATCAACGCCGCCCTGCGCGACCTGCGTTGCGACACCGTCGAGCGGGAAGAAACCCGGCTGAAGCGGCGCTACGCCAAGCTCCCACAGGTTCTGAAGGTCCTGGCCGACAGCCGCGATTGGCAGTGAGCCCCGCATCAGGCTAAGCGGGAGCATGGCTGGACGGACCATCATCGCCCCCTCGATCCTCGCATCGGATTTCGCGCGCCTGGGCGAAGAGGTGGCGGCCATCGAGGCCGCCGGCGCCGACTGGGTCCACGTGGACGTCATGGACGGCCACTTCGTGCCGAACATCACGATCGGGCCCGACGTGGTGAAGGCGCTGCGCCCGCACGCCAAGATCCCCTTCGACGTCCACCTGATGATCTCGCCGGCCGACCCCTACCTGGAGGCGTTCCGCGCGGCGGGGGCCGACTACATCAGCGTCCACCCCGAAGCGGGGCCGCACCTGAACCGCACGCTGAAGCAGATCCGCAAGCTGGGGGCGAAGGCCGGCGTGGTGTTCAACCCGTCCACGGACCCGTCGGTGATCCAGTGGATGATGGACGAGGTGGACCTGATCCTCGTCATGTCGATCAACCCGGGCTTCGGCGGCCAGACGTTCATGCATTCGCAGCTCCGCAAGATCGAGGCGCTGCGCAAGATGATCGACGCCGAGGGCCGCGACATCCCCCTCGAGGTGGACGGCGGCGTGACGCCGGAAACCGCCCCCCTGTGTATCGCCGCGGGGGCCACGGCCCTGGTGGCCGGAACCGCCGTCTTCCGCGGCGGGGCGGAGCGTTACGCCGCCAATATCGCCGCCCTGCGGGGCTGAGCGCCGCCGTTGGCCGGGCTCCGCGCGCCACGTCTCCCCGGCCGCCACGTCGTCCGCGCCCTGGTCGTGGGCGCCGGACGCATCCTGGCCGAGGAGTGGCGCGGCGCCGGACCTTATCGCTGGCTGACGGCGCGCCCGCGCCCCACCGGCTTTGGCCTGCAGCCGAAGGATTTCAGGCCCGCCAACGCCGAGGTCGGCCGCGCCGCGCTGATGGGCGCCTTCGTGCTGCGGGGCGAGACCCTGGTGGTGGGGGTGCGCGGCAATCCGTGGGACCGGGCCAGCCCGAGCCGGGCGTTCGCCGAGGCCCTGCACCGGTTCGACTGGCTGCCCGACCTGATCGCCGCCGGGCCGGAGGGCGCGGCCGAGGCGTTGCGCCTGGTACTGGAGTGGCGGCGGCTGTTCGGGAAGTGGAACGCGTTCGCCTGGTCGCCGGAGGTCATGGCGCGCCGGGTGTTCAACCTGGCCTGCGCTGGGCCCCTGCTGGCGGCGCGCGCCTCCGAGGCCGAGACGGCGAAGATCGCCGGCGACCTGGCGCGGCAGGCCCGCGACCTGCTGGCGCCCGGCAATGTGGCGAGCGCGGCCGAGCGCGCGGTCTGCGCGGCC
>JAHJME010000023.1 GCA_018821435.1 Alphaproteobacteria bacterium
GCCAGCGGTTCGACGATCCCGCCGCCCACGCCGCGTTCGACGCCACCAACACCGAGCGCCGGGCGGCCGGCGCCCCGCCCGTGGCCTGGCACGCGGAGCTGGCCGCGGCGGCTCGCGCCCATGCCGGGGACCTGGCCGCGCGGGCCTATGTGGAGCACCTGTCGCCGGAGGGATTCGACCCCAGCCACCGCTTCTGGCTGCTGGGCCGGACCACCATCGGCTCGCCGTCCGAGAACATCGCCTATCACCGCGCGCCCGGCCCGCCGGCCAGTACGACGCAGCTGGTGGAGCGCTGGCGCGAGAGCCCCGGCCACTGGCGCAACATGCTCCGCGCCAGCCACACCCACGCGGCCTATGGCGTGGTGCGCGGGCGCGACCGGGTCTGGATGGTGGGGCTCTACGCGCGGCCGGTGGCGACCCTGCCCGAGCCGCTGCCGTTCCACGCCCTAGGACCCGAGATCGCGCGGGCGTTACGCGCCGTCCCGAGCGAGCACCGGCCGCGCCTGTCGGTCCCGCAGGGCAGCCGCCTGGGCAAGGTGGCAGGCGACCCGCCGGTGATGCAGCTCACCGCCATCCGCCGCGTGGACACCGGCGCGTTCGACGTGGTCGGCGGGCCGATCTTCGTGGCGGCGGATCCGTAGATTGGCCGGTCAGCTGGAGGACGCTTCAGCGCCGATAGATCTGCCACGAACCCCACGAACCACACGAACAGGCCTTGCCGCCGGCGGGGCCAGGGATCGTGAAACCCGTTCGTGGGGTTCGTGTGGTTCGTGGTCGAAATGACATCGCCTGCGGCGCGCAGAGCGGCGAACGGCCGGGCTCCCTCACAGGCCTTGCAGAAAGGCTGGTTTGCGCGACGTGGGGGAAGGCCGGTATCGCTCGCGCCGAAACCTGCTTCCAGGAGCCCTAGCCTTGGCCGACCTCTTCGCCCCGATGACGATGACCCATGGCCCGGCCATGAAAAACCGCTTCATGCTGGCGCCGCTGACCAACCTGCAGAGCCATCCCGACGGGGTGCTGTCGGACGACGAGTTCAACTGGCTGACCAAGCGGGCCGAGGGCGGCTTCGGCCTGACCATGACCTGCGCGGCGCACGTGCAGGCGGTGGGCCAGGGCTTTCCCGGACAGCTGGGCGTGTTCGGCGACCAGCACCTGGAGGGCCTGACCCGCCTGGCCACGGCGATCAAGGCGGCGGGCAGCGTCTCGGCGCTGCAGATGCACCACGCGGGCAACCGTAGCCCGAAGGACCTGGTCGGCCAGTCGGTGTGCCCCTCCGACGATCCGGAGACCGGCGCGCGCGGCCTGTCGCTGGGCGAGGTGGAGCAGTTGGTGGAGGACTTCGTGGCTGCCGCGGTGCGGTCCGAGCGGGCCGGGTTCGACGGCGTCGAGATCCACGGCGCCCACGGCTACATCCTGGCCCAGTTCCTGTCGCCCAAGCTGAACCGGCGCGAGGATCGCTACGGCGGTTCGGTGGAGAACCGGGCGCGGATCATCTTCGAGATCATCGACGGGGTGCGCGCGCGGACGAACAAGGACTTCCAGCTGGGCCTGCGCCTGTCGCCGGAGCGGTTCGACCTGAAGCTGGCGGAGATCGTCGAGGTGGCGCAGTCGGTGCTGACCGACGGCCGGATCGACTACCTCGACATGTCGCTGTGGGACGCCTTCAAGGAGCCGGTCGAGGAGGAGTTCAAGGGCAAGAGCCTGATGAGTTATTTCACGGAGCTGAAGCGGGGCGATGTGCGGCTGGGCGTGGCGGGCAAGATCACCACGCCGGCGCTGGCGTCGCAGTTGCTGGACGACGGGGCGGACTATGTCCTGATCGGGCGCGCGGCGATCCTGCACCACGACTTCCCAAAGCTGGCCCGCGACGCGGCGTTCACGCCGATCGCCCTACCGGTGCCGGCCGCGCACCTGGTCAAGGAGGGACTGGGCCCCGCGTTCGTGACCTATATGTCCACCTGGCCCGGCTTCGTCGAGGCGGCCTGAGGCCCGGCGGTCCTGCAGGGCGTTCCAGAGGGTCAGGCCGACCACGACGGCGGCATAGACCCCGAACGCGCCCAGCAGCACCCCGGCGTTCAGTTCCAGCGGACCCATGGTTCGTCTCCCTTAGCCTGGAGCTGAACCTGGACCTTCGCCGCGGTGGCAGAAATTCCGTACGGCTACCTTCGTAGAACTACCTAGGGTGATGAAGCGCGGCCGGTTTCGGCCCGCCGGTGGCCCAGTCCAGCAGCTCCGCCGGGTGGACGACGGGGGCGTCCAGCACAGAGGCGAGCTGGGCCATGCAGCCGACATTTCCCGCCGCCACCACCGCCGCGCCGGCGGCGTTGACGTTGGCCGCCTTGCGGTCGCGCAACCTGGTGGCGAGCTCCGGTTGCAGGATGTTGTAGACCCCGGCCGAGCCGCAGCAGAGGTGGCCCTCGGCGATCGTGCGCACCTCGAACCCGGCCTCAGCCAACAGGCGCGGCGGGGCGGCCTTGATCTGCTGGCCGTGCTGCAGCGAGCAGGCCGCGTGGTAGGCGACGCTGAGCGGCGGGGTCTTCACCGTCGGCGGCAGGCCGACCTCGGCGATGAATTCGAGGATGTCGCGGGCGGGGACGCTCTCACCGACCAGCCGGCGATAGCTCTTCAGCATGGTCCCGCAGCCGGCCGCCGTGGTGACGATGGCGTCGACCGGCCCGGCGCGCGCCCAGGCGGCGAGGTTGGTCCGGGCCATGGCCTTGGCCTCGTCCGCGCGGCCCAGGTGTTCGGAGAGCGCGCCACAGCAGCCTTCGCCTTGCGCCAGCACGACCTCGTAGCCGGCGCGGGTCATCAGGCCGATGGCGGCCGCGCGGACCTGAGGGGCCATCGCCGGCTCCACGCAGCCTTGGAGGAGGATGACGCGGCCCCGGGGCTTGCCGCCGGGCGTGCGCGTGGGGGTGGCCTGGATGCGCGGCGACGGCGGCGGGACGAGGCGCAGCAGGGCGGCCAGCGGCGTGAGCTTGAGCCGCAGCATCAGCGGCTCTAGCGGTCGCGCCAGACGGCCCAGGGTCAACGCCGCCGCCAACCGCTTCGGCCGGGTCAGGATCGCCGGGATCAGCATCCGCAGCAGCCGCTCGGGCCAGGGCCGGACGTGGTGGGTCTCGATGTGGGCGCGGGCGTGGTCGATGAGCTGGGCGTAGTCCACGCCCGACGGACAGGTTGTGGTGCAGGCCAGGCACGACAGGCAGCGGTCGATATGGGTGACGGTGCTGGGCGCGGGCGGGCCGCCGGCCTCCAGCATTTCGCGGATCAGCTCGATGCGGCCGCGCGGGCTGTCGCGCTCGTCGCCCAGCAGGACGTAGGTCGGGCAGGTGGCGGTGCAGAAGCCGCAGTGGACGCACTTGCGGATCGCGCCGGCGCTGGCGGCCATCTCCGGATCGGCGAGCTGGTCGGCGGTGAAGCTGGTCCTCATGCGCCGCCGTCCATGCGGCCGGGGTTGAGCACGCCCAGCGGGTCGAAGGCGGCCTTCACCCGGTCCTGCAGCGCGCCCAGCGGACCCTCGCGCCCGCCGAACGCGGGGGCGCCGCGCAGGCACAGAGCGTGGCCGCCCAGGTCGCGCGTCACGGCCCGCACCTTCTCCTCCGGCTCGTCCGTCAGCAGCCAGGCCAGGCCGCCGGCCCAGTCGTAGATCGCGTCGCCCGGCAATCCGTGCGGCCCGCGCCAACCGACGGCCGGCGGCAGCGACAACCGCCACAGGGGCCGGGGGTCGCCGGCGAACGCCTCGACCTCGCGGACCTGGCTCCAGAAATCCCGGGAGTGGTCGCGGTCCACGGCGTCGATGCGACCATAGCCCTTCAGCGCGAGCGCCAGCGCGTCGACCCGCGCCGCCACCGAGGCCTCGAACCCCTCCAGCCGCAGGGCGGTGACCGCCATCTCGGCCTTCAGCGGCCGGGCGTGGGCGGCGAACGCCGGCAGATGCGCGGCAGCGGACACCTCGAACGGCCCGTTCATGGCGAGGCCCATGGCCTCGGCGGCGCGGACGTCGGGCAGGCCGAACAGCATCAGCGTGGTCTCGGTGCGCGGCGCCGGCACCACCTTGATCGTCACCTCGGTGAGGATCGCCAGCGTGCCCCACGACCCGGCCATCAGCTTCATCAGGTCGTAGCCGGTGACGTTCTTCACCACCTTGCCACCGGCCTTGAACACCTCGCCCCGGCCCGACACCGCCTCGAAGCCCAGGAAGTGATCGCGCGCGGCGCCGGCCCGGATGCGCCGGGGACCAGACAGGTTGGCGGCCAGCACCCCGCCCAGGGTCGGCTCGCCCCGCGCGCCGAGCAGCCGGGTCCAACGGGGCGGTTCGAACGCCAGCATCTGGCCGCGCGCCGCGACCAGCGCCTCGATGTCGGCCAGCCGCACGCCGGGCTGAACCGTCAGCACCAGTTCGTCGGGGGCGTAGTCGACGATGCGGTCCAGCCGCTGGGTCGAGAGCACCAGGTCGACGGGGTCCATGCCGCCGATCCCGCGTTTCGTGCCGCCGCCGATCACCTCGATGTGGCGCGCCTTGGCGCCCGCCTCGGCGACGAGCGCGCGGACCTCCTCGGGCGTCGTGGGCTTCAGGATCTTGAGGGCGGTGTCCAGCATCAGAACCGGGGCAGTTCGGGGAAGGCGACCTTGCCGCGATGCACATGCACGCGGCCAAGTTCGGCGCAGCGGTGGAGCACCGGGAACACCTTGCCCGGATTGAGCAACAGGCCGGGGTCGAAGGCGCACTTCACCCGCTGCTGGCAGGCGAGATCCGTCTCGTCGAACATCTCGCTCATCAGGTCGCGCTTCTCGACGCCCACGCCGTGCTCGCCGGTCAGGACGCCGCCGACCGCCACGCACAGCTTGAGGATGTCGGCGCCGAACGCCTCGGCCTTCTCCAACTGCCCGGGGATGTCGGCGTCGTAGAGGATCAGCGGGTGCAGGTTGCCGTCCCCGGCGTGGAAGACGTTGGCCACGCCCAGGCCGTATTCGACGCTGAGCTCGGTGATCCGGGCCAACACCTGGGGCAGCCGCCCGCGCGGGATGGTGCCGTCCATGCAGAAGTAGTCCGGCGCGATCCGGCCCACGGCGGGGAACGCGGCCTTGCGCCCGGCCCAGAACGCCAGCCGCTCGGCCTCGCTCTCGGAGGTCTTGACGAAGTTCGCGCCGCGCTCGGCGGCCAGCACGCGGACGTGGCCGACCAGCTCGGCGCACTCGGCCTCCGGGCCGTCCAGCTCGACGATCAGCAGGGCGGCGGCGTCCACGGGATAGCCGACGCCCACGAAGGCCTCGGCCGCGCGGATCGCCGGATTGTCCATCATCTCCAGCCCGGCCGGGATGACGCCGGCGGCGATGATGTCGCCCACGGTGGCGGCTGCGCCCTCGACGGTCGCGAACCCCAGCAGCAGCGCCTTGGCGGTCTCGGGCTTGGGCAGGATGCGGACGGTGACTTCGGTCACCACGCCAAGCAGACCTTCCGAGCCGGTGACCAGGCCCAGCAGGTCGTAGCCCTCGGCGTCCATCGCCTTGCCGCCCAGCCGCACGACCTCGCCGTTTATCAGCACCAGTTCGCAGCCGAGCAAGTTGTTGGTGGTCAGGCCGTACTTCAGGCAGTGCACCCCGCCGGAGTTCTCGGCGACATTGCCGCCGATGGTGCAGGCGATCTGGCTGGACGGATCTGGGGCGTAGTAGAACCCCTCCGCCTCGACGGCGGCGGTGACGCCCAGGTTGGTCACGCCCGGCTGCACCACGGCGCAGCGATTGGCGTAGTCGACCTCCAGCACCCGGTTGAACTTGGACAGACCCAGCACGACCCCATCGGCCAGCGGCAGCGCGCCGCCGGACAACGACGTGCCGGCGCCGCGCGGCACGACCTTGACGCCATTGGCCTGGCACCAGTGCAGGATCTCGGAGACCTGCTGCGTCGTCTCGGGCAGCACGACGGCGATGGGCGTCTGGCGATAGGCGGAGAGGCCGTCGCTTTCGAATGGCACCAGGCCCGCCGGTTCCGACACCACGCCCTCGCCCGGCACGATCCGCTTCAGCGCCCGCACGATCTCGGCCTTACGGGCGATCAGCGCGGCGTCCGGCACGGGCATCTTCATGGGGGGAAGGTTAGGCGGAGACTCGCTGCTTCGCCATCCCGCGCTATGAAGGCGGAATGGAACCTGTCGAAATCCGTACGGCCGGAGAGGCCGACCGCCAGGCGATCGGCGACACGCTGCTGCTGTCGTTCAGCGCCGACCCCTGTGTCCGCTACATCTTCGCCAAGCCCAGCGACTTCACGGCCGGCTGGCCGCGGTTCGTGATGGCCATGGGCGGGGGCGGACTGGACCACGGCGCGGCCTTCGTCACCGACGATGGCGCGGCGGCGTCGCTGTGGCTGCCGCCCGGTATCGAACCGGACCTGGAGACCATGTTCGGAATCCTGGGTGAGGTCGTCACACCGGAGAAGGGCGCGGTGCTGGCGCAGGTCGGCGAGCAGATCCGCAGCCATCACCCCGACGAGCCGCACTGGTACCTGGCGGCGGTGGGCGTCGATCCCGCGCGGCAGGGCGAAGGCCTGGGCTCGGCGATGATCAAGGAAGGCCTGCGCCTCTGCGACGCCCAGGGCCTGCCGGCTTATCTGGAGAGCAGCAATCCCCGGAACATCCCGCTGTACGAACGCCACGGCTTCGAGGTCATCGGCCTGGTGCAGCCCGACGATTATCCGCCGCTCTATCCGATGTTGCGCGCGGCGCGGGGCTAGGTTCCCGTCTCCATTCCATCTCCGCTCATCCCGGCGAAGGCCGGGATGAGCGGAGGTGATTGCGATCCCAGGTCACTTTCCCTCGAACTTGGGGATGCGCTTTTCGTTGAAGCTGGCGACGCCTTCGCGGCGGTCGGCGGTGGTGAAGAGGTGGTTGTAGACGGTGAGTTCCAGGTCCATGGCGCGGGGCAGGTCCAGGTCCTGGCCGCCGTGGACGACGCGCTTCAGGCCGCGCACCGACAGCGGCGCGCGGCTGGAGATCTGGGCGGCCACGGCCAGCACTGTGTCCATCAGCGTCTCCGGCGGCGCGACGCCGTTGACGACGCCGTACTCCAGCGCCTGGGCGGCCGTGAACGGGGCGGCGGTGGTGAGCAGTTCCAGCGCGCGGCGCGGGCCGACGGCGCGGGTCAGCAGTTGGGTCCCGCCTAGGCCCGGAATGATGCCCAGCCCCGCTTCGGGCAGGCCGAAGCGGGCGCCCTCGGCGGCGTAGGCGAAGTCGCAGGCCAGGGCCATCTCGCAGCCGCCGCCCATGGCCGCGCCCTGGACCGCGGCGATCACCGGGACCGGGCAGGACAGCTGGGCGCGGATCATCGCCTCGAACAGCCGGTGCTGCTCGGCCCAGGCGTCGTCGGTCATGCCGTTGCGTTCCTTGAGGTCGGCGCCGGCCTGGAAGTGCTTGCCCTCGCCCCGCAGGATCACCGCGCGCAGCGCCTCGTCGGCCCGCAGCTTGGACCACACCTCCAGGAGCTCGCGGCCCATCTGGGTGGAGAGCGCGTTGGCGGCGTCGGGACGGTTGAAGGCGATGACGGTGACGCCCGGCGCGGCCTCGTCGACCTTGATCGTTTCGTAGGCCATCAGAAGCTCTTCGGTTGACCCAGGACGTGGGTCGCCACGTGGCTGAGGATCAGGTTCGTGGAGATCGGGGCCACCTGGTAGAGGCGCGTCTCGCGGAACTTGCGTTCGATGTCGTATTCCTCGGCGAAGCCGAAGCCGCCGTGGGTCTGCAGCGCCATGTCGGCGGCGAACCAAGAGGCCTCGGACGCCACCAGCTTGGCCATGTTGGCCTCGGTCCCGCAGGGCTCTCCGGCCTCGAACATCGCCGCGGCCTTGTCGACCATGAGGCTGGCCGAGGTCATCTGGACGTAGGCGCGGGCGAGCGGGAACTGGACGCCCTGGTTCTCGCCGATCGGCCGTCCGAACACGACGCGGTCCTTGGCGTACTGGCTGGCGCGGTCGATGAAGAACCGGGCGTCGCCGATGCACTCGGACGCGATCAGGATCCGCTCGGCGTTCATGCCGTCCAGGATGTATTTGAAGCCCTTGCCTTCCTCGCCGACCAGGTTGGTCGCAGGCACTTCCAGATCTTCAAACAGCAGTTCGGTGGTGGCGTGGTTCAGCATGGTGCGGACGGGCGTGATGGTCAGGCCGTTCCCGACAGCCTCGCGCATGTCGACCAGCAGCACGCTCATGCCGGCCGAGGTCTTGGCCTCGTCGCGCGGGCTGGTGCGGCACAGCAGGACCATCAGGTCGGAGTGCTCGGCGCGGCTGATCCACAGCTTGCGGCCGTTCACGACATACTTGTCGCCGACCTTCTTGGCGAAGGTGGTGATGCGGGTGGTGTCGGTGCCGGCGTCCGGCTCGGTGACCCCGAAGGCCTGGAGGCGGAGCTCGCCGCTGGCGACCTTGGGCAGGTAGGCTTCCTTCTGCGCCGTGGTCCCGTGCCGGAGCACCGTGCCCATGGTGTACATCTGGGCGTGGCAGGCGCCGCCGTTGCAGCCGCTGCGATGGATCTCCTCCAGCACCGCCGTGGCGGCGGCGAGGCCGAGGCCCGAGCCACCGTATTCCTCGGGGATCAGCACCGACAGGAACCCGGCCTCCGTCAGCGCCTGGACGAACGCCGTCGGATAGGCCCGCTCACGGTCCAGTTCGCGCCAATAGGCGCCGGGGAAGCGGGCGCAGAGCTTGCGCACGGCCTCGCGGATCTCGGGGAAAGTCTCGCTGGTCACGAGCGCCTCTGTGCCACGGGAACCCTGGGTCAGCCTAGCGGCCGATCACGCGTCCATCGATCGTCGGCGAAAGCGGATGACACGTCGAGCGCCGGCCCCCACCATGGGAAAAAGCACGGGAGGAGGACGATGGCGGGGCTCAGCTATGTCCATGGGGCGAGCGATCGGCCGCTGATCGGTACGACCATCGGCGGCCTGTTCGACGAGACCTGCGCGGCGCATCCCGACCGGCTGGCGCTGATCGTGCGGCATCAGGGGGTGCGCTGGACCTATGCCGAGTTGAAGGCCCGCGTCGACGCCTTCGCCGCCGGCCTGATCGCGCTGGGTCTCAACCCCGGCGACCGGATCGGCGTCTGGGCGCCCAACTGCGCCGAATGGACCATCACCCAGTTCGCCACCGCCAAGGCGGGCCTGGTGTTGGTGAACATCAATCCCGCCTACCGGCTGAGCGAGGCCGAGTACGCGCTGAACAAGGTGGGCTGCCGGGCCCTGGTCACCGCCGTGCGGCACAAGAGCAGCGAGTACCTGAGCATGGTGCGCGAGCTGCGCGACGCCGGCCGGCTGCCTAAGCTGGAAACCGTGATCACCATCGGCGACGACCCGCACCGGGGTTGCCTGAGCTTCCCGCACGTCTCCAACACCGCCACCCGCGCCGACCGGGCCCGGCTGGAGGCCATCGGCCCGACGCTGCAGTTCGACGACCCGATCAACATCCAGTTCACGAGCGGCACCACCGGCTTCCCGAAGGGCGCGACGCTCAGCCACCACAACATCCTGAACAACGGCTTCTTCGTCGGCGAGGCGATCCGGCTGCAGGCGGGGGACAGGCTGTGCATCCCGGTCCCGCTGTACCACTGCTTCGGCATGGTGATGGGCAACCTGGGCTGCGTGACCCATGCGGCGACCATGGTCTATCCGGCCGAGGCGTTCGATCCGCTGGCGGTGCTGGAAGCCGTGTCGGCCGAGCGGTGCCAGGCGCTGTATGGCGTGCCGACCATGTTCATCGCCATCCTGGGCCACCCGGAGTTCGCGGCGTTCGACCTGTCGTCGCTGCGCACCGGGATCATGGCTGGATCGCCCTGCCCCATCGAGGTGATGCGCCAGGTGATCGAGCGCATGCACATGCCGCAGGTGACCATCGCCTACGGCATGACCGAAACATCGCCGGTCAGCTTCCAGTCCGGCTGCGACGACAGCCTGGAGGTCCGGGTCGCCACCGTGGGCCGCGTCCAGCCGCACCTGGAGGTCAAGGTGGTGGACGAGGCGGGCCGCATCGTTCCGCGCGGCCAGCCGGGGGAGCTGTGCACCCGGGGTTACTCGGTGATGCTGGGCTACTGGGACGATCCCGAACGGACCGCCGAGGCGCTGGATGCGGCGGGCTGGATGCACACCGGCGACCTGGCCACCCTGGACGCCGACGGCTGCTGCAACATCGTGGGCCGGATCAAGGACATGGTCATCCGGGGCGGCGAGAACGTCTATCCGCGCGAGATCGAGGAATATCTGTACGGCCATCCCGCCATCCAGGACGTGCAGGTGATCGGCGTGCCGGACGCCAAGTACGGCGAGGAGCTGTGCGCCTGGATCGTGCTGAAGCCCGGCGAGGTGCTGGCGGGCGAGGCGGTCAGGGATTTCTGTCGCGGGCAGATCGCCCACTATAAGATTCCACGGCACATCAAATTCGTGGAAGACTTCCCCACCACCGTGACGGGGAAGGTGCAGAAGTTTGCCATGCGAGAGGCGATGATCGCCGAACTTGACCTCGTGCTGGAAAAGACGGCCTAGGGCGACGCATGAGGAAACTTGTTTCGGCGCTCGACACCGGATCGGCCGCCTTCGCCGCCAACGCCCAGGTGAACCGGGGCCTGGTCGATGAGCTGCGCGCGCGGGCCGGAACGGCGGCCCTGGGCGGCCCCGCGGGAAGCCGCGAGCGCCATGTGAGCCGGGGCAAGCTGTTGCCGCGCGAGCGGGTGATGCGGCTGCTGGATCCGGGCGCGCCGTTCCTGGAGGTGGGCCAGCTGGTCGCCAATGGGCTCTACAACGACGAGGCTCCGGCGGCGGGCGTGATCACCGGCATCGGCCGGGTCTCGGGCCGCGAGGTGATGATCGTCGCCAACGACGCCACGGTGAAGGGCGGGGCCTATTTTCCGCTGACGGTGAAGAAGCATCTCCGCGCCCAGGAGATCGCCATGCAGAACCGCCTGCCCTGCGTCTATCTGGTGGATAGCGGCGGCGCGAACCTGCCGCACCAGGCCGAGGTGTTTCCGGACCGCGACCACTTCGGGCGGATCTTCTTCAACCAGGCGCGGATGAGCGCCGACGGCATCGCCCAGATCGCCTGTGTCATGGGCTCGTGCACGGCCGGCGGCGCCTATGTGCCGGCGATGTCGGACGAGACGGTGATCGTGCGGAACCAGGGGACGATCTTCCTAGGCGGTCCGCCGCTGGTGAAGGCCGCCACGGGCGAGATCATCAGCGCCGAGGAGCTGGGCGGCGCCGACACTCACGGCCGCCGCTCGGGCGTGGTGGACCATGTGGCCGAGAACGACGAGCACGCGCTCAGCATCGTCCGCCGCATCGTCGCCAACCTGAACACCACCAAGTCGATCGACCTGACCTTCGAGGAACCGGAACCGCCGGCCTACGACCCGGAGGAGCTGTACGGGATCGTGCCGCAGGACGTGCGCGCGCCGTATGACGTGCGCGAGGTGATCGCGCGGGTGGTCGACGGCTCGCAGTTCGACGAGTTCAAGGCGCTGTACGGCACGACCCTGGTCTGTGGGTTCGCGCGGATCTGGGGCTATCCGGTCGCCATCCTGGCCAACAACGGGGTGCTGTTCTCGGAGAGCGCGCTCAAGGGGGCGCACTTCATCGAGTTGGCGTGCAAGCGGAAGATCCCGCTGGTGTTCCTGCAGAACATCTCCGGCTTCATGGTCGGCGGCCGCTACGAGGCCGGCGGCATCGCCAAGGACGGCGCCAAGCTGGTGACGGCGGTGGCGAGCGCGGAGGTGCCAAAGTTCACCGTGCTGATCGGCGGGTCGTTCGGCGCCGGCAACTACGGCATGTGCGGCCGGGCGTATTCTCCGCGCTTCCTGTGGACCTGGCCCAACAGCCGGATCTCGGTGATGGGCGGCGAGCAGGCCGCCTCGGTCCTGGCCACCGTCCACCGCGACGCCGACAAGTGGTCGCCGGAAGAAGAAGAGGCGTTCAAGGCGCCGGTCCGCCAGCGCTACGAGGACGAGGGCAATCCCTACTTCGCCACCGCGCGACTGTGGGACGACGGCATCATCGACCCGGCCCAGACCCGCCACGTGCTGGGCCTGTCCATCTCCGCGTCCCTGAACGCCCCGATCCCGGAGACACGCTTCGGCGTGTTCAGGATGTAGCGTCATGACGACCGCTCTGCGCGCCGCAGGCGCTGTCATGTTTGACCACGAACCACACGAACCACACGAACGTGCCCAAGCTGGCGAGGTCGTGCGGCCGGCAGAGTCCGTTCGTGTGGTTCGTGTGGTTCGTGGTCGATCTAATGCGGCGCTGACGCGCCGCGGAGTTTCCTGATGTTCCGCTCCATCCTGGTCGCCAATCGCGGCGAGATCGCCCGCCGCGTGTTCCGCACTGCCCGCGAGATGGGGATCGAGACCGTCGCGGTCTTCTCCGAGGCGGACAAAGACGCCGCCCATGTGCGCGACGCCGACAAGGCCGTGCTGATCGGCCCCGCCGCCGCGCGCGACAGCTATCTCAAGGGCGACCGGGTGATCGCCGCCGCCAAGGCGGCCGGCGCCGAGGCGATCCATCCGGGCTACGGCTTCCTGTCCGAGAACGCCGAGTTCGCCGAGGCGGTCACGGCCGCCGGCCTGATCTGGATCGGGCCGCCGCCGTCGGCGATCCGCGCCATGGGGTTGAAGGACGCCGCCAAGAGCCTGATGGCGAAGGCCGGTGTTCCCGTGACGCCGGGCTATCTGGGCGAGGACCAGTCGCCGGCGCGTCTCAAGGCCGAGGCCGACAAGATCGGCTATCCGGTGCTGATCAAGGCGGTGGCCGGCGGCGGCGGCAAAGGCATGCGGCTCGTGGAGAGCGAGGAGGCGTTCGACGCCGCCCTGGCCTCCTGCAAGCGCGAGGCGGCCGCCAGCTTCGGCGACGACCGGGTGTTGCTGGAGACCTATGTCACCCGCCCGCGCCACATCGAGGTGCAGGTGTTCGGCGACAACCAGGGCAATGTCGTCCACCTCTACGAGCGCGACTGCTCGCTGCAGCGCCGCCACCAGAAGGTGATCGAGGAGGCCCCCGCGCCCGGCATGGACGCCGCCACCCGCAAGGCGGTCACCGACGCGGCGGTGAAGGCCGCCAAGGCGGTGGACTACGTGGGCGCCGGCACCGTCGAGTTCATCGCCGACGCCTCGGCCGGCCTGCGTGGCGACCGCATCTGGTTCATGGAGATGAACACCCGCCTGCAGGTCGAGCATCCGGTCACCGAGATGGTCACCGGCCTGGACCTGGTCGAATGGCAGTTCCGCGTCGCCGCCGGCGAGCCGCTGCCGCTGAAGCAGAAAGAAATCACACTAACCGGCCACGCGATCGAGGCGCGCCTGTACGCCGAGAATCCGGCCACGGGCTTCCTGCCGTCGATCGGGCGGCTGGACAGCTTCAGCCTGCCGACCGGCATCCGCGTCGACACCGGCGTCGACGACGGCGACCAGATCTCGCCCTTCTACGACCCGATGATCGCCAAGCTGATCGCCCACGGCGAGGATCGCGACCAGGCGATCGCCGAGCTGGCCGAGGCCTGCGCCCAGGTCGAGGTCTATCCGGTGAAGACCAACGCCGGCTTCCTGGTCCGCTGCCTGGAGACCCCGGACTTCATCGTCGGCTCGGTGGACACCGGCCTGATCGCCCGCGAGCTGGACGCGCTCACCGCGCCGGCCGAGCCCAGCCCCGAGGCCATCGACACCGCCGGCTGGGCGTTCCGCGAGGCGATCGAGCGGCGGGCGGTAGGCGATAAAACCACGCCCTGGGTCAGTCTGCGCGGCTTCCGCCTCAATGCGCCCACGGTCGAGAGGGCGCGGCTGTTTCTTGGCGACAGGGCGGTCGAGGCCGAGATGCCGCTGGAGCCGTCGCGGTTCGTCCACGTGGAGACGGACGAGGAGATCGTGGTGTTCGAGGGCGGCGAGGCGTTCGTGTTCCGCAGCCACCCGGCGGTGACGGCCGACGGCGGCGCGGCGGGGGACGGATCCGTCCGCGCGCCGATGCCCGGTAAGGTCACCCAGCTGTCGGTCAAGGCCGGCGATAAGGTGGTCAAGGGCCAGCCGCTGCTGACCCTCGAGGCCATGAAGATGGAGCATGCGCTGAACGCCCCGTTCGACGGGACGGTCGAGACGCTGAGCGCCGAGCTGGGCGCCCAGGTCAGCGAAGGGACCGTGCTGGCCAAGCTGACCGCCGCCTAGCGGTCCAGATCGCGGCGCCTGAGGGAGAAGCCAACGATGTACCTGGATAGACGCGCACTGCTCGGCGGCCTTGCCGCGGCGGCCCTGGCGCCGGCCGTGGCGCAGGCGCAGGACTGGACGCCGCCGGCGCCCGATCGCGAGCTTCGCGTGCCGGTGCGCGGCGGGCGGATCTACGCGCGGGTCAACGGCGACCTGGCCGGTCCGCACGCGCCGGTCGTCTTCGTCCATGGCGGTCCGGGCTCGAACCACGGCGGGTTCCTGGCGGAGCTGGCGCTGGCCGACCGCCGCGCTGTCATCCTCTACGACCAGTTGGACAGCGGGCTGTCTGACCGGCCCAACGACCCGGCCAACTGGACCGTCGAGCGGTTCGTGTCCGAGGTCGACGCCCTGCGCGCGGCGCTGGACCTGCGGCGCTTCCATCTGGTCGGCCATTCCTGGGGCTCGACCTTGGCGCTGGAGTACGCGGCCCGCCAGCCCGGCGGCCTGCTCAGCGTCACCCTGGGCAGCCCGCTGATCTCGACGCGAAGCTGGGAGGCCAGCACCACTGCGCAGCTTCGCCGCCTGCCGCGCGAGACCCAGCGGATCATCAACGTCCACGAGGCGGCCGGCACGACCGACGACCCGGCCTATGCCGCCGCCATGAGCCAGTTCTACGCCCGCTACGCCACGCGAGGCCCGGTCCCGCCCTATTTCGCGGCCTATCGGAAGGCGACGGGGCTGCGCCGCAACGACGCCATCTATCAGGGCATGTGGGGCTCGGGCGAAATCCGCGGGACCGGAACCCTGCGCGGCTATGACGGCGAGCCGTTGCTGTCGCGGATCACCGCGCCGACGCTGTTCCTCTGCGGCGAGGAGGACGAGATGACCGCCGATGTCCTGCGCCCGCTGGTCCGTCGGGTGCGCGGCGCCAGGCTGGCGGTGATCCCCGACGCCGGCCATTCCCTGCCGGCGACCCACGCCCAGGCCTATATGGCGGCGCTACGGCCGCACTTCTACGCGGCGGACCCGAAGCCCGCCTTAGGCTGATCAGGCCACCACGCCCGCGTCATGCAGCTTAGCGATCTCGCCACCGGTTAAGCCCAGAACCTCGCTCAGCACCTCGTCGGTGTGCTGGCCCAGCTTCGGGGCCGGCGCGACCGGGCCGCGCTGGTCCTGGGGGATGGTGCCCATGGCGCCGGGGGCGGGATAGGTCAGGCCGCTGGGGTGCTGGATCGCCTCGAACAGCGGGTTGTCCTTGAACAGGCGCGGGTCGTCCAAGGCCGCCTCCAGGGTCTGGTAGCTGCCCCACGTGACGCCGCCGGCGTCGAAGGCCGGGGTCAGTTCGGCGGCGGTCCTGGCGGCGAACGCCCGCTCGAACAGGGGATACAGCCGCTCGCGGTGGGCGAAGCGCAGGCCCTCGTCCTTGGCGAACGAGACGCCCAACTCCGCCTCCACCGCAGCAGCCTCCGCGCCGATGCCGAGGGCCTCCAGCGCCTTGCTCCACTGCTTGGGGGTGATCGCCAGCAGCATCAGCTTCTGACCGTCCCGGGTGGTGAAGTCGCGGCCGAAGGCGCCGAAGACGTCGTTGCCCATGCGCGGGCGCTGATGGCCGCTCAGCCAGGTCTCGGCGGTGAAGCCAAGGTTGGCCATGGTGGCCGCGCCGATGTCCGACAGCGGCGCGCGGATCTCGCGGCCGCCCTGGCCCCGTGTGCGCGCCAGAAGCGCCGAGACCATCGCGAAGGCGCAGTAGGCGCCCGTCAGCAGATCCCAGGCGGCCAGCACATGGTTCACCGGCCGATCGTCGCCGATCGGCCCGGTCATCAGCGGCAGGCCCAGCGCCGAGTTGATCGTGTAGTCCATCCCCTGGGACCCGTCGGCCCAGCCCATGACGCGGACGCAGATCAGGTCGTCACGCAGGGCCTTGAGCTTGTCGTAGCCCAGAAAGCCGTCGACGGGGAAGTTGGTGACGAACAGGCCGCCGTCGTCGCCCGGGGCGGCGGCCAGGCGCTGGGCGATCTCGCGGCCGGCGGGGCTGGCGAGGTCGATGGCGACCGACTTCTTGCCCTTGTTCAGCCCCTCCCAGTAGAGGCTCGACCCATTGTCCGCGAGCGGCCAGCGGCGGAAGTCCGGCCCGCCGCCGATGTTGTCGAACCGGATCACCTCGGCGCCCATCTGGGCGAGGTAGAGGCCGCAGGTGGGGGCGGCCACGAAGGCCGAGCCCTCGACCACGCGGAGGCCTTTCAGCAGGTCGTACATTCAAAACTCCGCGGCGGCTGAGGGGCGGTCATCGCAGGCTAACGTTCCGTACGCCAACCCTTCCCTCCCTCGATGGGGAGGGACGGACGGCGAAGCCGTCAGGGTGAGGAGTGAAGGCCAGCGCGGAGAGGTGGGAGCTTGATCCCGACTGCCTCACCCTGGCCGCTGACGCGGCCTGTCCCTCCCCATCAAGGGAGGGAAATGAGCTTCCCAACTTCTGCCACCTCGTCAGGCGTCAGCGCCCATTCCGCCGTCGCCGCGTTGGTGCGGACCTGGTCCGGCGTGGTGGCGCCGGCGATGACCGAGCTGACCGCAGGGTGGCCCAGCAGCCAGGCGAAGGCCAGTTCCAGGATGGTGTGGCCACGCGCCGCGGCCCACGCCTCCAGCGCCTCGAGCTTGTCGAAGTTGGCGTCGGTCATCGACGCCTGGCCCCGCGCGCCCCAGGCCTGAAGCCGCGTGCCTTCGGGCGGCGGCGCGCCACGCTTGTACTTGCCGGACAGCAGGCCCGAGGCCAGGGGGAAAAATGGCAGGAAGCCAAGGCCGAAGTGCTCGCAGGCCGGCAGCACCTCGCGCTCCACGTCGCGTTCCAGCAGGGAATAGAGGTTCTGCGCGGAGACGAAGCGGCTACCGCCCGCCGCGGTCCAATCGGCGTCGGCGATCTGCCAGCCCGTATAGTTCGAGTTGCCCAGGTAGCGGACCTTGCCCTGGGTCACGAGGTCGTCCAGCGCGCGTAGGGTCTCGTCGACCGGCGTGTCGGCGTCGGGCTGATGGTGCTGGTAGAGATCGATGTAGTCGGTGCCCAGGCGCGTCAGGCTGTCCTCGACCGCCTGCAGGATCCATTTGCGCGAGCCGCCGCGCTTCTTCGGGTCCTGGCCGATCTGCATGCCGAACTTGGTGGCCAGCACGATCTCGTGGCGGCGCTTGCCCAGCGCCTTGCCCAGGAATTCCTCCGACTTGGTCCCGCCGTAGATGTCGGCGGTGTCGAACAGGGTGATGCCAGCGTCGATGGCGGCGTCCACGACCGTCTGGGTCTGGGCCGCGTCGATGCGCATGCCGAAGTTGTTGCAGCCCAGGCCCACCACACTGACCTTGAGCCCCGAAGTCCCGAGCCTGCGCACCTTCATCGGCTGTCTCCCGTCGCTTGATCTGGCGGCGGAACCTAGCCCCGCGCGGCGGCCACAGGCCAGCGGATAGCGGAAGCTTGGCCACAATCCCTACCGCGCCATTCACCAAGCGCGTTGAGGATATCGCAAGGCCGACGTCGTTAACGTGCCGAGATAGCTAGAGATTTGTGAGCCAGGTCGATCGCATGCGCGTCGTAACCATCGTCAGCCTCGCCGCTTCCGCGGTCCTGGGGCTTGGAGCGCTCTTCGTCGCCAAGATCGCGTTGCCCAACGCGTCGGCTTCGAAGACGCCCATGCGCGTCGAGGCCGTCGGCGAGCCGCTGGTCGTGGCGACGCGCGCCATCAAGTACGGCGAAAAGCTGGACGCCGGCATGCTGACGATCATCAAGGTCCCGGCGAATGCGGTGCCCGAAGGCGCGTTCACCACCGTCGCCGCCGCCCTGGCCGCCGACCACGGCGGCGCGCCGGTCGTCCTGACCCCCATCGCGTCCCACGAGGCGCTGCTGCCCGCCAAGCTGTCCGGCCCGGGCGCCCGCGCGTCGGTCGCCGCCGAACTCGCCGAGGGGATGCGCGCCTATTCGCTGAAGGTGAACGACGCCTCGGGCGTGGGCGGCCACGCCCTGCCCGGCGACCACGTGGACGTGGTGCTGATGCGCGACCTGACGCCGACGGGCGAGACCCGCAACTTCATCTCCTATGTCGTCGTCCAGAACGCCCGCGTGCTGGGTATCGACCTGAACGCCGACCCGACCTCCGACAAGCCGGCCAGCCCGAACACCGCGACCATCGAGGTCTCGGTCGAGGAATCCCAGAAGCTGTCCATCGCCGCGACCCTGGGCGAGCTGTCGCTGGCGCTGCGCCGCAACGGCGCCGCCGAGGTCGCCAACGCGCCGCCGCTGCGCACCGCCGACTTCCTGATCGGCGGGGCCCGTCCGGCCGCCCGCGGCGCGCCCAGCGGGCCGCGGCCGGCCCGTTCCGCCATCCTGATCATCGAAGGCGAAGCCACCAAGCGGACCCGCGCGCCGAAGCGCGCGGCCGCGGCGCCGCCCGCCGTCCAACCCGCGACCGGCGCGACGAGCTAAGGCCATGACCCCCATGTCGACCCTCTCCCGCACCGTTCTCAGCGCCCTGGCGGGCGTGATCCTGGCGATGGCCGGTCTCGCGGTCGCCGCGCCGGCCGCCGCCCAGACGCTGGCGAGCGAACCCGTGATGCGCCGCACGATCCATGTGCCGCGCGACAAGTCGCTGCAGTTCCGCCTGCCGTCGCCGGCCTCGCGGATCGTCATCGCCCAGCCCGAGATCGCCAAGGTCACGGCGACCTCGGAATCCAGCTTCTACGTCCAGGGCATCGAGTTCGGCTCGACCAACATGCTGGTCTACAGCCGCAGCGGCGCCCTGTCGGAAGTGATCGACATCCGCGTCGGATACGACGCCGAGGGCCTGCAGCAGGACCTGGTCGCCGCCTTCCCGAACGAGCCGATCCGCGTCCGCAACCTGGGCGAAGTGCTGATGCTGGCGGGCGAGGTCTCCAACTCCGGCGTTCAGCTCAGCGCGGAGAAGATCGCCGAGAAATACGCCCCGGAATCCGTCATCTCGCGCCTGACCATCCAGAATTCCGAGCAGGTGATCCTGGAGGTCCGCATCCTGGAGGCCAACCGCTCGGCGCTGCAGGACCTGGGCGTCAACCTCTCCATCTTCAACAGCTCGTTCTCGGTGCTGACCGGCCAGGGCCTGATCGGCATCAACCCGCCGCACGGCGTCGTCACCAGCCGCGGCGGCTCGGGCTCGACCACCATCGACAGCCAACTCCAGGCGCTGGAGGAGAAGGGCGCGCTGCGCACGCTGGCCAAGCCGAACCTGGTGGCCATCTCTGGCCAGAAGGCCAGCTTCCTGGCCGGCGGCGAGTTCCCGTTCCCGGTGCCGCAGGACCTCGACAAGATCTCGATCCAGTTCAAGCCCTACGGCGTCCGGCTCAACTTCACGCCCGATGTGCAGGACAACGGCTGGATCCGCCTGGTCGTCGAGCCCGAAGTCAGCCAGCTCGACTACAACAACGCCCTGACGGTGCGGGATTTCGTGGTGCCGGCGCTGACCGTGCGCCGCGCCTCGACCACGCTTGAGCTGAAGCCCGGCGACACCTTCGCCATGGCCGGCCTGTTCCAGAACAACTACGAAAACGCCATCCAGCAGTTCCCCGGCCTGGGCAACCTGCCGGTCCTGGGCGCGCTGTTCCGGTCCGCCCGCTGGAAGCGCTCCGAGACCGAGCTGATCATCATCGTCACGCCGCGGCTGTCCACGCCCGCCGACCGCCAGATCCAGGCGCTGGACGCCATGCCCGGCAAGGAGCCGTCGCTCAAGGACCTGTATCTGAAGGGCAAGTCCCACGACAAACCCATCTCGTCGGGCAGCGGCCCGGTCGCCGCGGTGAAGTGAAGTTCAGATGTTGCGTTCGAAGTCCGCTAAAGTTTCCGCAGACCTGATCCCCGGCCGCCGCATCCTGGCGTTGGGCGAGAGCCTGCGCGGCCTGGCCGACGGCCCGCTGGCCGGCGCGCTCATCGAGATGGGCGCCGTCGCCAGTCTCGAGGACCTGCAATCCGGCGGCGCCGACCTCGTGCTGATCGACGCCGACGCCCTGGAGGCGACGGCGCTCGCCGCCTGCGTCAAGGCGCTCTCGGCCATGCGCAACAGCCCGCCGGTCCTGATGGTGGGCGAGAACCTGCCCGCCGGCCTGGTGCGCAACCTGCTGCGGCTGGAAGCCGCCGACATCCTGGAGGCGCCCTATTCGCCCGAGGACCTGGCGGCGGCCGTCCAGACCCTGCTGGTCGAGGCCCAGCCCGTCGTCGCGGCGGCAGCCCCAGGCGCGGCCTCGCGTTGCTGGGGCGTCACCGGCGCCGTCGGCGGATCGGGCGCCACCACCATCGCCATCGAGATCGCCCACGCCCTGGCCGTCCAGGCGGGCAAGGACCGGGCGGTCTGCCTGGTCGACCTGAACCTGGCCGACGGCGCCGCCGCCGCCTATCTGGGGTGCGCCCCCACCACCCGCCTGGCCGATTTCGGCCACGCGGCCGACCGCATCGACGCAGCCATGCTGGGCGCCTTCGTGACCCCGGTGTCCAGGGGCCTGGACCTGATGGCCGGCGTGCGCGACCCGAACGCCTTCGACGCCGTGGGCCGCGACGCGGTGCTGCGCATGCTGGAGGTGGCCTGCGAGGTCTACGACTACGTGATCCTGGACCTGCCGCGTCACCGCCGATCCTGGACCCTGGACGCGCTGGCCGGCTGCGACGAGGTGATTGTGATCTCGGAGCTGACGGTCCCGGCCCTGCTGGCCGCGCGCGCCTATTCCGACGAGATCGAGGACGCGCTGTCGACCGGCCTGCGCCCGCGCATCGTGCTGAACCGCCTGGCCAGCCGCATGTTCGGCCCCGCGCCCTCCATGACCGAGGCCGAGAAGGCGCTGCAACGCAAGGCCGAGGCCGGCATCAGCTCGGACTGGGAAGCGGCCGCCGCCTCCGCCAACCTGGGTGGCCCGATCGCCCAGCACCGGCCCAAGTCCAAGATCGTCAAGGACGTGCAAGCCCTGGTGGAAAGCCTCGCGGCCCAGCCGCCCCGACGCGACGCGCCAGCAAAGGCCGCCTGATGGGTCGTTTCAGCCTTTCGCGTACGCCTGCGGCGCCCGCGGCCCCGGCGCAGCCCCAGGCGGCGCAGCTTCAGGCGCTGGCCCAACCCGCGACGCCGAAGGCCGAGCCCAAGGCCAAGGGCCCGCCCCGCGACGCCAGCCTCGACCTGCGGCTGCGCCTGCATTCGCGGCTGATCGACGAACTGGACCTCTCCAAGCTGGACAAGCTGGAAGAGGGCGAAATGCGCCGGCAGGTGCTGAACCAGGTGACCCTGTTCGCCCAGTCGGAGCGGATGGCGCTCAACACCAAGGAGCTGAACGAGCTCGGGGCCTCGATCTACGACGAAATGGTGGGGCTGGGACCGATCGAGCCCCTGCTCAAGGACGAGTCGATCAACGACATCCTGATCAACGGCCCGTTCCAGGTCTACATCGAGCGGCGCGGGGAGCTGGAGCTCACCCCGATCCGCTTCCGCGACAACGACCACCTGCTGCGCATCGTCCAGCGCATCGTCGCCGGCGTCGGCCGTCGTATCGATGAGAGCAGCCCGATGGTCGACGCCCGCCTGCCCGACGGCAGCCGGGTGAACGCCGCCATCCCGCCGATCGCCATCGACGGCTGCTCGGTCTCGATCCGGAAGTTCTCCAAGAAGCCGCTGACGTTGGAGAAGCTGGTCGAGTTCGGGGCGATGACCCAATCGATGGCCGACTTCCTGTGGGGCGCCTCGCGCAGCCGGGTCTCGACCGTGATCTCGGGCGGCACGGGCTCGGGGAAGACGACCCTGCTGAACGCGCTCTCGGCCGCCATCCCCGAGGGCGAGCGCCTGATCACCATCGAGGACGCCGCCGAGCTGCAGCTCCAGCAGACCCACGTGGTGCGGATGGAGACCCGGCCGCCGAACATCGAGGGCAAGGGCGAGATCCGCCAGCGCGAGCTGGTCAAGAACGCGCTCCGGATGCGGCCCGACCGGGTGATCCTGGGCGAAGTCCGGTCCGAAGAAGCGTTCGACATGCTGCAGGCCATGAACACCGGCCACGAAGGCTCGATGGCCACGATCCACTCCAACAACCCGCGCGAGGCCATCAGCCGCCTGGAGCAGATGGTCGCCATGGGCGGCATGAACATCAGCCCCGAGGCCGTGCGCTATCAGATCGCCGCCGCCGTCGGCCTGGTGGTGCAGGTCAACCGCCTGTCGGACGGCAAGCGCAAGGTGACCCACGTCACCGAGATCGTCGGGATGGAAGGCAACGTCGTGCAGATGCAGGACATCTTCCTGTTCAACCGCACCCACACCGACGCCGACGGCAATGTTCACGGCGAGCACCGCGCCACCGGTCTGCGGCCGCGCTGCCTGGACGAGATGATCCGCCGGGGCATCCCCTACGACACCACCAACTTCGATCCGAACAAGGTGCTCTAGACGATGAACGTCGACGCCAAGACCATCGTCATGGTGCTGATCGGCGCCGCGGTCTTCGCCGGCGTTCAGGGCTTGACGGGCGTGATGTCGGTCGCGACCCAGAAGCGCAAGCTGAACCAGCGCCTGAAGGTGGGCGAGAAGGTCGTGGGCGTGTCGGCGATGGTGGTCGAGCTGCGCAAGCAGCGCGGCCTTACCGCCACCGGCTCGCGCTCGCAAAACCTCAAGTGGCTCTCGAGCCTGATCGTCGCGTCCGGCCTGCCCTACGACCAGCGGAAGTGGCTGATGTATCTGGCCGCCGCCACCCTGATCCTGTCGCTGGGTCTCGGCTTCTTCACCCGCATGCCCATCGGCTTCGCGGCCGGCGCCCTGCTGGGCGGCGTGGTCCTGCCCCTTGGGTTTCTGAAGTTCAAGGCCGGCAAGCGCAACGGCGCGCTGGGCCACCAGCTTCCCCAGGCGCTGGACATCATCGTCAGGTCCCTGGAGGCCGGTCACCCCGTGCCCGCCGCCGTGGCCCTGGTGGGCCGCGAGATGAGCGACCCCATCGGCACCGAATTCGGCATGGCCGCCGACGAGATCGCCTATGGCGCCACCCTCGAACAGGCGGTCGAGCGGATGTCGGAGCGTTGCCAGCACGCCGACATCGACCTGTTCGCCGCGACGGTGCGACTGCAGGAACGGACCGGCGGCAACCTGACCGGCCTCCTGAAGCTGAACGCCAACACGGTGCGCGACCGACACAAGATGCGCCTGAAGATTCAGGCCGCGTCGTCCGAAGGCCGCGCCTCGGCCATGATCCTGACCGCGGCTCCCTTCGTCGCGGTCGGCGCCATCATGATCATCTCGCCGAAGTTCTATGGGGACGTCATCCACGAGCCGGCGGTGAGGTATGGCCTGGCCATCATCGGGTTCTGGATCTTCGTCGGCAACATGATCATGCGGCGCATGATCGACATGCGGCTGTGACGCCATGAACCTCGAAACGATCATCTACCTGGTGGGCGTCGTGCTCACTGTCGGCGCGGCGGCCGGGCTGGCCTTCGTTGGCGTCGGCGAGTTGCGGGTGCGCGCGCTGCGGCGCGGCCGTCTGGCCGGCGCCGGTGCGACCGCGCCGGGCCGACCGTCCGAACCCCTCGTGGAGAAATCCGGCGGCCTCTTCTCCGGCCAGATCCTCTCGACGGTCCGCCGCCTGGGCCAGCAGAGCGCCGTGCGCGACCCCGCGAAGGTCTCGCTGCTGCGCTCGCGGCTGATGCAAGCCGGCTTCCACAGCCGCGAAGCGCCCGTGATCTTCCTGGGCGTGAAGGCCGCGGCCCTTGCCGTCGCCACGGTGGGGGTCGTCATGACCTTGCCGATGATGATGAACGGCAAGGGCGGAAACATCGGCGCCCTGGTGCTGGCCGTCACCGTCGCCGGCGCCGCGCTCATGGGCCCCGAGTACGTGCTGAAGGCGCGCAGATCGACGCGGGAACGCGAATACTCCGAGGGCTTCCCCGACCTGCTCGACCTGCTGGTGGCCTCGGTGGAGGCGGGCTTGTCACTGGACGCCGCGGTCAGCCGGGTGACCGAAGAGCTGGAGCGCCGCTATCCGAACCTGACCATCCACCTGCGCTTCCTGGTGTTGGAGCTGCGCGCCGGCCGCGCGCGCAAGGACGCCTGGACCGCCTTCGCCGACCGGCTGGGCATCGACGACGCCCGGGCGCTGGCCACCATGCTGCGCCAGGCCGAGGACATGGGCACCAGCCTGGGCGACACCCTTTCGGTCTTCTCCGCCGACATGCGGATGAAGCGGATGATGCGCGCGGAGGAAAAGGCGCTGGGCCTCTCGGCCAAGCTGACCGTCCCCCTGATCCTGTTCATCTTCCCGTCGCTGCTGGGCGCGCTGATGCTGCCCGCGGTGGTCCGCGTGATGGCGGTGATGGCGAAGAACTAGAACCCCAGGGGCCGATAGGGTCCCAGGATCAGCTGCTCGAACACGCCCACACCTTGCTGGTCCGCTTGGCCGGGAACCGACAGCGTCGCCTTGCTGATCGCCTGGATGTGCAGATTGCCCACGTCGTTCGGGTCGAAATTCACGGTGTCCAGGTCCTCCCGCGCCACGGCCAGGTCGCCCTTCAGGCCGCCGTGCCGCCAGTCGCCGCCGTAGCCGATGCCGCGCATCAGGAAGGTCGCCACCGGCTCGATCTTCACCGTCGCCGCGCCCTGCTCCATCGGAATGGTCAGCACCCCGCCGCTGGCGTGCCGGGTGCCCGGGATGATCCGGGTCTCCATGGTCGCCGTGTCGGTGTGATAGCCGCCGCCCTGCGGCGCCCCATCCTCCAGGATCACCGCCCGCGTGTTCCACGGCTTGCCGTCCGGATCGGCGTTGATGTGGAAATAGACCGAGCGGTCGGCGAAGTTCAGCGGCGACCACTGCCAGAAGAAGCCGGTGATCCCGGCGCCCGGCGTCGGCTGCGTATCGGGCGCCCCGACCGGCCGGATGCCCCAGGAGCGGTCGCGGGTGCCGACCCAGCCCGACACCTCGATCCGCTCGCCGTCCACCTCCAGCCAGCCCGAGGCCCGGACGTTCTGGGTCAGGCGGGTGTAGTCCATGAACAGGCGTGGACCGTTGCGCTTGACGAAGCGCGGCTCCTCGATCGGAAACGCGCGCCCCTCGAAGGTGATCTCGCCGGCGATGCCCTCGGCCTTGGTCACCGTGACCTTGAGCTTCTGCAGCGGCTCCAGGATGTCGATGCTGATCGGCCCGACGTGCAGGTCCATCCGCTCCAGGCCCAGCACGCGGGACGCGTGCAGGCAGTATTCCTTGCCGTCCTTGACGATGGCGATGTGCGCGTCGGCGACGTTCAACGCCGGATAGACGCCGTAGGCGATGGCCACGAAGGCCGAGCCGTCCGGCGAATAGGCGTTGAAGAAATAGCGGTCGTAGAAGTTCCGGTCCGAGCCCGCGTAGGCGATCGGCTCCGGGGTCTGGTGGATCGGATAGTCGTCGCCCTTGGTGAGCATCGCTTTGGCGCCTCCGGTTGACGCGCGGTCATGCTTGCGGGCCGTCGCGTGGGGGTATCAAGTCCGCCCACGATAAGAACAACGGGAGGCGTCGTCCCGCGTGACCTCGCGTCATGCCGGCGAGGATTTTTGCGAATGGGCGTCATGACCGCGACCGACCACCGGATTCCCCAGCCCCTGGCCGACAGCCTGGCCACGCCGGCCGCCTATGCCGACGGCACGATCCACGAGACCTATCGCTGGCTTCGCGAGAACGAGCCGATGGGCGTGGCCAAGATCGAGGGCGTCGATCCGTTCTGGGTGGCGACCAAGCACGCCGACATCCTGGAGATCAGCCGCCAGAACGACCTGTTCCACAACGGCGACCGCTCCCCCACCCTGACCAGCCAGGCGGTGGACAAGAAGGTCCGCGAGATGATGGGCGGCAGCCCGCACCTGCTGCGCACGCTGATCCACATGGACGCCCCAGACCACCACAAGTACCGCGCCCTGACCCAGGCGTGGTTCATGCCGCAGAACCTGCGGAAGCTGGAGGACCGGATCCGGGCGATCGCGCGGGCCTCCGTCGACAAGATGGCGGCCAAGGGCGGCGAGTGCGACTTCGTCAACGAGGTGGCGCTGCACTTCCCGCTGCATGTGATCATGGAGATCCTGGGCGTGCCCGAGGGCGACGAGCCCCGCATGCTGAAGCTGACCCAGGAGCTGTTCGGCGCGGCCGATCCGGAGCTGGGCCGCGGCGGCGAGGCGGCCACGTTCGTCGACGCGCCGGACCGCGACTTCGACTTCGGCGTGATCGTCGACTTCTCGAACTACTTCCGCGAGCTGTCCGAGCAGCGCCGCAAGACGCCCACCGACGATCTGGCCAGCGTCATCGCCAACAGCCAGATCGACGGCCAGCCGATCTCGGACCTGGAGGCGATGAGCTACTACATCATCGTCGCCACCGCTGGGCACGACACCACCTCCTCGTCCACGGGCGGGGCCATGTGGGCGCTGGCCGAGAACCCGGAGCAGTTCCGGAAGGTGAAGGCCGACCCGTCGCTGATCTCCGGCCTGGTGGACGAGTCCATCCGCTGGACCACGCCCGTGAAGACCTTCATGCGCACGGTCACCGCCGACACCGAGTTCGCGGGCCGGCAGATGAAGCAGAACGACTGGCTGATGCTCTGCTACGCCTCGGGCAATCGCGACGCCGAGGTGTTCGAGGCGCCCGACGAATTCCGGGTGGACCGCAAGCCCAACAAGCACCTGGCGTTCGGCTATGGCGCGCACCTGTGCCTGGGCCAGCACCTGGCCAAGATGGAGATGCGGATCCTCTGGGAAGAGCTGATCCCGCGCCTCGAGTCCGTCGAATTGGCGGGCACGCCGGCCAACAGCCACGCCGTGTTCGTCAACGGTCCCAAGCGCCTGCCGATCCGCTTCAAGATGGCCTGACGTGGGCCATGCGCTGGAGCCGCGGCTGGCGGCTTACATCGCCGGACAGCTTCCGGCCGCGACCGATGTCGTGGTGTCCGCGCTGGAGCGGATCTCGGGCGGGGCCAGCCGCGAGACCTATCGGTTTGTCCTGGCCTGGACCGAGGGCGGCCAGGCGCGCACCCGCAAGCTGATCCTGCGGCGCGATCCGCCGGCCAGCCTGATCGACACCGAGCGCCGGGTCGAGTTCGAGGCCTATCGCGCGTTCCGGGGCTCGGCCGTGCCCGTGCCCGACATGCTTTGGCTTGAGGAGGGCGACGGCCCGCTCGACCATCCGTTCTTCGTGGCCGAAGAGGTTGCGGGCTTCCAGGCCTCGCCGCAGATGCTGCTGTCGGGCGCCTTCGACGCGGTGCTGCCCAGGGTCGCCGAACGGAAGTGGACGATCCTGGGCGAGATCGCCAAGGCCGACCCGGCGGCGCTGGGCCTGACCCAATGGATGGATCCGCCGCCGCTGGACGGCTGCTGGCGGCGCGAGCTCGACCACTGGGAAGCGCTGATCGACAAGGACGCCGCCGAGCCCCTCCCCGTCACCCGCGCCGCGATCCGCTGGCTGCGCGCCAACCCGCCGCCGCCGGCCCAGAAGCTCAGCGTGGTCCATGGCGATTATCGCACCGGCAATTTCCTGTTTGACGAGGCGGGCGAGATCCACGGGATACTCGACTGGGAAATGAGCCACCTGGGCGATCCGCTTGAGGACCTGGGCTGGAGCCTGCAGCCCGTCTGGAGCTTCGGCCACGCGGGCAAGGCGGGTGGGCTGTGCGCCCAGGACGAGGCCGTCGCCATCTGGGAGCGCGCGTCGGGGCTGAAGGCCGATCCGGCCGCCCTGCACTGGTGGATCCTGTTCAACTGTGTGAAAGGCCAAGGCATCTGGGTGGGCTCGGCCGCCGCGTTCAACCGTGGCGGTAATCGCGCGCCGATCATGATCTATCCGGCCTGGTGGCTGATCAACGCCCAAGACCGGGCTATGCTGCAGGTAATGGGACGCCAATGAACCCGCCCGTGCCCGCCGTCCTGGCCGAACTAGCCGGCCTGCTGATGAAGAACGCCACGCCGGGCGTCCCCGACGGCGAACGCGCCTCGGACCTCGGGCTGTCGGCGATGCTGCTGATGGTCACCGGCGAGATGTGGGATCGCCAGGCGCACATCCTGGTGGAGGAGAACCGCGCCGTCCGGGCGCTGCTGGGCGAGGCGGGACAGGACACGGACCTGCATCTGTCGGTCCTGAAGGCCGAGAACGACCGGCTGCGCGTGCGGCTGATCGCGGCCCATGCGGCGGCCGAGGTTTCCGGCGATGTGGCGCGGCAGGACGCCATCTGGGCGGAGCTCGCCGCGTCGACCGACCGGCGGAAGCTGTCGACAGCGCCGGTCTAACCGCCTCTGCACCGCGAAGACGTGCGACAGGCCGCCGCACGCGGGGCGCCCGGCAAATCCGTCTGCTGTTAATCGGCCGGAAGCCGTGCAGGGCGCAGACTCCGCCTCAACAAGAAAGAGGTGGGTGATGGCGGTTCCGAAGCTCAAGTCGCTTGAGCACGACCCGGTGATCGAGAAGCTGGAAGACGGCACGTATGAGCGCCAGCTCGACCTGTTCCAGGCCCAGATCGACGAGGCCGCCGCCGTCCTGCGCCGCACCTATGCCGCCATGAAGGCCGAGAACACGCCGCGCTCCTGAGCGCTGCGGCGCGATATGACGCGCGGGCCCATCGGACGACGGCCTATCCATCGCCGCACATCGACGTAATACTGAGCGCGCTGGTGAAGGGACGGGCGCTGGCGATTGAACGTGAGTAGCGCCCAGGACGTCCGGCCATGCCGCAAATCGATCTCTCCGCCCTGAGCGGGCAGGAGCTCCGGCGACTGCTCGACGCCAGCCGCGCGCGCGGCGAGGCCCAGCTGTCGTACAAGATCCTGCAGGAGATGGCCGCCCGCCGCGAGGTGCGCGAGACCCGCGGCCGATCGGCGGCTCGCAAGGGCGCCGAGCCGCGCGTCGTGGCGATGAACCTGGGCGAGGAGGCCGAGGACGACGTGCCGCCGATGCCGAACTGGCGCGCGCCGGACCCTGAACCTGAACCCGAGGCGCCGGAGCCCATCCCGGCCGCCAGCGAGCCCGAGCCTGAGCCGGAACCGGAACCGGAACCGGAGCCTGAGCCAATGTCGGACCCGGCCCCGCCGCCACCTGCTCGACGGACGACCCGGGCGATCCCCGAGACCATCGTCGAGCCCGCGCCGCAGGAGCCGCCGCGCGGTGTCTGGGACGATCCGCCGCCGCCCGAGGAGGCGACCTATGCGAACGACCTGGGGCTGCGCCTGCATCCGCCGCGCCCCGAGAGCGCGCGCCCGCCGCGTGGCCTGCGCCGTGGACTGATCGTCGGCTTCGCGGTGGGCATCGCCAGCGGCGTGGCGCTGGGCTGGTGGGCGGGCGACACCACGCGCGACGACGCCCCGCCGCCCGCGCCGGTCGAGACCGCCATGTCGGCGCCGGTGGCCCCCACGGCCGTCCCCGCGCCCCCACCGCCTCCGGAAGCGCCGCCCGTCCCGGTCGCGGCGCCGGCGGAGGTCGCCGAGGCGCCGCCCACCGAGGCTCCGGAGGCGACCGAAGCGCCTGCGCCCGAGACGGCGGAGGCGCCGGTATTGTCGCGGGCGTCGGCGGCCTGCGCCGGGGAGCCGACCCCGGCCGATCGGACCATCTGCGACGATCCGGAGCTGCAGCGGCTGCAGCGCGAGTTGCGGGACGCCTATGCCGAGGCGCTGGACGCGCACGAGGATCGCGACCTGCTGCGCCAGCGCCAGTTGGCCTGGCGCGACGCCCGCAACACCGTCACCGACCCGGCGCGCCTGGCGCGCCTGTACGAAGACCGGATCAGGAAGCTGAACTCCGCCACCGCCGCGGCGCGCGGAGAGCGGTAGGGGTGTTGGGCTAGGCTTTGCCCACGAGCCGGTCGATCAGGCTTTGGTCCTGGTCGTGGACCCAGCATTCGGCGAAGAGGCCGGCGTCGACGCGGTAGACCAGCACGCGCTCCACCTCGACGCGGGCGTCCGGCGGACCCAGGGCTTCGTGGGCGATGACGACGCCGCGTTCGGTTCCCGCCAGCACGTCGACGATGCGCACCAGCCGCCGGCCCGTGCGCTTGGCGAACTCGGCCAGGACGGCCAGCGCCTGGGCCTTGCCCACATGGTCGCCAGACAGCGCATTGGCGCCGGCGTAGTGCAGGGTGAAGTCCTCGCCGTAGCAAGCGACGATACCCGCCATGTCACCGGCCGCCCAGGCCTTGGCGTAGCGCTCCACGGCCTCGCGGATTTCGGTGGATCGGGTCATGGCGGCGGCTCCGGCGGGGCTGAAGGCAAGGGCGGCGATGAGGGTGCGGCGGTTCATTTGGCCTGGCGCTTTCGGATAGCCCTGCTGGCCTCATCCACGCTTCGATCGCGGACGAAGCATGATCGACATCGCCGCACTATGCTGGCGGCATGAAACTGGGCCCCGACATCACCCGCATCGCCGCCCTGCTGGGCGATCCGGCGCGGGCCAACATGCTGTCGGCGCTGATGGGCGGCCAGGCGCTGACCGCCGGCGAACTGGCCCGCGAGGCCGGAGTGACGCCGCAGACCGCGAGCGCCCACCTGGCCAAGCTGGAGGCCGGCGGCCTGCTGACCCGCCGCCACCAGGGCCGGCACAACTATTTCGCACTGGCCGGGCACGAGGTCGCCTCGGTGATGGAGCAACTGGCGTTGCTGGCCGGCCGCGCCGGGCACATGCGCACGCGGCCCGGACCGAAGGACCCGGCGCTGCGCAAGGCGCGGGTCTGCTACGACCACCTGGCGGGGGATGCCGGCGTGGCCATGTTGGACGCGCTGGTCGCCCAGGGCCGGATCGTGGACGCCGACGGCTCGCTGGTGCTGACGGACGGCGGCCGCGCGTTCGCCCGCGACTTCGGGGTCTGCCTGGACGACAGCGGGCGGCGGCCGCTCTGCAAGGCCTGCCTGGACTGGAGCGTGCGCCGCAGCCACCTGGCCGGGGTGATGGGGGCGGGATTGCTGGACCGGATCTACGCCCTGGGCTGGGCGCGGCGGCTGGACGGCACGCGAGTGGTGGCGTTCAACGCGCCAGGGCTGCGGTCGTTCGAGCAGACGTTCGGGCCGATGGGCTGACAGCCCCTGTGGCGCCCGCGCCGCAGGTCGCAATTTCGCCCTCTTCAAGCGGAGCCATTGTGCCAGCGCCGACGTTACATCGCCGGCCCGAAGGCTCGCCGTCGGCGCGGTTCAGCGTCCCGATCGGTGTGTATGCTAAGCTTGTCGCGAACAGTGAGCCTTCATGACTGCCGATAGCCTGTCCGAGCGGGAAACTCGACGCCTCGATGCGCTTGCGGGCTTCGAGATTCTGGACACGCCCGTAGAGGCGGTGTTCGACGAGATCGCGCAGCTGGCGGCGGACATCTGCGGCGCGCCCATCGCGGTGGTCAATCTGATCGCCAGGGATCGGCAGTTCTTCAAGGCCGAGGTTGGCCTGGGCGTACGCGAGACGCCGCTGGAGACCTCGTTCTGCGCCCATGCGATTCTGGAGGATGACTTCCTTCTGGTACCCGACGCGACGAAGGACGCCCGGTTCGAGGGCAATCCGCTCGTCACCGCCGAGGGCGGCCTGCGCTTCTATGCCGGCGCGCTGCTGAAGACCGACGACGACCTGCCGATCGGCACGCTGTGCGTTCTCGACACCCAGCCGCGAACCCTGACGCCGCTCCAGGAGCGAACGCTCCGGGTCCTGGCCCACCAGGTGATGAGCCAGCTGAACCTGCGCCAGGCGCTGCGCCATCGGACCGAGGACGAGGCGCGCTATCGCGTCCTCTTCGACACCATGGACGAAGGGTTCTGCATCATCGAGTTCTTCGATGGCCCGCACGGCCCGTTGAGCGACTACGTCCACGTCGAGGCCAACGCCGCCTATGCGCGCCACGCCGGCATTCCGGACGTCGTTGGCCAGAAGCTGCGCGAGATGGTGGGCGACGAGGCGGACAGCTGGGTGGCGCGCTACGGCGGCGTGCTGCGGACGGGCGAGCCGATCCGCTTCGAACAGGAGCTGGTGGCGACGGGCCGCCATCTGGCCCTGTCGGCCTTTCGCCTGGAGCCGCCCAGCCGCAAACAGGTGGCGGTGCTGTTCCAGGACGTCACGGCGCGACGGCGCGCCGAACAGGCGCTGGTGGAGCTGAACCAGACGCTTGAGGCCCGCGTGGTCGCGGCCGTGGCCGATCGCAACCTCCTGGCCGACATCGTCGAGGGCACGCACGCCTTCGTGCAGGTCGCCGACAAGAATTTCCGCCTGCTGGCGATCAACGGCGCGGCGGCGGCCGAGTTCGAACGGGTCTTCGGCGTCCGTCCCAAAGTCGGGGACAACCTGCTGGACCTGCTGGCCGACCAACCCGCCAACCAGGCGGCGGTGCGCGCGAGCTGGGGCCGGGCGCTGGCGGGCGAGAGCTTCGTCGAAGTGTCCGAATTCGGGGATCAGGAGCGGGACCGCCGGTTCTACGAACTGCGCTTCGACGTGCTGCGAGACGCGGACGGCCGCGACATCGGCGCCTACCAATTCGTCTACGACGTGACCGAGCGGCTCCAGGAGCAGACCCGACTGCGCGAGGCCGAGGAGGCGCTGCGGCAGGCGCAGAAGATGGAGGCCGTGGGCCAGCTCACCGGCGGCCTGGCGCACGACTTCAACAACCTGCTGGCCGGGGTGTCCGGCGCGTTCGAGATGATCGGCACGCGGCTGTCGCAGGGCCGGATGAACGACGTCGAGCGCTACCTCGGCGCCGGCCAGGGCGCCGCCCGGCGCGCCGCCGCCCTCACCCACCGCCTGCTCGCCTTCTCGCGGCGCCAGACCCTGTCGCCCAAGCCGCTGGTGGTGAACCGGCTGATGGCCGACCTGGCCGAGCTGGTCCGTCGCACGGTGGGTCCCTCGATCGAGGTCGAGACGATCGCCGCGGGCGGCCTGTGGCCCACGCTGGTGGACCCGAACCAACTCGAAAACGCCATCCTGAATCTCTGCATCAACGCCCGCGACGCGATGCCGGGCGCCGGCAAGATCACCATCGAAACGGGCAACAAGTGGCTGGATCGACGCTCCGCCGCCGAACGCGGGCTGGACGCCGGCCAGTATGTGACGATCTGCGTCAGCGACACCGGCACGGGTATCGAGAAGTCGATCCTGGACCGGGTGTTCGACCCGTTCTTCACCACCAAGCCCATGGGCGAGGGCACCGGCCTGGGCCTGTCGATGGTCTACGGCTTCGCGCGGCAATCGCACGGTCACGTCCGCATCTATTCCGAGGTCGGCCAGGGCACGATGGTGTGCATCTACCTCCCGCGCTTCTTCGGCGCCGAGGAAGCCGACGTGGGCGAAGACACGACCCTGCGGCCGGCGACCGCCGCCGCGGGCGAGACCGTGCTGATCATCGACGACGAGCCCACGATCCGCATGCTGATCGTCGATGCCCTGGGCGAGCTGGGCTACGCCTGCGCCGAGGCGGAGGACGGTCCCGGCGGTCTGGCGATCCTGCAGTCCAGCAACCGCATCGACCTGCTCATCACCGACGTGGGACTGCCCGGCGGGCTGAACGGCCGCCAGGTCGCCGACGCTGCGCGGGTGCTGCGCCCCGACCTCAAGGTCCTGTTCATCACCGGCTACGCCGAGAACGCCGTGCTCAACCACGGCCATATCGAGCGCGGCATGGAGGTGATCACTAAGCCGTTCGCCATCAACGACCTGGCGACACGGGTCGAACGCATCCTGCACCAAGGCTCCGGCCAGACCGGCAAATAGGCCGGCCTGCTCAAGGCCTGACCACCCCTCGCCCGTTTGCGCGCAACCGCGGCAATTCAGGCGCCTGTCGCCCCGCCCCCTCTCCCCCTGACCCGCGCCGCCGGTAAGCCTGGGGGCAAGAACACTGGCGAGCGAGGGGTCGCGACCATGGAAGCGGGACGGGGGATGCCGACGCGCAGGCAGATGCTGCACGCGATCGGACTGATGGGTGGCACGGCCGCGATCTATCAGATGATGACCACCTTCGGGCACGCCGCCGAGACGCGGTTCCCCGGGCCGCCGAACCTGTCGGGCGCGCGCAAGGGCTCGAGCGTGATCGTACTGGGCGCGGGCCTGGCCGGGATGCTGGCGGCCTATGAGCTGGAGAAGGCCGGCTACAAGGTGCAGATCCTCGAGTACCAGGGGCGGCCGGGCGGCCGGAACTGGTCGATCTATGGCGGCGACAAGATCACCGAGATGGGCGGCGCGACCCAGAACGTCGGGTTCGCCAAGGGCAACTACCTGAACCCCGGGCCGTGGCGGATCCCGCACCACCACAAGACCCTGCTGCACTACTGCAAAGCGTTCGGCGTGGCGCTGGAGCCGTTCATCCAGTTCAACCACAACGCCTATGTCCACAACACCGACGCGTTCGGCGGCGCGCCGCAACGCTACCGGATGCTGGCCGCCGACTTCGAGGGCGGGGTGGCCGAGCTGCTGGGCAAGGCGATCGACCAGAAGGCGCTGGACACCAAGCTGACGGGCGAGGACGTCGACCGGCTGAAGGAAGCCCTGCGCTCCTGGGGCATGCTGGACCAGGACATGCGCTACACGAAAGGCCTGCGCAGCTCGAGCCACCGGGGCTTCGACCTGCCCCCGGGCGGCGGCGTGAACGGCGCGCCGAAGCCGTCCGACCTGCTGCCCTTCGACGAGGTGGTGAAGTCGGGCATCGCCTCGAACATGGCGTTCTTCATGAACGACGAGTTCCAGACGACGATGTTCCAGCCCGTCGGCGGCATGGGCAAGATCGGCGAGGGCTTCGCCCGCCAGGTGGGCCGGCTGGTGACCTACAACGCCAAGGTCACCAAGCTGATGCAGGACAAGACCGGCGTCTCGGTGAGCTACGCCGACACGGTCAAGGGCGGGGCGATGACGGCCAAGGCCGACTTCTGCGTCTGCACCATCCCGCTGACGGTGCTGAGCCAGATCGAGACCAACCTGTCGGAGAAGAAGCAGGCCGCGATCGCCGCGGTGCCGTACTCCAACTCGGTCAAGATCGGCCTGGAGATGCGCCGGCGGTTCTGGGAGGAAGACCAGGACATCTTCGGCGGCCACTCCTTCACCAACCAGGAGATCGGCCTGATCTCGTACCCGAACAACAACTTCTTCCAGGACGGGCCGGCGGTGCTGCTGGGCGCGTTCGCCAGCGGGCCGGGGGGCTACCGGCTGGCGGGGATGACGCCGGAGCAGCGGATCGAGGCGGCGCTGGCGCAGGGCTCGGTCTTCCACCCGGAGCAGTACCGCAAGGAGTTCCTGAACGGCGCCTCGGTGTCGTGGAACCGCACGCCGTGGGTGATGGGGTGCTGCGCGCGGTGGAACGAGGACACGCGGCGCGAGCACTACCAGGAGCTGGTCGCGCTGGAGGACCGGATCGTGCTGGCGGGCGAGCACGCGTCCTACGTCGGCTGCTGGATGGAGGGCTCGCTGCTGTCCTCGCTGGACGCCATCACCCGCCTGCACAAGCGCGCGCTGGAGGCCTGAGCATGACGTATCGTTTCCTGAGCGCGCTGGCGCTGATCGCCGCGCTGGCGACGCCGGCGCTGGCCGATGAACCCGGGCCGGGCGGGTCGAAGCCGCCGGTGGCGAAGACGGGCGAGGAGGTCTACCGGACCTATTGCCAGGCCTGCCACATGGCCGACGCCAAGGGCGCGACCGGGGCGGGCACGTTCCCCGCGCTGGCCAAGAACGAGCGGCTGGGGACGACGGCCTATGCGGCCTACATCGTCGCCAACGGCAAGGGCGGCATGCCGTGGTTCAAGGACATGCTGAGCAAGGACCAGGCCCAGGCGCTGCTGGGGTATCTGCGCACCCACTATGGCAACAACTACAAGGAGCCGGTGACGGCAGCCGACGTGGAGGCCTTCGGGCAGAAGCCGACCCGCTGAGGTTTCGTCCCTTCGGCGCGTGACAAGCGCGCCGGTCTCGTCTTTGTTTGGCGCGCCTGCCATTTCGCAGAGCCCAAAAAACAGACCGAGATTTCGAAGGGACGGATTTCAAGCATGCCCCCACGTATGTTGCCGGAGCCGACGCCGGAGACCCGCCATTTCTGGGACGGCTGCAAGGAAGGCGAGCTTCGCCTGCAGCGCTGCACGTCCTGTTCGGACAGCTACTTCCCGCCGCGCCCGTTCTGCCCCAAGTGCGGCAGCCGCGACGTCGAGGTCTACAAGGCCAGCGGGACCGGCGTGCTGTGGTCCTACGTCATCAACATGCGGCCGCGCCCGGACATGGGGACCGAGCCCTATGCCATCGCGGTCGTGAAGCTGGCCGAGGGGCCGGTGATGATGACCAACATCGTGGATTGTCCGCAGACGCCGGAAGCGTTGCAGCTGGACATGCCGCTGAAGGTGTCGTTCGCCAAGCAGACCGACGACATCACCCTTCCGCTCTTTGCCCCGGCAGGTGCGTAATGAGCTGGAACCGCAACTCCGTCGCCGTCGTCGGCGCCGCCGAGACCACCAAGATGGGCAAGATCCCGGACGTGTCCGTGATCGGCCTGCACGCCGATGCCGCCCTCAACGCCATGGCCGACGCGGGCCTGAAGCCGTCGGACATCGACGGCGTCGCCACCGCCGGGATCAGTCCGGTCGAGCTGGCGCACTACCTGGGCATCACCCCCACCTATGCCGACGGGACCCAGGTGGGCGGGTGCTCGTTCATGCTGCACGTCCGGCATGCGGCGGCGGCGATCAACGCCGGGCTGGCCAACACCATCCTGATCACCCACGGCGAGAGCGGGCGCAGCCGCGTGGGCGCCGGCGGCTGGCCGCGCGCCCCGTCCAGCCTGACGGGCCAGTTCGAGATGCCCTATGGCGTGGCCGGGCCGCCGACGATGTTCACCCTGCCGGTGCTCCGCTACCTCAAGACCCACGGCCTGACGCCGGCGGACATGGCGCCGGTGGCGACCATCCAGCGCGAGTGGGCGGCGAAGAACCCGCGCGCCAGCTACAAGGACCCGCTGACCGTCGACGACGTGATGAACGCCGACATGATCGCCTGGCCCTTCACCAAGCTGATGTGCTGCCTGGTCACCGACGGCGGCGGGGCGCTGATCCTGACGTCCGCCGAGCGGGCCAAGGACTTCCCGCAGAAGCCGGTCTACGTTCTGGGCGCGGGCGAGAGCGTCGAGACGCCGATGGTCAGCCAGATGGAGGACTTCACCTCGTCCAAGGCGTTCCGGGTGTCGGGCAAGAAGGCGTTCGAGACGGCCGGCATCAGCCACGCCGACGTCGACCACCTGATGATCTACGACGCCTTCGCCCACCTGCCGCTGTACGGCCTGGAGGACCTGGGCTTCTGCAAGCCGGGCGAGGCGGCGGGCTTCATCGCCGAGCGCAACACCGCGCCCCCTTCTGACGGCAAAAAGGGCGGGAAACTGCCGCTCAACACCAACGGCGGCGGCCTCAGCTACATGCACTCCGGGATGTACGGCATGTACGCCCTGCAGGAGAGCGTGCGGCAGATGCGCGGCATCGCCCCGGCCCAGGTCGACGGCGCCAAGATCAGCGTCTGCCACGGCGTGGGCGGCATGTTCGGGGCCTCGGGTACGATCGTGTTCTCGAACGAAGCCTGATGAACGCACCCCTCCCCCTTGCGGGGAGGGGGCTTTGAGGTGTGGCCCCGCCGCATCGCATTCGAGCTGACATTCGGCTGTCGTGTAATCGATAACATCGCGGCTTATGGGCGGCCCCCAGTACTCAAGATGGGGCCCCCGACCATGAAGACCGCACTGTTCGCCGCCGCCGCGGCCTCCGTCCTGGCGTTCGCGCTGCCGGCCTTCGCCGCCGAAGCCGATGACGCGAGCACCGTCGACGAGCTGGTGGTCACCGGCCGCGCCGGCGTCGAGGCGCAGCGCAAGGTCGAGGCCTCCTACGCCGTGACCGCGATCAACGAAGAGAAGCTGCGCATGCAGGCGCCGGTCAGCGTGGCCGAGGTGCTGAAGAACGTGCCCGGCTTCTGGGTCGAGGCCTCGGGCGGCGTGGGCGGCGCCAACATCCGCGCGCGCGGCATTCCGATCGAAGGCTACGCGGCGGTCGGCCTGCAGGAAGACGGCCTGCCGATCCAACACGACGGCGGCCTTGGCTTCCTCAACAGCGACTTCTCGTTCCGCATGGACGAGACCATCAGCCGGGTGGAAGTGGTGCGCGGCGGTCCGTCGTCGATCTTCGCCTCCTACGCCCCGGCGGGCGTGGTCAACTTCATCAGCCGCAAGGGCTCCGACACCTTCGAGGGCGTGGCCAAGGTGGAGGTCGGCGACTACGGCCTCTATCGCGGCGATGCCTGGGTCGGCGGACCGATCGCCGGCTTCCGCGCGGGCGTCGGCGGCTTCTACCGCCAGGACGACGGCGTGCGCGATCCGGGCTGGACGGCCAATAAGGGCGGACAGATCCGCGCCTCGATCGGCCGCGACTTCGAGGCCGGCGGCTTCGACTTCGACGTCAAGCACGTGGCCGACAAGTCGATCTTCTACCTGGGCGTTCCTTTGACCAACAACGCCAGCGGCGATCCGACCAGCCTGCCGGGCTTCAACGCCAACTACGGCACTCTGGCCGGGCCCGACACCGCCCACCTGGTCCAGCGGACGAACCGCGGCGACAAGCCGTTCGACCAGACCCGCGGCTCGGACGTCGACATCACCCAGTACACGCTGAAGGCCCATGTGGACTTCGCCGGCTGGACCCTGTCGAACGGCTTCCGTTACCACGACACCGACTTCACCCGCGCGGCCCTGTTCCCGAACTCGCCCGTAGCGGGGACCGCCCGGATCACCCAGGACCTGTCGCGCGGCGCGGCGCTGGGCGTCGTCTCGGGCCGCCTCACCTACCTGGACGGTACGGCCTTCACGCCGGCGGCGAACGGCAACGGCCTGGTGATGGACGCCTTCATCCGCCAGCAGGACATCACGCTGAAGGAATGGATCGACGACGTCCGCCTGCAGCGGAAGTTCGACATCGGCGGCCAGACCCACGATTTCACCGCCGGCTTCTACTTCGCCAAGGCCGAGGAGACCTTCAAGCAGCAGGGCTCGGCCGTGCTGATCGACATCCGCGACAACGCCCGGCTGCTGAACCTGCAGGGCCTAAACGCCGCCGGCGCCGTGGTCGCCAACTTCACCGAGAACGGCTTCTCGCGGTACGGCACCCAGTTCAACAACGCCGAGGGCAATTCGAAGAGCTACGCCTTCTACGTCGCCGACGAGTGGCAGGTCACCGAACAGCTGCGCATCGACCTGGGCGCGCGCTGGGAGAAGATCGACCTGACGGGCCGCAACGAGCGCAGCGCCACGATCAACCTGGGCCAGACCCCCAGCTTCGCCGACGACCAGGCGATCAGCGGTACGGGCGTGTTCGACGCCCTGGACCGGAGCTTCGACGGCTGGTCCGGCACGGTGGCGGTGAACTACCAGTTCCAGCCGGATGTCGGCGCCTACGCCCGCTACACCCGCGCGTTCCGCCTGCCGTCGCTGGGCGACTTCATCACCAACCCGACCAACACGGCGCCGCGCACCCAGAAGTTCGACCTGGCCGAGGCGGGCATCAAGATCCAGAAAGAGAAGATCAGCGCCTACCTGACCGGCTTCTATTCGAAGTTCGACAGCCAGAGCTTCTCCGAGACCCGCTACGACCAGCCGACCAATTCGTACGTCTCGACCACCCAGTTCGGCGCCAGCCGCGCGTTCGGCTTCGAGTTGGAGACGACGTTCCGGCCGGTGGAGATGTTCGACCTGCAGTTCGCCGCCACGGTGCAGAACTCCGAGGTGAAGAACCTGATCTTCAACCAGTCGGTGGCCAAGGTCGCCGGCGCCTGCCCGCTGCCCAGCGACACCAACACGGCCGGCACCAACTGCCTGCGCCTGTTCAACTTCGACGGTCACCAGCAGGTGCGCACGCCCAAGGTCAGCCTGCGGGCCACGCCGGGGATCAACCTGCTGGACGGCCGCCTGCGCGCGGAAGCCGACCTGCAGTACTTCGGCAAGCGGTTCTCCGACCTCGCGAACCTGACGGTGATCCCGGACTATTTCCTGCTGAACGCCCAGGTGCGGTTCAACGTCACCGACAACGTCACGCTCTATGGCTACGCTACCAACCTGACCAACGAGATCGGCCTGACCGAGGGCAACCCCCGCGCTGGCCAGTTCATCTCCAGCGAGGCGGGGTCGCAGTTCTACCTGGGCCGGCCGGAGCTGGGCCGGACGTTCCGCGCGGCCGTGCTATATCGCTTCTGACGACTTGAGCCCCTTCTCCCCTTGCGGGAGAACGTGGCAGCCGCAGGCTGACGGATGAGGGGTCGCGCAGGCCTCTCATCTCTTCACCGTTTCGAACGCCCGCGAGCGGAGAGCTCAATGCGACCCCTTATCCGTCTCGCGTCGCGAGCCACCTTCTCCCGCAAGAGGAGAAGGATCGCATTGGCTCTGCTCTTGGGTCTGCTGTTCGGCGCTCCGGCCGCCGCCGAGACCTTGACGCTGACCGGCGTGATGACGGGGGCCGACCACCAGACCTACCGCGAGGTTCCGTTCAAGGTTCCCGCCGGCACGACGTCGGTCAGCGTCGACTTCGCCTACACCGGCAAGGACCAGAAGTCGGTGATCGACTTAGGCATCCGCGACCCGCAGCGGTTCCGGGGGTGGAGCGGGGGCAACAAGGCGACGTTCACCCTCACCGAGACCTGGGCGACGCCGTCCTACCTGCCCGGCCCACTGCCTGCGGGGGACTGGAAGCTGATCCTGGGCGTGCCCAACCTGCGCAAGGACGGCCGCGCCGAATACACCGCCAAGATCACCCTGGACCGCAGCCCCGTGTTCCACGGCTTCGCCGCGGCGCCGCTGAAGGCCGGACCGGGTTGGTATCGCGGCGACCTGCACATGCACACGCAGCATTCCGACGGGTCGTGCGCTTCCCGGACCGGCAAGCGTGTCCCCTGCCCCCTGTTCAAGACGCTGGAGGCGGCCTCGGCCCGCGGGCTCGATTTCGTGGCGGTGACCGACCACAACACCCCGGCCCACTTCCAGGACCTGGCCGAGCTGCAGCCCTACTACGACGACCTGCTGCTGATCCCCGGCCGCGAGATCACCACCTTCCACGGCCACGCCAACGTCTTCGGCGTCACCGCCCCGCTGGACTTCCAACTGGGCGGGCCGCGCGCGCCGGACCTTAACCGGATCATCGACCAGGTGGAGGCCGCCAAGGGGCTGATCTCGCTGAACCATCCCGGCCAGCCCTCGGGCGAGGTGTGCATGGGCTGCGGCTGGACGGCCAAGACCGACTTCGCGCGCATCCCGGCCATCGAGGCGATCAACGGCGTGAACGCCGATGGCCCGCTGTCGGGGGTTCCGTTCTGGGAGGCGCGGCTGAACGCAGGCTTCCCCATCACCGCCATCGGTGGCTCAGACAACCACGACGCCGGCCTGACCGGCGCGCGCGGCGTGGGGACGCCGACGACCGTGGTCTATGCCGAAAACCTGAGCCAGGACGCGATCCTGGACGGAGTCCGCAAAGGTCGGGTGTTCATCGACGTGCAGGGCACGCGCGACCGGTTGCTGGACGCGCGGCTGGAGGCGGGCAAACTGGTCGTTCACGTGGCGAAGGCGGCGGGCGGGCGTCTGGTGTTTTCCGGTCCGGGCGCGGCGGGGCTGGCCGACGCCGCGCCGCTCGGCGATGACGACACCCGGACGTTCGCGGCGCCAGCGATCAAGGGCTGGCTGCGGGTGGATGTCCGTGGGCCGGACGGCAAGCTCTGGCTGCTGGGCAACCCGGTGCGTCAGCGCGAACAAGCTGAGCCACTAAACCACTGATCGCGTCGCATTTTTGATTCGCCAATAAGGTGTACCCGGCGCATGGTTCCGGCCAGCGCTGGCTTCCGCAGTTGAACGGTTTTTGCCCGGGTCCGCGCACTTTTCGCGTCCGCGTTGTCCCAGCCCTTCAATGATCAGGAGCTCAGCATGCCTGTGCCCGCGACCGTGCTCGACCAGCCGATCCAGTGGAGCGACCCCAGCCTGTGGCCGCTCTTGAACGACCTACAGGGAAACATCCTGAAGGGTCATGGGCGGGATCACACGATGAACCACTTCCTGCGCTTCGGGCCGGGAGACCTGGCCGCGGCGAAGGTTATCGTCCGGGCCCTCGGCGCACGAACCACCAGCGCGCTGCGCCAGCTTCAGGAAGTCGAGGACTTCAAGCTGTTCGAGCGGCCCGGCGGCACCGGGGTGTTCTTCTTCCTCACCCGCACCGGCTTCCAGCGGCTGGGGCTTCAACCGCCGGCCGGGGCCGCCTTCGCGGGCGGGATGGCGTCGCGCCAACTGGGCGATCCGGCGACCGCGGCGTGGGAGGCGCACCTGCGTCCCGGGATCGATGCCATGCTGCTGGTCGCCGACGACAGCGTCACCAAGGTGGGCAATGCGGCCGCCGCCCTCACCCGCGGCTTCGCCGCGGCGGGCATCCAGGTCGTGGGCGTCGACGCCGGGCACGCCCTCCGCAGCGATCCCAGCGTGAACGAGCCCAAGGGCCGAGGCATCGAACACTTCGGCTATGTGGACGGCCGCAGCCAGCCGCTGATGCTGTCCCAGGACGTCGCGCGGGAGCAGAACGAAAGCGACGGCATCGACGTCTGGGATCCCCGCGTCGGGCCGGGCAAGTCGGTGCTGGTGCGCGACCCCAACGGCAAGTCGGACGACAGCTACGGCAGCTTCCTGGTCTATCGAAAGCTGGAGCAGAACGTCGCCGGGTTCAAACACCGCGAAAACGCACTGGCCGACGCCCTGAGCCTGGTCGGCGAGGATCGCGAGCGCGCGGGGGCCATGGTGGTCGGCCGGTTCGAGGACGGCACGCCGCTGATCCTCGAGTCCGAGGCGAAGGACCCCAACCCGACGCCGAACAACTTCGACTACGCCTCGGACGCCCCGGGCGACCGCTGTCCGATCCACGCCCACATCCGCAAGATCAATCCGCGAACGCCCAACGACGCCGAGCAGCGGACCCACCTCATGGCGCGGCGCGGCATCCCCTTCGGCGATCCGGACCGGGACCTGGAGGACGAAGCCTCGTTCCCCACCGGCGGGGTGGGCCTGCTGTTCATGGCCTACAACCAGGACATCGAGCGGCAGTTCGAGGTCACCCAGCGCTTCTGGGCCAACGACGACGCCTTCCCCGGGGACGCGCAGGGACGCGACGCGATCATCGGTCAGCCGGTGGGCGGCGGCGCGGACTCGAAATGGCCGACAGGCAAGCCAGCCCCCAACGACCGGGTCACCTTCGGCTTCCGCGACTTCGTGACCATGAAGGGCGGCGAATACTTCTTCGCCCCGTCCCGCAGCGCGCTGATCGGGCTAACCTAGGCGGCCGCTTCTTCGTCCGCGCGGGCCTGGGTTTCGGCCATGGCGTGGATGATGGCCTCGATCAGGGCGTCGGCGCGGATGGGCTTGGACAGGTGCTGGTCGGCGCCCGCGTCGAAGCTGGCCTTCACATGCTCATCCAGGGCGTTGGCGGTCAGCATGATCACGGGGGTGCGCGGCAGCTTGTGTTCGTGCTCCCAAACCCGCAGCTGGGTGGTGGCCGACAGGCCGTCCAGCTCGGGCATCTGCATGTCCATCAGCACCACGTCGAACCGTGCGGCGCGCAGGGCTTCGAGAGCCAGGGCGCCGTTCTCGACGATCACCGGATCGATGCCCACCGAGTCCAGGACCAGCTGAACCACCTTCTGATTGGTCGGGTGGTCCTCGGCCAGCAGGATGCGGGCGCCGGAGATATCGAAGGATTCGAAGGGGTTCTCGTCCACCTCCTCGGCCTCGCCCTCCACGCGCTCCAGGGGCACCTGGACCGAGAAGGTCGAGCCACGGCCGGGCTCGGAGGCGACCTCGATCGAGCCGTCCATCAGCTCGACCAGTGAGCGGCTGATCGCCAGGCCCAGGCCCGTCCCGCCGAAGCGGCGACGGATCGAGGCGTCGGCCTGTTCGAAACGGCGGAACAGGCGCTCGCGCACCTCTTCGCTGAAGCCGATGCCGGTGTCGGCGACGGTGAAGCCCACGGTGCCGCCCGCGGCGTCCACCTCCAGGCGGACCTCGCCGGCCTCGGTGAATTTCACGGCGTTGGACAGCAGGTTCGACAGCACCTGGGTCAGGCGAACGGTGTCGCCGGCGAAGCGGCGATCGGCCTCGGGGGCCACGGACCAGGCGAAGTCCAGGCCCTTGGTCTCGGCCGAGGCGCGGTGCAGTTCCGCGATCCGGCTGACCAGGGTGGTCATGGAGAACTCGTCGCGGCTGAGCTTGATCTCGCCGGCCTCGATTTTCGAGAAGTCGAGGATGTCGGTCAGGACGCGCTCCAGCAGGCGGCCGGACGAGACGATCAGCTCGGCCAGTTCCTTGCCCTTGGGCGTGTCCTGCTGCCGCGACAGGGTCTCGGAAATGGCGATCACCCCGTTGAGGGGCGTGCGCAGCTCGTGGCTCATATTGGCCAGGAAGCGGGATTTCTCGGTATTGGCCCGCTCCAGTTGAGCGGTGCGCTCCTGCACCCGCTCTTCGAGCGAGGCCAGGACGGTCTCGGTCTTGTCGCGCTCGGCGCTGAGCGCGCGGGCCAGGACGCCGATCTCGTCGTCGCGGCCCTCCTCGGCGCTGACGTCGGGACGGGCCGTGTCGCCCGGGGCGCCGGGTTCGCACGACGCCGCCAGCCGTTGCAGCGGCCAGGTGATCGTGCGCCGCGCCAGGTAGACCACCAGCAGGGTCTGCAGCGCCGTGGCCAGCGCCCCCAGCCCCAGGACCCACGAGGCGGACTTGGCCGCCGAGGCGGCGACGGCGGCCTTCGGATAGGCCAGCATCAGGTACCAGTCGGGGCCGGCCAAGCGGCCGAACGCCACGATCTGCTGGCCGTCCGGGCTGTTGATCACGCCGCTGGTGCGGCCGGTCTTCCTGATCGCCGCGATCATGGCCTTGAGGCCCAGGCGATGCTCGTAGTCGATCACGGTCTTCTCGGCTGCCTTGCCGGGTACGGTGAAGCCCGGATAGGCGATCAGCTCGCCCTTGCCGGTCACCAGCAGGCTGGAGGCGCCCGGCAGCGAGGTCTTCACCGCGTTGGCCAGGAAGCCGGTCAGCTCGATCGACGAGCCGAAGGCGCCGACGTGGCGGCCGTTGACATAGGCCGGCGTCAGGCAGGCCGTGGCCAAGCGCTCGCCGACCTCATCCTGGATCAGCCGCTGGAGGTTCGTGCAGCGGGTGAGCCGGCCGGGGTCGTTCTTCGGGCTGGTCAGGGTCGACATCTCCTCCTTGGAGATATCGAGGTCGGCCGGCGCTTCGTGGCGGTAGAACATCAGCTTGTCGGGCCGGTCGGGGCCGAACAGCACCAGCCGCGTCTCGGGCGGCGCGAAGAAGTAGAAGTTGTCGTAGTCCTTGCGCGCCGCCTGGCCGAAGTTGGCCACCAGTTCGAACGAGGCCACCAGGGCGCGCTTCTCGTCGGGGGTCAGCGTCTTGGCGCCGCCCACCATCACGCCCATCCCGTAGATGTACTGGCCATCCTGCATCGCGCCATCGAAGTAGCGGTCGCGGCTGCGGCGCGTGCCGTCGGGGCGCAGGGGGAAATAAGCGTCTGCCAGCCGATCGACCTCGGCGTCGGTGAGGCGGTTCATCCGCCGCTCCAGCTCCTCGCCGGCGGCCTTGTGCAGGGCGGTCAGGTTGGAGAACCGGCGCTCCACGTTGCTGGAGCGCTCCCGGACATAGTCCTCGAGGTAGCTGATCTGACGGTTCGACAGCTCGCGCTGGAACACCACGAAGGCGCCCAGGGTGCTGAAGATCGTCACGACCAGCGACATGATGCCGACGCTGACCAGGAACCGGCGGGAGAGGGATTTCATGTAGCCTGGAGCCTGCAACTTGCCCGCATCTTGAACCAGGTTCGTTGAAGCGGGGTAAAAGTGGGGAAATTCCGCCACCTAGCCGTTTCGCCATCCGACGCCACCCGGAGCCAGGCCGTCAGTCGAGGATTGAGGCGGCGGCCCGAAACGGGCTTCATGGCGCCATGACCACCTATCGCATCGGCGTGATCGGCCTCGGCCAGCGCATTGCCCACGTGCTTGCCGCCATGAAGGAGGTGGGCTGGAACCTGGACATCGTGGGGCATGTAGATCCCGCGCCCGTCGGCCAGCCGATCCTGGAGGCGGCGGGCCTCCGCATGGGCCTGGCCTTCACGACGCCGGCGGAGCTGATGGCGGCCGGGCCGTTCGACCTGCTGATGCTGGGGGCGCCCAACCACCTGCACTTCGAGCACCTGTCGTTCGCGCTGGACCAGGGCGTGCCGATCTTCGCCGAGAAGCCGATCGTGCGCACCGAGGACGAGACCGACGCCCTGGCGCGACGGCTGGCGGCGCCGGGCGCGCCGCCGGTGCATGTGGGCCTGGTGATGCGCTCGCTGCCGATCGTGCGCGAGGTGCTGGCGCGGATCGACCGGGGCGAACTGGGCGAGGTGGTCTCGATCGACGCCACCGAGCACCTGCCGCCCGAGCACGGCGGCTACCTGGCCCGCAACTGGCGGCGGAAGCAGGAATGGGGCGGCAGCTACTTCCTGGACAAGGTGGTCCACGACTTCGACATCTTCGGGCGCATCGCCGGGGCGCGGCCGGACCGGGTGGCCAGCTTCGGCGGCCGCCGGATCTTCACCGCCGAGCGCCGGGATCCGCCGCGCACCTGGGAGGACGGCTCGGCCGCCTACGCCCTGCGCGACGCCGGCTGGGCGGGGGCCAACGATGCGTTCCAGTCCGACATGGACGTCACCGACCATCAGGTGGCGATGGTGGAATACGCCAACGACGTGCGGCTCAGCTTCCACGCCAACAGCCACACGGCGCTGACCGAGCGGCGCTGGTATGTGGCCGGGACCGACGGCACGCTGATCGCCGATCTGGTGCGCAACAAGCTGATGGTCCGTCGCGCCCTGAACCGCGGGAAGCCGGAGAAGGTGGAGTACGGCGGCGTCACCGCCGACGCCCACAACGGCGCCGACCAGGCCATGGCGCTGGACCTGCTGGCGGCGTTGGAGGGCCGGGCGGCGTTCCCGGTGACGCCCTATGAGTCCATGGAGGCCGGCCTGACCGTCATGGCCATCGACCAGGCAATGGCCGAGCGCCAGGTGGTCGACTGCGCGCCGATGTGGACCCGGTACGACGCGGCGCGATCAGGGGTTGGCGAGCAGCGCGTCGCCGACCAGGTCCTGTAGGACCGGCGTCTTCGGGTAGGGGGTGTGGCGGTACTGGCGGAAGCCCTCGGCCAGGCCGACGCCGAAGTCGCGGCCGACGCGGCGGGTCCAGGCGTCCATGTCGGCCAGGTGGTCGGCGATGCCGTGTTGTTTCAGCACCCAGGACGCCTGGCTCTCGTGCTTGGCCAGCATCGCCTGCTTGGTGGCGAAGGTCGCGGCGATATCCACGCCGAAGTCGCGCGGAATGCGCTGGCCCTGGCGGTCGCGGCCGCCGATGGCGTCGACGAAGTAGAGCGCCGGGATCGCGTCCAGCGCCGCCGACGGCCCGGTGCGATAGTTGGCCACCGGCGCGGCGAAGCAGGCGTCGCGGACCAGCAGGCTGATGGCCTCGTGGTCGGGGTGATAGTCGGCGGGCGAGCCGGTGATCACCACGTCCGGCCGCGCCCAGCGGACCAGCTCAGTCACCGCGCGGCGCGACGGATCGTCGTTGAACACGCTCAGGTCGGGGAACCCCAGGCAGCGGTACTGGGCCCCGATCAGCGCCGCCGACGCCGTGGCCTCGGCCTGGCGGATGCGGCCCGTGGCGTCGGGATCGAATTCGGCCGAGCCGCCCTCGCCCGCCGTGGCGCTGACAACCGTGATCGTGTGGCCCTGGCCGGCCAGCAAGGCGAGCGTGCCGCCCATCAGGATCTCGATGTCGTCCGGATGGGCGTGGACGGCGAGGATGGTGGCCATCAGCGGTCGAACTTGGTGGAGAGGACCAGGGACGTGTTGGTGCGCTCGACGCCCTTCACCGCGCCGATCTCGTCGATGGTGGCGTCCATCTCGGCGACGCCGGACGCCTCGACGGTGGCGATCATGTCGAAGGGACCGCTGACCGACTGCAGCCGTCGCACCCCCGGCATCCGCTTCAGCGCCGCGTTGACCGCCGCCGCCTGCTTGGGCTCGACCGTCAGCATGATGAAGGCGTGGACGCGCCCGGCCTCGTAGGCGCCCGCCAGCTTTACCGCATAGCCGGCGATCACCCCGGACCGCTCCAGCTTGGCCAGCCGGCTCTGCACCGTGGTGCGTGAGAGACCCAGTGCGCGGGCCAGTTCGGCGACGGGCGCGCGAGCGTTATCCCGGAGCCGGGCCAGCAGGTGTTCGTCCAGGTCGTCCATCGGCGTTCCGCACAATCTAGTCGGCGATCCGCACAGAATAGACCCGCATATCGCCAGGGCGCCAATTGTATGTGGCCCGAGACCGCCGGATTCTGAGTCGAAGTCAGACAGGGGTCATGGAATGCGCAAGGTAGCTGTCGTCGGAGCGGGCAAGATCGGTTCGACCGTCGTGGATCTGCTGGTCAGTTCGGGCGCCTACGAGGCCCTGGTGATCGACCAGTCGGCCGAGGCCCTGGCCGAGCTGGGCGGCCGCGCGCACATCGACACCGCCGCCATGGCCATCGACGATTCCGAGGCGCTGGCCGCGCGGATCGCCGGCTGCTTCGCGGTCGTGAACTGCGCGCCCTACCACCTGACCACCGCCGTCGCCCGCGCCGCCAAGGCCGCCGGCGCCCACTACCTGGACCTGACCGAGGACGTGGCCGCCAGCCGGATCGTCCGCGAGCTGGCCGTCGACTCCACGACCGCGTTCATTCCCCAGTGCGGCCTGGCCCCCGGCTTCATCACCATCGCCGCCTGGGACTTGATCAAACACTTCGACCAGCTGCACGACGTGCGCCTGCGGGTCGGCGCCCTGCCCCGCTATCCGTCGAACGCGCTGAACTACAACCTGACCTGGTCCACGGACGGGGTGATCAACGAATACTGCGAGCCCTGCGAGGCGATCACCAACGGCAAGCTGCGCGAGACGCCGGCGCTGGAGGAGTGCGAGGAGTTCGCCCTGGACGGCGTCACCTACGAGGCCTTCAACACCTCGGGCGGCCTGGGCACCCTGTGCCACACCCTGGACGGCCAGGTGCGCAACCTGAACTACAAGACCATCCGCTATCCGGGCCACGCGGCGATCATGAAGGCGCTGCTGAACGACCTGAACCTGCGCAACCGCCGCGACGTGCTCAAGGACATCCTGGAGAACTCGGTACCGGCCACCATGCAGGACGTGGTCATCGTCTTCGTCACCGTCTCGGGGATGAAGAAGGGGCACCTGATGCAGGAGACCTACGTCAACAAGGTCTTCAGCCAAGAGATCGGCGGCGAGCTGAAGAGCGCCATCCAGATCACCACGGCCGGCGCCATCTGCGCCGTGCTGGACATGCTGACGGACGGCTCCATCCCGTCCAGCGGCTTCATCCGGCAGGAGGACATCCCGCTGCACGCCTTCCTCGCCAACCGCTTCGGGCGCTATTACGCGCAAGACCTCCTCCCCCTCCGCGCCGCCGCCGAGTAGACCCATGACCGTGCAAAGCAAGATCACCTCCGCCTCGGCGGAAGCCGCCGCCGTTCTGGGCCGCCTCGGCGTCGCCGAGAGCCTCTGGACCGGCGGGAACCGTCCCGTCCGCTCGCCCGTCACCGGCGAGGTGATGGCCCATGTGCATGACGCGTCGAAGGCGGACGTGGACGCCGCCATCGAGGCCGCCCACGGCGCGTTCCTCGCGTGGCGCAACGTGCCCGCCCCGCGTCGCGGCGAGCTGGTCCGGCTGTTCGGCGAGGAGCTGCGCGCGGCCAAGGCCGACCTGGCCGCCCTGGTGACCCTGGAGGCCGGCAAGGTCACCTCGGAGAGCCTGGGCGAAGTCCAGGAGATGATCGACATCTGCGACTACGCCGTCGGCCTGTCGCGCCAGCTGTTCGGCCTGACCATCGCCACCGAGCGGCCCGACCATCGGATGATGGAGACCTGGCACCCGCTGGGCGTCATCGGCATCATCTCGGCCTTCAACTTCCCCGTGGCCGTGTGGTCGTGGAACGCGGCCCTGGCCTTCGTCTGCGGCGACGCCTGTGTCTGGAAGCCGTCCGAGAAGACCCCGCTGACGGGCCTGGCGGTCCAGGCCCTGTTCGAGCGCGCCTGCGCCAAGTTCGGCGAGGTCCCGGCCGGCCTGTCGTCCGTGGTGATCGGCGGCCGTGAGGTCGGCGAGGCCCTGGTCGACCACCCGAAGGTGCCGCTGGTGTCGGCCACCGGCTCCACCGCCATGGGCCGCGCCGTCGGCCCGAAGCTGGCCCAGCGGTTCGCCCGCGCCCTGCTGGAACTGGGCGGCAACAACGCGGCGATCATCGCGCCCACCGCCGACCTGGACCTGGCCCTGCGCGGCGTGGCCTTCGCGGCCATGGGCACCGCCGGCCAGCGCTGCACCACCCTGCGCCGCCTCTTCGTCCATGAGGGCGTGTACGACGCCTTCCTGCCGCGCCTGAAGGCGGCCTATGGTTCGGTGAAGGTGGGCGATCCCCGCGAGCAGGGCACGCTGGTCGGCCCGCTGATCGACCAACAGGGCTTCGACCTGATGCAGAAGGCCCTGGCCGACGCCAAAGCGGCCGGCGGCAAGGTCACCGGCGGCGAGCGCGTCGAGATGGGCGAGGCGTTCTACGCGCGGCCGGCGCTGGTTGAGATGGACGCTCAGGCCGACGTCGTGAAGCGCGAGACCTTCGCGCCCATCCTCTACGTGATGAAATATCGCGAGCTGGACGAGGCGATCGCGCTGCAGAACGACGTGCCCCAGGGCCTGTCGTCATCGATCTTCACCAACGACATGCGCGAGGCCGAGATCTTCATCTCGGACCGCGGCTCGGACTGCGGCATCGCCAACGTCAACATCGGCCCCTCGGGCGCCGAGATCGGCGGGGCTTTCGGCGGCGAGAAGGAAACCGGCGGCGGCCGCGAGGCGGGCTCGGACAGCTGGAAGGCCTACATGCGCCGCGCCACCAACACGATGAACTACGGCAAGACCCTGCCCCTGGCGCAAGGCGTACAGTTCGACGTTTAGGGCATAGATGCTCCTCCCCTGTCGCGAAGATGACGGGGGAGGTGGATCGTCGCGAAGCGGCGAGACGGAGGGGGCGTAAGGCGGCCTGCTCCGAGCTTGGGGCTTAACGCCCCTCCGTCGGCTTTGCCGCCACCTCCCCCGCTTCGCAGGGGAGGAGCTATCGAGCGATCGTCTAGCGCTCGACCGCGTGCCGTTGCATCGGGGCCAGTTTGGCCAGGAAGCGGTTCTGGTCGCGGAAGCCGATCTTCTCGTGGTCCATCGCGATCTGGAGATGCTCGACCAGGGCGTTGAAGTCGGTGTTCTGGACGCCGAGGTCCTTGTGGACGCTCTTCATGTCGCGGCCCGAGTAGGTGCAGCCGCCGTTCAGGATGTAGCAGAACTGTTCCTTCAGCGTCCGGCGCAGGCGGACCATGTCGTGCGCCTCGAAGATTTCCTTGATGCGGGGATCCTTGAGGCTGAGGTCGACCAGCTCGTCCACGACGCGATCCACGCCGGCCTGGCCGTGGAAAGCCTTCCACATGGTGTCGCCCTCGAAGGGCTTCGCGCCGGCGTTGGCGTTGGACGGCGCGTACGGATCGACAGCTTCTTCGTTGGGGTGCTGCGGATTGGGATTTTCCGGCGCGCCGGCGGCGAGCGCGGCGACCATGATCAGGGCGGTGAGCATCAGAAACCTGCCTGGAGCGAGAGGTAGAGGCCGCGCTGGCCCTTGAAGGTGGCGATGGTCCCGAGGTCGGCATAGCCGGCGGTGACCGAGAGGTTCTTGTTCACGGCGTAGGCCGCGAACAGGTCCCACCAATCGTCTTCCTTGAGGCCCAGGTTGTTGGGCTTGGTGCGGTATTCGCCGCCGACCAGCAGGCGCTTGGAGACCAGCACGCCGGCCGAGCCTTCGAACTGGAGCGTGTAGTCGTCCTTGCCGCCGGGACCGCCGAAGCCCAGCAGGCCGGTCTGGTTGGCCTTGGTGGCGCGCACCGTGCCGTTCAGCACAACGCTTTCCGCCAGCAGCACCTTGGTCGCCGAGACGTAGTAGTCGACGCCCTTGTCGTCCTGGCCGCCCAGGAAGGCGATGACCGGGGCCTTGTCGACGTTCTTGTACTGCAGGCCCACGGCGACCTGCGGGACCCAGGTGTCCTGGTTGTAGACCGCGTCGCCCAGCACCCGGACCTTCGCGCCCAGCACGTCCTGGTGGAAGGTGAAGCCCTTGCCCAGGCCCAGCTTGGCGCCGGTGCCCTGGGTGTCGAACGCCTGGCGGGTGTAGGACAGCTCGATGCGGTCGTAGAACCCGACCGAGGCCCCATAGGCGCGGAACTGGTAGTCCGGCAGCGCGACCAGCGTGCCGTGGACATTGCCGCCGATCCCGTCGCGGGTTTCGTAGCCGGTGATGGTGGCCCACGTCGACAGGCCGCCGCCGCCGGCGCCTTCGACGCTGGTGACCCCACCGGTCAGCAATAGCTTGCCCAGCGGGCGCAATTCGTCCGCCGCAGATGATCCCGCCATGAGCGACAACACCCCTAGGGCGAGTAAAGATATACGCACAACCATTAGTGCAACTCCGACGCTTAGTGCTGGCGCTTCACTAAACCGGAGGTATTTAAAACTGGGTCAACGTCCCGATGCTACTGAGGCGACCATGCGCACGACAATGCTCGCCCTCGCCGCCCTCTTCATCGCCACCTCGGCCTCCGCCGGCGACGTCACCGTCGACGTGCGCGACACCGCAGGCAAACCCGTGCCCAACGCCGTGGTCATGATCCGCCCCGCGGGCGGCGTCCCGGCGGGCAAGCCGATGAAGGTGAGCTGGCCGATGGTGATGGCCCAGCAGAACATCCAGTTCGCCCCTTACGTCCTCATCGTGCCGCTGGGCTCGTCGGTCAGCTTTCCCAACAAGGACAAGGTCCGCCACCACGTCTACTCGTTCTCGGCCCCGAAGAAGTTCGAGCTGAAGCTGTACGGCAAGGACGAGAGCCGTTCGATCGTGTTCGACAAACCGGGCGCCGTCTCGCTGGGCTGCAACATCCACGACACCATGATCGCCTTCATCTACGTCACCGAGACGCCCTATGCGATGAAGTCGGGGGCGGATGGCGCGGCGACCGTGCAGGACGTGCCGGCCGGCGGCGGACAGCTGATGGTCTGGCATCCGGACCTGAAGGCCAAGGTCCCGGTCGGCCGCGCCCTGGCCGTGGCGGGCGCCACGCAACGCACCTCGATCGTGCTGGATCTGCGGCCCTCGCTGGCGCGGTAGAAGGCGACTAAGCCCTGTTCCTCACCTGCGCCTGATCCTCGGCCAGGAAGTCGAACAGCTGGTCCAGCGGTTGCGGCCGGGCGATCAGATAGCCCTGGGCCATGTCGCAGCCCATGGCGACCAGCACCGAGAAGCAGTCCTCGGTCTCGATCCCCTCGGCCACGACCTTCAGGCCCAGGCTGTGCGCGAGGTCGATGGTCGAGCGGACGATCAGGGCGTCGCGCTGGCTGACCGTCACGTCCTTGACGATGGAGCGGTCCAGCTTCAGCTCCTGACCCCGGATCTGCTTGAGATAGGCCAGAGACGACAGGCCCGAGCCATAGTCGTCGATGGAGATCGAGACGCCCATGTCGGCGAAGGCGTCCAGCATCGCCAGCGCCACCTCCGGGTTCTCGATGACCGCCGTCTCGGTGACCTCGAAACAGACCTTGCCCACCGCGTCCTTCAGCACCTCGGCGCAGAAGTCGACGAAGTCGGGCTCGCCCAGCACCCGGCCCGAGATGTTGACCGCCACACTGATCTCGTGACCGCGCTCGGCCAGGGCGCGCTGGTCGTCGATGGCGCGGCGCACGACCCATTCGGTCAGGGCGCGGATGTGGCCGGTCTCCTCGGCCATGGTGATGAAGACATCGGGGAAGATCATCCCACGCGTGGGGTGGTTCCAGCGCACCAGGGCTTCCGTGCCGGTCACCGCGCGCTGGCGCATGTCGTATTTCGGCTGATGCCACAGGACCAGCTGGTCCTGCAGGATGCCGGTCAGCAGGTTCGACATCAGGCTGAGGTTCGCCGCCGGATCGCCATAGGCCTCGGCGTCGAACACGGCGGTCTTGCGCCGGCTGGAGCGGGCCTGGTCCAGGGCGATGCTGGCGCGCTCCACCGAGGCGCCGACGTCGGCGCCGTCGAGGGGCGTGACCCCGACGCTCAGCGCCACGTCGATGGGCTCGCCTGCCACCCGCACCGGCTGTTCCAGGGCGTCCAGCAGGCGCTGCACGTCGTCCAGGGCCGCGGCCTCGCCGTCGGCGATCAGCACGAAGCCCAGCATGTCGGCCGAGATCCGCGCCACGCCGCAGGTGGGCGCCAGGCCGCCCAGGCGGTTGCCGACCATGCGCACGGTCTGGGCCGCCAGCTTGTGGCCGATCGCGTGACGCATGTGGCTGAAACGGTCGAGGCCCAGGGCGCAGACGAACACCTGGCCCTCGGGCCAGTCGCTGAACCCTTCCACCACGCGCTCCAGCGCCAGGCGGTTGGGCAGGCCGGTGTCCCCGTCATGCAGGGCCAGGTGGGTGATCTTGCGCTCGCGCTCGCGCATCTCGGCGGCCATGGCGTTGAAGCTCTGCGACAGCCGGCCGATCTCGTCGGCGCTCTCGATGGCGACCTGGGCGTCCTCGCCGCGCTGCAGCCGGTGGGCCGCCTCGTCCAGTTCGGAGATCGGCCGGGTGACGCCGCGGGCCAGCGCCCAGCTCCCCCAGCTGACCACCGCCAGGCCACCCAGCCCCAGCAGGACCACGATCACCAGCAGCGGCTGGTAGGGTTTCAGCGCCAGCGCCAGCGGATAGCGCAACAGCAGCACCGCGCCGCCGTCGGCCTCGATGGCCGGCAGGCGCTTGACCAGCGCCACGGTGCGCCCGGTCTTCAGGTTCAGGATTTCGGGCGCGGCGCCCGCTTTCAGCGAGCCGTCGATCACCCGGCGAACGGCCGGCGTCTTCAGCTCGGCCGGGATCTTCGGATTGGTCCAGGCGCCGCCCGCCGCGCGGTGCAGCACCATGGCGTTCAGCGGAATGGCCGACAGCCGCTCCAGCGCCTGCATCTCCTTGGCGTCCAGCTTCACGGCGAACACCACCCAGCCGATCAGTTCGGGCGACAGGACCGGCGCGCTGACCAGCTGGTAGGGCTGGCCGCCCAGCATGAAGACGCCGGACGGATCGTCGGCGGTCTCGAAGGCCTTGTAGAGCGCGGCGCGGTCGGCGGGGGCGAAGTTGGCGCCGATCACCTGGCCGTCGGCGTCGACCATGAAGGCGTAGTCCACGCCCATGCGATTGCGCAGGTTCTCCAGCGCCGAGGCGATGGTCGGCGCATCGCCCGTCGCCGCCGCCGCGCGGAAGCCGAAGTCGCGGGACAGCAGGCTGGCGCCTTCCTGCAGGCGCTCGGACCGCAGCGTCCAGACCCGGTCGAACACCGTGCCCGTGGCGGCCAGTTCGCCGCGCACCTGACGCTCGGCGGCGCCCGAGATCGCGAAGAACACCGCCAGCGAAACCACCAGCAGCACCACCCCGAACAAGGCGGCGTACAGCACGGTCAGCCGGGTCGAGAGGCGCTTGAATTTGCTGGGACCGAGCCTGGCGTGCGGCCACGCCGCGGCGACCGCACGAGCGGCGGCGGCGAGCACGGAGGAGAGGGGCGCAGGCAAGCGCATCCTTCCGCCTTACCCGCCTTTCCTGAATCCGCCGTAAAGTCTGAATTCGAAAGACTTTCGCCAGCCGCTCAAACAGTCGTTTGCCTGAGGCCGGCGCGCTTGGCACAATCGGCTTTTCAGACCGCCATTTCGAAAGACCCTGTTTTGACCATTTCCCCTCCGGCGGCTTCGGCCGACGCCGCCGACCCGTTGGCCTCCGTCGAGGCCCTGATCGCGGGCCTGGGCTCGGTCGGCTACATTTCCTCGCGCCGCATCGCCACCGCGCTCTACATGGCCGTGAAGCTGGAGAAGCCCATCCTGGTCGAGGGCTCGGCCGGCGTCGGCAAGACCGAACTGGCCCTCTCGACCGCCGCCCTGCTGGGCCTGCCGCTGATCCGGATGCAGTGCTACGAGGGCCTGGACGAGTCCAAGGCGCTGTACGAGTGGAAGTACGGCAAGCAGCTGCTCTACACCCAGATCCTGAAGGACCGGATGGGCGAGCAGCTGGCGGATGCGCCCAGCATGGACGCCGCCATGGACCGCCTGCACGGCATGGGCGACCTCTTCTTCTCCGAACCCTTCCTGGAGCCGCGCCCGCTGATGAAGGCGTTGCGCGAGGACGGCGGCTGCGTGCTGCTGATCGACGAGATCGACAAGTCGGACGAGGCGTTCGAGGCGTTTCTCCTGGAGGTGCTGTCGGCGTATCAGGTCTCGGTGCCGGAACTCGGCGTCATCAAGGCCAAGACCCCGCCGCTGGTGTTCCTGACCTCCAACAACGTCCGCGACCTGGGCGACGCCCTGAAGCGCCGCTGCCTGCACCTGCACATCCCGCTGCCGGAAGCGGCGCTGGAGGAGCGGATCGTCGCGGCCCGGGTGCCGGGGATCGAGGCCAAGCTGACCCGCGAGTTGGTGGCCTTCGTCCAGACGCTGCGCACCCTGGACCTGCGCAAGTCGCCGTCGATCTCCGAGACCGTGGACTGGGCCCGCGCCCTGGTGCTGCTGCACGCCGACAGCCTGTCGCCCGACGTGGTCCGCGACACGCTGAACGTGATCCTGAAGTTCGAGCAGGACATCGTGGCGGTGGAGCCGCAGGTGGTCGAGCTGCTGCACAAGCGCTGATGCAGCACACCCTCGAACAGTTCTTCCGGGCGCTGCGCGCCGCCGACGTCCGGGTCTCGCCGGCCGAGGCGATCGACGCCAGCCGGGCCGTGGCCGTCACCGGCTACGCCGACCGGACCCTGTTCCGCGACGCCCTGTGCTCGACCCTGGCCAAGTCCGCCGAGGAAGTGGACCGGTTCGAGAGCGTGTTCGACACCTTCTTCAGCCGCGACGCCGTTGCGATGCCGCCGCCGTCCGCCTCGGACCAGGGCGAGCCCTCGGACCAGGACATGGCGGCGACCGAAAGCTCGCCGCTGGCCCAGGCCGTGCTCCAGGGCGACAACGCCCGGATCCAGCAGTCGATGGAAGAGGCCGCCGCCCGCGCCGGCGTCGCCGACATCCGCCTGACCACCCAGCGCTCGCGCCTGACGCGGCGGCTGCTGGAAGAGATGGGGCTGGAGGAGATCGAGCGGATCATCGCCAACGCGCGCAGGATGCCGAACGGCGAGGGCCAGGGCCTGGCCGACCGCCTGGACGAGGCCCGCCGCAACCTGTTCGCCGAGGCGCAGACCTACGTCGCCCGCCAGCACGAGCTGTACGCCGCCGGATCCGCCCGCGAGCTGCGCGAGGAGCGGCTGGCCAAGAAGCAGCTCAACGCCGACGGCGGGGTCGATCCCGTCGACTACCAGCTGATGCAGGCGCTGGTGAAGAAGATGGCCAAGCGCCTGGCCGCCAAATACTCACGCCGCCGCCGCGCCGCCCAGAAGGGTCACCTGGACGTCCGCAAGACCCTGCGCCGCTCGATGGCCTATGGCGGCGTGCCCTTCACCATCGAGTGGAAGGTGAAGAAGGTCGACAAGCCGTCGATCGTGGCGATCTGCGACGTGAGCAAGTCGGTGGCCGCCGCCGCCCAGTTCCTGCTGACGTTCCTCTATTCGCTGAACGAGGTGGTCGACCGCATGGACGCCTTCGCGTTCTCCGGCCGGCTGATCAGCGTCAACGACGTGCTGGACGACAATGCGGTCGAAGGGGCGATCTTCAAGGTCCTGCAGGAGATCGGCTTCCAGCAGACCGACTACGGCCGCTCGCTGCAGGACTTCGCCGAGAACCACATGGACAGCCTGGACCGGCGGACGACGGTGATCGTCCTGGGCGACGGGCGGTCGAACTTCGCCGACCCGCGCCTGGACATCATGCGCCAGATCCACGACCGGTCCCGCGCAGTGATCTGGCTGAACCCCGAGCCGGAAAGCTACTGGGGCCAGGGCGACAGCGTGATGAACCGCTACGCCCGCTTCTGCCACGTGGCCAAGCAGTGTGGCACGATCGAGCAGCTGGAACGGATCATCGACGACGTGCTCAGGAGCTACGTCCCGCACTGATGTCCTCGGCGCGTTTCAGCTTCAGCGCGGCCGCCAGTTCGGCGTGGCGGACGCGGCTGACGCCATAGGGCAGGAGCGCCAGGGCCGAGCCGACGGCGAACAGCGCCGCCAGCGGCCCCCAGGCCAGGATCAGCAGGCGCAGGGTGTGTTCCGGCACCACGGCGCCGACCACATGGCCGGCCGCCTTGGGGAAATGCAGAGCGTCGAGGGCGAAGCCCGCCGCCATCTGGCCGAACCCGCCGGCGGCCTTCGCCGCGAAGCCCAGGCCGGCGAAATAGAGGCCTTCGCGGCGGGCGCCGAACAGCATTTCGTGCTCGTCGGCGGCGTCTGCCATCATCGCCGGGTAGGCGACCACCAGGAAGCCGATGCCGACGCCGGCTACGGCGACATTGGCCATCAGCCAGGGCACCACCGCCGCGCCGGTCAGCATGAACAGGCCCATGGCGCGCAGGCCGTGCATCACCGTCAGGGCGCCGGCCAGGAGGGCCAGGCCCAGCATGATCACCGTCTTCTTCTCGAAGCGGTTGAGTAGCGGCCGGGTGATCGGGACGCCGATCATGATGGCCACGTAGAAGGACGCGTTCACCGACTGGATCATCTGGGGCGGCAGTTTCCAGACGAAGGTGTAGGCGTGGTTGTTCAGCGCGCCGTTCACCCCGGCGGCGATCCAGAACAGCAGAGCCGACAGGAAGAGCGAGCGGAACGAGGCGTTTCGGAACACCTCCGGCACCTCGCGCGCCAGGCCGCCCATGAGGGTGGCGCCCGGCGTCGTCGGCTGCGGCAGCCGCCGGGCGTATCGCCAGACGCCCAGGCAACAGATCGCCCCGGCCCCGAACAGCAGCGCGCCCATGCCCGCGCCGAACGCGGGATAGTAACTGCGCTCCTGCAGGCCGCCGGGACCCGCGAAGAAGACCGAATAGGCCAGGATCGTCACCGCGAGGCTGATCACCACGCCGAACGCTCCGCGATAGGCGACCACGCTGGCGCGCTCGGCGTAGCCGCTGGCCATCTCGGCCCCCAGCGCCGCGTAGGGCAGGTTGTAGAGCGAGGCGACGCCGCGCAGCGCCATCTTGAACGCGACCAGCCAGGTGAACAGGATGAGGGGCTGCAGCCCCAGCGGCGGCGAGAACAGCATCCAGAGCGCGAGGCCCGTCAGCGGCGCGCCCAGCACCATCAGCGGCAGGCGGCGGCCGAACTTGCTGCGCAGATTGTCGGAGAATGACCCGATCAGCGGGTCCATCACCGCGTCCAGGCACATGCTGATCGCCAGCGCCACGCCGACCATGCTGCCCGAGAGGCCCAGCACGGCGGTGTAGTAGAAGAAGACGAAGCCCGCGACGACCAGATAGCCGGACTCGATGGCTTGGCCGAAGGCGTACAGCAGCTTGACCAGGAACGGCGGCTTCAGCTCGCCCTCGGTCGCAACGGGCATAGAGCCGCCTATCAGGTCGATCGCCGCCACGCCGTTCCTCCGCAGATCTTATCGTTAGAAAAGACGGTATCCCTCTGCGAGCGGCTGGCAACTCTGACCGTGCGTCACGGCGGCCTAATCCGCCGCGGCCGCGCGACGCAGCCGGAGTTCGGCGGTGATCTGTTCGTGTCGGGCGCGGGTGATGGCGTAGGGCGCGAACACCAGGGCGCCCAGGCCAACCAGCACCGCCGGAACCCAGCCCCACGCCAGGGTCAGGTGCGCGAGCACGTCCTCCGGCACCACGGCGTTCACCTGCCGGCCCATCTCGCGGGGGAACCGCAACAGGTCCAGGGCGAAGCCGCCGATCATCAGACCCATGCCGTTGGACGCCTTGCCCGCGAAGCCCAGGCCCGAGAAGAACAGGCCCTCTCGCCGGGCGCCATGCAGCTGCTCGTGCTCCTCGGCGGCGTCGGCCATCATCGAGGGGAAGACGATGAAGACCAGGCCCGAGGCCAGGCCGAACACCAGCGCGGTCAGGGAAAGCCACGGCAGGGCCGCGGCGCCGATCGGCGCGAACAGCCCCAGGCCCCGCAGGCCGGGAAGGACGATCCAACCCGCGGCGACCAGGCCGAATCCCAGGGCGGCGACCGTCTTCTTCTCCATGTGCCGCAGCAGCGCCGGGGTCAGCGGCACCCCGACCAGGATGCCGGCCAGGTAGACGTAGGTGATCAGCTGGATCGTCTCGGGGCGCACCTTCCACACGAAGACATAGGCATGGCTGCTCAGCGCCTGGTGAACGCCCACGCCACTGGCGAACAGCAGCATCGACAGGAAGAGGATGACGAAGGTTCGGTTGCGCAGCATCTCGGCCACCTCGCCCACGAACCGGCGCATCAGCGGCGCGGGCGCGGCGGTGGGTTGCGGCAGGGCCACGGCATAGCGCCAGACCCCGGCGCAGCAGATCAGGCCGCCCACCAGCACCAGCGCCGCGATCGCCCACCCGAACGCGGGATAGCTCTCGGCCCGCTGCAGGCCGCCTTCGCCGGCGAAGAACAGCGAATAGGCCATCGCCGTGATCAGCACGCTGACCAGGATGCCCGAGAGCAGCCGGTACGAGACGATGCGCGAGCGCTCGACGTAGTCGTCCGACATCTCGCCGCCCAGGGCGAAGTACGGGATGTTGTACATCGAGGCGAAGGCCCGCACGCCCCCCTTGGTCAGGGTCAGCCAGACGAACAGCAGCAGTGGCGTAAGGCCCGACGGCGGAGCGAACAGCAGCCCCATCGTCACCATGGTCAGCGGCGCCGCCACCAGCATCACCGGCAGCCGCCGTCCGAAGCGCGAGCGCACGCTGTCCGACCACGACCCGATCAGCGGATCCAGCGCGGCGTCCACGGTCATGCTGATGGCGAGCGCGACGCCCACCATGCTGCCCGAGAGCCCCAGCACCGCCGTGTAGTAGAAGAAGATGAAGGTGTTGATCGCCAGGTAACCGGACTCGACGAACTGCCCGACGCTATAGAAGAACTTCACCCCACCGGGCGGCTTCAGCGCGCCCACACCCTGCGCCGCCTGCGTCTCCGCCGGCACGCCGCCCAGACCTTCCACGACCGCCATCTGGTTCCTCCCAAGCGGTTCTTGTTGGGGGAAGGCTAGGCTCCTCGGCGGCGGTGGCAACGATGACGCCACGTCACGGCGCTATTCCGCCGGCGCGCCCCGGCGCAACCGCAGCGCGGCCGCCACCTCGGCATGGCGGCGGCGCGAGATTCCGTAGGCGGCGAGGATGGCGATCGACGCCAGGACCATCAGCGCGCCGAACGGCCCCCAGGCGAAGATGATCTTGTCCTGCAGCGCCTGAGGCAGGACTAGGCCCACCTGGCGGCCCGCGTCCTTGGGGAATTGGATGATGTCCAACGCGAAGCCCGACACCAGAACGCCCAGCCCCGTCGCCGCCTTGAAGGCGAACCCCAGGCCGGCGAAGTAGAGCCCCTCGCGACGGCGGCCGAACATGTGCTCATGCTCGTCGGCGGCGTCGGCCATCATCGAGGGATAGACGATGGCGCAGAAGCCCGCGCCGACGCCCGCGACCGCCACTAGGCCCGCGACCAGCGGCAGCGCCGGGGCGCCCGAAAGGGTCACCAGGCCCAGGATCTTCGGCACGCCCAGCGCGATCCAGGCGCCGGCCACCAGGCCCATGCCGATCATCACCAGCGCCTTCTTCTCGACCACCCGGGCGATCAGCGGGCTCAGCGGCACGCCGACGAACAGGCCGCCCAGGAAGGAGAAGGTGATCGTCTGGATCATGTGCGGCTGGAATTTCCAGACGAAGACGTAGGCGTGGCTGTTGAACGCCTGGTTCACGCCCACCGCCGTGTAGCAAAGCGCCGCCGAGAAGAAGAGCGTGCGGAACGAGGCGTTGCGGAAGATCTCCGCCACCTCGCCGGGCAGGCGCCGCAGCAGGTGCGTGGCCACCGGCGGCACGCCGGGCAGGCCCGCGGCGAAGCGGGCCGAGCCCAGGGTGGACAGCAGGGTCGACCCGCCGATCAGCGCGGCCACCGTCCAGCCGAACGCCGGATAGCCCTCGGGCTTCTGTAGGCCGCCCTCGCCCCTGAAATAGAGGGAATAGGCCAGCCCCGTGACAATGCCGGTCGACAGGATGCCGAAGACGGTGCGCCAGGCGACCACGCTGGAGCGCTCGTGGTAGTCGCGCGACATCTCGGCGCCCAGCGCCACGTAAGGCACGTGGAACATCGAGACCCCGGCGCGGACCAGGATCGCCCAGCCCGCAAGCCAGGCGAACAGCGCCGGCTCGGGCAGTCCCGCCGGCGGCGAGAACAGCATCCCCACCGACAGCGCCATGAACGGCCCGCCGAAAAACATCAGCGGGATGCGCCGGCCGAACCGCGATTTGAGGTTGTCGGACCACGATCCGAAGAACGGATCCACCGCGGCGTCGGCGCACAGGCCCAGGAACAGCGCCGCGCCGACCAGGCTGCCCGAGAGCCCCAGGACGGCCGTGTAGTAGAAGAACACGAAGGCGACCGCGCCGATGAAAGCGGACTCGCCCATGTTGCCGACGCCGTACAGGAACTTCACCGCGATCGACGGCTTGCCGCTGGCCGCCGCGCCGGATTCCGTCTCTGCCACCGCCAACTGGTCTCTCCCGCGCGGGTCTGTCGCGGGCGGACGGTATCGGTTCGGCGCGCCCTGGCAACCCTGACCCGGCGGCGCGCCCCTAGGCCTTCAGCATGTCCGGGGTGATCGGCAGGCTGCGGATGCGTTTGCCGGTGGCGGCGAAGATGGCGTTGGTCAGGGCCGGGATCGCCGGCGGCAGGGCCGGTTCGCCCAGGCCGGTCGGTGGGAACGCAGTCTTCAGGAACTTCACCTCGACCGCCGGCGCCTCGGAGATGCGCATCAGCGGATAGTCGGTGAAGTTGGACTGTTCGACCCGTCCGGCGTCGATGGTGATCGCCTGGTGCAGCGCCTCGGAGAGGCCATCCAGCACCGAGCCCTGGACCTGGTTGATCGCGCCGAGGGGGTTGATGATCTGGCTGCCGACGTCGGCGGCCACCCAGACCTTCTTCACCTTCACGGCGCCATCGGCCGCCACCGCCACGTGGGCCACCTCGGCGAAATAGCCCAGGTGGCTGTAGTAGCAGGCCACGCCCAGGCCCTCGCCCTTGGGCAGCTTGGCCCGATTGGCCCAGCCGGACATCTCGCCCACCGCCTGCAGCACGCCGCGCATGCGGCCCGCGCCATAGGCGGCCGGCGCCTCGCCCACCACGTCCTTGGTCCCCAGCAGCGTGATCTGGAAGGCCAGCGGATCGGCATTGGCGGCATGCGCCAGCTCGTCGATGAACGACTGCATGACGAAGGCCAGGGCGTTGGAGCCGGGCGCGCGCAGCGGTCCGGTCGGCACACCCAGCGGCATGCTGGAGACCTCCAGCCGGCAGTTGGCGACGAAGCGGGCCGGATACTCGGCGCCGGACATCCCGGCGCTGGGGGCCGGGGTCGCGCCTTCGCCGAAGGTGACGAAGTGGTCGTGCCAGGCGGTGACATTGCCGGCCGCGTCCACGCCGCCCCGGAAATAGTGGAAGCCCGCCGGCCGATAGTGGTCGTGGGCCATGTCGTCTTCGCGGGTCCACAGCAGCTTGACCGGTGCGCCGGTCTCCCGCGCGATCCAGGCCGCCTCGACCATGTAGTCGTTGGCCAGCCGCCGGCCGAAGCCGCCGCCGCCGCGGATCATGTGGACGGTTATGTCCTCGGGCTTCATGCCCAGGGTCTTGGCGGTGAGCTGACGGCCGGGCTCGGGGAACTGGGTCGGCGCCCAGATCTCGAGCTTGCCGTCCTTGAACTCGGCCGTGCAGTTCTGCGGCTCGAGATTGGCGTGGCTCAGGAACGGATAATAGTAGGCCGCCTCGACCGTCTTGGCCGAGGCCTTCAGCGCCGCGTCCACGTCGCCGTCGTTGCGGGCCGTGCGCTGGGCCTTGCCGGCGGCCATGGCCTTGGCCTGTTCGGCGTAGAGCTTGCTGGACTGTTTCGACGTGGGGTGCTCGGCCCACTTCGTGTTCAGCTTGTCGCGGCCCTTGCGCGCCGCCCACCAGCTGTCGGCGACCACCGCCACGCCGGGCATCAGGCCCTGGCCGATGGCGCCGCCGCCGGGGGAGAACGCGTTGGGGTCGCCCTCGACGATGAAGGCCTTGCGAACGCCCTTCACCGACTTGGCGGCGTCGAGGTCGGCGCCAGCCACCTTGGCGGCGAACACCGGGGCCTTCTCATAGGTCGCGTACAGCATGCCCGGCCGGCGGATATCGATGCCGAACAGCGGCTGGCCGGTGACGATCTTGGCGACGTCGTACTGGGCCTTGGGCTTGCCGATGATCCGGTAGGCCTTGGGGTCCTTCAGCGTCAGCGACTTGGGGTCCGGGGCGGTGACGTTGGCGCAGGCCAGGGCCAGCGAGCCGTAGGTGCGTTTCTTGCCGGATGCGGTGTGGATCACCTCGCCCGGCGCGGTCGTGCAGTCGCCGGGGCCGCAGTTCCACGCCGTGGCCGCCGCCTGGATCAGCATCGCACGCGCCACCGCGCCCACCCGGCGCAGCTCTTCCCAGTGCAGCGGCGTGGCCATGGAGCCGCCGGCGAACTGGCGGCCATAGGCCTTGGGGTCGTTGGGCGCCGTCTCGATGACGACGTCTTCCCATGCCACGTCCAGCTCCTCGGCGATCAGCATGGGCAGCATCGTCTTGATGCCCTGGCCGACCTCGGGGTTCTTGGCCTGGATGGTCACCTTGCCGTTGGGCGCTACCTGGACATAGGCGTTCAGCGGCTTCAGCCCGTCGTCCTGGGCCTCGGCCTTGGAGGCCATCGCGAACGCCAGGGTCAGGCCGCCGGCGCCGACCGAGGTCAGGATTTCGCGGCGGTTCGCTTTCAAGTCATGAAAGGTCATGGCTCAGGCCTCCTTCTGGCCGGAGGCGCGCTTGATGGCCGCGCGGATGCGGACGTAGGTGGCGCAGCGGCAGATGTTGCCGTTCATGGCCTCGTCGATCTGGGCGTCGTTCGGCTTCGGCGTCTTGGCCAGCAGCGCCGTGGCGCTCATGATCTGGCCGGCCTGGCAGTAGCCGCACTGGGCCACGTCCAGCTCCATCCAGGCGGCCTGCACCTTTTTGCCGACGGGATGGGCGGCCATCCCTTCGATGGTGCTGATCTTGGCCTTGCCGACGCTCTCGACCGGTATCTGGCAGGACCGCATCGGCTCGCCGTCCACATGCACCGTGCAAGCCCCGCAGGCCGCGACGCCGCAGCCGTACTTGGTGCCCACGAAGCCCAGGGTGTCGCGCAGCGCCCAGAGCAGCGGCGTGTCGCCGTCCACGTCGGCGCTGACCGCCTTGCCGTTCACATTGAGGGTATAGGCCATCGCCCGCGTCTCCACCGTTCGCGTATGATGCTAGCGCGCGGCGACGCTTCGGCAAAGGCGCACGAACGCGAAAGCCGGCGGCCTATCGTTCGGCATTTCAACTACATAACGGTGCCGGTGGCTCAGCCCAGCGGGAAATAGATGTCGGCCTGGAAGCCGGCCGGTTCGAACCGCGCCACCACGTGGCCGCCGTTGTTGCGCAGCGAGATGTCCAGCAGTCGGGTGCCGAAACCCTTGCGGGTGACGGGCTTCACCTCGGGCCCGCCCGACTCCATCCAGCTCAGGCTGGCGCTCCCCGAGACGGCGTCCGCCAGGTGCAGTTTCACCCGCCCGGCCGGCGCCGAGAGCGCACCGTACTTCACCGCGTTGGTCGACAATTCGTGCAGCAGCAGCGCCATCGCCACCACCATCTCGTTGGAGATGCTGATCTCCTGGAGCCGGGGATCGATGTCGAAACGCGACGGGTCGAAGGGGGTCAGGGCCCGCGCCAGCAGGTCGGCCAGCCGCAGCGAACGACCCGACGTCTGGGTGACCAGATCCTGGCTGTCGGCCATGGACTGCAGCCGCCCCATCAGCACCTCCTCGAAGTCCTTGACCCCGGTGGCGCGCTTCGCGGTCTGGGTGACGATCGTCATCATCACCAGGATGCCGTTCTTGGCCCGGTGGGCCAGTTCGCGCAGCACCAGGCTGCGGCGCTCCTCGGCGGTCTTGCGGTCGGTGATGTCGAGGTTGGAGCCGACGGCCATGCGGACGCCCTCGGCGTCCTTCAGCACCCGGCCCCGGGTCAGGATCCAGCGCGGCTTGCCGTCGGGCGCGGACAGCGTGCGGTGCTCGGTGCTGAAGACGCCGCCGTCGGGTTGGTCGCGGGCCGCGCGATAGGCGGCGCGCACCACGTCCCGGTCCTCAGGGTGGACCAGCTCAAGATAGTCGTCGATGACCAGCGGCCGATCGTGGGGGACGCCGTACAGCTCGCGATTGCGGTCGTTCCAGGTGAGCGCGCCGCCGCGGACATCCCACTCCCAGAGGCCCAGGCCCGTCGCTTCCACCGCCGCCTCGAGCCGGCGAAGGCGTTCACGCAGGCCCTCGATGGATTCCGTATCGTCCATGCTCAAGAAACGGCCCCAGATGGCCGCGCCCCACAGCCGGCCTTCACTGTGGGGTCCCGGTCCCCCCGCGACAACCGCGGAGTCCAATAGGTCGCAGCCTGGCCTCCCGCTGTCACGGGCGGGGCAGCACGACCACCGCATCGGACAGCTCGTTCGGATTGTCGCCGGGGCGGGCGGGGAAACGCTCGGCCAGCACCTCGCCGCACAGGCCGATGGCCTGGGTAAACCCCTGCGCGGGGCGGCCATCCTTTAGGCCGGCGATCAGCGCCGCCATCGCCTTGTCCCAGGTGTCGTCCGGCACCTGGGCGTGGATGGCCTGGTCGGCGATCAGCTCGGCCATCCGTTCGGTCGCCGAGACATAGATCAGCACCCCCGTCCGCTCGCGGGTGGCGTGCAGGTTCTTGGACAGGAACTGTTCCTCCGCCCGCTGGAGCACCCGGTCGCGCTTGACCCCGCGCGGCGTCATCACCCGTCGCACCGCCGGGATCGAGACCAGGAACAGGGTGGCCATGAACAGCAGCCCCTGCAGCAGCAGCGTCCCGATCAGGGCCGCGCGCGCCGTCGCCTCGCCGATGTCCTCGACCTGGTCGGCCGTCCAGCCGCCGAACATCCGCATGTCCGGCGCGCTGACCTGAATGCCGAACAGCAGCAGGATCGCCGGCGCCAGCAGGGCGACGCCCGCCGCCCAGGCCAGCGGGGTGGCGTGATAGTCAGAGCTCTCCTCGGCCAGCACGCAGTAGATCTCGCCCGTGGTGCGCGCCTCGGCGGCCCGCACGGCGGCCTCGACGGCGGCCAGGTCTTCAGGCGTCAGCAGGGGTTTCGTCATCACCAGCTCCCGGAGGCGCCGCCGCCTCCCCCCGATCCGCCGCCGCCCGAGAAGCCGCCACCACCGCCACCGCCGCCGCCACTGCTCCAGCCGCCCCCGCCGCCGCGTCCGCCGCCACCTGGGCCGGACAGCAGGAAGGGCAACAGCCACCACAGGCCGCTGCCGCCCAGTCGCCGGCGCGCGCCCAGCGCCCGCATGACGCCGGTGAACAGCCAGAAGGCGACGAACAGGATGAAAATGACCGGCACGCCGCTGCCGCTGTCGCCGGCGCCGTCCCGGGCGATGGTGACCTGCTGGGCCGCCTGGGCGTCGGCGATGGCCGCCGCTTGCTGATCGGCGGGTAGGCCGATCTGCTTGATGATCTGCTCGGTCCCGTCGACGACGCCCTTCTCCATGTCGCCCGCCTTGAAGGCCGGCAGGATGGCGCGTTGGATAATGAAGCTGGACAGCGCGTCGGTCAGCACGGGCTCCAGCCCGTAGCCGACCTCGATGCGCACCTTCCGCTGGCTGGGCGCGACGATCAGGATCGCCCCGTCGTCCTGCCCCTTCCGGCCGATCCCCCAGGTGCGCAGCAGCTGGTAGCCGTAGTCTTCGATCTCGTAGCCCTGCAGGTCCGGCAGGGTCGCCACCACCAGCTGGTGACCGGTTTGCTGCTCCAGCGCCGCCAGCTCCTGGGTCAGCTTCGCCTCGGCCGCCGGCGACAGGATCTGGGCGTCGTCGACCACCCGGCCGGTCAGCGGCGGGAACTTGGGCGCGGCGAAGGCAAGCGTCGGCAGGACTAGCGCGAGCCCGACCGCGACCCAAAGGCGGTGAAGCAGAGCCAACCTACTTCGGCGGGGGCGAGCCGGGCGCGGCGCCGGGGGGCGGGGCGGCCGCGGGGGTGGTGGGCGAGAAGTCGACGGTCGGCGCCGACTGGGCCGTCGCCGTCGCCTGGAACAGCTCCATCGGCTTGGAGGACGAATACATCGTCTTGGCCCAGATCACCTGCGGGAAGGTGCGCAGCGTGGTGTTGAAGTCGCGGACCGCCTCGTTGTAGTCGCGCCGGGCGATGGTCACCCGGTTCTCGGTGCCCTCGAGCTGGCTCTGCAGGGCCATGAAGTTCTCGTTCGACTTCAGGTCCGGATAGTTCTCCTGCAGCACCCGCATCGGGGCCAGCGCCAGGGACAGGTTGTTCTGGGCGGCGGCGTAGCGCTGGAAGGCGGCCGGATCGGTGGTGATCCCGGCGTCGGAGCGCACCTGCAAGGCGCCGGCGCGGGCCTGGCTGACGCCGATGAGCACGCTGCTCTCTTGCGCCGCATAGCCCTTAACGGTCGCGACCAGGTTGGGGATCAGGTCGGCGCGGCGCTGGTACTGGTTCTGCACCTCGGCCCACTGGGCCTTGGCCTTCTCCTCTTTTGTGGGGATGGCGTTCACCCCGCAGGCGGCCAGCGCCAGCGGCGCGATCAGCACGAGCGCGAAGGCCCGGAAGCGACGGATCAGGCTGGTCATCGAAGTCCTCTTAAGAACGGCGCCTTGAGCCGGAGTTGTGGCCCGCGCATTGATCCCGCGCAATCGCGGCGGCACAAGCGCGGTATGGCGAAGGCGAAACCCTACTACGCGCCCGGCAGTCTCAGCGCGGTGTTCTACGACCGGATCACCACCGCCGATGCGCGCCTGCTGGGCGACGAGGACATCTATGCCAACCTCGTCCCGGCGGGCGAGAACATCCTTGAACTGGGCGCCGGCACCGGCCGCCTGACCGTCGGCCTGGCCCAGCGAGCCTTTCACGTCTGCGGCGTCGATATCTCGCCGACCATGCTCTCCCAGGCCGAGGCGCGGGTGGCGAAGCAGCCGCCGGAGCTCCGCGCCCGCGTCGAGCTGCGCCAAGGCGACATGACCTCCCTGGATCTGAAGCGCACGTTCGACCTGGTGATCTGCCCGTTCTTCACCCTGGCCCATGTGCCCACCGGCGCGGCCTGGCGGAACACCTTCGCGGTCGCCGCGCGACACTTGGCGGCCGGCGGGCTGGCCGCCTTCCATCTGCCGAAGCTGGACCTGATGCGCGGCCTGGATCCGCCCGACCCGCGTCGCCCGGTGATGGACCAGCCGCTGGGCGACGGCCGCGCCCTGCTGCTGTTCGTGCTGGAGCGCAGCTTCAAGGACGGGATCAACCGGCTGGAGCAGGTGATCGAATATGTGCTGTCGGACGAGACCGGCCGCATCGCCCACCGCAGCGCCGAGCGGCTGACCTACTATATGACCGACCCGGTTCCCCTGGCCGCCACGGCGGGCCTAGTCCCGGACCGGCCGCCGATCGACCTGGGCGGCGTCGGCGACATCTTCGTGTTCCGGAAGACTTCCGGCGCGCAGGACCCCGCGCCATAGTCCAGCCTGAAACGGGGAGCGACGGCTGATGGATAAGCTGGTGAACGGCACGCCGCTCTGGGCGTTGGCCGCGTTGTTGTTCCTCGCCCTCATGGCCTCCCGGGAAGCGGGCGGCTGGCTGCGCCGGCGGACGCTGCGGAATTCCGACGGCGAGGCGATCGAACACGACTACATCCTCAACGGCATCCTCGGCCTGCTGGCCCTGCTGGTCGCCTTCACGTTCGGCCTGGCGCTGGACCGTTACGACGCCCGCCGAGACCTGGTGGTCGACGAAGCCAACGCCATCGGCACGGCCGAGATGCGCGTGCGGCTGCTGGACCCGGCGCAGGGCCTGCACCTGGCCGGGCTCTATCGCCAATATGCCGAGACGCGGCTGAAGTACGGCGAAGCCCTCGCCGCCGACAAGCCGCCGCTGCAGCGGCAATCCCAGGCCCTGCGCGCCCGGATCGAAATCGACGCCCTGGCGGCGTTGCAGCCTGTCCGCCTGACGCCGCTGGCCGCCATGGTCACGCCGGCGGTGAACGAGTCGCTGGACATCGGCGTCACCCGCGAGGCCACCCATGCCTCGCGCATCCCCACCATGGTGCTGGCGGTGCTGGCGATCTACGCGCTGGTGTCGGCCGGGGTCCTGGGTGCGGCGCTCACCGCCGCCGGCCGGTCGAACCGGGGGCTGAGCGGGCTGCTGCTGGCGCTGCTGACGCTGGCGATCATCGTCATCCTCGACCTGGACCGGCCGCAGGAAGGCTCCATCCGCATCAGTCAGCAGCCGCTGGCCGACCTGGTCGCGGGCTTCGCGGCTACGCCACTGCCCGTAGCGGCGACCGCACCACCGTCACCGGCCATTCCGGCTTCGCCGGCCGCTGGCGGATCTTCTCGCCCTTGAGCCAGATGAACAGCGCCTCCCAGTGGATGGCGCCGACCACGCCCACGGTCATCCAGGGATGGGTCAGCCAGGCGCGGGCCAGGTTGCGGTCGGTGAGGTCCTGATGCTCGGCCACGAAACCGGTGGCCAGCAGCCGGCCCTCGGCGTCGTCCACGTCGATCAGCACCTGGACCTGGTCGCCGGGCGGCCGCACGCGGAAGGCGTACTTCAGGTCCATGTCCATGAAGGGCGAGACGTAGAAGCCCTTGTCGCAGGACTGCCGCACCACCGGTGCGTCCTCCGCCGGGATCAGATAGCTGTGCCGTTCGCCGAAGGTGTTGTTGACCTCGTAGAGGATGGCGCTCAGCGCCCCGTCCGACCGGTGGCACCAGTAGACGGTCAGCGGGTTGAACCCGAGGCCCAGGATACGCGGCATGGCCAGCATCAGGATCGGCCCGCCATGCGCGATGCCGGCTGCGGCGAGTTGGGCTTCCACCTGGGCCTTCAGCGGCGTCGTCGAGCCGTCGCCGTGCTTGCGCGGATCGAAGCCGGTCAGGTTGAACCGTTTCAGCGAGAACAGCTTCAGGTCCTTATCGAGGGTCTCCACCTCGTCCAGGTCCAGCAGCAGCATGAAGATGCGATAGCGCAGCGAATGGCGCCGGGGCTTGAGCCGGGTGTGGGAGACGATCCCGGGATAGAGCCCGGAGTTCATCGTCAGGCCGCTTCCTCGGCGAGCGCCGGCTCGCGCACATGGATGCGACCGCTTTCGCCCGCGACCGTCCAGGGCCGGCGCACGCCGCCCAGCTGCTCGGCCACCGCCAGGCCCGACTGCAGCGCGTCCTCATGGAAGCCGTGGCCCAGGTACGAGCCGCAGAACCAGGTGCGCCGCGCCCCCTGAATGTCCCAGATCTCCTGCTGGGCGGCGATGGCGCCGGCGTCGAACAGCGGGTGATCGTAGACCTCGGTCTTGATCAGCTTGTCCGCCGCGATCTCCTTGTTGGGGTTCAGGGTGACGAACAGGTCCGGCGCGTCGTTCAGGCTCTGCAGCCGGTTCATCCAATAGGTGACCGCGCCCTCGCCCGGCGCGTCGCGGCGGCCGATGTGGTTCCAGCTGGTCCAGGCGCGCCGCCGCTTGGGCATCAGCACCGTGTCGGTGTGCAGGGCGATCATGTTGCGGCTGTACTTGAACGCGCCCAGCAGGCGCGTCTCCTCCGCCGAGGGATCGTCCAGCAGGCCCAGCGCGGTGTCGCCGTGCGTGGCCATCACCACCTGGTCGAACCGCTCGCGGCTGCCGCTGGCCAGGCGCAGCTCCACGCCGTTGGCGTCGCGCCGCACCCCCGCCACGCGGGCGCCCTTGCGCGCCTCGCCCTGGAACGCCGCGACCAGCTTGGACACATAGGCTCGCGAGCCGCCGTCGACCGTGCGCCAGAGACCCCGGCCGACGATGCTCATCATCCCGTGGTTCTGGAAGAAGCGGATCAGCGAGGCGGCCGGATAGGCGCCGATCTGGTCCAGCGGCGTCGACCAGATCGCCGCCGCCTGGGGCAGCAGGTGGTCGTCGCGGAACGCCTCGCCATAGCCCTTGGCCGCCAGATAGGCGTCCAGCGGCGTGGCGTTGGCCTCCAACATCTCCAGGTCGCGGGGCGCCGTGCGGAAGAACCGCTCGATATCCAGCAGCAGCTTCCAGAACCTGGGCGACAGCAGGTTGCGCTTCTGGGCGAAGACGCCGCCCAGGCCGAAGCTGGAATATTCGAACGCGCCGTCGTCGAGGCTGACCGACAGGCTCATGTCGGCGTTCAGGCTGGGCACGCCCAGGTGGACCAGCAGCGCCGTGAAATTCGGGTAGTTGGTCTCGTTGTAGACGATGAAGCCGGTGTCCACCGGGAGCGGGCCGTTGTGGCCGGCCGCCTCGGCGGTGTGCGCATGGCCGCCCAGGCGATGGTCGGCCTCGAACAGGGTGACGTTGTGCTTCTGCGACAGCAACCAGGCCGCGGAGAGCCCCGCGACGCCGCTACCGACCACGGCCACGTTCAGCCGTTCACCGCCACCCATGTCCACTCCAGGATCTGTCCGCACAGCGCAGCCGGCGTGCCCACCCCACGCGCGATCTGCTTAGCAAAGGCTACGAAGCGATCACAGCGCTGGATGCGTCTGGCGTCAGAACATGGTCGTATCGGTGCATGATGCTTTTGCAGATCGTAGTGGGCGTGCTTCTGGCCATGACCGTGGTCATGGTCGCGGCGTGGGCGTTTGGGCTGAAGACCCGGAACGGCGGCTGGACCGACGTATTCTGGAGCTTCGGGACCGGGGTCCTGCTGGCCGGCGCCGCGTTCGTCGCCACCGGGACCGACACCAGCCAGGGGCGGCGCCTGCTGATCGCGGCCTTCATGCTGGTCTGGGGCCTGCGGCTGGGCCTCTACCTCGCGCCCCGCGTCGCCGGCCATCCCGAGGACGTGCGCTACGCCAATTTCCGCCAGCAGTTCGGCAAGCGCTATCCGGTCGGCATGCTCTTCGTGACCCTGCCCCAGGCGCTGGCGACCGGTTTGCTGGCCCTGTCGGTCGTGGCCGCCGCCCAGCGGCCCGCGCCGGGCCTGGATATCCGCGACGCCCTGGCCGTGCTGGTGTTCCTGGCCGCCATCGTCGGCGAGACCGTCGCCGACGCCCAGATGAAGCGCTTCCGGTCCGACACGGCCAACAAGGGCAAGGTCATCGAGACCGGCCTCTGGGCCTGGTCCCGGCACCCGAACTACTTCTTCCAGTGGCTGGGCTGGCTGGCCTATCCGGTCATGGCCCTGGACCCGTCCCGGCCGGTCAGCCTGCTGACCCTCGTGGCTCCGGCTGTCATGTACGGCCTGCTCCGCTATGTCTCCGGCGTTCCGCCGCTGGAGGAGGCCATGCTCAAGTCCCGCGGCGACGCCTTCCGCGCCTATCAGAAGCGCGTCAGCGTCTTCGTCCCCCTGCCCCCAAGAAAAGAGCCTGAGTCCGTATGAGCTTCACGTCCGCCGTCATCGACACGTTCGAAGGCGCACCGCTTCCCGACGCCGTCCGCAAGACCGCCATCCATCTGTTGGTGGCCAATGCGCGGCGCGAGCATTCCAAGGCCGGGCCGGGGACCGAGGCCGCCTTCGCCCGCGACATGGCCGAGCACCCGATCGCCGCCCACGCCGACGCGGCCAACGCCCAGCACTATGAGGTGCCGGCCGACTTCTTCCTGAACTGCCTGGGCCCGCAGCTGAAGTACTCGTCGTGCCTCTACAAGAACCCCGGCGACACCATCGCCCAGGCCGAGGAGCACGCGCTGAAGGAGAGCGCCGAGCACGCCGATCTGCGGGACGGGCAGCGGATCCTGGAGCTGGGCTGCGGCTGGGGCTCGCTCAGCCTTTGGATGGCCAAGACCTATCCGAACGCCAGGATCACCTCGGTCTCCAACTCCGCCAGCCAGAAGGCCTTCATCATGGCGCGGGCGCAGGAACGCGGTCTCGGCAACCTCGAGGTCATCACCTGCGACATGAACGACTTCGAGGCGCCGGGCGAATTCGACCGGGTCGTCTCCGTCGAGATGTTCGAGCACATGTCGAATTGGCGGGCCCTATTGGGCCGTGTCCGGGGCTGGCTGAAGCCCGATGGCCGCCTCTTTATCCACGTCTTCACGCACAAGACCACGCCCTACCGCTTCGATCTCGACGACGACGCCGACTGGATCGGCAAGTACTTCTTCTCCGGCGGGGTGATGCCCAGCCACGGCCTGATGAGCCAGTTCCCCGACCTGTTCACGGTGGAGCAGGACTGGCGCTGGAGCGGGACCCACTACGAGAAGACCGCATTGCACTGGCTGGACCTCTACGACCGCAACATCGCCAGGATCCGGCCCGTGTTGGAGGCCACCTACGGCAAGGACGCCACGCTGTGGCACCGCCGCTGGCGCCTGTTCTTCCTCGCCACCGCCGGCCTCTTCGGTCACCGTGGCGGGACGGAATGGGGCGTGAGCCACTACCGGCTGAAGCCGGCGTAGGCGCGCCGAGGGGGAAAACATGCTGAGACTGATCGCAACCTACGTCGCCACGGCGCTGGCCGTGCTGGCGCTGGATATCGTCTGGCTGACCCAGTTCGGACCGAAGGTGTACTTCCCGACCTTGGACGCCGTCGCCATGCCGACGGCCCGCCTCGCCCCCGCCGCGGTGTTCTACTTCGTCTACATCGCCGGCATCCTTGCCCTGGCGATCTGGCCCACGCGCGACAAGCCGCTGATCAAGACCACGGTGACCGGCGCCATGCTGGGCGGCCTCTGCTACGCCACCTACGACCTGACCAACCAGGCGACGCTGAAGGTGTGGGCCACGCACATCACCCTGATCGACATCACCTGGGGGACGTTCCTCACCGCCGTCGGCGCGACGGTGGGCGGCTTGGTGATCCGGCGCATGAGGGCCTAGTCTCCCCCCGCCTGCGCGTGTCATTGTCTTTTCGAAGATAGATCACGATACAGTGTAAATCTGTACGGGAGGAACGGGATGGACGCGGTGCTCGAACGGGAAGACCTGGCCCAGCGGCTGGAGGCGGCGTCGCTCACCGGCATGACCATGGCGGTCTGGGCCGATGTCCAGCCCAACAAGGCCGCCGTCGTCGATCCGGACGGGACCAGCCGCTCGTTCGCCGAGGTCAACGCCAACGCCAACCGCCTCGTGCGCGTCCTGCGCCAGGCGGGCCTCAAGGCGGGCGACGCCGTGGCGCTGGTGATGTCCAACCGCCACGAATTCCTGGAGATCCAGTCGGCCACCCTGCGCGCCGGGTTCCGCATCACCCCGGTGAACTTCCACCTCACCGTCGACGAGATCGCCTACATCCTCAACGACTGCGAAGCCCAGGCGGTGTTCGTGGAAGCGCGGATCGCGGCGGGCGCCACGGCGGCGGGCCAGGCGCCGGGCCTGAAGATCAAGCTGGCGGTCGGCGGCGATATCGACGGCTTCCTGAACTATGACGCGGCGCTGGCCGGCGTCGACCCGTCCAACATCGACGACCCGGTGCTGGGTAACCAGATGCTCTACACCTCGGGCACCACCGGCCGGCCCAAGGGGGTCTTCCGGTCGGCGCCGGTGGTGACCCCGCAGGCCATGTTCGCCCTGCGCGGCTACGACGCCGCCTCGGTCCAGCTCTGCGCCGGCCCGGCCTATCACGCCGCCCCGCTGGCCTTCGACGTCCGCACCGCCATGGGCGCCGGCGCCACCCTGGTCTTCCTCGACAAGTGGGACAGCGAGCACACCCTGCGGGCCATCGCCCAGCACCGGGTCAGCCACATGCACCTGGTCCCGATCATGTTCCAGCGCCTGCTGGCGCTGCCGCCCGCGGCCAAGGCCCGGCACGACATCTCGACCGTGAAGTACATCATCCACGGCGCCGCGCCCTGCCCGCCAGAGGTGAAGCACGCGATGATCGAATGGTTCGGCCCGGTGCTCAGCGAGTACTACGCCGGCTCCGAAGGCGGCGCGGGCTTCATGATCAATTCCGAGGAGTGGCTGAAGAAGCCGGGCTCGGTGGGCAAGAAGCCCGAGCTGCTGGGCTCCAAGATCCTGGACGAACAAGGAAACGAGCTGCCGCCGAACGTGTCGGGGACGATCTACCACCAGCTGCCGCCGGGCGGCGGCTTCACCTACTACAAGGACGAGAAGAAGACCCAGGCGTCCCGCGTCGGCGACTACTTCACCATGGGCGACATGGGGTACTTCGACGAGGACGGGTATCTGTTCCTGACCGGCCGCAGCGCCGAGACGATCATCTCCGGCGGGGTGAACATCTATCCCCAGGAGATCGACAACGAGCTGATCAAGCACGACGCGGTGGCCGACAGCTCGACCGTGGGCGTCCCGCACGACGAGTGGGGCGAACAGGTGAAGGCGGTGATCCTGCTGAAGCCGGGGTACGAGCCCTCGGACCTGCTGGCCAACGAGATCCTGGCCTTCGCCCGCGACAGCCTGCCCAGCTTCAAGGTCCCGCGCAGCCTGGACTTCGTGACCAGCCTGCCGCGCTCGGAAGCCGGCAAGATCCAGCGCGGCAAGGTCCGCGCGCCCTACTGGGAAGGCCGCGCCCGGCAGATCTAGGCCGTCGCAACCCAAGGGGCGCGCCGCAGGCCTCCTATTCGACCGCCAAGACGCCAAGGTCGCCAAGGCTTCCCGGCCTTGGAGCCTCTTGGCGTTCTTGGCGTCTTGGCGGTGTTCTTTCGGCGCTGGCGCGCCCGAGGCTGGCGCTTCCCGGACTTCGAACCTAGGCTCCCCCAATTGTTTCCGGGGGACATCCAGTGAAGACCTTTGTGCTCGGCGCCGTTCTGGCCGCCGCCCTCGCCGCGCCCGCCTTGGCGCAGGCGCCGGCCACCACCTTCGTCCAGGCCGGCCGCGTGCTGGTCGATCCCGCCTCGGGCAAGGTCGAGACCGCCAAGACCCTGGTGATCCAAAGCGGCAGGGTCGTCCGCATCGCCGACGGCTACGTCTCCGAGCCCGGCGGCAAGGTCGTCGACCTGAAGACCAGCTTCGTCCTGCCCGGCCTGATCGACAGCCACGTCCACATCACCAGCCAGCAGGGGCCGACGTCCCGCCTGGACGAGGTGACCGAATCCTCGGCGCAGCAGGCCATGGATGGCGCGCGCTACGCCAAGCGCACCCTGATGGCCGGCTTCACCACCGTGGCCGACCTGGGCGGCGACAACGACGCCGTCTTCGCGCTGCGCAAGGCCACCGCCCAGGACGATGTCCCCGGCCCGCGCATCATCGCCGCCGGCTCGGCGATCTCGGTCCACGGCGGCCATGGTGACGTCAACGGCTTCCGCGAGGACGTCATGCACGTCCTGCGGCCCGGCTCGGTCTGCTCCGGCCCCGCCGACTGCAGCCGCGCGGTGCGCGAGCAGGTCTGGAAGGGCGCCGACGTCATCAAGATCACGGCCACCGGCGGCGTGTTGTCCAACACCGCCGCGGGCCTGGGCCAGCAGTTCTCCGACGAAGAGCTGAAATCGATCGTCGAAAGCGCCCACCGCATGGGCCGCCGCGTCACCGCCCACGCCCACGGCGCCGACGGCATCGACAGCTTCCTGAAGGCCGGCGGCGACTCGATCGAGCACGGCACCTACCTCGATCCCGAGGGCATCGCCCTGATGAAGAAGAGCGGCGCCTATCTGGTGCCGACGCTGATGGCCGGCGACTTCGTCTATCGCGTGGCCAGCGGCCCCAACAACTTCCTCACCCCCGCCCAGTCGGCCAAGGCGCTGCAGGCCGGACCGCTGATGCTGGCCATGGCGCGCCGCGCGCATGACGCAGGCGTGAAGATCGCCTTCGGCACCGACACCGGCGTCTCCGCCCACGGCGACAACGCCGGCGAATTCAGCCTGCTGGTGAAGGCGGGCCTCAGCCCGCTGGAGGCGATCCAGACCGCCACCGTCAACGCCGCCGACCACCTGCAGATCTCGGCCGTCGCCGGCAGCCTGACGCCCGGCCATTCCGCCGACCTGATCGCCGTCCAGGGCGACCCGCTGAAGGACGTCGAGGTCCTGAAGCAGGTCGGTTTCGTGATGAAGGCCGGGACCGTCTACAAGGACTGACGGGAAACACAGCGACACCAAGCGTGTTTGGCGGCTCCGCCCGATGCAGGGCATAAGCCGCCGCCATGATCCCCTTCATCGACCTGCAGACCCAGCGCCAGCGCCTGGGCCAGCCCCTTGAGGACGCGATCCTCAAGGTCGTCCGCTCGGGCGCCTACATCATGGGCCCCGAGATCGCCCAGTTCGAGGCCGAGCTGGCCGCCTTCGGCCAGGCGCCGCACGCCCTGTCCTGCGGTTCGGGCACCGAGGCCCTGGTGCTGCCGCTGATGGCCTGGGAGATCGGGCCGGGCGACGCGGTCTTCTGCCCGTCCTTCACCTTCGCCGCGACCGCCGAGGCCATGCCCCTGGTGGGCGCCTCGCCGGTGTTCGTGGACGTGCTGCCGGACACCTACAACCTCGATCCCGCCAAGCTGGAGGCGGCCATCCAGGCCGTGAAGGCGGACGGCAAGCTGACGCCGCGCGCGGTCATCGCCGTCGACCTGTTCGGCCAGCCGGCGGACTACCCGGCCATCGCCGCGATCTGCGCGACGCACGGCCTGAAGCTGATCGCGGATTCGGCCCAGGGCTTCGGCTGCACCCTGGGCGGCCAGCACCCCCTGCGATGGGCGGACGTCACCACCACCTCGTTCTTCCCCGCCAAGCCCCTGGGCTGCTACGGCGACGGCGGCGCAGTGCTGAGCAAGGACGCCCGCTTCCACGACCTGCTGGTGTCCTTGCGCGTCCACGGCCAGGCGGTGAAGTCCGACCTCGAGGGCCGGACCTTCGACCACGACCCCAAGTACCTGAACATGCGGGTCGGCATGAACAGCCGGATGGACACCATCCAGGCCGCCGTCCTGCTCCAGAAACTGACCATCTTCGCCGACGAGATCGCCGCCCGGAACGCCGTCGCCGCCCGCTATGCCGCCGGCCTGGGCGATGTGGTCCGCGCCCCGCCGGTGATCGACGGCGGCGTCTCGGTCTGGGCCCAGTACGTCATCGAGACCGACGACCGCGACGCCCTGGCCGCGCACCTGAAGACCGAGGGCGTGCCGACCGCCGTCTACTACCCCGTGCCGCTGCACGTGCAGGCCCCGTACAAGGGCTATCCCCAGCCCGGCGGCCTGCCGGTGACGGAAGCCGCGGCGGAGAAGGTGCTGGCCCTGCCCATGCACGCCTACCTGACCCAGGCCGATCAGGACCACGTCATCTCGGCGATCCGCAACTACGTGAAGCGCAACGGCTAGCCCGGCTTGCCACGTCCACGGCTGCATGAGAGGACTCCGTCAAACAAACGTTTGAGGGAACGCCCGATGAAAGCCGCTGTGTATTACGAGAACGGTGGGCCCGACGTCCTGAAGTACGAGGACGTCCCGGATCCCCAGTGCCATCCCAAGGGCATCGTGATCCGCGTCGAGGCGGTGTCGATCGAGGGCGGCGACACCCTCAACCGCTGGCGCGGCCCGCTGATGACCAACCCGCATGTGGTCGGCTACCAGGCCGCCGGCGAGGTGGTCGAGGTCGGTTCGGAAGTCACCAAGTTCAAGGTCGGCGACAAGGCCTGCAGCACCGGCGCCTTCGGCAGCCACGCCGAGCTGCGCGCCGTCTCGGCCGTGACCGCCTGGAAGATCCCGGCCGGCCTGGACGTCAGGCACGCCGCGGTGATCCCGGTCACCTTCGGCACCGCCGACGACTGCCTGTTCGAGTTCGGCCGGATGAAGAAGGGCGACGTCGTCCTGGTCCAGGCCGGCGCGTCCGGCGTGGGCGTGGCCGCCATCCAGCTCGCCGCGCGCGCCGGCGCTTCCATGGTGCTAGCCACCGCGTCCTCGGACGAGCGCCTGGAGAAGCTGAAGGCCATCGGCCTGACCCACGGCATCAACTACCAGACCCACGACGTCGTGCAGGAGGTGATGCGCCTCACCGACAAGAAGGGCTGCGACGTGATCGTCGACTCGGTCGGCGGGCCGACCCTGCAATCCTCGATCCTCAGCCTGGCCTATCGCGGCCGGGTCTCGATGGTCGGCCAGGCCGGACGCGAGCCGATGACGGTGGATGTGGGCACGATGATGGGCGGCAACCGCAGCCTGTCCGGGGTGTTCCTGGGCGCCGAGATCGCCACCGATCGGGTGCAGAAGAGCATCGAGAGCCTGATCGCGCGCGTGGCGAGCGGCGAGCTCAAGGTGCTGATCGACAAGACGTTTCCGCTGTCGGAAGCGGCCGAGGCGCATCGCTACATCGAAAGCCGGAAGGCCGTTGGTCGGGTGCTGCTGATCCCCTGAGGATCTAGGCCTTGCCGAAGATTTTCAGCCACAGGCCTGCCAAGCCGAGCAGGATGAACGCCCACATCGCCAGGGACAGCAATAGCGGAACGATCACTCGCATACCCTTCTCGGCCCCTCCCCCAAGGCGACTCTTGCGGCAATGATTGGCGCACAAGTCTCGGGAAGACCAGCCGATTCACGCGTCAGGATCGTCGCAGGCGATCGCTTGCAACTGTCAGGCGACATTGATGGAGACACAAGCGATGCCAAAAGCCCGCAACGGCGCCGTCGAACTGGAATTCGAGACGTTCGGCGACGACCGTCCGGAGACGGTATTGCTGGTCAACGGTCTTGGTTCACAAATGACCCGCTGGCCCGTTGATTTCTGCGAGAAACTGGTCGCCCGCGGCTATCGCGCCATCCGTTTCGACAACCGCGACACCGGCCTCTCCACCTGGCCGACCGAACCCTACGTCCTGGCCGACATGGCGAACGACGCCATGGCGGTGCTGGACGCAGCAGGTGTTGCCCGCGCGCACATCGCCGGGGTCTCGATGGGCGGAATGATCGTCCAGCGCATGGCGATCGACCACCCGGACCGCGTGCGCTCCATGACCTCGATCATGTCGGCGCCGTCGCCCGCGACCCTAACCTCGACGCCCGAGGCCGCCGCGGTGCTGAACGTCGCCCCGCCGGACCCCAAGGCCGACCACGAGGCCTTCATCGCCCACGTCATGCGCAACAACCGCACCATCGGCAGCCCCGCCTATCCCTGGACCGAGGCCGAACTGCGCGAGCGGGCCGAGGGCGAATACCGCCGGGCCTTCAACCCGCCGGGCGTGGTGCGCCAGCGGCGCGCGATCATGGCCGACGGCGACCGCGTCCCAGCTCTGAAGCAGCTCAAGATCCCCACTGTCGTCCTGCACGGGACCGACGACCCGCTGGTCCAGCCCATCGGCGGCGAGACCACGGCCGCGGCGATCCCCGGCGCGGAGCTGCGGATGATCCCCGGCATGGGCCACGACCTGCCCCCCGGCCTGCACGAGATTTTCGCCGACGCCATCTGCGCGGCGGCGGCCCGCGCCAAAGCTTAAGTTAGAGAACGAGGAAACATCATGGGACGTCTTTCCGGCCGCGTGGCCGTCATCACCGGCGCGGCCAGCGGTATCGGCCGCGCCGCCGCCAAGCTGTTCGCCGCCGAGGGCGCCAGCATGATCATCGCCGACCGCGCCGACGCCGTCGACGAGACCGCCGAGGCGATCCTGGCGGCCGGCGGCAAGGCCGTGGCGCTCAAGGGCGACGCTGGCGATGACGCCTTCGTCCAATCGCTGGTCGCCCGCGCCCAGTCCGAGTTCGGCGGCCTCGACGTCTTCTGGGCCAACGCCGGCATCTCGGGCGGCTTCGCGCCGCTGCACGAACAGACCGCCGAGTACTGGTCCGAGATCCTGCGCATCAACCTGATCGGCGCATTCCTGGGCGTGAAATATGCGTCCGAGGCGATGATCCCGAACGGCAAGGGGTCGATCATCTGCACCGCCTCGGTGGCGGGCATCCGCTCGGGCGCCGGCGGCCCGGCCTATTCGGCCTCGAAGGCGGGCGTCATCAGCTTGGTGCAGACGGCCTGCAACGAGCTGTACGGCACCGGCATCCGGGTCAACGCCATCGCCCCCGGCCTGATCGAGACCGGCATGACCAAGCCCATCTTCGACAGCGCGCGCTCGCGCGGCAACGAGGACAAGATCGGCCAGCTGAACCCGACCACCCGCTATGGCGAGCCCATCGAGATCGCCAACGCCGCCCTGTTCCTGGCCTCGGACGACGCCTCGTACGTCAACGGCCAGACCCTGGCGGTGGACGGCGGCCTGTCGACCTCGCATCCCGTGGTGCGCCGCAAGAAATGATCATCCTGATGCGACACGGCGAGACCTTCTGGAATCGCGAAGGCCGCATCCAGGGCCACACGGAGAGCGACCTGACGCCGCTGGGCGAGCGTCAGGCGCGCGCCATGGCCGGGCTGGCCGCCGACCTGGTGAAGCGCGACGGCGGCCAGTTCCGGCTGATCGCCAGCCCGATCGGCCGCGCCCGGCGCACCGCCGCCATGGTCGCCGAGGCCACCGGCCTGACCGTCGAGCTGGATCCGCGGCTGATGGAGATCGGCTGCGGCGAATGGGAAGGGCGCCTGCGCTCCGAGATCGCCGACATCCACCCGGACGTCTTCAAGACGCGGGAATGGTTCTTCGGCGCGCCGGGCGGGGAGACGTTCGAAGACGTCACAGCCCGGGCCGCCGACTGGCTGGGCGCCCTGCCGCCCGAGCCCGAGCGCCGGGTGATCGCCGTGAGCCACGGCGTCTGGGGCCGGCTGGCGCGGGGCGTCTATGGCGGCCTGGCCCGGCAGGCGACCCTGGACCAGGACGTCCCGCAGGATGCGGTCTATCGTCTTCAGAACGGCCAGATCGACCGCTTTGACTGCGAGCCCGTCGAATAGCGATAAGGGGAGCCATGCTCCGCGTTCTCTCCCTCGCCGTCGCGGCGTGCCTGATGCTGGGCGCGGCCAAGGTTCCAACCGTCGACTACCGCCTGGGCGTCGAACCCCAGGCCGGCAAGCCGCCCCTCCTGAACGTCGAGATCCGCTTCCAGGGCGACGCGGACGGCGAGACGCGGCTGGACCTGCCGGACCGTTGGGCCTCGGCGAAGGACGCCTGGCGCTATGTCTCCGATATCCAGGTCAAGGGCGCGACGGCCGCCGAGGACGGCCCGGCCGTCCGCGTCCTGCGCCACCGCCCGAACGCCCGGATCACCGTCACCTATCGCGTCCAGACCGCCTACGACCAGGACCCGGCGGGCGTGGATGGCAATCCGTACAAGGGCCCGCTGATCCGCCCCGATTGGCTGGCCGTCATGGGCGAGTTCGCCTTCGCGGCGCCGGAGGGCCGCGAGAACCAGCCCGCTACCTTCAACTGGGGAAAGCTGCCCAAGGGCTGGCGCATGGCCTCCGACCTCGAGCATGGCCGGATGGGCCGCCCGATGGTCGTCGACGACATCGCCCGCTCGATCACCATGGCCGGCCCCCGCGTCGCGGTCGTCGAACGTCCGATCCCCGGCGGCGTGCTGCGGTTCGCCGCGCCCGAAGGCGGCGCCTACCCCATTGAACCGTTCGCCGACGACATCGCCCGGATCGTCACCGCGCACCGCGGCTTCTGGAACGACGTGCGCGGCCCCTACTTCGTCGCCTTCGTACCCCTCACCGCGCGCCCGACCGGCAGCTCCAGCGGCGGGACCGGCCGTGACGACGCCTTCGTGCTGTACGGCACGCCGAACGCGGGCGACCGGATGCGCTGGACTATCGCCCACGAGCACATCCACACCTGGATCCCCGGCCGCGTCGCGCGACGCCCGGACACCGACGACACCCAGGCGGCCTGGTTCAAGGAAGGCTTCACCGAGTTCTTCACCAGCCGCCTGATGCTGCGCGCCGGCTTGGTCACGCCGGCGGAGGCGGTGGCTTACATGGCCGACCAGCAGACCGCCTACGAGGCGAACCCCCAGAAGACCGCGCCCCAGGCCCGGATCAGCGCCGACTACTGGACGGATCGGAACGTCCAGCGCCTCTCCTACCAGCGCGGCCTGCTGCTGGCGCTGAAGTGGGACGAAGAGATCCGTAAGAAGACCGGCGGCAAGGCGGACCTCGACGACGTGATCCTGCGCATGCGCGACCACTACCAGCAGTTCCCGGCGGGCAAGGGGCCGGACGCCGTCACCGGCCTGGTCTCCGCCGTTTGGGTGGTCGCCGAGATCGATCTGCGCCCCGACATCGCCTGGTACGCCGACCGGGGATCCTACGTCGACCTGCCCGAGACCCTGTTCGACGGTTGCCTGGACGCCCGGGTGACGGTGACGCCGGGCTTCGATTCCGGCTTCGACCACGCGGCGTCCGCGACCGCCGACGTGGTGAAGGGCGTCAGGCGCGGCGGCCCGGCCTGGACCAGCGGTCTGCGCGACGGCCTGCGCATCGACGCCATGGACCTGAAACCGGGCGACATGACCCGCGAGATCATCGTGACGGTTCGCCCGGCCAGGGGCGGCAAGGCGCGCACGATCCGCTACTGGCCCTATGGCGACAACGACGTGGAAACCCGCCGGCTCCAACTCGCCGCGGGCCTGTCCGGCGAGGCCCTGGCCGCGTGCGGCCGGAAGATCGGCGGTCTCTGACGCCTCAGTTTGAGTAACTGCGGCCAAGCCTGCGACACCGTGCGTGCTGCACTGCACAAGGGGGAATGGCGCATAGAGCGCGCCACGCGGTTCCTACGGGGGTGGAACGGTGTGCGTCCTTTAACCTGTGCTGTGCGTACGTGGTGCAAATGTCCGTCTCCCGCTCCCTCTCCCTGATCGCCGCCGCCATCGTCCTGGCCAGCGCCCCCGCAGCCTTCGCCGCGCCCGCGCCGGCGTCCAAGGATGCGGCCTCGATCAACGCCGGCCTCCAGGCCATGCGCGACTACAACCTCATCGTGCTCAAGGACCTGACCTCCACCTCGCAGGTGCAGGGCAAAACGTTCGTCGGCGGCAACCTGTCGGGCTCCTCGTCCAACTACGCCACAAACCCGGGCGCCCAGGCGGGCGGCACGGCGCTGACGGTCGGCGGCGCCATCACGGGCGGCGCCAAGAACATCAACAACGGCGGCGGTATCAAGGTCGGCGGCGCCCTCGAGAGCGGCGCCAACATGAACGGCGGCGGCGGGGTCCAGGCGGGCGGCAACGTCAAGTCGGTCAACGCCAACGGCGCCTCGGTCTATTCGAACGGCAACGTCACCAACACGAACGCCAAGGACATCTACTACGGCGGGACCATCGCCAGCTCGAACGGCACGAAACACGCCGGCGACCACACGACCAGCACGCTGAAGGCGGCGATCGACGCCCAGACGGCGTCGCTGAGCGCCGACGTCCTGGCGACCTCGGACTACTTCTCCGACCTCGCGACCACCAACATGATCAGCTACTCGGGCGACGGCCAGCAGGCGATCTTCAACGCCGGCACGGGCACGGGCGTGGCGGTGTTCTCGATCACCGACCTGAACGCGGCCCTGAAGAACCGCAGCCAGCTGATCTTCAACATGCCCACGGGCTACGACGCGGTGATCGTCAACGTCGCCGGGACCAGCGTCAGCCTGCCCAGCAGCATCAACTTCAACGGGCCGACCGGCCTGGGCGCGAAGGTGATCTGGAACTTCTACGAAGCCACCACCGTCGATCTGGGCTCCAAGTCCTGGTACGGCTCGGTGCTGGCCCCGCAGGCCCAGCTGAAGAACGGCAACTTCATCGAAGGCTCGGTGATCGTCGCCAGCATGATCCAGAACGGCGAGATCAAGATGAACGGCTTCGGCGGTTCGAACCTGATCGTCAGCCAGTTCGGCGGCGCGGCCCCGATCCCGGAACCCGCGGTCTGGACGATGATGATCCTGGGCTTTGGCGCGATCGGCACGGTGCTCCGCCGCCGCCGCGCGCTGGCCCTCTAGGACCTAGTGCAGGGCGCCCCGGCGCCAGCTCCACGGCGGCAGGCCCTCGCGGCGCGGCGCCAGATAGCGGTACGCCGCCAGCGCCCCGAACGCCGCCGCGATCCCCAGGGCGAAGGCCCCCAGGGCGGCGGTCGAGACGCCCGCGGCTCCGAGCGGCATCCGCCCGGGCGCCATCCAATGGACCAGTTCGCCGGTCGGCGCCTCTGGGGTGAAATCCTCGGTGGGCAGGGTCATGGGAATGCTCCGGCTTAGGATCACCGCTAACCCTTGGCCCCGCCGGGGGTTCCTCGCAGGCCGTCGTCCGGGTTAGAAGCAGCGCCTCGTACTTCACGGATCGCCGCTCGGGACCATGGCCGGACACTCAAAGTTCAAGAATATCATGCACCGCAAGGGCCGCGCCGACGGCGCCCGGTCCAAGCTGTTCTCCAAACTCTCGCGCGAGATCACCGTGGCGGCCAAGATGGGCCTGCCCGATCCGTCGATGAACGCGCGGCTGCGCCTGGCGGTGAACAATGCCAAGAGCGAATCCCTGCCCAAGGACGTCATCGACCGCGCCATCAAGAAGGCCTCGGGCGGCGACGCCGAATCCTATGACGAGATCCGCTACGAGGGCTTCGGCCCCGGCGGCGTCGGCGTCATCGTCGAGGTGCTGACCGACAACCGCAACCGCTCGGCCTCCACCGTCCGCTCCACCTTCACCAAGTGCGGCGGGAACCTGGGCGAAACCGGCTCGGTCTCCTTCATGTGGGACCGCGTGGGCCAGATCACCTACGACGCCAAGGCGGGCTCGGAGGACAAGGTCATGGAAGCCGCCATCGAGGCCGGCGCCGACGACGTGGAGTCCGACGAAGAGGACGGCCACACCATCTACACCGCCTTCGAACAGCTCTCCGACGTGGCCGCCGCCCTGGAAGCCGCCCTGGGCCCGGCCCAGTCCACCAAGCTGGCCTGGAAGCCCAAGGCGCTGACGCCGATCTCGGGCGATGGCCTGGCCACGCTGATGAAGCTGATCGACACCCTGGAAGACGACGACGACGTCCAGCACGTCTACTCCAACGCCGACATCTCGGCCGAGGACCTGGAGAAGCTGGCCGGCTGATGGCCAAGCCGCCGCCCAAGGACCCCAGGCACGACGACCCCCGCGTCACCGACCTGCGCAGCTACAAGCAGGCGCGGGAGAAGGCGGCGCGGACCCCGCCGCCCAAGCCCAAGGCGCCCAAGGCGTCGTTCCTGGGCTCCAATCCGCGCGCGGGCCTGATCCTGCTCATCGTGGTGGTGGTGCTGGCGGCGATCTACGTGGTCCCCGCTTTCCTCTGACTTTCGGGCATAGGCGCCGGAGCGGAAGCTCCGGTATGGTCCCCGCCACAAAGAGGGGAAACACCATGAAGCCTATCGTCAGCCTGGCCGCCTGCGCCGCCGCGCTCAGCCTCGCCGGATCCGCCCAGGCGGCGGGGGACTACGTCTCCATCGTCCAGGAAACCGCGCTCGCCGTTCCGGCCGAAACGGCCTGGGCCAAGGTAAAGGGCTATTGCCTGATCGGCCCTTGGCTGAAGACCACCTGCGAGATCACCTCGGGCAAGGACGGCGAACTGGGCGCGGTCCGCAAGATCGCCGGCCGGATCGAGGAGGTGATCGTCGCGGTCACCCCGATGTCCTACACCTACGCCGACGTCGATCCGAAGATCGCCTACCACGGCACCGTCGAGATCCGCCCGGTCAGCAAGACCAGCTCCAAGCTGGTCTACAGCCTGTTCTTCGACCAGACGACCGTCCCGGCCGAACAGCGGGACGCCAACAAGACCCGCCGCCAGCAGATGTTCGCCGGCGTCATGGCCACCATGAAGGGCATGGCCGAAGCGAAGTAACCGCCCATAGCCTGGGGCCATGCGCCCCAGGCCTTAGGCTGCATTGACCGGACAGGCCCCGCGGCCGAGCTTGCGGCCATGCGCACCCTCGTCTCCGCCCTCGCCGCCGCCCTGCTGGCCACCGCCGCCCAGGCCCAGCCCCTGACCGCCGCCCAGCCCACCAGCGCGGGCGCGGGCCAGACCGAGGCGCTGCACTTCGCCGGCGGCCGGGTGCACCAGGCGGTGGGCTTCGGCAACACCTATATGGTCACCACCAAGGCCGGGAACGTGATCGTCGACACGTCCGGCCCCGGCCCGGCGCAGCGGCACCACAAGCTGCTGACCGCCGTTTCGAACGGACCGATCCGTTACATCATCCTCACCCACGGCCACGGCGACCACACCGGCGGCGTGCCGCTGTGGAAGGGACCGGGGACCAAGGTTGTGGCCCAGGCCCACGAGGTGGAGTTCCTGGACTATCAGGCGCGGCTGACGGGCTTCTTCAACATCCGCAACGCCGCGCAATACGACGGCCCCGGCCGCAGGATCGACAACCCCAGCCCGGGCAACCATGCCGGCCCCAAGCTGGCCGATATCCTGTTCGACAAGGAGATGAGCCTGAAGGTGGGCGACCTGACCTTCAAGCTGATGGCGACGCCGGGCGAGACGCCGGACCACCTGACCGTCTGGGTCCCGGAACTGAAGGCCGCCTTCATCGGCGACAATTTCTACGGCTCGTTCCCCAACCTCTACACCCTGCGCGGCACGCAGCAGCGCAAGGCGCTGGAGTACGTGGACTCGCTGAACAAGGTGATGGCGCTCAATCCCGAGATCGTCTTCCCCAGCCACGGCGAGCCGATCGTGGGCGCCGACAAGGTCCGCGCCGCCCTGACCAAGTACCGGGACGCCATCCTCTACGTCCACGACGCCACCGTGCGCGGGATGAACGACGGCCAGGACGCCTTCACCCTGATGAAGACGATCAAGCTGCCGCCCGACCTGTACGTCGGCGAGGCCTATGGCCAGGTGGCCTGGTCGGTGCGCGGCATCTACGAAGGCTATGCGGGTTGGTTCGACGGCGACGCGGCGACCATGTACCCGGTCGCCCCCGGCGAGGCGCAGGCCGAACTGCCACGGGTGAAGGGCATCTTCCCGAAAGCCGTTGTGCGCCGTGCCGCGA
>JAHJME010000024.1 GCA_018821435.1 Alphaproteobacteria bacterium
CGGGGTCCGGGCCCGCAAGCATTGAGCCGCGCCCCTGATCAAGCCCGCGGCGGGTCGATGACGGCCTGGCCCGGGCGCCCGGCCGCGGCGACGCCGGGGCCCGCGGCCAGTTCCATGGCCCGTTCGGTGGCGGCGGCCGACCTTCGGGTCGAGCCCGCCCGTCGGGACGGATTGAGCCAGGTCTGCACCGGCCGGTCGAAGGCGTATCGGAACACCGCCGCCGCCACGAAGGCGCCGATGAAGCCGATCGACCACAGCGCCCAGCGAACCCCGGCTGACAGGGCGTCCTGCCCCAGGGCGTCGAGCAGTCCGAACCAGACGATGCGGCTCACCTCATTGGTCAGGAACATCGCAAACGACATCAGGGCCAGGTGTTCGACCAGGCGCGACCGCCGGAGCACCGGCACGGCGCCGGCGGCCCAGATGATCACGGTCATCAGACCCAGGGACAGCAAGCTGAAGGCGCCGAAGGCCTGCAGCCCCACGAGCGCGACGGCGGCGCCGACGCCGATCGCTCCGGCCCGGCGCGGCGGGACATAGACCCGCGAACCGTAGAAGGCCGCCGCGACCCCGAGCAGGAAGAGCGGCAGGGCGCGCAGGACGCCGTAGCGCATCGGCAGCCGGTAGATCGGATCCCCGAGCCACAGCGTGGCGGCGACGTCGGCGCCGATTACCAGCAACGTCGCGCCGATCACAATGGCGACCGGCGGCCAGCGCCACAGGACGCGGCAGATCCAGGGCAGCAGGAGATAGCAGCCGATCAGGGCCGAGAGCGTCCAGGTCGGGGCGTTCCACCCCTGCCCGCCTGGCACGCCATAGGCCTGGACCAGCAGGACCTGGGCCGGCAGCTGCGACCAGTCGAACCAGCGCGGATTGCTGGGCGCGACCCCCGCCAGGGCGGCGCCGCCGACGATCGCCACGAGAATAAGGCTGACGACGAGGTGGGCCGGAATGACCCGCAACAGGCGCTGGCGCGCATAGGCGCGCAGCGACGCCTGGCCGGCCGCGAGCCGGTCGCCGTAGATGCGGGCCAGGACGTAGCCGGAGTCGATGATGAAGAAGTCGGTGAGCAGATAGCCGCGGTCAAACACCGGATGCAGTTGCGGCAGCGGAACCGGCGAGGCCTCGCGGAAATGGTAGAGGATGATCAGCGCGCCGACGATGAAGCGGAGCGCGTCCAGCCAGCCGCCGCGGGCGATGCGCGGCGGGCGGGGCTTCATCGATGCGTCGTCGCCAAGGACCATGCGCCCACCGTAGCCCGCGAGCGGGCAAGGAAAGGTTAGCGTCCGGCCCAGGGCGGCCCGCCGGGCCAGAGCAGGGCGGCGCCGACCGCCAGGGCGATCGCCAGTCCGGCGGCGGTGAGACGCCGCGGCCAGCCCGGCCGGGCGCTGACAAGACAGGCGGCGCCCAGCAGGCCCAACGTGGCGCCGTAGCCGACGACGAGCGGAAGCCTGAAGACGCTGTACAGCCTGAGCCCGATGAAGAGGGCGCCGCCGACGGCGAGCGTCAGGTTGACGCCGGCGGCGACGAGGTCGAGCACCGGCCGGGGCCGTTCCGGCGGACGGGGGCGCCCGGCGCGGCGTTTGCTGTAGGGCCGTTCGGACCAACCGGGGCTGCGACCGCGGACCGTGAATCTCTTGCCGCCCATGCTCCCCTCCTCAGGCGGACGCCGCCCGGCTCACCGGTGGCCGCCCTCGACGTCGCCGCAGGGCTCGGCCTCGATCTGGACGGTGCTGTGATGGATCGCGAACCGCTCTTCCAGGAGCGCCGCAACGGCGCGCCGCACCGGCTCTGGCGCCGCGCTGTCGTCCAGGACCAGGTGGACGGTGCAGCTCGGCTGGTCCGCGCCGGAGACCCAGACGTGAAGATCGTGAAGGCTGTCGACGCCGTCGATCGCCTCGATGGCGCCGCGCACCTCCGCCATGACCACGCCGCGCGGCGTGCCCTCCAGCAGGATGTGGGTGGTGTCGCGCAGCAGGATCCAGGTGCGCGGCAGGACCCACAGGCCGATGCCGATGGCGACGATCGGATCGACCCAGCGCCAGTCGGTCAGGGTGATGACGATGGCCGCGACGATGACGCCGAGCGAGCCGAGCATGTCGGCCCAGACCTCCAGATAGGCCCCCTTGATGTTCAGGCTCTTGTCCTTGCCCGCCGCCAGGACCCGCATGGCGATCAGGTTCACCACCAGGCCGACCGAGGCCACAGCCAGCATGCCGATCGAGCCGACCGGCTCCGGGTCGAAGATCCGCTTGATGCCCTCGTAGAGGACGTAGCCCGCCACGAGGAACAGCAGCACCGCGTTGAACGCGGCCGCCAGAATCTCGAAGCGCCGGTAGCCAAAGGTCCGCTTGTCGTCCGCCGCCCGCTGCCCGATCTTGATGGCCAGCAGGGCGATGGCGAGCGCGGCCGCGTCGGTGAACATGTGCGCGGCGTCGGACAGCAGGGCGAGGCTGTTGAAGTAGAGGCCGCCGGCGATCTCGGCGACGAGGAAGGTCCCGGTCAGGCCCAGGGCGATGGTCAGCTGACGCGAATTGGCGCCCGCCGTGTGGTCGTGTTTGTCGCCGTCCTTGTGATCGTGACCCGCCATCAGGGTGTCGCCTCTTCCCGGGTTTCTTTCGCGTCCTTCAGGATTTCCAGCCCGCCCTTGACGGCCATGAGCGCCACGAGAGCGCCGACCACCAGATCGGGCCAGGACCGTCCCAGCCACATCACCAGGCCGCCGGCGACCAGGATGCCGCCGTTGGAAATGAAGTCGTTGAAGCTGAAGGTCTCCGCCGCCCGCATGTTCACATCGTCGGTCCTGACCCGCTTCAGGAGCAGCAGGCACCACAGGTTCACCCCCGCGGCCACCACGGCCATGACCATCATGGTCGGTCCGAGCGGCTCGGCCCCGGTCAGCCATCGCCGGGCGACATCGGCGATCACCCCGGCGGCGAAGACCAGGAGCAGCACCCCCGACACCCGCGCGGCCCGCGTCTTCCAGGCGGGCGAGCGTCCGACCGCGAGAAAGCTGATCAGATAGACCGCGCTGTCCGAGGCGTTGTCCACGGCGTTGGCCAGAAGCGCGCTCGAATCGGCCAGCCAGCCCGCGACGCCGAGCCCCACGAACAGGGCCGCGTTCAATCCCAGAACGAGGAGCAGAATCTGTTTCTGGCGGCTTTCATCGGTCTTCACGCTCATGGCCTTCTCCTCTCTTCGTGCCTGTTCCAGCGTCTAGGCTCAGGACCCATTGATGTGATGTGCTCGATCTGATTCAGGCTCTGTAAGGAGACTGGATATGAGCGACCTCTATTGGCTGACGGACGAGCAGATGGCGCGGCTGCAGCCGCACTTCCCCAAGAGCCACGGCAAGCCC
>JAHJME010000005.1 GCA_018821435.1 Alphaproteobacteria bacterium
CTCCACCACGCCCTCTGCGGGGCGCGGTCCCCCTCCCGCCGCTGCGCGGGGGAGGTAATAGAGACGGGACAAAGAAAAAGGGCGGGACCCTGAGGTCCCGCCCTTCGTCTTGTAGGTGCGTTGAGCGCCTGGACTAGAAGTCCATGTCGCCCATGCCGCCCATGCCGCCGCCGGGCATGCCGCCACCGCCGCCGCCGCCCTTCTTGGGGGCTTCGACGATCGCCGCTTCCGTGGTGATCAGCAGGCCGGCGACCGAGGCCGCGTCCTGCAGAGCCGTGCGGACGACCTTCGCGGGGTCGATCACGCCGGCCTTCACCATGTCGACGTACTCTTCGGTCTGGGCGTTGAAGCCGAAGGTGGGCGAGCTGTTTTCCAGCACCTTGCCGACCACGATCGAGCCTTCGACGCCGGCGTTTTCCGAGATCTGACGGATCGGAGCCTGCAGCGCGCGACGCACGATGGCGACGCCGGCTTCCTGGTCGTCGTTGTCACCCTTGAAGCCGTCCAGAACCTTGGAGGCCTTCAGCAGGGCGACGCCGCCGCCGGGGACGATGCCTTCTTCCACGGCCGCGCGGGTCGCGTTCAGGGCGTCGTCGACGCGGTCCTTCTTTTCCTTCACTTCGACTTCGGTCGAACCGCCGACGCGGATCACCGCGACGCCGCCGGCCAGCTTGGCCAGACGCTCTTGCAGCTTTTCCTTGTCGTAGTCCGAGGTCGTGGTCTCGATCTGGGCCTTGATCTGGGCGATCCGGCCTTCGATGTCGGCCTTGGCGCCCGAACCGTCGACGATCGTGGTGTCGTCCTTGGTGATCGTGACCTTCTTGGCCTTGCCCAGCATTTCGAGCGTGACGCTCTCCAGCTTGATGCCCAGGTCTTCCGAGATCAGCTGACCGCCGGTCAGGATCGCGATGTCTTCCAGCATGGCCTTGCGGCGGTCGCCGAAGCCCGGAGCCTTGACGGCCGCGACGCGGAGGCCGCCACGCAGCTTGTTCACGACCAGGGTCGCGAGCGCTTCACCTTCGACGTCTTCGGCGATGATCAGCAGGGGCTTGCCCGACTGGACCACCGCTTCCAGCACCGGCAGCAGCGGCTGCAGCGAGGAGAGCTTCTTTTCGAAGAGCAGGATGATGGGGTCCTCGAGATCGACCTCCATCTTCTCGGCGTTGGTGATGAAGTAGGGCGACAGGTAGCCGCGGTCGAACTGCATGCCCTCGACGACGTCGAGTTCGGTCTCGGCGGTCTTGGCTTCCTCGACGGTGATGACGCCTTCGTTGCCGACCTTGGCCATGGCCTTGGCGATCATCTCGCCGACTTCGATGTCGCCGTTGGCGGAGATGGTGCCGACCTGGGCGATCTCGGAGTTGTCCGAGACCTTCTTGGCGTTCGACTTGATCTCTTCGATGACCTTGGCGACCGCCTTGTCGATGCCGCGCTTCAGATCCATCGGGTTCATGCCGGCGGCGACCGACTTCAGGCCTTCGACGACGATGGCCTGGGCCAGGACCGTGGCGGTCGTGGTGCCGTCACCGGCCTTGTCGTTGGTCTTGGAGGCGACTTCGCGGATCATCTGGGCGCCCAGATTCTCGAAGCGGTCGGCCAGTTCGATTTCCTTGGCGACCGAGACGCCGTCCTTGGTCGAGCGCGGAGCGCCGAAGGACTTCTCGATGACCACGTTGCGGCCCTTGGGGCCCAGGGTGACCTTCACCGCGTTGGCGAGGATGTTGACGCCGCGGAGCATGCGGTCGCGCGCATCCGAGGCGAAATAGACGTCTTTGGCAGCCATGGCTGGTTCTCTTTCCTAGAATTGTTGGGGGAAGCGGCCGGATCGCCGGCGCTTGAGGTCGCTTAGGAAACGACGCCCAGAATGTCGCTTTCCTTCATGATCAGCAGGTCCTGGCCGTCGAGCTTGACCTCGGTGCCGGACCACTTGCCGAACAGGATGCGGTCGCCGGCCTTGACGTCCAGGGGCTGGATCTTGCCGCTGTCATCACGGGCGCCGGGGCCGGTGGCGATCACTTCGCCTTCCTGCGGCTTTTCCTTCGCGGTGTCGGGGATGATGATCCCGCCCTTGGTCTTTTCTTCTTCCTCGACGCGCTTGACGAGGACGCGATCTCCCAGGGGACGAAACGCCATGTGTGTTCTCTCTCTTCCGTTCGAAACGGTTTTCAAATTGCAGTGACGACGGCAGGGCCGAGCATGGCTGTTAGCAGTCTCGGCCTCTGAGTGCCAACGTCGGTCGGGCAGTTAGGAACAGCCCCGCCGCGAGTCAAGACGATCGTGGGCCAAACGCGCAGGATGGCTTGGCATTTGCGTCGGCCATCCTACTCTGCGGCGTTCACGTAGGAGGTCGGCATGGGTCTGCAATCGGTGCTGCAAGGACTTGTCCGGTCGGGCGACCTGACGATCAAGCTGCCCGGCGGGGCGACGCTCAAGCTGGGCGACGGCACGGGGCCGGCCCTGGTGGCGCGGGTGACCAGCGCGGCCTGGGCGGCGCGGATCGCGGCCAAGCCGGGGCTGGGCGTGGGCGAGGCCTACATGGATGGCGGTCTGGTCCTGGAGCAGGGCCGGATCGGTGACTTCATCGATCTGATCGGCGCTAACGCCAAGAACAAGAAGAAGCGCCGCGGGCCCTTCCGCCGCTGGCTTCGGCGGACCCTGCGCGAGGCCAATGACCGGGTCGCCTCGCAGCGGAACGTTGCCCACCACTACGACCTCTCCTACGACCTCTACCGGCGCTTCCTCGACGAGGACATGCAGTACAGCTGCGCCTACTTCGAGCGGCCGGACATGACGCTGGAAGAGGCCCAGGTGGCGAAGAAGCGCCACATCGCCGCCAAGTTGGCCCTGGAGCCCGGCCAGTCGGTGGTGGAGATCGGCTGTGGCTGGGGCGGACTGGCGCTCAGCCTGGTCGAGGAGTCGGGCGTGGAGGTGGACGCCATCACGCTCTCCATCGAGCAGCTCAAGGTGGCCAAGGCCCGGGCCGAGGCCAAGGGGCTGGCGCACAAGGCGCGCTTCTCGCTCACCGACTATCGTGATCTTAAAGGGACCTACGATCGCGTGCTGTCGGTGGCCATGTTCGAGGCGGTGGGCCGGCCGAACTACCAGGAGTACTTTGACGGCGTGGCGCGCCTGATGAAGGACGATGGCGTGGCGCTGGTCCATTCCATCGGCCGCACCGAGCCCGGGGTCACCAACGCCTGGATCGACAAGTACATCTTCCCCGGCGGCTACAGCCCCTCGCTGTCCGAGGTCATGCCGGCCATCGAGCGAGCAGGGCTGATGGTCACCGATGTGGAGATCCTGCGCCTGCACTACGCCGAGACGATCCGGCACTGGCGCGACCGTTTCGAAGCCGCCCGCGCCGACATCGCCCAACTCTATGACGAGCGGTTCTGCCGGATGTTCGAGTTCTACCTGGGCATCGCCGAGCAGAGCTTCCGCGCGCGGCGGCAGTACATCTGGCAAATCCAGCTCGCCAAGCAGGTCGACGTCCTGCCGATCACCCGGGACTATATCGGCGAGGGCGAGCGGGCGATGAACAGCCCGGCCAAGCGGGTGGCGTAGGCCGCTGTGACGCGGGCGAAATGTCTGGAGGCGGTCGGAAACCGCCGCTAGGGTCGCCGCCGAACGCTTGTTTGGAGAGACTGCCCATGCGCCGCGCGATCGCGCTCGCCACCGCCCTGACGCTCATCGCGGGGGCCGCCTCGGCCGAGACCTGGACCAAGTACGTCGACGGCGCCAACGGGACCGCGTGGTCCTATGACGGCGACTACAGCTACAAGGACAAGGCGTCCGGCCGGCTGGTGGTCATGCAGGCGATCTCCAAGCCCGAGGCCAAGCTGGGCCCCTCGGCGCCCGGCAAGCCTGACGGCGTGGGCAGCATCGTCGCCCTCGACTGCGCCAAGAAGAACCTGATCCTGCTGGGCTCGTACAAGCCGTCGGCCCCGCTGGTCATCAACGAGAAGTGGCGCGCCGAGACGCCGAAGAAGGCCGAGGGCGCCGACAACGCGGCCCTGATGGCGGCGGTGTGCCCCCACGTCGACCACGTGCCGGTGAAGTAGGCGCTACCTCCGAGGTAATCGACCGGGCGCGGCGGACACGGGAGTTTCTGGGCATCAACCTGCTCAAGGAGCTTCCGATGACCGCCGTCCGTTCCACCTTCCTGCGCACCGTGATCGCCCTCGACGCCGCCGCCTGCGGGGTCATGGGCGCGGCCTTCGCGTTCGACGCCGGCTGGCTCGAAGGGCCGCTGGGCCTGTCGCCCGCCCTGATGCAGCCCGTTGGCTGGTTCCTGCTGCCCTACGCCGGCCTGCTGGCCTGGCTGGCGACGCGACCCGCGCTGCCGCGCGCCGTCGTCTGGACCCTGGTCGGCTTCAATGTCGTCTGGGCGGTGGAGAGCATCGCCCTGGTCGCCCTGGGCTGGGTCCAGCCCACCACGCCGGGGCTCGCCGTCGTGGTCCTCCAGGCGGTCGCCGCCCTGGTCGTCGCCGACCTCCAGTACCTGGCGCTGCGCAAGGCGCGCCGCGAAGCCCTGGCCTAGATCCGCGTCCGGAGGCGTCGGCGCGCTGTCGCCGGGCGCCTCCCTCACGGGTGATTGATTAAAACACTTGTTTGAGTTCTCGCGGTTTTAGGCCAAAACTGCGCGCAATCGAAAATGCGCGTGGGAGAACCAGGATGAACGTCGCCGCCGAACGGCCCCAAAACAGCTTTGGCCTGAACCCCCAGGACGAACTCAACGACCTGCGGATGTCGGACAAGGCGCTGCCGCTCTACAACGCGGTGAAGGCGTTTATCCGAGACGTTTGCGAACCGGCGTCCGAGGAATGGCATCGCCTGGGCGAAGGCCGCCCCGACGTCTGGCAATACGCCCCCGGCCAGCTGGAAGTCCTGGAAGCCGCCAAGGACAAGGCCAAGGCCGCCGGCCTGTGGAACTTCTTCCTGCCCGACGCCGAGACCGGCGAGGGCCTGTCGAACCTCGACTACGCCTACATCGCGGTCGAACTGGGCAAGGTGCGCCTCGCCTCCGAGATCATGAACTGCGCCGCCCCCGACACCGGCAACATGGAAGTGCTGGAACGCGTCGGCACGCCTGAGCAAAAGAAGCAGTGGCTGGAGCCGCTGCTGAAGGGCGAGATCCGGTCGGCCTACTGCATGACCGAGCTGAACACCGCCAGCTCCGACGCCAAGAACATCGACACCCGCGCCGTGCGCGTGGGCGACGAGTACATCATCACCGGCGAGAAGCATTACATCTCGGGCGCCGGCAGCCCGCGCTGCAAGGTCATGATCTGCATGGTCAAGACGGGCAACGAGAACGATCCGCCGCACCTGCAACAGTCGCAGATCCTGGTCCCGCTGCCCTGCGAGGGCGTCGAGATCGTGGGTGGCCAGCACGTGTTCGGCGACCCCGACGCGCCGCACGGCCACATGCACATCCGCTTCAACGGCGCCCGCGTGCCGGCGTCGAACATGCTGCTGGGCGAAGGCCGCGGCTTCGAGATCAGCCAGCTGCGCCTGGGCCCGGGCCGCATCCACCACTGCATGCGCGCCATCGGCTCGGCCGAGAAGGCGCTGGACCTGATGGTCACGCGCGGCATGACCCGCGTGGCGTTCGGCAAGCCGATCATCCAGCTGGGTGGCAACATCGAGATCGTCAGCCGCGCGCGGATCGAGATCGAAGCCATGCGCCTGATGGTGCTCAAGGCCGCCAAGGCGATGGACGTCCTGGGCAACCGCGAAGCCCGCGTCTGGATCCACATGGTCAAGGCCATGGTGCCGGAACGGGTCTGCAAGATCATCGACCAGGCGATCCAGATGTACGGCGCCCTGGGCGTCTCGCAGCACACCCCGCTGGCGCGCATGTACGCTCAGACCCGCACCCTGCGCATCGCGGACGGTCCGGACGAGGTGCACCACATGGTGGTCGGCCGCAACGAGCTGCAGCAGTACCGCGAACAGCCGGCCGACGCGTCGATGGCGGCGGTCTTCCGGAACTAGCGTTCGATCGGCATCGACGAAACGCGGGCCGCGTGGAGCAATCTGCGCGGCCCGTCTTCGTTTCGGAGCCTGCCTGTGTTGAACTCCCGGCAAAAGACGGCTGGGAGGATATGATGCGGACGATGCTCATGGCGGCGGGGGCCGTCGTCGCGCTGGCGGCGCCGGGACTGGCGCGCGCCGAAACGGCGTGTGCGGACCTGAAGACCACCCGGCTGGCCCACGCCGAGGTGACGGCCGCGAGCGTCGAGAGCCAGGGCGGCCGCGAGCTTTGCAAGGTCGCGGTGACCAGTCGGCCGACGCCCGACTCCGACATCCGCATCGAGGTCTGGATCCCGCTGGGCGCCGGCTGGAACGGCAAGTTCGTGCAACTCGGCAACGGCGGCTTCGCCGGGACTGTGCCGTCGGGGCGGCTGAAGCAGGTGGCCGGTCAGGGCTACGCCACCGCCGGCACCGACAACGGCCACCAGGACCCCGTGGGCACCTCGGCCGCCTGGGCGCTGGGCAAGACGGAAAAGATCGTCGACTACGGCTGGCGCTCGCTGAAGGAGACCACCGACATCGCCAAGGCGTTGATCCGCGCGCAGAAGGCCGATGGTCCGAAAACCTCGTACTTCTACGGCTGCTCGGATGGCGGGCGCGAGGCGCTGATGGAGGCCCAGCGCTTCCCGGCCGACTTCGACGGCATCATCGCCGGGGCGCCGGCCAACTACATGAGCCGCCTGTTCGGCAATGGCGCGGCCCAGCAACAGGCCCTGGCCAAGCCCGGCGCCTATCTGGACAAGCCCGCGCTGGAGCTGATCCAGGCCGCGGCGCTCAAGGACTGCGGCGGCGAGGCGTTCGTCCGCGACCCCCTGGCCTGCAGGTTCGATCCGGCCGCGCTGCTGTGCAAGCCGGGCGTCACGGCCTGCCTGACCGCGCCGCAGGTGGCGGCGGCCAAGGCGATCTACGACGGTCGGCGCGATCCGCGGAACGGCAAGGTGGTCCTGCCGGGCCTCAGCCCCGGCGGCGAGGCGCAGGGCGGCGGCTGGCAGGCCTGGGTCACCGGTCCCAGCCAGGACAGAAACGCGAATGCCGCCGGTTATCAGTTCGCGTCCAACGCCTTCAAATACTTCGCCTTCCAGGACCCGAACTACGACTTCCTGACGATGGACCTGGGCGCGGAATTCGATCGGGCGAAGGCGAAGATGAGCCCGATGATCGACGCGGAAAGCCCCGACCTGAAGGCCTTCAAGGCCCGCGGCGGCAAGCTGATCCAGTACCATGGGTGGAACGACGCCGCGATCCCGGCCCGCTCGTCGATCGTCTATTACGAGGACGTCGGCCGGACGATGGGCGACACCTCCGGCTTCTACCGGATGTACCTGATCCCCGGCATGCTCCACTGCGGCGGCGGGGCGGGTCCCAGCACGGTGGACTGGCTGGCGACCTTGGACGACTGGGTGGTCGGCGGGACCGCGCCGGCGTCGCTCACCGCGACCAGCGTCGTGAATGGCCGTCAGCTGCTGTGCCCCTATCCGGCGGTGGCGAAGGCCGACGGCAAGGGCGGCTGGGCCTGTCCGGTGGTGAAACCCAAAGGCTAGTCTTTCGTCTCCCCTCCCGCGTCGTGCGTGGGGAAGGAGTGGTCATGAGGAAAGCGTGGGTGTAAGCGAACCGCGATTTCCCATGGCCACGCCATTCGATCTTTCACGCCCGGCTTCCAAGCAAGTCCTTGGGGCCCAGGCGATTCCCGGAGCGCTCGCCGCAAGGCTCGCAGCGCCCGTTCGGTCCCGCGCGCGACGCGCAGCTGACCGGCGATCGGAGGCGGCCTGTGTCCGCCTTCCGGAGCCGGCCGCAACTCCGGAGGTCTTCCATGACCCTCATCGCAGCCGCCTTCGTGGTCTGCATGGCCTTCGTGACGGCCACGCTCTCGGGCGTGTTCGGCATGGCGGGCGGCCTGGTGCTGATGGGGGCGTTGGCTCTCGTCCTGCCGGTGCAGGCCGCCTTCGTCACTCACGGCATACTCCAGCTGGTGGCCAACGGCTGGCGCTCGATACTCCATCGTAGGTTCGTCCGCTGGGACATCGTCGGCTGGTACGCCCTGGCGTCGCTGATCGCCGGCGTCACGGTGGCCCTCCTCAGCTTCACCCCGTCCAAGCCGCTGCTGTTCCTGCTGCTGGGGCTGGTGCCGGGGCTGACCTGGCTGCCGCAGAGGTGGATCAACCTGGACGCGGGCAAGCCGCCGCAGGCGTTTCTGTCCGGCCTGACCGTCACCGGCCTGAACCTGACCGCAGGCGTCGCCGGACCGCTGCTGGACATCTTCTTCGTGCGCACCGAGCTGACGCGGCACGCCATCGTCGCCACCAAGGCCGCGACCCAGGTGTTCGCCCACCTGGCCAAGATCGTCGTCTATGGCGCGCCGATGTTCGCCGGCGGCGGGGTGGGCATGCCGCCGTGGTGGGTGTTCGCCTTGGCGATCCCGTTGTCGATGTTGGGCACGGTGGCGGGCGGCGCGATCCTCAACCGGATCACCGACGTGAACTTCAAGCGCTGGACCCGCTGGATCGTGACGGCGGTGGGGATCAGCTACCTGATCCAGGCCGCGCAGCTGTTCCTGGCCCGCTGAAGTCTGTGCTCCCCCTCTGGGGGAGCTCGCGAAGCGAGAGGGGGTTTGCCGCCCCGCCCTGCCTGAAACCCCCGCCCCACGCTGCGCGTGGACCTCCCCCAGCGGGGGAGGATCACGACAAAAAAGAGCCGGGTCACAGGGACCCGGCTTTTGAAGTCATTAGGGAGGAAACGCCCAGGAATGGGCAAAGGCTGAGGTATGATCTCCGGCGGCCGATGCAAGGGTCGCCCGCGAAGTTTTTTGACGGCCAAGCTGGAAACTCCACCCGGGCCCCGAAGTGGTCTGTCGTCTTTGCGACAATTGGCCGTATTCGCCAGACCGATCCGACCTTAAGGCGGCGTGGCACGCCAAGGAGGCCCGCCATGAAGCTCGAACCCAAGGTCCTTGAGAACCGCTTCGTGCGGCTGGAGCCGTTGGCCGAAGGTCACAAGGAAGAGCTGCGCGCCGCCTGCGCGGCCGATCCGGCGCTGTGGCGCGACCTCTACATTCTCTCGATGCTGGACGATCACTTCGACCGCCATTGGGACCGGATGCAGGCCGAGGCCGTGGCGGGGAAGACCTTTCCCCATGCCGTGTTGGTGGGCGGCGTCTGCCTGGGCATGAGCAACTATCTGGACGTGGACCAGCACCACAACGCCGTCGAGATCGGCTCCACCTACTACGATCCCCGGATGCGCGGGCGCGAGGTGAACCCCTCGGCCAAGCGGCTGCTGCTGGCGCATGCGTTCGAGAGCGGGGCCGAGCGGGTGCAATTCCGGGTGGACGCCACCAACGCCCGCAGCCGCGCCGCCGTGCTGAAACTGGGGGCCGTGCAGGAGGGCATCCTGCGTCACGACAAGGTCACCTGGACCGGACGCATCCGCGACACCGTCCACTTCTCGATCCTGGCGGGCGAATGGCCGGCGGTTCGGGATCGGCTGGACGCGCGGATCGCGACGTTCGCGACTTAGCCCGTCATCTTGGGGTCAGCCTAAGGCCGAGCCGCGGGATGCCAAGCTTGCGGGCCTAGGCCCGGCTCTCGTCGCCGTTCGCCGGCTTGCGCTTCGCGAGTTGCGATCGCCACTGCCGGGCGGCCTGCGCCCAGATCTTGCGGTCATCACCCTGCACATCGCGCGCGAGCTTCTCGCACTCGACGGCTTCCTCGCGGCAATAGGTTTCCCAGGTCATGCCGCAGATACGCAGCATTTTTGGGCGCGGTTTCAGCCCGGCCGAAAATTCTTTGAAATTAATGGTTTCGCTCTCGGTGAGGTTAACGAAAAAGATCAGGGAAGGCGGCGATAGATCCAGGATTCCGACGCCGGTTCGCCCCGCCGCACCCCCTCGATCCCCGCGCAGAGCTGCTCGCCGCAGCGGCGGTAGATCACCCGCTGGGGGTAGTCGTGATCCTTGTTTTCGAACACCGCCTGGCCCTGGGGACCGGGCAGCAGGACGAAGGGCGTGGGCGGCTGGCCCGGCACGATGGCCGTATAGGTGACCCCCGCCGGCTCCACGGTGATCTTCATGTGCTCGATCCGGGGTTTGCGGCCCGGGGCGTTGGTCTGGCCCGCGCCGGCCATGGCGCCGCCCATGGGCGGCAGCCAGGTTTCCCGCGTGGTCGAGGTCACCTTGTCCTCGATCCAGCTGCCCGCCATCCAGGACAGCTTGGCGATCTCGTCCATCGGTGCGGCGTGGGCGGCCGTGGCGACGGCGAAGCCGATCAGGGCGAGGGCAATGCGCATGGGATCCTCCAAGGCCTAAGCTTAACCTTGGGCCGGCCTTACGACCCAGCCACGTTTACGACACCTCACGGCTTGCGGCGGGCGCGGAAGAAGGTCCGCAGCAGGTCCCCCGCCTCCTGGGCCAGAACCCCGCCCTCGACCTTGGGCCGCCAGTGGCAGGTGGGCTGTTCGAAGAACCGGGGGCCGTTGACGACGGCGCCCCCCTTGGGGTCCTCCGCGCCGAACACCACCCGGCCGATCCGCGCGTGGCTGATGGCGCCCGCGCACATGGCGCAGGGCTCCAGGGTCACGAACAGGGTCAGGTCGGTCAGGCGGTAGTTGCCCCGCTTTCGGGCGGCCTCGCGCATCGCCACGATCTCGGCGTGGGCGGTGGGATCGTGGCTGCCGATGGGCTGGTTTGCGCCCACGGCGACCACCTCGCCGGTGGCCGGATCGACCACGACGGCGCCCACCGGCGTTTCGCCGGCCAAGGCTGCCGCTTGCGCCGCTTCGAGGGCGATGCGCATTGTCCGCTGATCATGGTCCACGATCCACTACGACCCCAGCCCGACGATCCGGGTCAAGCCCACGACTCCGATGGCGGCCCCGACGATGGCCCCGAAACCGGCGAACGCGTCGCCAAGCTGCTGGCCCGCGCCGGCGTCGGCTCGCGCCGCGACGTGGAGCGCCTGATCGCCGAGGGTCGGGTCGGCATCAACGGCCGCACGCTGGAGACCCCCGGCGTCAAGGTGGACTCCGGCGACATCCTGACCGTCGACGGCGAGGTGATCGGCGAGCCCGAGCCCGCGCGCCTGTTCCGCTACCACAAGCCCGTGGGCCTGGTGACGACGCACAAGGATCCGAACAGCCGCCCGACGGTGTTCAAGGCCCTGCCCAAGGGTCTGCCGCGGCTGATCTCGGTAGGCCGTCTCGACATCAACTCCGAAGGCCTGCTGCTGCTGACCAACGACGGCGAGCTGGCGCGGGCGCTGGAGATGCCGTCCACGGCCATCGTGCGCCGCTATCGCGCCCGGGCGCATGGCCGCACGACGCAGGAGAAGCTGGACACGCTCAAGAAGGGCATCACCGTCGAGGGGACCCGGTACGGTCCGGTCGACGCCACGCTGGACAAGATGAAGGACGGCCCGCAGGGCGCGAACGTCTGGATCACGGTCAGCCTGCACGAGGGCAAGAACCGCGAGGTTCGCCGCGTGCTGGAGGCGATCGGGCTCAAGGTGAACCGGCTGATCCGCCTGGCCTACGGGCCGCTGGCCCTGGGGACGCTGGGTGTCGGCGAACTGGAGGAGGTGGGCCCGCGCGTGGTCCGCGAGCAGTTCGCCCAGCATATCGACCCGGCCAACATGCCCACCGGAGAGCGGCCGCAGTACCGCTCGCCGAACAAGAGCGCCTCGCGCCGCGCGCAGGAAGAGGCCAAGGTTCAGGCCGACCTAGCGCCCGCGCGCACCGGTCCCAAGGAAAAGCCGGTCTACAAGGCCGGTTGGGCCAAGCCGAAGCCGAAGGTCCGCCAACCGCTAAAAGACGCGGCCCTCGCCAAGTCGAAAACGCCGGGCAAGCCGAAGCCGGCGGTGAAGGCGAAGCGGACCGGAAAGGTGGCCATCCCCACCCGGCCAGGCATCGTCGACCGCCCCGGCCCCGCCCTGGCGGCGCCCCGTCCCCGTCCCGCCGAGCGCAAGGCCGCCGCGGCGCGGGCGTCGGCGCCCAAGTCGTCCGGCCCGAGGCCCGCCGGCCCCCGGCCCTCCAGACCGCCCGAATCCAAGACTGCGGCGATCGCGCCCTCCGGCCCCAAGGCCGAGGGCTACAAGTCCGGCGGCTACAGGGCCTCCGGCGACAAGACCGCCGGACCCCGGCCGGCCGCCGCGGACGCGTCGGCGCCGACCTCTCGTGCGCCACGGCCGACCGGGCCGAGGTCCGATGGTCACAAGTCCCCAGGCCACAAGCCGTCGGGCTACAAGGCCTCCGGACCCAAGCCCGCCGGCCCCGCTCCGTCGGATCCCAGCTCCCCTGGCGCGCGGCCGACCGGTCCCCGGCCGGCCCGGCTCAAACCTTCTGGATCTCCGCGGGCGGGCGGCCCTGGCGCAGGCCCGCGCGGGCCGAAGGGGTCCGCATCACCGCCCCGAAGCTCCGGCGCTCATCGGACAGGCCCTCCCAAACCGGGCGGTCGAGGGCCGCGCGGGTAAGCCGCTTGGCGTAGGCGATCCCGTCCGCGCCGCGCGTCTCCCATTCGGCCGCGATCTCCAGCGCGCGGGCCAGCGGATCGTCGGCCAGTTCGTGCACCAGGCCGATCCGGTGCGCCTCGACGCCGTCGAAGGTCAGGCCGCGCAGGATGATCTCAAGCGCCTTGGCCTCGCCCACCACGCGGGGCAGGCGCTGGGTGCCGCCGCCGCCGGGGAAGATGCCGACCCGCGTCTCCGGCAGGCCGATGGCCGCCGCCTTCGGGCTGGCGATCCGCAGGTCGCAGGCCAGGCTGAGCTCGAACCCGCCGCCCATGCACAGGCCGTTGATCGCCGCGACCACGGGCTTCGGCGCCTCGAAGATCTCGTCCACCAGGGCCAGGAACCCCTGGCGTGGCCGCGCGCCCGGATCGGCGGGCTGGGGCGGGGGCGGCGCGCCCTCGGTCGCATCGCTGGCCGCCGAGAGCTCGCCCACGTCGTAGTGGCGGATGAAGATGTCGGGCAGGCCGCCGGTGATGATCACGCTGCGCACCGCCGGATCGGCGCCGAGCGGTCGGAACGCCTCCAGCATCTCCTGGGAGCCCGCCGCCGTCATCGTGCCCAGGGGCGGGTTCGCATAGATCATGATCGCGGTCCCGCCGCGCCGTTCCACGGTCACCAGACCCATGGCGTTCTCCCTTGATTGTTGGCTGAAAGCTTGGAACGGGAGAGCCGTTGTCACAAGGAGCGCCAATTGCGCATCGTCTCAGGGGATTTCCGCGGCAAGGCGCTGATCGCGCCCACGGGCGACGCCACGCGCCCGACGTCGGATCGCGCCCGGCAGGCGATCTTCAACATCCTGGAGCATGCGCCGTGGTCGCCGGGCGTGCGCGAGCGCCGGGTCATCGACCTGTTCGCGGGGTCGGGCGCCCTGGGCTTCGAGGCCCTGTCGCGTGGGGCGACGTTCTGCCTGTTCGTGGAGACCGACGAGGCGGCGCGGGGCGCGATCCGCGACAATGTCGAGGCCCTGAGCGGGGCGGGCGGCACGCTCTTCGGGCGGACGCGGGTGCATCGCCGCAGCGCCACCGACCTGGGCGCGAAGCCGGGCGCCGACGGGGCGGCGTTCGACCTGGCCTTCCTGGACCCGCCGTACGCCAAGGGCCTGGGCGAGCAGGCGCTGGCGTGCCTGGCGAACGGCGGCTGGCTGGCGGACGGCGCCATCGTGGTGTTCGAACGCGGCGTTGGCGAACCGCCGTTCGAGGCGGCGGGGTTCGAGCCCCTGGACGCCCGCGACTATGGCGCGGCGCGGGTATATTTCATGCGCTATACTCAATCTTGATTTCGAGCGTCGCAAAATATTCACGAAACCTTCTTCGACTGAGCTGTTCCGCATAACGGGTCATTAGGCCCGATCAAGCATCCCTTCCGCCGGTCATCTTTGGGGATCGGCATGACGTTGCTGTTCGATATCGCGCCTCACATTCCGCCGGTCTCGCCGAATACGGCAGGGGCCGAGGTTTACGCGCGCTTTCAGGACGAGGCCGACACCCTGGCGATCGCGGTGGTCGACGACGACGGGCGGCCCGTCGGCTTGCTCGAGCGGAACGCCTTCCTGGTGCTGATGGCCGCGCAGCACGGCTATGCGCTGTGGGCCCGGCGTCCGGTCTCGCACCTGATGAAGCGCGATCCCGTGGTGATCGACGGCGACGTGACCCTGGAGGAATTCGTCGGCAGCGTGCTGGCCGAGCGCCCGTCCGAGCTGCTGCACGGCTTCATCGTCACCTGCGCCGGCCGCTACGCGGGCGTGGGTACGACGCTGGCCCTACTGCAGGCCTCGGCCGCCGCGACCGCCAGCCATGCCGAGACCATGAGCCGCCTGGCCTGGGAGGCCAGCGAGGCGCTGCAGACCAAGGGCCGGTTCCTGGCGGTGATGAGCCATGAGATCCGAACCCCGCTGAACGGCGTGCTGGCCGTGGCCGAGATCCTGAAGCGCAAGTCGGCGCAGCCGGACCTGTCGCCGTTCATCGACACCATCCTGGAGTCGGGCGGGGCGCTGCTGCGTCTGCTGAACGATGCGCTGGACCTGTCGCGCGCCGAGGCCGCCGGGCTGGGCCTGGACGAGGCGCCGCTGCCGGTGGCGAAGATCCTGGAGGACACCGGCCTCTGGACCGCCCAGGCCGAGCTCAAGGGCCTGGAGGTTCGCGTGACCTACGACGGGCCGGCCGACCTCTGGGTCCTGGCCGACGCGGTGCGGTTGCGCCAGGTGCTGAACAATCTGGTCGGCAACGCTTTGAAGTTCACGTCCCAGGGCCAGGTCGAGGTCCGGCTGAGCGCCTCGATGGACGGCGACTATGTGCGGCTGGCCGGCGAAATCGCCGACACCGGTCCCGGCATCCCGCACGATCGGCTGGAGGCGGTGTTCGCTCCCTTCCAGCAGACCGACGAGGGCATGCGCCAGGGCGGGGCCGGCCTGGGCCTGGCCGTCTGCCGCCAGATCGTCGAGCGGATGAACGGGACGATCGCCGCCCGGCCGCGCGATGGCGGCGCCGTGCTGACGTTCGACATCCCTCTGCACCGGCTGCCCGCGCCGGCGGCCGAGGCCCCGGTCCAGACCGCCGTGGAGTCAACGGGCCAGGCGGTCCATGTCCTGATCGTCGACGACAACGCCACCAACCGCATGGTCGCCCAGACGCTGTGCGAGATGTTCGGCTGCTCCAGCGAGGCGGTCGACAACGGCGAGGACGCCGTGGCCGCCGTCACCACCGGCCGCTTCGACCTGGTGCTGATGGACATCAAGATGCCCGGCATCGACGGGGTGGAGGCCACGCGCCGCATCCGCTCGGGCGGCGGCCCGGCGTCGCAGGCCCCGATCCTGGCGCTGACCGCCAACGCAGATCCGTCGGACGCGGCCTTCTATCGCCTGTGCGGCATGAACGGCGTGGTCGAGAAGCCGATCAAGCCGGAGCGCCTGCTGGCCGCCATGAGCGCGGTGCTGCAGGTTGACCGGGGCGTGGCGGAGGCCTGCGCGGCCTGAGCCCCGGGCCGCTGGACTAGCGCCGCCCGAACAGCCGCTCGATGTCGGCCAGCTTGAGTTCCACGTAGGTGGGGCGGCCGTGGTTGCATTGGCCGGAGTGGGGCGTCGCTTCCATCTGGCGGAGCAGGGCGTTCATCTCGGGCGCGGTCAGGCGGCGGCCGGCGCGGACCGAGCCGTGGCAGGCCATGGTCGAGCAGACGTCCTGCAGCCGTTCCTTCAGCGCCAGGGCCTGGCCGTGCTCGGCCAGATCGTCGGCGATGTCGCGGACCAGGCCGGCCGCGTCGGTTTCGCCCAGCAGGGCCGGCACCTCGCGGACCAGGATGGCGCCGGGGCCGAAGGGCTCGATGATCAGGCCCAGCGCGGCCAGTTCGTCGGCGCGGGCGACGACGCGGTCGGCCTCGGCGGGGTCCAGTTCGACGACCTCGGGCAACAGCAGGGCTTGGCGGGCGACGCCGCCCTCGGCCAACTCGCCCTTCATCCGCTCGTAGACCAGGCGCTCGTGGGCGGCGTGCTGGTCGACGATGACCACGCCATCTCGGGTCTGGGCGACGATATAGGTCTCGTGCACCTGGGCCCGGGCGGCGCCCAGCGGGAAGTCCACGGGATCGAAGACCGGGGCGGCGGTGGCGGGCTCCGACACGCCGGGCTCGTAAGCAAACTCGGCGCGGGCGGAGACATCCGAGAGGCCGGGAATCGCCTGGGCCAGGGCGGCGGCGGGCCAGCCGCCCTGACGCCAGGCGGAGAAGCCCGCGCCCGACGGCTGCGGCGGCATGGTGTTGGGCCGGAAGCCGCCCAGGGCCGCCATGGAGACGGTGGTCGAGGCGCGGTGACCGGCGCCGGCCAGGGAGTGGCGCAGGCCGCTGACGATCAGGCCGCGCACCAGCCCCGGATCGCGGAACCGCACCTCGGCCTTGGCGGGATGGACGTTCACGTCGACCAGACCGGCGTCCAGCTCGATGTAGAGGGCGCAGGCGGGATGACGGTCGCGGGCCAGGAAGTCGGCGTAGGCGCCGCGCAGAGCGCCCTGCAGCAGCCGGTCGCGGACGGGGCGGCCATTGACGAAGAGGTACTGGTGCGCCGCGTTGCCGCGATTGTAGGTGGGCAGGCCGGCATAGCCCGTCAGCCGCACACCCTCGCGCTCGTGGTCGATCAGCAGGGCGTTGTCGGCGAAGTCGCGGCCCATGACCGCGCCCAGCCGGGCCAGGCGGCCCTCGTCGCCGCGCGCCTCGGCGGGCAGGCGCAGGGTGCGCCGGCCGTCGATGTCCAGCGTGAAGCCCACGGCCTCGTTCGCCATGGCCTGGCGCTTGAGCTCCTCGCCGATGGCCTGGCTCTCGGAGCGTTCGGTCTTCATGAACTTCAGCCGCGCGGGCGTGGCGTAGAACAGGTCGCGCACCTCGACCCGCGCCCCATGCGGTCCCGGGAAGCCGGCGGGCGCGACGGCGCCCACCGCGCCGCCTTCGACCAAGATCGCGTGAGCGTCGGCCAGGCCCTTCGCCCGGCTGGTGATCGACAGGCGCGCCACCGAGCCGATGGACGGCAGGGCCTCGCCCCGGAAGCCCATGGTGGCGATGCGCAGCAGGTCGTACTCGCCGTCCGCGCCGGGATTGAGCTTGGAGGTGGCGTGACGCTCCACGGCCAGGGGCAGCTGGTCGGCGGCCAGACCATTGCCATCATCGGCCACCAGGATGCGGGTGAGGCCGCCGCCGTCCGCCTGGACCTGGATCTCGAAGGCGCCGGCGTCCAGCGCGTTCTCCACCAGCTCCTTGACCGCGCTGGCAGGTCGCTCCACCACCTCGCCGGCGGCGATGCGGTTGATCATTTCGGGCGGGAGGCGGCGTATCGGCATGATGGCTAGACCTTCCTACATAGTACGATTCCAAGGAGCCCTACGTCCGTGCTGAATCGTCTCGCCTCTCTCGCTGCGATCCTGATGCTGGCGGCCCTGCCGGCCTCGGCCCAGGTTCCGCTGGCCGCCGCGCCGGCCGCCGCGCCCATAGACGACCCCGACGCCACGCTGGTGGAGGAACTGGTGGTGCACGGCCGCCTGCCGGGCCCGGCCTGGTGGCGGGTCTTGGACGCCGACACCACGGTCTATGTCCTTGGCGTGCCCTCGCTGGCGCCCAAGCAGATGGAGTGGGACCGGTCGATCTTCGAGCGCCGGCTGGAGGGGGCCAATGTGGTCATCCTGCCGTTCGTCAACGTGCGGGCGAAGGCGGCCGGCTCGATCGGCACGGCGTTCAACCTGATGCGCCTGAAGTCGGGCGGCCCGTTCGAGGACCGGCTGGACGGCTCCACGCGCGCCAGATTCGTCGCCGTGCGCACGCGGCTGGGCCAGGACGCCAAGCACTATGGCACCAACAACCCGCTGGCCGCCGGCGTGCAGCTGGCCATCGACTACCGCGACCGCTCCCAGCTCACCAACATGGACCCGGCCAAGCTGGTCAGGCTGCTGGCGCAGCGGAAGGGCGTGAAGGTGATCGAGAAGAGCTACGACCTGGGGCCGCAACTCGGCGGCATCCTGCGGACGCCGACGTCCACGGGCCGGCTGTGCTTCGACGAGGTGCTGGCCCAGGCCGAGGCCGGACCGGGCGTGACCCTGGCCGCCGCGCGCGCCTGGGCCCAGGGCGACGTGGAAGGGGCGCTGCAGAACGAGCGGACCTACGAGCGCTGCCTGGCGGTGATCACCGGGGGCCGCAGCTACGACGAACGCACCAAGGCCGACGAGGCGGCGGCGATCGCGACGGCGCTGAAGACGCCGGGGCACGCCATCGTCCTGGTGCCGCTGCGGCCCCTGCTGGCGCAGAACGGCGTGCTGGAGCGGCTGCGCGCGCAGGGGTTCGAGGTGAAGACGCCGGGGGAAGAGTGATTCCCTCCCTTGATGGGGAGGGACAGGCGACGCCGTCGCCAGGGTGAGGAGATCAGGGCCAGCGCGGAGACGTAGGACCTTGATCCCGTCTCCCTCACCCTGACCGCTTCGCGGTCTGTCCCTCCCCATCAAGGGAGGGAAAGGCTCACTAAAGCCCCGGCAGCTTGATCTTCGACTTGGCGTCGCGCTGGATGGTGATCGGCTTGTCGCCGGTCAGCTTGGCGATGCGTTCCTTCTCGGCCGCGGGGTCGAGGGGCGTGTTGGAGCCATCCAGGGCGGAGGTCTGCTGCGGCGCGGCCGCGGCGTCGTCCTTCTTCCAGAACATCACCCGGTCGGCGAAGCTCTTTTCCTTGTGGGCCAGGTCGCCGAACTCGTCGTCGACGACGTAGCGGACCAGCGGGTCGGCCTTTTCGGCGCCGGCCTTGGCCACCAGCATCTTTTCGCCGTCCGAGCGCTGCTCGGCTTCACGCTGGCCCAGCAGGGCGTTGCGCGCGGCGCTCTCGGGCTGCAGTTCCTGCGGGCGCGGCTCGCCGGGCGCCGGCGGGCGCAGGGCGTAGTCGGGCGGAACGACCAGCGGCGCCTTGGTGACGATCCGGAATTCGTCGGGGGTCACCTTGGACATGCCAAGGGCCTTCTGGGTCGACTGGCAGCCGGCGAGGCCAGCGGCCGCGACCAGAGCGGTCGCCACAATCACGCGATTGAAGGTCATAGACGTAGAAAGCTCCTCCAGCGCTTCCCGACGATGCATCGGCATCGGCGATCAGGAAGCGCGCTAGACTCTAGCTTGCCGTTTTCCCGTGGCGGGAAAACGGCGGGCGGCCCCCGGCCGGGTGAAGTGGAATACCGCAATCGGCGTTCGACGCCAACGCTATGCGGCTGGGCGTTGTGGCCGCAGGCTGTCGAGGAGCAGCAGGATCACGCCGATGGTGATGCCGCTGTCGGCGATGTTGAAGATCCAGGGGAAGAAGCCCAGGCGCTGGACGTCGATGAAATCGACCACGGCGCCGAAGCGGGCGCGGTCGATGGCGTTGCCGACGGCGCCGCCGATCACCAGGCCCAGGCCCAGGGCCGGCAGCAGCCGGGTCTGGCTGCGCGCCCAGAAGGCCAGCAGCGTCGCCACACCGATCGAGAACACCACCAGACCCCAGCGGACCACGTCGTGCTGAGCCTGCAGCAGGCCGAAGCTGACGCCCTCGTTCCAGATGCGGGTGAACTGCAGCGGCCAGATCACCTCCATCGTCTCGCGCTCGGGCAGGCGCACGACCGATAGGATCCAGTACTTGCTGAGCTGGTCCAGGACGACGACCACGGCGGCGATCGCATAGGCGCGCGCGGCCCAGAGGGCGGACGCGGGCTGGGCGGTTTTCACGGCGTCGGTCATGCGCGGGCCGCGTCCCAGGCGGCCACGGCCTCGGCGTCGCGGAGCGACAGGTCGGGATAGCGCGGGTCGGAGCCGACCTCCGGCAGGATCCGCCAGGAACGGGCGCACTTCGCGCCGTCGGCCTTCAGCGGCTCCACCGAGACGCCGGGGACGTCGGGCAGCTTGAAGCCGGGGCCGCCGCCCGCGACCAGGGTCGCCTGGCTGGTCCGGAACACTTCCGCCGCGTCGAGGCCCTCGAAGGCGGCCAGCAGGGCCGGGTCGGAGACGTGGACCTTGGGAGCGGCTTCCAGCGCCGCGCCCATCCGCTTCTCGCGTCGTTCGACCTCAAGGGCGCCGGTGACCACCGAGGTCACCTGCTGCACCTGGGCCCAGCGGGCGGCCTCGGGGTCGTTGCGCCACTCGGCCGGGGTCTCCGGGATCGTGCGCATGCAGTTGGAGTGGGCGTCCGGATACCGGGTCAGCCAGGCCTCTTCCATGGTGAAGGGGATCAGCGGGCTGAGCCAGGCGGTCAGGCGCTCGAACACCGCCTCCATCACCGTGCGCGCGGCGCGGCGGCGCAGGCTGGAGGGCTGGTCGCAGTAGAGGGCGTCGCGGCGGATGTCGAAGAACAGCGACGACAGTTCGTTCTGGCAGAACTCGGTCAGCGGCCGGATCACGTCCTGGAACAGGTAGCCGTCATAAGCCGTGCGGACCTGGCCATCCAGTTCGTGCAGCCGGTGCAGGATGAACCGCTCCAGCGGCGGCATCTGGTCAAGCTCGACCGCCTCGTCCGGCGAGTAGTCGGCCAGGGCGCCCAGCATGTAGCGGACGGTGTTGCGCAGCTTGCGGTAGGCGTCGGCGGTGGTCTGCAGGATCGTCTTCCCGATCCGGCTGTCGTCGGCATAGTCGATCATCGCGGCCCACAGGCGGATGATCTCGGCGCCGCTCTCGCGGATCACCAGGTCCGGATCGACGGTGTTGCCCTTGGACTTGGACATCTTCTCGCCGTTCTCATCCATGGTGAAGCCGTGGGTGAGGATGGCGTCGTAGGGGGCGCGGCCCCGGGTGCCCGAGCTTTCCAGCAGCGACGACTGGAACCAGCCGCGATGCTGGTCCGAGCCTTCGAGGTAGAGGTCGGCCGGCCAGTGGGTGTGGGCGCGGTTCTCGAGTGTGAAGGCGTGGGTGGACCCGCTGTCGAACCAGACGTCGAGGATGTCCTCGATCTTCTCGTAGCGCTCGGGATCGTGCGACCCCAGGAAGTCGGTGACCGGGCGGTTGAACCAGGCGTCGGCGCCCTCGGCTCGGACGGCGTCGACGATGCGCTTGTCCACCTCGGGGTCATGCAGCGGCTGGTTCGTCTCCTTGTCGACGAACATGGCCAGGGGCGCGCCCCAGGCCCGTTGCCGGCTGATCAGCCAGTCGGGCCGGCTTTCCACCATCGAGCGGATGCGGTTCTTGCCGCCGGCCGGGAAGAAGGTCGTGGCCTCGATGGCCTCCAGCGCCGTCTCGCGCAGGGTGCGACCGGCCAGCTCCGGGGTCTCCACCGGCTCGTCCATCCGGATGAACCACTGGGGCGTGTTGCGGAAGATCACCGGGGCCTTGGAGCGCCACGAGTGCGGATAGCTGTGCTCCATCCGCCCGCGCGCCAGCAGGCGGCCGGCCTCGATCAGCTTGTCCATGACCGCGCCGTTGGCCGGGCCGAACTTGCCGGCCTTCTTGCCGTCGGTCTCCAGCACCTTCAGGCCGGCAAACAGCGGCACGTGCGGATAGTAGGCGCCGTCCGGATCGACGGTCTCGGGGATTTCGCGATGGCCGTGCGCCAGCCAGACGATGTAGTCGTCGGCGCCGTGGCCGGGCGCGGTGTGGACGAAGCCCGTGCCGGCGTCGTCGGTGACGTGATCGCCGGCCAGCATCGGCACCTGGAACGCATAGTGCGTGTCTAGCGCCGCCAGCGGGTGCTCCAGGACCATGCCCTGGCAGTCCACCTTCTCGACCCGGCGGGCCTTGGCGATCTTGGCGGCCTTGAAGACGTCGCCCGACAGCTTCTCGGCCACGATCAGCCGGTCGCCGGCCTTGGCCCAGGGCTCGAACTCCAGGCCCTCTTCCATCGCCTCGACCTGGTAGACGGCGTAGTCGATGGCCTCGTTGTAGCTGACCGCCCGGTTGGCCGGGATGGTCCAGGGGGTGGTGGTCCAGATCACGACGCTGGCGCCGCGCGCGGCGTCGCTGCCCTCGATCACCGGGAACTTCACCCAGATCGTGGGGCTGACGTGGTCGTGGTACTCGACCTCGGCGTCGGCCAGGGCCGTTCGCTCGACCGGGCTCCACATCACCGGCTTGGAGCCGCGATAGAGCTGGCCCGAGGCCACGAACTTGTGGAACTCACCGACGATCGCGGCTTCCGAGCCGTAATCCATGGTGGCGTAGCGGTTCGGCCAGTCGCCAAGGATGCCCAGGCGCTTGAAGCCGGTCATCTGAACGGCGATCCACTTCTCGGCGTAGTCGCGGCACAGCGTGCGGAACTCGGCCTTGGAGACGTCGTCCTTGCGGCGGCCCTTCTCCTTCAGCTCCTTCTCGATCTGCCACTCGATGGGCAGGCCGTGGCAGTCCCAGCCGGGCACGTAATCGACGTCGTAGCCCATCAGGAACTTCGAGCGGACGACGAAGTCTTTCAGCGTCTTCTGCAGCGCGTGGCCGATGTGGATGGCCCCGTTCGCATAGGGCGGGCCGTCGTGCAGCACGAACAGCGGCGCGCCGGCGCGTTGCCGCTCGGCGCGGATGGCGTTGTAGAGGTCCAGCTCGGCCCACCGGGCCAGGGTCAGCGGCTCCTTCTGCGGCAGGCCCGCGCGCATTGGGAACGGCGTATCGGGAAGGAAGACGGTCTCGCGATAGTCGCGGCCTTCTTTGACTTGAACGGAGGACTTGTCGGCGTCGTCGGCCATAGGACTTTCCAGGCTGGTCCGGAGGTTACGAGGTGCGGGGGTGGAAACCCGGCGCGCGCTGGATCGAAACCGACCGCGGCGTCACGCCGGGCGGATAATTCGCGGGCTCGTCCGAACCGAAAACATGGCGCTGGCTCTAACAGACGGCGCGCAGGGCGTCATCCCTGGGGTTGCCGCGCGCGCAATCCGACGTATTTTGTCTCGCGCAAAGGCCTTCGGAACGGGTTGCGTCGGCCATCCTGGCGAATTGTCTGGCATCCGACCGGCAATCGTGACATAAGGGGCGATCAAATATCGATTTGGTTCGGTTGCTCTCCACGCTTGTTCTTTGGATCGAGCCCGGACTTCCTGAAGACCTCTCCGACATTTTGATCTCTCGTCCCGTCCGGGGTGGGTGAGAACTCGAAATCCCTCGTCCCCTTCGGGACGGGTGAGCACTTGAACTAGAAAGACAAAACATCATGGCTACCGGCACCGTTAAGTGGTTCAACGCCACCAAGGGCTTCGGCTTCATCCAACCCGATGATGGCGGCAACGACGTGTTCGTGCACATCTCGGCCGTTGAACGTGCGGGCCTCGGCTCGCTGAACGAAGGCCAAAAGGTCTCGTTCGAACTGGAACGCGATCAGCGCAGCGGCAAGATGTCCGCCGGCCAACTGCAAGCGGCCTAAGGAATATGGACGCGCCCGGCGGGACCTTTCGGCCCCGCCGGGTCGTTCAACTGAGATTGTGACCACATCGACCATTGAACGCGCTTACGCGCTCGCTCGCTCGGGACAGGCGCCTGACCTCGCCCGGCTGAAGCAACGCCTGAAGGCGGACGGTTGCCGCGCTGTCGACGCGCTGCTGGCGCCCCGGGCCATTCGCGGCCATCTCGAAGCGATCTGCGCGGCGACCTACCAAGCCGCCGCCCCCACCGAAGCGCCGCCCGAGGACACGGACGCCGCCCTCACGGAGTGACGCCATGGCCCGAAAGCCTAACTACCAGTTCGAGCGTATGGAACGCGATCGCCAGAAGGCGAACAAGCTGGCCGAAAAAGCTGCCGCCAAGCGCGAGCAGCGTGAACGTGAGCGGGGCGAATCCGACCCCAATAACGCTGGCCCGGGCGACCCGAGCGCCGGCGAAAACTGAGAGACAACATGCCGAGCGGCGTCGGGTACAACCACGAGACCGTCATTCTTGACGGCGAGACCTTCTCTGACTGCGAATTCCGCGACTGCCGCCTGGTCTATTCCGGCGGCGAGACCCCCGTCTTCCAGAGCTGCCAGTTCCACGGTTGCGAGTGGAAGCAGGACGACGCGGCGGCCCGCACCCTGGCCTATCTGAAGGCCGTCTGGAACGCCGGCGGCAAGCCGACCGTCCAGGCCCTGATCAAAGACATCACCGTCGCCCGCTAAGCGGGGTCTGACCCAAGGACCTGCCGCGCCCGCGCGGCGTCCTTCATCACCTGTTCGGTCATCACCTCCAGGCTGGAGAACTTCTCCTCCGGACGCAGGAACGCGATCAGGTCGGTCTCGATGACCCGGTCGTAGATGTCCTCGTCGAAGTCGAACAGCCAGACCTCGAGCAGCGGCTGGGTGACCCCGTGCACCGTCGGGTTGACCCCGATGTTGGCGACGCCGGCGAACTCGCGCCCGTCCGACAGGCGCGTGCGCGTCGCATAGACCCCGAACTTCGGCGAGACGTAATCGCCCAAGTCCACGTTGGCCGTGGGGAAGCCCAGCTTGCGGCCCAGTTGCCGGCCGCGCTGGACCGACCCTTCGATGGCGAACGGGCGGCCCAGGATCTCGGCCGCCGCCTCGGGCTGGCCGTCGCGCAGCGCCTCGCGCACCGCCGTGGACGAGAACTTGTCGCCGTCCAGATCGCCCACCGGCTCGGCGACGCTGACGCCGAAGCCCAGGTCCTTGCCGTAGGCGCGCATCGTGTCGGGCGTGCCCGTGCGATCCTTGCCGAACGAATTGTCGAAGCCGACGGCCACGTGGCGCGCGCCCAGGCCGTCATGCAGGACCTTCGTCGCGAACTCGCGGTCGGTCATCTCCGCCAGCTCGGCGTCGAGCGGCAGGACATACAGGATGTCGACATTCAGCTTTTCCAGCGCGCGGGCCTGCTGGTCCGTCTTCATCAGCCGGAACGCCGGCTCGTCGGGCCGGAAATAGACGCGCGGGTGCGGGTCGAAGGTGATCACCCCCAGGGGCGCGCCCAGGTCATCCGCCGCGCGCGCGGCCAGTTCGATCACCTGCTGGTGGCCGAGATGGACGCCGTCGAAACTGCCCATGGCCACGGCGGCGCCGCGGTCGTGATCGGACAGGTCCTTCCAGCCGCGGATGACCCGAATGCGCTTCATGCATCCGTTTAAGTCATGCGGGGCGGCGCGGCGCAATCACTAGAGCTTCGCCATCCACCACGGTCTTGCCGCTGACCGCGCAGGCGGTGTCCAGGGTCACGTGGCCCCGGCTTTCGTCCAGCGACCTGACCGTCACCCGCGCCACCACTAGGTCGCCGATCTTCACGGGGCGGCGGAACCGGAGCGACTGCGACAGATAGATCGCTCCCGGCCCCGGCAGGCGTGTGCCAAGCACCGCCGAAATATAGGCCCCCGACAGCATGCCGTGGGCGATGCGCTCTCCGAAGGTGGTAGTCTTGGCGTAGGCCTCGTCCAGGTGGACCGGATTGTTGTCGCCCGAAACCTCCGCGAACGCCTCGATGTCCGCGGCCCCCACGACGCGGCTCATCTCCGCCGTCTGACCGACGGTTAGATCGTCGAAATACATACCTTGCACGGCAGGTCCCCTCAGCCCGTGTTGCGGCCCATCCCCCCGCGCCGCCGACCCGTGCCGTCAGCGGTGCGACTCAGCGCCGTTCACCACGCCATATCGGCGATTGCCCATGTCGCCTGTAGGCCTTCTTGCCGCAGGAGATCGCTGATCACGTCAAGGTTGAGGCCGTCCGGGCCTACGGTCTCGGCGCCATGTATCCCATTGGCGACAAACAAAATATCCAGGCCCCGGGCATTGGCCCCGCGCACGTCCGTGGGCAGGCCGTCGCCGACGCACAGCACCCGGGCCGCGTCGATCGGTCGCCCCAGCTCAGCTTCGGCCCGTTCGAGCGCCATCTCGTAGATCGGGGCGTAGGGTTTGCCCGCCATGAAGGTCCGTCCGCCGAGGCTTTCGTAGAGCTGGGCCAGGGCGCCGCCGCAGTAGATCAGCTTGTCGCCCCGTTGCACCACGATGTCGGGATTGGCGCAGATCAGATCCAGGCCGCGCGCCACACAGGCGATGAAGCGGTCGCGGTAGTCGCCGGGCTCGTCGTTCTCGTCGTCATAGGGTCCGGTCACGCCGATGAAGTCCGCGTCTTCGGGCCCACCCTGGATCATGTCCAGGTCGTGATAGAGCACCTCGGCGCGCTCCGGACCGATGGCCCAGACCGTTCCCGGCGCGCGCGCGCGCAGCAGCGGGCGGGTGGCGTCGCCCGAGGTGACGAGTTGGGTCCAGGCGGCGCGTGGCACCCCCAGCGAGTCCAGTTGCTCGATGACCGGCGGGTGCGGCCGCGGCGCGTTGGAAATCAGGATCACCGGCCCCACCTCGGCGCGGAACCGCGCCAGGGCGGCGCAGGCCTCGGCGAAGTGCTCCCGGCCGTTGTGGATCACGCCCCAGACGTCGCAGAGCAGCACGTCGTAGCGGCCGGCGAGCTCGGAGAGCCCTTTGATCGGGGTCGGGGAGGTCATGGGACGAGAACCACGGAAAACACGGAAGGACGCGGAAGGGCCCTCCCGCGTAGCGGGCGCTCGTAACAACCCGACGGCGCCATGGAAACGAAAAAGGGCCCGCTCGCGCGGACCCTCCGGTGTCTTCGGTGTTTTCGCGGTTCCTAAGCGGCGCGGACGCGCAGGCGCTCGACGTTGGAGGGCGGCGGCGCGCCGGCCTCGTTGAGGACGTCGTTCTTGATGGCGCGGGGTTCGCCGAACAGGTGGCCCTGGCCCAGCTGGATATCGAGGTCGAGGATGTCCACCACCTGGCGCTCGCTCTCCACCTTCTCGGCGATGAGATCGATGCCGTAGCGGCGCAGCAGCAGGGCGAAGTCCTCGGCGGCCAGGTCGGGCATGGAGCGCAGGACCAGGCGGTCGTCCACCTCGGTCAGTTCGTCGAGCAGGGTCTGGGCCGCCACCTTCACGAACTTCACGTCCGAGCGGGTGAGGTCCTGGAGGTCGAGGTCGAGGTTGGTCACCTTGTCGATCGAGAAGCGGAAGCCCAGCTCGGCCAGCCGGCCCATGTTGCGGGCCTGGACCGAGTTGCGGGCGTCGAACGCCGCCTGGCCGACCTCGAACACCAGGGCCGGGGCCAGGTCGCGGTTGGCGCGCAGCAGCTCGATGAACTGCGGGAAGAATTCGTCGTCGCCCAGGCTGGACATCGAGATGTTGCAGAAGATGCCCACGCGGCGGTCCTGGCGCGCCAGGCGTCGGACGATCTGCACGCAGCGGAACAGCAGCAGGTTGTCGATGGCGGTGACCAGGCCCGCGGGCTCGGCGACCGAAAGGTACTCCGCCGGCATGATCACCTGGCCGGTAGCGTCGCGCAGGCGCGAGAAGCTTTCGTAGAAGACCGTCTTGCGCTGGGGCAGGCCGACGATCGGCTGCAGGTGCAGGTCGACGCGGTTCTCGGACAGCGCCTCGCGGACGATCTCCAGCAGGCCGCGCGGCTGGCGGGTGTCCAGGCCGCCGCGTGCGGCGAGGTAGGGCGCCTGCGGTTCGTCGAACCGGCGGCTCATCTTGGTGACCAGCTTCTCAAGCAGGTGGACCTCGCCGGTCAGTTCGTCGGAGCGGGACTTGTCGGCGTCGACGACGTTGGCGATGTCGGTCACCCGCCCGTCGATGCGAACCACCTGGTCCAGCAGGATGCGGTGGGCGTCGCGCACGGCTTCGACCTCGCCGCGGATCTCACGCATCTCCAGGAAGCGCATGATCATGCCGTGGGAGGCCAGGCAGACGCCGAAGCAACCCATCATGGAGGAGAGGCCGACGCCCCAGCCCATGCCGTTCCGCCAGAGGCTGAGCGCAATGATCAGCGACAGGCAGAGGTAGGTCGCGCAGAGGAGTACGAGGGTCAGCCGCCGCATGGATCCTGTTTCCGAATCACCCGGAGTATCCGCTGCGGAGTCCAGGCTAGTCGAATTCATTAACCATGCCGCCGGTTCGGGATTGGTTAACGTCGAATCGGGAGCAGCCCGCGCAGGGTTGCGTCACGCAGCCACAGGCCGCCCCAGGCGAACAGCGCCAGGTAGGGGCCGAACAGGATGTGGCTGAACAGCGGCTTGGCGTTGACCAGATTAACCCCGGCCGTGCCGCCCATCAGCGCCGCGATCAGCACCGCGCCCAGCAGCGCGGTGCGTGGAAACAGGTAGAGGGCCACGATCGCCAGCTCCAGCAAGCCGATGGCGAACCCGCTGCCGGACGGCAGATGCAGGCCGATGATGGTCTCCTCGACCACCGGCAGGCGCACCAGCTTGATGCCGATGTCGAAGGCCATGAAGGCGGTGAACAGGCCGGTCATGGTCCAGCCGGCGATGGTCAGGGCTTTGCCGCTCTTGGGCGCGGCGCCCGCTGCGATGTCGGTCATCGTCCTTGCTTTCCGAAAGAGAAGGGTCGCCCGCGGCCGGCGGGGAGGTCGGCCACGGGCGTCGCCGGGCGCGGCCTACGCGCCCTGATTGAAGGCCCAGACGACGCCGAACGGGTCGCGGACCTGAGCCCATGTGTCGCCCCAGAACATCTTCTGCGGCGGGACGAGCGCTTCGCAGCCGGCGGCGACCGCGCGGTCGAACCAGGCCTGGCAGTCGTCCACGACGAGTTGCATCGTGAAGGCGGCCGGCGTCTGCTTGGCGTGGCCATGCTCGGGGTAGAAGTCGCCCAGCATCACGGACGAGCCGTTGATGTAGAGGTGCACGTGCATCGTCCGCCCCTTCTCGTCGGCGGGATGGGCGAAGGCCGTCTCGGCCGCGAACGCCCGCGTGTAGAACTCGGTGGCCTTCAGGGCGCCGTCGATGGCGAGGTAGGCGACGACGCCGCCCTTGGTTTCGACCTGAGGCATGGCGGGGGCTTCGAAGGTTTCTGACATCAGGGTCTCCTGTTCTTGGGTCTGCCCATAGGACGAACGAGTGCGGGCCACCCCGACATCGGCGGGCGCTAGCCGGCGCTTTTTTCTTCGGCCGGCGCGTGGTCGCGCATCAGCCGGTCCAGGTGCTGGCGGATGTGGCCCGCCTCGGCCGCGGTGTTGGCCAGGGCGATGGCCCGGTCGAAGGCGACCCGCGCCTCGGCGTGGCGACCCAGTTGCAGGTTCAGCGCGCCGGTCAGGCCGTGGAAGTGGAAATAGCCCGACAGCTTGTCCGCCAGCGGCGCGATCATCGTCAGCGCGGCCTCGGGGCCGGCCACCTTGCTGACCGCCACCGCGCGGTTGAGGGTGATCACCGGCGACGGCGTCAGGCGCTCGAGGGCGGCGTACAGGCGGTCGATCTGCGCCCAGTCGGTGTCGGCCGAGGTGACGGCGCGCGCATGCAGGGCGGCGATCGCCGCCTGGACCTGATAGGCGCCGGGCCGGCGGTGGCGCATGGCCTTGTCGATCAGCGCCAGGCCCTCGTTGATCATCTGCCGGTTCCACAGGCTCCGGTCCTGGTCCTCCAGCAGTACGATCTGGCCCTCGGCGTCGATGCGGGCCGGGGTGCGGGCGTGCTGCACCAGCATCAGCGCCAGCAGGCCCATGATCTCGGGCTCGGTCTGATAAAGGCGCAGCAGCAGCCGCGTCAGCCGGATCGCCTCGCCGCACAGCTGGGCGCGGGCCGGATTGTCGCCGGCCGAATAACCCTCGTTGAAGACCAGGTAGAGCATGGCCGCTACCCCCGCGAGGCGCTCGGCGCGCTCCACCGGCCCCGGGGTCTCGAATTCGGCGTCGCCCTCGGCCACGATCCGCTTGGCGCGGGTGATCCGCTGTTCCATCGCGGCGTCGGACACCAGGAAGGCGCGGGCGATCTGCTTCACCGACAGCCCGGAGACGATCCGCAGCGCCAGGGCGATCTGCTGGGTGGCCGGCAGGTCCGGGTGGCAGCAGATGAACAGCAGCCGCAGGACGTCGTCGCGGTAGTCCGAGGCGTCGATCCGGTCGACGGCGCGTTCTTCGGCGTCGTCCAGGTCGGACAGCTTCTCCTCGGGTGGCAGGTCGGTGAGGCGCGCGCGCTTGCGCACCCCGTCCAGGGCGGCGTTGCGGCCCACCATGATCAGCCAGGCGGCGGCGTCGCGGGGCGGGCCGTTCTGCGGCCAGTTCTTCAACGCCCGGAGGCAGGCGTCCTGGAAAGCCTCTTCGGCCGTGTCCAGATCGCGGAAATAGCGGAGCAGGGCCCCGACGGCCTGGGGCCGCGCGGCCGAGATCGCCGCGTTGATCCAGGCCAGGTCGCTCATGCCACCGCCGCGCCCGGGTTGTAGACGGCCAGGGGCCGGATCTCGTAGGCGCCGCCGGGGTTGGCGTCGCCCAGGTCCTTGGCGATCTGCAGCGCCTCGTCCAGGTCGGCCACGTCGATGATGTAGATGCCGAGCAGCTGTTCCTTGGTCTCGGCGAAGGGGCCGTCGATCACCAGGGGCGGGTCGGTCTTGCGGAAGGTGGTGGCCGCGGTGGTCGGCAGCAGGCGCAGCGACGGCCCCATCTTGCCGGCCTTCTCGAGCCCGTCGCGCACGACGCCCAGCCGCTGCATGACCTCGCCGTCCTGCTTCTTGTCCCAGGCCCAGACGACGTCCTCGTCGTTGTAGCAGAGCAGGGCGTACAGCATGGGCGGGCTCCTCGTTCGGTCCTTAGGACGGATGAGGATAGGTCGGCCCGACAGCAAGGTGCAAAAAGTTCAGAGAATTCCTCCCCATCGGGGGAGGTGTCGCCGGCGGCGACGGAGGAGGTCAGCTCAGAACGCGGTGGAGGGTCCCCTCAGTCGGCACGCGACAGCTCCCCCGATGGGGAGCGATCGGATCAGCGGGTCGGCACCGGCTTGTCGCCGCGGTAGTCGTAGAAGCCGCGGCCCGACTTGCGGCCCAGCCAGCCGGCCTCGACGTACTTCACCAGCAGCGGGCAGGGACGGTACTTGGAGTCCGCCAAGCCTTCGTAGAGGACGTTCATGATCGACAGGACGGTGTCCAGGCCGATGAAGTCGCCCAGTTCCAGCGGGCCCATCGGGTGGTTGGCGCCCAGGCGCAGGGCCGTGTCGATCGCGTCGACGGTGCCGACGCCTTCGTACAGCGTGTAGATCGCCTCGTTGATCATCGGCACCAGCACGCGGTTGACGATGAAGGCGGGGAAGTCCTCGGCGTTCGAGGTGGTCTTGCCCAGCGACTGGGCGAAGCTGACGGCCAGCTCGTAGGTGTCGGCGTCGGTGGCGATGCCGCGGATGATCTCGACCAGCTTCATCAGCGGGGCCGGATTCATGAAGTGCAGGCCGATGAACTTGCCCGGCCGGTCCGTGGCCGAGGCCAGGCGCGTGATGGAGATCGACGAGGTGTTCGACGCCAGCAGGGTCGTGGGCGTGAGGTGCGGCTGAAGCGCCTTGAAGATCGCCTTCTTGGTCTCTTCGTTCTCGGTGGCCGCCTCGATGGCCAGGTCGGTCGCGCCGATCTGCTGCAGCTCGACGGCCGGCTTGATGCGGGCGATGGCCGCGGTCATGGCGTCCTGGTCGATCACGCCGCGCGAGACCTGGCGGACCATGTTCTTCTCGATCTGGGCGATGCCCTGATCGATCCGTTCGGGGCTCACATCGTGCAGGAGGACGTCGTAGCCACCCAGGGCGCAGACGTGAGCGATGCCGGAACCCATTTGACCGGCGCCGATGACGCCGACCGTCTTGATGTCAACCACAGGCGTGGACCCTCAGGAGCGGATGCTGCTTTTTGTGGCAGCTTTCTAACAGAGGCAGCTTTCTAACATCTGTATGGCGCACTGCGGCAAGGAGAAATGCTGCGTCGCAAAACGTCAGGCGGCCGCTGTGTCCTTCGTGACGGCCGCGCCGGTGGCCTCGGCCAGGAGCCAGTCGCGCAGGACGTTTACCCGCTGCAGCTTCCGGCTGTCCCCGCGCCAGACGATCCAGAAGCCCAGCTCGGACGCCACGCCCGCCTCGAAGGGCTGCACCAGACGCCCGGTGCGCAGGTCCTGCTCGATCAACCGGCTGCGGGCCAGGGCCACACCCAGCCCCTGGGCGGCGGCCTCCAGCAACATGACGGAGTCCTCGAACAGCATGCCCTGCTGCGGCGGCGGCTCCAGGTCGAAGGCGCGGAACCACAGGCTCCAGGGCCGGTGCCCGTGGTGCAGCAGCGGCGCGGCCAGCAGGTCCGCGGGCCGGAACAGCGGCTGTCGGGCCAGGAACTCGGGGCTGCAGACCGGGAGGAGGGTCTCGCTGAACAGGTGCGTGGTCTCGACGCCGGGCCAGCGGCCCGCGCCATAGCGCACCGCCACGTCGATGCCGTCCGTGGTGAAATTGGCCAGCCGCTCTTCGACCCGCAGTTCCAGATTCGCGCCGGCCAACTCGGTCAGCATGCGGGGCAGGCGCGGCGGCAGCCAGCGGTTGGCGAACTGCGGGTCCAGGCTGACCACCAGCGGATCGCGGATCGCCACGGCGGCGAAGTCGGCCACGGCGTTCTTCAGCACGTCCAGCCCTCGCGACACCTCGCCGGCCAGCCGCTGGGCGTCAGGGGTGGGGACCATGGCGTTGCCGCGCCGCTCGAACAGCCGGGCGCCCAGCTCGGCCTCCAGGCGACGGATCTGCTGGCTGACCGCCCCGTGCGTGACCGACAGCTCCTTGGCCGCGCCGGAATAGCTGCGATGCCGGGCCGCGGCCTCAAGGGCGCGGAGCGCGAAGAAGGGCGGCAAGCGGACCATACGTAGGTTGTTAGCTCAAGTAACAACCCCTGGCAAAATCTATCGTTGGCGAGGTGAAGCTTCCGTTCCCACCTAACAGTCAGGCAGCGCTGCCCAATGGTGTGTGAATTCAAAGGACTATGACGATGAAAATCATCTCTCTCGTGCTGCCGGCCGCGCTGCTGGTCTTCGGCGGCGCCGCCCACGCCGGCAATCGCGACGTGACGGACTACCTCCAGCGCGCCGGCGTCGCGGCCACCGCGGACCTTGCCGCCGCGGGCGTGGAGGCCGGCGGGGGCCTGACGATCCGGGCCCGGGTCAGCAGCGACGGCCGTCTGATCGGCGCCCGCGTGGTGACCTCGTCCGGCTCCCTGGAAACCGATCAGGCGGCGACCAAGGTCCTGCGCCGCCTTCGCGTCAACGCGCCGCCGAACGTGCTGGTCGGCGCGGATGTGAACATCGCCGTCGGCCCCGAGCCGCTTGTGCAGGCCCAGAACCCCCGGGCCACGAACCCCTGATCCGCCGCTGGACCCCACATCTGCGGCGGAGATGGAACGGGGCGGCCCCACCCCACGGGGCCGCCCCGGCTTCCGCGTCAGGCGGCCCGATATCCCTCTACGAGGCGCACCAACGCGTCTTCGAGGCGGGGGTCGATGAGGTGCGACGAACTCTCCAGCACCGCGGCCCTGATCACGCCGTTGACCGCCTGGGTCAGAATGAACGCGTCCAACTTTTCCGAGGTTTGCGGCAGGAGGCGGCCCGTCGCGCGCGTCTCACGCCCGATCCCCTCGGGCCCTTCTTCGGCGATGATGGCCCGCAGGGCAGCGCGACGGGTGGCGGGGCGGTCCCTGAGGACAGCGATCTGCGCCCGGATGGCCAGCCGCACGGGTGACGTTGTCCCTGCCGCGATGTCCCGGGCCAGCTCGACGCGGACGCGGGCGTTCTCCTCCCGCGCCAGGGCGGCCAGGATCGCGTGTTTCGAAGAGAAGTACTGGTAGAGCGTGCCGACGCTGACGCCGGCCCGCTCGGCGACGCGGTTGGTGGTGAAGCGGGCCTCGCCCTCGCGCTCCAGAATCTGAGCCGCAGCCTCGAAGATCGCCGCGCGGGTGGCTCTGGAACGGGCCTGGCGGGGTTGGCGGCGCAGGGGCTGGGGCATTGGGCAGGCTGCTCCTCGAAACGCGAGTCCACTTGGCCGAGCTTAGGCGGGATTCTGCGCGCCTTGCAGCGGGAGACGTCGATGACCTGGGCCACAGAACGGCTGGATGCGATCAAACAGCCAGATGCGACCGCGCCCCCGGTGGTGGTCGCGCTGGGCCTGGGCCTGATCGACGACTGGGGTCCGGGCTGGGTGCGGAAGACCTGGACGCCCGATGCGCGGCTGCTGAACGGCGACGGCTCGCTGTTTGGCGGATACATCGCCGCCCTCGCCGACCAGGTGGCGGCGTTCGCGGCCATGACCGTCGTCCCCGACGAAGCCCAGTTCCGGACCGTCAATCTGCAGGTTCAGTTCGTAAAGATCGGTCGGGGCCATCCCCTGACGATCGAGGGCCGGGTCGTGGCCGCGTCGAAGCGACTGATCACCGTCGAGGCGACGTTCCGTCGACCGGATGGCGAGCTGATCGCCACGGCGTCCGCCCAGCAGATCACCTTGCCCAGCACCGAGACGGCCTGAACGAAAAAGGGCGGCCCTCGCAGGCCGCCCTTCGTCGTCTGGCGATGTCGACGCGGCCTATTTGCCGGCGGCGCTCAGCGCGGTCATCAGTTCCGGCACGGCCGTCTTGTAGTCGGCGACCAGGCCGAAGTCGGCCACCTGGAAGATCGGCGCGTCGCCGTCCTTGTTGATGGCGACGATGACCTTGGAGTCCTTCATGCCGGCGAGGTGCTGGATGGCGCCCGAGATGCCGATGGCGATGTAGAGCTCCGGGGCCACGACCTTGCCGGTCTGGCCGACCTGGTAGTCGTTCGGCGCGTAGCCGGCGTCGACGGCGGCGCGCGAAGCGCCCACGGCGGCGCCCAGCTTGTCGGCCAGGGGATCGATGACCCGCTGGAACTCTTCGGCCGAGCCCATGGCGCGACCGCCGGAGACCACGATCTTGGCGGCGCCCAGGTCCGGGCGGGCCGACTTGACGATCTCTTGGCCGACGAAGTGGCTCTTGGCCGGGGCGGCGGGCGCGGACACGCTCTCCACCTTGGCCGAACCGCCTTCAGCGGCGGGCTTGAAGGCCGTCGGGCGAACCGTCAGCACCTTCTTGGGGTCGGACGACTGGACGGTCTCCAGCGCGTTGCCGGCGTAGATCGGGCGGACGAACGTGTTGGCGTCCACCACTTCGATCACGTCGGAGATCTGGGCCACGTCCAGCTTCGCGGCGACGCGTGGGCTGAAGTTCTTGCCCTGGGTCGTCGCGGGCGTCAGCACCGCGTCGTAGTTCGCGGCCAGGCCGACGACCAGGTCCTGGAAGGCTTCGGCCAGGCCTTGGCCCAGTTCGGCGCTGTCGGCCGTCAGCACCTTGCGGACGCCGGCGATCTTGGCGGCGTCGGCGGCGATGGCGGCGGTGTTCGAGCCGGCCACCAGGACATCCACGTCGCCCGAGATCGCCAGGGCGGCGGTCACGACCTTGTGGGTGTTGTCCTTCAGGGTGGCGTTGTCGTGGTCGGCGATGACGAGAACGGCCATGTTAGAGGACCCCCGCAGTCTTGAGCTTGGACACCAGGTCGTCGGCGGTCTCGACCTTGACGCCGGCCGAACGCTTCGGCGGCTCGGTGACCTTCACGACCTTCAGCTTCGCGGCCGTGTCGACGCCGAGCGAACCCAGCTCCTTCACGTCCATCGGCTTCTTCTTGGCCTTCATGATGTTCGGCAGCGAGGCGTAGCGCGGCTCGTTGAGGCGCAGGTCGGCGGTGACGACCGCCGGCAGGTCCACGCTCAGCGTCTGCAGGCCGCCGTCGACTTCGCGGGTCACCTTGGCCTTGCCGCCTTCGATGACGACTTCCGAGGCGAACGCCGCCTGGGGCCAGTCGAGGAGGGCCGCCAGCATCTGGCCGGTGGCGTTGTTGTCGCCATCGATGGCCTGCTTGCCCATCAGGACCAGCTCGGGGCTTTCCTCGGCGATGATGGCCTTCAGCACCTTGGCGATGGCCAGTGGCTCGAGGTCCTGATCGGTCTGCACGAGGATGGCGCGGTCGGCGCCCATGGCCAACGCGGTGCGCAGGGTTTCCTGCGCCTGCTGCGGGCCGATGGACACGGCGACGATCTCGGTCGCCACGCCCTTTTCCTTGAGACGGACGGCCTCTTCGACCGCGATCTCGCAGAAGGGATTCATCGACATCTTCACGTTCGCGAGGTCGACACCCGTCTGATCGGCCTTAACACGGGCCTTGACGTTATAGTCGATCACCCGCTTGACCGGGACCAACACCTTCATGGGTTGCTAGCGCCTCAAATTGTTTTGCGGAAAGAAATGAGCCGGGTGGGCAATAACGGTTCCGCCGCGCATTGCAAGCACGCGCGGCGTTCTTCCGCCGCAGCGCACACAGCTAGCCAGACAGGGGTCTCCTTACGTAAAAGGCGGCCATGAACACGAAATTCGAGCGTCTGCTGCTGCTCTTCCTGGGCCTGTTCGCCGTCGGCATCATCGGCGTCGCGGTGTGGCAAATCGGCTGGGCGATCCCGGCCGGCAAGTGCAAGGCGCAGCACAAGTGGTGGGACTACGGTGAGCGGGTCTGCGCCACGCCGATCCTGACCTCGGACGTCACGGGTCGCCTGATCACCGACGACAAGGCGTTGGCGGAGGCCCGCAAGGCCATCGGCCGTCCCGCGCCGAAGACAACGGCTCCGGCGGCCGCGCAGCCCAAGACCTAGCGGGTCGCGCCCGATTTCCAGAAGACCTCGGCCGCGCCCTGGTCGTTGGCCCAGCGCGAGGCGACGAACAGGAAGTCCGAGAGACGGTTCAGGTAGCGCAGCGCGGGCCCGCTGACCGGCTCGCCGGCCTCGATCAGGCGCACGGCGTCGCGCTCGGCGCGGCGGCAGACAGTGCGGGCCAGGTGCAGGGCCGCCGCGGCCGGCGTGCCGCCCGGCAGGATGAACGACTTCAGGCCCGGCAGGCGGTCGTTCAGGGTGTCGATCTCGCCCTCGATCCGGGCGATCTGGCTATCCAGCACGCGGAGCACCGAGCCCTCGACCTCGTCGGCCTTGGGCGGCGTCGCCAGGTCGGCGCCCAGGTCGAACAGCTCGTTCTGAATCCGGCCCAGCATGGCGTCCAGGTCCGGGTCTGCGGCCAGGTGGACGCGGGCCAGGCCGACGCAGGCGTTGGTCTCGTCGACAGCGCCATAGGTCTCGACCCGTAGGTCGGTCTTGCTGACCGTCGCGCCCGTGGCCAGCCGGGTCGTGCCGGCGTCGCCGGTGCGGGTGTAGATGCGATTGAGGGTGACCATGTCAGGCCTGACCGCGCCACCAGACGGCCAGCATCAGCACCGCCACGGCGATCGCCTGGGTCAGCACGCGCAGGCGCATCAGCTTGTTCGACCACGACCGCCCGAAGTCGCCGCCGCGGAATAGGGAGTAGATCCCGAACGCCAGCACGATGGTCACGGCGGCCAGCGCGGCGAAGATCAGGTAGTCGAAGACGTCCATGCGGCTAGCCTAGCCTCCAGAACGGCGCTACGCCATGGCTAAGCCCGACGTCTAATTTAAACTTGACTTTAGCGCCCTTGATCATGTTCAACGATCATCGGTTCTCGCAGAACGGCGAGATTCGGCGTGACGCTGGAGTCCTTATGCCATAAGGGTTTAGCGCTCGATGGGAACGGCTTTTCTCGCCGTTCCAAGGCCCGACGTTACACAAGCTGTTACAGTACCGCGTACCCAGTTGATTGAACGTGTTCACCGCCGGTGATACGCCTTGGCTCCGCCGGTTTCTCCTCCCCAACCAAAAGATCGCCGGGCTTCCCCAGCCCTGCGAAATTCAAGAGACGAATGAAGCACATCTCCCCAAATCAAGTCGCGGTCGACACACCGACTCGCGCGCCCACCCGCCGCGCCCTCGCCAAACAGCAGACCCGTTTGAAGGTCCTGGCCGCCGCCCGCCGCCTCTTCAGTGAACAAGGCTATGAGGGCGCCACCATCCGAGACATCGCGGCGGCCGCCGGTATGTCGACGGGCGCGGTGTTCGCCAATTTTACTGACAAATCAGATCTCTTCCGCGAGATCATGCATGACGACATGGAGGCGCTGACCGCCGCCATGCGCGACGCCGCCGCGCGCGGCCGCAATGTCGAAGACGCGCTCCTGAAGATCTTCATGGCCGGCTACACCTTCTACAAGACGCGCCTGCAACTGGCCCGCGCCGGCTTCTCCGTGTCGTGGGACAAGGACGGCGGACCGACTCTTCGGGGTATGTCCTCGTCGGCGGCCTTCCAGGATCTGTTCACCGAGCAGCTGACCGCCGCCGTGGACCGCGGCGAGTTGTCGCAGGAATCCGAAGCGAAGCTTCGCAGCCAGATGCTGTTCGACACCTATCTGTCGAACTTCCCGCAGGCGATCTTCGAAGGCTGGAGCCTGGACGCGTTGCAGGCCCGGGCGCGTGACCAGATCCGCATCCTGCTTGCGGGCGCGCGTCGCGGCTGATCCCGGACCGCATGAGCGCTGAGGCCGAACCTCTCTCGGGACCCGTCCCCCCGCGGCAGTCGCAAAAGGAAGCGACGCGCCAGCGGGTGGTCGCGTCCGCGCACGAGCTGTTCGACACCCACGGATTCCAGGGCACGACGATCCGAGAGATCGCCCGTCATGCCGGGGTGTCCGTGGGCAGCGTCTTCACCACCTTCGCCTCGAAGGGGGAAATCCTCTCCGAGGTGATGCTGTCCCGGCTCGAGCCGCTGTACGCGGAACTCGACCGGGTCATGCCGCACCTGCGCGGCTGCACCGCCGACCGCCTGCGGACCATGTTCGCCGTGCACTTCGAGTTCGAGGCCCGGCACGTGCGCCTGTTCATGTCGCACATCGCCGCCGCCTACGACTGGACCCTGCCCCAGGCGGCCCGGCCCTACGGCCGCACGCCGCGCCTGCAGGAGATCATCCGCGAGACCCTTGAGAAGGGTCAGGCCGACGGCGAAGTCCGGCGGGACATCGACCTCCAGGAAGTCATCGACCTGGTGATGAGCGCCTATGCCTGGACCTACCGGCTGGTGATCACCCGCGAGGCCGACGCCAAGGCGCTGATCGGGGTCATGGACCGCCAGATCGGCCTGATCGCCGACGGGTTCGCACCGAAATAGCGCGCGCGCTCAGTTCGCGCCTTCCAACAGCCGTCGCGCGATGACCTGCGCCTGGATCTCGCCGGCGCCTTCGAAAATGTTCAGGATGCGGGCGTCGGCCAGGACGCGGCTGACCGGCTGCTCCACCGCGAACCCCGTGCCGCCGTGGATCTGCACGGCGTTGTCCGCCGCCGCCCAGGCAATGCGCGCGGCGGTGAGCTTCGCCATGCCCGCCTCCAGGTCGCAGCGCCGGCCCTCGTCCTTGGCGCGCGCCGCGAACCAAGCCAGCCGCCGGGCCCCCAGGATCTCGGCCGCCATCATCGCCAGCTTGTTGGCCACGCGGGGAAACTGGCTGATCGGCCCGCCGAACTGGCGGCGCTGCAGGGCGTAGTCCAGGGCCAGGTCCAGGGCGTTCTGCGCCACGCCGATGGCGCGGGCCGCGGTTTGGATGCGGGCGCTCTCGAAGGTGGCCATCAACTGGACGAACCCCTGGCCCTCGACGGCGCCCAGCAGGTTGGCGTGGGCGACCTCGAAACCGTCGAAGGCGATCTCGTACTCCTTCATCCCGCGATAGCCGATGACCCCGATCTCGCCGCCGCTCATGCCGGGCGCCGGGAACGGATCGCCGTCCGCGCCGCGCGGCTTTTCGGCCAGGAACATCGACAGGCCCCGGTGGTCCTTGCTGTCCGGATTGGTGCGGACCAGCAGGGTCATGACGTCGGCGCGGGCGGCGTGGGTGATCCAGGTCTTGGCGCCGGAGACCCGCCAGACGTCGCCGTCGCGCACGGCCTTGGTGCGCAGCGAGCCCAGGTCGGAGCCGGCCTCCGGCTCGGTGAACACGGCCGTGGGAATGGTCTTGCCGGACGCGATGCCGGGCAGGAAGCGGGCCTTCTGATCGTCGGTCCCGTGGGCCAGGATCAGCTCGGCGGCGATCTCGGAGCGCGTGCCCAGCGAGCCCGTCCCGATCCAGCCGCGGGACAGCGCCTCGGACACCACGCACATCGCCACCTTGCCCAGGCCCGAGCCGCCCCAGTCCTCCGGCGCGGTCAGGCCGAAGACGCCCAGGTCGCCCAGTTCCTCCAGCAGCGACAGCGGGATCAGCTCGTCCCGCAGATGCCAGCCGTGGGCGAAGGGCGTGATCTTCTCTTCGGTGAAGGCGTGGAACTGGTCGCGGACGGCCTCCAGGGTCTCGTCCAGGCCGCTGGCCTCCAGCGACGGCCGGCCGCGCGCCCGGTCCAGCAGCTCGACGATCCGATGCTTCACCGCCTGGCCGGCGCCGGGGCGCAGGCGGCCCAGGACATGGCTGAGCCGCTCGGCGGGGGCGAAGACGTCGGCGGGGCGGAATATCTCGCCCTGGTTCATCGGGATGCCGCCCTGAAGCTGGCTCAGGTACTCGTGCGCCAACAGCTGGGCCGGTAGGGCCTCGGCCTCGGTGAGCCGGCCCTCGGCCTCCAGCGCCCGCGCCCAGACCGCCACCTGGCGCAGGGTCTCGGCATAGGCGGACGCCCACGCCAGGCCGTGGGCGGCGTGCTGCTCGGCGTCCAGCGCCGCGCGGTCCAGCCGCCCGTCCTTCAGCACCCGCTTGCCGACCGCGCTGCCGACGGCGGCGGCCAGGGCGGCGGCCTCGTCGGCGGCGGCGTCGAGCAGATCGGGCAGATTGGGCAGGGCGAGGGTCATGGTTCGATTATGGCAGGCTTGCGTTGCGTCAGGTCAGGCCGCTTTGGTGGCGGCAGCGAAAACAGGAAGCGCCTCTCATGCTCGTCGTCCATCACCTCAACGATAGCCGTTCGCAACGCATCCTCTGGCTGCTGGAGGAATTGGGCGCGCCGTATGAGATCAAGCACTACCAGCGCGACGCCACCACGCGTCTCGCGCCGCCCGAACTGGTGGCCGTCCATCCCCTGGGCAAGTCGCCGGTGATCACGGACGCCGGCCAGACCATCATCGAGTCGGGCGCCATCATCGACTACATCGTCCGCAAATATGGGGCCGGCCGCCTGGCTCCGGCGGTCGGGACCGACGCTTACGAGGCCTATAACCAGTGGATGCACTACGCCGAGGGCTCGGCGATGCTGCCGCTGATGCTGTTCATGTACCTGGGCCGCCTGGGCGAGGCCGGCGCGCCGCTGCATCCCCGCGTGGAGAGCGAGATCGCCAACCACCTGGGCTACGTCGAGAAGTCCCTGGCCGGGCGCGATTGGCTGCTGGGCGGCGACCTCACCGCGGCCGACATCCAGATGAGCTTCGTGGGCGAGGTCACCGGCGCGTTCGGCCGCTACGCCCAGTACCCGAACATCAAGGGCTGGGTGGATCGCTTCCAGGCCCGGCCCGCCTATCGCGCCGCGCTGGAAAAGGGCGGGCCGTACAACATGGGCCCGAAAGCCTAGCCGCCGCCTACTCGAAGGGCGGGAAGTCGTCGTCCAGCACGCCGTCGATGAAGTCGAAGACGGTGGCCTTCAAGGCGGCGTGCGGGATGGCGGAGAAGTGGTCGACGCCCGGCAGGCTGACGCCCTTGCCCAGCGGGAAGATGCGGGCCAGCGGCTCCGGGTCGCCTGCCAGGTCGTCCCGCTGCCCGGCGACCACCAGCACGGGCATCGGCAGGTGGGCCATGGCGTCGCGATCCAGCGGCAGGCTGAACCCGGCCGAGAAGGCCGCCAGCGCCTGACGGTCCTCGCCCTGCTCGTCGGCGAACTGGCGGAAGCTCTTCAGCATCTCGTTGTCGATGGTCTCGGGGTCCTCGGCGGCCATCGCCTTGGCCATCGCGTCGAGCGCGCCTTCCTTGGGCGGGTCGAACAGCTTGGCCCCGACGCCGCCCAGCATCAGGTTCGAGATCCGGTCCGGCGCGTCGATCGCCATCTGCAGCGCCGTGCGCGTGCCCATGGAATAGCCCAGCACGTCGACGCGCCCGACGCCCAGATGGTCCAGCAGCGCCAGGGCGTCGGCGGCCAGCTTGTCGCGTCCGTAGTCCGCGGGGTCGTGGGACCGGGCGCTCTCGCCGTGGCCGCGCTGGTCCAGGGCAATGGTGCGGAATCCACGCCGCTCCAGCGCCGCGTACCAGCCGGTGCGCTTCCAGCCCTCGGTCCGGTTCGAGCTGAAGCCATGGAGCAGCAGGATCGTGCGCTGCGCCGGGCCGGGCGGGGCGATGTCGTCGTAGGCGATGGAGACGCCGTTCAAGGTCACGGTAGGCATGGGCGGAGGGTAGGGGCCTTCCCCCATCACTGTCATCCCGGTTTCGCGGCACGCGAAGACCGGGATCCCGATGTGTTGTGCTTGAAGATTGCGCAGAGCGGCGCCGCGTCGCTCTATTCCGGACTCATCAGATCGGGGTCCCGGTCTTTGGCTGCGCCAAAACCGGGATGACAAGCGGTGGGTTCACGGCGCCTCGCCCGTCCACTCCCAGTGCCACGGCTCGAACGGATAGTTCCGGAACCCGAACCGCTCCGCATTGGCCAGCAGCCAGCGATAGGTGGGCGTGCGGCTCATGAACAGGCGGTTGGGGTCGGCGGTGGAATCCGGGCCGTAGCCCGGCGCCTGGCCCACGTACATGTCCGCCGCGAGGCCCGTGCGGTGGGCCGAGCACTTGGCGCGGACGATGCCGTCGCAGTTGCCCTCGGCCGCGCAACGCGCCGCGTCGGCCGACGGGCTGCGATAGCCGGAGAAGATCGTCAGGTTCCGCGGATCGGCGGCGATCTCTGGGACTTCGGCGCGGGCGGCGGCGACCATCCGGCGATAGGCCTCCAGCGCCTTGGGCCGCATCCACACCTGCTTGCCACTGTAGCCCTCGTCGACGCGGGCGGCGGTAATCAGGTCCGGCGTGTCGGGGCACGTCCCGAGCGAGGTGAAGCGCACGAACTCGCGGCGGGTCTGGACAGCGTTCTTCAGCGCGACGAACAGCGGCTCGGTCAGGACGCCGTCCTTGGCCAGGTTCTGCGTGGCCTGCCAGGCGGCCAGAGCGGCGGCGAAGCCCTCGCTGTCGGCGGGGCAGGTTGTGCGGATCTCGGTCTGGACCATCGGGACATAGATTTCCCAGCCGGTCTCCTGACGGCCGAACGGCGCCCAGGCCAGGGTCCGCTGCGATCCGGAATTGGTCTGCGCCGCCGCCGTCCAGCCGGGGGACCGGCAATCGGGACTGACGGGACCCGCGGGCGTGGGGGCGCCGGACGCCGTTTCGGTGGGCGCGCCCAACGGTCCCGCCCCCGGCGGGTGCGCCGGCGAACAACTGGTCACCCGGAACACCAGAAGCAGCAGCAGCACGACGGCCGCCGCCGAGGCTCCCAGGAACCGCATCACGTCTCGGAGCTTCATCAACATCCCGCCAGCAACAAGCGGGGGTGAAACGCCGAGGTCCAGCATGAAGTTCGCGACGGTTCTACTTTGTGGTCTTTCCGCAGCGGCGCTCAGCGCCTGCGAGATCAGGCCGCGCGAGGTCGCGAGCACCTCGCAGACCTCCGCGCCGCCTGCGGCGTCGATGCCGGCGGAGGCCCCGCCGGTCCTGGCGATCCCGCCGGCGACACCCTCGGCCGCCCCCGTCGCCCAGGCGGTGGACAAGGTCGCCTTCGACGCCGAGGCCGCGACGCCGCAGGCTCGTCGGGACATGCTGATCCGCGCCCAGGTGCTGCTGGACCGGGCGCATTTCTCACCCGGCGTCATCGACGGCCAGGACGGGGAGAACGTGAAGAACGCCATCGCCGCCTATGAGCGGGCCAACGGCCTGCCCGAGGACGGGATGCTGGACGCCGACGTCTGGGCCAAGCTGACGGCCGACGCCGGCCCGGTCCTCACCGACTACACGATCACCGCGGCGGACGCGGCGGGCCCCTACACGCCGACGATCCCCAAGGACTACAGGGAGATGGCCAAGCTGGACCGCCTGGGCTTCTCCGGCCCCCTGGAGGCCCTGGCCGAGCGCTTCCACATGGACGCCGCCTTGCTGACGGCCCTGAACCCTGGCGCGGACGTCACGGTGGTGGGGACGACGATCGTCGTCGCCCATCCCGCGCGGGAGGCCCTGCCGGCCAAGGTGGCGACCATCGAGGTGGACAAGGCCCGCAAGCAGGTCCGCGCCTATGACGCCGCCCACAAGCTGCTGGCCGCCTATCCGGCCACGGTCGGCTCCAGCGACCTGCCCACCCCGTCCGGCGAACTGGCGGTGCGGACCATCGCGCCGGCCCCCACCTGGACCTACGACCCCAGCCGCCTGAATTTCGGCGACAAGTCGGCCGGCAAGCTGACCATCAAGGCCGGGCCGAACAACCCCGTCGGCGCCGTCTGGATCGACCTGACCAAGGACACCTACGGCATCCACGGCGCACCCGAACCGCGCCTGGTAGGCAAGACGGCCAGCCATGGCTGCGTGCGCCTGACCAACTGGGACGCCGTGCAACTGTCGAAGGCCGTCGAGAAGGGGACGAAGGTGATCTTCCTGGGCGAGGCGACGAAGACGTAGATTCCTCGCCCGGCGGGGGAGCAATTAGCTCCGCCACCTCAGGGTCGCGGGCTCCACCGGGTTCACGAAGTCTCGGCCTTCGCGGCGGCTGGCGATCCATTCGCGTTTCAACGCCTGGTACCATTTGGCCTGGCGATCGGCATCGTCGATCCACAGCAGGGTCGGGTCGTGCTTGAGGCCCTGGTTCTGCAGCTTCACCATGTCGCCGTCCTGGCGCAGGAAGGTGCGCGCCATCCGGGCGATCACCGGCTTCAGCAGCGAAAACGCTGGGTGGTCCGACCAGGCCAGCTGGGTCACCTGGGTGCGCTTTGCGTCGAGGGGCGTGAGGCAGGTCAGCGACAGGACCTGGCGCTTGCCCACCGTCACATGTTCCCAGCGCAGGCCGGGCAGGCGGAACGTGATCTCGGTCTCGGGCCGCCCGCCCAGGATGGCGTAGGCGCGGCTGTTGCTGGAGGGCGCGTGCCGGACCATGGCGAAGCCGGCCTCGCGCGGCTCGAAGCGCTTTTCCTTGTCGTGCTCGCTGCCCGCCGTGCGCCACCACCACTGGCGATGCACATAGGGGCCGTGCGCCGGGTCCATCAGGCCCACGACCGCCTGGTCGATGTGGGCGTCGAACACCATGCGGTCGACCAGCTTCGGCCCGCCGCCGACAACGCCGGGAAACTGCGGCGGTGGCTGGTCCGGTTCGCCCAGCGGCGTCGCGCCGACCCAGACGAAGATCATCCCCTGGCTCTCGGCCACCGGGTAGCGTCGCACCTGGATGCGGGCGACATCCATCGCCTGGTCGGCGGTCAGCGACGGGATTGCCGCGCAGGCGCCGTCGGCCCGGAAGCGCCAGCCGTGGTAGGGACAGGCCACCGTTTCCACGCCCAGCGCGTCCTGGTGGAAACGTCCGGCCGACAGAGGCGCGGCGCGGTGTGGGCAGACGTCGCGCAGGGCGAACAGCTGGCCGCCCCGGCCCCGGCCCAAGGCCACGGGTTCGCCCAACAACTCGATGTGGTTGAGCTTGCCCGGCTTCAGGTCGCCGGAGAGCGACGCGAAGTACCAGGTGTCGGTCAGGAAGCCTTGGCCGAAGCGGGCGTCGGCGCGGGCGGTGCGGGGCTCTCCATCGGCCATTCCGCCGTTCTAACCGGCTACGTGAGCCGCAGGAAGCACGCGGCGTAAGGCGACAGGCCCACCGAGCCGCCGCGCAGGTCGGCCTCGCCATTGCGCAGCGGCAGCAGGTCGGCGCGCTCCAGCGACGGGTGGGCGAACACCTGTGGGTCGGGGCTGAAGTTGAAGACGCAGATCACCTCGTCGCCCGCATGGCGGCGGACGAAGGCCACGACCGGCTCGGGCGTGGCGACGAATTGGATGTCGCCCAGGGTCAGCGTCGGCGTCGCCTTGCGCAGCGCGATCATCTCCCGCGAGAACGCCAGAGCCGAGTCCGGGTCCTCGCCCTGTTCCTCGACCGAGAGGCCGGCGTGTTCGGCCGCCAGGGGCAGCCAGGGTTCGCCCTGCGTGAAGCCCATCTGCGGGCCGGTGGTCCAGGGCATCGGCGTACGGCAACCGTCGCGGCCGCCGTCGTAGGGCCAGTACAGGTCGCCCACAGGGTCGCGGAGCTGGTCGCGGGTGAGGCTGGCTTGGGGCAGGCCCAGTTCCTCGCCCTGGTAGATCAGGGTCGTGCCCTTCAGGCTGACCAGCAGGGCGAACAGCATCTTGGCCAGCTCGGGCGAGGCGTCCTGGCCGCCGAACCGGCTGACGGTGCGCGGCACGTCGTGGTTGGAGAAGCTGATCGTCGGCCAATGGTCGGGATAGTCGGCCAGGGTCTCGAAGTGCTTGGTCACGAACGACGCCTGGAGCTTGCGCGCCAGCAGCATCACGAAGGTGTAGCCGGAATGCAGGCCCTCGGCCGGCGAGAGGTAGGCGCCGCAACGGGCTTCTTCCTCGGAGAACTCGCCGAACACGAAGCGGTCGCCGCCGTTCGTCCCGTTGTGGGCGTCCACCCGGCGGCGGATGACGTCCAGCGTCTCGACGTTCTCCTCCAGGTTGGAGTCGTGCCAGTGGAACTGGAGATTGCCGGCGTGGGACCAGTTGTAGCCGCGCCGTTGGTCAACCGGCACAGGAGGGTTCGGCGTCAGCGCGGCGTCGTGGAGGAAGGTCCCGGCCACGTCCAGGCGGAACCCATCGACGCCCTTGCCCAGCCAGTAATCCAGCACCGAGAGGGCGGCCTCGCGGGCGCCGGGATCGCGCCAGTTCAGCTTGGGCTGCTGGCGCAGGAACTTGTGATGATAGTGCTGCCGCCGCGCCGGCTGGTAGGCCCAGGCGGGGCCCCCGAACACGCTGAGCCAGTTGTTGGGAGCCGTGCCATCTTCCTGGGGATCGGCCCAGACGTACCAGTTGGCCTTCGGGCCATCCTTGCCGCCGGTCAGGCTCTCCACGAACCAGGAATGGACGTCGGACGTGTGGCTCAGCACCTCGTCCAGAACGACCTTCAGGCCCCGGCCGTGGGCCGCGTCCAGCAGCGCCTGGAAATCGTCGGCCGTCCCGTAGTCGGCCTGGATTCCCTCGAAGTCGGCGATGTCGTAGCCCCAGTCGCGGTTCGGCGACGGATGGATCGGCGACAGCCACAGGCCATCGACGCCCAGGCTCTGGATGTAGTCCAGCTTGGCCATGACGCCGGGAAGGTCGCCATGGCCATCGCCGTTCGAGTCGAAAAAGCTGCGGACGTAGACGTGGTAGAGGATCGCGCCCTTCCACCACGGCTGTGTCATCGGATCAGACGTCCGAGGCGTCGGTGACGATCTTCGAGACCAGCCCGTAGGCAACGGCCTCTTCGGCGCCCATCCAGAAGTTCCGCTGGGTGTCCTTGACCACCTTCTCGAAGGTCTGGCCGGTCTCGCGGGCGATCACCCGGTTGAGGCGGTCCTGCATCTTGATGATCTCTTCCGCCTCGATCTCGATGTCCGAGGCCTGACCACGCACGCCGCCCATCGGCTGGTGCAGCAGGAAGCGGGTGTTGGGCAGGCAGAAGCGGTTTTCCTTCTTGGCGCCCAGGAAGATGTGCGCGCCGGCCGAGGCGACCCAGCCGGTGCCGATCACCTTCACGTCGGCGCCGCAGAACCGGATCATGTCGTGGACGGTGTCGCCGCTTTCCACGTGGCCGCCGGGCGAGTTGACGATCACCCGGATCGGCTTGTCGCTCTCGCTGGCGAAGGCGGTGAGCTGGGCGGTGACGCGCTCGGCCAGACGCATGTCGATCTCGCCGAAGATCAGCACGGTGCGGGACTTGAACAGCGCGTTCTGAACCGGACCGGCCGTCATCGGCATGTCGGGCAGGCGGCCCTTGTCGTCGTCATCGTCTTCGTCGTTCAGGTAGGACGTCGAGTTCCGCATCTTGGGCAGCCTTGTCTTGTCGCCGCGAACCGGCGGCGGGTGTTTCTTCCCCCAACAGCTATTGGTCCGCGCGCCGAACGGCAAGCGGGCAAGCCCCTACAATCGTGCTTACTGCGTCGCCGTGACGACCAGCCGGGCATAGAACTGGACCATCTTCTCCAGGTTCTTGAGCGTCATGTGCTCGTTGGTGCCGTGGATCATCGCCACGTCCTTGAGATCGAATTCCACGGGCTGGAATCGATAGACGTCCTTGGCCACCGGGGTCAGGAATCGGCTGTCGGTGCCGGCGGTCACCAGGCTGGGCGCCACCGGCGCCCCGGCCACCGCGCCGGCCGTCGCGGCCACCACTTGCCAGCCCCACGACTGGGTGGACGACACGGGTGAGGGCTCGTTGGGCGGACTGTTCCACGCCAGCGTCACCGGCAGGTCGCCCACCGCCGACTTGGCGCGCGCCATGACGGTGGCCGAGGTGTCGCCGGGCGCGATACGGTAGTTGATCCAGGCCGTGGCGTCCTGCGGCAGGACGTTCTCCTTCGGACTGCCCTTGAGCATGGTCGGCGCGATGGTGGTGTGCAGCAGGGCGGCGCCCGCGGGGGTCGCGCCGGCCTGCTTGGTCAGCAGGCCGCCGAACAGCCATTCGTTGGCCACCGCCATCCGCACCACGAACGGCGCGGTGGGGGCCAGCGCCTTGACCATGTCGGCGCCGGGGCCGCGGAACGCCAGTGGGAACTGGTCGTCGGCGATGGCCACCAGGGCCTTGGAGAGGGTGACGACGCCGCCCGAGTCCGCCGGCGGGGCGGAGGAGTGGCCGCCGGCCGCCTTGGCGGTGACGCGCAGGGTGCCGTAGCCCTTCTCGGCCGTGCCGATGATCGCGACCTTGCTGCCGGTAATCGGGTTGTCGTTGATCACCGCCATGCCTTCGTCCAGCACGAACTCGGCGGTGATCCCGCGCAACTTCAGCAGCGCGGCGGCGGCGCGCGCGCCCTGGCCGATCACCTCCTCGTCGCCGCCGGAGACGATCATGATGGTCCGCTTGGGCTGGAAGCCCTGCTTGGCCAGCGCCTCGATCGCCTCGAAGATCCCGATCAGCGAGCCCTTGTCGTCGATGGCCCCCCGGCCCCAGACCGCGTCCTCGGCGATTACCCCGGCGAACGGGGGGTGCTTCCAGTCGCCCTCGGCGCCCGGCGTCACCGGCACCACGTCCTGGTGAGCCATCAGCACGATGGGGGCCAGGGTCTTGTCGGATCCGGGCCAGGTGTAGACCAAGGTCCGGCTGGCCAGCTCTTCGCGGGTCATGGCGGCATGGGCGGCCGGATAGTTGGTCGCCAGCAGCGCGTGCAGGCGGGTCCACTCGGCGTCGACGTCCTCGGCCTTGTCCTGGTGGCGGACGGTGGGGATCTGGATCGCCTGGCTGAGGCGCTGGGCGGCGCCGGCCACATCAACCGTGACGGCGGGGGCGACCCGGACGGACGCCGCCGCCGTGGCGGTTCCCGGCGTGAAGGCCAGGAAGGTGCGCACGACCACCACGGCGACCAGCACCACGAACGCGGCCACGAGGCCCAGAGCGATCCGCCCGATAATCCGCATGCTGACGCACCTTCCCCTTTTCTCCGATCCTTGACGGTCCGCCGATTGAACCGCAAGGCGCAGCCGCCATTTCGCTGGGGTGGCCCGTCGCGCCTTCCGCCTGAAGCCTGTCTCGCCGGAAGCGCTCGCGCTGGCCGGGGCCTGGTCGATCCTCGTCGATATCGTCATCGCGGCCCTGCTGCTGGGCGTCGCGGTGGCGCGCTGGGCGCCGGCCGAGGATCTGCCCTGGACGCCGCTGCGGCTGGACCAGCCGGTGGGTCTGGCGACGGGCTACAAGTTCGCTCGCGCCGTCGACGATCCGCGCCAGTGCCGGGCCGTGCTGTCGGCGGGCGGCGTCCGCTTCGTGGAGGAGCCCGACCGCGCCGCCGGATCTTGCGCGACCCGAAACACCGTGCGGCTGCGGGGCCAGCTGCTGTCGCCCGCCGCCCCGGTGATGACCTGCCCGGAGGCGCTGGCCTACGCGTTCTGGACGCGCCACGCGGTGCAGCCGGCGGCGCGGGCGGAACTGGGCGAGCCCATCGCCCGGGTCGAGCACTACGGGACCTACGCCTGCCGCAACCTGTACGGCCGCGCCACCGGCGCGCGCAGCCAGCACGCCTATGCGAACGCGCTTGACGTGGCCGCCTTCAGCACGGCCTCAGGCCGGCGGGTCACCGTGCTGAAGGACTTCCGCGACGACGGCGCCAAGGGCCGTTTCCTGCGCCGCGTGCGCGACGGGGCCTGCCCCTGGTTCCGGGCGGTTCTCAGCCCTGACTACAACGCCGCCCACCGCGACCACCTGCACCTGGACCGGGGCCCGTTCGGGGCGTGCCGCTAGGGCTTCGGTTTGAACGCCAGCAGGACGTTGCCCTCGGCCTGGCCGAACATGCCGTAGCCGGAGCCCGCCAGGACCAGGCCGTTGACGCCGACGATCGAGACCGCGTCCAGCGCGCCGCCCTTGGCCGTCACCCCGTTCAGGGTGGGGAACGGGCGCAGGGTGTCGTAGCGCCAGAGCTCGGCGCCGGTCTTGCCGTCCAGCGCGAACAGGCGGCCGTCCAGGCTGCCCTGCAGCACCGCGCCGTCGATCACCGTCGGCGCGCCGGAGAAGCCGTAGACCCGCTCGCAACGGGGCGCCGCCTTGCCCCGCTCGCCGGCGCAATCGGCCTTGACCGTGTAGTGCCACTTGATCTCGCCGGTATTGGCGTCGACCGCGTACATGCCGATCTGCAGCTTGGGATCGAAGGCGGGTTGCCCGGGCAGGGGGCGGCCGACGTTGGAGATCGGCGCGTAGATCAGGTCCTTCTCGAACGCGAGGCCCCAGTGGATGCCGCCCATGGGGCCGCCGGCGCCCAGGTCGCGGCGCCAGACCACCTTGCCGGTCGCAGGCTCCAGCGCCCACAGCGTGCCCGACTTCTGGCCCGCCAACAGCAGGTCGCGGCCGTTCGCCAGCTTGGCCAGGATCACCGAGGCGCCGAAGTCCACGTCGCGGAAGACGGTGTCCTTGACGCAGTTCAGCTTGTCCGCCGCAGGGTTGGGGCTGCAGCCGATGGTGAAGATGTCGTTGGCCGTGGCCTGCATGCTCCAGGCCTCGGTCCCGTCCTTCAGCCGGATGGCGATAAGGGCGTCGGTGTTGTGGTGGGCCGGCGGCGAGTTGGCCTCGCCGGTGCCGAAGTAGATCAGGCCGCGCGTCTCATCGACCACGGGCGAGTTCCAGATCGGCGCCCCCGAGGGGCCGAACAACGGCTTGCCGTCGCCGCGATCCTGCTTGACCGGCTGGGCGTCGGGCATGGTGTCGTAGCGCCACTGCTGCGCGCCGGTCGTCGGGTCCAGCGACAGCACCACGCCGTGGTTGTTGCAGCACGTGACCTTGTTGTCGCCGCCGACGCTGATCTCGAATTGCGAGACCGGCACGATGATGCGGTCCTTCAGCACGCGCGGCGTGCCGGTGGTCATCGAGTACGAATAGATCGCGACGTTCTTGGTCCACAGCGGCTTGCCGTTGCGGGCGTCGACCACGTGGACGGTGGAATCCAGGCCGGAGAAGGCCAGGACCGGGCGGCCATCGGCGATGACGCCGTACGACGGGCTCGAGCGCAGCGGCGCGCCGCCGGGGGTGTTGTAGACCCACTTCACGCACGGGCGGGCCGGGTCGCTGACGTCGAAGGCATACAGCGCGCCGGCCTCGGCGACCGGCAGGAAGACGCTCTTGCCGACCACGGCGGGCTGGGCCCGCATCATGGTCACGTCCGGGAAGCCGATGGCCCAGGCCAGGTCCAGCTTGCCTAGAGACGCCTTGGACAGACCGGCCTGTTTCGCCGAGAGCGTACGGGTGTTGCGGGCGTCGAAGCCGAAGGTGGCGATGCTGGGTGCGGTCTTCAGATCCACCGCCAGACGGCCGCCGGTGCAGGCCATGGCCTTGCTCCAGGTCTCGGCCACCTTGGTCGTCTTGCCGGTCAGGTAGCTGATCAGCTGGCCGCGGGTCTCGTCCGTCAGGCCGGCGCCCTGCGCCTGCATCTTGCCCTGGGTGAGGGCATAGTTGAGCGTCTGGTAGCTCATCGCCTCCAGGTTCGCCTTCGATGGCGAGCGGGTGGCCTCGGCGTTGTCGTGGCACATGGCGCAGTGCTGGCGGTAGATCGCCTGGCCCGCGTGGGGCAACGCGTTCGCCGGCTGGTTCTGCTGGGCGCTGGCCCCGCTCGCGAAGATCAAACCCACGGCCAAGGCCGCGGCCGCCAGAACGCCCACTCGTGTCATCGCTTCCCCCAATACGCGCCGCGAGGCTCTGCGGCCCGCGTGCGGTTTCGAAGATACGGAATCCTGAGCCGGCGTCCACCTTGACCGAGGGGCAAGCGCTGTCGCAAATGGCCGCAAACTTAAACAATCGTTTGGAAGGATCGCCCATGAGCAACGTTCTGCAAGCCCCCGCCGTGAGCGTGAACGGCCTGTTCGACCTGACGGGCAAGGTGGCGGTGATCACCGGATCGTCGCGCGGCATCGGGCGCGCCATCGCCGAGCGGATGGCCCAGCAGGGCGCCAAGGTGGTGATCTCGTCCCGCAAGGCCGGCCCCTGCGACGAGGTTGCCGCGCTGATCAACGAACGCAGCCCCGGCCACGCTATCGCCGTGACGGCAAACATCTCGTCGAAGGACGACCTTCAGCGGCTGATGGACGAGACCCGCAAGGCGTTCGGCAAGATCGACATCCTGGTCTGCAACGCCGCGTCCAACCCCTACTACGGCTCGCAGCTCGAGATCTCGGACGAGGCCTTCACCAAGATCCTGGCCAACAACATCATCGCCAACAACTGGATGATCCAGATGGTGGCGCCCGAGATGAAGGAACGGAAGGACGGCGCGATCATCGTGATCTCGTCGATCGGCGGCCTGCGCGGCACCGAGGTGATCGGCGCCTACGCCATCTCCAAGGCGGCCGACATGCAGCTGGCGCGCAACCTCGCCAAGGAACTGGGCCCCTACAACATCCGCATCAACTGCGTGGCCCCCGGCCTGGTGAAGACCGACTTCGCCAAGGCGCTGTGGGACAACCCGGCCGGCGAGGAACGGGCCAGCACCGGCACGCCGCTGCGCCGTCTGGGAGAGCCCGACGACCTGGCCGGCGCCGCGGTCTATCTGGCGTCGCGCGCCGGGGCGTGGACCACGGGCCAGACCATCGTGGTGGACGGCGGCTCGACCTGCTGAGGTGAAGACGGCGCCCCCGACGGGGGCGCTATGGTCTCATCTCCAACTCTCGGTCTCATACTGCATGGCCCCCGCGACATTGCCCTCGGTGTCGCGGAAGAACGTCAGCTCGCCCACGCCCTCGATGCGGAACGGCGGCATCAGAATGGTCCCGCCGCCGGCCTCGATGGCGGCGATGGTCGCCTTGAGGTCGTCGACGCCGAAGGTGATCTCCATCCCCGGCATGCGCTGGCCGCCCACGTCGCGGCGGCCCTGCAAGGCCGCCAGATGGCCCTCGCCCGTCGTGCGCGACTGGTAGAAGCCGGGCGGCCCCCAGGGCGTGAAGCTCCAGCCGAACACATCCTCGTAGAAGCGTTTGGCGCGTGGCACGTCGTCGGCGTTGATGGCGAAGTGGCGGAGGGTTCCGGGCATGGCGAAGGCTCCTTCACCGTCAAGCTAGGCTGGCGCCGTGCGGCGCGCTTGCGCTAGTCTGACGAATTATGTCGCCAACGCGCCAGACTGTGCGGGACATCGACGGCTTCCCCGTGCGGGGTCTGGCCTCGACCTATCGCGACCGGACGCGCTTGGATCGCCACACCCATCCCTGGGCCCAGTTGGTCTATGCAGCGAGCGGGACGATGCGCGTCGTGACGCAGGCCGCGACCTGGCTGGTTCCGCCGACCCGGGCGATCTGGGTGCCGGGCGGCGTGCCGCATGAGATCGAGATGCGCGGCGCCGTGGCGATGCGCACCCTCTATCTGGCGCCGGCGGAGGGCGAGCCCCGGCTGGCCGGATGCCGGGCGATCGAAGTGGCGCCACTGCTGCGCGAGCTGATCCTGCACATCGTGAAGCTGGGCATGCTGGAGGCCGGCGACCCGGCGCATGCGCGGTTGGAGGGCTTGCTGGTCGACCTGCTGGCGGTGGGCGAGACGGCGCCGCTGGAGTTGCCCCTGCCCGCCGATCCTCGCGCCCGCGCCTTCGCCGACCGCCTGCTGGACGAGCCGGGGGCAGAGGCGTCGCTCGCCGAGATGGCGCGTGGCTGCGGCGCGTCCTTGCGGACGCTGCAGCGCCTGTTCCTTGCGCAGACCGGTCTGTCCCTCGAAGCGTGGCGCGGCAAGGCGCGGATGCAGCACTCGCTGGTGTCGCTGAGCGCCGGGGCCTCGGTGACCGCGGCGGCCCTGGACGCCGGCTATCAGAGCCCTTCGGCCTTCATCGCCGCCTTCAGGCGCGCGTTCGGTGTCACCCCGGCCCGTTGGCGGGCGTCCTGAGGCATTTCCGCTCCCTTCGCGTCCCTGTCGCGCGATCGTGGTTGGCCTGTCGCGTAGAGCGCCTATGACTGTGGTGGGGGTCACGTCCCGCCGCCTTGCGCGGCGGGCTCTTCGAAAGACCAACGATGCGTCTGCCCCTGATCGCCCCCGCCGACCTGACGCCCGAGCAGAAGCCGCTCTACGACGACATGCGCAAGGGGATCGCCAGCAACTTCAACGCCTTCAAGGTCGAGCGCGAGGACGGCGCCCTGATGGGGCCGTGGAACCCCTGGCTGCACGAGCCGGCCATCGGCAAGGCGATCTGGGACCTGACCCTGGCGATGACCGCCAACGCCACGCTGAAGGACAACGTCCGGCAGATCGCCATCCTGGTGGTGGGCGCGCGGTTCGACGCCGCCTACGAACTCTACGCCCACATCGCCGTCGCCGAGCGCGAGGGGATGAAGGCCGAGCGGCTGGCGACCTTGGTCGCCGATCTCAAGCCCAACGACCTGGCTGCCGACGAGAGCGTCGCCTTCGACGTCGCCTATTGCCTGGTGCGGGGCGGGGTGCTGCCCGAGCCGCTGTACCGGCTGTCCATCGCGACCTTCGGCCAGCACGGGACGAACGAGCTGATCTATCTGGTGGGCCTCTACAGCCTGGTCTCGACCACCTTGAACGGCTTCAACGTGCCGGTTCCCGAGCGGGAGTAGCGGCCTTCAGGCTGAGCTCCCGCGCCTTGGCCAGGCGGGTCACGCCCTCGTCCAGGGTGGCGTCACCCTTGGAGAAGCACAGCCGCGCGATGGTGGTCACCGGGTCGGCCTCATAGAAGGCCGAGATGGGGATGGCGGCCACGCCCGCCTCCTTCACCGCCCGCAGGCAGAAGTCGCGGTCGCCCTCGGTGACGCCCGAGCCGGTCAGGTCGATGTTGAGGAAGTAGGTCCCCTGGCTGGGGATCACTGCGAAGCCCTCACGCTTGAGCCCCTCGGTCAGACGGTCGCGCGAGCGCTCCAGTCCGCGGGGCATGTCGCGGAACCAGTCCCCGGAGTTCTCCAGCCCCCAGGCCACCGCCGACTGCAGGTTGGGCGGGGTGGTGAAGGTCAGGAACTGGTGCGCGCGGGCCAGGCTGTGGGTCAGGGCGGGGGCGGCGCAGAGGTAACCCACCTTCCAGCCGGTCAGGCCGAACATCTTGCCTGCGGAGCCGATCTTCACCGTTCGCTCGCGCATGCCGGCATAGGCGATCAGCGGCCGGTGGCGGGCGCCGCCGAACACCACCTGCTCCCAGACCTCGTCGCAGATCGCAATGGCGTCGTGCGCCACGCAGAACTCGGCCAGCAGGGCCAGGTCCTCGTCGGGCAGCACGACGCCGGTGGGATTGATCGGATTGTTCAGCACCACCAGCCGGGTGCGCGGCGTGAAGACCGCCTTCAGCATCTCGCGGGTGAAGCGCCAGTGCGGCGGCGCCAGCCGCACCAGCTTCGGCACGCCGCCCGCCCTTCGGATCAGCGGCGGATAGGCGTCGTAGAACGGCTGGAAGACGATCACCTCGTCGCCCGGCTCGATCAGGGCGAGGAAGCTGGCGGCCAGGGCCTCGGTGGCGCCGGAGGTGACGGTGACCTCGCTGGCCCAGTCCAGGTCCAGGGCCTGGTGGCGGCCGTAGTGGGCGGCCACAGCTTGGCGCAACTCGGGCAGGCCGGCCATGGGTGGATACTGGTTGTAGCCGTTCAGAACGGCCTCGGCCGCCTTCGCCCGCACGGCCTCCGGGCCGGGATCGTCCGGGAAGCCCTGGCCCAGGTTCACCGCGCCGTTCGCGCGCGCCAGACCGGACATCTCCTCGAAGACGGTGGTGGGCAGGCTTGAGAAAATCGCATTCGCCATTAGGTCGACATTGGCCGCAGACTGCGTCGCTGACCACCCCGGAGGACCCATGGAGATCGTCGAATTCGAACCGGGTCACGCCCAGGCCTTTCACAGCCTGAACGCGGCTTGGATCTCGAAATACTTCGTGCTGGAGGCCAAGGACGTCGAGGTCCTGACCGACCCCGAGGGCAAGATCGTCGCCAGGGGCGGTCGCATCTTCATGGCCCTGAAGGACGGCGTGGCCGTCGGCTGCGCGGCCCTGCTGAAGATGGGCGACGGCGGCTACGAGGTGGCCAAGATGACCGTGTCGGAGGACCTGCGCGGCTCGGGCCTGGGCCGGCTGCTGATGCAACGCTGCATCGACGCCGGGGCGGAGATGGGCGCGACCCGGCTCTACCTGGAGACCAACTCCAGCCTCGGTCCGGCGCTGGGCCTCTATCGCGCGATGGGCTTCCGAGATCTTCCGCCCGCTGAGACACCGTACGTCCGCGCCGACGTCTTCATGGAAAGACCGTACTGACGCAGTTCTCATGTTGCGAACGACTCGCAATAGCAATAGCGTCATGCGGACTTCCCCCGGAGTCCGGCCATGTACGACCTCAAGCCCCGCGACGACCTCCTACACGGCGAGCGGCTGCTGATCCGCACCGTGCGGCTGCTGGCGCTGACGGCGCCCTGCCACAGCCTGAAAGCTCATTTCGAGGAGGCTTGCGGCTGCGCGGGGCAGGCGGCCTATCGGATGCTGGAGGTCTTCGTGCAGCAGTTGGGTGCGCGGGGACGGCGGCGGCTGACCCTGTCGATTCCGGCCGATCCCCGTCTCACAGACGATGAGCGGATCATCCTGGACGCCTTCGGCTGCGCCCAGGCCGAGGACCATCGTTCGCTGGACGAACGCTTGTGGGGATTGCTGGGCGCTCAACCGCCCTTCCCCATGGGGGCCGCGGCGTGCGTGGTCGCCGAGACCCTCGCCATGAACGGGCTGATGCTGCGATCGCGGCCCGCGCCGGAACTGGCGATCCCACAGCCGGCGCTCTTCGTTTTTCCCATGGCCGCTGAGTAGCAGGCCGCTGCGTCAGATCCGGTCGTTCAGCGCCGATCCTTCGCGAACCGCAGGATCGCGCCGTTGCGGTCGTCGGCGACCCAGATCGATCCGTCCTGCGCCACCGCCATGCCCACGGGCGAACCGCTGGGCCGGCGACCCTTCACGGCGCGCCAGCCGGGCGTGAGGTCGAGGGGCTTGGCGGCCTTCGGCAGGCCGGCGGCGTCCAGCTCATAGGCCAGCAGGCGCGAGCCCGTGGACCGGTAGCCGTGCAGGCTGACGATCAGCCGGCCCTGAAGCTCGGGGAACATCGCGCCCCGGTACTCGATCAGGTCCAGCGGCGCGCCGTGCGGCGGCATCAGCACGGCCGGGCGGCGGTAGGGGGCGCAGGCGATCTTCATGGCCTTCCACGCGGGCGCCGGCTGGCCCGCGCCCATGCAGTAGGGCCAGCCATAGTTCGCGCCGGCCTTGATCACGTTCAGCTCCTCCGGCGGCCAGGCCGGGTCGGCGACGTCGATGCTGTTCTCGGCCTGCAGGATCGTCCCGGCCCGGGTGCGGATCAGCGCCAGCGAGTTGCGCAGGCCTCGCGCGAACACGGTCGGCTCGGCCGCCCAGTTGCCCGGTCCCTGCGGCGCGAACCGCCAGAGGGCCGCCTGTTTCTCCGCCTCGGCGCAGCGGGTCTCGCCGGGCTTTGGCGGGCACTGGTCCGACGGCGCGCCGACATTGACCAGCAGGGCGCCGTCGGCGTCGAAGATGAAGGCCGACAGGGGGTGGCGATTGTCGTGCAGGCGATTGTCCGGCAGGCCCTCGACCACGGTGACCAGGGTGGCCTGCGGATCGGCGGCGGCGGGGTCGAAGCGGCGGATGCGGCTCATCTCGCCGAGGTAGATCTGGCCGTCCGGACCGATGGCCACCGTGTGCGGCAGGTCGAGCTTGGTCAGCAGGCGGGTGAGGACCGGCTCGCCGCCGGGCTTGGGCGTCAGCCGCCAGACCGAGCCCCGGCCCGGGTCCCAGATGCCGAGGTCGACGACCAGCATGTCGCCGCCTGGGAGCGCGAGCAGGGTGCGGGGCAGGTGGAGGGTGCGCTTGGAGGCCGGCAGGCCGGCGGGCGGCGGGGCCAGGACGATGCCGGCGCAGAGGCCCTTCACCGTTTCGATCGGCGCGCGGGGATAGCCGTCGCAGGTCCGCGCGTCGCGGGCGTAGCCTTCGGCCGCCTGGGCGGCGCCGGCGATGAGCGTGAGCGCCAGGGCGGCGATCAGCCGGCGCATGGGCTCAGTGCGTGCTCGCCAGGACCACGCCGGTCAGCACGGCGCACCAGTGGGCGGCGGCGGCGGCCACGACGTGGCCGTGCCAGATGGCGCGCGAGAACTTCAGCCGCTTGTTCACGTAGAAGATCACGCCGGTGGAATAGAGCACGCCGCCGGTCACCAGCAGGGCCAGGGCGTACCAGGCCAGGGTGTCGATCATCGGCTTCAGCGCCACGACCACCAGCCAGCCCAGCACCAGGTAGACGGCCACCCAGAACTTCCGGTCGATGCCGACCATGAACAGCTTCCCCAGCACGCCCAGAACCGCGACGGTCCAGACGGCCGATGTCATCCCCGGACCCCAGGCGCCCGGCAGGTTGATCGTGAAGGGGGTGTAGGAGCCGGCGATCATCAGGAAGATGCCGGCGTGGTCCAGGCGGCGCAGCACCGGGCGGTACTGCGGCTTGGCGAAGTTGTAGGCGGTGGAGAAGGCCAGCATGGCGATGATGCCGGCGGCGTAGATCGACACGCCCACCACATTGCTGATGCGGCCGCCCATGACGGCCAGGGTCAGCAGCACGATCCCGCCCACCAGCGCCAGGGTCAGGCCCATGACGTGCACCACCAGATCCGCGCACTTGGCGGCGGCGGTCGGGTAGTGGCGGGGCGGGTATGGGCGCTCGGCGATGGTCATGGGAAACTCCCTGGACATCTTCCGTGTCATGCCGATGGCGGGCCCGTCCAGAGGGGAGCCCGCCAGCGGGACGATTTTACGCGGACGCTACTCGGCCTTGACGCGCTTCTTGCGGAAGCTCGGGTTCAGGACCTTCTTGCGCAGGCGGATCGACTTGGGCGTCACTTCGACCAGTTCGTCTTCCTCGATGTAGGCGATGGCCTGTTCCAGCGTCATGCGGCGCGGCGGGATCAGGCGCACGGCCTCGTCCTTGCCGGACGACCGGACGTTGGTCAGCTGCTTGGACTTCAGCGGGTTGACGTCCAGGTCGTCGGCGCGACTGTTCTCGCCGATGATCATGCCCTCGTAGGTCTTCTCGCCGCCGCCGACGAACATGGTCCCCCGGTCTTCCAGGTTCCAAAGGGCGAAGGTCACCGTCTCGCCGTCGGAGTTGGAGACCAGCACGCCCTTGCGGCCGGCGTCGATGGCGCCCTTGTAGGGCTCGTAGTGGCTGAACACGCGGTTCAGCACGCCGGAGCCGCGGGTGTCGGTCAGGAATTCGCCCTGGTAGCCGATCAGTGAGCGCGACGGCGACATCAGGCTGATGCGCGTCTTGCCGGCGCCGGACGGCCCCATGTCCTTCAGCTCGGCCTTTCGGGCCGACAGCTTCTCGATGACGATGCCGGAATATTCGTCGTCGACGTCGATCATCACGTCTTCGATGGGTTCCAGGCGCTCGCCGGTCTCGGGATCGGTCTGGAACACCACGCGCGGGCGGCTGATCGACAGTTCGAAGCCTTCGCGGCGCATGCTCTCGATCAGCACGCCCAGCTGCAGTTCGCCGCGGCCGGCGACTTCATAGGCGTCCCGGTCGGGGGTCTCGGACACGCGGATCGCGACGTTGGATTCGGCTTCCTTCAGCAGGCGCGCGGCGATGACGCGGCTCTGCACCTTGTCGCCTTCACGGCCGGCCAGCGGGCTGTCGTTGACGCTGACGGTCATGGAGATGGTCGGCGGGTCGATGGGCTGGGCGGGCAGGGCCTCGGTGACTTCCATGGCGCACAGGGTGTCGGCCACCGTCGCCTTGGAGAGGCCCGCGATGGCCACGATGTCGCCGGCTTCGGCGTCTTCGATGGGCTGGCGCTTCAGGCCCCGGAAGGCCAGCACCTTGGTGATGCGGCCGCGTTCGATTTCCTTCCCGTCCAGGCCGAGGGCGTGGATCGCCATGCCGGGCGTCGCCTTGCCCGACTGGATGCGGCCGGTCAGCAAGCGGCCCAGGAACGGGTCGTTCTCGATCAGCACCGAGAGGATCTGGAACGGCTTGTCCTTGTTCTCGACGACCTTGGGCTCGGGCACGTGGCGCACGATCAGGTCGAACAGGGGGGCCAGGTTGTCGTTGGGCTTGGCCATGTCGAGCGTGGCCCAGCCGTTCTTGCCCGACGCGTAGATGTGCGGGAAGTCCAGCTGCTCGTCCGTGGCGCCCATGGCGGCGAACAGGTCGAAGGCGTCGTTCAGGATACGGTCGGGATCGGCGTGCGGCCGGTCGACCTTGTTGAGGCAGAGGATCGGCTTCAGGCCCATCTTGAGCGCCTTGCCCAGCACGAACTTGGTCTGGGGCATGACGCCCTCTTCCGCGTCCACCAGGATGACGCAGCCATCCACCATGCCGAGGATACGTTCGACTTCGCCGCCGAAGTCGGCGTGGCCGGGGGTGTCGATGATGTTGATGCGGGTCTCGCCCGCCTCGCCGTGCCACAGGACGCTGGTGCACTTCGCCAGGATGGTGATCCCGCGTTCGCGCTCCTGGTCATTGCTGTCCATGGCGCGTTCGACCGTCGCCTCGTTGGCTCGGAAGATGCCGGACTGGGCCAGAAGTTGGTCCACCAGCGTAGTCTTGCCGTGGTCGACGTGGGCGATGATGGCGATATTTCGGAGCGACATGGCGCGGACGGTCTCTTTGCGAAGGCGCGCGCTTGTAAGGGAACCTGAGGCGCGCCGCCAGTGTGTTGTGCGCCGCACATAACGTCTGGGGCGAGTGACGTAACGCGATATCTTGATTTCGCAGCGAAAACAGGAAAACCGCCGGGGTGCGACACAAAAGTTTCTGCAGCAACCCTTGCGTTATTGTGCACTGCACATTAGCTTAACCGATGTGAGGCGTCGCTGACGCCTTTGCCCTTCCTGGGCGTTTCCTCCCTAATTGAACTGCCGCGCCCGATGGCGCGGCTTTTTTTTGGCCTGATGGGTGGCCGATAGCCGTCGGCCGCGCGCGCGGCAGGCGCTGTCGTTTTGTCCACGAACCACACGAACCACACGAACAGGTGCGACGCCGGCGAGGCCTCGCGGTCCCGAGCGCGTTCGTGTGGTTCGTGTGGTTCGTGGATATTTCTACCGGCGCTGCGCGCCCCGCAGGTGGTCAGGCCGAGCTTTGGGGTTGGGGCGCCTCGACGGCCTCCCGGTCCGGAGGATCGGGCAGGTCGCGCCAGGTAGCGGCGGGTTCGGTTGGGAGGCCGAGGGCGACGCAGAGTTCGATGACCTGTGTCTCGAGGGGCTTGTCGCAAGACGTGGGACACCGCCGCCGGGACTCCAGGCGCTCCTCCAGCAGGGCGAAGAGATCGTCCGGGGTCTCCTCGGTCTCGAGGCGCTCGCGCTCGTCCCAGATCAGCCGCCGCAGGGCGCTGCGCAGGTCGGCCTCGCGCTGCAGGGCGGCCGGATCGGGCGGGGTGAGGGGCGCGGGCGGCTCGACCGTCGGCGCGATCTCCGAGGCGTCGTCTTCGTCGCCGTCCTCCTCGTCCCAGGCCGAGTCGTCGTCGACGTCGGTGTCGGGGCGATGCGTCCAGGGCGTCAGCAGCGCCGCGCGCTCAGCCAGGCGCGCGGCCTCCGCCACATCCCGGGCGGCGTCGCGCCGCAGCTTGGCGCTGAGCGCGATGCTCTGCCGCGCCGAGCGCGAGGCGCGCTGATACGTCCGCCCCATCTCGGCGATCACCGCCGGATCGTCCGACGCCAGCGCATGGGCATGGACATGCCGCGCCAGCGCCATGTCCATCTCCGTCAGCTCGGCGAGATGCTCCTGCTCGCGGTCGGTGAAGATGGAGTTGGGCGCCATGAACGTAAAAGGAACATGGAGGTGGGGCGAATGTCAAAGTTTGTTGGGGTGGGAGCGTCAGGGGTCAGCTGGATGGTCGCAAACCGGGCGCTGCGGAGGTCCGGGAGGGGTGGTTTGCGGGTCTTCGGCTGCGACCGCAGTTAGTGTGCGGAGTGCATCACAGCGACGATGTTGGCGAGTACGAACATGCCGGTGCACGCTCCCGCCACGCCGCAGAGGCTGCCGCTCATCCGCTGGACGAAGACTCGCCTGGGCCACGTCGCGGCAAACCCGATGGGCAGTAGGAAGCCCACGGCAAGCGAGGTCCCGAGAGTTAGCCCATCCGAGAGGAAGACTCTATCCACCGTCAGCAACCAAACAGCCGCTACGAGGGCTGAGGCGATGCCGACCGCGAAGCAGGCCAAGAGCCAATATGATTGCGGGCGGGGCATCGTCATTCCCAAGCTTAGCCTTGCGAGGAAAGTCCGCAACGGTCCGAAAGCAGATGGCGGCGTGGCGCCGGACAGCGGATGTATCGAGTATTCGCGCGGCCTTCTCCCCTTGCGGGAGAAGGTGGGCCGCGTAGCGGGTCGGATGAGGGGTCGCGCTGGGCTTTCAGCCGCCGTGGCGCGTCAGCGCGCCATATCGACCACGGACCACACGAACCACACGGACGGGTCTGGCTGATCCGAAGCTGTGCGGTCGCGATGTCCGTGTGGTTCGTGTGGTCCGTGGTCAAACGTGACAGCGCCTGCGGCGCGCACTGGGCCGGACCGCGGAGTACGACCCCTCATCCGTCAGCCTGCGGCTGCCACCTTCTCCCGCAAGGGGAGAAGGCCCCGCCCCTACGACGCCTTCAGCGCGCTCCAGTCGGCGGCGGCCAGGGCCTTGGTCAGTTGTTCGACGTGGGCGCGCAGGGCCTCGAAGCCCGAGGTGGGGGAGAGGGTGGCCTCGTCCAGGTAGAGGCCGCGGTTGATCTCGATCTGCAGGGCGTGGGCGCGCCGGTGCGGCTGGCCGTAGTGCTCGGTGGTGTAGCCGCCGGCGTAGGGCGTGTTCCGGGTCACGCGGTAGCCCATGCCCTCAAGCTCGCGCTCGACGCGGGTGGGCAGGACGCCGGCGCAGGCGGCGCCGAACCGGTCGCCCAGGACGATGTCGCAGGGCCGCTCGCGCCCGGCCGCCTTGGCCGCGGCGGCGGGCATGGAGTGCCAGTCCACGAGGATGGCGAAGCCGTGGGCGGCCTGGGCCTCGGCCATCAGGGCGCTCAACGCCGCATGGTAGGGCCGGTGCGCGCCATCGATCCGCCGCCGGGCCTCGGCGAAGGTCAGCTTGCGGCGGTAGATCTCCTGGCCTTCCGAGACCACTCGGGCGATGGCGCCCAGGCCGGCGGCCACCCGGGCGGTGCGGCCGCGGGCGAATTCCGGGAGCTGGTCCGAGAACATGCCGGGGTCCAGCTCGAACGGCTCGCGGTTCATGTCGATGTAGGCGCGGGCGAAGTTGGCGGTGATCACCGTCGCCCCGTGGTCGGGCGCCTGGGCGATCAGGTCGTCGACGAAGGCGTCCTCGGACCGGCGGATGCTGAGGGCGTCCAGGGCGGCCGCCGACATCATGTCCTCCGGGTAGAGGCGGCCGGAGTGGGGCGAGGCGAACACCAGCGGGGTGGGCGGCGCCCCCGGCGGCCCGGCGCGGCGCAGCTCGAACGCGGGGCCGATGTCGGTGGCGATTCCGGGCAGGGGCTCCAGGGCGTTCATCGCGCGCATAGAACGCCGCCTTGGCCCCCAGCGTCAAACACGCCTTCACGTGGCCTTTACCCTTCGATAGCTATTGTGACCGATCAAGCTTTCAGCAAATCGCCATGTCCAGAATCCTCCTCGCCGAAGACGATGACTCCCTCCGCGGCTTCCTGGCCCGTGCGCTCGAGCGCGCCGGCCATGAGGTGACCGCCTGCGCGGACGGCGAGGAAGCGGTGACGTTCCTCGACGAGCCGTGGGACCTGCTGCTCACCGATATCGTCATGCCCGGCCTCGACGGCATCGAGGTGGCCCGCCAGGCCGCCGCGCGCCACCCGGGCCTGCGGATCATGTTCATCACCGGATTCGCCGCTGTCGCGCTGGCCGCCGGAGAGAAGGCGCCCGCCGGCGCCAAGGTGCTGTCCAAGCCCATCCACCTGCGCGAGATCGTCTCCGAGGTCGAGCGGATGATCGCCGCCTAGAAAGCCTGCGCGGCCCCGCTTGCTAAGGCCGGGGCCGATCTGTATATCCCCGCCTTCCCGAAGGTACGGACGTGTAGCTCAGCGGGAGAGCACCTCGTTGACATCGAGGGGGTCACAGGTTCAATCCCTGTCACGTCCACCATCCTTTCCTTCACAACTTCAGACGCTTGGCGAGCCGCCGCGCGCGCCTGCGCGCTCAATTGCCCGCGAACAAGCCCGCCACCAGGTTGATGGTCAGCGCCAGGATCAGGGTGTTGAAGGCGAAGGCGATGAGGCTGTGGGCGGTGCCCAGGCGGCGTAGGGGCTTGGCGGTGAAGGCGATGTCGGCGGTCTGGGACGCCACGCCGATGACGATCGAGAAGTGCAGGAAGTCCCAGTAGTCGGGCGCCTCCCCGCCGGGGAACAGCAGGCCGCCGGTGTCCTTCTTCGTCTTCGGGTCGGCGGCGTAATATTCGTGGGCGTAGTGCAGGGCAAAGACCATCTGCATCACCAGCCAGGAGCCCGTGAGGGTGACGAAGGCCGTGGCGACGCGGACGCCCTTCTGGAGCCCATGATCGTGCTGGGCCTGCGACAGCTCCAGGCCCACGACCGCCAGGCTGACGATGCAGGCCGCGAGCACCAGGCACAGGATCACCGCCTGGCCCTCGTCCTGCTGGGCGGCGCGGGCGCGGATCTCGTTTGGACCCTCGCGGGCGATCGCCGTGAACGTCAGGCCGGCATAGAGCGCGCAGAAGGCGTCCCAGCCGGCGATGGCGCTGGACGACGGGCTGAAGTCGGGCGCCAGCAGCGCGCAGGCGGCGCCCACCACCAGCCCCGCCCCCATGGCCAGGCTGAGGCGCGGGCGGGCCATGAAGGTCTTCGGCCCCAGGCGCCAGTGGCCGGAGCGGGCTTTCGCCGGGGTGCGGGTCATCCGAGTGGCATCTCCAGCACCAGCCGGTTGCGTCCGGCGCGGCGACCATAGGCGGCCACGCGGCTCCAGGCGCGCATCAGTTCCAGGCCGGCGCCACCGCCGCGCTCCAGGTTGGGACCCTCGAAGTCTGCGTCGCGGGGGTCGAAGGTGCGGCCGGCGTCGGTGACGGTGATGCGGACCAGGTCGTCCGCCTGCGCCAGCCGCAGGCCGATTCGGCTGCCGGGCGGTGGTTCCCCGTGCTCCACCAGGTTGGCGACCCACTCCTCGACGATGATCGCCAGCCGCTCGGCGGCGTCGCGGCCCAGGCCGGATTGCGCGACGAACGCGCGCGCCACGCCCAAGGCGCGCCCGATCGCGCCCGGTTCGGCGGTCAGGCGCGCATGGACGACAGCTTGGGATTGGGAAAGGGCGCGGAGCTGGGCTATGAGAGAACCGTGTTTCAGGGAGGCGCGTATGCGCAGGAATTGGGTCGCAGGATTGCTGATGGTCGCGGCGCTGTCGACGCCGGGCTTGGCGTCGGCCGAGATCGGGCGGATCAAGAGCGTCACCGGGGCGGCCTCGGTGATGCGCGGCAAGGCCGTGACGCCGGCCGCGCCGGGCCTCCAGCTGCTGGTCAGCGACGTGCTGACCACGGGCGGCAACGGCCGGATCGGCATCACCTTCGTCGACAACAGCCGCTTCGCCGTCGGCCCCAACAGCCGGGTGGCGCTGTCCCAGTTCGAGTTCGACGACACGACCCACAAGGGCAAGTCGCTGACCACCGTGGACCGGGGCACCCTGGGCGTGGTCTCCGGCCAGATCGCCAAGGAAAACAAGGACGCGATGAAGGTGCGCACGCCCACCTCGCTGCTGGCCGCCCGCGGCACCACCTTCGTGGTCGAAGTTAAGTGAGAGTACTGCCCGCGCTGGCGCTCGCCGGCCTGCTTTGCGGTTGCGCGTCCACGGCGGACGTGACGCTGCTGAACGACGCCGGGACAGCCAAGTCCGGGTCGGTGGCGGTGTTCGATCCCAAGACGGGCAAGGAGGTGGGCGCGCTCACCTCCGGCGACACCCAGGCCAAGATCGGCGGCAAGAGCGTCAAGGTGAAGGCGGCGAAGGCGGGTTTCTGGTCCGGCCTGATGAGTTGGACGCCCTTCGCGCCCCGCGTCTACGTCATGTACTTCGTCGAGGGCACGACCGACCTGACGCCGGAATCGATGCCGGTGCTGGAGGCCCTGCGCGCCGCCGCCAAGGCGGACTCCGAGATCCAGATCACCGGCCACACCGACACGACCGGCAGTGCGGAGCTGAACGACAAGCTGTCGCTGGACCGCGCCATCGAGATCCGCGCGGCGCTGGTGAAGCAGGGCCTGCCGTTCGAGAACGCCAAGGTCACCGGCCGTGGCGAGCGCGAGCTGCGGGTGCCGACCGATGACAACGTCAGCGAGCCGGGCAACCGCAGGGTCGAAGTGATCCTGCGCTAGGCCGGACGGCGCAGACGCAGCGCCATCACCGTCAGATCGTCGGAGGGCTCGCCCCCGGCCTCGAACGCCCGCACCTGGGCCACGACGCTGTCCATCATGCCCACCAGGGTCGGGGCCTTCGAGGCCTGGCTCAGGGCGTCGAACACTTGCTTGCGGCTGAACAGGGCGCCGTCCGGCGCCTGGGCCTCGCTCAGGCCGTCGGTGAACGCCACCAGCACCTCGCCGGGCTCCAGGCGGTGGATCTCTTCCGGGTAGGGGAAGGTCTCGTCCACGCAGAGCGGCGGGCCGCCGTCCAGCTTCAGCTCGCGCACCACGCCCTGGGCGTCGACGATCAGCGGGTTCTCATGGCCGGCGCAGCAGAGGTCGAGCTGGCCGGTGTCGGGGTGCAGCACGCCCACCAGCAGCGACACCGCCATGGCCTGGCGGTTGTCCCGCGACAGCTCGGCGTTGATCTCGCGCACGGCGGCCTGGAGGCTGGTGTTGGGCCGCACCAGCAGGCTGCGCGACAGGGCCTTGGACAGGGCCATGAACAGCGAGGCGGGCACGCCCTTGCCGGTGACGTCGCCCACCAGGAAACAGACCCGGCCGTCGTCGAACAGGAAGGCGTCGTAGAGGTCGCCGCCCACGGTCTTGGCTGACTGCAGCAGGGCGTCGATCTCGACGGCGGGCGAGACGCGGTCCAGCTCGGCGCGGGGCAGCAGCATGCCGGACTGGATCTCGCTGGCGGCGGCCAGTTCGCCCGAGATCCGGGCCGCACTCAGGCGCTCGTCCTCCAGCGCGCCGCGCAGCCGGGCCTGGACGCGGCGGCCCTCCACGAACAGCAGGGCGACCATCACCGCCGAGTTGGCCGCGCCGGGGGCCAGCATCGGAAAGGGGTCCAGCAGCAGGTTGTGGGAGAAGGCGACCCAGCTGGCGCCGAAGGCCAGGACGATCTCGGCCGCGGCGCCGACCAGCACCAGCGCCATGGGCGCGCGCTGCACGCCCAGGAACGAGATGATCACCAGGCTGAAGCCGATGCCCCACTCGATCGGCGCCGCCCAGACCGGCCGGCGCAGCGCCGCGCCGCGCAGGATCGCGTCCACCGCCTGGGCCTGGACATAGACGCCGTAGATCGAGCTGGCGCGGGGCGTGCTGGTCACGTCGGAGGTGCCGGCGCTGGCCAGGCCGATGATGACGATCTGATCCTTGAACTGGTCGGGCTTCTGGCCCTGGCGCAGCACGTCCACGGCCGAGGTGGTCTGGGTCTTCCGCCAGTCGCCGAAGCGCATGAGCAGCTGGCCGTCCGGCCCGGCGGGCACGCGGTGGCCGCCGACCTTCACCGCCGCCAGCCGCCGGCCGTCGCTTTGCAGCTCGACCTGATCGGCGCCCTCGGCGACGCGGACCAGTTCGACGGCGAAGCTGGGCGTCAGATAGCCGGCCGCCTTGGCGAACAGCGGCACGCGCCGGACCAGGCCGTCGGAATCGCGATCGCCGTTGACCAGCCCGTGGCCCAGGGGCGCGCCGTCCAGCAGGGGGATGTTCGCCACCACCGAGGGGAAGGCCAGCATCTCGGTCGGGACCTTGCCGGTGAACTGCGCCTCGGGCGGCAGGGGCGGGGTGGGGTCGTCGGTGAGGTCGAACGACTCCTGCGTCACCCCGGCGCGGGCCAGCACCACGGGGTTGCGGCCGACCACCCGGGCGAACACCGCGTCCATGGACGGCAGGCCCTGGATTTGCTGGGCCATGGGCGCGGGTAGTTCGTTGTAGATGCTGGTGAATTCGGACGGCGCCAGGCGGTCCGGCTCGGGGAACAGGATGTCGAAGCCGATGACGGCCGCGCCCCGCTCCGAAATCTGCTCGACCAGCCGGGCCAGGTAGAAGCGCGTCCACGGCCAGCCGCCGACGTCGCGCAGGCTGTCGGCGTCGATGACCACCACATGCACCTTGCGCGACACGTCGGGCGCCGGCGCCAGGGTCTGGAACAGGTCGTAGAGCGGCTGGCGCACCAGGTGGCCGCCGAACAGCACCATCAGCGCGACCGCGAGAGCCGCGCCCAGGCCGGCGATCCGGACGCGGAGCTTGGCGCCCGCGTCCAGTTCACTCAGGGCGTCAGACGGCGACCTCGAGTCCGTCATAGGCGCAGATCACCTCCAATGCAGGCCGATCGGCGCGGACCAGCTCCTCGTAACGGACCGTCTCAGCGTGCATGCGCTGGATGTCCTGGTCCGTATAGGTCGGTTCGTGATGGAAGAGCGCCAGCGTTTTCGCCCGGGCCGCGCGGCACAGGTCGACGGCCACGATGTTGGAGGAATGCCCCCAGTCCTGCTTGAGGCTGACGGTGTCGCCCAGCGAGTACATCGTGTCGCAGATCACCAGGTCGGCGTTGGCGAAGAAGGCCTCGAAGGCCGCCTCGGCGTCCATGGTGTCGATCTTGTGCTCGCTGTCAGTGGAATAGACGACCGAGCGGCCCTCCCTCTCGAACCGGTAGCCGTAGCTGTCGTGGCTGTGGTGCTGGGCGCAGAGCGAGACCGTCACGCCGTCCACCTCGAAGGGCTCGCCCGGCTTGTGGACGACGAACTCGAACTTGGCCCGCAGCCAGTCGAACGGCACCGGGAACGAAATCTCCTCCTGCTGGCGGCGGAGCGCGATCTCGGCGTCTTCGTGGCCCGCGTGGATCACGATGGTGGCGGCGGGATTGAAGGCCGGGCCGAAGAACGGGAAGCCCATGATGTGGTCCCAGTGCAGGTGGGACAGGAAGAAGTGGTAGACCGGCGCGTGGCCGCCGGCGATCCGCCGGAACGAGTCGATGCCGAACTCGCGCAGGCCCGAGCCCATGTCGCAGACCAGGAAGGCGCTGTCGGCGCCCTCGATCTCCACGCAGGAGGTCGCGCCGCCGTAGGCGCCGTAGGTGGCGAAGTCGAGGTTGGCGCGGGCGAAGGCGTCGGCCTCCGCCACGTCGGCGAATGTGCGTCCGCTCCCGGCCACGAGCGCCTGGGCGATCTTGGCCTGGATCGCGCCGGCCTGCTGCGCCACCGGCAGTGAGCCGCGCGTGCCCCAGAAACGTACCAGCATGGAAGCCCCCTTCGCCGCCGTTCAGGCGTCTGAATCGACGTCGTCGACGATCTTGAACAGCTTGTCGTAGCGGCTGATCGCGAAGATCTCCCGCATCCGGTCGTTGGGCGCCGCCAGGGTGATCGGCGTGGCCTCGCCGGCCTCGCGGCGCGCGATGGTCAGCGCGCGCAGGCCGCGCGACGACATGTAGTCCAGTCCGCTCATGTCGATGATCAGGGGCGTCCCCGCCGCCGCGGCCTGATGCACCGCCGCCGTCAGGTGCGCGGAGAACGCCTCCCAGGTGGTCTCATCGACCCGTCCCGTCGGCTCGCCCACCAGCCTGCCGCCCGCTTCGCGAACGCGCCAACCCAAGTCCATCAGAATCCCCCGACCGGCGCGCCCGCCAACAGGCCGGAAGCGCCACCACACAAAGTGAAGGCGCCGCAACGGGCCGCGCAACTGGATTCGCGCCCAGGGCGTAGCCGAGGCTGCGAACCTCGCCGAACAACGCGCGGCCTGCGCCCGGACAAGGTCGGCGGCCGGACGCTCCCGCAGTCGATTTCGAAGAATCGGCGCCTTTGTCAAATCCGGCCCAAAGCCCGGACGGCGCGCAAACCCTTACGCTACAAGGTGTTGCGCCAGCGCCGCTGTTTCAGCCGGTATTGGCCGAACAGCGAAATTCCTGTGGCTAAGCTGAAATAAACAGCCTCAATATCCTCACACTCAGGCTGGCCCGCCAACAGAGGCTGCCGAGGGGAGGAAAATCGATGTCCAAAGGCAGATTCTTCTGCAGCGCATCCGTGCTTGCCGCCGCCATGGCGCTCGGCGCATCGGGTCAAGCCATAGCCCAGGCCAAGTCATCTACCGCGACCGAGATCGGCGAGGTCGTGGTCACCGGCTCGTTCATCCGCGGCACCCCGGAGGACGCGGCCCTGCCGGTCGACGTCCTGGGCGCCGACGAACTGGAAAAGCAGGGCAGCCCCAACCCCGTCGAGCTGATGAAGTCGCTGACCATCTCCAACGGGGTGCTCGGCGACACCAACCAGTTCGACGCCCGCGCCCAGGGCGCGGAAGGCTCGGCCACCATCAACCTGCGCGGCCTCGGTCCGGCCCGGACCCTGGTGCTGTGGAACGGCCACCGGCTGGTCAACGCCCCCACGCTGAACGGCGCGGCGCCGGACATCAACGTCCTGCCCCAGGCCGCCATCGGCCGGATCGAAGTGCTGAAGGACGGCGCTGCGGCGACGTACGGCTCGGACGCCATCGCCGGCGTGGTCAACTTCATCACCCGCAAGGACGTCGACGGCCTCGAGGTCGGCGGCTCCTACAAGTACATCGACGGCGCCAGCGGCGACTGGGACGCCAAGGGCGTCTGGGGCAAGGTCTGGGACAACTTCAACGTCATGATCGCCGGCGGCTACCAGCACCGCTCGCAGCTGTCGGTCGGCGACCGCAAGTTCACCCAGCCCGGCTACTTCACCAGCCCTGAGACCGGGTTCTCGTCCGGCAATTCGGTGACCGCGTTCCTGCCCCTGGCGCCCGGCGCCGCGGTGGGCTCGCCGCTGCCGTTCTCCCCGGCCGCCGGCCTCCAGCGCGACGCCGGATGCGTGCCCCTGGGCGGCCTGCCGTCGTTCAGCGGCACGACGCCGACCTGCCTGTTCAATTACACGCCGTACGACAACATCCAGGAGAAGGAAAACCGCTACCAGCTCTACGGCGAGACCAACTGGAAGCTGGACGACAAGACCACCGTCCACCTGGAAGGGTTCTATTCCAAGACCAACACGCCGGAATGGCGGACCTCGCCGTCGTACCTGGCGCTGCAGGTCCCGACCTCGGCGACCAACCCGGCGGCCACCTCGGGCCTGAGCGCCGGCTATTTCGTGCCGTCCAGCAACCCGGGCTTCGCGCTCTACCGGACGCAGAACCCCACGCAAATCCCGGCCTTCGCCACCGGCGCCTACATCCCCGGCGTGCTGTATCGGCCGCTGGCCGAGGGCGGCAACCCGTTGTTCGGCGACGGCTCGTCCACCGGCGGCCGCAAGTTCGAGGCCTATCGCGTCTCGGGTGGGATCAAAGGCGAGTTCGGCAACGGCATCGGCTATGACGCCAGCGCCACCTACATGCGCGAGAAGCTGGTCCGGTTCGGCTACGACACCGTCGTCAGCCGCTTCCAGCAGGCGCTGCGCGGCCTGGGCGGCGCGGGCTGCAACCCCGCCACCGGGACCCCCGGCGTGGGCGGCTGCCAGTATTTCAACCCGTTCTCCAACGCCATCCAGTCCAACTACCAGACCGGCCAGGTGAACCCGAACTACAGCGCCACCGTCGCCAACGACCCCGAGCTGATCCGCTGGTTCTTCCAGAAGACCACGACCCGGGCGCAGACCGAGCTGTTCGTCGCCGACCTGGTGTTCAACGGCGAACTGACCGGCATGGAGCTGGGCGGCGGCGCCATCGGGTGGGCCATCGGCGGTCAGTACCGGAAGAACTGGTACGAGGCGAAGTACGACCCGCTGTCGGACCTGACCGTCACCCCCTGCATCGACACGCCCAATGCGGGCGTCACCAACTGCACCGTGCGCAACGGCCCCTTCATGTTCCTGGGCGGCGGCACGCCGTCCGACCTGCAGGGTGACGTCTGGGCCGGCTTCGGCGAAATCGCCCTGCCGTTCACCGACAAGTTCCAGGTGACCGGCGCGGCCCGCTACGAAGACTACGGCGCCAAGGGCGGCTCGACGTTCAATCCGAAGGTCTCGGCACGCTGGCAGTTCACGGACATCCTGGCGCTCCGCGGCTCGCTGGGCACCACGTTCCGGGCGCCGCCGCTGACCTCGCTGGACCCCGGCCAGGTGACCAGTTTGCAGTTCCTGGGCGGCGCGTTCCGCGCGGTCGACGTGGTCGGCAATCCCAACCTCGATCCCGAGAAGGCCACCACCTACAACGTCGGCCTGATCGTGAAGTCCGGCCCGTTCCGGGCCACGGTGGACTTCTGGAACTTCGACTTCAAAAACCCGCTGGTGGTCGAGCCCGTCGGCGGCATCTTCAACACTCTGTTCCCGACCGGCGCCGGCACGGGCAACTGCGGACAGACCGCCCTGGCCGCGCTGCAGTCGCGCTTCACGTTCAACGGCGCCTGCAGCGTCGCGGCGCTCTCACGCATCCGCACCCAGGCGATTAATGGCGGCGCGGTGAAGACCGACGGTATCGATATCCAGGCGGACTACGACATCGACAGCGTCTTCGGCGGTCGCGGCCACATCGGCGGCAGCATGACCTACGTCAACAAGTACAAGGTCGCCGCCACGACGGTCGAAGGGGTGGTCGTCAGCCCGGCGTTCGAGGGCGTCGGCAAGCTGAACTACCAGACCCAGATCTACCCAATCCCGCAATGGAAGGCGAACGCCTACGTCGAGTACAACTACGAGATCCACACGGCCCGGCTGTCGCTGAGCTACATCGACAGCTACGTCGATCAGCGGCTTTCGCCGTTCCCGCCGAACGTGGTGCGCGATGCGGCCAACGCCGCGGTGCCGCTGACCAACGCGGGTCAGAAGATCGACGCCCAGGTGACGGTGGACTTCCTCTATCGGGCCAGCCTGCCGTGGGACACCACGGTGACCGTGGCGGTGGACAATGTGTTCGACAAGGATCCGTCGTTCGCCCGTCTCGACCTGGGCTATGACCCGTTCACCGGCAGCCCGCTGGGCCGCACGATCAAGGTGAGCGCCGTCAAGAAGTTCTAGACCGCAGTCCCAAGCTGCGAACCCTGACGCCGCCGGCCCAGCCGGCGGCGTCTTTCTTTTGAGCCGAACCAAACCTCGGATTCGAAAAATCCCGCCGTTATGTGTCCTTGGCGCAACGCTAAATCTATACCAGGTTATCGGAGTTCAGGTTGGCGCAAATGGTGATCAACCTGCGGAAATTAAAGACCTTATTCCGACAAACGCATTTGCGATAAGGGCGGCGTTATTCCGAAGTCGGGTACGCTTCCCCAACGGAATCCTGTGGCGCAGCCGGAAAACACACGCGATCATCCTCTCTCCAAGGCCACGGAACCCGCACGCCAGATGCTGGTCGGACCTTCGGGGAGGAAACCAAATGAACAGACGCAGCTCACTCTGCGGCGGCTCGATGCTGGCCGTCGTCTTTTCGCTCGCTGTGGCGGGCGCCGCAGCGGCTCAGAGGGCCGCTCCGGCCGAGGTCGAGGAGGTGGTCGTCACCGGCTCGTTCATCGCCGGGACGCCCGAGGACGCCGCCCTGCCGGTGGATGTCATCGGCGCCCAGGATCTGCAGAAGCAGGGCTCGCCCACCACGGTGAACCTGGTCAAGAACATCACGGCCGCGCAGAGCTCGATCGGCGAGTCGAACCGCTTCCTCGGCACCGCGGCGGGGGCCGCCACGGTCAACCTGCGGGGCTTCGGTTCGGCCCGGACCCTGGTGCTCTTCAATGGCCAGCGTATGGCCAGTTCGCCTGCGGCCATCGCCATCGAGTCGGTTGATATCAACTTCATTCCAAGCATCGCCATCGGCCGTATCGAGATCCTGAAGGACGGCGCCGCGGCGACTTATGGATCGGACGCCGTGGGCGGGGTGGTCAACTTCATCACCCGTCGCGACCTGGACGGCTGGGAAGCGACGGCCAACTACACGGGGATCAAGGGCTCGAGGGGCGACTACGACATCAGCGTGGCGCGGGGCTGGAAGTTCGACGCCGGCGACGCCCTGCTGACCGCCACCTATCGCCGCCGCAGCGAACTGCGCACCACCGACCGCGACTGGGCGCTGCGGCCGTTCGCCGAGAACAATTTCGGCGGTTGGTCCACGGCCTCGAACCCCGGCGTGTTCCAGACCGGCACGGCCGCTCAACTGGCCTCCGGCACGTTCAGCCAATCGTTCCTGGACAACGGCTGCACCGAGTTGGGCGGCACCCTGGTGAACGCCGCGGCGCCGGCCTCGGGCTGCCGCTTCCAGTTCACCCAGTACGACAACCTGGTGAACGACGAGGATCACTACCAAGTCTTCGGCCAGCTCAATTTCGAGGTCGCGGAAGGCTGGAATTTCCACGGCGAACTGCTGTGGGCCCGTCACACCGTCGATCAGGAGCGGGTCTCACCCGCGCAGTCGACGACCCAGTTCCCGACGCCGATCCTGGCATCCGGCGGCTCGCCGGGCGGCGGGACCTCGCCCTATCCTGCGGTGGGCCTGAACCAGCAATCGCGGTTCTACGTCCCAGCCAACAACCCTGGCCTGCTCGCTTACCTCGCCGTGCCGGCGAACTGCGCTGGGGCCAATGCGGCGATCTGCGCCAACGCCGCGGCCAACGGGGTCATAACCTCACAGACCGCCTGGCGGCCCGAGGGTTATGGCGGCAACCCGCTGTTCGATCACGGCGCCGACGAGCAGCGGCGCCAGGCGACGGCGTTCCGCGTCGGTGGTTCACTGCGTGGCAGCATCTTCAACGACATCGGGGTCAGCGCTTCGGCGACCTACCAGCGCAACCACGGCGAGGGCGGGGCCGGGCCGGATATATCGGTGACGCGCCTGCAACTGGCCCTGCGCGGCTTGGGCGGACCGGGGTGCAATCCCGTCACCGGCACGCCGGGCGCGGGGGCCTGCCAGTGGTTCAACCCCTTCGCCAACGCCTACCAGGGTAATCCGGCGCTGGGCGTGCCCAACCCATTCTACAACGCCGCCGCCAACAACGATAAGCCGGAGCTGCTGAATTGGCTGCGCCAGCCGCTCGTGGCCGACACTTATACCGAGCTGGCCGTGGGCGAGCTGGTCTTCAACGGCCGGTTGCCCATCGAATTGGCTGGCGGCGAGATCGGCTGGGCCGTGGGCGCGCAGTGGCGCTACGACCGGCTGCAGGTCAACGTGCCGGACTTCTATGACATCAACAGTGCGCCCTGCGTCGACAGCCAGCCCTTCGGCGATGGCCTGCCGATCTGCTCGGGCGGCACCGGCGCCCACACCTTCTATTCGGCGGTGCAGGAGATCGACATCGATCGGACGGTGAGTTCGCTGTTCGCCGAAGTGAAGATCCCGGTGTTCGACAACTTCGAGATCTCCGGCGCGATCCGGTACGAGGAATACGGCGGCACGATCGGCGGGACCACCAACCCGAAAATCTCGGCCCGCTGGCAGATCGTGGACTGGCTGGCCGTGCGCGGATCGGCGGGCTCCACCTTCCGCGCCCCGCTGCAGCGGGATGTGACGCCGGGCTTCGTCCGCAACTTGGCGCAATTCAACCTGCCGGGTGTGGGCTCGCTGTACCGGCCGGTGCTCACCAACAACAACCCGAACCTGAAACCCGAGACGGCTGACACCTACAACCTCGGCCTGATCGTCTCGGCCGGTAACTTCCGGGCCACGGTCGACTACTTCCGGTTCAAGTTCAAAGACGAGCTGACCAACGAAACGGCCGCGTCCTTGGTTTCGACCATGTTCCCGAGCGCCACCGAGTCCACCTGGCAGTGCTCGAACGCCACCTTCCGGGCTCGTTTCCAGTTCGCGGACGATGGCAATCCCGCGACCAACGATTGCCGCCCCGCCAATCTGCTGGGCGTTACGGCCAACCTGATCAACGGGCCGAGCGTGGACACCTCCGGGATCGACTTCCAGGCCAGCTATGTGTTCCCGGAACTGCTTTGGGACGGCGACCTGACCCTGGGTGTCGAGGGCACCTACACCATCGAGTACAAGCGAGGAGCCCTGATCACCCTGGATGGGTTCACCATCGCCCCCGCCCTGGACCGCGCCGGCAAGTCGGAGTTGTTGAGCGCCTTCTATTCGTACCCGGACATTCGGGCGAACGCGTACATCCAGTTCAATCGAAATGGGCACAACCTGCGCTGGACGACGCGGTTCAAGGCCGGCACCGACAACATCGTCGGCGCGTCGATCCTCAAGACCAAGGACGAGGTGCTGAACGACCTGATCTACACCGGGACCCTACCCTGGCAGGACGTTCAGGTGACGGCGGGGATCATCAACATCTTCGACAAGGATCCGCCGTTCACGCGCAGCCAGTACAACTACGACTACACGAACGCCTACTTCCTGGGCCGGACCTTCCAGCTCGGACTCAAGGCGCAGTTCTAGGATTTGACGAGGCGGGACGCCGGAGAAGGTCGGCGTCCCGCCTTCCCTTGCCCTAGGGCCGGGCGTGCTTCGGCAGCGCCTTGATCTCGTCGGGCGTCAGCTTGCGGATCTTGCTGACCGGGCAGCGCTGCGGACCGATGGGCGAGGGCGAGATGATCTCGGCGTCCATGCCCGTGCAGATCTGCGATCCGCCGCGCGAGACCAGGGCGATGCTGTTGTTCCAGTCCACGTCCGTGCAGCGGCCGAACATCTCCATCTGGTAGACATCCTTCACGCCCACCCGAACGTTGACGATGCTGTCGTCGTCGGACGCGAAGCTGTTCACCTGGCGGGTCCAGAAGCACTGGCTCCTGGGCTTGGCGGCGGCGGCCGGCTCGAGCGGCGACTTGGCCAGCGCCGGGGTCGACGCGGCAAGGCTCAGCGCCGCGAGGCTCGTGGCGGCGCGGGATAGGACGGCAGTCCAGTTCATGGTCGAAGTCCTCTGCCCCAGAACGTCCCCCGGAGACGCGCCAACATAGGCTTGTTCACGGAGCCTAGGAACGGCGGCGTGCGGCGCGGCGGGCGAACCGGTCCGGCGCCACCAGGTCGGCCTGCGCGCGGTCGATGGGCGAGGGGGCGCCGAGGGCCAGGGCGGCCACGTGCTCGGCCAGCAGCGGCGCCAGCGAAAAGCCCCGCGATCCGAAGCCGGTGAGGGCGAAGAGGCCCGGCGCGACCTGGCCGGCGATGGGCGTCCGGTCGGGGGTGACGGCGCGGACCGAGGCGCGGCCCTGCAGCGGGCGCCCGGCGACCTGCGCGGCCAGCGCCGGAAGCGCGGTGGCCAGGCTCGCCAGGTTGCGCGCGTGGTCCTCGTCGCGCAGGCCGGTGTCCGCGTCGTCGCGGTCGTGGGTGGCGCCGAACAGCAGGCCGTCCGGCGTGGACACGACATAGCCGCCCCAGGCGGCGGTGGGTGTCGGAATCGCCACGTCGGTCCAACTGGCCTGACCCCGCACGGGCTGCAGAGGAACCGTCGCGTTCAGGTCGCGGGACGCCAGGCCGGCGGTCAGGATCACGGCGTCGGCGCGCAGCATCTCCGCGCCGTCGGCGTCCAGCAGCCGCCAGCCGTCGCCGTCGGGTTCGATCGCGGCGACCGCGCCGGTCAGGGTCTGGCCGATCCAGGCCGCCAGGATCGGGGCCGGCGCGACGACCTGGGCCGCGCCCTGGTCCAGGGTCACCGGCGCGGGTTCGCCCAGCCGCGCGGTTCCAGTCTCGGCGTCCAGCAACGCCAAGGCGTCCGGCTCGAAGATGTCGGACACCGCGACACGGGCGAAGCGGTCGGCGTCGCGGGCGTCGGCGGCGAGTTGCAGGACGCCCTGGGACAGCACCGCGCCCGGAACCTGTCCGTAGAGCTGCACCGCGCGGCCGAACGCCTGGGCGAACAGGCGCGCGGCGTCGCCCAGTCCGGCGTCCAGGCGCGGCGTGACCAGGGCGGCCGGGTTGCCGGAACTGCCGGCTCCGGGCCGGTCGGCCTCGATCACCACCGCCTCGCTGCCCAGAGCGCGGACGGCGCGGGCCGTGGCGGCCCCGGCGATACCCGCGCCGATGATCGCGACGCGGCGGGCCGGCGCCTCCGCGGCCTCGCCCGGCAGGCGCGCCTCCAGCC